>NZ_JBFOKT010000002.1:392933-572011 GCF_047246685.1 Microbacterium martis | reverse complement strand
TCTCTCCGAGGACGGAGATCGCGTTGCCGCCGATGGTGATCGGAGCGGTGACCGGGGCGGTGACCTGGGTGCCGCTGAGGATGCTGTCGTCACCCGTGGTGCCGGCCTGGGTGGCCGGGGCGGATGCGGCGGGGGCGGTGGATCCGGTCGATCCGGTGGCTGCGCTCTCTCCGAGGACGGAGATCGCGTTGCCGCCGATGGTGATCGGAGCGGTGACCGGGGCGGTGACCTGGGTGCCGCTGCCGACGGCATCCGTTCCATCGGTCTCGGTCATCACCGGGGTGGACGCGGTCGGGGCGGGCGTGCTGCCGGTGCCGCCGGTGACGTCGCTCTCGCCGAGGAGCGAGATGCCGTTGCCGCTCACCGTGATCGGCACGTTCACCTGCAGCAGCGCCTGGGTGCCCGAGAGCAGCCCGTCGATGCCCGAGGTGGTCACCGAGGGCGTGCCGGCCGCAGGAGTCGGGGCCTGGGGAGCCTCGCTCTGCGGGGCGGCCGGCGCACTGCTCGACGAGGTGCCGAGCAGGCTCACCGCGTTGTTCGTGACGGTGACGGGAACGTCGACCGTCACGACGGCCTGCGAACCCGATGCCACGCTGGACTCGCCGCTCGTAACCGGAGCGGGTGCCGGAGCGGGTGCCGGTGCAGGTGCAGGTGCCGGAGCGGGTGCCGGGGCAGGTGCCGGTGCAGGTGCGGGCGCGGGTGCCGCGACCGCCTCGCCGAGCACCGAGATCGCGTTGTCGACCACGGTGATCGGAGCGGAGATCGGAAGCACCGCCTGGGTGCCGGAGAGCAGGCTGTCGTCTCCGGTCGTCTCGGCGGCGTTGGCCACCGTCGCGCCGCACAGGGTGATCCCGCCGGCGATGAGCGTGCCCCACAGGGCCCGCTTCAGATACGTACGCATGATGATTCTCCTGACTGGACTGGGGTGTCTGGATGGGTGCGCGCGAAGAGTGGTGCGCGCGCAGCACGGCATCTGCCGTCCGTGGGGTGGACGGCGCGACGGTCAGTCAGTCAGGAGAGACGTCGGTGTCGGCGACCGGCGACGTCGGCAGGGCGTCGTCGGTGGAGCCGGAGGCCCGCTCCCAGGCGGAGAGCGGGAGCGCGCCGACGTCGCTGAGGCGAGCGTGGACGCTGGCGGAGGATCCGCCGGGACCGGCGGAAGACGTGGGTGAGACGGGGGCTCCCGCGGGCGCGCCCGACGGCACGTCGGCGCCGCCGTTCGGGCTCGACGGCTGCTCGCCGGACGCGTGCTCTGCGGCGATCACCGCGGAGGCCGAGAGGTCGGACGCGGGCCCGGGAACCCTCTTCGAGGGAACCACGGATGCCGCGGCCGAAGACGGCTGCACGGCGACCGCTGTCGTTCCGGAACCGGCGGAGCCTCTCCCCGGCACGGCGGGTGAGGTCGGCGCCCGCGGCCCGCCGGCAGCGCCGGGGACCGCCGGATCGATCGCCTCGAGAACGGGCGGAACGGTCTCGTCGACGACGC
This sequence comes from Microbacterium martis, assembly GCF_047246685.1. Lineage (NCBI taxonomy): Bacteria > Bacillati > Actinomycetota > Actinomycetes > Micrococcales > Microbacteriaceae > Microbacterium > Microbacterium martis. The sequence continues at coordinate 570,525 of NZ_JBFOKT010000002.1, read as the reverse complement.
CGCCGATGAGACCTGTCGTGTCGTCGACGATGCCGACGACACCGTCGATCAGGTCGATGGCGCCGAGGTCGTCGACGACCTTGCCGACGATCGGAAGACCCGTCACGAGGTCGAGCACCGGGTCGGTGATCTGCGAGACGGGGGAGTCGGTGAGGATGCCGGTGACCGGCGCGACGACCGCCTGGGTCGTGTGCGACACCGCCTCGAGGACGGGTGTGGCGACGGAACCGACGACCGGCGCCTGGGCGACCGTCTCGGTGACCGTGTCGACGACGGCCGGGGCGGCCTGCTGAACGGGTGCGACGACCTGCTGCACGACGGGTGCGACGGGTGCGACGACCTGCTGCACGACGGGTGCGACGGGTGCGACGACCTGCTCGACGACGGGTGTCACCGGCGCCGTCACGGCCGATACGGTCTCGCTGACCAGCGAGGTAAGCCCGTCGAGGGGGCCGGAGGGCTGTTCGTCGGCGTGCGCCGAGCCTCCGCCCGTGAGGGCGGTCAGAGCCGCCCACGCGAGCACGCCGAAGCCACCCCAGATGACGCCGGCAGGAATGCCGCGTCGGGTGGCTCGAGCGTCCACGTCAACCTCCCCCTCAAAAGGTCACGTATTCGACAGATCTCCATCGATAGACGGTGACGATACCCCCGCGAGCCGGATCTGTCCAGGGGGTTTCCGACGAATTTCGCGCCGTGTCAGATGGGGACGCGCCCGGGAAATCTGAGCTTGACTTTCCCCAGGTTCTGCACATGCGGTCTCTCCGCCGGTCAACCTTCAACGCGCGATTTAAACTGATTCCCATCCACAGGCTGGGGAATCCAGAATCCGCAGATCAACGCGAAAAAACGCAACCGATACTCAGGTCCTCCACCGGGTTATCCACAGCCGTTCTGCACAGACACTCCGGCCTTCTCCGCACGCTCTCCACAACGTTATCCACAGGCCGTGTTGCACCCGCATCGCCCCGCTCGTACCGTGGTCGAGCGACCGGATGTCGGGGGTTCCTGGTTCGCTGTGCACGTCGGCCCGAAGGGGCCGGAGCACGGCTCCGCTCTCACGGCGGCGCATTACGCAAACGTGGCATCGAAGGGAACAGCGTGTCGATCGCCGACATCTCGGAGGAGCGCCTGGGCGGCCAGCGCCAGCCGGAGCGCACCCCTCCGCACGACCTACTCGCCGAGCAGAGCGCGCTCGGCGGCATGCTCCTGTCGAAGGATGCCGTCGCCGACGTGATCGAGACGCTCAAGGGCGCCGACTTCTACATCCCCAAGCACGAGCTCATCTTCGAGGCGATCCTGTCGCTGTACTCGCACGGCGAGCCCACCGACGTGGTGGCCGTCACCGACGAGCTCATCAAGACCGGCGAGCTGGGTCGCGCCGGCGGCGCCGACTACCTCCACACCCTGACCTCGATCGTTCCCACCGCCGCGAACGCCGGCTACTACGCGGGCATCGTGTCGGAGCGCGCGATCCTGCGCCGCCTCGTCGACGCCGGCACGCGCATCGTCCAGCTCGGCTACGACGGTCAGGGCGACGCGACCGACATCGTCAACAACGCCCAGGCCGAGATCTACTCGGTCACGGGTTCCGAGACCGCCGAAGACTACGTGCCGCTGATGGTCGCCGTCGACGCCGCGGTCGAAGAGATCGAGGCCGCCAACGGCCGCGACGGATCGATGACCGGCATCCCGACCGGATTCAAAGAGCTCGACGAGCTCACGAACGGACTGCACGGCGGCCAGATGATCGTCGTCGCCGCGCGGCCCGCGATGGGAAAGTCGACGCTCGCGCTCGACTTCGCGCGAGCGGCATCCATCGGTCACGGCTTCCCGTCGATCTTCTTCTCACTCGAGATGGGCAAGAGCGAGATCGCGATGCGTCTGCTCAGCGCCGAGGGTGCCATCCCGCTGCAGAACATGCGCAAGGGCACGCTCGACCCGCGCGACTGGACCACGGTCGCCGCGACCCGCGGACGCATCAACGACGCGCCGCTCTACATCGACGACAGCCCGAACATGACGCTCGTCGAGATCCGCGCGAAGTGCCGTCGGCTCAAGCAGCGCGAGGGTCTGCGCATGGTCATCATCGACTACCTGCAGCTCATGACGTCAGGAAAGCGCGTCGAGTCGCGGCAGCAGGAGGTCTCGGAGTTCTCTCGTGCGCTGAAGCTGCTGGCGAAGGAGCTGCAGGTTCCGGTGATCGCGCTGTCGCAGCTCAACCGTGGCCCCGAGCAGCGGCAAGACAAGAAGCCCGCCATCAGCGACCTGCGCGAATCGGGCTCGATCGAGCAGGATGCCGACATGGTCATGCTCCTGCACCGCGAGTCGGTCTACGACAAAGACGTGCGCCCGGGCGAGGCCGACCTCATCGTCGCCAAGCACCGCAACGGCCCGACCGCCACCATCACCGTCGCGTTCCAGGGGCACTACTCCCGCTTCATGGACATGGCCCCGGGCGGCGATTTCGGGTGATGCCTGTTTGAGGTCTCTCTCCGCGTGTCGCAGAGGCCGCCGTCTCCTTTCGGGAGGCGGCGGCCTTTTCCTGTGTCCGCCCACTCTTGCGTGCGGTTACGGATGTCGGACGAAAGCACGGATGCAGGGCGAAAACAGGCGGATCGGTCCGACAATCGGGCTATCCCCCGACAGGTGAAACCGCGGATGCCGCGGAACCCTGGCCCGGATGCCGCCCATGCCGCCGACGCTCAGTCGCGCTCGACCGGCAGCCAGAGCTCGCAGGTCGCGGTGCGGAAATCGTCCGAACGATCGAGGATCGACACGATCGACGGTCCGGGCCGGAGCCGCCACGGGTTCGAGGGGAACCACTCGGTGGCTGTCGTCGCCCACGTCTCCTGCAGCACGTCGGGGAAAGCGCCGCTCGCGGTGAACACGGCCCACGCGCCGGCCGGCACGTCGATGATGTCGAGATCCGCGGGCACATCGAGCTCGTCGTCCACGGCGACACCGTGCAGGTACGTGAGTTCGCTGCCCTCGGTGTAATCGGGGTCGACGTCGGCGCTGACCTGCAGCAGGCCCGTCGGCTCGGTGGTGCCGAGTGCTTTCAGGCGAGCGTGCTCGGCGACCGGGATTCCGGCGATGTGCGCCTGGATGTGCGGATTGACGCCCTCGTGGATGAGGGGCACGCGTGCGGCGTGTCCGATCAGACGGAACGAGGGCCGATCGGTGATGCGGGTGTCCATGGGGGTGATCCCTTCGACGGTCAGGCGGAACCTGAGGTGCGGTTGTGTGCGAAAGGGGCCGCCGCGTCGGCGCACATCCATCGGTGAGGCGCGATGCACCGAGCGGAAAGCGCGAGTGAACGCCTCCGTCGATCCGTATCCCCAGCGCACGGCGATGTCGAGCAGGTCGTCGGTGCCGAGCAGATCGGCTGCGGCGAGCGTCATCCGACGTCGGCGGATGTACTCCGACAGCGGCATCCCTGCCAGCGAGGAGAACATCCTCCGCAGGTGATACTCGGTCGTTCCGACCTCCTTGGCGAGTGCGGCGACATCGATCCGTTCGGACAGGTGCGTCTCGACCTGCTCGAGCACTCGGTTCAGCGATCCGATCACGTGCCCTCCTTCGCCATCCAGCCTCCCGCGGGCGGCGGAGACCCACACGACTATCGTGGCCCGATCCGATCGTCGCTGCCGTCCGGCCGGCGAACGGGCCGCGAACAACGCGAACTAACCGTGAAAAGACACGCCCCGGCACTTGGTTTCACGGTGAGTTGATCGCGGAGGTCGCATGATCAACCAGATGATCGCCTCCGACCATCGCGACTGACAGGATGCCGGTTCAGTCGTCGCTCGTCGCAGGGCGGTAGCGCAGCTCGACGAGCTGCGATTCCGGCAGTACGCTCGCGCTGACGAGGTGCAGTCGCGCAGGGGCCCCGTCGTACACCTTCGAGCCGTCGCCGAGCAGCGCTGCACCGACGAGCACGATGAGCTCGTCGACGAGACCGGCCTCCCAGAGCGGGTTCCACGTCGTGGCGCTGCCGAACATGAGCAGATCGCCCCCGTCCTGCTGCTTGAGCCGCTCGATCTCGGCCGGACCGTCGGTCCGCCCGACGACGCGCGTCGTCGCTGCCCACGGCGCGTCGTCGGCGATGGTGAGGGTGTCGCTGATGACCACCGCGTCGATGGAGGTGACGATCGACGCGATCTCGCGATCGCGGTCGCTCGCCGACGGGTCGGCGGCGACCGCGGTCCAGTGGTTCCAGTTGTCGGGAAACCAGGTGCCGCCGTACACGAGCGTGTCCGCACGTCTCAGCAGGCCGAGGTTGTGCGTGTCGAAGGCATCCTCGAAGGGCATCCCGCTGAGATCCGTGCCGGGGCCTTCGTAGTAACCGTCGAGCGATGTGAGGACCGACACCACGAGTCTGCGCATGCGGCGATCCTAGACACCGCGGCTCGGGAGCGCACCCCTGTCCGTTCTCGGATGCGACGGCAGCGGCTCCTTACACTGGATCGGGTGCGAGCCGCTCTCGCGGCCCGCGACCGAGAGGAGGCGCGATGCCGACCGTGATCGCCGATGACGGCGTGCGACTGGACTACACCGAGCACGGCGACCCGTCGGGTCGGCCGGTGGTGCTCCTGGCCGGATTCAAGGCGGCGGCGACGAGCTGGAGGTATCAGCTGGCACCGTTCTCGGCGGCGGGCTACCGGGTGATCGCCGTCGACGTCCGCGGCCACGGGGCGAGCGAGCGCCCGGCATCCGGCGTCGACATGGCGCGACGCGGTCGTGACGTGCACGACGTGCTGACCGCCCTCGACCTCACCGACGTCGTCCTGATCGGCGGCTCGATGGGCGGCAACACCATCTGGTCGTACGTCGAGCAGTTCGGCTCGGTCGCCCTCAGCGCGATCGTCATCGTCGATCAGACGCCGAAGATGCTGAACACGGCCGACTGGACGCACGGCTTCTACGGCTACGACGAGTCCAACGTCGACACCTTCTTCGCGACGAGCGTTCCCGACACCGGCAGGGGAACGCCGATGTGGCGCCGGGGCATGCGTCTCGTCCGGCTCCTGCGCGTCTTGGGAAGCGCGGGCGAGCGCGAGCTCACCCCGGGCGAGCTCACCCTGCTGCACGACCACGCCACCCGCGACTGGCGTGCGGTCATCGCTCGCACCGAGACGCCGGTGCTGTTCGTCGCCGGTGAGCAGAGCGAGTTGTGGCCGAGCACTCACGCCCGCGCCTCGGCCGCTCTCGCTCCGCGGGGCCGCGCCGCGGTGATCCGCAACGACGGCCATGGCGCCAACCTCGAGCAGCCCGCCGCTTTCAACCGCGGCGTCCTCGACTACCTCGCCGAGGTGGCACCGCCCCGGCGATAGCGGGCCGGCCCGAGGGAGTCAGGCGCGACTCAGCCGGGCGATCATCCCGACGATGCCTCGCATGAGAGCGATGGCGATCACGGCGCCCCAGAGAGCGAAGAGCGCCACCATCGCCGCGCCGGGCAGTGCGTGCGCGGCGAACAGGGTCGCCACCATGCCGAAGACCGCCATGATGCACAGGGCGAACCGCGAGTTGGTGGTGACCGATCCGCCTCCCGGCGTCGTCACCAGCATGCCGAGCTGCGCCAGTCCGACGGCGAGCCCTCCGATCCACCAGCCGAAGCGGACCGGCCACGCGATGACGGCGGGCAGATGGTCGATCGGACCGGCTCCCTCGTATGCCTCGCGCCGCGGCAGGGTCACGATCACCATGGCAAGGAGGGTGATGGCTCCGAGCGCGAGCAGCGCCGATGCCACGGTCAGGAGGGATGCCGGGCCGGCGAGGAGCGTCGTCGGCACCGCGATCGCCGCGCCTGCCGCGACGAGGAGAGCGGTCGCACTCCAGAGAATTCCCGCCGTCATGCGCATTCCTGCTCCCTCTGCCTCGACATCCGCCCCGCTGGATGTGAATCTCGAGACTACCGGCGGGCGCCGATCCTTCAACCGCCCGCCGGGACTGTACCCTTCTGCTAGCACTCGCTGAGAGGGAGCGTGGCCGTGGGGTATTTCATTCTCGTCATCGCGCAGACGGTCGTGCTGCCGATCGTCTCGGGCATCATCGAGCTCGCCACGGTCGGCGGCGACCCGATACTCGTCTTCGGCAAGTGGTGGGTGTTCTGGGGCGTCGGCACCCGTCTGCTCGTCGCCGGCGTCGCCCAGGTGTCGGGCAAGGGCCCGACGACGGCGATCCTGGGCTCCGCGCAGGCGAGCGTGCAGGAGAAGCAGCTGACCCGCGAGCTCGGCACGGCGAACATCGGCATGGGACTCGCCGGTCTGCTCGCCCTCGTCGAGGGCTGGGCGGTCCCCGCCGGTCTCGCCGGTGGCGTGTTCCTGCTGCTCGCCGGCGCGATGCACGTGGCCAAGAAGGCCAAGAACGCGCAGGAGAGCCTGGCGACCTGGACCGACCTGCTCGTCGGTGTCGTGGTGGTCGTGCTCGCGGTCTCGACGCTCATCCGATTCGCGACGGCCTGACCCGGCCTAGCCGTCGTCGCCCGAGAGGTCGACGGCGATGCCTGCGACCTCGTCTCGGGCTGCGGTCATCCGTGCTGCGCTGTCGAGCAGCGCTGACACCTCCGCCGGCGATCCCTCATGCTTCTGCGCGACGCGCACGTTCGAGCGGAGGTTGATGATCGCCCCGGAGATCCCGGCGCGCAGGGCCTCCGACGCGACGGCGAGATCCGCCGTCAGGTGCGGGTTCCCGATGTCGGCGAGCAGCCGGATCTCGGGAATCAGGCGGATGCCGACGTCGCCGAGCCGTACCGACGATACGGCCGCGTCGACCGCGGCATCCCGCACCCGGGCATCGCGGTCCGGGTCGTCGGCCGGAAGGGCGAGCGCCGCACCGAACCCGGCCGAGGAGACGCCGTCGGCCTCGACGGCGGCGAGGGCCTCGGCGCGAACGTCGGCGAGCCGCTCGCCGCAGCGCGCGGCCCGGTCGTCGTCGGGCGTGTACTCGGCCACCATGCGCAGCAACGACGCGGCGATGCCGAGCATCACCCCCGCTGCCGCACCCCCGCCGGGAGCGCCGTGCGGTCGGCCGAGCTCGGCCAACCACCCGTCCAGCGGTGTGGACGTGGAAATGTCGTCGCTCTCCTGCATGCGGCCACCCTAGCCGCCGCCCGGCCGGTGCGAGACGCGGTACTGGTCGCACCGCGACGGATCTGAACTCCCCTCGCAGCATCCGTCCTTCGCCGGGCGTCTGCCGCTCCTCGAGGACGTCCCGACGGTCCTCGACGGACCGCCGGGACGGTGATCGATCCTCGCCCGGTCAGCCGGGGATGCCGATGCGGCGCTCGCCGGACCGCAGCTGCTGGATGACCACGGCGATCACGAGCAGGGCACCCTGGGCGACGTTCTGCCAGAACGTGTTGACCCCCAGGATGGTCATGCCGTTGGTGAGCACCCCGAGCAGGATGACGGCGAGGATGGTGCCGGGGATCGTGCCCTTGCCGCCCTTCAGGGCCGCGCCGCCGAGAGCCGCGGCGGTGATCGCCTGCAGCTCCAGTCCCTCGGATCCCGAGATCGGCTGCCCGGAACCGGTGCGGGCGGTGATGAGGATGCCGGCGATCGCGGCGATCGCACCGGTGACCATGTAGACGCCGATGATGTACCGGTTGATGTCGATGCCGGCGAGACGGGCGGCGATGTTGTTGCCGCCGACGGCGTAGATGTTGCGTCCGACCGTGGTGTACCGCAGCGTCACGTGGGCGAGTGCCGCGACGAGCAGCAGCACCAGGATGAGCGTCGGGATTCCGGCGACGCCACCGCGGGCGAGGAACACGAAGAACGGATCGGCGCCGGTGTAGCCCTGGGCGCGCCCGTCGGAGATCAGCTGCGCGACGCCCTTGAAGGCGGCCAGCGTCGCCAGGGTCGCGATCACGGGGTTCACGCGTCCGAAGACGATGATGCAGCCGTTCACGAGTCCGCAGAGGATGCCGATGCCGATGGCGCCGACGACGCCCAGGGCGGGTCCGGCCGCCGTGAAGATCATCGCGGAGGTGACCGAGGTCAATCCGGCGATGGAGCCGACCGAGATGTCGAGCGCTCCCAGGATGATGACGATGGTCTGAACGACCGCGAGCAGACCCATGATCGCGATCGCGGTGCCGATGACCTTGAGGTTGCCGACGCTGAAGAACAGCGGGTTCTGGATGCCGATCACCGCGACGACCAGGGCGATCGCGATGATGAGCGAGACGTTCTGCACGCCGACCCCGCCGATGAACCGGCGGAAAGCCGACGGCCTGTCGTGCTCGACCGTGGTGGTGGTCGTCGAGACCTTGAGACTGCTGTCGCTCATGCGGCGACCTCCTCGTCCATCGCGAGCGCCAGGATGCTCTCTTCGGTTGCCTCCGAGCGCGGGAGCTCTCCCGTGATCCGCCCGTGGGCCATGACATAGATGCGGTCCGAGACGCCGAGCACCTCGGGGAGTTCGCTCGAGACGACGATGACCGCGACCCCCTCGTGCGCCAGCCGGTCGATGATCGCGTAGATCTCGGCCTTGGCTCCGACGTCGATGCCGCGGGTCGGCTCGTCCAGCAGCAGGATCTTCGGTCTCGCCGCCAGCCAGCGCGCCAGCACGACCTTCTGCTGATTGCCGCCGGAGAGCCGGCCGACGAGCTGGTCGGGACCGGGGGTGCGGATGCGGAGCGAGTCGATGTATCCCTGCGCGAGCTCGCGCTCCGCGGCATCCTTCACGAAGATCCAGCGCGCGAGTCTGCGCAGCACCACCAGGGCGGCGTTGTCGCGCACGCTGCGCTCGAGAAGAAGCGCCTCGGCCTTGCGCTCCTCGGGAGCGAAGCCGATGCCGGCGCGGATGCTGTCGCGGGGGCTGCGGATCCGTGTGAGGGCTCCGCGCACGCGGATCTCGCCGGAGCTCACCGGCAGGTCTCCGGCGATCGTCTTCATGAGTTCGCTGCGACCCGCTCCGACGAGACCGGCGACGCCGACCACCTCGCCGGCGCGCACGCTGAGCGAGATGTCGTGCACCTCGTCGTTGGAGACGTCGACGAGCTCGAGCGCGACGTCGCCGAGGGCGGCGGGCTCGCGGTGGAAGAACTGCGTCAGATCGCGACCCACCATCATTCGCACGAGCTCGTCGTGGTCGGTCTCGTCGACCGACTTCGTGCCGACGTAGCCGCCGTCGCGGAGCACGGTGATGCGGTCGGCGAGCTGGAAGATCTCGCCCATGCGGTGCGAGACGTAGGCGATGGCCACGCCCTCCTTCTGCAGCTCGCGGATCAGGGCGAACAGCAGCGTCACCTCCTCGTCGCCGAGCGACGAGGTCGGCTCGTCGAAGCAGATGACCTTCGGGCGGGTGATGACGGCGCGCATGATCTCGACGATCTGCCGCTGAGCGGGCGAGAGGTCTGCCCCGAGGGTGCGCGGGTCGATCACGCGGTGGAAGCCCCAGCGGCGCAGCTCCTCGGCGGCGCGGCGCTCGAGCTCGCCGCGACGGAAGGCGCCGGCCCCGAGCGTGCCCACGTAGATGTTCTCTGCGACCGAGACCCAGGGCACGATCTCGGGCTCCTGGGCGATCACGCGGAGCCCGGCGTCGCGCGCGTCGGCCGGGCCGGCGAACGAGACGGGCGCGCCGGCCATTTCGAGGGCGCCGCCGTCGGGCTGGTAGTCGCCGTCGAGGATCTTGAGCAGCGTCGACTTGCCGGCGCCGTTCTCGCCCATCAGGGCGGTGACCTCGCCGGCGCGCAGTTCGAGGTCGACGCCGCGCAGAGCGCGGACGGGACCGAACGACTTGGTGATCCCGCGCGCCCGCAGGGCGATGGCATCCGCGGTCATGGTGCTCCTCTCGAGCGGAGGGCCGCCGGGCGGCCGGAGGGAAGGGGAACGGAGGGGCGGTCGGTAGCGCCGACCACCCCCTGGCCGTCAGGTGCAGACGACGCCCTTCTCCTCCCAGTTGGAGGCGTCGACGATCTCGGTGTTGGCGACCGTCTTCGGCGGCAGCTCGGTGCCGTTGCGGAGCAGGTCGATCATCGAGGTCATCGCGGCCTTGCCCACCTCGACGCCCGAGATGAACAGGGCCGACTTGTTGCCCGTCTCCTGCCCGGCGTTCCAGTCCTTGCAGGTGAGGTAGGCGCCCAGTCCCACGCCGATGATGTCGGCCGGCGCGATGCCGGCGTTCTGCAGCGCCGTGACGACGCCGGTCTCGTTCTCGTCGTTGCAGCCCCAGACGATCCAGTGCTTCACTCCGGCGTTGGCGGTGATGACGGCCCCCGCCTTGTCCTGCGCGTCGGTCACCGAGTTGTCGGTTCCGACGTCGATGACCTCGGGGCCGTCGACCACGGCCTCGGTGAACGCGCTGTCGGCGCCGTCGACGCGCTCGACGCAGTTGGGCTGGTCCTGCTTGTAGGCAGACAGGATGCGGGTGTCGGCGGCGGTCCAACCGGCCTCCTGGTAGAGCCGGGCCGCCTCGGCGCCGACCTTCTCGCCCATCGACGTGCCGTCGAACCCGGTGAAGGCCAGGGGCTCGCCCGCGCCGTCTTCGATCGGGTCGTCGGCGGCCATGATCGGGATGCCCGCGTCGGTCGCGAGCTGGATGACCTGGGGGCCGATCTGCGTGTCGGGCACGACGATGATGATGCCGTCGACCTGCTGGGCGATCGCGGCCTCGACCTCGGAGATGGCCTTGTTCGAGTCGCTGGCCACGTCGATGACGTTGACGGTGACGTCGCCGTCGGCCTTCGCCACCTCCTTGGCGCCGTTCGCCTCGTCGATGAAGTACTGCTGGTCGCCCTGCTTCTGGATGAGGGCGATGGTGAGCGGCCCGTCGGTCGTCTCGCCGCCTCCGGCTCCCGGGTCGGCGGTCTCCATGCCGGAGGAGCAGGCGGTCAGGGCGGCGAGCGCCAGGACGGCGACACCGCCCGCCGCGGTGCGCGACCAGCGGCGATTGCGAATGGTGATCATCGAGACTCCCTTGTCTGGTGCTGTGGCGGCCGTCGTGGCCGACCCGTGATCGGACACCACCGAAGATACGTGCTGGACCAAGGCGGGACCGAGGACAATCGCACGGCGGATATGGAGGATCATCCGGTCCCCCGACGACACGCATGATTCTGCCCGCCGAAGCGACGATCGTGGTGCGCGGCGCGATATTCCCGTATTGTTCCCGTGTCATCGGCTCAGGAGGTCGCGACCATGGACGAGACGCCGGTTCCCGCCCCGCACTACCGCAGAGACGGCTTCGCGCGTCAGCGTCTCTGCGTCGTTCCGCGGCCGCAGGTGGACGCGGCCCTCACCGAGCCCGGCACACGCCGCCTGCTGGTGACCGACGCCGGGTACTTCCCCGAGGCGGAGGGCCACCGGCGCGTGCGCAGCCGGGGAACCGCCGAGACCGTCGTGCTGCTGTGCGTCTCGGGTCGCGGCACGGTGACGATCGGCGGCGAGCGCTTCGTGCTCACCCCCTCCTCGTCGATCGCGATCGCCGCGGGCAGCCCGCACAGCTACGAGGCGTCGGCCGACGATCCGTGGAGCATCTGGTGGCTGCACGTGCGCGGGACGGATGCCGCGGAGCTGGCGACGACGACGCTCGGACGCCAGAATCCCCTGACCCGCCTGCGCTCACTCGACCGGGTGGTCGCGCTGTTCGACGAACTGGTCACCGTGCTCGAGCGGCGGCTGTCGCTCGCGCAGCTGCTGACGGCCTCGGGAATCGCGTGGAACCTGCTCACCCGCATCGCCGCAGACAGCACGCTGCCCGGCGAGGGTTCGCCTCTGGAACGGGCGATGCACTACCTGGAATCGCGGATCGACAGCAGCATCCAGGTGAACGAGCTCGCCGCCCTCGTCGGCATGTCGCCGTCGCACCTCAGCGCGCTCTTCCGCGAGGCGACCGGCGGCGGACCCGGCGCCTTCCACACGTCGCTGCGCATGGCGCGCGCCCGCAGCCTGCTCGACACGACGACGCTCCCCGTGCGCGAGGTCGCGCTCGCGGTCGGGTACACCGATCCGCTGTACTTCTCCCGGCACTTCCGCCGGCTGCACGGCGTCAATCCCTCGGGCTATCGCGCGCTGCACAAGGGGTGAGCGACCGGCCGCCCCGTCGTGCGGACGCGCACCCGACGACTCAGCCGGGCACGGGGCGGATGGTCCATCCCGCCGACACCGAAGCGCCGGGGGCGACGCTCGCGAGATCGCGCTTCGATCGGAAGGCATCGGGCGGGCACGTCATCGGCTCCACGGCGACGCCCTGCCGGCGCTCCCCGGCTGATCCGTGGTCGTCGGTGTAGATCTGCACCCACCGGCACCGCTCGTCCCATTCGATCGCGACGCCGACGCCCGCGGCATCCGTCAGCGTCACCCGGGCGATTCCCGCCGTTCGCTCGACGGCCGTGTAGGCGTGGTTGATCTCGGCGTCGGCGAGCGCACGCGGGTGCCGGCGGTCGAGGTCGGGCACCTCGGCGACGGCGACCGACCGGGTCGGGAGCAGCCGGTCGGGCGAGACGAGCAGGACCTCCTCGGCCGGCACCGACAGCTGCAGGGCGTCGATGCGCCGCGGTCCCGGTGCGCCCGCGACGAGATACGGATGGCCGCCCAGGCCGACGGGCGCAGCATCCGGGCTCTCGTTCGTGGCCGTGATGTCGTGCCGCAGGCCGTCGGGCGTCAGGCGGTAGGTCACGTCGATCCGCACCCGCCACGGGTACCCCGGCTGCGGCTCGATCGTCGCCGAGAGCTGCACCGCGTCCGGCCGTCGCACGACGCACGTGAAGTCCATCCAGGCGACCAGCCCGTGCGCGGCGGTGCGCCGCTCGGGCTCGGTGAGCGGAAGCGCATGACGGATGCCGCCGAAGTCGTACTCGCCGTCGGCGATGCGGTTGGGCCAGGGCGCGAGCACCGCTCCGCGCATGGCAGGGCGCACCTCGTCGGCGTCGAACGCCCGCACGAGGTCGACCCCGCGGTGTCGTAGCGAGCGCAGCGTCGCACCCACGCTCGCCACCTCGGCCTCGTACTCGCCCGCCGAGAGCACGTACTGCGCCCCGGACCGCGCTCGCATCGGGTCAGTCCTCGCCGCTCTGGCGCGAGAACAGCAGCAACTCCGGCAGGCTCGTGGCGAAGTAGTCGGTGACCCCGTCGTCGCGCACGGCCGCCGGGGGCGCATAGACCGCGCGCGCCTCGCCGAGCGTCGCGGGCGGGTCGGCGTGCGGCAGCCCGAGCGCTCGCCGGGCCTCGTCCCAGGCCGCGATGACCTGTCCCTCCCCGCCCTCCCAGGGGTGGAACGAGCGGGAGGTCAGGATGTCGAGGGCGCGACCCGCCTCCCTCTCGGCGACGAGCAGGCGCACGTAGACGATGGTGAGGTCGTCGCGCTGGAGGACGAGGTCTTCGACCGGGCGCAGAGCCGAGAGCCGCTCGGCGGTCGAGCGCCCGAGACGCGCGGCGAGCTGGTCGTGCTCGTAGCGCAGCCGCGCGTCGCGGGGAGCCGCCGCCACGGCCTGTGCGTAGAGCCGCCACGCGCGGTCGTCGTCGTGCGCGACGTTGTAGGCGGCGAGGGCGGCGTTGCGCAGCAGCACCGGGTCGCCGCCCCCGAGGTCGAGCGCCCGGTCCCACGCCGATGCGGCGTCGGACCGCCGTCCGTGGGCATACAGCAGCATGCCCAGAAGAGCGGGCGCCACCGGGTCGGACGCATCGGCGCGCTGCGCCTGCTCGAGCGCCTGCAGCGCGTCGAGCCCGGAAGGGAACGCCCACCGCAGATCGCTCTCCGCGGCCTGCGTGCGCGCCCGTCGCGCATCGTCGCCCCGTCCGCGCGCCTCGAGGATCTCGGCGGCGAGATACCGGGCGATCGGGCGCACGTTGCCCGACGGCGACACCGGTGCGCCCGCTGCCGCCTCGAGCAGGGCGAGGGCGTCGTCGACCTCGCCGGCGAGCTTCAGGTCGACGGCGGCGTCGAGCAGCAGGCCGGCGTCGTCGCCGAGCGGACGGCCGGCGAGCACGCGCAGGGTCACGTCGAGCGGATCGGCCTCGAGCGCTCTCGCGGCGAGGTCGGCCGCCGCCGCCCGCTCTCCGAGTCGGCGCAGCACGATGGCCCGTGCGGCGATCCGGCGCGGGTCGTGGCCGACCACCCCGTCGAGGGAGTCGAGCACGCGCAGCGCAGACCTGGTCCGGCCCGTGCGCAGCAGCGAGCGCACGAGTTCGAGTCCGGATGCCGCCGCCCACGCGCCGTCCCATCCGGCCTTGCCGAACATGCGCTGAGCCTCGGTCTCCCGGCCCAGCCGGGCGAGGGCGAGGCCGGCGATGTGGAACGCCTCGGCATCCGTCGGGTTCGCATTGCGACGCGTCAGCCGGGCGATCGCGGTCTCGGCACACCGCAGCGCCTCGTCGAACCTCCCGGCGCGGTAGGCGCGCTGGGCCATCGCCGTGTTGGTGCGCGCGTCGCCGGGATCGCGCGACAGGGCCGCGTGCCAATAGGGCAGCGGCGACCGGGTGGGATGCCGGTTCTGCAGCAGGTGCAATCCGGTGAGGTACAGCTCTTCGATGCTCTCGATGGCCTCGGGCGCCGGCGGCTCGTCGGCCACCCACGGCTCCTCGTCGGGCGATGCGTCGGGCTGCCAGCGCACGAGCACGGCGCCCGTGGCGTCGAGCAGTTCGACGCGCACGGTCGGGCCGGGGGCGATGTCGGCGGCGAGCGTGACGGCGATCCCGGGAACGAGGTCGGCCGTGGTCGACGCGATCACCGCCTCCCCGTCGAGGATGCGCAGAACCGCCGCATCCCGGCGGCGGGTGACGGCGAACGACGCCGTCACCCGATCGGTGCGCTCGACGTGCACCGCGGCATCCGTCGTCGCCTGGTGCGCCGCACCCATGGCCGGGATCGGATACCAGAACTGCGAGAAGACCTTGGTCTCGCCGGGCAGCAGCCAGGAGAAGTCGGGCTGGTTGTCGGTGTAGACGCCGGCCATGAGCTCGACGTAGGGGCCGTCGGCGTCGGTGAGCTGGTCGTCCCACGCGTGGCCGAACGGCGCGTCGCCCCAGGTCCACTGCTTCTTGCCGGGCGACAGCCGACGCTCCGCCCAGTGCACGAATCCGGCACCGGCCGCGTGGTCGTACCCGCCGAAGAAGTCCTGCTGCGAGTCGACGATCATGTACGACGTGGGCACCGGGATGTTGCGGTAGAAGTCGATGCGGTCGGCACCGGGATGCTGCGCCGCGAGCGCCGGGTAGTCGACGTTGTAGTACGGGCGGTCGGCCTCGGGGAACGCCGTCAGAGCCCGGCGGGCGTGGTCGGCCACGTAGCGCACGTCTTCCGGGAAGAACGACTGATAGTCGTCGTGCACGCGCGCGGCGACGTTCGCCCACCACAGGAAGCTCTGCCGCTCGCTCGTGCGGTTGTGCAGCCGCACGCGCAGCTCGACCACGCTGCTGCCGGGTGTCAGGCGCACTCCATGCTGCGCCGACATGCGGGTGAACGGGTCGTGGTCGTGGCACCAGACCGTGACCGAGCCGTCGTCGTCGTGCTCGATCGCGACCTCGACCGGCAGATACGTCGCGGGGCGGTGATGCTGCGGCCAGTTGAACTCCACGCCGCCGCTGATCCATGGCCCGGCGAGTCCGACCAGCGCGGGCTTGATGACGTTGTTGCGGTAGAAGAAGTCGTAGCCGGTCGCCTTGTCGTATCCGATGTGGATGCGACCGCCGAGATCGGGCAGGATCACCAGCCGGAGGTACTCGTTCTCGAGATGCACCGCCTGCCATTCGCGGTCGACCCCCTCGTCGGCGATCCGCTCGATGAAGGGGATCGGGTACACCTTGCCGCTCGAGCCCTGGTACACCCGGTGGTCGAGGTACATCGGGTACTCGCTGGGGTCGGCGGCCTCGTAGGTGCGGATGGTCAGCGGCTCACTCCACGCGGCGGCCTTGCCGTCGGCCAGTCGGGCCCGCGCCGATCCCGCCGCCTCGGGCAGCGTGATCGACGCGACGGCTTCACGCGGACCATCGACGGGCATGGTGGATTCGATCGCATCGGTTCCGACGTTCATGTGCAGCTCTTCCCTGGTCGGGTCTCCTCGTCGCACGACGATATGCGGCGGGAATCAGGACGACTGCACCCACGGTAGGGTCCGTCTTCGCCGCAGCCGTATGGGCAGAACGCGGGAGCACATGGAGGATTCGAGGATTCCTGCCCTCGGTCAGCGCGAGGAGAGGGCGCGCTCGGAGCGGGCGCGGTTCCGGAACCACGCAGACCGCGCGATCGCACGCATACCGATATACCGCCGCAGCGCGACGGCGCGCCTCCCTTCGAGCGACACGATCGTCCGCGACACTTCCCGCGGAAGTCGTCGTCCTTCCACCCGCGACGCGGATCCCCTTTCCCCTGAGGAGCACGCATGACCGAGTCCGAGAACCTCCGCCGCCGATCGTCCGACGCCTCCGCCGCCGCCCCGCGCGACCGCGTTCCCCGCACCCTCTGGGTGGGCCTGATCACCGTCGTGGTCTACGTGCTCCTGGCCGCCGGCGTCTCGAACCTCCTGGTCGACATCGTCCAGCCCGGCTCGGTCGCCGGCGAGTTCGCGCTGTCGCACTTCGTCGCCCTGCCGATCCTGATCGTCGCCGGAGTGATCTTCGTCCGGTGGTCCGGCTGGTCGCGCGACGTGTGGACCCTCGGCGACCCGGCCGCAGCCCCCGCCCGGCCGCGTCGGCGCTGGCTCCTCGCCGTCCCGATCCTCCTCTTGATCAACCCGGTCCTCGGACTCTTCGCCACTCCCTGGGGCGACCGTCCGATGGTGTTCGTGCTGACGGCCGCGCTCGGATGCCTCATGATCGGCTTCGCCGAAGAGCTCTACTACCGCGGCATCCTGCGCGTCAGCATCCGTGCGCACCACGGCGAGTTCCTCACGGTCCTGCTGACGTCTCTGCTCTTCGGCGTGAGCCACTCGTTCGGCAGTCTGACCCACGGGGTTCCGCTGCCGGTGGTCGCCTTCCAGGTCGCGGTCACCTCGATGAACGGCGTGATGTTCTATGCGGCGTTCCTCGCCACCGGACGGCTGTGGGTGCCGATGCTGCTGCACGCCCTGACCGACTTCTCGCTCTACGTGCAGTCGGGGGATTCGGATGCCGCCCCCGGCCACGCCGGCATGGATCTCGGCCCCGTGTCGGCGGTGGTGCAGGTGGCTCTCGGCGTGTTCGCGGTCGTGTTCCTGATCAGCACGATCCGCGAGGGGCGTCGCGAACGCGGCGTGCGGGCGTAGCGCTCGCGGCCGTCACCAGCTGATCGCCGACCTCTCCGCCAGCAGGGTGGGCGCGGGGATGGCGACGGCGTCGAGATCGACGTCGGGCACGGCGGCCTCACCGCGCCACGGCGTGGCCGCGGCATCCACCGGTCCGAGGTCGGGCTGCGGCGGGGGCGCGACGACGTCGGTGAACGGGATGCCGGCCGGAGCCTGCACCCGAGCGATCGACCCGGCCGCCACCTCGGCCGGGGCGGAGCACGGCGACGTCGACTGCAGCCCTTCGGGCACGGTGCCCGCCAGGGTGTTGCCCTCCCAGCAGTTGCCGCTGCCCGCACCGCGCGGCGTCGGCGCGTAGACGACATCGGCGCTGTTGCGGTCGAAGGCGTTGCCGACGGTCCGGTTGCCGATCGGTCCGAGATCCTCCGCCGACGTCACGACGAGGCCGGCGACGGGATGGCCCGTGATCAGGTTCGCGATGAGGTGGTTCTCGGTGCCGCCCGCGATGCCGATGCCGATGCCGAACCCGCCGTCGGCCTGCTCCGGTGTGTCGTGCTGGGCGTTCGCGGCGATCACGTTGCCGGCGAGGGTGGCACCGCGCTGGGGCACGAAGGCCTCCTGATAGTCGGAGGTGATAGTCGCCCCCACCCGGTTGCCGACGAAGCGATTGCCCGTCACGACGAGGTCGCCCCCGGCGTTGGCGACCTCGAAGCCGACCGCATTGCGCTCCGCGACGTTTCCCGAGACGACGATGTTGCACGATGCGCACTGCCCGACGTAGATGCCGGAGTCGGCGCCGCCCGACGCGAACGAATCGGTGATCGCGCCGTTCGACGAGTGGAACGCGTAGATGCCGTAGAGGCCGTTGTTCGACGCCGTCACGTGGTCGACGAGGAAGCCGTCGAGCAGCGGAGTGCCGTTGGGATCGGGTGCGCTGTAGCCGTCATGCCCCCCGACCGCCTCGCCGTCGTCGTCGCGCATCCCGGTGACGAGCACCCCGTTCTGCGTCGCATTGCGCACCGTGAGATTCGCCACGGTGACCCGCGGTGCCGACACGACCACGCCGCTGCCGCGCCGTACCTCGCCGTCGATCACGACGCCGTTCCGGTCTTCGCCGCGGAGCGTGATCCCGGGCGTGTCGATCGTGACCGTCTCGCGATACGCGCCGGATGCGACGAGGACGGTGTCGCCCTCCGCGGCCGCGGCCACGGCGTCGGAGATCGTCGGATGATCGCCCGGGACCGTGACGATCGCGGGCTGGGCGGAGCGCTCGGAGGCGGTCGGACCGGCGCACCCCGAGAGGACGAGGGTCGCCGAGGCGAGCAGGATCAGGGTCGGTCGAGAGCGCATCGCCTCATGGTAGGGGGTGACGGCCGGTTTCTGGACGGAGGCTATCATCGTCGTCGTGATGGAGGAGACGAGCGCGATCTCGCGGCGGACCCTGCTGGGTTCCGGCGGTCTCGCCGTCCTCGGCGCGACCCTCGCGGGCTGCGCACCGTCGCCCGCGACCCCCGTGGCCGACGCCGCCTCCCCGGGGCGGAGCGTGTCGCCGTTCGGTGCCCGGCAGGCCGGCGTCGCGCGCCCCCGCACCCCGCAGGCGCACCTCCTGGTCGCCGTGCTCGATCTCGACGGCGACCCCGGAGAGGTGCTCGCCGGCATCGGCGACAGCATCGGCGCGCTCACCGCCGGCGAGCATCCCGCTCTCAGCGGGATCGCCCCCGGCGACCTGACCGTGACGGTCGGCGTGGGGCCTCGGCTGATGGCTGAGGCCGACCCGGACGGCCCCGGCTCGCAGCAGCTTCCGGCGTTTCGACGCGAGCAGCTCGACGAACGTCACCACGGGGGAGACGTCGTGATCCAGGTGTGCGCGTCCGATCCGCTCGTCCCGCCGCTCGCGCTCGCCGGCGTGCTCGCCGACGCCCCCTCGCTCACCGAGCGCTGGCGCCAGCGAGGCATGCGCGGACCGTCCGAGCACGTCCGCGACGGCCACTCCGCCGCCCGCAACGTGCTCGGCTTCGTCGACGGGATCGCCGTGCCCGTCACGCCCGAAGAGCAGCGCGCATCGGTCTGGATCGACGGGGGCGTCGCGTCGGGCGGCAGCATCGTCGTCGTCCGTCGGATGGAGATCGACGTCGCGGCCTTCCGGCGACTCGCCCTCGCCGACCAGGAGGCGATCGTCGGTCGCGAGCGCGCGGGGAGCGCGCCCCTGTCGGGCGGAGGGATCGCCGACGACGTCGACCTGCAGGCCAAGACGCCCGACGGCCGATATCGCATCCCGCTCGACGCGCACGTGCGGCGGGCGCACCCGCGGCCCGCCGGGGTGCCGCTGATGCTCCGCCGCTCCTACTCGATGGACGATCCGCTCGGTCTGCTGTTCGTGAGCTTCCAGGCCGACATCGGCACCTTCGTCCGCACGATGGAGCGGATGTCGGAGGCGGACGCCCTGCTCGACTTCACGGTCACGACGGCGACCGGCGCGTTCCTCGTGCTGCCCGGGTTCGACGCGCAGCATCCGCTCGGCTCGACGATCTTCGGCGCCTCGTGAGACGTCGCGGATGGATCGCCGTCGGTGCCGTGGCGCTGCTGCTGCTGGTGGGCGCGGGGGCGACGCTGGCCTGGTCGGGTGCCGAGGCCCCGGCGCCGGCGGGGGATGGATCGGCGGTCGCCGAGGCAGGTCCGCGTCCGCTGACCGCCGACGAGGCCGAGCGTCTCGCCGTCGCCCGGTTCCTGGCCTACCGCGACGGCAGCAGGACGTTCGAGACCGCCGTGCCGACCGCAGACGGAACGGTCACGCTGCGCGGACGCTTCGACCACCGCGGCGGAGTGGGCATCGCGACCGCGGTGCTCGACGGCGAATCGGCCGTGATCACCTGGGACGACGCGCTGTTCGTCGGATGGACGGGCGCCGGGAGCGGCGAGGAGGTGCCGACCGCCCCTCCGGCTTCGCCGGGAGCGGCTCGACCGCTCGACCCGACGGAATCGTCGATCGACGCGGTGCTCGTGCTGCTGCTGAACCTCGGCGCCGACCGGCCCGACAACGCTCAGCTGCTCGAGACCTCGGATGCACGGTGGCTGCGCGGCGACGACGTCGACGGCACGGCGGTCGACGTCTTCTCGGGACCGACGGATGCCGCCTCCGGCGCCGCGGGCGGCACGACGCGGTTCTGGATCGACGAGAGCGGTGCCCTCCGGCGGTTCGAGGCCGACCTGCCGGCGGGCGCGGTGTCGATCGACCTGAACCCCGAGGAGCACGTCGCCGTGCCGCGCGCCCCCGAACTCGGCTGACGGCGCTCGGCGCGAACGTTCACAGTCCGCGCGGTGATCGTGAAAGCCGATTTGGCAGGATCGCAGCTGTTGTGCGTCGTCGAGCGCCTCCCTGCGGGCAGCCGATCAGGGTGGGGTCGAGACTCGCACCCGACTGGGACTTCTGGGGGAGAACTGTGGATCGTGACGTGGCCGCTCCGTCGCGCTCACCGCGGCGGGGATCACGGGCGGCGCTCGGCGTCGCACTCATCGCGGCGATCGCGTCGACCATGTTCGCCGCTGCACCGGCATCCGCCGCCGACGGCTCGATCGCCGGCGTGGTCTACCAGGACTTCGACGATGACGGGGCGCGCGACGCGGCATCCGGAGACGTCATCGGCGACACGGGGCTCGGCGGAGTCGGCGTCACCGCCACCGACGCGACCGGCGTGGTGCGCGCGACGGCGACCACCGCGGCCGACGGCTCCTACACGCTCGCCGTCTCCGGTGCCGCGACGACGCAGGTGCGCGTCGACTTCGCGCTGCCCGACGGCTATCGTCCGGCGCGGATCGGGGCCGACAACGGAAGCACCGTGCAGTTCGTCGACCTCGGCGCGACCGGAGTCGATCTCGGCGCGACGCAGGAGGGCATGGTCTGGACGGGGGCCGGAACGCCGCAGATCGTCGTGCCCTCGCAGCGCTCGGTGTTCAGCGCCAACGCCTTCCAATCGGGCTCTGCCGGGGTCACCCCGAATCTGGCAGGACAGCCGGCGTTGTTCGGCTTCCCGTACACGACCAGCGGCTCGCCCGCCTCAGGGCGGACGGTGCTGGCCACCCAGGGTCAGATGGGCACCGTCTGGGGGACCGCCCATCACGGCGAACGATTCGTCTTCAGCGCAGCGTCGTTCCGGCGCGGGACCATGCTCGGACCCGCCGGCCTCGGCGCGATCTACCTCACCGATGCGTTGAGCGGCGCTCCGAACGCGCGCCCGTTCGTGACGATCCCGAATGCGGGAGCCGATCCGCGACCGGCTGATCTCACGGGCTACGACTGGTTCCACGACTCGGTCGCCTTCCCCGCGGTGGGAAAGATCGGCCTGGGCGACATCGAGATCTCGGCCGACCAGCGCACGCTCTACGCGGTGAACCTCAACGACCGCCGGCTCTACGCCGTCCCGCTGACGCCCGGGGCGACTCCCAGCGACGCCCCGACCCCGGCGACGCCGCAGGCGATCGACATCCCGCTGTCCGCCGCGCAGGGATGCGACCCCGCCCAGGTGCGTCCGTACGGTCTCGGCTCGTACCGCGGATCGGTGTACGTGACGCTGACCTGCACCGGTCCGACCGTCGGCGAGCTGCGGGCGTGGGTCGTGCCGATGGACGAGGAGACCCGGGTGTTCGGCCCGGCGGTGCTGAGCGCCCCGCTGACCTTCAGCCGTGCGCTGCGATACTCCTCTGCGGTGCCCTCGCCGACGCAGACCAACAACCACGCTCCGTGGAACGACACGTGGAACACGCAGATGACCCCGACGCCCGTCGCATCGAGCGTCGTCTTCGACTCGGCCGGAAACCTGGTGCTCTCGGTGAAGGACCGCACCGCCGGGCAGTTCGGGGTCATGCTCGGCAGCGCCGTGACGAACGACGCCCGGGCCTACGGGTACATCGGCGCGGGCGACTTGCTGAAGGCGTGCCCCGACGGCGCCGGCGCCTACGTGCTCGAGAACGACGGCACGTGCGGCTCGACGACGTCGACGCAGCCGACCAACGACTGGGGACCGGGCGGCGGCAAGTTCTACGAGACGACCTACTGGTGGCGCCGCACGGCGGGGGGACCGCCGGTCGACTACCACGGCAACACCGCGCTCGGATCCGCTCTGCAGATCCCCGGGCGCAGCACGCTGATCGCGACGACGATCGACTCCACCACCGACGGGAACGCCTTGAACCGCGACGGCGTGCGCGTCTTCGGCAACAGCGACGGTCGGGCCGTGCGCGGGGGAACCCTCACCCAGCTGAGCGCGACACCCGACGGCAGCTTCGCCAAGGCGGGGGGTCTCGGTGACCTGACGTCGCTGGTCGCCGCCGCTCCGGTCGAGATCGGGAACCGGGTCTGGCTCGATGCCGACGGCGATGGCGTGCAGGGCGCAGCCGAGGCGCCGATCGCCGGCGTCACCGTGCGCCTCTTCGCCGCCGACGGCACGCTCGTGGCGACCGCCGTGACCGGCCCGCAGGGCGAGTATCTCTTCTCGTCGTCGCCGGGCACCTCGACGGGTTCGGCCGCGTACGGTCTGCCCTTGACCCCGGAATCGGACTACGAGATCCGCCTCGACGAGCCCGGCGACTACGGCTCGGGCGGGCCCCTCCACGACCTCGGACCGACAGTCTCGGCGGCCGGGGGAGACGTCGCCGTCGACTCGAACGGCATTCCGCAGTCGCCGGTGCTCGTCACGGCGGCGGTGCGCACGCCATCCGCCGGATCAGCCGACCACACGGTCGACTTCGGGTTCGTTCCGCTGCTCTCGCTCGGCAACCGGCTCTGGTCCGACACCGGGCCGGGGCAGACGAACAACGGAGTGCTCGACGCCGGTGAGAGCCCGATCGAGGGCGCGACGGTGGAACTGCTCGACGGCGCGGGCGCGCCGGTCCTCGGCGCCGACGGCGCTCCGATCACGACGACGACCGACGCGCAGGGGAACTACCGATTCGATCGGCTCCCGGCCGGGGACTACCGCGTGCGGGTCGCCGCCGCGAACTTCGCTGCCGGCGCGGTGCTCGAGGGCTGGACCTCCGCCACGGGGGCGGCGACCACGTTCGACGCCGTCAGCGACGATCGTGACAAGGGCGAGGATGCCGCCGATCCGGCGGCCACGGGCATCACCTCCGCCACGATCGCTCTCGTGCCCGGGGTGGTCGGAGAGGCGGTGTCCGGTGCGGGAGCCGGAGCGCACGGTCCCCACGGGGACGCGTACGACACGCTGACGGTCGACTTCGGTTTCGTCCCCCTCATCGACCTGACGCTCGAGAAGCGGCTGACCTCGGGCCCCGGGCCGTATCGCCTCGGTGACGAGGTCACGTTCGACCTGATCCCCTCGAACCTCGGACCGGGCACGGCGCTCCCGGGCCTCACGGTCTCGGATCGCCTGCCGGCGGGACTCGACCTGGTCTCTGCCGACGGCGAGAACTGGTCCGCCGCCGTGGTGACGGGTCAGGAGGTGGTGGCCGCGTGGGAGGGCGACCCGCTCGACGCCGGCGAGCAGGCATCGCCGCTCACCGTGACCGCGCGGGTCACGTCGGTCGACGCCGCCTCCCTGCGCAATGTGGCCGTCGTGCAGCCGTCGCCGAACCAGCCGACGGCCGAGAGCATTCCGGTCGGCAGCGCACCCGACGCCTACGAGAACGGCGACCCCGCCCCCGATGCGGCGAACCCGTCGAACAACGACGACGCGGTCGAGCTTCCGGTGCTTCCGCCCACTCTGAGCCTCGGCAACCGCCTGTGGTTCGACACCGGCGACGGCGCGGCGCTCGACAACGGCCGGTTCGACCTCGGCGAAGAGCCCGTCGCCCGTGCCGTCGTCGAGCTTCTCGCGGCCGACGGCACCCCCGTCCGCGATGCGGCCGGCGAGCCCCGCACGACGACGACCGATGTCGACGGCTACTACCGGTTCGACGGTCTCGCCCCCGGACAGTACCGGGTGCGGGTGGCGGCGGCGAACTTCGACGACGCGGGTGTGCTGGCCGGCTACCTGTCGAGCACGGGGGCGTCGACGAGCTTCGGCGCGGGTGACGACAGTCGTGACTCGGGCGACGACGCCCGGCATCCCGGCACCACCGGCATCACGTCGGCGACCGTCGATCTGCAGCCGGGCGTGACCGGAGAGACCGACCGGGGAGCGACGGATGCCGGGGCGAACGGGCCGTTCGGAGACCCGTTCGACAACCTGACGGTCGACTTCGGCTTCGTTCCGGGCCTGTCGCTCGGCAACCGGCTGTGGTTCGACAGCGGCGCGGAGGAGGGCCACGCGAACAACGGCGTCGTCGACGACGACGAGCAGCCCGTGGCCGAGGCCGTCGTCGAGCTGCTCGACGCCGCGGGTGCTCCTGTGCTCGACGCCGACGGCGCCCCCGTCACCACGACGACCGATGCCAGCGGGCACTACCGCTTCGACGGTCTGCCCGCCGGCGACTACCGGGTGCGGGTGGCGGCGGCGAACTTCGCCGAGGGGGCGCCGCTGGAGGGCTGGCTCTCGTCCTCGCCGACGACGGATGCCGCGTCGCGGAACAACGCCGACAAGGGGATCGACGCTCCCGATCCGGCCGTCACCGGGATCAGCTCGGGCGTGGTCGCCCTGGGACGCGACAACCCGACGGGCGACGCCGACGCGGGAGCGGCCGGTGCCCGCGCGCACGGTCCGAACGGCGATGCCGCCGATCTGCTCACCGTCGACTTCGGCTTCACGCAGGCATACGCGATCGGAGACCGTGTGTGGCTCGACGACGACGGCGACGGCCGCCAGGGCCCGCGCGAGCAGCCGGTCGCCGGGGTGCTCGTCGCGCTGACCGACGCCGACGGGGCTCCGGTCACCGATCTCGACGGCGATCCCGTCGCTCCGGTCCGCACGGGCGACGACGGGCGCTATCTGTTCGACGGCCTCCGGCCGGGGACGTACCGGGTCGTCTTCGCCGACACCCCGCCCACCCTCCGCTTCACGCGTCCGGGCAGCGGTGCGCCGGAAGGCGACTCGAACCCCGACGCATCGGGCGTTACATCCCCGTTCCTGCTCGGGCCCGGCGGACCCGACACCACCGAGGTGACACCCGACGACCGCGTCACGGTGGCCGAGCGGATCGATCGCACGATCGACGCCGGGCTCACGCCCCTGCTCGCGGTCGGCGATCACGTCTGGGTCGACCGCAACCGCGACGGGCGACAGGACGCCGGAGAGCCGCCGGTCGCCGGAGTCACGGTGACCCTGCTGCGGGCGGACGGACAGCCGGCGTTCGACGCCGACGGCGCGCCGGTCGCCCCCGTGCAGACCGACGCGAACGGTCACTACGTCTTCGACGGACTGGCGCCCGGCGACTATCGCGTGCGTTTCTCGGGCTGGCCGGTCGGGTATCACCCGACCGGGGCGCGCGTCGCGGAAGCCTCGGCGGGAGACGACTCGAACGCCGATGCGTCGGGACTCACCCCGGTGTTCACGCTGTCGGGCGCGAGCGCCGACGTGCGCCCCGTGGCTGCGACCGACGGTGTGGCCCGCGCGGTCCGCATCGATCCGACCATCGACCTGGGAATCGTCGCGGATCTCTACGCCGTCGGCGACGTCGTCTGGTTCGACGCGAACGCGAACGGGCGTCAGGATGCCGGCGAGACACCGGTGTCGGGGGTCACGGTGACGCTCCGCAACGCCGACGGGACTCCGGCGCGCGACTGGCGGGGAGCCGTCGTGCCGCCGCAGTCCACCGAGGACGACGGACGCTACCTGTTCGACGGGCTGCTTCCCGGTCAGTACTTCATCCAGTTCACCGACCTGCCCGACGGCTACCGGTTCACGACGAACGGCTCGGGCGGCGACGCCGATTCGAACCCGCGCGGCGACGGACGGACCCCGGTGTTCACGCTCGGGGCCGGCTCCGCCGACATCCGCACGGTCGTGGGAAGCGACGGCACCCTGATGGCGAGCTTCATCGACGTGACGATCGATGCCGGACTCGTGACCGTGCTGCCGCCCACCGGGCTCGCACTGCCCCTCCCGGTGATCGTGATCGGCGCCCTGCTCCTGGTCGCCGGGGCGATCCTGGTCGCGGTGCGACGTCGGAAGGGGTCCTGACCCGGCGCGGTCAGGGACGCACGCGCACGGTGCGTCCCTCGAAGGCGACCAGATCGCCGTCGTGGAGCTGTCGACCTCGACGGCGATCGACCTCTCCGTTGACGGTCACGAAGCCGTCGATGATCACTTCCTTGGCGTCGCCGCCGGAGTCGAGCAGCCCTGCGAACTTCAGGAACTGCCCCAGACGGATCATGTCCCCGCCGATGGAGACGTCGTCGACCGGACCGCTGTTCGTCATCCCTGCATCGTAGCCGCGGGTGACCTCGACCGTTCTCGTCGGGGCGCAGCTGCAGGCGGGTGGGCGCCGCTACGCGCGGGCGAGCGCCGCGTTCACCGCCGTCGCCGAGTACTCCCGCTCGACGACCATCGCGGCGAGGCCGACCACGGTCGCCTTCTCTCCGAGCGTCGACTGGCTGATGCTGAGGTGTCGTGTGGCGCGGGGGAGCGACCGAGGGTAGAGCGTCTCGCGCACCCCGGCGAGGAGCGGCGGCGAGGCCAGCATTCCGCCCAGCACCACCTCGGAGGGGTTGAGGAGCGAGACGACCGTCGCCACGACCTCTCCGATGAGGCGGCCCGCCTGCCGGGTGAGGGCGGCCGCATCCGGGTCGCCGGCGGCGAGGTACGCGCCCACATCCGACGCCGAGGCGGCCGGCTTTCCGAGCGCGGTGAGGGATCGCGCGACCGCGCGACCGGATGCCGCAGCCGCCAGGCATCCGCGTGCCCCGCACTGACACAGCAGGTCGGCGTGCTCGGCGATCTTCACGTGGCCGATGTCGCCCGCCCCGCCGTCGGCGCCCCGGTACACGCGTCCGCCGAGGACGATGCCCGTGCCGATCCCCGACGACACCTTGAGGAAGCAGAGCGCGCGAGAGCCGGGATGGGCGGCGCGCTGCTCGCCGAGCGCCGCGGCATCCGCATCGTTGGAGACGAGGACGGGAACACCCAGCGATCCGCTGAGATGGTCGGGGATCGGGTAGGCGTCCCATCCCGGCATGATCGGCGGCTGGCTCGGCCGATCGGTGTCGGGATCGACCGGTCCGGGGATGCTGAGCGCGATGGCGGCGACCTGATCGCGCGTGACGCCGGCACGGTCGAGCAGACCGGCGGCGCGCTCGGCGATCGCGTTGAGGGTCAGGTCGGGACCGTCGGCGACGGCGACCTCGATGCGCTCCTCGATCGCCACGCGGCCGGCGAGATCGGTGAGCGCGACGGTCGTGTGCGTGGTGTCGACGCTCGCCGCGACGACGTGGGCGTGCGCGGTGTTGAACTCCAGGCGCCGCGAGGGCCGGCCCGCTGCGACGCGCTCGGTGCCCGATTCGACGATCAGTCCGGCGTCGAGCAGCGCGTCGATGCGTGTGGCGACCGTCATGCGCGAGAGCCCGGTGACCTCGAGCACATCTCCGCGCGTGAACGCGCGCCGCTCGCGGATCAGGTCGAGCACATCGCCGGGACCGGACATCCACACCTCCTTGGGATCGTCCTCAGCATAGTAATGCTTGACACCTAGCCGACATATGTCTAGCTTTTAGTCTTAATGAGCGCCGAGACCTCGGCGGATCCCGGAAGACCCAGCGCAAGGAGGCGCATAGTGAAGACCCGCGCGACAGCAGCAGCGGCGGCCGTGGTGGCCATGACGGCGCTCGCCCTCACCGGATGCACGAGTTCCGACGACGGGGGAGGCGGCGGCGAGGGCGGCGAAGGCATCACGTTCTGGCTGCAGGAAGACCTTCCCGACCGCGTGGCCGCCACGCAGGAGATCGTCGACGCGTTCACCGAGAAGACGGGTATCGACGTCGAGCTCGTCTCGGTCGCGGAGGACCAGTTCGCTCAGCTGCTCACCTCCTCGGCCGCCGCCGGGGACCTTCCCGACGTCATCGCGGGGATCTCGCTCCCGCAGGTGCGCACGCTCTCGGCCAACGAGTTCGTCGACACCGACGCCGTGGCCGCGACGCTCGATGCGCTCGACCGTTCGACCTTCTCGGAGAACGCGCTCGAGCTCACCTCCGACGGCGACACCCCGCTCGCCGTCCCCAGCGAGTCGTGGACCCAGATGCTCTTCTACCGCACCGACCTGTTCGAGGCGGCGGGTCTCGACGCCCCCGACTCGTACGAGTCGATCCTCGAGGCGGCGAAGACGCTCGATTCGCCGGAGGTCGCCGGCTTCGTCGGGGCCACCGCGCCCGGCGACGCCTTCACCGAGCAGACCTTCGAGCAGATCGCCCTCGGCAACGGCTGCGAGCTCGTGAACGAGGACGGCGATGTCGAGCTCGACTCGGACGCCTGCATCAGCGCGTTCCAGTTCTACGGCGATCTCACCGAGAACTACTCCGTCCCGGGCGCGCAGGACGTCGACACCACGCGGGCGACCTACTTCGCCGGCGGCGCGGCGATGTTCATCTGGTCGAGCTTCGTGCTCGACGAGATGGCGGGTCTCCGCGAAGACGCCAAGCCGTCGTGCCCCGAGTGCGCGGCCGACCCCGCCTTCCTGGCCCAGAACACCGGCGTGGTGACCTCGATCGCCGGCCCTGACGGCGATGCGCCCGCGCAGTTCGGTGAGATCACCTCGTGGACGATCACCGAGGGCGCGAACGCCGAGTCGGCGCAGTCGTTCATCGAGTACATGATGAGCGACGGCTACGAGCCGTGGATCGCGATCGCCCCCGAGGGCAAGGTGCCGGTCCGTACCGGCACGCCCGACGAGCCGACGAAGTTCTCCGATCTGTGGGCCACCCTTCCCGCCGGTGTCGACACCAAGGCGCCGCTGTCCGACTTCTACGCCCCCGAGGTGCTCGAGGCCGTCGCCGCCGGACCGCAGGACCTGGCGCGCTGGGGCATCACCCAGGGTCAGGGAGCCCTCCTCGGCGCCCTCCAGGGCGAGCTGCCCGTCTCGACCGCCGTCAGCGAGGTCGCCCAGGGCGGAGATCCGGCCGAGGCCGCTGCGACCGCCGCCGAGGCGGTGCGCTCGATCGGGGAGTCGCTCGAGTGAGCATCCTCACCGAAGGATCCGGGCCCGAGGCCGTGCGCCCCGGGCCCGGGCCCGCCCGCGCGCAGGAGTCGCGCAGTCGGCGCTCGCGGCACGGTCGCGAGGAGAACCGTGCCGGTCTCGTCCTCATCTCGCCGACGTTCATCATCATCCTCGTCGCGGTGGTGCTGCCGATCATCTGGGCGATCTCGCTGGCGTTCCAGAACGTGCGGCTGATCAACGTCCGCGGAACCGGCATCATCGGCGAGTACACCCTCGACAACTTCGTCGACGTGCTCACCTCACCGGGCTTCTTCAGCGCCCTGTGGACGACCATCGTCTACTCCGTCTGCGGCACCGCCCTCGCCATCGGCATCGGTCTGATCGCCGCGCTCGCCCTCCGCAAGCCGTTCCGGGGGCGCGGTCTCGTCCGCGCCTCGCTGCTGCTCCCGTACGTCGCACCGGTCGTCGCGGCGACCTTCGTGTGGTCGACGATGCTCAACCCGCAGTTCGGCATCGTGAACTGGTTCGGACAGAATGTCCTCGGCTGGGAGGATCCGGTCGCCTTCCTGTCGGATCGCGCGCTCCCCGTCAGCATCTTCGGCTGGCAGGTCGATCTGCCGATCGCGCTCATCACCGTCATCCTCTTCGAGGCCTGGCGCTCCTTCCCCTTCGCGTTCCTCTTCCTCACGGCGCGCCTCGAGGCCGTGCCCGGTGTGCTCGACGAGGCGGCGAGGGTCGACGGCGCCACGCCCACGCAGCGCTTCCGTCACATCCTGCTGCCGCAGCTGCTGCCGACGATCGCCGTGTTGGCCGTGCTGCGCTTCATCTGGACCTTCAACAACTTCGACGACATCTACCTGCTCACCGGCGGCGGTGCCGGCACCGAGGTCGTCTCGGTGCGGGTGTTCGACCTGCTCACCGCGCGGGGCGACATCGGAGCCGCCGCCGCCCAGGCGCTCGTGCTCGCGGCCATCCTCGCCGTGCTCGTCGGCGTCTACCTCAAGATCTTCGGCCGGCAGGAGGAGCAGGCATGACCGCCGTGACGGATGCCGTGAAGCGGCGCTCCTCGCGTCGCGGGATCGGCCGCGACCGCGTCGAGAACGGACTGTTCCGCGTCCTGCGGCCGATCGTGATCGTGCTGCTGGTGCTCGCGGCCGTCGTGCCGTTCTACTACATGGTGCTGATGAGCTTCCGCTCCCTCGACTCCCTGGTGCAGAATCCCGGCGCCCTGTGGATCTCGATCGACGAGCTCGACCTGTCGACGTACCTGAAGGTGCTCGCCCCGGTGGATGCCGGCGGGCAGGGCTTCATCGTCTTCATGCGCAACTCGCTGCTGGTGGCGCTGGCGACGGTCGTCCTGACGCTGCTGGTGTCGATCCCCGGCTCGTATGCCGTCAGCCGGCTGGCCTTCTTCGGCCGCCGCCAGGTCTCGGCCCTCTTCCTCGCGGTGTACTTCTTCCCGGCGATCCTGCTGGCCGTCCCCCTCTTCGTGTTCTTCACGCAGATCGGGCTCCGCGGTTCCCTCTTCGGGCTGCTGATCGTCTACGTCTCGCAGGTCGCGGCCGTGTCGATCTACACCCTCCGCAACTACTTCGCGACGATCCCGGTCTCGCTCGAAGAGGCGGCCTCGCTCGACGGAGCGAGCCGGTTCCAGATCATGCGCAAGATCAGCATCCCGCTGGCGATGCCGGCCATCGTCTCGAACGGCCTGTTCATCTTCATGATCGCGTGGAACGAGTTCCTGTTCGCCCTGCTGTTCCTCGTCGAGAAGCGCGACGCCTGGACGGTGTCGCTCGGCCTGTCGCAGCTGTCCGGCAGCATCGAGGTTCCCACCACCGTGCTGATGGCGGGCTCCGTCATCCTCACCCTGCCCATCATCCTGCTCTTCTTCGCCTCGGAGCGGCTCCTCGTCGGGGGCCTCACCGCCGGGGCGGAGAAGGGCTGAACCGATCCGAGAGGGAGGCGCCGTCCGTGCCCCATGTCGTGCAGTTCTCCGCCGTCCGCGAGGTCGAGCTGGTCGAGACCGAGGCGCAGCCGCTGATCCCCGGCAGCGTCCGCATCGCCACCTGGTACTCCGGGATCTCGGCGGGGACCGAGCTGACCGCGTACCGCGGCACCAATCCGTATCTCACCTCCACGTGGGATGCGGAGCGGCGCCTGTTCGTTCCGGGTGAGCCCAGCTTCGGCTACCCCGTCAGCGGCTGGGGGTACTCGGAGGTCGGCGAGGTGGTCGAGGTCGCCGCCGACGTGACCGACGTGCGGGTGGGCGACGTGGTGCACGGCATCTGGGGTCACCGCAGCGATGCGGTCGTGCCGGCCGCGGCCGTGGCCGGCCGGGCGGTGCCCGACGGCGTCGACCCCGTGCTCGGCACCTTCGCGCGGGTCGGGGCGATCGCCCTCAACGGCGTCCTCGCCGCCGACGTGCGCCTGGGCGAGCAGGTCGCGGTGTTCGGGCAGGGCGTCATCGGACTCCTCGCCACGCGTCTCGCCACGCTCGCCGGCGGCCGGGTGATCGCCGTCGACACCCTGGCGAGCCGTCTCGCGATGGCGACCGCCTTCGGCGCCGTCCACGCCGTCGACGCTCTGCGACCGGGCGGCGCGGGAGAGATGATCCGCGAGCTGACGGGCGGCGGCGCCGACAGCGCGATCGAGCTCTCGGGCACAGACCGGGCCCTGCACGAGGCGATCCGCGCCGTCGTGACCGAAGGTCTCGTGGCGGCCTCCGGCTTCTATCAGGGGGGAGCGGCGAACCTGCGCCTGGGCGAGGAGTTCCATCACAACCGGGTGCGGATCGTGGCCAGCCAGATCTCCGGCGTGCCGGTCGAGCTCGGTGGACGCTGGAACCAGGCGCGTCTCGTCCGCACGGTCATGGGGCTCGTCTTCGGCGGAGAGATCGATGCGGGCGCGCTCGTGTCGGACGTCGTTCCCGCCGCCGAGGTGGCCGGGGTGTTCGAACGCCTCGACGAGGGTGATCCCGAGATCCTGCAGGCGGTCCTCCGGTTCGACGCCGCGCCGGAGCGCGCACGGTGACCGTCGAGACGCCCGATCACCGACCCTCCTTCCCTGAGCGGCGCTCCGGCGTGGGAATCGTGGGCGCGGGAGCCATCGCGCGCTCCGCGCACCTCCCCGCCTATCGGGAGTGGGACGTGCCCGTCGTCGCGGTGACCTCCCGGAACCAAGCGGATGCGACGGCGCTCGCCGCAGACTTCGGGATCGAGACCGTGCACGCGTCGCTCGACGACCTGCTGGCCGATCCGCGGGTCGAGATCGTCGATCTCGCCACCGGACCGCACGGGCGCGTCGAGCTCATCGCCGCGGCGGTCGCCGCCGGCAGGCATGTGCTCGCCCAGAAGCCGCTGATCAGCGATCCCGCCGAGCTGCCGCGCCTGATCGAGGTGCTCGACGAGGCGCACGCGAGAGGCGTGCGCGTCGCCGTCAACCAGAATGCCCGCTGGGCCCCGGCCTGGCGCCTCGCGACGCTGCTCGTGCGGGAGGGCCGCATCGGAGACGTCGTCGGCGTGACCCACCTGCACGACAAGCCGCTGCCACCGCTGGCGGGAACGCCCTTCGACGACGTGCCGCACATGCTGCTGAACGACTATCTGGTGCACTGGATCGACATCACCCGGTGCTGGCTCGAGGGCTCGTCGGTCGTCGCCGTCGCGGCATCCGATCATCGGGTTCCCGCGCAGCCCGCCGACGCACGCAACCCCTGGGGCGCCGATCTGCGCATCGACGTGTCGTCGGGTGCGAGCGCCGCGATCCGCATCGTCGGCAGCGTCACCACGCACGCCGGCGGATGCCCCTTCTGGATACACGGGACCGAGGGCACGCTGCGCGGCAGCGTGCTGCTCGGCTCCGACCACCTCGTGCTCGACCGTGACGGCGACAGCATCCGCTTCCCGCTGGAGGGGCAGTGGTTCACCGACGGGTTCGCCGGCGCGATGGGCGAACTCCAGCGTGCCGTCGCCGAGCAGCGGGAGCCCGAGAACGCGGCCGCGCAGGTGCTTGCGACGGTGCGCATGACCATGGCGGCGGTCGAATCGGCCGAGCAGGGCGGCGCACCCGTGCATCCGATCGATCTGGAACTGACGGCAGCCCTCGGCGGGCGGAGCGGAGCAGCATGAGCATCGTCGACGAGATCCCGGTGGGCCCCGATGCCCGGGTGTACGCGGAGGGATGGCAGAGCTGGAGTCCGACGACCTGGTCGTTGCGCGACGACCGGGTGCACCTGCCGACCGAGGCGTGGCAGCACGCGATGCGGTTCCGCCCCGGGGTGCCCGTCGCCGACGACGCCCTGCAGGGCGAGGGTCTGCTCGTCGTCGATCCCGGTGACGGGAGCGACGCGCGCGTCTTCGGCACGCTCGACGCGAGTCGGGAGGTGCCCACCATCCGCGTGCGATGGCGCGGCGACCGCGTCGTGGTCGAGACCGACGCCGACCCTGGGTCCCTGAGCCTGTCCGACCCTGGGTCCCTGAGCCTGTCGAAGGGCCCTGGATCCGGGGGTGCAGCCCTCGAGGTCTTCGGCGAGCGCTTCGGCGCAGCATCCGGCGCTCGGATCGGCCGACGGTCTCCGCGCGTGTGGTGCACCTGGTATCAGTACTTCGAAGAGGTGCGCGCGGCCGACGTCGTCGAGAACCTCCGCGCGATCGACGACGCGGGACTCGATGTCGACGTCGTCCAGATCGACGACGGGTGGAGCCTCGGCACCGGCGAGTGGACGGCGCCGAATCCGCGCTTCGGGTCGCTTCCCGACACGGTCGCCGCCATCCTCGACAGCGGGCGACGCGCCGGGATCTGGCTGGC
Organism: Microbacterium martis; assembly: GCF_047246685.1. Taxonomy (NCBI): domain Bacteria; kingdom Bacillati; phylum Actinomycetota; class Actinomycetes; order Micrococcales; family Microbacteriaceae; genus Microbacterium; species Microbacterium martis. The sequence continues at coordinate 536,519 of NZ_JBFOKT010000002.1, read as the reverse complement.
CCCCTTCTCGGTGGGAGCCGGATCGTCGGTCGCGCGCGAGCACCCCGATTGGGTTCTCGGCGACGCCGGCCGAAACTGGGGCGACGACCTGCGCGGCCTCGACCTGACCCATCCCGGCGTGCGCGACTATTTGACGCGCGTCTTCACCGACATCCGCGACCTGGGCATCGACTACGTCAAGCTCGACTTCCTCTACTCCGGCGCGCTCCCCGGCGCTCGGCGTGACCCCGATGCCACGCCCGTCTCGGCGTACCGATCGGGGCTCGAACTCATCCGCGAGGTCCTCGGCGACGACGCGTTCCTGCTCGGCTGCGGGGCGCCGATCCTGCCGAGCGTCGGGCTGGTCGACGGCATGCGCGTCGCGGGCGACACCTTCCACGAGGGCGGTGAAGACGGCTCTCAGGGCCTGCGCGGACGCATGTCGGTCGAAGCACGGTCGTGGCAGCACGGCCGATTCTGGACCAACGACTCCGACTGCCTGGTCGCGCGACCCGAGTTCGCGCTGCGGGAGGAGTGGGCCGACGTGGTGCTGGCGGCGCCCGGCATCCGCGGGTTCTCCGACCGCCTCGGCGGGCTCGACGCCCGTGGCAGGCAGCTCGTCGACGCGCTGCTGAAAGAGGAGAAGGCATGACTTCCGAGAACGGACTCCGCCGCCGCCTCGCGCCCCTGGTCGCCCGCCTGTATCCGGATGCCGCCGACGAGGTGCTCGCCGCGCTGGTCGACCTCGCCGAGAGTTGGCGCCCCCGGCTCGCGCCGGTGCTGCACGGCTCCGGTGCGGCGGGACCCGACGAGAGCACGGCGTATCTCATCACCTACGGAGACTCGTTCCGTCGCCCGGGCGAGACGCCGTTGCACACCCTCGCCGGCGTCCTGCGCGACCACATCGGCGACGTCATCAGCGACGTGCACCTGCTGCCCATCTACCCGTGGACCTCCGACGACGGCTTCGGCGTCGTCGACCACCGCCAGGTGAACCCGGCGCTGGGCACGTGGGACGACATCGCCGACCTGCGCGACGAGTACGCGCTGGCGCTCGACTTCGTCGCCAATCACATCTCGAGCTCGTCGCCCTGGTTCCGGGCCTGGCTGGCGCGCGACGAGCGGTACGACGGATACTTCCTCGATCCCGGAGCCGACTTCGACGTCTCGCGCGTCGTCCGCCCGCGGGTGTCGCCCCTGGTGCACGAGTACGAGCGGCCCGACGGCACCGTGGCGCGCGCCTGGACCACGTTCGGCCCCGACCAGATCGACGTCGATCCGAGCACCCCGGCGGTGCTCCTCGACCTGACCGACATCCTGCTCGGGTATCTCGCGCGGGGCGCGACGACCGTGCGCCTCGACGCGATCGGCTATCTGTGGAAGGAGTCGGGCACCACCTGTATCCATCTGCCGCAGACGCACGACATCATCCGCATCTGGCGCGTCCTCGTCGACGAACTGGCGCCCGGCACTCTGCTGCTCACCGAGACGAACGTGCCCCACGCCGACAACATCACCTATTTCGGCGACGGCGCCGACGAAGCCCACATGGTCTATCAGTTCGCGCTCCCGCCGCTGGTGCTGCACGCGTTCGTCACCGGACGGACGACCGCGCTCGCCGCGTGGGCCGCGGGCGTCGGCCCGGTGAGCGACACGGCCACGTGGTTCAACTTCCTCGCCAGCCACGACGGAATCGGGCTGCGCCCCACCGAGGGCCTGTTGACGGATGCCGATCGCGCACTGCTCGTGGAGCGCACGCTCGCGCGCGGCGGACGGGTGTCGATGGCGCGCCGGCCCGACGGCAGCGAGGGGGTGTACGAGCTCAACACGAACTTCCTCGAGGCGCTCGTCGATCCCGACGACCCCGAGCCCGATGTCTCGGCGGTGCGGCGGGGCCTGGCGGCGCACGCCATTCTGCTGTCGTTCGTCGGCGTGCCCGCGATCTACCACCACTCGCTGCTCGGCTCGCAGCAGGATCACCAGGGTGTGCAGGAGAGCGACATCGCCCGGCGAATCAACCGCGAGGTGCTCGACGCCGATCGGCTGGCGGCCGACCTGCACGCGCCGGGCCGCCGGTCGGGGATGCTGGAGGGCCTTCGGGCCATGCTCGCCGTGCGGCGGGGCACTCCGGCGTTCTCGCCGTTCGCCTCGCAGCGGATCGAGCGCATCGACGATCGCGTGCTCGTGGTGCGCCGCGCGGCGGGCACCGCCGACGAGGTGGTCGCCGCCGTGAACGTCAGCGACGAGACGGTCGAGGTGGCGACCCTTCGGGGCACCGATCTCCTCACGGGGACGCATCACGACGGGCTCGTCCTCGAGCCGTTCGGCTTCGTCTGGCTCGCGGAGGACTGAGCCCCGGGCCGGGATCTTCACGGACTGCCGGCGAGCTGTGAATGCCGGTGTGGTCTGCTTGTGCCTGACTGCGTCGGCCGGGGGGTCGGGGCGGTCACTTCAGCCGTCCTCTGAATGACGGCCGGTGGGTGGGGACCCCTCTACGCCCCACCCACCGCTTCTCCGTGATCTGCCGCTCTCAGTCGTCGGTGCCGCTGCCGATGACGGCGAACTCCGCCGTGAAGCTGATGTCGATCGACCGGTTGTCCGACGTGAGGACCGACGCGTCGTACGGGCTCACGTCGTCGCTGTCGACATCGAGGTCGGTGATCCTGCCGTCGGCCTCGGTGAGGGCGGCATCGACCAGCGACCGGATCGCCTCGTCGGAGAGCGTCAGCGTGGGCGCCGTGTCGTCGCCCTCGGCCGCTTCGCTCGCGATCACCGTGGCCGCGCCCTGCTCGTCGACGCGCACGTCGGTCTCGGCGCCGTCCTCGGCGGTCAGCTGAACCTCCCACGTGCCGTCGCGCTTCGCGTCGATCGAGGTGACCTCGCCCTCGGCGGCATCGCGCGCCGCGTCGGCGATCTCGATGAGCTGGTCGGCCGAGTCTGTGCCGATGTCAGTGGCCGGACCGCGGCCGTCCGCCGGTGCGCCACCGTCGTCGTCGCGGTCGGAGCCGCGATCGTCGTCGTCGTGGTGGTCGGCCGACATCGACGTGCGATCGTCGTCGTCTCCGAACTCGTCGCCGATGGCGGCTCCGACCGCGACGCCGCCGCCGACGAGCACGACGGCTGCGGCGATGCCGCCGCCGATCAGCAGCGCCCGCTTGCGTCGGGGCTTGGCGGTGGAGGCGGTCGGGGTCGCCGGCTGCGCCGGGGCGGATGCCGCGTCGGCGGCGGCATCCGTCGTCGGGGTGACGGGCACGGTCGGGTGGTCGGGGGTCTGGTCAGGGGTGGGGGTCTTGTCGTCCATGTGACGATGCTCCCGCGCGGGCACTGAAGCCTTCCTGAAGCGACCTGAACCGTCTTTCAGGAAGCGCGGCTGGGTCGCTGAGCCTGTCGAAGCGTCGTGCGGGGGCCGCGGCTGGGTCGCTGAGCCTGTCGAAGCGTCGTGCGGGGGCCCTTCGACAGGCTCAGGGACCCAGGCTTGGGGGGCCTTCGACAGGCTCAGGGACCCAGGCTTGGGGGGCCCAGGGCTCAGCGGTCCCGGGGGAGGGCGACGACGAAGCGGGCGCCACCCCACCGCGAGTCGTCGACGGTGACCGTGCCGCCTTCGGCCGTCGCGATGCCGCGGGCTATCGCCAGGCCGAGGCCGCTCCCGCCCGCATCGCGGCTGCGGGCCTCGTCGAGTCGCACGAAACGCTCGAAGATCCGCTCGCGCTCCGCCGCCGGAACCCCGGCGCCGTCGTCCTCCACCATGACGAACACGTGCCTGTCGACGGGGACCACGCCGATCGCGACGCGTCCGCGAGCGTGGCGGGCGGCGTTGTCGGCGAGATTGCGCAGCAGCTGGCCGAGCAACCGCGGGTCGCCCGAGACCCGCGCCGCCTGCACACCGGATCCGTCGACGTCGAGGCCGGTCGCCCGCAGCCGGCGCACCTCGGCGAGGGCGAGGTCGTCGACGTCGATGGGCTGATCGTGGGGCGCCGCACCCTCGTCGAGTCGGGCGAGGAGGAGCAGCGACTCGACGATGCCCTGCAGCCGGATGCCCTCTGTCGACGCGACCTCGGCGAGCTCGCCGATGCTCGTCACATCGGGATGCGCCTGCGCGAGCTCGGCATGCTGACGGATCGTCGCGAGCGGGGAGCGCAGCTCGTGAGACGCATCCGACACGAAGCGCCGCTGCGCGGCGGCGGCGGCATCCAGTCGGTCCAGCATCCCGTTCATGGTCGTCGCAAGGGCGGCGATCTCGTCGGCGGATGCCGGAACGGCGACGCGCTGGTGCAGCCGGTCCGCGGTGATGCCGTCGACCTCACGGCGGATGCGCGTGACCGGCCGCAGAGCACGACCGGTCACGAACCACGTCGTCCCCGCCACGAGCACCAGCACGAGCGGGACGGCCACGGCGAGCAGGGTCGCGACGGTCGCCAGCGTCTCGCCGTCGTCTTCCATCGACACGGCGAGCACGAGGGTGCCGTCGCCGTCGTCGAGGTCGTTCGACACGACGAGCATCGGCTCCCCGTCGATGATCCTCGTCTGAGGGTCGTCGGCGATCGGAAGGGGCGTCGAGCCCAGGGCCTCGCGGGCGTCTTCACTGGCGGATCGCACGGTGCCGTCGGGGCCGACGATCTGCGCGAACTCGTCTTCGAGGGCCTCGACAGCGGCTCGGCCGGGCCCGTCCGCGCGATCGACGAGCTCGTCCAGGCGTTGTTCGGCGGCCCGCTCGGTGCTGCCGTGGACGGCGGCGCTGAGAACGGCGTAGAACGAGAACGCGCCGATCGCGAGCGCCACGGCGACGACGACCGTCGCCCCGAGGGTCGTGCGGCCGCGCACCGAGCGCCACCAGCGATTAGCCACCGTCGGCCGCCAATCGATAGCCGGCGCCGCGGATCGTCTCGATCGCCTCGCGTCCGAACGGCTTGTCGAGCTTACGCCGCAGATGCCCCACGTAGACCTCGACGATGTTCGGGTCGCCGTCGAAGTCGTCGTCCCAGACGCCGTCGATCAGCGCGCGCTTGGTCACGACCTGACCGCGGTGGCGCAGCAGGTACTCGAGCACCGCGAACTCCCGCGCGGTCAGCGTCACCTGCGCCTCGCCGCGCCAGACACGGTGCGCGGCCGGGTCGAGCCGCAGGTCGCCCGCTTCGAGCACGGTCGGGCGAGCCACCGCGCCCCGGCGGACGAGCGCGCGCAGGCGGGCGACGAGGATGGCGAACGAGAACGGCTTCGTGACGTAGTCGTCGGCGCCCGTCTCGAGCGCCTCGACCTGGTCCCACTCGCCGTCCTTCGCGGTGAGCATGAGCACGGGCGTCCAGTTCTCCTCGGCGCGCAGCGCCTCGCACACCTTCCAGCCGCTCATCCCGGGCATCATCAGGTCGAGCACGATCGCGTCGTACCGGTTCTCGCGCGCGCGCCAGAGGCCGTCGACCCCGTTGTGCGCGACGTCGACGGCGAAGCCCTCCGCCTCGAGCCCGCGGCGCACGCCGTCGGCGAGACGCACCTCGTCGTCGACCACCAGGATGCGCATCACCCCAGTGTGGCGGGCCGACGCTGAATCCGCGCTGAAGCGGTGGGAATCGTTCAGCTCCCGGCGAGGTGCGCCTGCAGGCGACGGATGACGGCGCCGAGGCTGCCGGAGGCGAGGAGTCCGGGGCCCAGCGGGCCGGCCGTGTCGTCGCCGAGGAGCGGAAGCGCACGGAGCGCGGTCGCCGCCTGCGGGCTGAGGGCCTCGAGCTGCCAGCGCACCTCCGTCTCGAGCGCGTCCGGCTCATCCGGACGGCTGAGACCGGCGGCCGTCGCCGCGTAGGCCGCCGCCCCGAGCGCATGCGCACCCATGTGCGCGACACCGGCGGCCTGGGCGGCGGCCCGCGCCGCGGCGACTCCGACCGGGGTGCGTGCGCTCGTCGCCGCGCGCCCGGCGACGAACCGTCGGCGGATCTCTCCGGCGGCCGACAGCTCACCGCGCGCGAAGGCCCGCGCGCGGTGGATGGCGTCGCGGGCGCGATCGTCGTCGGGGGCCTCGGCCTCGAACAGGGGCAGCACACGCTCGGCGCAGTCGGCCGCCCAGGCGGCGACGATCCGGCGGTCGGTGTCGCTCAACGCCTGAGGAGAACCGGTCACGCCCACCTCAGCGCGCCCGGCGGGCGGAACGGTCTCGCGCGGCCTCGTGCGCCTCGCGGAGCAGGGCGAGCACGGCATCCGTCGTCTGTTCGCTCGGGTTGATCACACAGACCCATCCGGCGGACCCGTACAGCGGATGCCGTCGGAACACGTCGGTCTGCACCGGGTCGGGATCCGACGTGACGACCGCGTCGGCGCGTTCCCGTCCGACGTGGATGTTCACGCGGAAGCGATTCGGGGCGTCGAGCTCGGAGGATGCGTCATCCGGGTAGTCCTTCGTGATGATCGTGCCGTACGGCTGGGTACGCTCCGGCATCCGACCGTCGGGCGCGTGGTAGAAGTAGGCGTCGCCCCAGGACAGCTCGGGGAAGGGGCTGCCTGCTTCGGGTGCGACGACCAGAGCGCCCTCGAATCCGCGGACCGTCTCGATGATCTCGTGTGCATTCATCCTTCTATGGTGAAGTTGATGTGCTTATTGAGACTTGGGTGCGATGAGAGAGGCGATCACGGTGTCGAACCCTCAAGTGCACGCCATGACCACGGCTGAGCTCGGTCGCCTGGTCGGCTACTCGACGCAGCAGGTGCGCGACCTCGAACGTCTGGGAATCATCCCTTGCGCGGAACGGGCGTCGAACGGCTACCGCCGCTATCGGCATCCGCATCTCGTCGCGCTCCGCGCCTATCGCGGCCTCGCCGCGGCTCTCGGCCCCGTGCCCGCGAGGCGCCTCATGCCCGCTCTGATCGACGCTGCCGTCGACGACGCCGCGGAGCGGCTCGACCGGTTGCACGTCGAGATCGCCGACGAGCGGTCTCGCGTGAAGGAGGCGCTGCGCGCTCTGGCGGCCGCCGTCGAGGAGTCGGTCGACGTGTTCGGCGACGCGGATGCGATGTCGATCGGCGAGCTGGCCCAGGCGCTCGGCGTGCGTGCATCGGCGCTCCGCCACTGGGAGCGCGAGGGCCTCCTGCATCCGCTGCGGTCCCCGGCGTCCTCCTCGCGCACCTACGGCGCGAGAGCGATCACCGAGGCGCGCATCGTCGCCGCTCTGCGCGCCGGCGGCTACGGCATCCCTTCCATCGTCCGCGTGCTCGACCAGCTGCGCGGACAGGCGCTGACCGGCGATGCGCAGCGGATCCTCTCGGACCGGCTCGCCGACCTGACCCGACGCAGCATCGCTCTTCTCGCGGCAGCGGGCGACCTGCACGAGCTGCTGGAGCTCAGCCCGCGGATGTCGGAGACCGGAGGCGAAACTAGGCTGGACGCATGACCAAGAACATCTGGACCATCCTCGGTGTGATCCTCGCCGTCGTGATCGCGTGGTGGATCGTGAGCGCGCTCTTCTCGGTGCTCTGGTTCATCGTGAAGCTCGTGATCGTGGCGGCCGTCGCCGTCGTCGTGTTCTTCGTGCTGCGCAGCGTCTTCAGCTCGAAGGCCGACTGAGCCGATGCGCGCCCGGTCGTACCCGCCTGAGCGCAGCCGCGTCTACGACGCGAAGGCGACGCCGGTCAGCTCCCCCGAGAAGCGCCAGATCCGCTGGGCGTCGGCTGCGACGCGCAGCGGCGGATAGAGCGTCTGCTCGGCGGGCGCCCCACCCGTGTGGCCGGGGCCGCGGGGACCGTAGAGCCGGCCCGAGCCGGCATCCGCTGCCGTCGCCGCCATCAACGCCGGCAAGGAGGCGCTCTCGGCAGTCCCCACGAGGATGCCGCGGGCCGAGGCCCACCGGATCAGGCGCACGCTCGTCGTGTCGCGGGCGCGGCCCAGCTCGGGGCGTGCCGCCAGCAGAGCTGTTGGCGCGACGCCCGGGTGGGACAGGTTGCTCGTGATGCCCCAGCCGAGGGCTTCGCTGCGCCGGGCGAGCTCGAGCCCGAACAGACCGAACGCGATCTTCGACTGCCGGTAGGCGCGCATCCCGTCGTAGGCGCGCTCCCCGTTCAGATCGTCCCAGTCGATCGAGCCCCGGCTGGCGGCGACGCTGATTTGCGAGGTGACGCGCGCCTGCCCTGCGCGCAGCAGGGGGAGCAGCCGCGCCACCAGGGCGAAGTGCCCGAGGTGGTTGGTCCCGAACTGCAGCTCGAACCCGTCGGCGGTCGTCTGCCTGGTCGGCGGGGTCATGACCCCGGCGTTGTTGATCAGGAGGTGCACCGGCTCGCCCTCCGCGAGCATCCTCTCGGCGAAGGCCGCGACGGATTCGAGCGACGAGAGATCGAGCGACTCGGTTCGCACGCGGGCCCCGGGAGCCGAGGAGCGGATCGCCCGAGCGGCCTCCTCGCCTTTGGCGCTGTTGCGGACCGGGAGCACGACGTCGGCACCGGCCTGCGCCAGCCGGGTCGCGATGCGCAGACCGATTCCGTCGCTGGCTCCCGTGACGACGGCGCGTCGACCGTGAAGGGAAGGGATTCGGATGTCGGGATTCTGTCGGGCCATGATGCTCCTTCGTGTCTTCCTCAGCCTGCGGTCGCGGCGCCGTCGCATCCAGGACACGTCATGCAGTGGATAGGCGGGCGGCCGGATGCGAGGATCGGTGACGTCGACACGGAGGGTGCGAACATGGCGATCGACCGAGCGGAGCTGGCGCGATTCCTGCGGTTGCGACGCGACAGCCTGCAACCGGCGGACGTCGGGATGCCGCGCGGGCAGCGCCGCCGCACGGAAGGGCTCAGGCGAGAAGAGGTCGCCGCGCTCAGCCACATGTCGGCCGACTACTACGCGCGTCTCGAACGGGGCGACGGCCCTCTGCCGTCGGAGCAGATGATCGCGTCCATCGCCCAAGGCCTGCATCTGACGGTCGCCGAGCGCGACCACCTCTTCCGCCTCGCGGGCCACCAGCCCCCGGCGCGGGGCGGGGAGAGCGAGCATGTCAGCCCCGGGATGCTGCGCATCATCGACCGATTGCAGGACACGCCCGCGGAGATCGTGAGCGAGCTGGGCGAGACGCTGCTCCAGACACCGCTCGGTATCGCGCTGACCGGCGAGACCGCTCGGATCACGGGACCTGAGCGGAGCATCGGCTATCGGTGGTTCAGCGACCCGTCGTCGCGCGCCCTGTACGCCGAAGAGGAGCATGAGTTCCTCTCGCGCCTGTGGGTCTCCGGTCTGCGGGAGGTCATCGCCCGACGAGGGAACGACTCGCGTGCGGCCGGCTACGCCGCATCACTGCATCGTCTCAGCGCCGAGTTCCGCCAGATCTGGGCGACGCACGAGGTCGGGGTCCGCCCGCGCGAGACCAAGCACTTCGTGCATCCGAGCCTCGGTGCACTCGAACTGGGCTGTCAGACGCTCGTCGATCCCGAGCAGTCGCACGCCCTGCTCGTGTACACGGCCGCTCCGGGGTCGGAGAGTCACGAGAAGCTGCAGCTGCTGTCGGCGCTCAGCCCGCGAATCGCCGTCTGACGGCGAAGGTCCCAGCCGAACGGCGGATCAGGCCGGCACGCCCGCGCCGATGCGGTACTTCGCGGCGCGGTGCGTGTCCTGCACCCGGTCGCCCTTGCCCTGGAGCTTGTGACGCAGGGTGCCCGGCGTGTACTCCTCGGGGTAGAGGCCGCGCTCGCGCAGCACGGGGATGACGTGCTCGATCACGTCGGCCCACGTGCCGGGGGTGACCGCGTAGGCGAGGTTGAACCCATCGATGTCGGTCTCGTCGACCCACGACTGCAGCTCGTCGGCGATCTCCTCGCCCGAGCCGACGATCGTGGGGCCGAGGCCGCCGATCGCGTTGTGGCGGCCGAAGTCTCCGACCGTCCACTCGCGCCCGAGGTCGGCCTCTTCCTTCAGGTGCTGCAGCACCGACTGGATCGCATTGGACTCGACGTTTCCGACCGGCTCGTCCTCGGCGTACTGCGACAGGTCGACGCCCATCCAGCCCGACATGAACGTCAGGGCTCCCTCGGGGCTCGCGTACGAGAGGTACTCGGCGTGCTTCGCGCTCGCCTCCTCGCTCGTCGCCGCCGTGATGACGGTGAGCAGCGTGTAGATCTTGGCGTCGTAGCGGTCTCGGCCGGCGGCCTCGAGGGCATCGCGGATGCGCTTCACCGTGCCGGCCAGCACCTCCTTCGAGGGTGCCGCCACGAAGATCGCCTCGGCGTTCTCGGCCGCGAAGCGCACGCCGCGCGGGCTCGCGCCCGCCTGATAGATCACGGGGGTGCGCTGCGGCGACGGCTCGGAGATGTGGATGCCGGGCACGCTGAAGTGCTTGCCCTCGTGCTTGATCGGGTGCACCTTCGTGTGGTCGGTGAAGATGCCGCGCTCGCGGTCCTCGACGACCGCGTCGTCCTCCCACGACCCCTCCCACAGCTTGTACAGCACCTCGACGTACTCGTCGGCGTGGTCGTAGCGGTCGTCGTGGGCGAGCTGATCCTCCTGGCCCATGTTGCGCGCGGCGCTGGGCAGGTAGCCGGTCACGACGTTCCAGCCGATGCGGCCCTGGGTGAGGTGGTCGAGCGTGCTGAGGCGGCGGGCGAAGGGGTAGGGATGCTCGAATGCGGTGCCGGCCGTGATGCCGAACCCGAGGTGCTCGGTGACGGCGGCCATGGCGCTCACCAGCAGGATCGGGTCGTTCACCGGAACCTGTGCGCCGTTGCGGATCGCGGCCTCGTTCGTGCCGCCGTACACGTCGTAGGTGCCGAGCACGTCGGCGATGAAGATGCCGTCGAAGGTGGCGCTCTCGAGCAGCTTCGCGAGGTCGGTCCAGTACGAGATCGTGTTGTACTGCCGCGAGCGGTCGTCAGGGTGACGCCACAGGCCGGACGACTGGTGGGCGACGCAGTTCATGTCGAACGCGTTGAAGCGGATCTGACGGGTCATGCACACCATGAAAGAGGATGCCGGGGGCGGCGGCCAGCCTCGACGACACGGTCGGAAACAATCCGGATGCCGGTGACGTCTGCAGGTCGAGAAAACAGTTGCAGGTGCGTTTCGCCGAACCCCACCTGCATCCGTCATCTCGACCTGCAAGTGGCGGGCGGATGCGGGCTCGGATCGGGCGGGAGTGTCATCCGACCGCCCTCGGCAGCAGCACGTTGCCGATGATGCCGACCGGCCATGCCCAGCAGGTCCGTCGATCAGGATGGCGCGTCGGGCGTCTCCCGGTCATCAAGCAGGAGCTGCAGCATGCTGAGGTCGAGCCAGCGGCCGAACTTGGCCCCCACCTGCGGCATCCGTCCCACCTCGGCGAAGCCGAGCCGTTCGTGCAGGATGATCGACGCCGTGTTGCCGCTCTCGATCCCGCCGATCATCACATGGATGCCGGCGGCGCGAGCGCGATCGATGAGCGCCGCCATGAGCGTGGTGCCGATGCCGCGGCCGCGCTGATCGCCGCGGACGTAGACGGAGTGCTCGACCGTGAGACGGTAACCGCTGTGCGGCCGCCACTGCGCGTACGAGGCGTAGCCGAGCACGCCGGTCTCGTCGACGGCGACGATGACGGGATACCCCCGACCGGTGCGATCGGCGAGCCAGGCGGCGCGGTCGTCGACGTCGACGGCATCCTCGTTCCAGATCGCGGTCGTGTGCACCACGGCGTGGTTGTGGATCTCGGTGATGGTCGGGAGATCGCCGGCTTCGGCGTTCCGAATACGCACGGATGTCATGGGGAGTGCTCCTCGGTCTCGCTCGCCGGGCGCGGCCGCCGCGCGGGTGCCGGGGCCAGCGCATCGCGCACGACGATCGCCCGGCGCATGTCGGCCATGATCGGATCGAAGAAGCGCTCGCGGTAGCGCGCCTCACTGACGGCCGAGAACACGAACGGCAGGGTCGCGATCAGGGCGAGCAGGGATGCCGCTTTCAACAGGTTCACCGTGATCGGCAGTTCCGCGCCCGCGACGATCAGCGGCTCCACGCTGAGCCGCTGCGCCTCGCTGCCCGGGCCGAGCCAGATCTCCACGACGCCGACCGGGATCGCGATGCCCCCGATCACGATCAGCAGCGCAGCGAGAAGAAGCGCGAAGAAGAGCGCCTGCACGAGCTGGGCCACCGTCATCGCCAGCAGGATGTTCCACCGCTGCGCAGCGCCCAGGCGGCGGTGCGTCGTCGTTGCCGACCCGAGGTGCTCGGCCGGAGTGTCGACGAGGAGCGCTCGCCGCTGCACCTCGCTCGGGGCCTGCGCGTCGTCGTCGATCTCGGAGGCGCTGACGCGCAGCACGACGATCCCGGCCAGCACGGCGACGACCAGCCCCACCAGCGCGATCGACCCCCAGTGCAGAGCGGATGCCATCTGCCAGACCTCCGCCGAGAAGAAGGCGAACACCACCAGCATGAGGATGACCGGGAGCGCGATCGAGGCCATGTGCCCGATCGCCGACGCGTTGCGCACGGCGAGCCGCGAGGCCCACGAGATCAGCGCGCCGCCGCCCATGCCCGTCACCAGTACGCACAGCGAGACGACCAGGACGGCCGCGACCACCGGCCCGACGGTCGCCCTCGGGTCGCTCTCGTATCCGTCGCTGACGATGCCCCCGGCGCACAGCAGGATGAGCGCGATCGCGACGATCGTGCCGATCCCGACCGACAGCCGTCTGAGGATCAGGCGCACGAGCAGGTAACCGGCCCACGAGATGGCCACGGCGGCGGCCAGCACGAGCACGACGAGGAGGACGAGCGCGGTGGCTTCCCCGCCGGTCGAGTCGTCGGCGACCTCGACCGCCACCTCGATCCCGTCGCCGAGCGGATAGACCACGATCGCGACCCAGACGACCAGCGGCGCGACCCGTCGCGGCAGATCGGTGAACCAGCGCCGCAGGGGCACGAAGGTCGGCAGGCCCTGCTCGCGGAACCAGCGATCGGCGTCGCGCTTCGCGCTCCGGACCTTGGGCGGGGTGGACATGTCGGCAAGCGGGTCAGGCGTGCACGTCGGCGGGCGATTCCTCGCCCTCGTGGAAGCTCGGCGTCTTGCCCAGCATCCGTCCGATGCCGAGCACGATCCCGACGACGATCAGGCCGATCGCCAGGCCCGCGATCGCCGAGATGATCGTGTCGACGATCCAGACCACGACCGCACCGGCGGGCTCGAGCGCGTGCTCGACGGCGTGCAGGACGTCGACGGGGAAGTGCCAGCCGACCTCACCGAGATTGACCAGCACGAGGTGGCCGCCCACCCACAGCATCGCCACGGTGCCCAGGATGCTGATGAAGCGGAACACCGCGGGCATCGACCGCACGATCCGCGTGCCGGTGTGGCGCACGCGCTGCACCGGGTTCTTCGCCATCCGGAGCCCGATGTCGTCGATCTTCACCAGCAGGGCGACGGCGCCGTACACCACGAGGGTCATGAGCAGCGCGATCACGGCGAGGATCGCCAGCGTCGTCCAGATGTCGAGCCCCTTCTCGAGGTTCGCCAGGGAGATCAGCATGATCTCGGTCGAGAGGATGAGGTCGGTGCGCACCGCCCCGAGGACGAGCTTGCGCTCATCGCGCGCACCCTCGTCGGCGTGGCCGTGGTGCACGCCGAACCATTCGAGCACCTTCTCGGCGCCCTCGAAGCAGAGGTAGGTCCCCCCGAGGATCAGCAGGTACGGCAGCACCCACGGTGCGAAGGCGGTGAGCAACAGCGCCACCGGGATGATGATGACGAACTTGTTCGCGAGCGAGCCGAGCGCGATCTTGCCGACCACGGGCAGCTCACGGGCGGGCGTGATGCCCTGCACGTACTGCGGCGTGACCGCGGCGTCGTCGATGACCACGCCCGCGGCCTTGGCCGACGCCTTCATCGCGGCGCTCAGGATGTCGTCGACGACGGCGAGAAGTCCAACGGACATGTGCGGTCTCCCTGTGGGTGTGAGGTGCGGAGCAACTCTATCGATCCGGCGAAACTCACAGCGCGCTCCCAGGCCCGCGGGACCAAATCCGGCCCCGCATCCGTTCTCCTCTCTGACGGCGCAGCCAGCGACGTCGGACAAGGAGTCAGATCATGTCGAACGACTACGGCAAGACCCCCGAGGCGGTCAGCGCGCTCACGAACCTGCAGTACGAGGTGACCCAGCAGGATGCCACCGAGCCGCCCTTCCGCAACGCCTACTGGAACAACCATGACGCCGGCATCTACGTCGACGTCGTCTCGGGCGAGCCGCTGTTCTCGTCCACCGACAAGTACGACAGCGGAACCGGATGGCCGAGCTTCACCAAGCCCATCGAGCAGGATGCCGTCACCACGCGCACCGACCGGACGCTGTGGATGACGCGCACCGAGGCGCGCTCCGCCGGCGCCGACAGCCACCTGGGGCACGTCTTCGACGACGGCCCCCGGGACGCCGGCGGTCTGCGCTACTGCATGAACTCCGCGGCCCTCCGGTTCATCCCGGTCGACCGACTGGAGGAGGAGGGCTACGGTCGATACAGCCGCCTCTTCGACACCACCGCCACCCGAACCTCTGAGGAGCAGTCATGACCGACACCGGCACCATCACCCGTACCCCCGGCACCGAGACCGCCGTCCTCGCGGGCGGCTGCTTCTGGGGCATGGAAGACCTCATCCGCCGCCAGCCCGGCGTGCTCGACACACGGGTCGGCTACACCGGCGGTCAGAACGACCACGCCACGTACCGCCACCACCCGGGTCATGCCGAGGCGGTCGAGATCGTCTTCGACCCGACGACGACGACGTATCGCGACATCCTCGCGTTCTTCTTCCAGATCCACGACCCGTCGACCCTGAACCGGCAGGGCAATGACGTCGGCTCGAGCTACCGGTCGGCGATCTTCCCCCTCAGCCCCGAGCAGGAGCGCGTCGCCCGCGACACGATCGCCGACGTCGACGCCTCCGGGCTGTGGCCGGGCAAGGCCGTCACGACGATCGAGCCCGAGGGTCGGTTCTGGGAGGCCGAGCCCGAGCACCAGGACTACCTGATCCGCTACCCCAACGGCTATACGTGCCACTTCCCCCGCGCGGGGTGGGTGCTGCCGAAGCGCGACGCCGCCGCGGTCTGACGGCCCGGGCGGGCGGCGGCATCCGTCCCGCCTCGAAGGAGAAACACGCCGGTGATCGCTCGTGCGCACCGGCGTGTTTCTCCTCTCAGGGGCGGCCGGCGGCGAGGAACCCCAGCGCCGCCTCCTTGAAGTCCCGCGAGCCGGGGGCGTTGAAGTGGTTCCGGTTCGGGATCTCGACGAAGCGTCCGTCCGGCGCGGCGGCCGCCAGCGCGCGGGAACCCTCGATGATGGCATCCTTCGATCCGGTCGCGAAGAGAATCGGCCGGGTCGGAGCATCCGCCGGGTCGGGATCGATCGTTCCCGACGCTCGCATCCCCTCCGCCAGCGCCACGAGCGCGCGCAGGTCGTTGCCGGGCACCCGTTCGGTCAGCGCGACGTAGTTCTGCGTCGTCGGATCGGCGACCGGCGTGCCGTCGCCGATGTACGCGCGCACCTGTTCGAGGTCGAGCCGGGCGAGCGGGATGCCGTCGGGCACGCCGCCGAGCACGGCGCGCCCGATGCGGTGGGGCAGGTCGCGGACGACCTCCCAGCCGACGCGCGCGCCGAGCGAATAGCCGACGTACGACGCGTCGTCGACGAGATAGGCGTCCATCACAGCCTCGACGTCGGTCACGAGCGTGCGGATGCCGTAGGCATCGGCCTGATGCGGCTTCTCACTGAGCCCGTGGCCCCGCTGATCGAGGGCGAGCACCCGGTAGCCGGCGCGGGTGAGCTCGCGCACCCACCCTGTGAGCACCCAATTGTCGCGGGCGTTCGAGGCGAATCCGTGCACGGCGACGACCACCGGAGAATCGAGCTCGCCCCAGGTGTAGGTCGCGAGCCGCGTGCCGTCGGCCGCGTACACCTGCTGCGGTTCGGGCATGGAGTTCAGGTCTGCGAGAGGAACGGCCACGGCATCCATTCTGGACCTGTTGCGTCACACGCCGCGAAGGAGAGCTCGCGCTGTGAAGGAGCCTTCGCCCGATTCGGAAGGAGAATCGAGAGGCGATCGCGAAGGAGCTGGACGATCGCGATCTGCCGAGTCTCGATGAACTGGGCCGCTTGCAGCTTCGTGCCACGTTCAGCTGGTGGAAGCTGCATCGCGAACGACGTATCCTTCTGCGAAGGCTCGAGCGGTGAGCGCCTCGAGCCGGCTACCGCGGTCTTCTTCGCGCGGCGGACGCAGCGGCCTCGACCAAGGAGTCGGGGTGGGTCAGCAGCACTCGGGACGACGGGTCATCGACGAATCGCGTGATCAGGTCCTGCGCCACGTCGACGCTTCGCTGCCAGTAGCCGCCGAGGTGATGGCAGCTCAGCGGGGCCTCGAAGTCGTCGTGGCCGGTCACCACGACGGTGCCGTCCTTCGGCGAGATCTGCGGATCGTCGTTCATGAGAAGGGCCAGAGCCGATAGAGTCACGCCCGAGACCGCCGCAGGAAAGCGGAATCTCGTGGTCGGGAACGAGAGCCGGATGCCGGTGACCTCCGGCCAAGGGAACACCGCCTCGACCTCGCCGTCGTTCCGGTAGCGCGCCTCTTCGGGCGTGAGCACGAGGTGCCGGCGCCCGGGATCGCCAACCACCAGTTTGCCGCGGACCGAGTGCAGCGGGCCGAACCTCATCATGGTTCCTCTCGAGGCGTGGACGGGGGATGGGCGGAGGACTCTGCGTCGGGAGGACCAATCTCCCCGGATCCTCCTCCCGACACGGAGAACTCCTCCCCACGAGACGAGGAGCGGATGCTGCAGCCGCAGCATCCGCCCCTCTCCCGCTCAGACGGGGATCACACCCGGTCGCGCAGGGCGGCGCCGAGCTCGGCGTCGACGTTCGTCCAGTACTGGAAGAAGCGCTCGCGGATCTCGTCGATCGTGATGCCGCGGCCCTGACCGGTGAGGGTCTCGAGGAAGCGGACGCGCTGCGCTCCGTCGAACACGTCGCGGTAGAGCGTGCCCGCCTGGCCGAAGTCGTCGTCGTCGGCGTGCAGGGTCGCGGCGGCGCGGATGAGCTCTCCGTCGGACTCCCAGCTCGCCTCGACGCCGGCCAGCGGGTCGGCGGCGGGACCGCCGGCAGCGCCGTACGAGTTCGGCGTGTAGACGCGGTGCTCGGCCGGGTTGAAGGTGTACTGCATCTGGCCCTCGTGCATGTAGTTGCGCACCTCGGCCGCGTGCGGCTGGTTGACCGGCAGCTGGTTGTAGTTCGCGCCGATGCGGTAGCGCTGCGCGTCGGAGTATGCGAACACGCGCGCCATGAGCATCTTGTCGGGCGAGATGCCGGTGCCGGGCACCTGGTTGCCGGGCGAGAACGCGGCCTGCTCGATCTCGGCGAAGAAGTTCTGCGGGTTGCGGTTCAACGTGAAGGTGCCCACCTTGATGCGCGGGTAGTCCTTCTTCGACCAGGTCTTGGTGAGGTCGAACGGGTTGAAGCGGTACGTCTTGCCCTCGTCGTAGGGCATGACCTGCACATACACGTCCCACGACGGGTGCTCACCGCGGTTGATGGCGTCGAACAGGTCGCGACGGTAGTGGTCGGCATCCGATCCGGCCAGCTTCTCGGCCTCGTCGGCGTGCATCGCCTCGACGCCCTGGTTCGACAGGAAGTGGTACTGCACCCAGAAGCGCTCGCCCGCGGCGTTGACCCACTGGTAGGTGTGCGAGCCGTAGCCGTTCATGTGGCGCCAGCTGCGCGGCAGGCCGCGGTCGCCCATGAGGTAGGTGACCTGGTGGGCGGTCTCGGGCGAGAGCGTCCAGAAGTCCCACTGCATGTCGGCATCCCGCAGTCCCGAGTCGCCGAGGCGCTTCTGCGAGTGGATGAAGTCGGGGAACTTCATCGCATCGCGCAGGAAGAAGGTGGGGGTGTTGTTGCCGACGATGTCGAGGTTGCCCTCGGTCGTGTAGAAGCGCAGCGCGAAGCCGCGCACGTCGCGCCAGGTGTCGGGCGAGCCCTGCTCGCCCGCGACCGACGAGAAGCGCAGCAGCGTCTCGCTGGTGGCGCCCGGCTGGAAGACCGCGGCGCGGGTGTAGGCCGACACGTCCTCCGTGACGACGAACTCGCCGAACGCGCCGCCGCCCTTGGCGTGCGGGTTGCGCTCCGGCACGCGCTCGCGGTTGAAGGAGGCGAGCTTCTCGACGAGGTAGCGGTCGTGCAGGACCGTGGGCCCGTCGGCACCGACGGTCAGCGAGTGCGCGTCGCTGGCGACCGGCGTGCCGGTCTGGGTGGTCGTGGCGGGCTTCCCGGTCTGGGGAGGGTTCGTCATGTTCATCTCCTTCTGCGCGCGGGCGCGACGAACGACCCTGTCCGCAGGACAGGATGCGTGCGCCTATGCCTACGCGGCGTGCTGGCAACTGGGGCAGAGGCCCCAGAAGGTGACCTCGGCGGTCTGGACGGTGAAGCCGCCCGCCGAGGACGGGGTGAGGCACGGCGCCTCGCCGACGACGCAGTCCACGTCGCCGACGGCACCGCAGGCGGTGCAGACGACGTGGTGGTGGTTGTCGCCGATGCGCCGCTCGTACAGGGCCGCGGAGCCTGCCGGTTCGATCCGGCGGATGAGCCCCGCCGTCGTCAGGTCCGCGAGGATGTTGTGCACCGACTGGATCGACGTCGTCGGCAGCACATCGGACACGGCGCGGTAGAGCCGCTCCGCATCCGAATGGGCCATGGAGTGCAGCGCCTCGAGCACGGCGACGCGGCCCGCGGTCGCGCGCAGCCCGGCGTCGTGCAACACCGAGTCGAGGTCCGTCTCCATGCCTTCGACCCTACACGTAGTTTTGAATGATTCAAAAGAAGGATGCCGGTATGCCGGGGTTCCGGGTGTTGCGTGTCCCGATTCGCTCACCCGGTCCCGATCCGCTCACCTATCCGTGCGAAAAGTGAGCGAATCGGGACCGCGGGAGCAGATCGGGACCGCACCCCGGCATCCGGCATCCGGCACCCCGGCATCCGGCACCCCGGCATCCGGCACCCCGGCACCCCGGCATCCGGCACCCCGGCATCCGGCATCCGGCACCGGACCCGCCGCGCGTTCAGGACTCGGAGGGCGCGAGCGGCAGCTCGAGCCCGTAGTTCCAGGAGAGGATCGCCGGCTGCTCGCGGTAGAAGCTGAGCACCGACACCGATCCGGCGTTCAGGCTGATCTGCGCGCCGAAGCGCGGGGCGAGCCGCAGGTACACCGCGGTGAGGATGCGCAGGAAGTGCCCGTGGGCGACGAGGGCGACATCTCCCTCGGCGAGCACGGGGACGACGCGGGTGAGCACGCGCGACGCTCGTGCGGCGACCTCTTCGACCGTCTCGCCCGGAGTGCGGCCGCGGATGACGCCGTGGGTGAAGGCGCTCCAGTTGTAGCCGAGCTCCTCGCGGATGTCTTTGGTCGTGCGTCCTTCGTAGCCGCCGTAGTCCCACTCGACGAGCAGAGGATCGACCTCCGGATGCAGCCCCGCGAGCTCTGCGGTGCGACGCGCTCGTTGCAGCGGCGAGGAGAGCACGAGAGAGAAGTCGTAGTCGGCGACCAGCCTGCCTGCGCCGCGGGCGAGGGCCTCGCCGCGGGGGGTGAGCGGCACGTCGGTCAGACCCGTGTGCCGGCCGGCTTTCGACCACTCGGTCTCACCGTGCCGGAGAAGCACCAGCTTTCCGGTCGGGTTGTCGGGCGCCGGACGGTCGGGCAGAGGATCGTTCATGGACACACCGCCACCGTAGTCCCGCCCCCTCGCCCCCCCGCGTCGCCCCCGCCCCTCGCCCCCGCCCGTCGCCCCGCCCGCCCGTCCGTGCGTCCCCCCGCCCCCCCCCCGCGCTCGCGGGTCAAAGGAGGAACACGCCGGTGGGATCGCGTCGCCCCCGGCGTGTTCCTCCCTTGAGCGGGCGAGATCCGCCCGCCCGCCCGTCCGTCCGTCCCTCCCCCCGCGCTCGCGGGTCAAAGGAGGAACACGCCGGTGGGATCGCGTCGCTCCCGGCGTGTTCCTCCCTTGAGCGGGCGAGGCCCGCGAGACCTCAGCCCGGGGGCGAGACCTCAGCCCGGGGCGAGACCCCGGCCCGCGAGACCCCGGCCCGCGAGCCCGCCGCCCGCGAGACCTCAGCCCGCCGCGCTGTCCGCGCCCGGCGTGCCGGTGCCCGACCGGCGGCGACGCGCGATGACGATGAGCGTCACGATCGCCGCGACGACGAGCACCGCGAGGATGACGATGATCGCGATGAGCGCCCCGTCCCCGCTGCCGCCATCGGTGTCGGTCGTCGCCGTCGGGGTTGGCTCGACCGAGGGGGCGGGCGCCGACACGGTCACGGTCGTCGTGCCGAGCACCGTCTCGCCGTCGCTGACGGCCACGGTGAAGGTGCCGGCCTCGGTGGCGGTGAACTCGGCGGTCGCGGTGCCGCCCTCGACATTCACACGGACCGAGCTCGATGGCTGTCCGCCCGCCGCCGACAGCTCACCGCCGGGGGTGTCGTCGAGACCGAACGTCACGGTCGACAGCTCGCCGAGCCCCTTCGCCGTGACGGTCGCCGTCTCGCCGGCGTCGACGTCGGCCGGCGACGCGCTCACCTCGGCGACCGACCCGCCCGACCCGCCGCCGCCCGTGACCGTGACGGTCGTGGTGCCCAGAGGCGTCTCGCCGTTGGTGACCGCGACCGTGAAGGTGCCGGCCTCGGTGGCCGAGAACTCCGCCGAGGCGCGGCCGCCCGAGACGGTCACCTCGACGGATGCCGCGGGCGCCCCGCCGTCGGCCGACAGCTCGCCGCCGGGGGTGGCGTCGAGCCCGAACGTCGCCGTGGTCAGATCGCCGAGCCCGGTGGCCGTGATGGTCGACTTCTCGCCGACCTGGATGCTGGCCGGGCTGGCGCTCACCTCGGCGGTGGTCTGCGCGAGAGCGGCGGTCGTGCCGCCGAGCGCGAGCGCGGTGCCGGCGAGGGCGGCGAAGAGGGTGCGGAGGGGTCTTCTCATGGGGTGCTCCAGGTAAGGGACATGGGGTGTGGATGTGATGGCGGGCGCGGCCGGCCTCAGCCGGCGAGCTTCTCGTCGAGCCAGTCGAACATGCGCTGCGCGGTCAGGGCGCGGGCCATCGGCTGGCAGTGACCGTCGGCGCCTTCGGCCGCGGTGAACGCGATCACGGTCGACACCGACGAGGTCAGGTCGGCGAGCTGCTGCGCCTGCCCGGGCCAGAACTGTTCGTTCTCGGGCGAGAGGATGAGCAGCGGGGTCGTGATCTGTCCCGCGACGTCGGCCATCGTGTAGGTGCGCACCGCCTGGATCGTCTCGCCGTACCCGGTGGTGCCGTAGGGGCGGGCGCGGAACGCCCAGGTGCGCGCGGTCTCGGGCGAGAACTTCAACCCGAACGCCATCTCCTTGTCGAACTTCGCCATGTCGCCGGCGTCGAGCAGCTTGATCAGGCTGGGGGGCAGGTGGCTGGTCCACGACGTCGACACGTCGACCACACCGGGATCGGTGATGGCGGCGGCGAAGCGGTGCTCGAACGCGAGGGCTCGGGCGACCCAGTAGCCGCCCTGACTGATGCCGTAGACGGCGACCTTGTCGGGGTCGACGCCGTCGAGCGTGAGCACATGGTCGAGCACGGGGGTGAGCACGTGCTCCCAGTCGGGACGGAACGGGATGTTCTTCTCGAAGAGCTGGCTCTGCTGTCCGGGACCGTCGAACGCGAGCACGTTGTACCCGCGGGCGAGCGCTGCCTGGATGCACGATGCCCAGAGCCCGGCGAGGGCGCCGTCGCTGCCGTTGACCGCGATGAGCGTGGGCGCGGTGGCCCCGCTCGCCCCGCGGAACCAGTACCCCGGGAGGGCGTCGTCTTCGTAGGGGATGCGGATCGCGGTGACGTCGGCGCTGGTGTGGGCGATGAAGCCGTCCCACGCCTTCCGCTGCTCGGCGAAGGTGGGCTGCAGCCGCGTCGTGTCGTCGAGCGAGCTCAGGGCGTTGACGGCGACGCCGTAGTATGCCGAGGCGCGCAGGTAGGCGTCGGCGGCGCTGACCCGGTGGCCGCGACCGGCGGCGGTGTCGGCGATCTGCGCGGTGCGGTCGGCCAGGGCCTTCCACGCGTCGAACCAGCCCTCATGATCGTTCTTGCGAACCTGCTCGGTGGCGGCGAGGATCTCGCCCGGATCGCCCGCGCCGGCGCTCGCGTGGCCGAGCGCGGTGCGGATCTCGAAGTCGTAGTCCTGATTGACCGAGAACGGCTTGATCTCGGATTTCTCGTGCGCGTTCATGGGATCTCTTCTCTCTTCTTCGTTTCCGGCGGATGCCGTTCTCAGGCGGATGCCGTCGTTCCGGCGGATGCCGTCGACGGATGCGCGGCCGCGGCCGCGGCCTGCGTGTACTTGTAGGCGAGGACGATCGCGACGACCGGGATGCCCCAGTTGACCAGGGCGCTGATGACCGGCGCGGTGTCGCCGGCCGCCATGAGGGCGCCGGCCGCCAGGTGAGCCGCTCCCATGGCTGCCACCGCGCCGCCCCAGGCGGCGCTGATGCGACGGTTCGTGGCGACGAAGGTCGGCGAGGTCCAGTACTCGCGGGGAACGCTCTGCTTCGCGTAGGAGGCGGTGAAGGGCGCGAACGCCGCGGTGACGAGGATCACGCCGGCGAGCACCAGGGTCGCGATGCCGTGGGAGTACGCGGCGAGGGCGGGGTAAGCGTCGGGCGTCGCGGCGAAACCCACGACGGCGAACACGGCGAGGATCACCGTGCCGGCGAGCGGCACGATCTTGAGGCCGCCGCGGAGGTCGGTGAGCGTGACGATCAGCGCGAGCGCAGCGGAGATCAGCGCGGCCCAGCCGGGCACGATCAGATGCGACAGGAAGCCGAACACCAGGAACGGGATGAGGGCGAGGACGATCTTGACGGGGTTCACAGCGGTTCTCTCTTGCGGCGCCCGCGGGGGCGGATGGATGCCGGGCCGAATGCTCCGGCGATGCATCCAGTCTCGAACCGATGGGGCGCGCGCCGACTGGATCGAATGTGCAGTCCTGCCGGGGCACGACGACCAGGTGCCGCCTGGTCGTTTCGTCCAGGTGGGTGTCGCCGGTGCCCGGCCGACGGCTCAGCTGCGGGCGAGCCTGGTGAGAGCATGCCGGGTGGAGACCCCCGTCTTCGCATAGATGTTGCCGAGGTGGAAACCGACCGTGCTGCGCGTGACGAACAGTTCGGCGGCGATCTGCGCATAGCTGAATCCGGCGATGAGCAGGGTGGCGACCTCGCGCTCGCGGTCGCTCAGTGCGGCGAACACATCCGCGCCGGCGGCGGCATCCGTCGATCGCCCGCCGGCCGACATCCGCTCGACGTACCGGGTCGCACCGATGCGCGCGTAGAGGTCGCGCGCGCGCCCGGAGGCATCGCCGGCGGTCGCGTCGTCGCCCGCCCGGCTCGCGACGCGGGCGAGGTCGGCGTGCAGGTGCGCGCGATACAGGGGCAGCTCGTCGTCCGCCCGGTCCGCGGCGTCGCGCAGCTGCCGGAGGGCCGTGGCGTCGTCGCCGTCGCGCTCGGCGGCGAGTCCGACCAGCCACGGCCGCGCCCATCCCGCCCACTCGGGAACGATCATGTCTCGCTCGATCGCGATCAGGTGGTCCTCCACCTGGTCGCCTTCCCCGGCCCAGATGCGGGCGAGAGCGACGTGCAGATGCCAGATCGCCCCCGACGGATGCGACGCCGAGGCGACGTCGGCGCCGAACAGGGTGCGCACGTAGTCGAGGTATCCGGAGCGCGCAGCCTCGTCGTCGCCGGCGTGCCGTCGCGCGACCTGCGCCATCATCAGCATCGCGATGGCCTCGGTCCACGGAAGATCCCGCAGCACCGTCTCGGACTCCTCCAGCAGACGGTCGGCGCGCTCCAGGTCGCCGCGCACGAGCGGGACCAGCGGCAGCGCCGCCTGCACGAGCGGGGGCAGGCGGTCGAGAGCGAGAGCCGTCGCCGCGTCGAACTCGATGCCGGCCCGGTCGATCTCGCCGTCCTGCCACAGCGCGAAGCCGTAGAGCACATGGTCCACTCCACCGGTTCCGCCCACGCGTCCGGACCGCACCCGCGACACCACCTCGGCCAGGTCGCGCCGCGCCTCCCGTGCGAAGCCGCACAGCGAGTAGATGGCACCGCGCCAGCCCAGCCGGCTCGTGTCCTCCATCGGGGTGTCCTGCACGGTGAGCGGTACGGCGGCGAGGTCGTCGGAGAGGTGATCGAAGTCGTCCTGGCGTCCGGCCACCTGCCCCGCGGTGCGGATGTAGAACGACGCCGTCGCGACATCCTGTGCCGCCGTCGCCGGGAGATGTCGGATGATCGCGGCGACCCGGTCGGTCGGAGCGCCCGAGACGAGCATCGTCCACGCCGTCAGCACGAGGATGCGGGTGCGGGTGAGCTCGTCGGCTGCGGAGAGATCGGCGTCGCTGACGCCCTCCAGGAGGTGGCGGGCGTCGGCGATCCTGCTCTCGGTGAGGAACAGCATCGCCATCACCACGGTGCGCCGCGGGATGTCGCCCGCCCACGCGATCTCGCTCAGCCGGTCGCGCACCGATCGCACGTCACGCGCGAGGACGGTCGCGAGCTGACTGTCGAGCCAGCGCCGCTCGCGTTCGGCGACGTCTTCACTCAGCTGCGACGCCCACTGCAGCAGCTGCGCCTCCCGTCGGTGGTCGGTGGACGCGCGTGCCGCCAGAGCGGCGTCTTCGAGGCGCCGTGCCAGGGCCTCATCGCGCCGACGGGCGCCGGCGACCTCGTGCTCGAGCCGCCGCATGGGCGAGTTGAGCACCGCCGCGGCGCGCAGATGACCCCGGCGCCTCTCGTCGGCCGGGATGGACTGATGGATGGCCGCGCGAACCAGGGCGTGCACGATGCGCACGTCGGTCAGCGCGCCACCGGACCGGGCGACGAGCAGTCCGCTGCTCAGCAGGATCTCGACGGCCGTCGCCGCGTCGTCGATCTCGGCGATCGCTGCGGCATCCAGCCGGTCGACCCACGACGGGCCGACGATCGCGATGGCGCGCAGCAGCGCGGCGGCGTCGGCATCGAAGGCCGAGAGGCGCGCGTCGAGGTCGCGGGCCACCTCGACGGGCGCCGGGAGCTCGTCCGCGTCGCGGAGGTCCTCCCAGGAGTACTGGCCGAGCAGCGAGCGCAGGTACATCGGATTGCCGTCCGTGTGGCGCCACAGGCGCTCGACGGTGCGGGCGTCGGCCGTCGGCGACGACGAGCCCACGATCTGAGCGGCTTCCGCGAGGGCGATGCCGTCGAGGCGCACCACCGCCACACCGTCGAGCCGGTCGCGCAGACCGCGCCAGGGCAGGTGCTCCGAACCGGTCAGCGGCCGACTGGCGACCGCGACGAGCAGCCGGTCGCCTGCGGTGCGCTCCAGCACGAGCCGCAGGGCGTCCATCGACTCCTCGTCGGCCCAGTGCGCGTCGTCGACGGCGATGAGGAGCGCGTCGTCACGGCTCTTCTCGTCGATCACGCGGCGAAGTGCCTGCGCGGCGACCGCCGGGCTCAGCAGGGTTCCGTCGTCCGCGGCGGTGCGGGTGACACCGAGCTGCTGGAGCACGCCGAAGGGCGGGCGGTAGGCCGCGGGGTCGCCGTATGCTTCGAGCACCCGGAAGCCGTCGGCGGCGGCCCGAAGTCGACGCAGGTGCGCGCTCTTGCCCATGCCGGAGTCGCCGTCGATGCACACCACGCGTGGACGCCCGGCCCGCGCGTCGGTGATCGCCTCGGCGAACGCCCGAGAGCGCTCCGGCCGCAGTTCCCACATCTGAGCCACCCCTCTACGACCGTCAGACTAGCGATGTCGGACGACCCGCGTCGAGGTGCGCGGCGACGGGAGCGGGAGGCTCAGTCGTCGCCGTCGATCACCGCGTCCTCGGCGGCCTGCTCCGCCTCGGCGCCCTCCTCCGGCGACTCCGCGCCGGATCCGGTCGCGCTCGCCTCGTCTTCGGCCTCGGACGGGTTCTTCGGATCGCTCATCGTCGTCTCCTCTGCTCGGACTGATGACGGTACGCCCGCAACCCGATCGCGGTGAGGGGCTTGACGTGCGGCCCGCCTTCGGTCGCGACGGGGCTCAGGCCCCGGAATCCGCCCCCGACGCCCACAGCGCCCGGCCCCACGGCTGGGACGGGTCGTGTATCGCCACGGCCAGCGTCGTGTCGGATTGGCCGTAGTACGCGAACCATTTGCCGTGGAACTTCACGAGCCCCTCGACGAACGTCACGTTCGAGACGAGGCCGTTGAGGTCTTCGAACGTCTGCGGGCGCAACCACGGCTCCTGCATCCGTGCGATGACGGTCGTGGGCTCATCCGGATCGATCGCGATCTGTCCGCAGCGGTAGTCGACGTCGACCGAGCCGTCGTCGTTGATCGTGCGGGTGGCTCCGTTCGTCAGCATCATCAGCAGCCCGTTGTCGGTGACGACCGGCGAGGTGCCGATCTCCACGAGCGCCTCGTCCCAGGTGCCGGCGGTGGGGGAGTACATCGGCTCGGTGTCGGGCGTGCCCGGCGTCCAGTGGATGAGGTCGTCGCTCGTCGCCCAGTAGATGCCGCCCTCGCCGAAGTACATCCACCACTTGCCGTGCATCTGCTGCGGCACGATGACCCCGGCCTTCGACCAGTTGAACCCGCGTGGATCCATGGTCTTGAAGGTGTCGAAGTCGTCGAACAGGGGGCCGTGCTTCGTCCAGGTGCGGAGGTCCGTCGAGGTCGCGAGGCACAGCTGTGCGCTCCGGCGGTCCCACCCCGTGTAGGTGAGGTAGTAGGTGCCGTCGATGAGGGCGATGCGCGGGTCTTCGCAGCCGTACCGCTCGTAGTCCTCCGACGGTGAGAGGATCGGCGCGTCCTCGCGCGTGAAGGTCACGCCGTCGCTCGATCGCGCGATACCGATGTGCGACACGATGTCGTCGGCGTGCGCCCGGTACAGCAGCACGACCTCGTCGCCGTCGACGAGCGCCGCCGGATTGTACAGGTTGCCCGATTCCCAGCTGTCGCCGCGGGGCCGCAGGATCGGGTTGCCCTCGTAGGGCGTGAACGGGCCGAGGGGGAAGGAGGCTCCGGTGAACATGGGGGTCCTTTCTGACGGATGCCGGTCGTCAGCCCTTCACGGCGGCACCGAGGTCGGTGGCCTTGAAGAAGCGCTGGAAGACGATGAACAGGATGACGACGGGGAACGCCAGGGCGGTGGCTCCGGCGAGGATCGCGCCGTTCGGATTGGCCGTGGACTGCGCCACGTTGGAGATGTAGTTCGCGAGCGAGACGGCCAGCGGCTGCAGCGACGCGTCCTTCGTGATGAGGAACGGCCAGAGGAACTCGTTCCACGGCCCGATGAACGTGACGAGCACGACGGTCACGAGCACCGGCTTGATCAGCGGGATCGCGACCGACACCAGGGTGCGGATCTCGCCGGCCCCGTCGATGCGCGCCGCCTCGAAGATCTCGGCGGGCAGTGCTCGGAAGAACTGCACGAAGATGAACACCGCCGTCGTGTTGATGAGGAACGGCAGGATCATGCCCAGATACGAGTCGCCGAGGCCGTAGTTGCGGGTGATCTGCACGTAGAGCGGGATCATCAGCAGTTGGAACGGCACCATCTGCACGAGCAGCATGAGCACCCAGATCACTCCGCGGCCGCGGAAGTCGAGGCGCGCGATCGCGTACCCCGCCAGCAGCCCGAACACCACCGTGCCGAGCAGCACGCCCGCGGTGAAGACGAGCGAGTTCAGCAACGAGCCCATCAGGTCGATGCGCGAGTCGATCGCGACGAAGTTGTCGACGGTCCACCCGCTCGTCGGGAACAGCTCGTCGGGGGAGTTCGTCGGGCTCTCCTGGAACGCGCCGACCAGCATGAAGTAGAACGGGAAGGCGAATCCGATCGCCGCGATCGTGAGCAGGACGATGCTCAGGATGCGGATGGGTGAACGTCTGCGTCGCATCATCGCTCCCGGGTCACGCGGTTGGCCGCCAGCGACAGCATCCCGACGAGGATCACCAGGATCATGCCGATGGCCGCGGCGGTGTCGGGGTTCTGCTGCTGGATGCCCAGTTGGTAGATGAGCAGCACCGGGGTCGACGACGCGCCGTCGGGTCCGCCGCCGTTGGTGAGCAGGTACGGTTCGGTGAAGAGGTTGGCGCCGGTGATGATCGACAGGATCAGCACGAGCGTGGTGGCGCTGCGCACGCCGGGGACGGTGACGTTCCAGAAGCGCGAGAGGGCGCCCGCCCCGTCGGTCTCGGCCGACTCGTAGAGCTCCTTCGGCACGTTCTGCAGCGCCGCGAGGTACAGCAGGATGTAGAAGCCGAGCTGCTTCCATGTGACGTAGAGCGCGATCATCGGCATCGCCAGCCCGCTGTTCACCAGCCACGAGGGGTCGGGGGCGAGCGGTCCGAGGATGGAGTTGATGAGACCGTTGCCCGAGAACAGCAGCATCCACACGCCGACGAGCGAGACGCTCGCCGTCAGGTACGGCACGTAGAACGCGACCCGGTAGGCCGACACCCAGCGGATGCCGGTGTTCAAGGCTGCCGCGAGCACGAGGGCCAGCACCGCCGTGAGCGGAACGTTGATGACGAGGAAGATCAGGGTGTTGCGGAACGATCCCAGCACCCGCGGATCGGTCAGCACGGTCACGAAGTTCTCGAAGCCCACGAAGGGGCGCTCGACCTCTGCGCCCGGCGCGGTGAAGAAGTAGTCGTGGAAGGCGATGTAGACCGCGAAGCCCAGGGGGAACGCGAAGATCGCGAGCACGAAGACGAGGTACGGCAGCGCGAAGAGGCCGCCGACCGGTTGCGCACCCAGCCATCGGGTGCGCAACCGCCGGTTGTCGCTCATCGGAGGGTCCGGGTCACTCGGCGACGAGCTCGTCGATCTTCGTGGACGCCGCCTTCAGATAGTCATCGATCGACTCCTTCCCGAAGATCACCGCGGCCGAGTACTCGTCGCGGAAGGCCTGCCAGGCCTCCACCGAGTTCGGGATGCTGGGCACGTCGGCCGTCTTCTCGGCCTGTTCGGCGAACGCCACGTAGTTCGGGTTCGCCTCGAAGTAGTCGGCGTACGTGCCGGTGAGGTCGGTGCGCATCGGCATCTGCCCCGTGGCCTCGAGGAACTGGCCGTCGCTCTCCTCGCTGGTGGAGAACTTCAGGAACTCCCAGGCGGTGGCCTGGTTCTCGCACGCGGTGAACATCGACACGCTCTTCGAGTCGGCGAAGGTCATCGGCGTCTCGCGCCCGTCGCTGGTCGGCACGGGCATGAAGCCGACGTCGACGGTCTCGGCGTACGACGGGATGGCCCACGGGCCCGCGAGCTGCATGGCCGTCGTGCCCGCCGACATCGCGTCGTCGGTGGCGGCCTCGTTCGGCGAGAGCTTCTCGTCGTAGAAGGTCTTCCAGAACTCCGACACCGTGCGCCCGGCATCCGAATCGATCGTCGCCTTGCCGTCTTCGACGAGCATCGTGCCGTCGGTCTCGGCCAGGTACAGCGGATAGAAGTCGAACCACGGCTGGTAGAACTCGCTCGTGGGTGCCGGCCAGATCGCACTCTGCACACCGGAGTCGACGATCTTGCGGGCGCCTTCGAGGAAGGCGTCGTAGGTGTTCATCTGCGGGTTCTCCGGATCGATGCCCGCGGCCTGGAACAGCGTCTTGTTGTACATCACCATGACGGGGTTCGACTTCCACGGCAGCTGGTAGAAGCTGCCGTCGGTCGCGTAGGCGTCGACCTCGCCGCCGCGGTCGGTGATGTAGTCGCTGCCGCCCTCCATGGTGCTGAGGTCGACCAGGCCGCCCTGCTTGACCCAGCCGGACACGGCCGCGGGCGCCACGTTGTAGACGAGGCACGGGGCGGTGCCGGCGGTGATCGCGGCGGTGATCGCCTCTTCCGACGACGAGCCGGCGGGGATCTCCTGAGCCGTGACCTTCTCGTCGGGGTGCTCGGCGTTCCAGGCCTCGACGACGGCCTTGCCCCACTCGACCTCCTGCTCGTTGTTCGAGAGCCAGACCTTGATCGGGCCGGTGCCTTCGCCGCCGGCATCGCCCCCACCCCCGCCCGACGAGCATCCGGCGACGACGAGCGCGGTCGCTCCGACGACTCCGATCAGCGCTGCTGCACGGATCTTCTTCATGGTGTCCTCCTTGACGCGATGGGTGATGCTTTTCGTGTGCGTGGATCTTCGGATGCCGCTCAGGCCGGTGCGGGTGCCTCCGTGCTCTGGCGGAAGTGCACGACGTTGCAGTCGACGACCTCGGTGCGGGGTTCGGCCCCCAGGATGTCGTTCTGCAGCAGTCGGGCGGCGACACGGCCGCGGGCCGCGGGGTCGGACGAGACGCTGGTCAGCGCGGGGGAGAGGTGCGCCGACAGGTGGTCGTCGTCGAAACCCGAGATGGCGAGGTCGCGAGGGATCGACAGACCCTGCGAGCGGGCGTACGAGAGCCCGGCGATGGCCATCGTGTCGTTCGAGTAGACGATCGCGGTGGGCGGCTCCGGCAGCGCCAGCAGCTCCTCGGTGAGATCGCGTCCGCTCGCGGCGGTGAAGTCGCCCTCGCGCAGGAGGTCGGTGCCGCCGATCGCCGAGATGTACGCGTCGGCGCGGGCACGGGAGTGGACGTACTCGAGGGGCCCGGAGATGTGCGCGATGCGTCGGTGGCCCGCGTGGCGGAGGTGGTCGATCAGCTCGCGCACGGGAGCCGCGTCGTCGGTGCGCACGCACGAGAACGTCGTGGGCTGCTCGTAGGCTCCGACGAGCACGGTGGGCAGACCGAGTTCCTCGAGCAGGGCGATCCGCCAGTCGTCGCTGCGCAGGTCGAGCAGCAGGGCTCCGTCGGCGCGACCGCGGGTGAGCGAGCGGTAGGCCCGCTCCTCGGCGTCGCGCCCGTGCACCACCTGCAGGATGAGGGCCGTCTCGGTCTCAGCGAGGACCGATTCGACTCCGGCGATGAACGCGGGGAAGAACGAGTCGTCGGCGATGACCTCGGGGTCGCGGGCGAGCACGACGGCCACAGCGTTGGCGCGGCTGGTCGCGAGGGCGCGGGCGCTCTGGCTGGGCGCCCAGTTCAGCTTCGCGGCGGCGGCGAGCACCTTCGCGCGGGTCTCGGGAGACGTCGGGCGGTTGCCGCTGAGGGCATGCGAGACCGTGGCCTTGGTGACGCCGGCCTCTCGGGCGACATCGGCGATCGTCGTGCGACTCATGCCACCTCCTTGTGGTCTGCGGCGCGGGAATGTGAACCGGTTTGACCGAGTGTAAACCGGTTTGCATTGGGCGTCAAGGGTGCGTGCAGCATCCGTTCCCCGCCCGATCTGCGTTCGCTGTCCCGATCTGCTCATCCATCCCGCGAATCGGTGAGCAGATCGGGACGACGCCCGCAGATCGGGACCGACGGATGCCGGGACAGACGGATGCCGGGACCGACGGATGCCGGGACGGACGGATGCCGGGACGGACGGATGCCGGGACCGACGGATGCCGGGACAGGGGTCAGGCGGCGTCCCACCACTCCAGCACCCGGGTGCCGAGCAGGGTCAGCCAGCGCGACGGCTCGCCCGCGGGAGCGTCGACCGTGACCCAGGTGCGCCCGGGCAGCCGCTCGCCCTGCAGCCAGGTGCCGTCGGGGCGGCGGGCGGCGCGCACCACCTCGACGGCGTCGGCCAGGCGCGGATCGGGACGAGTGCCCTCCGCGAGGGAGGCGTCGCGGAAGTGATCGAGGGCGGTCAGGGCGCTGTACTGATGGCGGGGAGGGTAGGTGAAGTGCGTCACGAAGTCTGCCACGGGCTCGCCGGTCGACTCGCGGAACATCAGCCGTCGGCGCAGCAGATACTCCTCGCCGCCGTGGCGCGCATCGCGAACCGAGGCATCGCCGGTCAGCTGCTCGTAGGCCAGCAGTCCGCGCAGGGCGTTGAGGGTGGAGTGGAACGACGATCGTGTCGAGTCGCCCTCCTCCGCCTCGCAGTTCCATCCGCCGTCCGCGAGTCGGTGATCGATGAACCACTGCGCCAGGTCGCTCATGTCGACGCCGAGCCAGGCACCGGTCGCGAGGGTGAACGCGTTGATGCACACGTCGACCTCGCCGCCCCAGTAGGGCAGGTCGTCGTACTCCCAGCGGCTGTTGCGTGCCAGCTTCTCGGCCGTGCCGGACAGGGCCGCGGCATCCAGTCCGGCGTCTCGGAGGTCTTTCAGCGCCCAGGTCGTCGCGACCCACGGCTGTCCGGGCGCCTCGGCTTCGGCGCTGCCGAAGTAGCCGGCGGGGAAGTACGCGCCGCCCGCCCACTGCCCGTCGTCGTCCTGCGCCGCGAGGATCGCCGCGCCGATGCCCTCGGTCGCGACACGAGCCCTCGTCGCCTGCCACACCTCGGGTGGCGCGCCGAGCAGATCGCGTTCGACCTGCCACTGCAGCGAAGGGTCGGAGTCGAGAAGCCAGTCGCGCAGCACTGTTGTGATCGCCATGACGGCACGCTACCCCTGCCGAACCGCGGCGACCAGGTCAGGCGAAACGCGTGCGCTGGGTCAACCGGGTGCGGATGTCGAAGAGCTCATTGCCGCCGATCACGCGCGCGCCGGGCAGGCCACGGCGAAGCACACCGGGCAGCGCGCTGCGCCGGACGACGGCGACGGGCAGACCGCGGATGCTGCCGAGCGGCGTGACCGCCTGCGAAAGGTCGTCGTCGGGGAGCACGACGATGGCGCCGCTGAAGCGCACGCGCGCCGCCCGGGCCACGGCCGCGACCTGCGACAGAAGGGTCGTGACCGGGGCGCGGTGCCCGAGGCTCGGGCCCGTCAGCTCGCCGCGACGGATGCCGACCACACCGCCGAAGTCCGCCGACATCACCCCGTAGAGTCCCGAGGGGCCGAGGATCACGTGGTCGAGCCGCTGCGCGGCATCCGTCGTCCGGCCATCGGGCGAGGTGGCGGGCGAGGTGGCGGGCGAGGCGGCGGGCGAGGCGGCGGGCAGGGTGGCGATGCCGTGCCAGAGCGTGAACCCCATACCGAGGCCCGCGACCGCGGCGGCGGTGCCCTCCTCTGCCAGGGCCTCGGCGAGAAGACGCCTGAGCTCGCGCGGCGCCGCCCGGACGATGGCCGGCGCGTAGGGGTCGGCGATCTCCTCCCCGGCCCATTCGCGCAGCAGGTCGATGTACTTCGTGCGCCGCCAGGCGCCCGGCTCGCCGTACGTCTTGGGTCGCGGGCGCGTGTCGGCGGGCGGCGCCGGGGCGCGCCATCCGCTCCACTCCGTCTCGACGCCGATGCCGTGGCTGCGATCGTAGGCCGCTCGGCCTTCGGGGGTGCCGATCAGCTCCCACGCGCGCTGCACCCGGATAAACACGGCCGCATCTCCGCCGGTGTCGGGGTGCGTCTCGCGCAGACGCGCGCGGTAGGCGCGGCGCAGTGCGTCGTCGCCCGTCGTCGGAGTGACGCCGAGCACGTCGTAGGCGGATGCCGAGAGCGGGCTGTCGAACATCGCTCTCCTTCCGCCGCGTCCAGGCTATCCCGCCCGCCCGCACCCCCGCGTTCCGCGCGCCCGCCCGCGCCCGCCCGCTGCGCCCCGCTCAAAGGAGAAGCACGCCGGTAACTCGCCCCTCCCACCGGCGTGTTCCTCCCCTCACCGCGCGCCTAACGGTCCGCCGCCGCCGTGCTCCGCCCACTCGACCGCTCGAAGGAGGAACACGCCGGTAACTCGCCCTCGCTACCGGCGTGTTCCTCCCATCACCGCGCGCCGAGCCGGCCGCCGTGTCCGCCACCCGCGCCCCGCTCCGCGCCCACCTCCGCGCCCCGCCGCTCGAAGGAGGAACACGCCGGTAACTCGCCCTCGCTACCGGCGTGTTCCTCCCTTCAGCGCGCGCCGAGCGAACGGTTCGAACGGTTCGAACGGTCCGAACGGTCCGAACGCGCCGCGCGTGGGCCGAACCGCTCGTCGCGCGCGCGGATCAGAGCGCGACGGTGCGGAATCCGGCGTTCCCCATGGAGGAGTCCGGGGTGTTCTGCGACCGGGCCGAGTTGCGGTACCTGTTGCAGTACGAGATGTGGCAGAGGTAGCTGCCTCCGCGCAGCACGCGCGAGTCGCCCGCAGCGGGTCCCGTCGGATCGGATGCCGGACTCGACTGGTAGTACGACGGGTCGAACCGATCGGCGCACCACTCCCAGACGTTGCCGACCGGCTGCCACAGGCCGTAGTCGTTGGGCTCGAAGGTGCGCACCGGCGCCGTGGTCAGCCAGCCGTCCTCTGCGGTGTTCCTCGTCGGGAACTCGCCCTGGAAGATGTTCGCGCGCCATCCGCCCTCGTCGACCTCGTCATCACCCCACGGGTACTTCGCGCCGGCCAGCCCGCCCCGGGCGGCGTACTCCCACTCGGCTTCCGTCGGAAGGCGTCGGCCGGCCCAGGAGCAGTACGCGATCGCATCGTTCCAGCTCACGTGCACGACGGGGTGATCGCCCTTGTCATCGATCGACGACCCGCGCCCGCCCGGTCGTCGCCAATCGGCGTCGCGCACGCCGCGCCACCACGGCGTCTGGGGAGGCACTCCGAGGATGTCGACGTCGGGGGCGGTCACGGCGAGATGGAACACCGCCGAGTATCCGAAGCGCTCCGCCTCGGTGACGTAGCCGGTGGCCTCGACGAAGCGCGAGAACGCGTCGTTCGTGACGGTCGTCGCATCGATCGAGAAGGCCGAGATCGCGACGGTGTGCAGGGGCACCTCGCCGTCACCGGCGTTCCGGTCGTTCGACGAGTCGCCCATCACGAAGCTTCCCGCCGGCACCACCGCCTGCTCGATGTCGTGAACACCGGATCCCGCGCCCCCTGCCGCACCGGCTCCCGCGCCACCTGCCGCACCGGCACCCCCTGCCGCATCCCGGTCTGCGCTCCGGGGCGAGGTCATCGGCGCCTCGCCGCTCGAGAGGGTCGTGGGCCGGGAGGGGGCGCCGCATCCGCATCCGCACCCTGCTGCATCCGTCATCGGCATCGCTCCGCCGCTGGACACGCTCGGTCTCCGATCGCCCTCATGTGGACGAGTGTATCCGCCGAAACGATTCGATAAACTGATCGTCTCCCCCGATCGTCCCCAGTCCTGCGAGCCGCTTTCCCATGGCCACACCCCTCACCACCGGCCGCCCGTGGCGTGTCATCCTCGCCTTCTCGATCCCCCTGCTCATCGGCAATGTCGTGCAGCAGCTGTACCAGTTCGCCGACGCGATCGTCGTCGGCCGGCATCTCGGCGTCGAGTCGCTCGCAGCGGTCGGCGCGACCGGGAGCCTGCTCTTCCTGCTCCTCGGCTTCGCCTGGGGCCTCACCAGCGGATTCGCCATCCCGATCGCCCAGGCCTTCGGCGCCCGCGACGATGCGGCGGTGCGGCGTTCGGTGGCCACCGGTGTCCTGCTCACCGGTGCGACCAGCATCCTGCTGACGGTGGTCGCACCGCTCATCGCCGCGCCCATCCTCGCGCTGCTGCAGACGCCGCCCGAGCTCATGGCCGAGGCCACGGTCTTCACGCAGATCAGCTTCCTCGGCGCGGGCGCGACGATGTTCTTCAACTACCTCTCCGCGATCATCCGCGCCATCGGCGACTCCCGCACCCCACTGGTCTTCCTCACGGTGTCGTGCGCGCTCAACGTCGGGCTCGTGGTCCTCATGGTCGGACCGCTGGCGTGGGGCGTCGCGGGTGCCGCCCTGGCGACCGTCGTCGCCCAGGCCGTGTCGGTGGCCCTGTGCCTCGAGTTCGTCCGTCGCCGTCTGCCGATGCTGCACCTGCGGCGCGTCGATTGGCGCGTCCGGCGCGAAGACGTCGCCGAGCACCTGCGCCTCGGGCTGCCGATGGGGTTCCAGGCGTCGATCATCGCGATCGGCACGCTGACCGTGCAGGTCGCCCTCAACACGCTGGGAGCGGATGCCGTCGCCGCCTACACCACCGCCTCGCGGGTCGACAGCCTGGCCGTGGCGCTGCTGTCGTCGCTCGGCCTGGCCGTGTCGATGTACGCGGCGCAGAATCACGGCGGTCGCCGGCCCGACCGCATCCGTCGCGGGGTCGTCGAGGCGACCTGGATGTCGATCGTCGCCGGACTCGTGCTCGGAGGGCTGCTGGTCGCCTTCGGAGCGCCCATGGTGCGGCTGTTCGTCGGCGACGGCTCCGACGAGGTCGTCGAGCTCGCGCATCTCATGCTCATCATCAACGGATGCGGCTACTGGGCCCTCGGCATGCTGTTCGTGCTGCGCGGCGCCCTGCAGGGGCTCGGGCACACGCTGGTGCCGACGATCACCGGGGTCATCGAGCTGGTGGCGCGCGTCGCGGCCGCCGTGGTGCTCGGCGCGATGATCGGCTTCGCCGGCGTCGCCCTGAGTAATCCGCTCGCGTGGGTCGGCGCGATCGTGCTGCTCGTGCCCGCGTACATCGCCGCGCATCGCGCGCTGGCCCGCATGCCGATCGATCCCGCCGAGGCGACCGAGACCTCGGCCATCGCCATCGTCGGTCCGACCGACGGATCGATGGTGGTCGACGCGGTCGTGACACAGCCGGTGCCCACGGTGCGCGTGTCGCGCCTGCGTCGTCTGACGCTCGACCGTCGTTCCGAGCGCTCGCGCCGCTGACGCTGCATCGCCGCGGCCGGAAGATCGTCCTGGAGGATGACGCGCATCGGCCCTGCGGGGGATGAGGCGCCCGCGGCGGATTCCTAGTCTCGAAGGAGAGCGGAGATCACGCGGGCATGCGGAGATCAGGCGGACAGGGGGGCGTCATGTCGACATGGGGTGGAACGAGGCAACTCGCCGAGGTGATGGTCGCGATCGGCATCGCCGGCGCGGTGCTCGCCGCGGTCTGCGCCGTCGTCGCGGCGATCGCGATCATCCGCGGGGCCGGAGGGCTGAGCGGGGGCGCGGTGGGGCTGTGGATCGCGTGCGCGCTGGTGAGCGTCACGGCATCCTTCGGCGATCAATGGATGCCGCTGCTCGCGTCCTGCGCCGCACTGGCCGCCATGCTCGTGGTGGGCGGCGTCGTGCGCGCGATCGTCGACGCGGCCGGTCGCGAGCGACGGCCTCGGCTCCCGCGCGTCGCGCCGAGCGTCGAGAAGGCGGGATCGTCGCCGGTTGCGGTGGCGACGTCGGTCATCGCGACGGTCGGCTGAGGCGGCCCTCCGGCGCGGCGTGAGTCCGCCTTCCGCCGCGGCGCTCCCGCCTCGGACGGCGACCGCGCTCAGAGCGACGGCAGGCGGATCGTCCCGGTCGCGATGCGCTCGGTCGGCATCCGATCGCGGTCGTAGGTGATGTCGGTGTAGCCGTGGGGTGTCGGGATGCCGTCCTCGTCGAGGCTCACGAAGACGATCTTCTCGATCGTGAGCAGACGCTGGCGGGTGATCATGTTCCGCGCCACCGCACGCATCGTCAGCGACGTGCGGCCGAAGTGCGTGGCCGTCAGGCCGATCTCGACCAGGTCTCCCTGCACGGCAGAGGCCTCGAAGTTGATCTCGGAGATGTGCTTCGTGACGGCCCGGTAGTTGCCCAGCTGCACGATCGCGTAGATCGCGGCCTCTTCGTCGATCCACTTCAGCAGACTGCCGCCGAAGAGCGACCCGTTCGCGTTGAGGTCTTCCGGTCGCACCCACTTGCGGGTGCGGAAGTTGATGCCGTCTTCCGACCAGTGCCAGGTCGGCGCCTTCTGCTTCGCCATAGGCCGAGGCTACGTCCGTCATGAGTCGGCGATGTTACGCGCGTGCGAAGGAACTCGGCGCCCTCACCCCCGTCGTGCACGACACCCAGGATGCAGGAGATCGCACGATCTGCAGGAGCGTGAGCGGCGAGGGCTCCTGCACAGCGGGAGATCTCCTGCAGTGCGTGCGACGTGCCCGCGCGGCGGCATCCGCCTCCGCTCAGGGCGGAGCCGCTCGCGGCGGATACGCGCGCGCTCGCCGCGAGGGCGACGGATGCTGGGGGCATGAGCGAAGACAACCCCATCCACCAGTTCGGGCCCGAGGCCCGGCGAGCCCTGTTCCATGAGCGGGTGCTCGTGCTGGACGGCGCTCTCGACGACGACAACGGCACGCTGCTCATGACGCAGCTGCTGACGCTGTCGGCCGAGGACCCGACCACCGACATCGCCCTCTGGATCCACTCGCCCGGCGGCTCCGTGCCGTCGATGCTGGCGATCCGCGACCTCATGACGCTGATCCCGAACGACGTCTCGACCCTGGCCCTCGGTCTCGCCTGCAGCGCCGGCCAGTTTTTGCTCTCCGCCGGCGCGAAGGGCAAGCGCCGGGCGCTCCCGCACGCCCGCGTCCTCATGCATCAGGGGTCGGCGGGCATCGGCGGGTCGGCGGTCGAGATCGAGGCGCAGGCCGACGACCTGCGGCACATGCGCGACACGGTTCTGGGCCTCATCGCGGCCGACACGGGACAGTCCGTCGACCGCGTCTTCGAGGACTCCCTCCACGACCGCTGGTACACGGCACCGCAGGCGCGGGACTACGGATTCATCGATGAGATCGTCTCGTCGACCGCCGGCATCCTCCCTCGCCGACGGGCGCGGGTCGGTCTGGGGGCGAGCGCATGAGCGGCTACACCATCCCGAACGTGATCGCGCAGCATCCGCGCGGCGAGCGCGTCATGGACGTCTACTCGCACCTGCTCGCGGAGCGCGTCATCTACCTGGGCACGGGCATCGACGCGGGGGTGGCGAACGCCCTGGTGGCGCAGCTGCTGCATCTCGACGCCGACAGTCCCGAGAGCGGCATCCAGTTCTACGTCAACAGCGAGGGCGGCGATCCCGGGGCGGCTCTGGCGATCTACGACACGATGCAGCACATCCGCCCGCGCGTCGCGACGACCTGCGTCGGTCAGGCGATCGGCCCTGCTGCGCTGCTCGTCGCCGCCGGCGCCGAGGGAGAGCGGGCTGCCCTCGCGCACGCGCGCATCGTGCTTCACCAGCCGGCCGGACAGTCGCGCGGGGCGATCCCCGACCTCATCCTCGCCGCCGACGAGGTGGTACGGGTCCGGGCCGACATGGAGGCGATCCTCGCCCGGCACAGCGACCGGTCGGTGGAGGAGCTGCGCATCGACACCGACCGCGACCGCGTGTTCACGGCATCCGCTGCGCGTGACTACGGGTTGATCGACACGGTGCTGGGGGAGCGGACCGTCTGATTCCGCCCCTGGGTGTCTTCTCTCGATCCCGGAGGTCAGCACAGATGTCGGGAGTCTGCACAGATGCCGGGCGATTCCGCGGCGTGTCGACCGACATCCGTCGAATTTCCCGACATCCGTGCGGCGGCGAGGGCGGCGTAGAGAGGACGTGCGTCAGGCGGCGAGGGCGAGGGCGTCGCGGGAGATCGAGCGGCGGGCCGACGCGGAGACGAGGGCGGATGCCGCAGCGGCGGTCGATCGCAGCTGGTCGGCGACCGCGCTGGTGAGGTCGATGAGCGAGGTGCCGAGGGCCCCGCCGATGGCCGCGATCATCTCGCTCGACGGTTCCTTCAGCCCCCGCTCCACCTCGGAGAGATACTGCGGCGAGACGCCCGCCTTCCGGGCGGTCTCGGCGAGGGTCTCCTGTCGCTCGTGGCGGCGGCGGCGCAGCTCCTCGCCGACGAGCTGCCGCCAGAGCGGCTCGGGATCGATCGGGCGCGGGCGACGGGCAGGGCGGGGGGTGCTCGGGAACGGGACGATGTCGGCCATGCCTCACGATAGGCCGCGGCATCCGGCGCTCTCGAGCCGTTCTGCTGAGAGCAGAACGGCGGCGGCGGTGCTTCCACAGCTCGCGGCATATCCGTGAATGCCCGCCTGATAGCTTTCTGCGCGCCGGCACCGAGTCTCACCGGATGCCGGCACAGCCCTGATGGGGGTCATGGGGAGATAGGGCGGGGAGTGAGGCGGCGGCAGGCCGTTCTCACTCCCCATGCCCCGATCGCGACGGAAAGAGCGGAACGGACGAATGATCAACGGGTTCAAGGAATTCATCCTGCGCGGCAACGTCATCGAGCTGGCGGTGGCCGTCGTCATCGGAGCCGCCTTCACCAACATCGTGAACGTGCTCGTCGAGGCGCTCATCAACCCTCTCATCGGACTGTTCTTCCAGGCGGGGAACTTCGATGAGGCGATGCTCGTCAGGGTGCCGAACCTCAGCGGCGGAGAGTCGGTCTTCGCCTTCGGACTCATCATCGGCGCCGTCATCAACTTCCTCGCGGTCGCGGCGGTCGTCTACTTCGTGTTCGTGCTGCCGATGAACAAGGCGAAGGAGCGCGCCGACCGGCTGCGCCCCGCCGTCGTCGAGCCCGAGCCGCTGCCGACCGAGGCCGAGCTGCTGATCGAGATCCGCGACCTGCTGCAGTCGCGCCGCAGCGTCTGATGGGCCAGCGCCGAGTGGGTTCGTCGGTCTCCCGCGCGATCGCCGCGGCCCTCAGCGGCATCCTCCTCGGCGTCGGCCTCACGGTCGTCTCGACGCCCCCTCCTGCGGCCGCCGCCGCCCCTCTCGCCTGCCTCGACACGGTGTACTTCATCGACGGCACCGCAGCGAATGTCCGCCGGCTCGACCTCACCACGGGCGAGACCGCGGCGACCCCCGTCTTCGCGACGCCCGCGACGGCCGGCGTGAACACCAACCAGCTGGGAGTCGGCGCCGGGGGAAGGATCGCGATCACCGGCACCAGCACCAGCGTCGTCGAGTACGCGCCCGAGGCCAGCGCTGCCGGCGTCGTGACCACCGCGCCCAAGACCGCCGGCGTCGGTCAGGGCACGATGGGGGCGATCAATCCACGGACCGGGCTCTACTACTACGGCGGGTTCTCGGGCGCCACGGTCCGCCTCTACGTGTACGACCCCGTGACCGATGCCGCACCCGCCGGGCCGGTCGTGACCGTGAACACCCCGAACAATCCCGGCGGCAACGGCGACATCGCGTTCGACAAGACAGGGCGGCTCTACGTGGTCTCCGGCAGCGCCACGCAGGCGGCGCTGTACGTCGCCGAAGGCGTCGTCCCGACGTCGGGTACGGGCACGATCCTCGACTCCCGCGAGCTCTCGCGCGGCGCGACCTCCGCCGTGACCAACGGCATCGCCTTCGGGTCGGACGGACACCTCTATCTGGGCGGACCCACCGCGCTGCAGAAGACGAACCCGATCACCGGCGCTCCCACCGGCACGACCTTCGCGCTCAGCGGCGTCAGCTCGACCGATCTGGGATCATGCTCCAACCCCTCGAGCGCCGAGACCGCGGCCGAGTTCGACGGCCCTCGCGCCCAGGCCTCCGACACGACGAGCGTCGTGCTGGAAGGCGGGTCGTACGGAACCGACGGCACCGGGCCCGACTTCCCCGGCGGCGGCGCCGGCACCGGCGGCTCCGACGGACCCAGCGACCCCGGGCTGATCATCCCGGGCGAGACCTATACGCTGCGCCAGGAGGCGGTCGGCACCACCGACCTCGACGACTACACCACCACTTGGACGTGCACCGACGGGGCGGGAGCGGTCGTCGCGAGCGGCTCGGGCAACACCGCCTCCTTCACGGCGCCGGCCGGCACCGACGGCGCCAACATCGTCTGCCGCTTCGTGAACGTGCTGCCTCCTCCCGTCGCGGTCGCCGACGCGGAGGTCGGCATCCACGGGGCGCCGATCGCGCTCGCCGGAGCGACGAACGATCAGCCGGGCACGGGGGCGATCCTTCCCGAACAGACGGTGTTCACCGATCCCGCCGCGACCGACGGAGGAAAGCGCCTCCAGACCGGTGACGGCGTCTGGACCATCGGCTCCGACGGGCGGATCCTGTTCACCCCGGCTTCCGGCTTCAGTGGAGAAGCCGTCACGCAGTACCGCATCACCGACGACAACGGCCAGTCGTCGACCGCCGACGCGACGGCCACCGTGCGGCCCGGTCCGACCGCAGGGGCCGACGCTTCTCCGACCAGGCAGGGCGAGTCGGTGCAGATCCCGGTGCTCGGGAACGACGCCCCCGGGCAGAACGCCGACGGGACGCCGGGCTCCATCGCCCCGGCATCCGTCGTGTTCACGGCGTCGGACCAGCCGCCGGGCGCGGTGGTGAGCACCGACGGCCGTCGCATCGAGGTGCCCGGCGAGGGGGTTTACACGGTCGATCCGACGACGGGCGTCGTGACCTTCGAACCGGAGCCGACCTTCGTGGGGCCGGCGGCCTCGCCCGTCGCCTACCGCTTCACCGACAGCGTCGGGAACCCCGCGACGGGATCGATCCAGGTCTCCGTCACCGCGGTCGGCCCGACCGCCGTCGACGATGCCGAGACCACGCCGCACGCGACCACGGTGATCGTCGAGGTGCTCGCGAACGACACCGAGGGTCCGGGCGGGATGATCGATCCCAGCGCGGTCGTCTTCACCGATCCGGCGGCGGTCGACGGCGGCACGCTTCTCGAGACCTCGCAGGGAACCTGGGGCGTGAACCCGGCGGGGCAGATCGACTTCACCCCGGCGGCCGGGTTCGTCGGGGTCGCGAGCACGCAGTACCGCATCGTCGACGTCAACGGTCAGACGGCGACGGCGACGGTCTCGGTGCAGGTCGGTCCGGGGCCGACGGCGAACCCCGACTCCGCGTCGACGGCGCAGAACGTCGACGTGTCGTTCCCCGTGCTCGGCAATGACGTGCCGAGTCCGCAGGCCGACGGGAGCGCAGGGGAGTTCGACGAGGCGACGCTGCGGTTCCTCGTCACGCCTGCGCTCCCCGCCGGCAGCGCGGTCACCGCGAACGGGCGGGTGCTCACCGTCCCGGGGCAGGGCGTCTACACGTTCGACCCGGCGACGGCACGGGTCTCGTTCGATCCCGCGCCGGCCTTCACCGGTGCGGCCACCCCGGTGACCTACACGGTCTCCGACTCGTTCGGCAACAGCGCATCGAGCACCGTCTCGGTCACCGTCGGCGCGATCACGCCTGTCGCGATCGACGATGCGGCGAAGACGCCCGGCGGCGTCGCGGTCACCCTCGACGTGCTCGCGAACGACCAGGCAGGGGCCGAGTCCGCTCCGCTCGACAGCGACTCGGTCGTCTTCACCGCCGCCGACGCGACCGACGGGGGCGCGACGCTGGTCGTCGCCGGCGAGGGCACGTGGACCGTGCGCGACGACGGCAGCGTGCGATTCGCCCCGGTGCCCGGATTCACCGGCCAGACCACCCCGGTGACCTATCAGGTGGCCGACGAGAACGGCACGACGGCGACCGCCGAGATCGTCGTCACCGTCGGTCGCGGAGCGGTCGGCGTGCCGGACTCCGAGACGACCCGACAGAACACGCCGGTCCTCGTCGACATCCTCGCCAACGACATCCCGAGCGATTCGGGCCGTCCCTGCGATCCCGGCGAGACCGATGTCCCGACCGGATGCGACTCCGCCCAGTTCGATCCGACGAGCTCGTTCTTCCCCGGAGAGGGTCAGCCGGCGGGCGCGGTCGTCTCCGACGGCGGGACGACGCTCACCGTCCCCGGTCAGGGCGTGTACTCCGTCGATCCGTCGAGCACCGTGACCTTCACGCCGGAGCCGGCCTTCACGGGAGTCGCGGCGAGCGTCGTGTATCAGGGCGTCGACTCCAACGGGGTGACGGCCTCGTCGACGATCACGATCACCGTCGGGCCCGTCATCCCGGTGGCGCGCGACGACAGCGAGAGCACCGCCCACGGCACGCCGGTCGCCATCGGCCTGCTCGCCGACGACGACCCCGGCGACCCCGCGGCGCCGCTCGTCGCCTCGGCGACGACGTTCCCCGCTGCCGGGCAGCCGTCGGGCGCCGCGGTCTCGCCGGACGGGAAGACCCTCATGATCGACGGCCAGGGAACGTTCGTCCTGGATGCCGCCGGGACTGCGATCTTCACCCCGGCGGACGGCTTCTCGGGAACGACGACTCCCGTGCTGTACCGCATCACCGAC
Organism: Microbacterium martis; assembly: GCF_047246685.1. Classification (NCBI taxonomy): domain Bacteria; kingdom Bacillati; phylum Actinomycetota; class Actinomycetes; order Micrococcales; family Microbacteriaceae; genus Microbacterium; species Microbacterium martis. Next base: position 492,756 of record NZ_JBFOKT010000002.1, on the reverse strand, counting down.
ACGAACGGCACGACGGCCGAGGCGCGAGTGGACGTCACCGTGCGCCCCGGCCCCGCCGCCGTCGCCGACGCCGATTCCACGCCGCAGGGCATCGCGGTCACGGTGCAGCCGCTCGACAACGACACCCCCTCGCGCAATGCCGACGACTCCGACGGGTCGTGGGCGGCGACGAGCGTGCGCTTCCCGACCGCGGGGCAGCCGGGCGGTGCCGAGGTGCTCGACGGCGGGACTCGGCTCGTCGTCCCCGACGAGGGCGCCTACACCGTCGGCGGCGACGGCTCGGTGACGTTCACGCCTGCGCCGGAGTTCCGGGGCGCGGCCACGCCGATCGTCTACTCCGCGACAGACACGGTGGGGAACGGGATCGTCTCGACCATCGCGATCGAGGTCGTCCCGGTCGTGCCCGTCGCGGCCGACGACACGGCGGCGACACCGTTCGCGACCCCGGTGACGTTCGATGTCGCCGGCGACGACGAGGCCGGTCACCCGTCGATCCCGCTCGACCCGACGACGCTGACGTTCGAGCCGTCGGGCATCCCCGCCGGCGTCACCGGCGAGATCCGCGACGGCGGCACCACGCTCGACATCGCCGGCGAGGGCGTCTACACGCTCGCCGACGACGGGACGGTGACTTTCGTCCCGGCGACCGGCTTCACGGGAGACACCACCCCCGTCCGCTACACGATCCGCGACGCCAACGGCACCGCCGCCACGGCAGCGCTCTCGGTGACCGTTCGTCCGGGCCCGGCCGCGACGCCGGACGTGGGAACGACGCGGCAGAACACCCCGGTCACCGTCGACGTGCTCGATGACGACACCGCCGGCCAGCTGGCCGACGGCACGAGTGGCGCCCTCGACACGGCATCCGTCGTCTTCCCGCCCACGGGACAGCCGCCGGGAGCGACGCCCGGAGACGGCGGGAAGACGCTCGTGGTGCCCGGACAGGGCGAGTACGCGATCGAAGACGACGGGCGGATCACGTTCACGCCCGAACCGGCCTTCCGCGGCGAGGCGCTGCCCGTGACGTACACGGTGACCGACTCGCTCGGCAACACGGCCACCGCCGCGGTCACCGTCACGGTGACCGGCGTCGACCCGGTGGCGCGCGACGACTCGGTCACCGCCTCTCCGGGCATCCCGGTCGAGATCGACGTGGTCGGCAACGACTCGGCCGGCGACGACACCGCGGCGCTCGACCGCGACTCGGTGCGGATCATCGGCGCCGACGGCGCCCCGGTGTCCGAGCTCACGGTGCCGGGAGAGGGCGTCTGGCGCGTCGACGACGGGTCGATCGTCTTCACTCCCGAGCCCGGTTTCACCGGCACCACCTCGCCGATCGTCTACGCGGTCGCCGACGGGAACGGCACGCGGGCGACCGCATCCGTCACCGTGACGATCGTCTCCGGAGCACCGCCCGTCGATCCGCCCGTCGATCCGCCGACGGCTCCGCCCGCGACGGGCACCGACCCGGACTCCGGCGGCAACGCCGCCCTTCCGACCACCGGTGCCGCCGTGCCGTGGGTGGCGGTCGGCTGCGGCGTGCTGCTGCTGCTCGGCGGCATCGCCCTGCTCCGTCGACGACGGCCGTCGTGACCGATCCCGCCGAGGTCGTCGCCGGTCGCGGAGCCGGCGGTCGAACACTCCGGGCCGGCGCGGTCGGTGATCAGCCGGGCTGACCACCCGCCGCCCCGCGCGGTCCGAAGCCCCAGCGCAGCTCGACGGCGCCCGGGCCGAACGCACGATGGAGCTGATGCACCGACCCGCCGCCGTTCAGCGACACCGGCGTGATCGTGACCCCGGCGGGCGTCTCCACGCGCTCTTCGCACCAGTCGGGCAGCGCGTCGGGGTGGAAGCGCGTCCAGACGAGAAGCTCGCGGCACTGGCGCGACACACCGTGACCTGTCTCGCGCGTGGGCGGGTAGTCGCTCGGGTACTCGACCGACCACTCCACCATGGCGGTGTCGGGAGCGGTCAGCGGGGCGTCGAGCTCGAACAGCACACCGTGCACCTCGCCGCTCGGGTGCGAGTACGTCGCCGTGATCCTGCCGCCCGACACGGCGGTGAAGATCGGCGGGGGCGTGCGGAGGCCGGGCGTGAGCTCGAGGAACGGAGTCGCCGTGATCGTCCCCGATGTGGTCTGCAGCACGCTTCGGGTGATGCTGAAGGCGAGATTGCCGTCGGCATCGACATCGGTCACGGAGTGCGTCGTCACCTCTCGCGACGGATCGGGGTAGGGCGCCCCGAGCGCGCGATACGCGTCTTTCACGGCCTTCTCGACCTCCTGCTGATCGATCGGGAAGACGCTCGGGCCCAGCGGTCCGGTGCGCTTGGTCGACGGGAGAAGACGGATCAGCGAGTGATCGCGAAGCCCGAGGAGCTCCTCGATGTCGGCCAGTGCCGCGAGCGACTGGACGCCTTCCGGGCGGCGCGCCCCCGAGCGCCAGTAGCTGAGCGTCGCCATCGAGACGCGGTTCCCGCGGTGCTTCAGCTGTTGCTGGAGCCACGAGAGCGTGACCTGCCGGGCGTTGATCGCGTCGCGCAGAGCGCGGGCGAAAGCGGCGGGATCGGCCTCGTGATCCTCGTGTTCGAAACCCATCACACCACCCCTCCGGTATGTGAAGAACGCGGTCTTAGAGTGAGCTTACGGCCGCACGAGCACACCTCAGGGGACCGGGTGAGCAAGTGCAGTCGACGGCTGTGTCGTCGAAGGGCAGGGCGCCAGACCTTGTGTACGGCCAGTATGACGCAGTGATGCCCCCTTTGCTGCGTAAGTCGTGAGGCCCGGTGCTCGATCTGGGGAGATCCACCGGGCTTCACGAACTCCGTCGAAGCCTCCGACGCGTCCGCCGTGCGCCCCCGCGTAGACTGGGGAGGACACCCCCGGAGGACCCTCGATCGTCATGTCTGCCCCTGCTCGCGCATTCACCATGCGACACGTGCAACTGCTGCGTGCGCTGTTCGCGGCGATCGCTGCCGTGATGATCACCTTCTCCTCCGACCATTCGGCGCCCGTCGGCCTCTCCGTGTTCAGCGGCTTCGTGTTCGTCACGGCCCTCGTGCAGGTGCTCGCGGCCTGGCTGGTGCTGCCCGCCGGCTCGCGCTGGTCGTCCGTCGTGCTCGCGGCGCTCGGCGTGATCGCCGGAATGGCCAGCGGCATCCCGGCCTGGCGCTCCGACGACCTCTTCTTCGCCGTCGTCTCCGCCTGGGCGCTGATCAGTGGCGGTGTCGAGCTGCTCGCCGGCATCCGCTCGCGCCGCAGCGGCGACCCGCTCTCCCGCGACGCCATCGCCGTGGGCGCGTTCGGCATCCTTCTCGGCATCCTCCTCCTGCTCATCCCGTCGGGCTTCGTGCAGCAGTACACCATCGACGAGGCCGGCACGTTCGAGCTCTCCGGCATCATCCTCGGCGTGGGCATGTTCGGCGGGTACGCCGCGATCGTCGCCGTCTTCCTCGGCATCGCGGGGCTCACGCCGAAGCGGGCGGATGCCGTCGCCGACGCGGCATCCGACGACCACAGCACCACCGCGGTCGAGCACGGAGGAGCGCGATGACCGACGACAAGCCCACCCGTCGGGACATCCTGCGGCCGCTGCACCTGCTGGGCATCGCTCTGGCCTGCGGCGTCTTCGCCATGATCGTCACGCTGGTCTCGACCGGCGCCTTCACGCTTCGCGTGAACACGGCCATCGCCGACGGCACCTACGAGGGCATGACGCCGTTCGCGCTGGGTCTCGTGGTCGGCGGCGGCGCCTTCATCGCGACCCTGCTGATCCTCGCGATGCTCATCCTCGCCGTCGATCCGTCCGATGTCACCAAGACCATCGATCGGCCGGTGCTGTACGACCCGGAGTCCGACGAGAAGCCCGGTGCCGACGATGAGCCCGGGCGTCGCAGCGATGGTGAGTAGTCGCCGATCCGCCGGATCCGGAATAGTCGCGGCGCGCGACGACTTGACCTCAGAGTGACCGCCTCCCTCGACCGCGCCTCCATCGGACTGCGGTCGGAGCGCGGTCCCGTGCTCGGCGCGCTCATGCTCGCCACAGGGCTCATCGCCATCGACGCGACGATCCTCGCGACGGCCGTGCCGAGCATCGTGCGCGAGCTCGGCAGCTATCAGCAGTTCCCGTGGCTGTTCTCCGTCTACCTGCTGGCGCAGGCGGTGAGCGTGCCCATCTACTCGAAGTTCGCCGACACGGTCGGCCGCAAGCCCATCATCCTGCTCGGCATCGCCCTCTTCCTGCTCGGCTCGATCCTCTGCGGATTCGCCTGGAGCATGCCCGCCCTCATCGCGTTCCGCGTGATCCAGGGGCTCGGCGCCGGAGCGGTCGCGCCCATGTCGATGACCATCGTCGGCGACATCTACACCGTCGCCGAGCGGGCGAAGGTGCAGGGGTACGTCGCCAGCGTCTGGGCGATCTCGTCGGTCGTCGGTCCCGCGCTCGGCGGCATCTTCGCCCAGCTCGACGCATGGCGATGGATCTTCTGGGTCAATATCCCGCTCTGCCTCATCGCCGGCTGGATGCTGTTGCGCAGGTACCAGGAGAAGAAGCAGACCCACCGCCACCGCATCGACTTCGCCGGGGCGGCGCTGCTGACCGTCGGCCTCACCGGCATCATCCTCGGCATGCTCGAGGGTGGAAACGCGTGGGCGTGGGTGTCGCTGCAGAGCGCCCTCTGCTTCGGTCTCGGCGCCCTCGCGCTGACGGCCTTCGCGTTCGTGGAGCGGCGGGCCGCCGAGCCGATCGTCGATCTGCGCCTGGTCGCCCGACCCCTGATCCTGACGACCACCATCGTGTCGCTCGGCGTGGGGGCGCTGATGATCGGGGTGACGAGCTTCGCCCCGACCTACCTCGAAGGGTCGATCGGCATCGCCCCGCTGCTGTCGGGCCTCGCCGTGGCGGCCCTGACGCTGGGCTGGCCGCTCGCCGCCGCCAACGCCGGGCGGCTCTACCTCCGGATCGGCTTCCGTCGCACCACCCTCATCGGGATGGGCATCACCACCATCGCCGCGGTCGCCCTCGCCGCCGTGTCGCCGTGGCCGCACCCGTTCGCCGTCGCCGCGGTGGCCTTCGTGCTCGGCTTCGGCCTCGGGTGGACCGCCGCCCCGACCCTCATCGCGGCCCAGGCCTCGGTCGGCTGGGGTGAGCGAGGCTCGGTGACCGGCATGAACGCCTTCGCGCGTTCGGCCGGCAGCGCCGTCGGGGTCGCGATCTTCGGCGCGATATCCAACGCGGTCATCGCGCGCGGTGCCGGACCCGACGACCCCGGCACGATCATCGCGGCATCGTTCTGGGTGTTCGTCGCGGTGGCGGTGACGGCCGTGCTCACCCTCGTGGCGGCATCCTTCATGCCGCGCGACTCCGTCGTCGCCGCCGAGACCCCGCGTTAGCGCCGAGACCCCGCCCTGCGGACGTCCGCAGGGCGGGGTCTGGACGGCAGGGCGGGGTCTCGGCGACTCGCGCGGTCGCGAGCGCCGCGGCCGCGCGGGTCAGCGCGCGAGCTGCTCGGCGAGGCCCGTGTAGGTCGCGGGGGTGAGGGCGAGCAGGCGCTGCTTGGCGGCATCCCCGATCTCCAGCGTCTCGACGAACGCCGCGAGGTCCTCGGCGCCGACGCGGTGCCCGCGGGTGAGCTCTTTCAGCAGGGCGTACGGATCCTGGATGGTCGAGCGACCGGCGACGACCTCGGCGCGGATCACGGTCTGAATGGCCTCGGCGAGCACCTCCCAGTTCACGTCGAGGTCGGCGAGCAGCACGTCGCGCGACAGTGAGATCGCGTTCAGGCCGCGGCGCAGGTTGTCGAGCGCGAGCAGCGAGTGGCCGAACGCGACGCCGATGTTGCGCTGCGTGGTGGAGTCGGTGAGGTCGCGCTGCAGCCGGCTCGTGACGAGCGTCTGGCCCAGCGACGCGAGCAGGGCGCCCGAGATCTCGAGGTTCGCCTCGGCGTTCTCGAAGCGGATCGGGTTGATCTTGTGCGGCATCGTCGACGACCCGGTCGCGCCCGCGACGGGAATCTGCGCGAAGTAGCCGAGCGAGATGTACGTCCAAACGTCGGTCGCGAGGTTGTGCAGGATGCCGCCGGCGTGCCGCACCCGGTCGTACAGCTCGACCTGCCAGTCGTGCGACTCGATCTGCGTCGTCAGCAGGTTGAACCCGAGGCCCAGCCCCTCGATGTACTCGCGGGCGATCGTCGGCCAGTCGGCGTCGGGGTCGGCGGCGAGGTGCGCCGACCAGGTGCCCGTCGCGCCGGAGAACTTCGCCAGGTAGTCGGATGCCGCGATCTGGCCGCGCACGCGCTCCAGGCGCCACGCGAAGACCGCGAGCTCCTTGCCCATGGTCGACGGCGTCGCGGGCTGGCCGTGGGTGCGCGAGAGCATCGCCGCGTCGGCGTGCTCGGCCGCGAGCTCGCGCAGCTTCGCGATCACGGTGTCGAGCGCCGGCAGCCAGACCTGCTCGACCGCGCGCTTGACCGTGAGAGCGTAAGAGGCGGAGTTGATGTCCTCGCTCGTGCACGCGAAGTGGGTGAGCTCGGCGATCGCGTCGAGCCCGAGCGTCGAGAGGCGATCGCGCACGAGGTACTCGATGGCTTTGACGTCGTGCTGGGTGACGGCTTCCTTCTCGGCGAGCCAGTCGATCTCAGCCTGCCCGAAGTCGCGGTACAGGGCGCGGAGGCGCTCCTTGTCGGCATCCGACAGGGGGGTGGTCTCGAACAGCGAACGGTCGGTGAGGGCGATCAGCCACTCGACCTCGACCTCGACCCGCGCGCGGTTGAGCCCCGCCTCCGAGAGGAAGTCGGCGAGCCCCGTGACGGCGCCGCGGTAGCGGCCGTCGAGAGGGCTCAGGGGCTGGGGCGGGAGCGAAGGCGTGAAAGTCAGGGGAGTCCTCCTGATCAGGCCCCGGAGGTCCGGGGCGTGCGGGGGAGTCGAAGAGCCGGTTCGAGCTGGCGGAACAGGCCTCGAGTCGAGGCCTCAATCATACCGAGCACCGAATCGAACATCTCGGCGCCCGCGTAGTACGGATCGGGCACGTCGTGCGTGCTCGCGTTCGGGTCGAACGAGAGCAGGAGCGTCACCTTGCCCTCCTCGTCTTCGTCGCGGGCCCACTCGCGCAGGATGCGTTCGTGCGTCCGATCGAGCGCCACGACCAGGTCGTTGTCGGCGAAGTTCGCCGCGGTGAACTGCCGCGCGCGGTGCTGCGACCCGTCGTAGCCGCGCCGGGCGAGCGAGTCGATCGTGCGGTGATCGGCGCGCTCGCCGAGGTGCCAGTCGCCCGTTCCGGCGCTGCGGGAGATGATCCGCGAGCCGAGTCCCTGCCGCTCGGCGAGGTCGCGGAAGACGACTTCGGCCATGGGCGAGCGGCAGATGTTCCCCGTGCAGACGAAGACCACGCGGAAGGGATCCGGGGAAGTCACGCACCCATTCTGCCGGTCGGCGGCGGTCGTGCACAGCGTCGATCCGCAACGCACCTCCTGCACAGAGCCGACCTGTTCGCACCTGTCCACGGGACGGGCGGATCGGCCGCCTCGCGTCGCCTCCCGTCTCGGATGCTGGAGTCATGCCTCTCCTCATCCCTCATGACGCGCTTCCGACGATCGACCCGTGGGCGCTGCAGTCCGCACGTCGCGAGATCGCCGCAGCCGTCGACGCACTCGAGCTGGCGGGATCGTCTCTCATCGGCCTTCGACCCGACGTCCGGTGGGAGTCCGACGGCGTCCGCGGTCTGCTCGACCTGATGGAGCGCTTCATCGGTCGCACCTCGGCCGAGGCCGGTGCTCTTCAGGCCCGCCTCTGGGAGTTGACGGCGGCGGAGGCGACATGAGCGACGGGCTCGACATCCATCACGGCGGAGCGATCGCGGTCGACACCGAAGCGCTCCGAGACGTGGCAGGCCGGATGCTGGCGGTGGCGACGCACTATCGAGAGGCGCGGAGCGCGATCGGGAGCGCGCACGCCTCGGTCGCGGCCGACCCGGGACTCCGGCCGCTCGTCGACCTCGACGGCCTGTGGGCGAGCGGGCAGCACGTCGCCGAGCTGCGGGCCGAGGTCGAGGAGGCGAGTGCGGGCACGTTCCTGATGGCCGACGCCTTCGAGGTGGTCGAGTTGCGGGCCGAGGCACGTGCTCTGGAGATCACCGGAGGGCCGGGAGCGGCGGATGTGCAGGCCCGGCTCGACCGTCTGCTGGCGTCGGACGAGCGCCTCGGCCCGATGGCCGACTATCTCGACGCGGGCTGGCGAGGCGGGCGCTTCGCCGGGCTCGACGCCCAGTTCGACCTCTCGGGCCAGCTGCCGCAGGTCTTCTCGGCGGGAGGTCTGATCGGCGCCACCGCCGGTCTCGGCAAGCTCCTGCCGGGGATGACGCTGAAGGGTCGAGCCGAGCCCGTCACGGTGACCGCCGTGCACCGGAGCGACTCCGCGACCCCTCCGGAGAGTCTCGCCGGCGCCCTCCGCGCGATGCCGTCGTCGGGCGGAGCTCAGATCGCGGTCGAGAAGCTGGTGATGCCGAGCGGCGAGACGAGGTTCGTCGCCTACATCAAGGGAACCCAGGCGGGGATGCCGGGGCCGGGCGACGACCACGAGCCGTGGGACATGACGTCGAACCTGCAGCTCTACACCGGTCGGATGTCGGAGTCGTATCAGGCCACGCTCGACGCGCTCGCGGCCGCCGGGGCCGAACCGGGCGATCGCGTCGACGTCGTCGGGCACTCCCAAGGGGGCATGATCGGCTCGCATCTGGCGATGGAGAGCGACTTCGAGGTCGGCGTGCTGATCACCGCGGGAAGCCCGACCGAACCCACGCTCGACGACGACCAGCTGCTGGTGCAGATGTCGCACACCGACGACGTCGTGCGGTCGCTCGCGGGCGGCGGCTCGCCCGACGGCACCGGCTCCCCTGACAGCTTCACGGCGTCGAGGATCGGCAGCCCGGGTCGGTGGATCGATGACTTCTGGCTCGCCACCCACTCGCTCGACACGTACGTCGAGACGGCCGAGATGGTCGACGACTCGGCCGACCCGCGCGCCGTGGCGCTCGACGACTACTGGGCCGAGCTGGGCAGCGCCGTGTCGGTCGAGCGCACCGAGTACCGGGCCGAGCGTTCGGACACCCGATGAATCGGGCGGTCGAGGCGGCGTCAGTCGCGGCGGCTCTTCTTGCTCTGCGGTCGCAGGATGAAGCCGAACACCCCGTTGATGAGCGAGATGAGGATCGCGGCCACCACACCCCACCAGAAATGCTCGACGCGGAGGCCCCACTCCCAGCCGCTCGTGATCCAGGCGGTGAGCCACAGCAGGAAGCCGTTGATCACGAAGCCGATCAGGCCGAGCGTGAGGATGTAGAGCGGGAAGGCGACGATCTTCACGATCGTGCCGATGATCGTGTTCACCAGCGCGAAGATCGCCGCGACCGCGAGCAGGGTGAGCACGAGCTGAAGCGTCTCTCCCGGAGGGAACGCGATGATCGTCACCTGCAGGACGGGGATCAGCGTGACGACCCAGAGGGCGAAGGCGTTGACGACGACTCGGATGATGAAGCGCATGGTCAGGCCAGTCTCGCACGAGGGTGCGTCGATGTCAGGAGAAGCGGGCGGGGGGGATGTCACAAAGAATGTGCGCGGAAGGCATCAGCGATCTCGTCCAGCGTGGTCTTGCTCTGAGCGGTGTTCAGCACGAGGGAGAAAGCGGTGTCGATGTCGATATCGATCCGCACGCCGTTCAGTTCCAGGAACGTCAGAGTGGCGACCCAGGAGAACGGCTTGTTCCCGTCGGACAGCGGATGGTTCTGGCTCAATGACGACAGCAGAGATGCCGCCTTAACTTCGAGCTCGGGGTAAGCCTCGACACCGAACATCGAACTGGACGGCCGTGCGAGGGCCGACGACAGCAGGCCGATGTCGCGGACGTGAAGGCCCAGATCCTGAAGTATGCCCATCGCCTGCGGGAGTTCGGGGTACCGGGTCACGCGTCTTCCAGCCGCTTCAGCAGCTCCGAGTAGCGGTCGGCGACATCGCGGGCGATGCCGACGGCTTGCGTGGAATCTAGAGTGGTCCTGTGACCGACCCGATCCTTCCGCGCGTCCGCCCCGCCATCGCCGCCCTCGCGCCGTATCGGCAGGGCAAGCAGGCCGGACCCGACGCGTTCAAGCTGTCGAGCAACGAGAACCCCTTCGAGCCGCTTCCGTCGGTCGTCGAGGCGCTGAAGCGCACGACGCCGATCAACCGGTACCCCGACGCGACCGCGCTCCGCCTGCGTGAGCGCCTCGGTGCTCGATACGGAGTCGAGCCCGATCAGGTGCACGTCGCGGCGGGCAGCGTCTCGATCCTGCACCAGCTGATCCTCGCCACGGCATCCGTCGGCGACGAGGTCGTCTACGCGTGGCGGTCGTTCGAGGCGTATCCGAGCCTGCCGCTCGTCGCCGGCGCGACCGGCGTGCAGGTGCCGCTCACAGCCGGATCGCGTCACGACCTCGATGCGATGGCGGATGCCGTGACCGACCGCACGCGCGCCGTCATCCTCTGCACCCCGAACAACCCCACGGGCCCGATCATCACGCGCTCCGAGTTCACCCGCTTCATCGAGCGGGTGCCGTCGGACGTCCTCGTCATCCTCGACGAGGCCTACGCGGAGTTCGTGACCGATACCGACGCGATCGACGGTCTCACCGAGCGCGTGTTCGAGCAGCATCCGAACGTCGTCGTGCTGCGCACGTTCTCGAAGGCCTACGGTCTCGCCGGCCTGCGCGTCGGCTACGCGATCGGCAACGCGAAGGTGCTCGACGCGGCGCGCACCACCGGCATCCCGCTGTCCGTCACATCGGCTGCCGAGAACGCCGCCATCGCGAGTCTCGACGCCGAGTCCGAGCTGCTCGAGCGCGTCTCCGTGATCGTCGATCGCCGCACCCGACTCATCGAGGGTCTCCGGGCGCAGGGGTGGGACGTCCCGGAGTCCCAGGCGAACTTCGTCTGGCTCCCGACGGGCGCCGAGACGGATGCCGCGGCTGCCGCATTCGCGGAGAACGACCTCGTCGTCCGTCCGTTCGCGGGCGACGGCATCCGCATCTCGGTGGGCGAGGAGGAGTCGGTCGACCGAGTGCTCGCGGTCGCCGCCATCGTGCGCTGATCGGCCTTTTCTTCGGATTCCCGGCAGTTACGAGGGCGTCCTAGGTATACGTGACCTGGCATGCGGCCGCGGGTAGCGTGGAGCGCGTGAGTACCCCCGAGACCCCCCTCGTGCGTGTCCTTGACGCCGACGGCAGCTTCGCCCCGAGCCCGGCAGCCGAACAGTACCTGCCCCTCATCGAGGCCATCAGCGACGCAGAGCTCGAGCAGTTCTATCGGGACATGGTCGTCATCCGCGCCATCGACACCCAGGCGACCAACCTCCAGCGGCAGGGGCAACTCGCGCTGTGGCCGCCGAGCCGCGGACAGGAGGCGGCGCAGGTCGGCTCCGGCCGTGCGGCACGGGCGCAGGACACGATCTTCCCGTCGTACCGTGAGCACGTCGTCGCCCGCATCCGGGGCGTCGACCCCGTCGACATCATCAAGCTCATGCGCGGCGTCTCGCACGGCGGGTGGGATCCGACCGACCCGAAGAACGGCAACACGCGCCTCTACACGCTGGTGCTCGGTTCGCAGACGCTACACGCCGCCGGCTACGCGATGGGCCTCTCGTTCGACGGGCGCACCGGCACCGGCGACCCCGAGCGCGACGAGGCCGTCATCGTCTACTACGGCGACGGCGCCTCCAGCCAGGGCGACGTGCACGAGGCGATGGTCTTCGCCGCGAGCTATCAGGCGCCGACGGTCTTCTTCCTGCAGAACAACCACTGGGCCATCTCGGTGCCGGTGACGACGCAGTCGCGGGTGCCGCTGGTGCAGCGCAGCGCCGGCTACGGCATCCCCAGTGTGCGGGTCGACGGCAACGACGTGCTCGCCAGTTATGCGGTCTCGCGCGTGGCGCTCGACGCGGCGCGCGGCGGCGGCGGGCCGCAGGCGATCGAGGCCGTCACCTACCGACTCGGCGCCCACACCACCAGCGACGACCCCACGAAGTACCGCCACACCGACGAAGAGGACATCTGGGCGCTGCGAGACCCCATCACTCGGATGCGCACCTTCCTCGAAGGACGGGGAGCGCCGGCATCCTTCTTCGCCGACACCGACGCCGAGGCGGCGGACGCGGCCGAAGACCTGCGCGCGCGCACCGTCGAGCTCGGCCCGCCGCCGGTGAGCCGGATGTTCGACCATGTGTACAGCGACCCGCATCCGCTCATCCAGGAGCAGAAGGCGTGGCAGGCGCGGTACGAGGCCTCGTTCGAGGGAGGCAGCTGATGACTCTCGAGACGATGCCGTTCAGCAAGGCCCTGAATGCGGGACTGCGCAAGGCGATGGAGGACGACCCGAAGGTCATCCTCATGGGCGAGGACATCGGCAAGCTCGGCGGCGTCTTCCGTGTGACCGAGCATCTGCAGCGCGACTTCGGCGAGAAGCGGGTGCTCGACACCCCGCTCGCCGAGTCGGGGATCGTCGGCACGGCGATCGGTCTGGCGATGACGGGATTCCGTCCCGTGGTCGAGATCCAGTTCGACGGGTTCGTGTTCCCGGCGTTCGATCAGATCACGACGCAGCTCGCGAAGCTCACCAACCGTCACGAGGGCTCGCTGAGCCTGCCGATCGTGATCCGCATCCCGTACGGCGGGCATATCGGCGCGGTCGAGCACCATCAGGAGAGCCCGGAGGCGTACTTCACGCACACCCCGGGTCTGCGGGTGGTGTCGCCGTCGACGCCGAACGACGCGTACTGGATGATCCAGGAGGCGATCGCGTCGAACGATCCGGTGATCTTCATGGAGCCGAAGAGCCGCTACTGGCCCAAGGGCGAGGTCGAGTTGGATGCCTCCGCCGCGCCGCTGCACGCCCCGCGCGTGGTGCGCACCGGGTCCGACGTCACTCTGGTCGGGCACGGCGCGATGGTCACGACGCTGCTGCAGGCGGCCGCCCTCGCCGAGGGCGAGGGCACCAGCTGCGAGGTCGTCGACGTGCGGTCGCTGTCGCCGATCGACTACGAGCCGATCCTCGGGTCTGTGCGTAAGACCGGACGCATGGTCTACGCGCAGGAGGCGCAGGGCTTCACGAGCCTCGGCTCCGAGGTCGCGGCGACCGTCATGGAGCGCGCCTTCTACGCACTCGAGGCCCCCGTGCTGCGGGTGTCGGGGTATGACACCCCCTTCCCGCCCGCGAAGCTCGAGGGCGCGTACCTGCCGGATGCCGACCGCATCCTCGAAGCCGTCGACCGTTCCCTGGCTTACTGACGACCCTGGTCGTTGAGCGAGCGCAGCGAGACGAAACGCAGTAAGGATCAATCATGAGCACGCAGAACTTCACCCTCCCCGACGTCGGCGAGGGTCTGACCGAGGCCGAGATCGTCGCGTGGAAGGTCGCCCCAGGAGACACGGTCGCGATCAACGACGTGATCTGCGAGATCGAGACGGCGAAGTCGCTGGTCGAGCTGCCGTCGCCGCACGCCGGTGTCGTCGGTGAGCTGCTGGTCGCCGAGGGCGAGACGGTCGAGGTCGGAACGCCGATCATCACGTTCGTGACCGACGCCCGCGACGACGCCGGACCCGGGGTCATCGCGACCGCCGAGGCTCCCGCACCCGAGGAGGGCGGCGGATCCGTGCTCGTCGGCTACGGCACCGGCGGCGGTGCGACGTCTCGACGCAAGCGTGCTTCGACAGGCTCAGCAACCACCTGGCAAAAGGTGCGGTCGTCGGTCGGCGTGATCGCGAAGCCGCCGATCCGCAAGCTCGCGCGCGACCTCGGCGTCGATCTCACATCGGTCGCGGCCACCGGTGCTGACGGCGAGGTCACGCGCGACGACGTCATGAAGCACGCCTCGCAGGCGAGCGTGTTCCGCAACATCGAGACGCCGGAGTGGGGCGATGTGCGCGAGGAGACAGTGCCGGCGCCGCAGAGCCCTCCGGTCGGACTCGCGCGCGGGCTGGCGCCGACGACCGCGTCGAACGACGGCGATCGCACCGAGTCGATCCCCGTGAAGGGCGTGCGCAAGGCGACGTCGTCGGCGATGGTGCAGAGCGCCTATTCCGCGCCGCACGTGACGGTGTGGAAGGAGATCGACGCGAGCCGCACGATGGAACTCGTCAAGCGGCTGAAGGCTTCGCCCGACTACGCCGACATCCGCGTCTCGCCGCTGCTGATCATGGCACGGGCCGTGATCTGGGCGGCCCGGCGCACACCGATGGTCAACGCCGCCTGGATCGAGACGGATGCCGGTGCCGAGATCGCCGTGCGCCACTACGTCAACCTCGGCATCGCGGCGGCGACTCCGCGCGGACTGCTGGTGCCGAACATCAAAGACGCGCAGGACCTCGGCATGAAGGATCTCGCCAGGGCGCTGAACCGCCTGACCGTCACGGCGCGCGAGGGCAAGACCTCGCCCGCCGACCAGCAGGGCGGCACGATCACGATCACCAACATCGGGGTCTTCGGGATGGATGCCGGAACGCCGATCATCAACCCCGGCGAAGCCGGGATAGTGGCCATGGGCACGATCAGCCAGAAGCCGTGGGTCGTTGACGGCGAGGTTCGTCCGCGCTGGGTGACCACGGTCGCCGGCTCGTTCGACCACCGCGTGATCGACGGCGACGGCATGAGCCGGTTCATCGCCGACGTGGCATCCGTGCTCGAGGAGCCCGCGCTGCTCGTCGACTGAGCCCGCGCAGCATCCGAAGTGAAGGAGATCGCACGCTGTGAAGGACGGGATCGCCCGAGCGCTCCTTCAGGTCGTGAGATCTCCTTCGCTCCGCGCGGCGAACGCAGAGCGGATGCCGCCCGCTACGCCCGCAGGCTGAGCCGCTGCTCCGCGAGCAGGGGCACCGCGCGCTCGCGGGCCGCCTTCCGCGCGGTCGCGACGGCGCCGACCGACACGACCTCGGCGCCGAGCGTCGACGCGAGCAGCTCCGGCGCGGGCAGGTGCAGCTCGGCGGGGAGCATCCGACGCGCCGCCGCGAGGACGGGCTCGATGCTCTCGGCCACGGCGCCGCAGATGATCACCCGCGCCGGGTCGTACATGCTGCCGAGCACGCCGACGATGCGGGCGACGATGGCCCCGACGCGCTCGGTCACCCGCAGCGCGTCGGCATCCCCCGAGGCGGCGAGCGTCAGCACGAGCCGCGCGTCCACCCGGTCCGTTGCGACGATGCGGCCGATCGAGCCGTCGGCGTCGACCTCTCCCGCCTCGACGGCCGCCCTGGCCTGGTCCTGCACCCAGTGGCGCAGACCGGAGGCCGACTCCACGCCGACGATGTGGTCGAACACCACGCCCTCGCCGACGCCGCCGTGCGCCCCGTGCAGCACGTGGCCGTCGACGACGACACCGCCGCCGAAGCGCTCGCTCGCGAGGAGCGCAACGTAGTCGCGGCATCCGATCGCCGCACCGTCGGCGCCTTCGGCGGTCGCGGCCAGCAGCGCGTCGTTCTTGATCTCGACCACGGGGGCCCGCTCGCGCAGCGCCTCCGCGAGTCCGGGGTTGGTGCGCTCCCAGAAGCCGTCGGGGTGGGGCGGTGAGATCCCATCGCGGTCGACCGGAGCGGCGACGCCGGCGCACACGGCGAGAACGGCATCCCGCGACACGTGGGCCTCGGCCAGCGCGGCATCCACATGCTCGACGATCGTCCGGCGTCGCTGCGCGCCGGAGTGCGCGGGGTCGACCTCGACGCGATGATGGACGAGCGTGCGATCGAGCACATCGGCGACGGTGACCGCCAGATGCGTGTCACCGGCGTCGATCCCCACGACGACACCGAGGTCGGGGGAGAGCGCGAAGCGCCGAGCGGGGCGTCCCGACCGGTAGGCGCCCGCCACCCGGGCGTTCGGCAGCTCCCGCAGCACCGCCGCGCCGAGCAGGGTGTCGATGGCGTCGATGGTCGTCGAGCGGGTGAGCGATGTGCCCGCCATCGCCTCGGTGGCGGTGAATTCGCCGGCGGTCCAGGCGAAGTCGAGCACGGCCGCGACGCTCGCGCGCCCCGTGCCCAGTCCCGCTGACACTTCCGCCACGGTCTTGACCTCCCGTCGTCCAAATGAGACAGTACCTCTCGACGGAGTAAATTCGCTCACTAGATTTAGTGTGCGCATCTACAGCGATGAAGCGATGGAAGGACGACGGTGTCTGACAAACGAACACGCGCGCTGCGGATGACGGCGGGAGCCCTCGGGCTCACGCTGGTCGGCGCCGCCCTCACGAGCTGCGCGGCAGGCGGAGGGGCGGAGACGATCCGCTTCACCTTCAGCAAGCGCGAGGCCATCGAGTTCATGACCGAGCTCGTGGCGGAGTACAACTCCTCGCAAGACGAGGTGCGGGTCGAGATCGACACCTCGGGTGTCGACGTCGTGTCGGCCAGCTTCGTGCGAGGCAATCCTCCCGACATCATGCTCGCCAACTACAACTACGAGGTCGCGCGGTTCGTGCAGCGCTGCGCGCTCAGCGACCTGTCCGAGACCGAGGCCGCGGCCGGGATCCGCGACGACCTGCAGCCGCTCATGGAGCAGTACGGGTCGTGCGAGGGCCGCACCAGCGCGCTGCCGTACTCGGTGATGGCGGCATCCGTCATCTACAACAAGCAGATCTTCGAGGAGCAGGGCCTCGAGATCCCCCAGACCTGGGACGAGCTGCTCGCCGTGTGCGATCAGCTGAAGCAGGCGGGCATCGACCCGTTCTACGCCACGTTCAAGGACGACTGGACCGTCGCGCAGGGCTGGTACGACTACACGGCCGGCGGCTCGGTCGACGTGATCGAGTTCTTCGACGCGCTCGCCGAGGAGGGCACGGACGTCGGGCCCGAATCGCCGGTGTCGTTCCAGAACGACTTCGCCGAGCCGATGGAGCGCATGATGCAGCTCGTCGACGAGTACACCAATCCGGATGCCGCCAGCCGCGGCTACGGCGACGGCAACCTCGCGTTCGCGAACGGCGAGGCGGCCATGTATCTGCAGGGCCCGTGGGCCTTCAGCGAGATCGCCAAGACATCGCCCGACCTCGAACTGGGCACGTTCCCGCTGCCGATGACCGACGACCCCGCCGACCTCGGGGTGCGGGTCAACATGGACCTCGCCGCCATGATCCCGGAGGAGTCGCGCCACAAGGAGGCCGCCCGGGACTTCCTCGAGTACCTCTTCCTTCCCGAGAACATCGAGGAGTACAACGCGTCCCAGCTCGGGTTCACCCCGACGACGGATGCCGCACCGCCCGACGATCCGCGCATCGAGGGGATGATCGAGTACTACGACAACGGTCAGATCTATCAGGGCCCGTCGGTGCTCGTCCCCCGGACGCTGCCGATCTTCAACTATGCGCAGGCCATGGTGCTCGGCGCCTCCACCGAATCGACGCTGCGCACGATGGACGCCGACTGGGCGCGCATCGCTTTCCGCGCGCCGATCCCCTCGACCGGCGACGCCTCCGCTTCGGGCGACGCCTCCGGCGAGACCGACGCTTCCGGCGAGACAGAGGAGTCCACGCCATGACCACCACCACGACCCGGCCGCCCACGAGCACGACGACGATCCTCACCGGGGAGGGGCGGAAGATGCGTCGGCAGACGAAGCGCGTCGAGCCGATCTACTACCTGTTCCTGCTGCCGACCCTGGTGATCTTCACTCTGGCGATCACCGTGCCCGGCGTCATCGGCATCTTCTTCAGCTTCACCGACTCCATCGGGCTCGGCGAGTGGAGCTTCAACGGGTTCACGAACTACATCGCGATGTTCAGCGACCCGTCGATCCTCCAGAGCTACCTCTTCACCTTCGGGTTCTCGATCGCGACGGTCGTCGTCGTGAACGTGATCGCGTTCCTCCTGGCGGTCGGACTCACCTCCCGCATCCGATTCAAGACCGGGCTGCGCACGATCTTCGTGATCCCCATGGTGATCTCGGGCATCATCATCGCCTACGTCTTCAACTTCCTGTTCTCGAACTCGATCCCGGCCGCCGGTGCCGCCACCGGCATCCCGTGGCTGCAGACCAGCCTGCTCGCCAATCCCGAGCTCGCGTGGATCGCGATCGTCATCGTCACCGCGTGGCAGGCGGTGCCGGGGACGCTGCTCATCTACATCGCCGGTCTGCTCTCGGTGCCGGGGGAGGTGTACGAGGCGGCGAGCATCGACGGAGCGAACAAGACGCAGCAGCTGACCCGCATCACGATCCCCCTCGTCGCCGGCTATGTGGTGATCAACGTGATCCTCGGGTTCAAGGGCTTCCTGAACGCCTACGACATCATCGTCGGCCTCACCAACGGCGGACCGGGAACGGCCACCCGCAGCGTCGCGATGACCATCATCGCGGGGTTCAACGGCGGCGACTACGCCTACCAGATGGCGAACGCGACGATCTTCTTCATCGTCGCCGTGCTCATCTCCCTCCTCCAGCTCTCGCTGACGCGCGGAAGGAACGCACTCTGATGTCGACGCAGACCCTCACCACCGCCACCGCTGAAGGCAGGAAGCCCCGCGAGCGCATGGAGCGCGTCAACTGGTCGGGGACGATCATCCTGATCCTGTGCGCGGTCACCGTGCTGCTTCCGCTCTACGTGACCATCTCGATGTCGCTCAAGACCACGGGTCAGGCGGTCGACGGCAACGCGTTCTCGCTGCCGGCGCCGTTCAGCTTCGACGGGTTCGTCGAGGCGTGGAACCTGACGAAGTTCCCCGTCGGCGCGGGCATCTCGCTGCTGGTCACCGCCGGCACCGTCATCGCCACGATCGTCCTCGCCGCCTGGGCGTCGTACGCGATCGTGCGCAACTGGGACCACCGCCTCTTCCGCTGGTCGTTCTTCTATCTGCTGGCGGCGATGTTCATCCCGTTCCCCGTGGTGGCGCTGCCGCAGATCCAGCTCACCGGACGTGTCGGCCTCGACAACCCGTTCGGCGTGATCATCCTGGCCACGATGTTCCAGCTGAGCTTCAGCGTGCTGCTCTTCACGGCGTTCCTCCGGTCGATTCCGATCGAGCTCGAGGAGAGCGCCCGCATCGACGGCGCCACGACCTGGCAGACGTTCTGGCGGCTGATCTTCCCGCTGCTCGCACCCATGAGCGCCACGGTCGGCATCTTCGCCTTCCTCTACGCCTGGAACGACTTCATGATGCCGTCGCTGATCATCTCCGACCCGGCGCTGCAGACGCTGCCCGTGCGGCAGAACCTGTTCCAGAACCAGTTCAGCAACAACTACAACGTCGCCTTCGCCTCGTACCTGATGGCGATGGCGCCCGCGATCCTGGCGTACCTGTTCACGCAGCGCTTCGTCATGGAGGGCGTCACGCAGGGCGCCGTCAAGGGCTGACGAGCACTGGGTCCCTGAGCCTGTCGAAGGGAACGCCCAGACCGCAACAAGAAAGAAGGAGCACCACCCCCTCATGACCGACGCGATTCTCACCGAGACCCGCACCCAAGACCCGGCGACCTGGTGGCGGCAGGCGGCCGTGTATCAGATCTACCCGCGCAGCTTCGCCGACGCGAACGGCGACGGGCTGGGCGACATCCCGGGCATCGTCTCGCGCGCCGACTACCTCGCAGACCTCGGCATCGACGCGGTGTGGCTGAGCCCGTTCTATCCCTCGGCGCTCGCCGACGGCGGCTACGACGTCGCGGACTATCGCGACGTCGACCCGCGGCTGGGCACGCTCGACGACTTCGACGACATGGTGCAGGCGCTGCACGCACGCGGCATCCGGGTGATCGTCGACATCGTCCCGAATCACAGCTCGGACCTGCACCCGTGGTTCCAGGAGGCGCTGGCGGCCGGGCGTGGGTCGGCGGCCCGTGATCGGTACATCTTCCGCGAGGGCTCCGGTCCCGACGGCTCCGAGCCGCCGACCGACTGGGGCGCCGCTTTCGGCGGCAGCGCGTGGCAGCGGGTGGACGACGGCCAGTGGTATCTGCACAGCTTCGCGGTGGAGCAGCCTGACTTCAACTGGGATCACCCCGAGGTGCGCGAGGACTTCCTGCAGACGCTGCGCTTCTGGTCGGACCGGGGGGTCGACGGCTTCCGCATCGACGTGGCGCACATGCTCACGAAAGATCTGACCGAGCCGCTGCCGAGCCGCGCCGAGCTCGAGGGGATCGATCCCGGTTCGGGCACGCATCCGCTCGTCGATCGTGACGACGTGCACGAGATCTACGCCGAGTGGCGAGCCGTGTTCAACGAGTACGACCCGCCGCGCACCGCCGTCGCCGAGGCGTGGGTGGCGACCCCCGAGCGCCGGGCGAAGTACGCCTCGGCCGAGAGCCTCGGGCAGGCGTTCAACTTCGACCTGCTCGTCGCCGACTTCGACGCGCCGGCCTTCCGCCGGATCATCACCGACAACCTCGCCCAGGCGCAGGCCGTCGGGTCGTCGACGACGTGGGTGCTCTCGAACCACGACGTCACCCGGCATGCCACGCGCTACGGGCTCGCGCCGATGGAGGGGCGCCCCGAGAAGCCGGGCACAGAGTGGGTCGCCGCCGGCGGTCCCGCCGACCAGCTCGACCGCGAACGCGGGCGCCGTCGCGCGCACGCGGCCACCCTGCTGCTGCTCGGCCTGCCCGG
This sequence comes from Microbacterium martis, assembly GCF_047246685.1. Classification (NCBI taxonomy): domain Bacteria; kingdom Bacillati; phylum Actinomycetota; class Actinomycetes; order Micrococcales; family Microbacteriaceae; genus Microbacterium; species Microbacterium martis. Next base: position 472,169 of record NZ_JBFOKT010000002.1, on the reverse strand, counting down.
CAGCACGTACCTGTATCAGGGCGAGGAGCTGGGGCTGCACGAGGTCGCGCAGATCGCACCCGAGGACCGGCAGGATCCGGCCTTCTTCCGCGACGACACCTTCGACGGCCTCGGACGGGACGGATGCCGCGTGCCGCTGCCGTGGACGGCATCCGGCCCCTCCTTCGGCTTCGGGTCGGGCGACGCGCACTTCCCTCAGCCGGCATGGTTCGCCGAGTACGCGGTCGAGGTCGAGGAGGCCGATCCGTCGTCGTCGCTGTCGCTGTATCGCGAGGCGCTGCGGCTGCGGCACCGCCTGCAGGCCGATGAGAGCCTGGAGTGGATCGAGACGGGACGCCCCGACGTGCTGCGCTTCGCGCGGCCGAACGGCTGGCAGGTGGTGGCCAACTTCGGCACCGAGCCGTTCGAGCTGGGGACGGATGCGGCCGACGTGGTGCTCGGCGTCACGGTCGATGGCGCGGTTCCGGCGGAGAGCACGGTATGGCTCGCGCCGCAGGGCCTCGTCGCCTGACCCGCGGCGTGCGGCGTTCCGTCGAGCGAGGCGCGCAGAGACGAGACGGGACGTGACTACGGCGCGTCGGCCCGATCTCCGGCGGATGCGACTCCGCGGCGCGCGCGCCGAGCCTCGAGCACGAGGAGCACGATCGTGGCGGGCAGTGAGAGCAGAAGCAGGATCTGCCCGACGAGCGCCAGAGCGTTGACGACTCCGAAGAGGGGACTGTCGACACTGCCTTGCGCGGCGGCCTGCAGGAAGTTGTTCGTGAAGTGCACGGCGACGGCGAGCCAGAGCCCTCCGGCCCGGCGGCCGAGGTAGCAGGCGGTGCCGAGCAGGAAGGTGAAGACGAGCTGGAAGACCGTGCTCTCGATGTCCGCCCCGCCTACGAGGTTGAGCAGATGCATGAGCGCGAAGCCGGCGGATGTGATCAGCCACACCGACCACTCCGGGAAGCGCGAGCCGCGCAGACCGACGACCGCCACCCCGCGCCACCCGATCTCCTCCACGAAGACGATGCCCAGCATGGCGACGGCCTGCAGGGCGACCAGGGACGGGGACGGGTTCGGCGTCGCGGCGATGCCGATGATGACCGCGAGCGCGAAGGCGGCGGTCGTCAGCCACGGCAGCACGGCGAAGGCTCGAGGGCGCAGCCGCGTCGGCTCGAACTGGATGATCCGCCACCACCGGAGCACGGTGATGACGGCGGCGATGAGGATGATCGAGAAGGCCACGGATGAGAAGAAGTAGTCGGCGAGAGTGGACTGGTCGCCGAGCAGCCCGAAGACATCGCCCGCGTGACTCGCCGGCCGAGAGCCGCCGAAGGCGGGCGCGATGAACTCGACGAACGGCGCGATGAGCCAGACGAAGACGTAGATCGCGGCGAGGACCACGGTGGGTCGGAGTGCTCGTGCATCGAGAGCGAGACGATCGGCTCGTGATGCGCGGAGGGCGGGCTCGGAGGTCATCGGTTCTCCCGGCTGAGAGGGCGGAGGTGGACGACGCGAGCGTAGTGATCCGCCTTTCACGGGTCGCCCTGACTGTGTGAACGATGCTTCCCTCGGTTTGATAATGGTTCTCATTAGCGCGTAGAGTACGAGCATGAAGAAGTTCGTCCCCGCCCTCGCTCTCGCCTCGGTCGCCGCCCTGGCTCTCACCGGATGCTCGGCGACGTCCGCCGCGGACGACGGCGACGGTGCGATCGAGGTCGTCGCGAGCACGAACGTCTACGGGTCGCTCGCCGAACAGATCGGCGGCGATCGCGTCGAGGTGACGTCGATCATCACCTCGGCGACGCAGGACCCGCACTCGTACGAGGCCAGCGCCCGAGACCGGCTCACCGTGCAGAACGCCGACCTCGTGATCGAGAACGGCGGGGGCTACGACGGCTTCATCGACACTCTTCTGGGCGACTCGAGCGAGACGCCCGTCGTGAGCGCGGTCGAGTATTCGCACGACTTCCCCGGCAACGAGGGCCACGATCACGCCGAGGAGGCGGAGCACGACCACGCCGAGGAGGCGGAGCACGACCACGCCGAGGAGGCGGAGCACGACCACGCCGAGGAAGAGGGCCACGAGGGTCACGACCACATCGAAGGATTCAACGAGCACGTCTGGTTCGACCCGCACACGATGATCCACGTCGTCGAGGCGATCGCCGAGCAGCTCACCGAGCTCGATCCCGACGGCAAGGCCGAGTTCACGGCCGCAGCCGACGAGATCGTCGCCGAGCTCGAGGGGTTCGAGACCGACCTCGCAGACCTCGAGGAGCAGGCGGCCGGGGCGAAGGTCGTCATCACCGAACCGCTTCCCGGCTACCTCGCCACCGCCGCGGGTCTCACCGACGTCACGCCCGAGGGCTTCGCCGAGTCGGTCGAAGAGGGGAGCGATGTCGCGCCCGCCGTGCTCCTCGACACGCTCACGGTGCTCGAGTCGGGTGAGGTCGTGGCCGTGCTCACGAACGCCCAGACCGGCGGTGCCGAGACCGAGCGCGTCGAGAAGGCGGCCGAGGATGCCGGCATCCCGGTGGTCGCCTTCACCGAACTGCTCGAGAACGGTTCGTCGTACGCTGAGTGGATGAGTGACGCGATCCAGAGCCTCGCCGCCGCCGTCCAACCGTGAGTCCGGGCCGTCGACAGGCTCACGGACCCCGCGACGACGGCGGGCGCGGCCGGCCGGTCCTCGAGATCGCGGGTGCGGCGCTCCAGCGCGGCGAGCGCGAACTGTGGTCGGGACTCGACCTCGTGGTCCACCCCGGCGAGTTCCTCGCGGTGCTCGGTCCCTCGGGTTCGGGCAAGACCACACTGCTGCGCAGCATCCTGGGTCTCCAGCCGCTGTCATCCGGCACGATCAGGGTGGTCGGCGAGCCCGTGCACCGGGGGAACCCGCGTATCGGATACATCCCCCAGCAGCGTCCGCTCGCCCCCGACACCAGCCTCCGTGCCCGTGATCTGGTCGCCCTCGGGGTGCACGGCAGCCGCTTCGGCTTTCCCGTCCCGCACCGCGGCGATCGGGCGAAGGTCGACCGGCTGCTGACCGCGGTCGGCGCCTCGCACTACGCCGACCGCCGCGTCGGTCTGCTCTCGGGCGGTGAGCAGCAGCGCCTGCGCGTCGGTCAGGCGCTCGCCGACGATCCCGCCCTGCTGCTCTGCGACGAACCGCTGTCGAACCTCGACCTCGCCAACCAGCGGGGAGTGACCGACATCATCGATCGGCAGCGACGCGAGCGCGGCGCGTCGATCCTGTTCGTCACGCACGACATCAACCCCATCCTGGGCAGGGTCGACCGCATCCTCTACATCGCCGGTGGACGCTTCGTGCTCGGCACGCCCGACGAGGTGCTGCAGACCCGGGTGCTGACCGAGCTCTACGGCACCCCCGTGTTCGTCCTGCGGGCGGGGGATCGCCTGGTGGTGGTCGGCGTTCCGGATGCCGAGCCGCACCACGACCACGACCACGAGGCGCACGCATGACCGCCGTGACCGGCATCGTCCCGCTGGTCGACTGGAGCGACGTCTTCTCGTTCCAGGACTACGGCGAGCTCGTCGCCCTGCTCGCGAACTCGATCATCGCGGGCGCCGTGCTCGGCATCGTCGGCGGCCTCATCGGGGTGTTCGTGATGCAGCGCGACCTGGCGTTCGCCGTGCACGGCGTGAGCGAGCTGTCGTTCGCCGGCGCCGCCGCGGCTCTGCTGCTCGGCGGCAGCGTCGTCGTCGGATCCCTCGGCGGGGCGCTCGCCGCCGCGATCATCATCGGCGTGCTGGGCGCCCGGGCGCGCGATCGCAATTCGATCGTGGGCGTGCTGATGCCGTTCGGCCTCGGTCTCGGCATCCTGTTCCTCTCCCTCTACGACGGGCGCAGCGCCAACCGCTTCAGCCTGCTGACCGGGCAGATCGTGTCGGTGTCGAGCCCCGACCTCGGGTGGCTGATCGGCATCAGCATCGCGGTGCTGCTCGGCCTGCTCGTGATGTGGAACCCGCTGCGCTTCGACTCGCTCGATCCCGAGTCGGCAGCCGCGCGCGGGGTGCCCACGCGCGCCGTGAGCCTGCTGTTCATGGTGCTGCTCGGGCTCATCGTGGCGGTGAGCGTGCACATCATCGGCGCCCTGCTCGTGATGGCGCTGCTGGTCACACCGGCGGCGGCGGCGATGCGCGTCACGGCAGGACCCGTGGCGGTGCCCCTGCTCGCCGCCCTGTTCGGCTTCGTGTCGGCCGTCGGCGGCATCCTGCTGGCGCTCGCCGGCACCCTGCCGGTGAGCCCCTACATCACCACCCTGTCGTTCACGATCTACATCGTGTGCTGGATCGTGCAGCGGGCGCGGAGTCGCGTGCGGCGCGTGCACGCGTGACAGCGCGGTTCCGGCATCCCCCGCTCCCAGCCCCCGCCAACCCCCGCCGTTTAGACTCGTAGGCATGGCTCAGCGGAACACCTGGCAGCGCGAACGCGTGCGCGAAGCGCTCGCCGACGCGCGCGGTTTCGTGAGCGCACAGAACCTCCACGCGTCACTGCGCGACGACAACACGGGCATCGGGCTCGCCACCGTGTACCGCGCGCTCGCCGGTCTCGCGGCATCCGGAGACGCCGACTCGCTGCAGAGCCCCGAGGGGGAGGCCCTCTACCGGGCCTGCACCACGCAGGGCCATCACCATCACCTCATCTGCCGCTCGTGCGGGCTGACGGTCGAGATCGAGGCCAAAGACGTCGAGCAGTGGGCGCACCGCACGGCGGCGCTCCACGGATTCACCGATGCCGCGCACGTCGTCGACATCTTCGGACTGTGCACGCCCTGCACGAACAAGCGCGACGCCGAAAGGGCAGCGAACGCGTGAGCCCCACGGCAGGCACGGCGACTCGTCCCGGCCGCGGGCATCCGCATGCCCCGCCCCGGTCGCCGCGGTCGGCATGGATGGGCGTCGGCGTCGGAATCGCGATCATCGCCGCCCTGTTCCTGATCGACGCCTTCCTGCCGGCGCTGTTCCCCGCCGCGCTGCCGACCCGCGCGCAGGACGGTCTCACGCTCGCCCTGAGCGTGCTCATCGAGGCCCTGCCGTTCGTGGTGCTGGGCGTGCTGCTGTCGATCGTGGTGCAGGTGTGGCTCCCGTCCGACGTGATCCACCGCTGGCTGCCGAAGCGCGCCTGGGCACGCCGGGCGGTGCTCTCGCTGCTCGGGATGCTGATCCCCGTGTGCGAGTGCGGCAACGTGCCCTTCGCCCGGGGGCTGATGATGCGCGGACTCGCGCCTGCCGAGGCGCTCACGTTCCTCATCGCGGCGCCGATCGTGAACCCCATCGTCATCCTCACCACCCACGCCGCGTTCGGGTGGGACGGCGGCATCCTCATCGCCCGGCTGGTCGGCGGCTACCTCATCGCGAACCTCATCGGCTGGATCTACAGCCGGCATCCGTCGCCCGACGCACTCCTGACCCGGCGGTTCGTCGACACGTGCGAGCGGGTCACGCACGAGCCGGGCACCCCCGTGCGCCGCAGCCTCACGCAGTTCCTCGTCGAGCTGCGCGCGGTCATGCCGGCGCTCGTCATCGGATCGGCGCTCGCGGGTGCGGTGCAGGTGCTGGTTCCCCGTGACGTGCTGCTCGCCATCGGGTCGAATCCGGTGCTGTCGATCGTCGCGATGATGGTGCTGGCGATGACGGTGGCGATCTGCTCGAACGTCGACGCCTTCTTCGCGCTGTCGTTCGCGTCGACGTTCTCGTCGGGCGCCCTGGTCGCGTTCCTCCTCGTCGGCCCGCTCGTCGACATCAAGATGCTGGCGCTCATGCGCACAACCTTCACGGGCCGCACGCTCGTCGGCATCGTGGGGGTCGTCGTGGCCGCCGCCTTCGCCATCGGGATCGGGGTGAACGTCGTTGTCTGAGCACACGTCTCCGACGGAACACACGTCGGCGCGCGCCCGGGCGCTCGCCACGCGGTGGCTCGGCGTCGGGCTGGCGACCCTCGTCGCCGTCGTCACGCTCGGCCTCGGCGTGACCGGGCGCCTGACCCTCTACATCAGCCCCGAGTCGGTGTGGTTCGCGTGCGCGGCCGCCGTCGTGACGCTCGCCGGAGCGGTCTGGTCGTTCACGCTGCCCCTCGGCGCAGAGGGCGACCACGGACATGATCACGGACACGACCACGAATCGGATGCCGCGCCCGATGCGGATGCCGACCCCGACGCGCGATCCGGTCGGCGTCCGGCGCGCTCGTCGCGGCGGACGGCCGCCGTCGTCGGTTCGGTCGCGGGCGGCGTCGTCGCCACCGGAGTGGTGGCCGCCGCGCTCGTGCTGCCGCCGGCATCCCTGTCCGTCGAACTCGCGATGTCGCGAGCCGGCGAGCAGAGCGCCCTCTTCGCCGGCGCCGACGCCGTGACGCTCGGAGTGGCCGACACGTCGACCTTCGGTGTCGGCGACTGGGCGAGCGTGTTCGCCACGGCGACCAACACGACCGCCTACGACGGGGCTCCGGTCACCCTCATCGGCTTCGTGACGCCCGCAGCATCCGGAGACGACGACGTGAATCTCACGCGGCTGGTCATCACGCACTGCGTGATCGACGCGCAGACCGCCACGCTTCCCGTCACCGTCGACCCCGGCGAGTATCCGACCGGGCAATGGGTCGAGGTCACCGGAACCGTCAAGGCCGACGCCGACGGCGCCCTGCGCGTCGTGCCCACCGATGTGGTCGCGATCGATGAGCCGAAGGACCCGTATGAGTACTGACGACGAGCGCCCGGAGGTGCCCGCCGTCCCGCAGACGCGCGCGGAGATGCGCGCTGCTCGTGCCGCGGCGGAGCGCGAGGCGGCGGAGCGCGAGGCGGCGACGCGCGAGGCGGCGGAGCGCGAGGCGGCGACCCGCGAGGCGGCGGAGCGCGAGGGCGCGGAGCCCGCGCCGCCCGCTCACCTGCCGCCCGCCCCGGAGGAGTCCGCTCCGGAGGAATCCGCCCCGGAGGAGTCCACTCCGGAAAGGCCCGTCCCGGAAAGCCGCGTCCCCCCGCGCCGGTTCCTCCTCGCGCTCGGGGCCGTGCTCGGCGTTCTCATCCTGGTCGGCACGGGTCTCGGCATCCTCAGCCTGCTGCAGGGGCCGCGTCTGTCGGAGGTGCAGGTCGATCCCGAGCAGGCGATCGAATCCTCTGGCAGCCGTGTCATCCTCACCACGAATCAGCCGCTGGCCGCGATCGATCCCGAGCAGATCACGGTCGACCCCGCCGTGCCGTTCACCGTCGATGCGTCGGGGCGCGGTGTCGGCATCCGCTTCACCGTTCCGCTCGACGACAGCACCGACTACACGGTGCGGGTCGCCGGGGTCACGGGCGCCGGCGGCGGGCCGTCGGCCGATCTGACGACGACCTTCACCACCCCCGCGTCGACCATGTTCCTGCTGCGCCGCGACGCCGACGGCGACGACACGATCTTCCGCACCGACCTCAGCGGCGAGCAGGCGGTCCCGGTGTTCTCCCACCCGCGCATCAACGACTTCCGTGCGACGTCGAGGCAGCTCGTGGTCTCGGTCGAGGAGGACGACGGCTCGCGGCTGCTGGTGCTCGACCGCGACGGGCAGGGCGAGCGCGAGCTGACGCTCCCCGGTGACGGCTACGTGGGCGCGATCCAGGTGTCGGAGCGCGGCGGGCTCGTCGGCTACAACTACTCCGACCGCGAGCTCAGCGACACCGAGGGGCGGGCCAGCGTGCTGGTCACGCAGTCGCTGAACGGCGACGACGAGCCGCAGATCATCGAGGTCGGCGGAGCCGAGGCGAGCGTCTTCGCCTGGCAGTTCGTGCCAGACAGCGCGGCGGTGCTGTTCATCGACTTCGACGGCGCCCTGTCGCTCGTCGACCGGTCGAGCAACGCGGGCGTGCAGTCCCTCGGGCTCGCCTCCACCATCCAGGGCATCTCCCGCGGAACGTACACGGCGATCGTCGAGCGCCTCGACGGCACCGTGGTGGAGCTGAACCTCGCCGACGGATCGGAGGCGCCGCTGGCGGCATCCGATCCCGACTACGGCGCGGCGAGCTCGATCATCCCGCTGCCCGACGGAACCCTGCGCCACGTCGTGCAGCGCAACGACGCGGGGATTCCGGTCGGGCAGGCGGTCGTACGCGTCGACGACGACGGGAAGGCGTCGCTGCTCACCGAGGTGGGGCCGTCCGACACGATCCTGCAGGTGTGCGCGTCGCCGAGCGGACAATACGCGGCGGTCGCGATCGCGCCCGACCTGTCGGACAACCCGTACGACGGCATGCTGCTGCCGCTGCCCGAGAAGGTCGAGACCCACCTCATCGACATGGCATCGGGGAAGGAGATGGTCGCTCTCACCGGGTTCGACGCCTCCTGGTGCCAGACGGCGCCGAGGTTCTGATGGCCGACGAGCGGATGCTGCGCCGCGCGACCCGGGCCGACCTGCACCACCCGGCGGTCGAGGTGGCGCCTCTGCTGCTCGGCGCCGAGCTGCGCACCCTGGTCGTTCCCGGAGACATGGCGACGGATGCCGCGCCGGTCGAGGTGCGGCTGCGCATCACCGAGGTCGAGGCGTACCACGGGCAGGGGACCGGCGAGGTGGCCGACCCGGGGTCGCACGCGCGCATGGGCCGCACCGCGCGCAACGCCACCATGTGGGGCGAGCCCGGTCATCTGTACGTGTACCTGAGTCACGGCATCCATTCGTGCGTCAACGTCGTCTGCGGGCCCGAGGGGCAGGGCGACGGAGTGCTGCTGCGCGCCGGCGAGGTGACCGCCGGAACGGATGCCGCGGCCCGCCGTCGCGGCGCCGCTCTTCCGCTCGGTCGCGCGGCTCTGCGTGACCTGGCGCGCGGACCCGGTCGGCTCGGGCAGGCGGTGGGGCTGCGGCATCCGCTCCACGACTCGATCGATGCGATCACGGGGGCCGAGTTGCACGGCGCACGCGCCGAGCTGTGGCTCGGCGAACCGCTCACGGCCGTCGCGCGCGGCCCCCGCGTCGGGGTCGCCGGTGTCGCCGGCACGGCCGCGTTCCCGTGGCGGTTCTGGATCGACGGCGATCCGACGGTCTCGTCGTTCCGCTGGGGCAGGGGCGCGCAGGCCGCGGCATCCGGCGTGCTAGACTGACTCTTTGTCTGCGCACGCTCCTGTGCGCAGTTCGCATGCTTCCCCTCGCGCCGGCTCCCTGAGCCTGTCGAAGGGGTCGCGTGCAGACAAGGGATCTTGGGTGGGGCCGTCCGGCCTCACGGTAATGAAGGAGTCATCATCATGGCAGCAGTGTGCCAGGTGACCGGAGCTGTTCCCGGCTTCGGTCACAACGTCTCGCACTCGCACCGCCGGACGAAGCGCCGCTTCGACCCGAACGTGCAGAAGAAGACGTATTTCGTCCCGTCGCTCGGTCGTAAGATCACGCTCAACGTGTCCGCCAAGGGCATCAAGGTGATCGACGCCCGTGGCATCGAGAACGTCGTCAAGGACCTCCAGGCGAAGGGTGTGAAGCTCTGATGGCCAAGAAGGCTCAGGACGTCCGTCCGATCATCAAGCTGCGTTCGACGGCAGGTACGGGTTACACGTACGTGACCAAGAAGAACCGCCGCAACACCCCCGACCGTCTCGTGCTGAAGAAGTACGACCCGGTCATCCGTCAGCACGTCGAATTCCGAGAGGAGCGTTGATCCATGGCTAAGAAGAGCAAGATCGCGCGCAACGAGCAGCGCAAGGTCATCGTCGAGCGCTACGCCGAGCGTCGTGCCGAGCTGAAGAAGACCCTGATCGACCCGAACGCGACCGACGAGGCCCGCGAGGCCGCACGTGTCGGCCTGCAGAAGCTGCCGCGCAACGCGTCGCCGGCTCGCGTGCGTTCGCGCGACGTCATCGACGGCCGCCCCCGTGGTGTCCTCACGAAGTTCGGCATCTCGCGTGTCCGCTTCCGTGACATGGCGCACAAGGGCGAACTGCCCGGCGTGACCAAGTCGAGCTGGTAAGTCTTACCGGTCCCTGAGCTTGTCGAAGGGAAGGGGCGAGGATCTTCGGATCCTCGCCCCTTTCGCGTGTGCCGGGGGTGGTGCCCCTTCCGCGGCGAAGGAGTTCTCACGCGATGAAGGAGCGGATGCGGCATCCGCTCCGTCATTCCGCGAGATCTCCTTCACGGCAGGTGAGCTCGTCCGGCGGGTCCGCCGGAGGGAACACGGCTCCCGCCCACCTCTCCTGCACATTCGGCCGAGAGGGGAGATCCACTCCGACCCTGGTGCAGACCCGGATCTGTGCTGCTCCCTGCGTCACCATCGTCGGATGGATCCGGTCGAGGAGCTGCGGCGTCGTGGCGGAGTGGCGAGAGTCGCGACCCTCCGCGATGCAGGCGTGAGTGAGCACGCGCTGCGCCTGTCGAAGCAGAGCGGGGGGATCAGGACCGTGCGCCCGGGCTGGGTGGCTCTGCCGGATGCCGACCCTCGAGTGGTGGGAGCGGCGGCTCGCGGAGTGGTGCTGAGCTGCGTCACCGTCGCCGAGCGGTCCGGGCTGTGGGTGCCGACGGCATCCGCTCTCCACGTCGCCGCGCGACCCCACGCGGCACGGGTGCGCGTTCCTCCGCAGGTCGTCGTGCACTGGTCGAAGCCCGTGGTGGCGCGCCCGCCCGATGCCCTCGTCGACGATCTGCCGAATGCGCTTGCACTGATCGCACGGTGTCAGCCGCTCGAGACGGCACTCGTCATCTGGGAATCCGCGCTGAACAAGGGCCTGGTGCACGCGTCCCGGCTCCGGCAGCTCGAGCTTCCGTCGGGCGCGCGGAGGATTCTGGAGATGGCACGGCCCTTCGCCGATTCGGGCCTGGAGACCATCTTCGTGCACCGGTTGCGCTGGCTGGATGTGCGGATGCTGCCGCAGGCCTGGGTTCTCGATCGACGTGTCGACGTGCTGATCGGCGCGCGGCTGGTCGTGCAGATCGACGGCGGACACCACGTCGGAGCGCAGCGCACGAGGGACATCTCGCACGATGCCCAACTGACGCTGCACGGGTATCACGTGCTGCGCTTCAGCTACGAACAGATCGTGGATCGATGGCACGAGGTGCAGGCCGTCGTCATGGAGGCCATCGCACAGGGGAAGCACCTCTGGTGACCCCGTCCCTCCCGGAGTGAAGGAGATCTCACGCGATGAAGGAGCGGATGCGGCATCCGCTCCTTCATTCCGCGAGGTCTCCTTCGCGACAGGCAACCGCCCCCCCGTCACGCGACGGATGCCGCCACGTGCGCCTTCGCCCAGGCCAGCGCGTCGTCGGCGATCTGCTCCCAGCCGTCCTGACTGACGAGCCGATGCGTGCGGCCGGCGTACTCGCGGCGCTCGACCACGGCGGGGCTGCCGGTCGAGCGGTACTTCTTCTCGATCGCCCGCACGATGGCCGGCGGCACGACGTGGTCGATCTCACCGGCGATGAGCAGCAGCGGGGCACGGTCGGCGCGAGCGTAGTCGACCCGAGTCACGCCGCCCTTCTCGTTCACGACCGAGGTCACACCCTCGAAGAAGACCCGGTTGTACGAGTTGACTGCGTACTCCTCCCAGAGGGCGTCGGATGCCGCGCGCGGCAGGTCGTTGCCGAAGGTGAAGTGGAAGTGCCGCTTCGACAGCGGCTTCGCGCCGTTGCGTCCGAACGGATTCGACAGGATCGGCGTGCCGGTCCACAGCGTCGACAGGGGGAGCGCGGTGACGCCCGCCGTCTGTCCGGGTGCGACGCCGACATAGGCCACGCCGAGTCCGCGGTCGGCGAGCATCTGCGTGATCACGCCGCCGAACGAATGGCCCATGATGATCGGCTTCACCGGCAGGCTGCGGATGATGCGCTCGTAGTGGTCGGTGATCTGCTTCAGGCCGATGCCCTTGAGCGCCTTCGGGTCGCGACGGATGTCGGCGACGGCGCGGTCGTCGATGCCGGGCCACCCGGGAACGATGACCTCATGTCCCTGAGCGCGGAAGCGGTCCGCCCACGTGTCCCAACTCTTCGGGGTCATCCAGAGGCCGTGGATGAGGACGATGGGGGTCTTGTCGGTGCTGTTCATGGTTCCTTCTCCTGTCTGCCTCCCGCTTCTCGGAAGTGCGATAGGCTCAGAGTAGACCGATCGTTCTATCTACCGCAACCCTCTCCGACAAGATCTTTTGAATCCGCGATCGCGACCGAGGGGATGCGACGATGAGAGGAGACATCATGGACACCACGACGAAGAGGCCCAGCCCCGCCCGCGCCCGGCTCATCGACGCCGCGACCCGCCTGTTCTACGAGGAGGGGATCCACGCGGTCGGCGTCGATCGCATCCTCGAGGAGGCCGAGGTCACCCGGGCCACCCTCTACAAGCAGTTCGGCGGCAAGGAGAACCTCGTCCTCGCCTATCTGCGCGGGGAGGACGAGATGCTGCGCGGCATGTTCGCCGAGGCGGGCGCCGCGGTGGCGCGGCCCGCCGAGCTGATGGATGCCGTCGTCGAGGGCATCGCCGGCGACATCCGACTCCGCCACACCCGGGGGTGTCCGTTCATCAATGCCGCAGCGGAGTACCCGGATGCCTCCGGCGCCGTGCGGCGGCTCATCGACGAGCACCGCGAATGGTTCCGATCGACGCTGCAGGAGGTAGCGACCGCCGCCGGCCTGGAGCGCCCGGCCGAGGTTGCAGCATCCCTCGTTCTCCTCCGCGACGCGGCCCTGGTGGGCGGCTATCTCGACGGCGATGAGCGGGTGACCCCGGCGTTCACCCGCACGGCGGGCGCGGTCATCGACGCGCACCGCGGCCGCTGACCGTTTCGGAAATCTGTGACTGGAGTGACGAAAGTGGCGCGACACGCCCAGGAATTGCTCAAAACCCGCGAAATGACGCGGAAATCCGGGTGGTCGTTGATACATTCGAGGCGGTCACTCGACCAACGGGAGGCATCCGCCCCCCGCACGACAAACGATGCGACGGGATCTCGTCGCTGGAGGATGACATGGCTGACAAGTCCATCACCAAGACCGAGCTCGTCGCGAGCATCGCAAGCGCCACCGGCCAGAGCCAGGCCACCGTCTCCGGTGTCCTCGACTCGCTCTTCTCCACGGTCTCCGACGCTGTTGCCAAGGGCAGCAAGGTCTCGATCCCGGGCTGGATCTCGTTCGAGCAGGTCGACACCGCCGCTCGCACCGGCCGCAACCCGCAGACCGGCGCCGAGATCAAGATCCCGGCCGGCAAGCGCGTCAAGGTGACCGCCGGCTCCAAGCTCAAGGCTGCCGTCAAGTAAGCAGGCGAGCCTCGTGGAGGCCGCCGCCCCGGTCGCATCGACCGCGGGTGGCGGCCTTCGTCGTACGGCGGGCGGGTGCGCCGGACCGGATGCCGCGGCTTAGGCTGGAGGGGTGACCTCCCGCGCCGAGACGACCGTCGGGTCTTCGGCGTATCGACTCGCCGGGATCGCGATCCTCGGCGTCGCCGCCATGATCGCCGTCGTGCTCGCGCTCGCCTTCGGCGGAGGGGCGAAGCCGCCGCTGCTGCAGGACCCCGGGCCGTTCGTGCTCTGGGGAACGCCCATCGCCCGCCTCGTCATGAACATCGCGGGCGCGGCCATGCTCGGATCGCTCGTCCTCGCCCTTTTCGCGCTGCGGGCGGGCGCACGGGCGTTCGACACGGCACTCGACACGGCCTCGATCGGGGCGGCGGTCTTCACCGTCGCATCCGGCCTCGCGGGGTTCCTCTCCTTCATGGCCGCGTTCAACCCCCGGTTGAGCATCGAACCCGAGTTCGGCGCGCAGCTGGGACGGTTCCTGCTCGAGCTGCCGCTGGGCCAATCCTGGCTCATCACCACGATCTTCGGCGCCGTCATCACCGTGCTCGCGTTCGCGTGGCGCTCGTGGACACCCACCCTCATCACCGCGGTGCTCGCCGCGGCATCCTTCCTTCCGCTGGCGACGCAGGGCCACGCCGGCGACCTCGCCGGTCACAACATCGCGGTCAACTCGATCCTGCTGCACATGGTCGCCGCGGCGGTGTGGCTGGGCGGCCTGCTGCTCCTCGTGGTCCTGAGAGGGCGAGCCGGCGTCGACACCCCGCGGCTCGTCGCCCGGTACTCGTCGCTGGCCATCGCCGCGTTCGCCGTCGTCGCCGTCTCGGGCGTGACGCGGTCGATCGTCGCGGTGGGAAGTTGGAACGCGCTGTGGACCACTCCCTATGGCGCGATCGTGCTGGCCAAGGCGGCTCTGCTCGTCGGAATGGGCCTGCTCGGCGCCTGGTATCGCACCCGCCTGATCCCGCAGCTCGACGGCGCGCACGCCACGCGCTGGTTCTGGGCGCTCGTGCTCGGCGAGGTGGCGCTGATGGGGCTGGCCTCCGGAGCGGCGGCCGCTCTCGCCCGCACGCCGCCGCCGACCGGCGAGACGGCCGCGTTCGCGCAGACGCCCGCCCAGATCCTGACCGGGGCGACGCTCCCGCCCGAGCTCACCCTCGAGCGCTGGTTCACCTCGTGGAACATCGACGTCCTCTGGCTCGTCGCCGCGGGCTTCGGTCTCTTCCTCTACCTCGCCGGGGTCGTCCGCCTGCATCAGCGGGGCGATCGCTGGCCGATCCATCGCACCGTGTTCTGGGTGCTGGGCATGCTGATGCTGATCTGGGTGACCGGCGGGCCGATCAACGCCTACCAGGAATACCTGTTCAGCTTGCACATGCTCGGCCACATGATGCTGTCGATGGCCATCCCGCTGCTTCTCGTCTCGGGCGCGCCGATCACGCTCGCCCTCCGCGCCGTCCACAAGCGCGACGACGGCACGCGCGGCGGTCGCGAGTGGATCCTGTGGGCGGTGCACTCGCCGGTCGCGCGCGTGCTCACCCACCCGTTCGTCGCGGCGGCGATCTTCATCGTGTCGCTGTGGGCGTTCTATTTCACCGATCTGGTGCGCTGGTCGATGTACGAGCACCTCGGGCACGAGTGGATGGTCATCCACTTCCTCTTGTCGGGCTATCTGTTCGTGATGAGCCTCATCGGAGCCGACCCGGTCCCGTACCGCCTCCCGTACCCCGGTCGTCTCATCACGCTCATCGCGGTGATGGCGATGCACGCCTTCTTCGGCATCGCGATCATGATGCAGGAGGGGCTGATGGTGGCCGACTGGTTCGGCTCGATGGGCCGCGACTGGGGGGCGAGCCCGCTCGACGATCAGTACGTGGGCGGCGGCATCGCCTGGTCGATCGGCGAGATCCCGACCCTGATCCTGGCGATCACCGTGGCGATCCAGTGGAGCCGCAGCGACACCAAGCTGCAGAAGAGGCGCGATCGGCACGCCGACCGCACGGGCGACGCCGAGCTGGAGGAGTACAACGCCCGCCTCGCCGCGCTCGCCGAGCGCGACCGGCGCGCAGTGGAGCAGCAGAGCCGATGACGCGCGTCCTCAGTCGGCCACCGGATCGTCGGGCGATCCCACGCGGATCGACGCCGACCCGTCGGGCAGGATGACGATCGTGCCGTTGACCTGGAACGGCACGTCTTGCGCGACCGGTTCGACCTTCCCGTCGAACAGCGACTGGATCTCGACCTCGACGTGCGCCACGGCATCCGTCGCCGGGATCATCCAGTGCCCGCCGTCGGGCACCACGGCGACCTGCGGCTGCGCGGCGATCGACCACTTCGGGGGCGAGGCGATGCGGTTGCGCACTTCGAGGCCGAAGGGGCACGCGGTCGGCTGCAGCACCTCCTGCGTGGTGCACTGGGTGAGATACTCCTCGACCCGCTGCTGAACGACCTCGATGAACTCGTCGGTGGGTGTCGTCTGCACGTCGAGCGGCGTGGTGGCGAGCGGGGTGTCGGCGAGGATGCCGCTGCCCGACGACTCCGAGATGGCGGTGTCGACCGTGACCGAGTAGAGGCCGGGGGTGAACACGAGCAGTGGCAGCGGATCGAGAGGAGCGGCGTCCGCGCCGGCGACGGACACCTGTCGCCGGTCGACCTCGAACCCGTTGACCGCGAAGCGGTCGGCGCCGCGAAGGGTCAGCTCGACGACCGCCAGGGGGCTCGTCGCGAAGCGCCAGTCGGGCATGACCCCCGCCCACCCGTTCTGCTCGACGAAGAACGTCGTCTCGCCCTCGTGCCCGCCGGCGGTGTAGCTGACGGTGACCGCGGTCTTGCCGTCGTGCGGCTTCTCCGATTCGATCGTGACATCGGTCAGGGGCGAGAGGGCGGAGTGGCGCAGCAGGGCTTCGGATGCTGCGGCGTCGATGCCCGTCTGCTCGAGCGTCTCGCGGTCGACGGAGACCCCGGGAACACGGAGGGCATCCGCCGCCCGCCCGGAGGAGAGCAGATCGAGGTAGCGCGAGACGAAGGCCGAGGGTCCGTAGAACTGCTGGTAGAGCGTGGCGCCGCCGGCTGCCAGCGCGGCGATGAGGGCGACTCCGACGATCGCGAGCAGTGTCAGGTCGACCGCGAGACGGGCGCGGCGGGGCGCCGGGGTCTCGACCTGCTTCATGGCGCAATTCTAGGAGGACGGTGCTGGGATGACGCCGAGGGTCGGCCGTCGCGGGTCGATCGCACGACGTAGCATGGGTGGGCCCGGAGTCCACCTGTCGCCCGTGAGAGAACCGTGTCCCTTCCCGCCCTGTCCGAGGAGCAGTACGAGCTGTTCCGGCTGATCGAGGACACCGGCGAACACGTCTTCATCACCGGGCGCGCGGGCACGGGCAAGTCGACCCTGCTGCAGTACTTCGCCTGGAACACCGAGAAGCAGATCGCGATCTGCGCTCCCACCGGTGTCGCCGCGCTGAACGTCGAGGGGCAGACGATCCATTCGCTGTTCCGGCTGCCGATCGGACTCATCGGCGACGCCGACATCGACCAGAACGATGCGACCCGTCGCATCCTGAACGCCATCGAGACCCTCGTGATCGATGAGATCTCGATGGTCAACGCAGATCTGATGGATGCGATCGACCGCTCGCTGCGGCAGGCACGAGGGCGACGCGGGGAGCCGTTCGGCGGCGTGCAGGTGGTGATGTTCGGCGACCCGTATCAGCTGGCGCCGGTGCCGCCCCGCGGCGACGAGGCGCGATATGTCGCCGACCACTACCGTTCGTTCTGGTTCTTCGACGCGAAGGTGTGGGCGGGCCCGTGGACGGGCAGCGGCATGCGGGCGGAGGCTCACGGGTACGGCTCGTCCGACCAGGCCGGCCTGTTCGAGGTCGATACGCGCGCCGAGCTGCACGTGCGCGAGCTGGTGCAGATCCACCGGCAGTCGGACGACGGCTTCAAGGCGATGCTCAACGCGGTGCGCTACGGGCGCGTCACGGCGGAGATCGCCGGGGTGCTCAACGCGCAGGGTGCTCGCACTCCGCCCGATCCCGAGCCGGGCGAGGTGCCGATGATCACCCTCGCGACACGGAACGACATCGTCAACCGCATCAACGGACAGCACTTGGCCGCCCTGCCCGGAAAAGAGCAGACCGCCCGTGCCGAGGTCAGCGGCGACTTCGGGCGCGGTGAGGCGGCGCTGCCGGCGGAGTCGGAGCTGAAGCTGAAGGTCGGCGCGCAGGTGATGTTCCTGCGCAACGACACCGCGATGTCGGGAGAGCCGCCGCGCTGGGTGAACGGCACGATCGGCACGGTCGTGCGCATCCTCGGCGGTGCGGTGCGGGTCGACATCGACGGGGAGGAGGTCGACGTCGAGCCGGCGGTGTGGGAGCGATTCCGCTACGCGTACGACCAGAGCACGAAGAAGCTGACGCGCGATGTGGTCGCCGAGTTCACGCAGTTCCCGCTGAGGCTGGCGTGGGCGGTGACGATCCACAAGTCGCAGGGGAAGACCTATGAGCGGGCGGTCATCGACCTGGGATCGGGTGCGTTCGCCCCGGGACAGACGTACGTCGCCCTCAGCCGTCTGACGTCGCTCGACGGCCTGTACCTGTCGCGTGCACTGCGCCCGAGCGACATCCGCGTCGATGAGGATGTGCGTCGATTCATGCGCGAAGCCTGGCTCGCGAGGACGACTCCCGAGCTTCCGACCCCCGGTCGTTGAGCCCCGCGGTCGTCGAGCGAGCCGCAGGCGAGGCGAACGCGTCAGGCCGCGACGCGCGCCCGGTCGAGGTCTTCGAAGAGCTCGGTGTTGAAGCGGTAGGCGAGGAGCACCTCGTCGATCACGCGTTCCTGCTCGGCCTCGTCCCAGGGTGCGGCGTCGAGCTGCTCGCGGTAGACGTCTTTGAACGCGGACGGGTCGGCGATGTCGTCGAAGAGGTAGAACCCGATGCCGTTGGTCTCGAAGCCGAAGCGGCGGGCCATCACGCGTCCGATGAAGATGCCGCCCGAGAGGTCGCCGAGGTAGCGCGTGTAATGGTGGGCGACGAAGCCGCCGGCCCAGGTCGCGCCGACCTGCCGGATGCGTTCGACGTAGCGCTGCGTGGTGGGCAGGGGCGCGATGCGCTCGCGCCAGTCGTCACCGAGCAGGAACTCGAGGTCGGCCTCGAGCGCGGGCAGGCGCGTGAGCTTGTCACTGAGGAAGACGGATGCCACGGGGTCGTGGCGCATGCGCTCGCCGGCGCTCTCGAGTGCCTCGTAGATGAAGTAATGCTGCGCGACGAGCGAGACGTAGTCGTCGCGGGAGCCCTCGCCTTTGAGCAGGTCGGCCATGAAGCCGGCGCCTTCGCTGCGCGAGTGCGAGCCGGAGGAGCGCTCGCGCAGGGCGGCGGAGAAGGAGAGGATCTCGGGCATGGGATCAGTGTAAGGGTCACCTAACCTCATGCGGAAGCCTGGAGTTGCGGGTCAGGCGTGCGGTCGCGGATCTACGCCCAGCCGAGCGCATGCGGCGTCGTAGAGGGCGACGACCTCGCGTCGGACGGCGGGACGCTCGTCGATCGGGCCACCGGGCCACGGGACACGGATCTCGGTCACGGCCCCGTCGCGCGTGATGCTCCACGTGCCGCCCTCGCCGTCGAATGCCGTCATGACGGCATCCGTGATCGGGCTGTCAGCAGGCTCAGCGAACGCACGGGCGATGAGCAGGTTGTCGTCGGTGTGGTCGCCGTTCATGTGACGCAGGACGGCGCTGACCACGTCGGCATCGAAGGTATGGGGCACGGTGACACTTTACGGGTGGAGGGTTCACCCCCGTCCGGCCCTCCCGGGCCGCGCCGCGCCGATGCCGTCTTTCAGCATCCGTCTTCTAGACTCGGGAGACACGTCTTCGGGGGTTACCTTCCATGCAGCTTCTCTCGTCGCGCCGCTGGCGCGCCGCCGCGGCCACTGCGGCCGTACTCGGTCTCGTCCTGACCGGGTGCTCGGCAGGCGAGTCGTTCACGTACACCCCGCCGGCGCAGGTCGACGCCGCGCTCCCCGACGACACGGTGACCGCGATGCAGGCGGCCGTCGACAACGCGATCGTGGCGTCGGGAGCGACGGGAGCGATCGTCGGCGTCTGGGTTCCCTGGAGCGGAAGCTGGGTGTCGGCCAGCGGCACGCAGGAGCGCGACGGCGGCGACGAGATCGCCACCGACATGTCGTTCCGCATCGCCGACGTGACGCGCCTGATGACCTGCGACGTGCTCTACGCGCTGGCCGACGAGGGCACCGTCGAGCTCGACGCGAAGGTGCCGAAGTACGTCTCGGGGGTGCCCGACATGGAAGACATCACCCTGCTCGACCTGTGCAACGGCACGAGCGGCGTCGGCTCGTCGGAAGAGACGGTCAAAGCGGCATGGCTCAACACCCCCGAGCGGGTCTGGGCACCGCTGGAGCTCGCCGGCTACGGGCTCGGCCGCGACCGCACGACCCCCCACACCACGTTCCGCGATTCCGACGCCGGCTACCTGCTGCTCGGACTCGCCCTCGAGCGGGCCTCCGGCATGACCGCATCGCAGCTGATCGCCGAATACGTCACCGAACCCCTCGGCCTGCCCGACACCGCGCTCCCGAACGCGGCCTCCGCGGCGCCGTCGACGGGCCCGGTCATGACCGGCCATTACCTCGGCGCGGTGGAGGGCGGCTACGACTGCACGGCCCCGATCGACATCACGAAGCTCTCGTCGAGCTCGGGCTTCACCGACTCGGGAGTCGTCTCGACCATCACCGACCTCGGCCGGTACGCGCAGGCTGAGGCCGCGCAGGCGCTCCGCACGAAGGACGAGCCGAACCGTTACGGTGCGCCCCTTCCGGTCAGCGACCAGGGACCTTCCTGGTATCAGGCGACGGGCGGCGGCTACCTCGTCGGTTCACTGGTGGGTCAGCACGGCTGGACCCCCGGCTACGCGACCGCCGCCTACTCCGACCCCGCGACCGGATTCACCGTCGCCGTGGTGCTGAACGACTCGACCGCCGGCGCGATCTTCGCGCAGTACCTCTCGTGGGAACTCGCCGCCATCGCCTCGAAGGCGGCGCCCGCCTCAGGTCAGACCGCGCCCGAGTTCGGTCTTCCGTTCACGTCGGAGCAGTACCATCGGGCGATCACCGACGCGGCCCTGGTCTGCGTCGCTCCGGCTGCCGGCTGATCCCGGCCGGCGAATCCGGCCGGCGGCTGATCCCGGCCGCGCCTGAGATCCCCTGCCGGCTGATTGCGCCCGCGCCTCAGCTCTCGTCGTCGTCGATCTCGACGCCCGGACCGGGACCCGGTCGCACCGCGGCATCCGGGGCGATGTCGATACGGGTGTTGCCCTCGTGCTCGCTGACCTCGATGCGCGGTGCGGCGTCGGCCTCGGTGGCGTCGGGCGCGGCGGTCAGCTGATCGTGCCGCTTCTCCTCGCTGGTCATCTCGTCAGCCGATCCGTGTTCAGGCGTGCTCATGGGTGTCCTCCGGGGTGTGGGCGGTGTCGTTCTTGCGGGTCGAGCGTGTGCGGCCCCATCGCGCCAGCAGGAAGAGCACGACGCCGACGGCGAGCAGGATCGCGCCGAACAGCCAGACGATCGGTCGCTGCTGGGTGAGCAGCAGGATGCACGAGCCGATGCCGAGCACCGGCACGAACGTCCAGATGCGGAAGTGGTCGTGCTCGACGCGGTCGCGCCGCAGCACCAGCACCGACACGTTCACGCTGAGGAAGACGAACAGCAGCAGCAAGACGACCGTCTCGGCGAGCGTCGCGAGGTCGCCGACGAGGGTGAGACCCATGGCGACGAGGGTGGTGGTGACGATGGCCACCCACGGCGTCTTGCGCTTCGGCAGCACGCGCCCGAGCGTGGCGGGCAGCAGGTCCTGTTCGGCCATGCCGTAGGTGAGGCGGCTCACCATGATCATCGTGAGCAGGGCGCCGTTCGCCACCGCGATGAGCGCGATCAGACTGAAGAGCCACGACGGGATGCTGATGCCGGTCGCCTCGACGACCGCGAGCAGCGGACCGCTCGACTCCTGCAGTTCGGATGCCGGCAGCGCGATCGAGCTCGCCAGTCCCACCAGCACGTAGACGGCGCCGGCGGTGAAGAGCGCCGCGAAGAGCGCGCGAGGGTAGGTGCGGCGGGGATTCTTGACCTCTTCGATCATGTTCGCCGACGTCTCGAAGCCGACGAAGGAGTAGTAGGCGATGACCGCCCCCGCGAGCACGGCCATGCCGACGCTCGTGCCCTCGGGTGCCTGCGTGATGCGCGACACGTCGCCGCCGCCGCCGCCGAGGAGGATCGCCACCACGGCGATCACGATCACCAGCCCGCTCAGCTCGATCGCCGTCATGACGAGATTGGCTCCCATGGATTCCCGGATGCCACGGGCGTTCAGCAGCGCCACCACCGCGAGGAACGCGATGGCCACGGGAATCGTCGGAAGATCGATGAAAGTGCGGAAGTAGTCGCCCGCGAACGCGATGGCGAGGCCCGCGGCGCTGGTCACGCCCGCCGCGAGCATGCTGAAGCCCACGAGGAACGAGACGATCGGGCTGCGGAACGCGCGCTCCGCGAAGACGGCCGAGCCACCGGCGCGGGGGTACTTCGTCACGAGCTCGGCATAAGACCCGGCCGTGAGGAGCGCCAGCAGGAGGGCGAGGAGCAGCGGCGCCCACAGCATCCCTCCCACCTTCTCGGAGAGCACGCCCATCAGGGCGTAGATGCCGGCCCCCAGCACGTCACCGAGGATGAACGCGAACAGGAGCGGGCCGGTGATGGCCCTCCGCAGGCGAGTGGGGGTTTCGGCCGCGGGCGGGATGTCGGTCGTCATGCCGACACCATAGAGGTGCGCTCGGGCTGAGACGACGGGGTTGACAGCAGAGGCCGCCCCTGGCGCGTGCGCGCCGAAGGAGTTGTGCGCCTCGGAAGGACCGATCCGGCCGATCGATCCTTCCGAAGCGCACATCTCTCGCGGAGGCGAACGGATGACTCGCCCTGCACGGATGGTGGAGATCGGGCGTTCTTCACATCCGCTGGATCGTTCGCGCGGAGTGAGGTCGCTCGTCGCGGACCGGCGACAGACTCGGCGGATGAGAAGCGTCGAAGAGCTGGTCGCCGAGCTGGGCCGGAAGGGCGGTGTCGCGCGGACGGCGTGGGTGACGGAGCAGGGATTCTCCCGTCGTCGCGTGGACGATGCGGTGCGTCGGGGTGCTGTCATCAGGCCGCGTCGCGGATGGCTCGCCGATCCTCACGCCGAGCGCACGCTCCTCGCGGCCGCACGTTTCGGGGTGGTCCTCACCTGCAGGACGCAGGCGGCCCTGCTCGGACTCTGGGTCCACGACCCCTCCGGACCTCCGCATTTCGCGGTGCCGCCTCATTCGAGGGGACGCCTCCCGATCGCCGCTCGACTGCACTGGGGCAGTGCCGTGGTGCCGCGGCATCCGGATGCTCTCGTCGACCCGATCGAGAACGTGCTCGCGCACATCGCGGAATGCGAGCCGTTCGAGCGGGCGCTCGCGACGTGGGAGTCGGCTCTCAACAGATCCCTCGTCACCGTCGAGGCCCTGCGGAACCACGACTGGCGGCCGGCCGCGCGCCGAGTTCTCGACCACGCCCTCCCCTTTGCGGATGCCGGACTCGAGACGTACCTCCGGGTTCGCCTGCGCTGGCTCCGGGAGCCGATCCGTGTGCAGATCTGGATCGCCGGACACCGCGTCGACACGCTCATCGGCGAGCGCCTCGTCGTGCAGATCGACGGCGCGCATCACGTGGGTGCGCAGCGCAGCGAAGACATCCGCCACGATGCCGAACTCCGCCTGCAGGGATTCCATGTGATCCGCGTCTCCTACCCGCAGGTCATGTTCGAGTGGCCGTCGGTGCAGGATCTGATCATGCGCGCGGTGGCGCGGGGGCTACATCGCGCCCGGTAGCGGGCGCCTCAGAAGGAGATGTGCGCTCTGGCAGGACGGATGCCGCGTAAACGACCTTCTGGAGCGCACATCTCCTACTGAAGCGCACGGGCGGATGGCGCTACGAGCGGGGCGGGAACCGCGCCTCAGCGAGCGGGGGCGGGAACGCCGACTCCGTGGAGCGCGTCGACGAGCGGCACGAGCTCGGGCTGTGCCGCTGCGGCGTCGAGTGCGCGCTCGAGCGTCGCGTCGTGGACGGGACGCGCGCGCTCGTACAGGTCGCGCCCGGCCGAGGTCAGCTCGGTGTAGATGCCGCGCCGGTCGTCGGCGCAGAGCACCCGGGTCAGCAGTCCGCGCTCCTCCAGCCGGTTGACCAGTCGCGTGGTCGCACTGGGGCTGAGCGCGGTCGCACGCGCCAGCTGTTGCATGCGCATGTGCCAGCCGTCCTGGCGCTCGAGGGCGTCGAGCACCGTGTACTCCACGACCGAGAGGCCGACCGCCTCGGCCAGGCCGCGCTCGAGCTCGGCTTCGATCAGTCCGTGCAGCGCGGCGAGCGTGCGCCACCCCTGTGCGCGCACCTCGACGGCGTCGTCGGCGATCCCCACGGCACACCTCCAGGTAGTTGCTTGCGCTTTATAGTTGCGTGTGCAAGCATTGTGTTTCGACGCGCAATATGCCGCGTCTGCAATCACCTCACTCTATCAGGAGAAATCGTCATGCCCGCAGGATTGATCGCTCTCGCCATCGGGGCCTTCGGCATCGGACTCACCGAGTTCGTCATCATGGGGCTGCTGCCCGAGGTCGCAGCATCCTACGGAGTCAGCGAATCCGCCGCCGGATGGCTCATCTCGGGGTATGCGCTGGCCGTGGTCGTCGGGGCCCTCGTGCTGACGGCGGCGACCACCCGCCTGCCCCGCAAGCCGGTGCTGCTCGGACTGCTCGTGCTGTTCATCGTCGGCAACGCGCTCACCGCCCTCGCCCCCGACTACGGCACCGCGATGGTCGGACGCATCATCGCCGCGCTGTGCCACGGCGCCTTCTTCGGCATCGGCTCGGTGGTCGCGGCCGGTCTGGTCGCCCCCGCGAAGAAAGCCGGCGCCATCGCCATCATGTTCACCGGCCTCACCGCCGCGAACGTCTTCGGCGTGCCCTTCGGCACGTTCCTCGGTCAGCAGTTCGGCTGGCGCTCGACGTTCTGGGTCATCTCGGCGATCGGAGTGCTGGCGTTCATCGGCATCGCCGCCCTCGTGCCCGCGCTCGCCGATCCCGACGACAGCATCAGCCTCCGCCGCGAGCTGCGCGCGTTCCGCTCCGGTCAGGTGTGGCTGTCGCTGGTCGTGACCGTGCTCGCCTTCGGCGGCATGTTCGGCGCCTTCACCTACATCGCCTACACGCTGACCGAGGTCAGCGGCTTCGCCGACGCGGCGGTGCCGTGGTTGCTGGTGCTCTTCGGCGCCGGACTCGTGATCGGCAACGCGGTCGGCGGCCGTCTCGCAGACCGGGCCATCGACCGCACGCTCATCGTCTTCATCGCCGCGCTGGTGGTCGTCCTGGCCCTGTTCGCGCTGCTGGCCGGGTCGGCTGTCGCCGCCGTCGTCGCCCTGTTCCTCATGGGCGGGTTCGGATTCGGCACGGTGCCCGCGCTGCAGAGCCGCGTCATGCACTTCGCCGGAGGGGCCCCGACCCTCGCCTCCGGCGCCAACATCGGCGCCTTCAACCTCGGGAACGCCCTAGGCGCCTGGGCCGGCGGGGTCGGCATCTCGGCGGGACTCGGCTACACCTCTCCGATCTGGATCGGCGCGCTGATCACCGGCGCCGCCCTCGTCGTGATCGTGGTCGCCGCAGCCCGCATGCGCGTGCCCGCCGCCGACGTCGAGGAGCGGATGCCGGCCGCCGCGGCCGCCCCGCGCTGACGCGCTGCGCGGGGCGCTGCGCGGGGCGCTGCGCGCTGCGCGCCCCCGCCCCCCGCCCCCAACCCCATGCCTCCGGCATCCGTCCCGTGCGCTTGGGAAGGTGATGTGCGCTCCGCAAGGTCGTTTGCGTGGCATTCGTCCTGCCGGAGCGCACATCTCCTCCTGGAGCGTCCGCTACCGCGCGAGGCGCAGTCGCTCTCGCCTGTGCGCAGCCCCGTGCGTCCGGCATCCGCCCGCCCGTGCGTAGCCCGTGCCGCCGGCGTCCGCCCGTGCTTTCGGCATCCGCCCGCCCGTGCGTAGCCCGGGACCCCGGCATCCGCCCGTGCGCTTGGGAAGGAGATGTGCGCTCCGCAAGGTCGTTTGCGGGGCATTCGTCCTGTTAGAGCGCACATCTCCTTCTGAGGCGCCCGCTACCGCAAGGCACCGGCTCGCGCGCGCATCGGCCGCGCGTCATCCCGCACTGACGGCGAGCAGGAACCAGGCGGAGTGGGGGATCCACTGCTCGGCCCAGCGCCACGAGTCCGGACCCTCCGCCGTGTCGGGGGCGAGGAACGCGATGCCGTGCTCGTCGTCGGGATGGCTCGTGATGCCGTTCACGATGCCGCCGGGCAGATTGGGGAAGTCGGGTGTGTACTCGACGTTGTTGCGGCCGCGCCCCTGGAGCATGCACACGTCGAACGGGTTGCGGCCGAGCATCCAGTGCACCTGATCGGCCGCGAAGCGGCGCAGCCGCGCTCCGAGGTCGGGGTCGCACTCCGGCAGCTCCGCGATGCTCGCGGCGGCGAAGGCCGACGAGCCCAGGTTCGCGTTCTCCCCCTGCCACCAGTAGCCCGTGTCGTTCTCGTGCGGGAAGAAGAACGCGTCTTCCGGGGCCCCGCCGCGCGGCTGCACGCGCTGGCGCGGGTATCCGAACGGATTGGCGACCGCGTGGGTGCGCGACAGGAGGTCCTCTCCGAGGCGCACGGCCAGGGCACGTGCCCGAGCGGCGTGATCGCCCCCGGGGAGGAGGCGCGCGTATCGCAGCAGCGCGACGACGGGAAGCCCCGACTCGACCGCCGAGAAGTGCGGGCGGCCGTCGGTCCAGGCCTCGAGCCAGCCGGCCGAGCCGTCGGCGGCGGAGCGGTGACGCTCGATCAGAGACAGCGCGCGCCGATCGGCAGCGGCCGCGAACCGCGCGCCCGCCGCACCGTCGGAGGCCGCCGCCAGCTCCGTCGCGGCCAGCAGGGCGCAGTAGTCGTCGACGATCGACTCCGAGCTCTCCGTCAGCTCGCCGGTCTCGAGGTCGAGCCCGAACAGGTACTCGTCGTTGTGCGCCTCCAGGTCGTCGAAGGCGTCGACGGCGGCGGCGAGGTACTCCGCCTGGGTCGAATCGCCGTGCTCGTCCTCACGCGACGCGCGTGCGAGTGCCGCGATCGCGAGGCCGCCGCCGCCGCGGTACGAGGCCCGGTACCGGTCGGTGCGCACGCACTCGGGAAGGGGGGCGTTGATCACCCGCTCGTCGAGCTTCTTGGTCAGAGCGTCGAAGATGCCGCTGTAGAAGGCCCCTTCCGGCGTGCGGAACCGCACCAGGAAGTCGGCCCCGAACAGCGCCTCGTCGCGCATGCGGGCGCCGAGGGCACGATGGAACCGCGGATGCCGCCGACGCAGCAGGTCGCGCGCCTCGAGGAACGCCCACGCGCACAGCGGGATCTGCTGCGGACTCATGGTCGGCGAGTACGTGAGGTGACTGAGGAACTTGCTCGTGTCGCCGCTCGCGTCGAGCCAGCCGCCGCGCGCGTCGACGGTTCGGCCCGAATCGTCGCCGAACAGCGTCGCCGCGGCATCCTTCCGATCGATCTCTCCGCTCGACCGCCCCGCCTTGAAGGCGAAGAGCACGTCGGAGAGGGTGCCGGCGGCGATCCGCTCCTCGCCGATCGCGAACGGCTCGGACGAGACGACCGTGTCGTCGATCGCCGCGGCGAGAACGTAGCGCCCCGGCGCGTCGACGTCGTCGAAGTCGACGCGCGAGTAGGCGCCGGTTCGCCAGGCGTCGACCGACACGGAGGGGAGTGCATCGAGACGCCGTCGGGAGCCGTCGTCGAGCGAGAGCAGCTCGACGTGCGGCGAGAGGCCCGGCTGCGCCGTCTCGATGAGGGCGGACTTGGCCGACCCGGTGTCGTATCCGAGGTGGTTGTGGAGGATGCGCATGCGGTCAGCCCTTGAGTGCTCCGGCGAGGACGGCGTTCTCCATCTTCTCGGCGAAGACGGCGTAGACGAGGTACGCCGGGATCAGCGTGATCAGGATGCCGGCGGCGAGGACGCCGTACTGCGCCGCGTTCGCGATCGAAAGGGTGGGCAGCGCCACCTGCGCGGTGCGCAGCGACGCCTCCGGTCCGATGATCACGAGGGAGAAGAAGTACTCGTTCCAGAACGACAGGAAGTTCAGGATGGCGACGACCGTGAGAGTCGGCACCGCCAGAGGCACGTACACCGACCAGAGCACGCGCAGGGGTCCTGCACCGTCGAGCAGCGCCGACTCCTCCAGTTCGGCGGGCACGGCGCGCATCGCCTGGGTCAGCAGGATCACCGTCAAGGGCATGGCGGATGCCGGAAGGAACAGGATCAGGAACTCGCGGGTGTGGAACAGATGCATCGTGATCGACAGCAGCACCGTGGGCACGAGAGCCGCGAAGCCCGGGATGAGGAAACCGAGGGCGAAGACACGCTCGACCATCACTCCGATCGCGCCCTTCGCGCGGGCGAGAGCGAAGGCCGCCGGCACCGCGAGGACCAGGGTCAGCACCTCGGCGCCGATGGTGATGTAGGCCGAGTTGAGCAGGGCGGTGCCCAGCGAGGCCTGTGAGAACGCCAGCCCGAAGTTATCGAGCGTGAGCGGGGTGAAGGGCGAGAAGGGCTCGTTGAAGATGTCGGTGTTGTGCTTGAACGCCGAGATGAGCAGGTAGTAGAGGGGCGCGGCCAGGAGGATGACGTAGAGCCAGACCCCGGCGTGCGCGATGTACTTCGAGGGTCCCGTGCGGCCCAGGGCGCCGCCGCGGGAGGCTCGTCGCGGAGTCGTGCGCGGAGCCGGCCGCTCGGCAGGGGGAGCAGCCGGGGCGTCGAGCAGGGTGGTCATGCGGGTCTCCTCAGTACTTCTGGCGGAACGTGCGGCGGATCACGAGGATGCCGGCGACGCCGACGACGAACAGCACGACGGCGACGGCCTGGCTGTATCCGACCTTCGACTGGTTGAACGCGAAGTCGTAGACCAGGAACGACAGCGTGGCGGTGGCGTTGCCCGGCCCGCCCTTGGTGAGCAGCAGCACGACGGCGGCGGAGGAGAACAGCGTCCAGAGGAACTGCAGCATCGTGACGACGCCGACGAACTCGCGGCACATCGGCCACGCGATGCTCCACATGCGGCGGAAGTGGCCGCATCCGTCGATCTCGGCCGCCTCGAAGACCGACTGGTCGATGGAGTTGAGCCGGGCGGCGAGCATGATCGCCGACACCGACATGCTGCACCAGATGGTGACGATGATGATCGACCACATCGCGCTGTCGCCGTTCGCGAGCCACGGTCGGGTCAGCTGGCCGAGGCCGATCGCGTCGAGGAAGCCGTTGATCATGCCCTGCGGCGCGAACACACCCACGAACACCATCGCGAGGGCCGATGCCGAGAGCAGCACCGGAGTGAACATGAGGGCGCGGACGAAACGGTGCCCGCGCGGCTTGAGGTTCAGGTAGTACGCGATCATGAACGCCCCGATCACGACGATCGGGAGGGTGACGACGAGCTGGAGGACGGTGTTCCCGGTCGCGAGCCACACGACGGGATCGTTGACCAGGCGCACGAAGTTGTCGAGTCCGGCGGGAGTGCGCGGAGCGATGAGCCCGCGCCAGTTCACCGTGGAGAAGTAGAAGAGGCTGACGAGCGGGCCGATGGTGAACACCAGGAACCAGAGCAGTGCCGGCAGGGTGGCCGAGAGCTGCAGCACCTCGCGGCGTCGTCGAGCGGACGCGCGTCGACGGGCGACCAGGTCGGGAGAGAGCGCGGTCATGAAGTCTCCAGGGGAGTGGGGGAGCGGTCCGGCGGATCGCCGGACCGCTCTCGGGTGTCACTTCGCGGCGGCGTAGATGTCGTCGACGGTCTTGCAGATCGTCGCGGCGTCGGTGCCGGGCGTGAAGGCGACCGAGGTCGCACGATACATCGGGTTCGACACGTCGGCCGGAACGTAGATGTCGGGCATGACCGGGAAGTCGACCGCCTCGGGCAGTTCGGTCAGCGACTGGGCGAGCAGGGGAGCGGAGACGCCCGAGGTGTCGCCGCCGAAGTCGGCCACCGGGATGACGCCGCCCTCGTCGAGGATGCCCTTGAGCACGTCGTCGTCGTACATGTAGGTGATCAGCTGCTCGACGGCGTCGATCTTCTCCTCGCCGTTCGGGCTGATCCACCACCCGGCGGAGGTCGATCCGCGATAGGCGAGGGGCTTCTCGAAGGGGGCTCCGTCGGCGACGGGGAGGCCGCCCAGCACGGTGGCTTCGGCGAGCTCGTCGGATGCCGCGGGGTACGCCCACGAGCCGAGCGGCGCGATCGCGGCCTGACCGTCGATGTAGGCGGCCTGCGCCTGATCGGCCGTGTAGCCCTCGACCCCGTCGACGAAGACGCCGGCGTCGCGCAGCTCGACGAGGAGCTCGATGCCCTTCATGGCGTCGGGGTTGTCGCAGGTTCCTCCTTCGGCGTAGACCTTCTTGGCCTCGTCGGTCGACATGAACATCTCGAGGAACTGCAGGAAGATCTTCTGACCCGACCAGTCGATGCCGCCCAGCACGACGGGTGCGATGCCGGCGGCGCGCAGCTTCTTCGCGGCCTCGATGAGCTCGTCGGTGGTGGTCGGCACCTTGTCGACGCCGGCCTGCGTCAGCAGACCGGTGTTGTACCACCACGGCCAGGTGAAGCCGGAGTAGGGGAAGGCGCGCACGTTGCCTTCGGCGTCTGTCCAGTCGACGAGGGCGTCGTCGGGGATGCGGTCGGCGATGCCCCACTCCTCGATGTAGTCGTTCACGGGGGTGACGGCACCGTTGATCGCCCAGTCGAGCTGCTTCTCGAGCAGGCCGACGAGCAGCACGTCGGCCTCTTCGCCGGCGAGGAGCGAGGTCTCGTAGACCTGGTTGAGGTTGTCGCCGGACTCGAGCACCTTGACATCGATCCCCGTCTCTTCGGTGAAGGCCTCGAAGGCGGCGAACAGCGGCTTGTTCTGCGCCTGACTCGCCGTCCAGTTCGTCTGCACGACGATCTGGTCGGGATCGGTGGCGGGCTGATTGCTGGCGCAGGCTCCGAGCCCCACGGCGAGCACGAGAGCGCTGGCGGACGCCAGCGGGATGGACACGCGCTTCTGCACGGCGACCTCCTCATCGGCCGGTCGGATACCGGCGGTTCCCTGCATGGTACTCACCAGGACTGCAAGTGGTCAATACTGGTATTTTCGGACCCTTTACGAATTCGCCGTCGGGCCCGCTGAAGCGTCCGACATGACGACGACACCCTTCACGAAATCCGCCGGCCGCGACTCCATGAGCTCGTAGGCCTGGTCGATGTCGTCGAGGGAGAAGCGGTGCGTGATGAGCGGTCGGTAGCTGAAGCGCCCGTCGGCGATCATGTCCAGCCCGGCCGCCATCGCCCGCATGGTCCGCGGTCGGGCGGGCGAGAAGCCGTTGACGATGGTGGCGCCCTTGTACCAGAGCTCCATGTCCATGGGCGCGTCCCCCGCGTGGTGGTAGCCCACGACGCAGACGGTGCCGTACGGCCGGACCAGCGACGACGCCGTGCGCAGCGCCGACGTGACGCCCGCCGCCTCGACGACCACATCCATCCGCCCCTCGCGCGCGCCCTGAGCCGAGACGAGTTCCGTGGGCACGTCATCGGGGTGGTGGGCCTCATGGGCGCCGAGGGCGAGCGCCCGTGCGCGCGCCGCGGGATTGGGGTCGATCGCCACGAGGAGCCCCGGCGCGCGAACCGCCGCCAGCTGCACCAGTCCCAACCCCATGAACCCCAGACCGACCACGGCGACCCGTGCGCCGGGGATGATCGGACAGCGCGAGAGCGCCTCCTCGAGATCGGCGAGCGGCTCGCCGATCACATGCTCGGGCGCGAAGCCGGCGGGGACGCGGAGGATCGAGTCGGCGTCGAGCGCCACCTTCGTAGCGAATCCGTCGCCGCCGAGCCCGGTCACGATGTCACCCAGCCGCCATCGCCCGTCGGGGTCGCCGAGCGCGGAGATGCGCCCGACCGTCTCGTGACCGAGGCGGATCGGCGACTCAGGCGTGCCCTGCTCGCGCCACGGCGTGCGATCGGAGGTGCAGACGCCGCATGCGAGAACGTCGATCACCACCTGGCGGCTGGTGGGTTCCGGATCGGGAGCGGTGACGATCTCGGATCGGCGCGGACCGATCACCTGACTGACGAGCATGACTCCTCCTCCGGAAGGACGGTGGGATGCGACGCGCGGCACGGCACGGGGCAGTGAATGGTTGCACTCATCCTAGAACCGTATTAGCTTGGCCCGCAGTGGTATTTCACTGGACTGCTAATTGTGCTCGACGGAGAGGCCATAGTGTACCAATCAAACCGGCATATCGGTCGGCGATGACGGACGTCCGCACGGCGGCCGTCGTCGGGGCCGGTGCCCAAGGGCGCGTCCACGCGCACGGCATCGCCCTGCTCCCCGGTCTGCGCCTCGTCGGCGTCGCCGACATCGACGGCCGCGCGGCGAGCGAGCTCGCCCTCGAGCACGGCGCTCGCGCGCACACCGACGTCGAGACGATGCTCGACGCGGAGCCGATCGACCTGCTGAGCATCTGCGCCCCGGCTGCCGCGCACCGATCGATCGTGGATGCCGCGCTCGCCCGCGGTGTGCGCGCCATCCACTGCGAGAAGCCCATGGCGCTCACCTTCGGCGACGCACGGCATCTGGTCGCTGCGTCGGCCGCGGCCGGTGCTGTGCTCACGATCAACCATCAGCGGCGATTCGACCGCATGCATCGAGCCGTGCGCGAGCTGGTGCGCGCGGGCGCGATCGGAGATCCGGTCGGCGCTCAGGGGTACTGCGCCAATCTGTTCGACTGGGGATCCCACATCGTCGACCTCCTCCGCTTCCACCTCGGCGACCCCGAAGCGGTCTCGGTGCTCGCTCAGATCGATGTCGCCGCTCGTAAGCGCGTCTACGGTGCGCTCACCGAGACGGCATCCGTCGTCCGCGTGCGCTTCGGCGACGCCGTCGAGGCGATCATCGTCACCGGCCGCGACCAGGAGCCCCTGCATGCGCGCGGCGACACCGGGATCGTCCTGCAGGGCACGGCCGGACGCGTCGAGATCTTCGGCGGCCGCGCCGTCGTGCACGGCGACGGGCGCGAGGCCGTGGAGGTGCGGGAGTCGGTCGATCCCGCCTTCCACCTCGACGGGTCGCCGGTCGACCCGGCGATCGTCGAGCAGACCGCCCTCGCGCTCGCCGATCTCGTGCGGGCCGTCGAGACGGCGGGCGAGCCGGTGCTCGACGCGCGGCACGGCCTGGCCGCCGCCGAGATCATCTTCGCGGCGTACGAGTCCAGCGTCCGGCGCGGTCTGGTCCCGCTGCCGCTCGACGTGTTCGACAACCCGCTGCAGCGGGGGCTCGACCTGGGTCTGTGGGCGCCCGAGTACGAGATCGTTTCGACCTACTGATGAGAGAGATGGATGCGATGAGAGAGGCCGTGGCATGAGGGTGCTCCTGCGGCGAGGACTGTTCTACCTGATCACCGCCTTCGCGGCGATCACGATCAACTTCTTCCTCCCCCGGATGATGCCGGGTGACCCGATCGAGCGGATGCTGACCCGGTTCCAGGGCAAGCTCAGCCCGGAGGCGGTGTACGCGCTCCGCGAGCTGTTCGGCCAGGGCGACACGAACCTGTGGAACCAGTACTGGCAGTACTGGGGCGACATCTTCACCGGCGATCTCGGGGTGTCCATCAGCGCCTACCCCTCACCGGTGTCGACCATGATCCTCCAGGGCCTGCCGTGGACACTGTCGCTGATCGGCATCTGCACGGTGCTGAGCTTCATCATCGGCGTCGGGCTCGGGATGCTCGTCGGCTGGCGTCGCGGATCGTGGCTCGACGGGCTCGTGCCGGCGACGACGTTCATCTCCTCGATCCCGTACTTCTGGTTCGGCCTGATCATGGTCTACGTCTTCGCGGTGCTGCTGCGATGGTTCCCGCTGTCGGGCGGCTATCAGCCCGGGCTCACGCCGGGCTTCTCCCTCGAGTTCATCGGCAGCGTCATCTCGTACGGGATGCTGCCCGCCATCACCATCATCGTGTCGTCGATCGGCGGCTGGCTGCTCGGCATGCGCAACATGATGGTCACCACGCTGAGCGAGGACTACGTGCTGCTCGCGCAGGCCAAGGGGCTGCGCACCGGCCGGGTGATGAGCACCTACGCCGGACGCAACGCCGTGCTGCCGTCGCTCGCGAGCTTCGCGATGTCGCTGGGCTTCCTCGTGGGCGGGTCGATCGTCACCGAGGTGGTCTTCAACTACCCGGGTCTCGGCTACACCCTCTTCCAGGCCGTGCAGCAGCAGGACTATCCGCTGATGCAGGGCATCTTCCTCGTGATCACCATCACCGTCCTCGTCGCGAACCTCGTGGCGGACTTCGCCTACGTGATGCTCGATCCCCGCACCCGGCAGGAGGCACGCCGATGACGACCCCCCTCACCGCCACCCTCGCCGCTCCGCAGCGCCCCGCCGCGAGGGGGCGGAACCTCGACTGGCTGCGCGGCCTGCGCTCCGGGAAGATCATCGTCGGCGGATCGGTGTTCCTGCTGTTCGTGCTCATCGCCGTCTTCGGCCCGATGTTCGTCACGACCGACCCGAGCGCCGTGAGCACGGAGGTGCTGCTGCCCCCGTCGCCGGAGCACTGGCTGGGAACCACGCACACGGGGCAGGATCTGTTCGCCCAGATGGTCTACGGAACACGCATCTCGATGTTCGTCGGCGTCGTCTCGGCGTTCTTCGCCACGGCTCTCTCGCTCATCGTCGGCCTCACCGCCGGCTACGTCGGGGGCATCGGCGACGAGCTGCTCTCGGTGCTCTCGAACATCTTCCTGGTGATCCCGGGGCTGCCGCTGGTCGTGATCCTCGCGGGCTATCTCCCGAGCACCGGCTCCATCGGCATCATCATCGTCATCTCCATCACGGGCTGGGCCTGGGGCGCGCGGGTGCTGCGTGCGCAGACGCTGTCGCTGCGGAACCGCGACTTCGTCGAGGCGGCCCGCGTCGCCGGAGACCGCACGTTCCGCATCATCTGGAGCGAGATCCTGCCGAACATGCTCGCGATCGTGGCGTCGTCGTTCCTGGCGACGGTGACCGGCGGCATCCTCACCCAGGCCGGCCTCGCGTTCCTCGGCATGACCGACGTCACCGAGTGGTCGTGGGGCGGCATCCTCTACTGGGCGCAGAACAGCTCGGCCCTGCTGTTCGGGGCGTGGTGGTGGTTCGTGCCACCGGGGCTCGCCATCGCCGTCGTCGGCACAGCCCTGGCGCTGGTCAACTTCGGCATCGACGAGTTCGTCAACCCGCGACTGCGCGCTGCCGGGCTCGGCACCAAGGCCGGCACCAAGACGCAGTTCTCGCGCCCGCGCCAGCCGCTGCTGAACCTGCGCCGGCCGCGTCGCGACCTCGACGAGGAGACCGCCTTCGTCGCCGGCGAGGCCGTGCTGGAGATCTCGAACCTCTCGGTCGACTACCAGACGCACGACGGCGCCTTCCGCGCGGTCGACGACGTCAGCCTCACTCTCCACCGCGGCGAGATCGTCGGGCTCGCCGGCGAGTCGGGATCGGGCAAGACCACGCTGGCCTATGCGGTGACGCGACTGCTGCGGCCGCCGGCGGTGATCGTCGGCGGGCGGATCGTCTACACCGGACGCGACGGCGAGCAGATCGACGTCCTGGCACTCGACGACCGCGAGCTGAAGGCGTTCCGCTGGTCGGAGATCGCGATGGTGCTGCAGTCGGCGATGAACGCGCTCAACCCGGTGATCACGATCGGCGATCAGATCGAGGACATCTTCATCGATCACGATCTGCGCCTGAGCAAGGACGAGCGCCGGCGACGCGCGGCCGAGCTGCTGCGCACGGTCGGCATCGACCCGATCCGTCTGGCCAGCTACCCGCATCAGCTCAGCGGCGGGATGCGGCAGCGCGTCATGATCGCGATGGCGCTGTCGCTCAAGCCTCGGGTCATCATCATGGACGAGCCCACCACGGCGCTCGACGTGATCGTGCAGCGCAGCATCATCGACGAGATCGCCCGCCTGCGCCACGACTTCGGGTTCGCGGTGATGTTCATCACGCACGACCTGGGGCTGCTGCTCGAGATCAGCGACCGCGTCGGCGTGATGCGCAAGGGCCGACTCGTCGAGCTCGACACCCCGGCGGCGCTGCTCGACGACGCCCAGCACGACTACACCCGTCACCTGCTGCGATCGTTCCCGAGCCTGCGCGGCGACGGACCGGTCGCCGGCGGCGGGCGATACATCGCGGAGGACGGCCCGTCCGCCTCCGAGGAGGTGGGAGCACGATGACCACTCTGCACGCGGTCGACCTGACCAAGGACTACCACCTGGGCCGCCGCGGCGCGACGCTGCGCGCCGTCGACGGCGTCTCGCTCACGGTGCGTCCCGGCGAGACCGTGGCGCTGGTGGGCGAGTCGGGCAGCGGCAAGTCGACCATGGCCAAGATGATCCTCCGGATCACCGACCCGACCTCGGGCGAGCTCCGTCTCGACGACGAGGTCGTGCCGCGCGGTCAGAACGGCATCCGCGCCTACCGCTCGCGCGTGCAGATGGTGTTCCAAGACCCCTTCGCATCGCTCAACCCCCTGCGCACCGTCCGCCATCACCTGCGGCGTCCGCTGCGCGTGCATCGCATCGTCCGCGGGCCGAGAGAAGAGCAGGCCGAGCTCGAGCGTCTGCTCGACTCGGTGAACCTCTCGGCGGAGTACCTCGACAAGTTCCCCCACGAGCTCTCGGGCGGGCAGCGGCAGCGCGTGGCGATCGCCCGGGCGCTCGCGCCTCGACCCGAGGTGCTGATCGCCGACGAGCCGGTGTCGATGCTCGACGTGTCGATCCGCATGGAGATCCTCGAACTGCTCGACGCGCTCAAGCTCGAGCGCAATCTCGCGGTGCTCTACATCACCCACGACCTCGCGACCGCCCGTCACTTCTCGAGCCGGATCGTCGTGATGCGCAACGGGCGCGTGGTCGAGCGCGGTCCGAGCGACGACGTCATCTCGGTGCCGGTCCATCCGTACACCCAGCTCCTCGTCCGTGCCGCACCCGACCCTCGATCGGAGCCGTTCGTCGTCGACGTGAGCCGGCGGATGCGGCATCCGGAAGTCCTCGTCTCCGACACCGACCCGACCGCCTCGGGAGCCGACGAGGGCCTGCACTGGGCCCGGGAGTGGGACGACGACGAGAGCGTGGCCCGCCTGCTCGCCGAGAACCGCATCGACGGGAAGGAGGGAACAGGCGCCCCCGGGCCGGCGCATCCGCAGTCCGTATGACACGCAGTACCGCAACAACCGAAGTGTTCTCCCCGTCACAACGAAAGGAAGTCGGCATGCCCATGCGCACGTCGAAGCGCGCAGCGATCGCCACGATGGCCGTCGCCGCCCTGATCACCGGCCTCGTCGCCTGTGCCCCGAGCGCAGCGAACTCCGGAGGAGGCGACACGATCCTCACGGTCGGCCGCTCGTCCGCCTCCGTCCAGAAGGTCTTCAACCCCTACCTCCCCACCACCGCCTACCAGCTCGGCTCCGAGGGCATGATCTACGAGCCGCTCGTGCAGGTGAACACCACCAAGGCCGGCGACTTCAAGCCGTGGCTCGCGACCGAGTGGGAGTGGAACCCCGAGGGCACCCAGCTCACGCTCCAGCTGCGCGACGGCGTCTCTTGGACCGACGGCGAGGCCTTCACCAGCGACGATGTCGTGTACAGCTACCAGCTCATCAAGGACCACCCCGAGCTGAACCTCACCGGCATCCAGTTCGACACGATCACGGCCCCGGACGAGCACTCGGTCGTCCTCACCTTCGCCACCCCGTCGGAGAACTTCTTCGACAAGATCATCTACCTGAGCATCGTGCCGGAGCACGTGTACGGCAAGATCGACGACGTCGCCGGCTACCCCGACGAGAAGCCGGTCGGCACCGGGCCCTTCGTGCTCGACACCTTCACGCCCGAGAGCTACACCCTGCTGAAGAACCCGGACTACTGGCAGAAGGGCAAGCCGGCGATCGACGGGCTGCGCTTCGTCCCGTACAAGGACAACACGGCGGTGTCGCAGGCGATGGTGCAGGGTGACGTCGACTGGTGCAGCTGCTACATGGCGAACGTCGAGGAGACCTTCCTCTCCAAGAGCGACGACTTCCACATCCTGTGGTCCGTCGTCGGTGCGGACGGCCTCATCACCAACAATCAGAACTTCCCCTTCAACGAGCGCGAGATCCGCGAGGCCGCCAGCCTCGCGATCGACCGTCAGCAGGTCGCCGACGTCGCCAACCGGCCGGCCGCGACCTGGAAGGGCGGCCTGCCGCTGCCGGTGTTCGAAGACGCGATCGCCCCCGGTCTCGAAGACGAGGTGTACGAGTTCGACCTCGACGGCGCGAAGAAGATCCTCGAGGGGATCGGATTCACGATGGGCTCCGACGGGTACTACGAGCGCGACGGCCAGCAGCTGGCCTTCGAGATCACGATCCCGCAGGCGTTCACCGAGCAGGTCGCCGCCGCGCAGATCATCCAGTCGAACCTCAAGGAGGCCGGCTTCAAGGTCGACGTCAACGGCGTCGCCGTCGAGGCGATCAACGGCATCACCAGCAAGGGAGAGTTCCAGGCGACGATCGGCTACCCGATCGCCACCCAGATCCTCGCGGTGAACCTGTACGACTCGTGGATGAACGCCGCCTACTCGCTGCCGATCGGCGAGGCGATCCCGACGTACCAGAACATCCAGCGCACCGAGGACCCGGAGATCGCGCAGTACTTCGCCGACTACTTCGCCGCGACCACCGACGAGGAGCGCACCGCCGCCGTCACGGGTCTCGAGGAGCAGTTCATCGAGGAGATGCCGTGGCTCGTGCTCTCGTACTACCAGGCGTACGCCGGGTGGAGCGAGAAGAAGGCCA
Source organism: Microbacterium martis (assembly GCF_047246685.1). Lineage (NCBI taxonomy): Bacteria > Bacillati > Actinomycetota > Actinomycetes > Micrococcales > Microbacteriaceae > Microbacterium > Microbacterium martis. The sequence goes on along the minus strand of NZ_JBFOKT010000002.1, from coordinate 433,933 downwards.
CCGGCTGGCCCGAGGAGGCCGACCCGTACTGGGGCGCCTTCGTCAACCCGGTCGTCGCGCTGGAGCTCCAGCCGAAGTGACCCTTCGACAGGCTCAGGGACCCATCGTCCCTGAGCCTGTCGAACCCTGGGACCCATCGTCCCTGAGCCTGTCGATCCCTGAGACCCATCGTCCCTGAGCCTGTCGATCCCTGGGACCCTGAGCTCGTCGGAACCACCTGGGTCCCTGAGCCTGTCGGAACCACCTGGGTCCCTGAGCCTGTCGAAGGGCCCTCAACGCAAACCCCGAGGAGACACACATGTCCACCCGCGCCCTCGTCGTCGTCGGCGGCGATGACACCCATCACGACCTCCTGGGCGCCGCCGACGTCCTCACCCGCATCGGCGCCGGAGCGGGATTCGCCACGGCTCCCGCGGTCGGCCTGCAGCGCTTCGTGAACGCACGGCCCGAGACGGCGGATGCCGACGTCTTCGTGCTCTACACCTCCGGCGCCTCGTTCCCCGCGGAGCAGCAGGCCGCGCTCGCCGCGTCGGTCGCGGCCGGCAAGGGTCTCGTCGCGCTGCACATGTCGAACGTGATGAGCGACCCCGAGGGCGCCGACCGGGCGTTCTTCGACCTGCTCGGCAACCACTACCTCTCGCACGGCCCCGGGCATCACGAGGGCCGTCATCGCATCGACGTCATGGCGCAGCATCCGATCACCGACGGCGTCTCGGGCTTCGAGCTCTTCGACGAGTACTACGAGTTCGCCTTCGCCGACGACGACCACCTCGTGCTCGCCGAGCGCACGCGAGACGACGGCGTGCGCATCCCCGTGCTGTACGCGCGCGAGGTCGGCGAGGGCCGGGTCGTCTACCTCGCCCTCGGGCACGACATGCGCTCGTGGGGCGAGCCGTCCTTCCGGCGGCTCGTCGCCCAGGCGATCCGCTGGGCGGGTCGCGCATGAGCGCCGCGCTGCCCGGCGCGGCCGTCATGCTCTACACGGTCGACGCGCTGCTCGACGACGATTTCGAGGGTACGCTCGAGCGCATCGCCGTCCTCGGCTATCAGGGCGTCGAGACCTACGGCCTGCATGGCCGCTCCGCGGCCGACGTGAAGCGGATGCTGCAGCGCACGGGCCTGACCCTCGTGAGCTCGCATGCACCGTTCCCCTTCGGGCCGGATGCCGCGCGCATCCTCGACGAGTACGCCGAGCTCGGCGCCCCCAACCTCGCCTGGAGCATGGAGGCGGAGGAGTTCGACTCGCTCGACGCGATCGAGCGGGGGCTCGAGCGCGTGAACGGAGGGGTCGAGGCGGCGAAGGCCTACGGCATGACCGTGGCGTATCACAACCACCACGCGGAGTTCCGGAACGTCATCGACGGCCGGAGCGCCTACGACCAGCTGCTCGAGCGCCTGCATCCCGACGCCCGCGTCGAGTTCGACATGTACTGGGCGGCGGTGGGCGGCGCGTCTCCCGCCGCGGTCGTGCGGTCGATCGGCTCGCGTCTGCGCTACCTGCACGTGAAGGACGGCCCGGCGCTCACCTACGGCGGCGACACGCTCGTGCCGATCGGGCAGGGGACGGTCGACGTTCTGGGCGCGCTGCGCGAGCCGTCGACGCTCGAGTGGCACATCGTCGAGCTGGAGAAGCTCGACGTCGACCCGTTCGACGCGCTCGCCGAGTCGTACCGCTACCTCACCGAGCACGGCGTGACGGCGGGTGCGCGATGAGCGCGCTGCGGGTGCTCTTCCTGGGCGGTGCGGGCATGATCGGCTCGGCGGTCGCGCGCGAGGCGGTGGAGCAGGGGATCGACCTCACGGTCGTGACCCGTGGCGAGCATCGGCGCCGGCTGCCGGCCGAGGTGCGCGGCATCCGCGCCGACGTCCGCGATCGGGCGGCGCTCGACGACGCGCTCGACGGCGCTGAGTACGACGTCGTGGTGAACTGGGTCGGGTTCTCCCCGAACGACGTGCGTCCCGACGTGGAGCGCTTCGCCGGACGCACGGGCCAGTACGTGTTCGTCAGCACCTGCTCGGTCTTCGGCCGCCCCGTGCCCCAGCTGCCGATCACCGAGTCGAGCCCGCGCCGGCATCCGGTCTTCGGGTACGCTCGCGAGAAGCTCGCGGCCGAGCTGGTGCTCGAAGAGGCGTACCGCGAACGGGGGCTGCCGCTCACGATCGTGCGGCCGATGCACACGTACGACGAGACGACCATGATCTTCCCGGTGACGTGGACGGCGATCGAGAGGATGCGGCGCGGTCTGCCCTCCGTCGTCCACGGCGACGGCACATCGCTGTGGACGCTGACCCACTCGAGCGACGTGGCACGGGCGCTGATCCCGCTGCTGGGCAACACGCACGCGATCGGCGAGAGCGTCAACCTCGTCGGCGGCGACATCCTCACGTGGGACCAGATCCACACGACGCTGGCCACGGCCGCCGGCATCCGCGATCCACGACTCGCGCACTTCTCGAGCGAGGCGATCGGACGTGCGGTCCCCGGGTGGGCCGAGGTGCTGCAGGAGGACTTCCGCCACTCGATCCTCTTCGACACGACGAAGCTGCGGCGGCTGGTGCCCGGCTACCACCCGCGGATCTCGTTCTCGGAGGGGGCGCGCCGCATCATCGCCTGGCACGAGGAGGACGCGTCCCGCCGCGCGTTCGACGACGACCTGTCGGCGGCCTTCGACCGCCTGATCGCGAACGGATGACATGACCGACCTCTCCCTCCAGCTGTACAGCGTCCGCACCGAGCTCGGCGAGAAGCGGCCCGAGACCCTGCAGCGCCTCGCCGACCTCGGCTACGCCCGGGTCGAGCCCTACGACATCCTCCGCGATCCGCAGCGGCTGGCCGACGAGCTCGCGGCCGCCGGCCTCGCGGCGCCGACCGCGCACGTCAAGCTTCTCGACGCGCCGATCGACGAGGTCCTGGCCGCGGCGAAGGCGGTGGGCGTCGAGACGCTGATCGTGCCGTGGGCCGACCCTGCGCTCTTCGCCGACCGCGCGGGCGTGGAGTCGCTCGCTGCGCGCATCAACGCCGCCGCGGAGCGCGCCGCCGCCGACGGGCTGCGCGTCGGATACCACAACCACGACTTCGAGTTCTCGACGCTGATCGACGGGCGCGCCGCCTGGGAGCTGCTCGTGGACTTGCTCGACGAGCGGGTCGTGCTCGAGGTCGACACCTTCTGGGCGAGCGTCGGCGGAGCCGACGTCTTCGAGCTGCTGCCGCGACGGGGCTCCCGCATCCGTTTCGTGCACGTCAACGACGAGGAGCCCGAGCCCGATGATCCGCCCACGCTCGGCGTGCCCGTCGTGGGGCGGATGCGCGAGGTCACGGCGCTGGCCGCGCGCACGGCGGAGCTCGTCGTGGTCGAGGTCGTCGTCGACGGCGATCCGATGCCCGCGATCGAGCGCAACACCCGGTTCTTCCAAGAGGCCCTCTCGTGAGCGGCGGACCCGTGCGCGTCGGTGTCGTCGGGGCGGGCAACATCTCGGACGAGTACCTCACGACCCTCTGCGCGGCTCCGGGGATCGACGTCATCGGGATCGCCGACCTCGACCGTTCCCGGGCGGCCGCGCAGGCGGCCACCTATGGCGTGCCCTTCTCCGGCGACACCGCCGGCCTCCTCGCCCTGCCCGGGCTCGAGCTGGTCGTGAACCTCACGATCCCGGCCGTGCACGCCCAGGTCGCGCTCGAGGCGATCGCCGCCGGGAAGCACGTCTGGGGCGAGAAGCCCCTCGCGCTCGATCGCGCGTCGGCTCGAGCAGTGCTCGATGCGGCCACGGCGGCGGGGGTGCGCGTGGGCAACGCCCCCGACACGGTGCTCGGCCGCGGCATCCAGTACTCGCAGCAGCTGATCGCCGACGGGCGGATCGGCACGCCGCAGACCGTGCTCACCCTCATGCAGGGGCCGGGGCCCGACGCGTGGCATCCGCGCCCCGAGTTCCTGTTCGCCCGCGGTGCGGGCCCGCTGTTCGACATCGGCCCGTACTACCTCACGACCCTGGCCCTGCTGTTCGGCCCGGTCGACACGGTGCAGGCGCGGGGTCACCGTGCCTTCGACGTGCGTACCGTGCCGTACGGCGAGCGCGCGGGCGACCGCATCCCCGTCGAGGTCTGGACGCACGTCAGCGTTCTCACGCGCTTCCGATCGGGCGTGGTCGGCACCTCGATCTACAGCTTCGACTCGCCTGTGCGTCGGCAGTTGTTCGAGGTCACGGGTTCGGGCGGCACACTGACCGTGCCGGTGAGCGGGTTCGACGGCGCCAGCACGTTCGTGCCGTCGGGTCAGCCGCAACCGCAGCCGATCGAGCTCGCGCCACCGGGCGTCGAGCGACGGCGGGGCGTGGGGGTGATCGAGATGGCGGAAGCCATCCGTGCCGACCGCGAACCGCGGGCCAGCGGCGCGCTCGCGTTCCACGTGCTCGACACGATGCTGGCGATCGAGGAATCGATCGAAGCCGGCCGCCCCGTCGCCGTCGACGGTGATTTCGAGCCCCTCCCCGCGGTCGCGCCAGCCTGGCCTGACGAGCCGGCCTGGCCCGACGAGGCTTCCCCCTGATGACCGGAGGCGACGGAAGCGGTGTCGTGGAGGACTGGCAAGTGGTCGTTACTGGTATGGTGCTCAGGCGCACCGTTCCGCACGGAGCTGTCCGGAATCGAATCGAAATCTACAGCCCAGGGGGTCAACGATGACGAGCATCAGTGAATCGCCGATCCGCGCGGACTACCCGGAGCCGCTGTGGATCCAGGCGGTGAATCTCATCAAGGTCGAGATCGACTCGGGCCGGCTGAGCGAGGGCATGCGGCTTCCGCCGGAGCGCGAGCTCTGCACGCAGCTCGGCATCAGCCGTGTGACGCTGCGCAAGGCGCTGCTGCAGCTCGTCGACGAGGGCGTGCTGAGCTCCTCCCACGGCCGCGGATGGTACGTCGCCTCGGCCCCGGTCGCGAAGGAGTGGCCCAACAGCCTCGAGTCGTTCAGCGAGACCGCGCGCCGCATGGGGCTGGAGTCGACCTCGGTCGTGCTGCGCGCCGAGATGGGCTACGCGAGCCTCGACGAGGCCGAGGCGATCGGCGTCGCGCCGGGCACCCCCGTCTTCCGGCTCGACCGCATCCGTCTGCTCGACGGGGTGCCCATCGCCCTCGACGCCTCGGTGGTCCCCGCCGCGCTTCTGCCCGACGTGACCGACACCGACTTCTCGGCCGAGTCGCTGTACGACCTCCTCGACGCCGCCGGATCGGGCCCGCAGCGCGCCGACAGCACCGTCGAGGCGCGTGAGGCCGATGCGCAGTCGGCCGAGGCCCTGCACGTGACCGAGGGCAGCCCCCTGCTGGTGATGCGCCAGGTCGCTCACGGATCGGACGGTCGCGTCGTCTCGCTCTCGACCATCCGCTACGTGGGCGAGCGGTACCGGCTGCGCACGGTCTTCACCCGCGGCGCCGGTCCGACGCGCTGAGCGCGGTCAGACGAGCCGGTTCGCGAGGAACCACGCGCCGGCGACGGGCGGCTCGTCCAGCAGCACGAGACGCAGCTCCGGATGCTGCCGCGCGAGCAGCTCGCGCACGGCATCCGCGAGACGCGGCTGCGCCGTGATCACGCCACCCGCCGCGACGACCGCGTCGCCGACGGCGCCCCGACGACGCAGCTGATCGACGAGCCTCACGAGGTGCGCGGCACCGGCCCGGACGACCTCGGCGGCGAGAGACGACCCGGCGTCGGCCGCGCGGAAGACCGCGGGCGCGCGCGGACCCCAGTTGGCCATGGTCGGCTCGTCGTTGACGAGTCGCGCCAGACGCTCGGCATCCGCCGCCCCGAAGTCGGCGAGCAGCGCGGAGAGGAGGCCGTCGTCGGGGTCGCCGTCGTCGTGTGCGAGCAGCGCGGCGCGGGTCGCCTCGCGCACCAGTCCCGCCGCACCCGCCTCGTCGCCGATGACCCAGCCCCAGCCGCCCGTCACGAGGGCGGCCCCGCGGCGGTCGGCGCCGACGCCGATCGCACCGGTTCCCGCGATCAGTCCGATGCCGGCGTCGATGCCGGCCGCCGGGACGAGCAGCGCGGCGTCGTTGACGCAGCGCACCCGTTCGACGCCGCGACGCCGGAGCGCCGCCTCGAGGTCGCGGGCGACCTCGTCGTTGTCGAGTCCCTGTGCGCCGATCGCGAGGGCGCCGATCGCCGCGCCGTCGGGGAGGACGCGGCTGAGGATCTCGAGCAGCCAGTCCGCCGCCGCGTCGGCAGGCTCGGCATCCCATTCCGCCGAGCTCGCCACCGCATCGGCCACCGGCGCACCTTCACGGGTCGTGGCGCGCACGGCCGCCTTGGTCCCGCCGACGTCCATGCCGACGATCAGGTCGATCATGGGCGCAGCGGTTTCGGGCGGTCGTGTCACTGCGCGGCTCCGGCCTGCAGACCGGTGTCGACCTTGGTGTCGTCGTTGTGGAAGACGAACTCCTCGATGTCGACGCCCCGCAGGTCGGCGACTCGAGCCACGAGCCCCTGCAGGACCAGGGCCTCGAGCACGGCGCGGGCGTTCGACGACGTCTCCGGCAGCCGCACGACTTCGAGGTGCGCGTCGGCCGCGACGTCATCGGTGGTGATGAGCACCACACGGTGCCCGGCCGAACTCAGCGTCTGCGCCACCCGGTGCTCGCGGTCGCTGCCGAACAGCACGTGCGCCCCTTCACCGGCGGACTCCATCGAGCCGTGCAGGTACTGCCGCGTGCCCATCGCGCTCGCCGGGATGCGCGCGACCTCGCGGAAGAGCAGCGCACCCGCCTCGGCGGAGCCGGTCGACGGGCCTGCGCCGACGAAGTCGAGGCTGGGCGCCGAGGCGATCAGTGCCGCGGCGCGGCCGACGGAGGGAGCGAGCACCGTCTCAGTCTCGCGGAACATCGCGGCGAAGTCATGCCATGCGGGGTCGACGACACCCCCCGCCCACGCCTCGGCCAGCATGCTCACGGCGACGACGGTGGCGGTGTAGCCGATGGTCGAGGCGTAGCTGTCGGGGATCGAGCCCAGCCCGACGAGGTGCGTGGCGAGCTCGGCCAGCGGTGAGGGCACGGTGTTCACGACGCCGTAGCGCGACGAGGCGGGAATGGTCTCGAGTGCCGCGATGGTCTCGCTGCTGCGCCCGCTCTGCGAGACACCGACCACGGGGTGCCGACCGGTCGTGAGCGGCAGCGGGGTGTCGCCCGCGTCGAGGCGCCAGGCGGTGATGCCGCGCTCGCGCAGGTGCCACACGGCGGGGGCGGTGGCGGCGAGACTGGCGCCGATGCCGAGGAAGAGCGGGCCGACGCCGTCGAGGGCACCGCCGGCGGTCAGGGCGCCGACCTGCGTCTCGATCCGGGGGATCGCCGAGGCGAGAGCGTCGGCCTGCCCCGCGGTGGCCTCGGCGTAGCTGATGTAACCGTCCATGTCGTTCCTTGTGCTCGACCGGTCAGTGCCCGGCGTGGTGGTCGTGGTGATCCGGCGCGGCGCAGTGGGCGTCGGATGCCGGGATGTCGAGGGAGGGGTTGCGCCCGAAGAAGCCGTGCGGCTTGAGCACGAAACCGCAGGTGTCGACGGGCATGATCGGCCAGTCCTCGACGCGCGGGAAGTGGGTGAGGCCGAAGGTGTGCCACAGCACGATGTCGGTGCCGTCGACCGAGCGGTCGGCGGAGACCCACTGCGGCAGGCCCGCACCGCCGGGGTGCAGGTTGACGAAGTCGCCCGCCGGATACAGCTCATCGGGCTGGTACGGCGTGACCCACAGATGCTTGGTGGTGAACGTGGCGCGCTTGTGGATGTCGGACTCGCTGTCGGCGAGGAGCAGCGGCTTGCCCTCGGGGTACAGCATCCATCCGACCGGCTCGCCGAGACGGTTCTGCACCTCGGTGCTGCCGACGAACCAGGTGCGGCCGGTGAGGTTGGAGGCGATGCGCTGCGCCTCGGACTCGGTGCGCAGGCGCGTGACGCTCTGCGTGAACCCGGTGCCGTGCGGATTCTGCGGTCCGCGCGGCACGGCCACGGCCTCGAGCTCGTCGACCGCATTGGCCAGTCCGTCGACGGCGACGTCGAGGCGGGCGCTGAAGAGGTGCTGGTGATTCGGGGCGCCGAGGCCCGGGGCGACCTCGGTCGCGAACGGGTAGCCCTTGCCGGGGTGGGCGGAGGTGAAGACGATGCCGGTCGCCTTGACCTCGAACTCGATCGTGCCGTCGAGGCCGAAGTACCAGTAGAAGCCGTAGTCGTAGTTGCCGACGGTCATGAAGAAGCTGACCACGAGGCGGCGGTTGCGGCGGGTCTCGGACGATCCGTTCCAGTTGTCGGAGTGCTTCCACAGGATGCCGGCGTCTTCCTCGTGGATGCAGATGGCCTGTCGCACCACGCGCGGGGCGCCGTCGTTGCCGGCGACCACGGCGTCGAGGTAGGTGATGTCGCCCACGCAGTCGCAGCCGAGTTCGAGCGAGTTCGCGAATCCGCCGAACAGGTACTCGCCGCCGTCGAAGAAGTTCTGGAACCAGCGCTGCGGACTGGGGTCGCCGTACGGCACGACCATCTCGGCGATCGAGGCTCGGTAGAGCACCGAGCGCTGCTCGCCGCCGTCGGCGATCGACACGTCGTGCAGCACGAGACCTTCGCGCTGGTCGAAGCCGACCTGCAGACGCCATCCCGCCCAGTCGAGCACGCCGTGCTCGTCGATCGAGAAGCTCGGCCCTTCGGGCTGGCTGATCTCGATGGGCTTCAGGCCCGTGCGGTCGGGGCCCCGCCAGGAAGGCAGGTGGTAGTTGCCGTCCTCCTGCGGCACCGGGAGGTCGACGTGGTCGATCACGTCGAGCACCTCGCCGGTGACGACGTCGACCATCACGGTGACGCCGTCGACGGGATGCGCCCAGCCCAGGTCGTCGGGGGTGCGCTGCACGAAGGTGAAGCAGCGCTGGATGCGCCGCCCCCGCTCGTCGTCGGCGAGCACGCCCGCCGAGAGGGGGTTGACGCGCAGCTGGCTGAGATCGGTGAGGCCGCGCTTCGCCATCGCGGCGATCCAGCGCTCGTCCTGATGGACGACCTCCTCGACGAACCCGAACTCGCGCAGCACCACGGGCACGGCCCCGTCGACATGGGGGTCGAGCTCTCGCGACGAGATCACCGACCGGGCGGCGGGGTCGACGACGACGTCGTGCGAGATGCCCGTGGTCATGTCGATGAGGAAGCTGCGAACCAGCCGCGGCAGCTCCTCGCCGGCGATGAGCCGTCTCTTGTCGGGTGCGGCGAGGCCGACGTAGGAGTAGTGCGTCTGGGCGGTCGCGATGCCGGCGGCCTCGAGGGTCGCGCGGTTGGCGGCGATCTCCTCGGCGGCGAGCGTGGCGAGGAGCGCGTTCGCGCCCGCGGGCAGGATGGTCGTCATTGCGGATCTCTCCTTGTCGGTGGGGTCGCGAGCGTCATCGCTCGAGACGCACGGGTTCCCACGTTCCCGAGCGCATGGCGCGGTAGCAGGCGTCGAGGATGCAGTTGACGATCCAGCCGTCCTCGAAGGTCTCCGAGGGCCGGGTCCCCGCCGCGTAGTGGTCGACGAAGTGGCGCATCTGCTGGGAGAACCCGTAGGCACGGGTCTCTTCGGGAACCGGATGCACCCAGCCGGTCTCGGCATCCGCCTTCTCCACCAGATATCCGACGGGGTTGCCGATGAAGCCCCAGACGGGGGTGACCGACGTGTCGGTCACCAGGCGCCCGTCCGAGCCGCTGAACTCGTGCCGAAGCTGCATCCCGCCCTTCTCCGTCCACGACGACTCGATGATGGCCAGCTGGCCGCCAGCGAACTTGAGCAGGGCGACCGCGGTGTCCTCACCGGTTGTCTTGTCGGAGTGGACCATCGTCGATCCCCAGGCGAAGGCCTCGGTCACCGGATTGTCCTTGCCGAAGAAGTGCCGGGCCGACTCGACCGTGTGGCAGCCCATGTCGAGCAGAGCCCCGCCGCCGGCGGTCTCGGCGTTCCAGAAGTGCGGGGCGTGCGGACCGGAGTGGGCCTCGCGGGCGCGCATCGTGAGCAGCCGGCCGATGCCGCCCGCCTGAGCCATCTCGTGCGCCTTCTGCACGTTGGGCGAGAAGACCGAGCTCTCGGCGTAACCGTGCCAGACGCCGGCGTCGTCGACGATGCGCAGGATCTCGGCCGCCTCGGCGCCGCTGCGCGCCAGCGGTTTGGTGCAGATGATGCCCTTGCCCGCGGCAGCGGCGATCCGCACCGCCTCCACGTGGACCTCGTTGGGCAGGGCGACTACCACGATGTCGATCTCGGGGTCGGCGCACAGGTCGGCGATGTCGGTGTAGGTCGACGGGCTGTCCCATCGGGCGGCGAAGTCGGCCGCGCGCTGCGGATCGCGCGAGAAGTTGGCGGCCAGAACGGCATCGCGCACGTCGAGCAGGGAGTCGGCGTACGAGTCTGCGATGAACCCGGAGCCGAGGATGCCGACACGAATCACGGTTGTCTCCTCACGTTGTTGTCCACAACATACCACTTGTCTCAATCCTGTCTACCTTTTTCGAATACCTCTTGCTACCGCATTAGGACCTATATATGCTGACCAGCACCACGCGCCGCCGCAATGGTGTGGCAGGTCCGAGGACCGCGCGTCACTTCAGAGAGAAGGTCAAGATGCGCTCCGCCACTGCACCGCTCGCCGCCCTCGCTGTCACCACGCTGGTCCTCGGCCTCGCCGGCTGTGCGACCGCGTCGGGTGACGACGACGACTCCGTCACGATCACCCTCGGAACCTGGCGCACCGAAGACGCCACGATGTGGGAGAACGACATCATCCCCGCGTTCGAGGAGAGCCATCCCGGCATCACCGTCGAGTACGCACCGATCGACACCAACGACTACAACGCCGCGATCCAGTCGCAGATCGACGGCGGCACCGGACCCGACGTCATCATGTGCCGGCCCTTCGACGTGAACCGCTCGTGGATCGACAAGGGCTACTTCGATGCGCTCGACGGGCTCGACGCGATCGGCTCGTTCCCCGAGTCGGCGCTCGCCGCCTGGGAGGGCGACGACGGCACGCCGTACTGCGTGCCGGTGGCCTCGGTCCTCGCCGGCTTCTACTACAACACCGCGATCTTCGACGAGCTCGGCCTCGAGGTTCCGAAGACGCAGGACGAGTTCATCGACGTGCTCGACGCGATCAAGGAGGACGGCACCTACGCGCCGCTCGCCCTGGGCAGCGCCGACGGCTGGCAGCTGGCCTACAACATGCTCTACCAGGTCGGCCCGAACGCCTGGAAGGGCGAGGAGGGGCGCCTCGGTCTCATCGACGGCAGCCAGAAGCTCACCGACCCCGACTTCGTCGAGGGGTTCCGCATCTTCGACTCCTTCAAGGACTACCTGCCGAGCGGCTACGAGTCGATCTCCTATGAGGACATGACTCAGCTCTTCACCCTCGGGAAGGCGGCGATCCTCCCCGACGGCTCGTGGCAGATCACACAGGTGACCTCGACCGGCCTCGACGTCGGCGTCTTCGGGGCGCCGCCGGCGGCCGAGGGTGACCAGCGATATCAGCAGGAGATGGCCGACATGGCCTTCGGCCTCAATGCCGAGAGCACGCAGAAGGAGGCCGCGACGGAGTTCCTCGAATGGCTGGGCACGAGCGACTTCCAGCAGCTCTACGTCAACAAGCTCCCGGGCTTCTTCTCCATGGGCTCCGAGTCGGTGCAGTACGACAACCCCCTCGCTCAGGAGTTCGCCTATCTGAAGGAGGGCGCGGAGCTCACCTCTCGTCTGGCGCTCGACCGCCTCAGCGCCGGTCAGCCGCCGCTCGACGACGAGATCTGGCGCGTGGCCCAGCTGATGTACAACAGCGGGCTCTCGCCAGAGGAGGCGACCGCTGAGCTGCAGGCGGGACTCGACTCCTGGTACACGCCCACGCCGTGACGCACAGCCGGGGGCGGCGCACCCGCCCCCGGCATCCTCCGATCCTCGAGCGAAGGCCTCCACATGATCCGCACTCCCGCCCGTTACCGCCTGCTGGCGATGTTCGCCCTGCCCGCGCTGGTGGTCTATGTGGCCTTCGCGGTCTACCCGCTGCTCAGCTCGGTCGTGCTCAGCTTCTTCGAGTCCACCGGCCGGGCGAGTTCCTTCGTGGGCCTGGCGAACTACGTCGACCTGTTCACCAACCCCAGCACCAGCGCCCGGTTCTGGAACGCGCTCGGCAACAACGTCGAGTTCTTCCTCATCCACCTGCTCGTCGAACTGCCGGTCGGACTGCTGATGGCCGCTCTGCTCACCTCGGGCCGGATCCGCCGTTCGGTGGGCGTCTACCGCACGCTGCTGTTCGTGCCCGCGACCCTGTCGGTCGTGATCGTCGGCTTCATCTGGCGCCTCATCATCAACCCGCTCTGGGGCCTGGTCGAGTTCCCCCTCCTCGGCACCGAGGCCACCGCGCTTCCGACCATCTCGCTCATGTCGGTCTGGCAGTACATCGGCATCCCGATGATCTTCCTCTACACGGCTCTGCTGGCGATTCCCGACGACGTGATCGAGGCGTCGCGCATCGACGGCGCGAACTCGTGGACGACGTTCTGGCGGATCAAGTTCCCCCTCATCGCGCCACAGTTCGGCCTCATCGTCATCCTCACCTACATCTGGACCTTCAACGGCTTCGACATCGTCTACGCGCTCAACGGCTCGGCCCCCGGCCCGAACTACTCGACCGACATCCTCGGCACGTTCTTCTACCGCTCGTTCTTCGGATCGAGCGGACAGGTCGCCGACCTCGACCTCGGGGCCACCGTGGCGTCGGTGATCTTCCTGCTCATCCTCGTGACGACGGCCGTCTACTTCTGGGCCGTGCAGCGCCGACTGAAGACCTACGAGCTCTAGGAGCCCTCATGGCCATCGACACCCGACCCGCTCCGGCATCCTCGCCCCAGGCGCCGACGCTCCCCGTGCCGGCGCCTCGTCGTCGCCCGCGCCGCCTGCGCGACGTGCTCGCCGGAGGCGGCGTGCACCTGACGCTCATCGTCATGGCGATCTTCTCGATCGTGCCGATCCTCATCGTCCTGATGAACTCGTTCAAGACGACGCAGGGCATCTTCGGCTCGCCCTTCGCGCTGCCGGATGCCGAGACGTTCAACCTGCAGGGCTACATCAACGTCTTCACGCGGGGCAACTTCCTGCTCAACTACCAGAACAGCCTGATCGTCACGATCGCGACCATCGTGCTCACCATCGTGCTGGGCACGCTCGCCGCGTGGGCGCTCGTGGAGTACAAGGTGCCGATCACCCCCGTGCTGGCCGGCTTCTTCGTGGTCGGCATCATGCTCCCGATCCGTCTGGGCACGGTGCCGCTGATCAAGATCATGACGACGTGGGCGCTGATGGACACGCTCACGGCGCTGATCCTCGTGTACACGGCGATGCAGCTCCCGCTCGCGATCGCGCTCATGACCACGTACTTCCGCGCCGTGCCGACCGAGCTCAAGGAGGCCGCGCGCATCGACGGCGCGGGCGAGTGGCGCACGCTCGGCATCACCCTGCCGATCGTGCGCGTCGGCATCGCCGCCGTGGCCTCGATCACGATGCTGCCGGTGTGGAACGACCTCTGGTTCCCGCTCATCCTCGCGCCGAGCAAGGAGAACCAGACCGTGACGCTCGGGGTGCAGCAGTTCGTCGGGCAGTTCCAGAACGACTATCCCGCGCTGCTCGCCTCGCTGACGCTCGGCGCCGTGCCCCTCGTCATCCTGTTCGCCGTCTTCTCCCGGCAGTACATCGCCGGACTCACCAAGGGCTACGGCAAGTAGGCCGCGCCCCGCACCGATCCGAAGGAGTCACCATGACCATCGCGACCATCGATCCGAGCACCGGCGAGCTGGTACGGGAGTTCCCGGCTCACACCGCCGACCAGGTCGAGCAGATCCTGGCGCGGGCGGATGCCGCGAACGCGCTCATGGCCCGGTCGACGTTCGCCGAGCGGGCGGAGTGGATGCGGCGGGCGGCTGATCTGCTCGACGCCGATCTCGAGCATGCCGCCGGTCTCGCCGTGCTCGAGATGGGGAAGACGCTCGGCACCGCGAAGTACGAGGTGACGAAGTCGGCGAACGGCATGCGCTGGTACGCCGACCACGCCGAGGAGTATCTGGCGGCGGAGGAGCCCGTGCCGGCGGCATCCGTCGGGGCGTCGGCGGCGCGCGTCGAGTTCCAGCCGCTGGGAACCGTGCTCGCGGTGATGCCGTGGAACTATCCGTTCTGGCAGGTCATCCGCTTCGCCGCCCCCGCCCTCATGGCCGGGAACACCGGGCTGCTCAAGCACGCGTCGAGCGTGCCGCAGACCGCGCTGTACCTCGGCGAGCTGTTCGAGCGGGCCGGGTTCCCGACGGGTGCGTTCCAGACGCTGCTGATCGAGGGTGCCGCGGCGTCGGCCCTCATCGACGACCGTCGCATCCGTGCCGTGACGCTCACGGGGTCGGTCGGCGCGGGGGCCGCGGTGGCGGCGGCAGCGGGACGGAACATCAAGAAGAGCGTGCTGGAGCTCGGCGGCACCGACGCGTTCATCGTGTTGCCGTCGGCCGACGTGGCCCGCTCGGCGCAGATGGGGGCGGCGTCGCGTACGCAGAACAGCGGCCAGTCGTGCATCTGCGCCAAGCGCTTCTTCGTGCACGCCGACGTCTACGACGAGTGGCTCGAGGCGTTCGTGGGACACATGAGCGCGACCACCGCCGGTGACCCGCGTGCGGAGGGCACCGGTTTCGGCCCGATGGCGACCGCGCAGGTGCGGGCTGACGCGCACGAGCTGGTGGCGGATGCCGTCGCGAAGGGCGTGACCGTTCACACGGGCGGAGAGCTGCCCGACGGCCCTGGGTGGTTCTACCCGGCGACGGTGCTCACCGGGGTGACGCCCGAGATGCGGATCTTCCGTGAGGAGTGCTTCGGCCCGGTCGCCTGCGTCTACAAGGTCGCGTCGATCGACGAGGCGATCGCTGCGGCGAACGACTCCGACTTCGGACTGGCCGCGGGGGTGTGGACGACGGATGCCGACGAGATCGCGCGGCTGCAGCGGGAGCTCGAGTTCGGCAGCGTGTTCGCGAACGGGAACTCGGCCTCGTTCTTCGGGCTGCCTTTCGGTGGCGTGAAGGACTCCGGCTACGGGCGCGAGCTCGGATCGTTCGGCATCCGCGAGTTCGTGAACGCGAAGACGGTGTGGACGGCCTGACGGCGGTCGCGGCGGCGCCCGTTCGCGGAGGTTCGCCCTCACGGACGGGCGTCGGCGTTCATGTGGTGGCGGCGGCGGGAATGCTGGCGCTCATGGTGCCGGCGATGCTTCTCGGTCATGCTTCGCTGGCGGGCATCGCGGCGACGTTCGCGTTCTTCGCGTGGGCGGCGGTGGCGGCGCGGTGGGGCCGGGGTCGGGTGCTCGCGACTGGCGCCGTCGGCGATCCGTTCGCCATGGGGCTGCTGATGGCGGCGCCGTATCTCGCACTCGGACTCGGCGGGCACGCCCATGGCGCGGTGAGCGGATCGAACGGACCGTGCGCCACGATGCTGCTCGCGCTGAGCGTGGTCGTCGGATGGACGGCGCTGCGCGCCCGCGCCGCACGAGCGGACTTCGCGGGGCGGCTGGCCTTCTGGTCGTGCCTGCTGATGATGCTGGGGATGCTGGCGGTGATGAGCGTCTCACCCGGATGAGTGCGGGCCGAGTCGGGTCGCTTACGACGGCTTC
Source organism: Microbacterium martis (assembly GCF_047246685.1). NCBI lineage: Bacteria > Bacillati > Actinomycetota > Actinomycetes > Micrococcales > Microbacteriaceae > Microbacterium > Microbacterium martis. The sequence continues at coordinate 418,272 of NZ_JBFOKT010000002.1, read as the reverse complement.
CGGGAATATCCGGGCTGGGGTTACAGTTGTCTCGGATACCCGGGAGGGGTATCAAGGATCGAGGAGACGACATGACCACGAACGAGTACCAGGTGACGGGCATGACCTGCGGGCACTGCGAGATGTCGGTTCGTGAAGAGGTCGGCCGGGTGGACGGTGTCGAAGACATCGAGGTGAGCGCTCAGACGGGTCGGCTCTCGGTGACCGCGGCCGCCGACATCGACGACGCGCAGATCCTCGCCGCCGTCGAAGAGGCCGGCTACTCGGCCGTCCGGGCGTCATGAGCACCGCCGCCCCTCAGGCCGCCGGATCGGGCGTCGAGCTCGAGATCGGCGGCATGACCTGCGCCTCCTGCGCCATGCGCATCGAGAAGAAGCTCAACAAGCTCGACGGCGTCACGGCGACCGTGAACTACGCGACCGAGAAGGCGAAGGTCACCGTGCCCGAGGGGTACGACCCCGCCGCGCTGATAGCCGAGGTCGAGAAGACGGGCTACACCGCGTCGTTGCCGGCGCCGAAGGCGGCAGCATCCGTCGATGAGGATGTCGATCCTGAACTGCGCTCGCTTCGCAACCGCCTGATCGGCTCGATCGTGCTCACGATCCCGGTGATCGCGATGGCCATGATCCCGGCGCTGCAGTTCACGTACTGGCAGTGGGCGTCGCTCGCGCTCGCCGCACCCGTGATCGTCTGGGCGGGGTGGCCGTTCCACCGGGCCGCGTGGATGAACCTGCGGCACGGTGCGGCCACCATGGACACGCTCATCTCGCTGGGCACCTCGGCCGCGTTCCTCTGGTCGCTGTACGCGCTGTTCTTCGGAACGGCGGGAACCCCCGGGATGACGCATCCGTTCGAGTTCTCGCTCGCGCCGTCCGACGGCGCGGCGAACATCTACCTCGAGGTGGGCGCGGGCGTGACGATGTTCCTCCTCGCCGGCCGCTACTTCGAGAAGCGGTCGAAGAAGCAGGCCGGTGCCGCACTGCGGGCCCTGCTCGAACTCGGCGCGAAAGACGTGTCGGTGGTGCGTGACGGCGTCGAGGGCACGATCCCCGTCGACGCACTGCGCGTCGGCGACCGATTCATCGTGCGGCCGGGGGAGAAGATCGCGACCGACGGCGTCGTCGTCTCGGGCACCTCGGCGGTCGACGCCTCGATGCTGACCGGGGAGTCCCTTCCCGTCGAGGTCGCCGAGGGCGACGCGGTCACCGGAGCGACCACGAACGTCGGCGGCCGGCTGATCGTTCGCGCGACGCGCGTCGGGTCCGACACGCAGCTCGCGCAGATGGCCCGCCTCGTCGAAGAGGCGCAGACCGGCAAAGCCGAGGTGCAGCGTCTCGCCGACCGGATCTCGGGCGTCTTCGTGCCGATCGTCATCGTCATCGCGGTCGTCACCCTCGGGGCATGGCTGGGGGCGGGCTTCCCGGTCGCCGCCGCATTCACCGCGGCCGTGGCGGTGCTCGTGATCGCCTGCCCCTGCGCTCTCGGTCTCGCGACTCCGACCGCGTTGCTCGTCGGCACCGGTCGCGGCGCGCAGATGGGCATTCTCCTCAAGGGTCCGGAGGTGCTCGAGTCCACGCGGTCCGTCGACACGGTCGTGCTCGACAAGACCGGCACGGTCACCTCGGGGCGGATGACGCTGATCGACGCGATCGCCGAGCCCGGTGTCGATCGCGCCGAGCTGCTGCGGCTGGCCGGAGCGCTCGAAGACGCGTCGGAGCATCCGATCGCTCGGGCGATCGCGACGGCGGCGACGCAGGAGACCGGGGCGCTTCCGGCGCCCGAGGACTTCGCGAACATCGAGGGCACGGGCGTGCAGGGAGTCGTCGACGGGCACGCCGTGCTCGTCGGCCGCGAGTCGCTGCTGGCGGAGTGGTCGCAGCATCTGAGCCCCGAGATGGCGAAGGCCAAGACGGATGCCGAGGGGCAGGGCAAGACCGTCGTCGCCGTCGGCTGGGACGGCCGCGCCCGCGGCATCCTCATCGTCGCCGACCAGGTCAAGCCGACCAGCGCGGAAGCGGTCGCGCAGCTCGAGGCTCTCGGCCTCACGCCGGTCCTCCTCACCGGCGACAACGACACGGTCGCGCGGCGGATCGCCGCCGAGGTCGGGATCGACGAGGTCATCGCCGACGTTCTCCCGGCCGACAAGGTCGACGTCGTCCGCCGCCTGCAGGGCGAGGGCAAGGTCGTCGCGATGATCGGCGACGGCGTCAACGACGCCCCGGCGCTCGCGCAGGCCGATCTCGGACTCGCGATGGGAACGGGAGCGGATGTCGCGATCGAAGCATCCGACATCACCCTCGTGCGCGGCGATCTGCGCAGCGCCGTCGACGCGATCCGGCTGTCGCGCAAGACGCTCGGCACGATCAAGACCAACCTGTTCTGGGCGTTCGCCTACAACGTCGCGGCGATCCCCGTCGCCGCGCTCGGCATGCTGAACCCCATGCTCGCGGGCGCGGCGATGGCGCTCTCGAGCGTGTTCGTGGTCGCGAACAGCCTGCGGCTGCGGGCCTTCCGCAGCGTCGTGCGGCGGTGAGCCCGCCGAGACCCCGGCTTGTCGCCGAGACCCCGCCCTGCGGGCGTCAGCACGCCGGGGTCTCGACGAATGCCGGGGGTCTCGGCGGTGTGAGAGATTGAACCCGTGACCTCTGCCGACCTCGCGCCCCCGCGCCGCACTCTGCTCGTCGGCTTCGGCAAGCTCGGATCGCGACTCGCTCCGAGGCTGCTCGCCGACGGCGGCGAGGTGTTCGCCCTGCGCCGCGGCGACGGCGGGCTCCCCGACGGCGTCGTCGGCATACGCGCGGATCTCGCGGCGCCCCTCGACCAGCGGATGCCGGAGGTCGACGCGATGCTCATCACGCTGCCGCCGGCCGGGGGCGTCGGCGGCTACCGCGCCGCTCTGGCGCACCTCGCGGCGGCCCTGCCCGCCGTGCCCGAACGCACCGTGTTCGTCTCGTCGACCGGCGTCTTCGAAGGCTCGGCATCGGGCGCGCCGATCACCGAGCGCGACGAGCCCGCACCGGCATCCGATCGCTCTCGCGAGCTGTACGACGGCGAACGTGCCGCGATCGAGCTGTTCTCCGCGGTGATCGTGCGACCGGCCGGGATCTACGGACCCGGCCGAGGATTCCTGCAGCGGAAGGTGCGCGAGCACGCGGTCGTGAACCACCGCCGGCGCACGAATCGCGTCCACGAGGTCGACCTGGTGCGCGCGCTCGACCTGCTGCTGCGGACGCCCGACCCGCCGGCGCTCGTGCACGCCGTCGATCAGGCGCCGGTCCCGCTGGGCGAGGTGGTGACGCACATCGCCGCGCTTCTCGGCGTCGAGCTTCCGCCCGACGATCCGGCCGGGGAGCCGACCGGTCTCGTGCACGACGGCGCGCTGCTCCTGTCGCTTCTGGGCGAGCTCGACTACCCGACCTATGCGGAGGGCTACGCCGACATGATCGACCGCGGCCCGTGATGTCCGCGAACCCGAGCATGATGGAGAGACGCCTCAACGACCCCCGGGAGCCCGCATGACATCCGCCGCAGCCTTCGACACCATCGAGGTGGAGCACCTCCGTCGGATCGGCGGCCTGAAGTGGTCGACGTTCCCCGACGCGATGGGCGCCTTCGTGGCCGAGATGGACTTCGGGGTGGCTCCCGGCATCGCCCGGGCGCTGCACGAGGCGGTCGATCAGGGTCTCTTCGGATACCTCCCGACGGCCCTGGCCGACGACATGTCGGCCGCGACGGCCGACTGGCTGCGTGACGTGTACGACTGGGACGTGCCGGCATCCGACGTGCATCCGATCGCCGACGTCATCCAGGGTCTCGAGCTCGCGATGGAGCACTTCTCCGCACCGGGCACGCCCGTGATCGTGCCGACGCCGGCCTACATGCCGTTCCTCTCGGTGCCGCCGATGGCGGGACGCGATGTCATCCAGGTGCCGATGACCGTGTCGGACGGGCGGTACTCCCTCGACCTCGACGGCATCGACGCCGCGTTCCGCGCCGGGGCGAACCTGCTGATCCTCTGCAACCCGTACAACCCGGTCGGTCGGGTCTTCTCACGCGACGAGCTCGTCGCCGTGAGCGAGGTCGTCGAACGACACGGCGGACGCGTGTTCTCCGACGAGATCCACGCGCCTCTCGTCTACGCGCCGGCCCGGCACGTTCCGTACGCCTCGATATCGGATGCCGCGGCGGCGCACACCGTCACGGCGACGTCGGCGTCGAAGGCCTGGAACCTGCCCGGTCTGAAGACGGCGCAGATCATCCTGAGCAACGACGCCGACCGGGCGACCTGGGAGCCGATCGGCATGATGGCCTCGCACGGCGCCAGCAACCTCGGCGTCATCGCCAACACGGCCGCCTATCGCGACGACCGCGGATGGCTGGCCGAGGTGACGGCGTATCTCGACGGCAATCGCCGGTTTCTCGGTGAGGCGCTGGCGGCGCGCATACCCGAGATCGTCTACCGCGAGCCGGAGGGCACCTACATCGGCTGGCTCGACGCGCGTTCGCTCGATCTCGGCCCCCGGCCCGCCGAGTTCTTCCGCGCGAAGGCGGGCGTCGCCCTCACCGACGGCTCGGCCACGGGCACGGCGGGGATCGGGTTCCTGCGGTTCGTCTTCGCGACGCCACGACCGATCATCGAGCAGGCCGTCGATCGCATGGCCCAAGCGCTGGCCCGGCGCTGAGATCCACACCGAGGAAGAAGGACGATGACGTACACCGCTGAACCCACCCGATACAACTCCCTCCAGACGGCCCGATCCGGCCGGAGCGGTCTCATCCTGCCGCGGGTGTCGTTGGGCCTCTGGAACAACTTCGGCGAGGACCGCACCCTCGAGTCGCAGCGCGCGATCCTTCGTCGCGCGTTCGATCTCGGGGTCTTCCACTTCGACCTCGCGAACAACTACGGCCCGCCCGCCGGAAGCGCGGAGCGCAACTACGGGCGCATCCATCAGCTCGACTTCCGCCCCTACCGCGACGAGCTCGTCATCTCGACGAAGGCCGGCTACCGCATGTGGGACGGCCCGTTCGGCGAGTGGGGCTCGCGCAAGTCGATGGTCGCGTCGCTGGATCAGTCTCTGCAGCGTCTCGGACTCGACTACGTCGACGTCTACTACTCGCACCGGCCCGACCCCGAGACCCCGATCGAAGAGACGATGGGAGCGCTGGCCGCGGCCGTGCGGCAGGGCAAGGCGCTCTACGTCGGCATCTCGAACTACTACACCCCCGAAGAGACGCGCGCGGCCGCGGCCGCTCTGCGCGCCGAGGGGGTTCCGCTCACGATCCATCAGCCGCGTTACAACATGTTCGATCGCCGCATCGAGGAGTCGGGTCTGCTCGACACCCTGCGCGAGCTGGGCTCGGGCGCCATCGCCTTCTCGCCGCTCGATCAGGGGCTGCTCACCGACAGGTACCTCCGGGGTATTCCGAGCGACTCGCGCGCGGCGACCGGCCGGTGGATGAGCGAATCGAACATCACCGAGGCCTACCTCGACCGCGCTCGAGCGCTCGACGAGTTCGCCCGCGGTCGTGGCCAGACGCTGGCCCAGCTCGCCATCCAATGGGTGCTGCGCGAGCCCGGGGTGACGAGTGCCCTCATCGGCGCCTCGAGCGTGGAGCAGCTCGAAGACACGCTGCGGGCGCTCGAGGGCGCCCCGTTCACCGACGACGAGCTCGCCCGGCTCGAGCCGCTCGCCGCGAAGCCCTGACCCGCACGGGCGGGCGCCCGTGCCGCTCGCGGCTCGCGCGCTCGCGGCTCGCGCGCTCGCGGCTCGCGCGCTCGCGGCTCGCGCGCTCGCTCAAAGGAGGAACACGCCGGTAGCGGCGCGCTTTGACCGGCGTGTTCCTCCTTTGAGCGGGGGGCGGCGGCGGGAGCCGGTGCCGTGTCCACGGGGTGTGCGCTGGGGGGAGGAACACGCCGGGGGCCGGGCGTGCCTACCGGCGTGTTCCTCCCTTCAGCGCGCGGGGGGGGGGGGGGGCGGGACGCGGCGGGGCGGGACGCGGCGGGGCGGACGCCTACTGGGCGAGGACGACGCGGCCGACGTGGTCGCGGGCCGCGGCGAGCAGCTGCTCGTCGGCGTGGGGGCTCGTGACGAGCACGTCGATCGCGTCGAGCTCGCCGTAGCGCCAGACGCTGGCCTGTCCGAGCTTCGTGCGGTCGGCGAGGAGCACGGTCGTCTCACCGACGCGCAGCGTCTCGCGCTTGAACTCGGCCTCGGACTGGTCGGGGGTGGTGAGGCCGTGCGCCACCGAGAAGCCGTTCGTGCCGAGGAACGCCACGTCGACGTGGATGTCGCGCAGGCTGCGGATCGCGAAGCTGTCGACCTCGCCGAGCGTGACGGCCCGCACCCGCCCGCCGAGCGTGATGACGGTGAGGTCGGTGCGCGGGGCGAGCAGCAGCGCGATCGGCAGCGAGTTCGTGAACACCGTCAGGTCGCGCGAGGGGGGGATGCGCTCGGCGAGGAAGGTCGCGGTCGTTCCCGACTCGAGGAAGACCGACCCGGTGACCGGCAGCAGCGGCAGAGCCGCCTCGGCGATGCTCTCCTTCTCGGCGGAGAACTCGCGTCGTTCCGAGATCCGCGCCTCGTAGAGCGAGCGCTCGACCGGCACCGCCCCGCCGTGCATGCGCTTGAGCAGGCCTGATCGCTGCAGCGCGTTGAGATCCTGCCGCACCGTCTCGGGGGTGACGCCGAAGCGCTCGGCCAGCCGCGCGACCTCCACCCGCCCGGCCTCGCGGACGAGCCGCACGATCAGATGCCGGCGCTCCTCCGCGTACAGCTTGTCCTCGACGTCCATGCGCATCCCTTGCTCCGTGCCGACTCTCCACGATAGGGCACCGCGCAGCCCAACGAAGGTGTTGACAGTCTTTGTTTGCTTGTGCTTTGCTTTGTTCTACTTCAATTCGGAAGGAACTACAGGTGAACAAAGACGTCATCGTGATCGGGCTCGGTGCCGCGGGCTCGGCCGCGCTGCGGGCCGCCGCGCGACGCGGCGTCGACTGTCTCGGCATCGAGCAGTTCGACATCGCGCACGACCGCGGCTCCTCGCACGGCCGCTCCCGCCTGTTCCGCAGCGGAACGTCGGAGGGCGCCGAATACGTCGACCTCGCCGCCCGCTCCCGCGAGCTCTGGAGCGAGCTCGAGCAGCAGACCGACGAAGAGATCGTCACCGTCGTCGGCGGGCTCAGCATCGCGGCCGCAGATTCCCCGCTCCTCACCGACGTCCGCCGGGCGATGGACGCCCGCGCCCTGCCCTACGAGGTGCTCGACGCCGCGGCTCTGCGTCGGCGCTTCCCGCAGCACCGCATCGGCGACGGCGACGTCGGCGTCTTCGACCCGGGCACCGGCGTGGTGCGGCCCGAACTCGCCATCCGGCTGAGCGTGGACGCCGCTCGGGCCGACGGCGCGGAGGTCCGCGCCGGCGTGAGCGCGACCCGCATCGTCGAGCGCGCCGGCGGGGTCGACGTGCAGCTGAGCGACGGATCCACCGTGTCCGCCGCACAGGTCGTCGTCGCGGCCGGCGCCTGGACCGCGCAGCTGCTGCCCGGCTACCCGATCCCGCTGACCGTCCGTCGCGCCGTGCTCAGCTGGTTCCGCCCGCGTCCGGGCACCGCCGACCGTTTCACCCCCGAGGCCTTCCCCGTCTTCACCCGCGAGAGCGGCGACGTCACCGGCTGGGGTGCGCCGATCATCGACGAGTACGGGGTGAAGATCGGGCTGCACGACCAGGCCGGGTACGAGATCGACGACCCGGCGGCGAACGATCCCCGCGTCGCGCCGTGGGAGCTCGAGCGGGTCGAGGCCTTCTGCGCCGCGCAGTTCGCCGACCTCGAGCCCGTCGCGCAGCATCCGCGCGGCTGCATGATCACCCTCACGCCCGACGAGCGCTTCGCCATCGGGCGTCTCGACGACGCATCCCGGGTCGTCACCCTGGCCGCCTGCTCGGGTCACGGCTTCAAGCACTCCGCCGCCGTCGGCGAGCTGGGCGTCCAGATCGCCCTCGACGAGCAGCCGCTCATCGACCCCGCGCCCTTCGATCCCACCCGTTACACCCACCAGAGAGAGGCAGTTCAATGAGAGGTAAGAAGCTGTTCAGCACGATGGCCGTGCTGTTCACCGTGTCGCTCGTCGCCGGCTGCGCCGGCCAGAGCTCCGCGAGCCCCGAGGGCGGCGGCACCGAGACCGATGCGGCATCCGCCGAGTACGAGACCGTGCGGCCGGGCGTCATCCAGCTGCTCGTCAACAGCGATGCGGCTCCGTTCGCCTCGGTCGGCGACGACGACGAGTTCGAAGGATTCGACGTCGCGCTGCTCACCGAGGTCGCCGACCGCATCGGCGTCGACCTCGAGATCCGCACGCAGGAGTTCGACACGATCCTCCCGACGGTCGCGATCGGACAGGCGGATGCCGCGGCATCGTCCATCGCCGACACCGAGGAGCGTCGCCAGACGGTGACCTTCTCGCTGCCGACCTACACGGGAGTCATGTCGATCACGGTTCCGGGCGACTCCGACATCGAGGAGGCCGACGACCTCGCCGGCATGAAGATCGGCGTGAAGTCGGCGAGCCGCAACGCCGAGTACGCCGAGCAGTACTTCACCGAGTCGGAGCTCATCTACTTCCCGGCCGAGGCGCCCATGTTCAACGCGCTGCAGGCGGGCAGCATCGACGCCGCCTTCTTCGACGGTCAGGCGGCCGACAAGTACGTGAACCAGTACGACGTGAAGATCGCCTTCTCGGCGGTCAACGACGACAACATCGGCGCGGCGATCGTGCTGCGCCAGGAGGCCGACGAACTGCGCGCGGCCATCAACGGCGCGCTGCGGGAGATCCTCGACGACGGGACGTACGAGGAGATCTTCACCACCTGGGTGACCACCGAGCCCGTCGAGCGCCAGCTCGACTTCCTCACCGGCTACTACGCCGAGCATCCCGAAGACACCTATCCGAACTGAGTCCTCGAGGGAGGGGACGCGCCGGTGCGCGTACCCTCCCTCGCCGAGACGGGATGAATCATGACCGATTTCTTCACCATGTTCTTCAACCTCGAGTACATGCTCGCGGTGCTGCCCGACCTCATCGGGGTCGGTCTCCTCAACACCCTGATCCTCGCGCTCGCCGCCACCGCGATCTCCCTGGTGATCGGGATGCTGGTCGCGATGGCGCTCATCTCCCGGCATCGGTGGCTGCGGTGGCCGGCGCAGGCGTACATCGACCTGCTGCGCGGGCTGCCGACGATCCTCACGATCTTCCTCATCGGCCAGGGGCTGCCGTACATGGGGTTCACATTCCTCGGCACCAGCGCCTACCCGTACGGGATCGCGGCGCTGGGACTCATCGCCTCGGCGTACATGGCCGAGATCTTCCGCTCCGGCATCCAGAGCATCCATCACGGCCAGCTCGAGGCGGCCCGCGCGATGGGCATGCCCTACGGCCTCGCCATGCGCATGATCGTCGTGCCCCAGGGCGTGCGCAACGTGTTCCCCGCGCTGACGAACCAGTTCATCAGCATCATCAAGGACACCAGCCTCGTCTACGTGCTCGGACTCGCGCTCGGCGAGCGCGAGCTCTACCGCATCGGGCAGGACATGTCCCAGCGGGTCGGCAACCTCTCGCCCCTGGTGGCCGCCGGCATCGTCTACCTCATCATCACCATCCCGCTCACGCACTACGTCAACTGGCTGGATCGCCGACTCCGCACGGGTAAGATCCCGGTGGTCGCCGAGGAGCCCGCAGTGCCCGGAGACGTCCCCACGAAGGCGGTCACCGCATGAACCCTCTCGTCCGCATCGACGGCCTGGTCAAGTCGTTCGGCTCGCACACCGTGCTCAAGGGCATCGATCTGACGATCGGCCAGGGCGAGGTCGTCTGCATCATCGGGCCCTCGGGCTCGGGCAAGTCCACGCTCCTGCGCAGCATCAACCTGCTGGAGGTGCCGTCGGAGGGGACGATCACGGTCGGCGACGCGGTGATCACCGACCCGAAGGTCGACATCAACGCCGTGCGGGCGCGCGTGGGCATGGTGTTCCAGAGCTTCAACCTGTTCCCGCACATGACGGTGCTCGAGAACATCACGGTGTCGCTCCGCAAGGTGCGCGGGCTGTCGGCGGCCGAGGCGACCAGGATCGCCGAGGAGAGACTGGCCGACGTGGGGCTGTCGATGAAGGCGAAGAGCCGCCCGATCAGCCTCTCGGGCGGGCAGCAGCAGCGCGTGGCGATCGCCCGTGCTCTCGCGATGGAACCCGAGTTGATGCTCTTCGACGAGGTGACCTCGGCGCTCGACCCCGAGCTGGTCAAGGGCGTGCTGAACATCATGTCGTCGCTGGCCGCCGACGGCATGACGATGGTCGTGGTCACGCACGAGATGGGCTTCGCCCGTCAGGTGGCCGACCGCGTCGTCTTCATGGACGGCGGTGTCGTCGTCGAGGAGAACGCCCCCGACGAGCTCTTCGGCAACCCGCGATCGGAGCGACTGCAGCGCTTCCTCTCCGAGGTGCTGTGATGCCCCGCACCGCTCCGCCGAATCCCGCCTGGTGGCCGGCTCCGTCGCCTCAGCCGCTGATGGTGGTCGGGCCGAATCCGGCGATGGACCGTCTCCAGGTGATCGGCACTCTCGAACCCGGCGGCGTGCACCGGGTGCGCACGGTCGCCGCACGCGCCGGGGGCAAGTCGTTCATCGTCGCGCGCAGCATCCGCGCCCTCGGTCCCGAGGTGGAGATCTTCGGCTTCCTCGGCGGGGCGGCCGGTCAGCTCGCACGCGAGGAGTGCGCGACGCTCGGCATGGGCGACCGCCACACCTCGATCGCGGCCGACACGCGCATCACCCCCGTGATCGTCGAGGCCAAGACCGGTCGCAGCACCGTGTTCAACGAGCCCGGCCCGGCGCTGGCGGCACAGGAGCAGGAGCGGTTCTGGGCCGCGATCGACGACGCCGTCGCTGCCGACCGCATCACGGTCTGCACCGGCAGCCTGCCGCCCGACCTCGGCTCCGACACCTACGCCCGCATCGTCTCGCTCGCCAACGGTCGCGGGGCGTTCTCGGCCGTCGACGCGAGCGGCAAGGTGCTGCGCAGCACCCTGTCGTCGCATCCGTGGCTGGTGAAGTGCAACCGCAGCGAGTTCGAGGGCGTGCTCGACCGCGACGCCACGCCCGACGACTCCCGTTCGGACGACGAGGCGATCCGCGACCGGATGCGGCAGCTCGTCGACGGCGGCACGGGCATCGTCATCGTCACGATGGGCGCGCAGAGCTTCTGGGTCGCGACGGCCGACGGCGTATGGAGCGTCTCGGTGCCCGTCGTCCCGACGGTCAACGCGACCGGTTCGGGTGACACGTTCCTCGCCGCCTTCATCGCGCAGGTGAAGCTCGGCGCCTCGTTCGCCGACGCGCTGTGCGCGGCCGCCGCCGCGGGGGCCTTCAACGCCGCGCACCTCGAGCCCGGTCTGGTGCCCGGCGCCGAGCTCGGACCGCTGGCCGCCCAGGTGCGCTTCACGCCGGTCGACCAGCGCGCCCTCTCCGTCGCCGGGGCGCCCGGCGCATGAGCATGCTCCTCGGTCTCGACATCGGCTCGACGCGCACGAAGGCCATCATCCGCGACGCGCGCGACGGCATCGTCGCCCGCGCCTCCGCCCCGACGCCCGTTCTGCGAGGAGAGCCCGACCGGCGCGATCACGACGCCGTGTGGCGCACGCTCTCCGATCTGGTCGCCGAGCTCCCGCCGGCGCTGCGCGCGCAGGTGAGCGGTGTCGCCGTGGCCTCGGTCGGCGAGGAGGTCGTCCTGCTGCGGCCGGACGGCTCGTCGGGCGGCCCGACCCCGTGCTGGTACACCCTCGCTCCCCGTCGAGCCTCCGGCGCTGCGCACACCGCCATCCTGAGCTGGCAGCTGTTCGACGACCTGCGGGCCGACGAGCCCGCGGCGCTCACCTCGGCGGCATCGTTCACCGACCTGGGCAGCTGGGTCACGATGCGCATCGCCGGCCTTCCGGCATCCGACGCCTTCCTCGACCTCTCGCACGCGTCGCGAACCGGGCTGCTCTCGGTGGGCGGCGAGTGGGATGCCGCAGCCGTCGCGGCGTGCGGCGCCGACCTGGTCACAGCGCTCCCGCGCCTGGTCGAATCGGGTGCGCGGATCGGCACCGTCTCGCCCGCCGTCGCCCGCGCCTGGGGCCTGCCCGCCGACGTGCGGGTGCACGCCGGGGGACACGACCACTTCTGCGGCGCGCTCGCCGCCGGCATCGATCGGCCCGGCGACGTGTTCGTCTCGGTCGGGACGTCGGAGTCGGTCGTGCAGCTCATCGACCGCGGCCGGTTGGCCGAGATCCCCGATCCCGGAGAGCACGGCTTCTTCGTGCGCGGCGGCCTGGGCTACCTGCACCGCTCGCAGCCGTCCGGCCGCGACATCGCCGCCCTGCTGCAGGCCCACGGTTCGCCCTCGATCGACGACCTGTACGCCGAGATCGCCGATTCCGACCGTGCGCCGTCTGCCGCGGCCGCGGCCTTCGACGCCGAGCTGCGTCGGCAGGCGCGCGACTCGGCGCAGCTGATCCGCGCGCTGACGTCGACGTCGGGACGGGATGCACGACGCATCGTGATCGGCGGGGTCCCGGCCGACTCGCCGCACTGGCGCGCGGTGCGCGCCGAGGCGCTCGCCGGCCATGCGGAGTTCGTGCGCGAGCCCGAGCTCGCCGGCATGGGCGCCGCCCTGCTCGCCGCCGCACCCGAGGAGGACGCCCGATGACCCTGCAGACCACGCGTGCGATGATCGCCCGGGCGGATGCCGACGATCGGGCCATCGCCGCCTTCAACGTCGTGCAGCTCGAACACGCCCAGGGCATCGTCGAGGGGGCCGAGCGCTCCGGCGCGCCGGTGATCCTGCAGCTCAGCGAGAACACGATCGACTATCACGGCGGCCCGCGGGCGATCGCCGCCGGCATGCGCGCGATCGCCGAGGGAGCCGCCGTTCCGGTCGCCCTGCACCTCGACCACCTCACCCGCGTCGACCTGTGCGCCCGCACGGCCGATCTCGGGTTCTCGTCGTTCATGATCGACGCGGCGGCTCTGCCGTACGAGGAGAACGTCGAGGTGACCGCGCGCACGGTCGCGCGGGCGGCGGTCGACCGGCTCTGGGTCGAGTCGGAGCTGGGCGAGGTGGGCGGCAAGGGCGCTCACCAGACCGGCGCCCGCACCGTGCCGGCCGAGGCGTCGGCGTTCGTCGAGGCCACCGGCATCCACGGACTGGCCATCGCCATCGGCTCGTCGCACGCCATGAGCGAGAAGACGGCGACGCTCGACCTCGATCTGCTCGACGCCATCGCGGCGGCGGTGCAGGTGCCGCTGGTCCTGCACGGCTCGTCGGGCGTGCGCGACGCCGACCTCGCCGCGGCGACGCGGCGCGGCATCCGCAAGGTCAACGTCGGCACCCAGCTGAACGTGGCCTTCACGCGGGCCGTCGCCGACGTGATCCAGGAGCAGCCGCGGGTCGTCGATCCGCGCGTGTACATCGGCGCCGGCCGCGCGGCCGTCGCCCGGCAGGTCGAGCTCGTGCTCGGTCTGCTGACGGCCGGTTCGCCGGCGTGAACGACCTCGAAAGGAAACCCATGACCTCGTCACTTCCCACCGTTCCCCTCGGCACGACCGGAATGGAGATCACCCGCGTCGGCCTCGGCGCGTTCGCCATCGGCGGCCCTGCCTGGTCGTACGGCTGGGGCGCGCAGGACGACGACGACTCGATCCGCACCATCCGCGCCGCGGTGTCGCGCGGCATCAACTGGATCGACACGGCGGCGGTCTACGGACGCGGCCACTCGGAGATCGTCGTCGGCCGCGCGCTGCGCGACATCCCCGAGGCCGAGCGGCCGTGGGTCTTCACCAAGGGCGGTCTGGTCTGGTCCGACGACGACGCCCTCGAGACCGGCGAGCGGAAGGTCGGCGACCCGGCGTCGCTCCGTCGCGAGGTCGAGGACTCGCTGCGCCGTCTCCAGGTGGAGCAGATCGACCTGTACCAGATGCACTGGCCGGCCGAGGACGGCGCCGAGGTCGAGGACTACTGGGGCGCGCTCGTCGACCTGCGCGCCCAGGGGACGCTGCGCGCCATCGGGCTGTCCAACCACTCGGTCGAGCAGCTGGAGCGCGCCGAGGCCATCGGTCACGTCGACACCCTGCAGCCTCCGTTCTCGGCGATCTATCGGGATGCCGCGGCCGACGTGCTGCCCTGGTGCGCCGACCACGGCACCGGCGCGATCATCTACAGCCCCATGCAGTCGGGCCTGCTGACCGGGCGGATCACCGAGGAGCGCGTGCAGCAGCTGCCCGCCGACGACTGGCGCTCGCGTCACCCCGAGTTCTCGGGCGACCGGCTCCGGCGCAACCTGCAGGTGACCGCGGCCCTGGCGCAGGTGGCCGAGCGTCACGGCATCTCGACCGGTGCGGCGGCCATCGCGTGGGCGCTCGGCTTCCGCGGTGTGAGCGGCGCCATCGTCGGAGCGCGCACCCCCGAGCAGATCGAGGGCTGGGTCGGCGCGGGCTCGATCCAGCTGACCTCCGACGACGTCGCGCTGGTCGCTCGGGCCATCGACGAATCGGGCGCGGGCTCGGGGCCGGTCGCGTCGCGCTGACTGCATCCGTTTTGGTTTGCCTTTGGTCTTCTGCATATTGCTTGCTTTAGGCTGAAGGCCTCGAACGAAGGACGAACAGCACATGGAAGAAGTGGCCGTCATCGGCCTGGGCGCGGTCGGCAGCATGGCCCTCTGGCGTCTTGCGTCGCGCGGCGTTCGCGTCGTCGGATTCGAACGGTTCGGAGCCGCTCACAGCCGCGGCTCATCGCATGGCGAGACGCGGATGAACAAGATCATCGGCGACCAGCCGGCGCCGTACAAGCCGCTCGCCCGGCGCGCCGACGAGCTGTGGAAGAGGCTCGAGGAGGAGAGCGGCCGACAGCTCGCCGTCGAGAGCGGCGGCCTGGTCATCGGCCCGAAGGACGGTCCGTACGTCACCCGCGCCCGTCGGCTCGCCGACGCCCAGGAGATGCCCTACGAGGAGATCGACGCCGCCGAGATCCGTCGCCGCTACCCGGTGCATGCGGTCGACGACGGTGATGTCGCGCTCGTCGACCCGCACGCCGGGTACCTGCGGTCGGAAGACGGCATCCGTGCCGCTCTGCTGCGCGCAAAGGCGCTCGGCGCCGAGACGCACTTCGACACGGTCGCAACCCTCGTCCGCGACGAAGGCGACGCGGGGGTCGTCGTCGTTGTCGACGGGCAGGAGCGTCGCTTCCGCCGGGTCGTCCTCAGCGCCGGCGCCTGGATCCCGCAGGAGATGCCGGATGCCGCCCCCGTCGCGCCCGTGCGCATCAACGCCACCTGGTTCTCCCCGAACGACGAGCGCGCGCCGCTCGACGCCGAGCACTTCCCGGTGTTCATGCGCGAGCTCGCCGACGGGCGGATCGGCTGGGGCTTCCCGCAGGTGAGCGAGCGCGGCGTGAAGATCGGTCTGCACGGGCGCTACGGCACCCCGGTGATCGACGCGACGGCCAACGACCGCCCGGTCGCGCCCGACGAGGTCGCCGCGATCGCCGACTTCGTGCGTGCGGGATTCCCCGCCCTCGTCCCCACGCCGTCGACGGCCGTGCCGTGCATGGTCACCTGGGCGCCCGACGAGACCTTCGCGATCGGCTCGCCCGCGGGGTGGGAGAACGTGGTCGTCATGTCGGCGTGCTCGGGCCACGGCTTCAAGTACGCACCGGCATCCGGCGAGCTCGCCGCGCAGCTCGCCCTGGGCGAGGAGCCGTTCGCCGACATCTCGGCGTTCGACCTCACCCGCTTCACCGATGCGGAGCCGGTCGGAACTCCGCGGATCGGATGAGGATGCCGTCGTGAGAACGATCGTCGTCGGTGCGGGCTACGCGGGCCTCGCGGCCGCCACGCGCCTCGCCGCGGCCGGCCGCGCCGTCACGGTGCTCGAAGCACGAGACCGCGTCGGCGGGCGGGCATGGTCGCAGACCCTCGACAACGGGGTCACCGTCGAACGCGGGGCGGAGTACATCTTCCCCGTCGAGCACGCGGTGCGGGCGCTGGCCGCGGAGTACCGCATCCCGATCGTCTCGCACGCGGTGACCTACGAGCGGCGGACGCTCGACGGCCACCGCATCGGCTGGGATGCCCTGCTCGCGGCCGAGGAACGCGTGCACGACGCGGCGCGCACCCTGCTCGCGGCGAATCCCACGGCGTCGGCGCACGACGCGTTCGCGTCGGCCCTCGGCCCCGGGTTCGAGCAGAACCCGTATTTCCGACGCTTCGCGACGTCGGTCGCGGCGAGTCCGGCCGAGGTCGGTGCGCACGCGCTGCTGCACGGCGATCCGCACGACCTCATCGACGACGGCGGGCGCCTGCGCGGCGGCAACCAGTCGCTCGCTCTGGCGATGGCGGCCTCCCTCGGCGAAGCCGTGCGGCTGTCGTCGGCTGTCGTCGGTGTCGACGTGTCGTCGTCGGCGGTGACGGCGATCACGGCGACGGGAGAGCGGTGGGAGGCCGACGAGCTCGTCATCGCGGTGCCGCTGCCGCTCATCGAGAGCCTCGGCCTCGACGTGGCGCTTCCCCCCGCGATCACCGCGGCTCTGGCGGCGCGGGCGACGGGCGATGCGACGAAGTGCTCCGTCGCGCTGACGAGCGACGTCGACGATGTCGCCGTGCAGTCGGGCGAGGAGTTCTCGTGGAGCTGGCAGTCGCAGGACACGTCGGGTGCCGCCCGCGTGCCCGCGCTGACGGGTTTCACCGGCGGCGCGTCGGCGGCGCGCTACGCCGTGCCCGACGGCGGACGCGTGTGGCTCGACGACGTCCGCGCGCTGCGCGGCGGGAGGGTGGATGCCGCGGGCGAGGTCCTGGTCACGCCGTGGCGCGACGACCCGTGGGCGCGCGGCGCCTACAGCCATCCTCTGCCGGGGTGGGACCCGCGCGACGTCGCCGCGTTCGACGAGCTGGTGGGCGGCCGGATCGCCTTCGCCGGGGAGTACATCTCGATGGCCGCGAGCCTCGACGGCGCGGCATCCTCGGGCGTCGCCGCCGCCGACCGGCTGCTGCGCGCGCACGGGGCGGGGGAGCGATCGTAGCGGCGGCAGACCGCGAGGATGACGCCCGCTCGCGGTTTGGTAGCCTACGGAACGTGCCCCGCCAAGCCCCCACCCTCGTGGAGGTCGCTCGTGCAGCGGGCGTCTCGACGGCGACGGCGGCGCGGGCGCTCGGCAACTACGGGCGCGTGAAGGAGTCGACGCGCGAGGCGGTCAAGCGCGTCGCCGAAGAGCTGAACTACCGCCCCAACGAGCTCGCTCGCAGCATGATCACCGGACGCACGCGGTCGATCGGCGTCATCTGCGGCGACGTGCACATCCCGTTCTTCGCCGGCGTGGTCCGCGGGATCACCGACGTCGCCCGCGGGCGCGGCTACACCGTGCTCATCACCAACAGCGACGAGGACTGGGGGACCGAGGTCGAGTCCCTCGGCATCCTTCAGAGCAGCCGCGTCGACGGGATCATCGTGTCGCCGAGCGACCCGAACCGCGTCGACCATCTGCGCTCGTGGAGCGACGGCGGTCGGCCCCTCGTGCTGGTCGATCGCGCGAGCGCCCGACTGACGACGGATGCTGTGGTCATCGACGGGCCGACGGCGATCGAGGCTGCCGTCACCCGGCTCTTCGACCTCGGCCATGAGCGCATCGCCATCGTGGGCGAGTTCGCACCGCCGGCCGAGGTGGAGCGGTTCTTCGCGACTGTGCGCGACGGCGGCGACGGGGTCGACGCCTTCGACTTCTCGCCGAGCATCACCCGTCTCCACGGCTACGTGCGCGCGCACCGCCGGCGCGGCATCCCGCTGGACGCTTCGCTCATCGTGCGCAGCGGCGCCTACTCGGTCGACGCCGCGCAGGAGGCGACCGCCGCGGTGCTGCGCCAGCCCGTCACCCCGACGGCGATCATCACGACGGACAACTCGATGTCGCTGGGCGCCTTCCGAGCCGTGCGGGCATCGGGACTGCGCGTTCCGCAGGATCTGTCGTTCATCGGCTTCGACAACCAGGAATGGACCGAGTTCGCCGAGCCGGGCATCTCGGTGATCGACCAACCCTCCTACGTGATGGGCCAGGAGGCCGCCCGCATGCTGCTCGAGCGCATCGACGGGATGAGCGATCCGGCGCGCATCATCACCGAGCCCGCCACGTTCATCGAGCGCGGCTCGGTCGGCCCGCGCTCCTGAGCGGGGCGCCCGCACGGCCGCAGGTCGGCGATGGTTATCGAGCCGTGACCTGACTCGTTCTTGACTGCGCTGCGAAGCTCTGTATGCTTTCATGAAAAGTGAGAACGTTATCGCAAAATGCATCACCTGAAAGGCTCGCAATGACCAAGGTCCTCCGCCCGCTCCGCCCGATCGAGTCCGACCTCGTCCCGACGCTCGAAGGCGCGGTCTCCCAGCGCGGGCTGACCCAGCGGATCGCCGCCGACGTGCAGGGTCGCGACATCACCCGCATCCTGTTCGTGGGCATGGGCGGGTCGTGGGCCTCGTCGGTTCCGGTCGCGCTGCAGCTGCAGCTCTCGCGCCTGCCGATCCCGACCTTCAACCTCAACGCTGCCGAGTTCAACGCCCTGCACATCGACGGCGTCGGCCCGAACGACCTCGTCGTCGCCGCGTCGCACTCCGGGGGAACGCCGGAGACCGTGCTCGCCGCCCAGTCGGCGAAGGAGCGCGGCGCACTGGTCGTCTCGCTCGCCATCGGCGCCGACAACGACCTCGCCGCGGCGGCCGATCACTCGCTCACGTACGGCAGCGACCGCAGCATCACGAGCGCGAAGTACGTGCTCCTGACCGAGCTCGCCTACTCGCTCCTCGACGCCGCCGGCGTCTCGGACGACGTCGAAGCCGGGCGCGCCGCCCTCGATGCGGTCCCTGCCGCGACCCTCACGGCCACCGAGGCCTACGAGGAGCACCTCGCCGAGATCGCGTCGGCCTACGGCTTCGCCGACAACGTGTTCGTCCTCGCATCGGGCAACCTGACCGGCCTCGCGTACCTGCTGTCGGTGTGCTACCTCGTCGAGATGCAGTGGAAGAAGTCGACCCACTTCACCACCGGCGACTTCTTCCACGGTCCGTTCGAGCTGGCCCAGAACAGCCAGCCGTACATCCTCTTCTCGGGGCAGGACGCGACGCGATCTCACGCCGACCGCGCGATCGCGTTCCTCGACACGTACGACGCGAACTACCGCGTGCTCGACGTCGCCGACTTCGAGCTGCCCGGCATCGCCGACACGAGCCGTGCGCTCATCCAGCACATTCCGATGGCGTCGATCACGATGCGCCTCGCCGACCACTTCGAACAGGTCACCGGCCACGACCTCGACGAGCGCCGCTACATGCACCGGGTCGCGTACTGACCGATGACGCTCTCGATGTGCGCGATCGGCGACAACGTCCTCGATCGCTATCCCCAGGAAGGGCTCGCGTTCCCCGGCGGCAGCGCGACGAATGCGGCCGTGTTCGCGAGTCGCCTGGGGGTGTCGGCCGCCTACATCGGCATCGTCGGCTCCGACGCGAGCGCGGCCTTCATCGAGGAGTGCCTCGCGTCGGAGGGGGTGGACGCCGGCCGCGTGAAGAGGCAGGACGCACCCAATCCGAGCACGGACGTGGTGGTCGATCCCGACGGCAATCGTCGATTCACCGCCCACACGCCGCCCGAGATGACGCTGCGGCTGAGCGACGACGACCTCGCGTTCCTCGACGGCGTCGACTGGATACACACCGGGCACAGCAGCTACGTCGAGCACGAGCTCGACCGGATGGCGCGCGCGGCGCCGATCTCCTTCGACTTCTCGAAGCGCGATCTCGATTACGCGGCGCCGCTGCTGCCCTCGGTCGCGGTCGCCACCTTCTCGCGGGACGAGCTGACGATCGATGAGAGCGTGGAGCTGCTGCACGCGGCCGTCGCCCTCGGCGCCCGACAGGCTCTGGTCACGCGCGGGGCGGCGGGCGCCGTCGCGCTGTCGGACGGCCGAGTCCTCGAGCAGCCGGCGCAGGCCGCGACCGTGATCGACACGATCGGGGCCGGCGATGCGTTCCAGACCTGCCTGATGACCGAGCTCGCACGAGGGCGGAGCCTCGAGGACGCCCTCGCAGCGGCGAGCGCGTTCGCGGCCGCGACCTGCGGATATCGCGGCTCCTTCGGTCATCAGCGCTCCCTCGCCGACTTCGAGACGACCATGGAGGAGGCGGTGGTTGACATGCAGTGAGAACGCATGTTTACCTGTGCATAGCTTTGTTTAGCTTTGTTTGACTGGCGCAGAGAGGCGCCGACCATGAACCCGCGAAGCCGGAACCCGCCGGCCGCGCGACGAGCAGTGAGGAAAGACGATGAGATCACGAATGAACAAGGCACTCGCGGCCACCGCCCTGACGCTGGTCACCGCCGTGGCCGTCGCCGGATGCTCGGCGGGCGGCGACGCCGCGGGGGACCAGGAGCTCGACCTCGCTCCGGCGGTCGCCGGAGAGATCGAGGCGGGGGCGCTCGACGGCATCACGCTCGTCTACGCCGGCAACGGCGGCATCACGCAAGAGGGTCAGGACGAGGCCATCTGGCAGCCGTTCTCCGAGGAGTCGGGCGCCATCGTCGAACAGGACGCGTTCGAGCTGACCAAGCTGCGCGCCATGGTCGACTCGGGCAACGTCGACTGGAACATGGTCGTCTCCTCCTCGATCGAGGTCGAGCGCTACTGCGGCGAGCTCTACGAGGAGATCGACACCGAGAAGGTCGACCTGTCGAAGGTGCCGGACGGCACCCTCGCCGGCGACTGCATGGTGCCGAACATCTTCTACGGCTACGTCGTCGCCTACAACGCCGACGTCTACGGCGACAACGCCCCGCAGACCGCTGCCGACTTCTTCGACACCGAGAAGTTCCCCGGCAAGCGCGGCGTTCCCGTGACGCCGTGGATGGAGTCGCCCGCGGTCGAATTCGCGATGGTCGCGAACGGCGCCGACTTCGACGCCCTCACCCCGGAGGACTTCACCGCCGGGCTCGAGGCGTACAGTTCGCTCGGCTCCGACCTGGTGCCGTGGACCACGGGGGCGCAGTCGCAGCAGCAGCTCGAGAGCGGCGAGGTCGACATGGCCCTCGTCTGGAGCGGCCGGGGCTACGGCGCCGCCAACGCCGGCGCGCCGATCGTGCCGATGTGGGGCGACTGGGTCGTCGCGGTCGACGGCATCGCCATCCCGAAGGGCTCGGCGAACCTCGACGCGTCGTTCGCCGCCATCAACTACATGCTCGGCGCCGACCAGCAGGCGGCCTCCAGCGAGCTGACGTCGTACGCTCCCGTGAACGTCGACGCGAAGCCCGCCGTCTCCGAGCCGCTGACGGACTGGCTGGTCTCCGACCACCTCGACACGGGACACACCGTCTCGATCGACTACTGGGTCGAGAACTGGGACGAGTTCTCCGCCGAGTGGACCGACTGGGTCGCCGGGAGCTGACACACGTGAACGTCACGGCGAGCCAGACCGAGACCGAGCGCATCCAGCTCGGATCTCACGCGGGTTCCAGCGCGCCGCGGGCGCGGGAGGGGTGGCGCGATGGGGCGCGCCACCTCCTCCTGACCGCGCCGGCGTTCCTGCTGATCACGCTGTTCTTCATCTTCCCGATCATCGTGGTGATGGTCGTGAGCGTGACCGACCCCGAGGTCGGGTTCCAGAACTACGCCTGGGTGTTCACCTCGCCCCTCGCTCTGAGCTCGGCCGTGACGACGCTCGTCATCTCCCTGAGCGTCACGCTCATCTGCCTGCTGCTGGCCTACCCCTACGCCTATCTGATGACGATCGTCTCCGACCGCACGCGCGGCGTGATGACGATGCTGGTGATGGTGCCGCTGTGGACCAGCATCCTCGTCCGCACCCTCGCGTGGGTGGTGCTCCTGCAGGACTCCGGCCCGATCAACGCGTTCTTCGAGTCGGTCGGGATCGGGCACGTGCAGCTGATCCGCACCCCGCTCGGCGTCGCCATCGGCATGGCCCAGGTGCTCATGCCCTTCATGGTGATGCCCCTGTACTCCTCGCTCTCGCGGATCGAGCCCCGGCTGGTCCCGGCAGCGCAGAGCCTCGGTGCGAAGCCGGTCGTCGCCTTCTTCAAGGTGTTCCTGCCGCTGTCGAAGCCCGGAATCTTCTCGGGCTCGATCACCGTCTTCATCCTGGCGCTCGGGTTCTACATCATCCCGTCGCTGCTCGGATCGCCGAAGGACCCGATGTTCCCCTCGCTCATCCAGCTGCAGGTCAGTGGATTCCTGCAGTGGGGCCGCGGCACCGCCCTCGGCGTGTGCCTGCTGGCGGCAGCGCTGCTCGCGCTGTTCCTCGTGACGAAGCTGACCAAGAGCGGCTTCACGATCCCGGGAGCGCAGAACCGATGAAGCTCAAGATCGTCCTCTCCGTCTTCGCCGTCATCCTGGTGGCCTGGCTGATCCTGCCGACCCTGGTGCTCGTGCCGATCTCGTTCAGCGAGAAGGCGTCGTTCAACTTCCCCTCGCAGGGCTTCTCGCTGCAGTGGTACGAGAACTTCTTCGCCGACCGCTCCTGGGTGCGCTCGACGGTGCTCTCGCTGCAGATCGGCCTCACCGTCACCGCCATCTCGGTCGTGGCGGGCACGCTCGCGGCGTTCGGTCTGTCGAAGCTGCGGTTCCGCGGCCGCTCACTCGTCGAGAACTACCTGCTGACGCCGATGATGGTGCCGGGCGTCGTGCTCGCGATCGGCCTCTACTCGGTGTTCCTCCAGTACGGACTCCTGGGCACCTTCGCCGGCTTCGTCTTCGCGCACACCGCCCTGGCGCTCCCGCTCGTGATCCTCAACGTGGGCACCAGCATCCAGGGTCTCGACTCGCGACTCGAGCTCGCCGCCGCCAGCCTGGGGGCGAACCGGGTCACCACCTTCTTCCGCGTGACCCTCCCGCTCATCGCCCCCGGCGTCGTCGCCGGTGCGATCTTCGCGTTCGTGACCTCGTTCGACGAGGTCATCGTCTCCCTGTTCATCCAGTCTCCGGGCCTGCAGACGCTCCCCGTGAAGATCTACCGCAGCGTCACGCAGGACACCGATCCGACCGTGGCGGCGGTCGCCGTGCTCGTCACGGTGCTCTCCGTCGTCATCATCGGCGTCGCGCAGTCTCTGACCGCACGCAAGAGAAAGGCTCGCTCATGAGCAACACCTCGGTCACCGCATCCGCTGCCGACGGCGGCGACGGCGCCGCTCCCGTCTCGGGCGCCGCTCCTGTCTCGGGCGTCACGGGCGTCACCGGCGTCTCCGGCGTCAGCAAGGGCATCACGCTGCTCGGGCTGGAGAAGAAGTACGGCTCGACGGCGGTCGTCAAGGCGATCGACCTCGACATCCGCCCCGGCGAGTTCATGACCTTCCTCGGTCCGAGCGGCTCGGGCAAGACGACCACGCTCAACATGATCGCGGGCTTCACGTCGTCGACGAGCGGCCGGCTCGAGATCGACGGACGGTCGGTGGCGAACGTGCCGCCGCACAAGCGCGACATCGGCATGGTGTTCCAGAGCTACGCGCTCTTCCCGCACATGAGCGTGTCGGCGAACATCGAGTTCCCGCTGCGTCGTCGGCGCATCGCCAAGGCGAAGAGGGCGTCGATGGTGCACGACGCCCTCGAGATGGTGCGGATGACGGAGTACGCCGATCGGCTCCCGTCGGAGCTGTCGGGCGGTCAGCAGCAGCGCATCGCCCTCGCCCGCGCGCTCGTGTACCAGCCGCAGGTGCTGCTGATGGACGAGCCGCTCGGCGCGCTCGACAAGAAGCTGCGCGACTGGCTGCAGTCCGAGATCAAGCGCATCCACCAGGAGGTGGGCTCGACCTTCGTGTACGTCACCCATGATCAGGAGGAGGCGCTGTCGCTGTCCGACCGCATCGCGGTGTTCAACAACGGCATGATCGAGCAGGTCGGCACCGGCGAGGAGCTGTACGAGCGCCCGCAGACCCTGTTCGTGGGCACCTTCCTGGGCGAGTCGACGGTGTTCCGCGGCACGGTCGTCTCCCGCGAGGGCGACCGGGTCGACATCGAGTCGGGCGGAGCGCGCCTTCGCGCCCACGGAGCGGTCGCCGGAGACGAGGCGGCGATCCTCGTCCGGCCCGAGAATCTGCGGCTGCTCCCGGCTGCACCCGACCGTGCCGCCGCTGCGACCGGAGACGCCGCGGCGACCGGAGACGGCGTCGCCGTCACCGTGCTGTCGGCGACGTACCTGGGGTCGGCGTGGCGGCACACGGTGCGCCTGCCCGACGGCACCACGGGTCTCGTGCGCGGCCCGCGCGCGAGCGAGGCGCTCGAGGTCGGCGACGCCGCCTGGCTCGAATGGGACACGGCGAACGCCGTGCTGCTGCCCGTCGACTGACATCCGATCGATCAGAAGGAGACCACGCCATGGGCCTCGAGGCCAGCCAGATCACCGGCACCAACTTCGTCTACCAGAACTTCTCTTTCGAGCGGTTCCTCGACGACATGGTCGAGCTCGGCCGGCAGCGGATCGAGCTGTGGGGCATCGCGCAGCACTTCCACGTGCCGATCGCGACCGACGACGACGTGCGCCGCCTCGGGGCGCAGCTCGCCGCGCGCGGGCAGAGCCTCTACTGCCTCACGCCCGAGCAGGTGATGTACCCGGTGAACCTGGGTTCCGACATCGAGTGGCTGCGCGAGTCGAGCCTGGCGATGTTCCGTCGCGCGGCCGACGTCACCGCAGAGCTCGGGGGAGAGGTGCTCTTCCTCACCCCGGGCCGCGGACGTGAGGACGAAGACACGAGCGAGGCGTGGAAGCGGGCGGTCGATGGCCTCCAGCAGGTCGCCGAGTACGCGTCGACGCAGGGGGTGCGGTGCGTGGTCGAGGCGCTGCAGCGCAGCGAGTCCAACCTCGTGTTCGATCTCGACTCGCTCGCGCGCCTCGACCGCGACGTCGCCCACCCGAATCTGACGATCGCGCTCGACACCGTGGCGATGGCCACCGCGGGCGACACGGTCGACGACTACTACGAGGCGTTCGGCGACCGCATCACGCACGTGCACCTGGTCGACGGGGCGCCCTCGGGGCATCGCGCATGGGGCGACGGTGAACTGCCGCTGGCCGACTACCTGCGGGTTCTCGACGAGCACGCGTTCTCCGGCATGATGACGTTCGAGATCTTCGGCGCCGCCTATGCGCGCGACCCGCTGCGGGCCCATCGCCAGTGCCAGGATGCCGTGATCGACGCGCTCGCCTCCCTCCGCGCCTGACCGGCCCGCGGCGGGGGCGGCGGCCGCCACCGCTCAAGGGAGGAACACGCCGGGCGCGG
>NZ_JBFOKT010000002.1:11527-392833 GCF_047246685.1 Microbacterium martis | reverse complement strand
CGCGTCCGCACCGGCGTGTTCCTCCCTCGAGCGGGGCTTAGGCCGGGCGCGGCGCGTCCGCACCGGCGTGTTCCTCCTTTGAGCGCGGCTCGGGGCCGGCGCACCGGCGTGTTCCTCCTTCGAGCGCGACTCGGGGGCGCCCCGCCCCGCGCCCCCGCGGCATCCGCCCCCACGGCATCCGCTGCCGCTCAGGGGAGGAACACGCCGGGCGCGGCGCGTCCGCACCGGCGTGTTCCTCCCTCGAGCGGGGCTTAGGCCGGGCGCGGCGCGTCCGCACCGGCGTGTTCCTCCCTCGAGCGGGGCTTAGGCCGGGCGCCGCGCGTCCGCACCGGCGTGTTCCTCCCTCGAGCGCGACTCGGGGGCGCCCCGCCCCGAAACCGGCCCGGCGTGAAAGGATCGACGACTGTGACCACTGTCTCCTCGCTCACCGCCGGTTGGACGCTCCGCGCCACCGACCCCGCCCCCGACAGCCCCGCGGCCGCGCTCCCGAAGGAGATCCCCGCGACGGTCCCCGGCACGGTGCACACCGACCTGCTCGCGGCCGGCCTGATCGACGATCCCTATCTCGACCTCAACGAACTGAAGGACGAGTGGATCGGTCGCACGCGGTGGTCGTACCGCACGACGATCGAGTGGACCGATGCCGGCGCCGAGCGCACCGACCTCGTCTTCGACGGACTCGACACCGTCGCCACGGTCAGGCTCAACGGCGACGAGCTCGGCCGCACGTTCAACCAGCACCGCACCTACCGCTTCGACGTGACCGACCGGTTGCGCGCGGGCGCGAACGACCTCGAGGTCGTCTTCGACTCCGCGTGGGAGTACGCCGAGCAGGTCACGGCCGACCTCGGCGACCTGCCGAACGCCTACCCCACTCCGTTCGGGTTCATCCGCAAGATGGCGGCGAACTTCGGCTGGGACTGGGGTCCCCAGCTGGTCACCGCCGGCATCTGGAAGGACGTGCGGCTGGAGTCGTGGTCAGGCGCACGCCTGGCGGAGGTGCGCCCTGCCCTGTCGCTCGACGGCGACGAGGGCGTCGCGCGCGTGACGGCGTTGCTGGAGACAACGGATGCTGACGCCACGGGCCGCGTGATCTCGGTCTCGATCGGCGGTCAGCAGGTCGAAGTGCCGGTCAGCGGTGAGTCCGTCGACGCCGAGCTGCGGATACCGGATGCCGCCGTGTGGTGGCCGCGCGGAATGGGCGAGCAGCCGCTGTACACGCTGACGGTGAGCGTGCACGACGCCGAGAGCACGACGGACTCGTGGTCCCGCCGGGTGGGCTTCCGCACGGTCGAGCTCGACACGTCGGACGATGAGGTCGGCTCGAAGTTCACGTTCGTGATCAACGGCATCCCGCTCTTCATCCGGGGCGCCAACTGGATCCCCGATGACTGCTTCCCCTCCCGGCTGACCGAGGAGCGCTACCGCGCCCGGATCGAGCAGGCCGTCGGTGCGAACCTCAACCTGCTGCGCGTGTGGGGCGGCGGGATCTACGAGCGCGACGAGTTCTACGACATCTGCGACGAGCTGGGCGTGCTGACGTGGCAGGACTTCCTCTTCGCCTGCGCGGCCTATCCCGAGGAGGAGCCGATCCGCAGCGAGGTCGTGGCCGAGGCGCGCGACAACGTGCTGCGCCTCTCGACGCACCCGAGCCTGGTGCTCTGGAACGGGTGCAACGAGAACATCTGGGGCTGGTTCGACTGGAACTGGCAGGAGCAGATCGGTGACCGCACCTGGGGCCTGGGGTATTACACCGACCTGCTCCCGGAGGTCGTGGCCGAGCTCGACCCGACGACGCCGTACTGGCCGGGCAGCCCGTTCTCCGGTTCGATGGACGTGCACCCGAACGACTTCGACCGCGGCAACGTGCACATCTGGGACGTCTGGAATCGCGTCGACTACACCACCTACGCCGAGTACGAGCCGCGGTTCGTGTCGGAGTTCGGCTTCCAGGGTCCGCCGACATGGTCGACGCTCACCCGTGCGATCCA
The DNA here is from genome assembly GCF_047246685.1 of Microbacterium martis. NCBI lineage: Bacteria > Bacillati > Actinomycetota > Actinomycetes > Micrococcales > Microbacteriaceae > Microbacterium > Microbacterium martis. Next base: position 390,842 of record NZ_JBFOKT010000002.1, on the reverse strand, counting down.
CGACGAGCCGCTCACCCCCGAATCGCCCGGGATGCTGCTGCATCAGAAGGCCGCCGACGGCAACGCCAAGCTCGCCCGAGGCATGGAGCCGCATCTTCCCGAGCCGCAGAGCATGGAGGACTGGCACTTCCTGACCCAGCTCAACCAGTCGCGGGCGATCGTCTTCGCGATCGAGCGCTACCGTGCCCAGCGCCCGCACTGCATGGGCACGATCGTCTGGCAGCTCAACGACTGCTGGCCGGTGACGTCGTGGGCGGCCGTCGACGGCGACGGCCGCCGGAAGCCGCTGTGGCACGGACTGCGCCGATCCAACGCCGAACGGCTCGTCACGGTGCAGCCGATGCCCGACGGGAGCCTGATGCTCGTGGCGGTCAACGACTCGATCGAGGAGTGGACCGTCGAGGGGCGCATCCGCCGGCTCGCGTTCGACGGGCGCGCGCTCGCCGAGCAGGCGGTGTCGGTCGTCGTGCCCGCCCTCGACAGCGTGGGCGTTCCCCTCGACGCCGACGTCAGCACGCCCGGAGACCTGAGGCGGGAGTTCGTACGCGCCGACGTCACGGGGGCGACGTCGGCGACCCGCACGTTCGCAGAGGACAAGGAGCTCGCCCTCGAGCCGGCGAACCTCAGGATCGAGGTCGGCGAGTGGCAGGACGGCCGGCAGACGGTCGAGGTGCGGTCCGACACCCTCGTTCGCGGGTTCTCGCTCTTCCCCGACCGCCTCGTCGCCGACGCCTGGCCGGAGGACAGCGACGTCGACCTGATCGCGGGGGAGCCGACCACGATCATCGTGCGTTCGCCGGAGCCGCTGGATGCCGCGGCGCTCGGCTCGTTCCCGGTCGTGCGCAGCGTCAACGACGTGATGACGGCTGCGGCGGACCGGGAGGGCGCCCGCTGATCGGATGCACGCGGTCAGAACAGCCAGCGATGGTCGCGCACGACGGGTCGCGACTGCCACCAGGTGCCCAATCCGGCGGAGGACCCGGCTCCGATCGCCGCGAGCAGCCAGCCGACGAGGATGTACACGAGGTGGTCGTCGACGATCGGGTTGTTGTCGAGCGGGAGCGAGCTCAGGTAGATGCCTCCCATCACCAGCGTGCCGCCGACCGCCGCGAGACGCAGGCACACGCCGGTCACCAGCGCGAGCCCGACGGCTCCGAGGCCGAGCATGAAGAGCGCGTCGACGACCGGGTTGCCGGCGAGCGAACGGAAGAAGCCCGAGAGCGCGCCCTCGGTGTGGCTCAGATAGCCGGCGCTGGCCGACGTGCCCGCCAGCACCGCTCCTTCTCGCGGGGTCGCGATGCCGAGCCCGAACAGCTTGTCGAAGAACGCCCAGAGGTAGACGAACCCCAGCGCGATGCGGGTGACGGCGGCGATGACCCGGGTCGGACGGGAGGCCGTCGCGAGGATCGTCTCAGTACGTGTGGACATGGTGCTCCTTCTCGTCGGTGTCGGTGCGCAGGTGCGTCAATAGTCGGCGGCCGCGAGCACGGTGCCGGAGGGGGCGAGCGACAGCTCGACGCGGGAGATCTGCGCACGAGCGAGCGACGTGGCGGCCGACAGTCCCGTCGTCCTCTCCTCGCCGTCGCCCGTCCAGGTCGCGACGATCGTCCTCGCCCCGAGCGTGTCGACCACGGCCAGCTCGTAGTCGTGCCCGCGGCTCACTCCGGAGGGGTAGGTGCACGACCAGTCGAGCCTGCTTCCCCAGGACTGCTCGGTGATCGCGAGGTCGGCGCGCACGCCGCTGCCGTCGACGGGATCGAGACGTACCGGCGCGTCGGTGCTCGGCGATGCGACGACGGCAGTCTGGTCGGCGGATGCGGCCGAGAGCGCGTATCCGGCGGTCCCGCCCGCGAGAGCGACGGCGACGGATGCCGCGGCGAGCAGCATCCGGCTCCTCGATCTCCGGCGTCGCACCCGGTCGGCGAGCGCGGCCAGCCCCGCCGGATCGGATGCCGCGGCCTCCCGGTCGTCGGCCGCATCCGCGCCGGGGGTCGCGGGCTGCACGCCGGGGACGACGGAGCGGAGCAGGCCGGGCACCGGCGCCAGTTCGCGCACCGCCTCGCGGCACGATCCGCAGGAGGGGAGGTGTCGTTCGAAGGCCCGGCGGTCGTCGACGCTCAGCGCTCCGAGCACGTAGGCGGCGTCCCACTCCCGATATCGATCGTCGCTCATGCGATGACCCCTCTCTCCCGCAGGGCGGTGCGCAGCGACCGCATCCCGTAGTGCATCCGCGATTTGACCGTGCCGGCGGGGATGCCGAACTCCGTCGCGAGCTGCGCGATGCTCTTCCCGCCGTGATAGGCGCCGGTGATGACAGCCCGGTGGTCGGCCGGCAGCGTGGCCAGGGCCTCGGCGATCACCCAGCGCTCGAACAGTCGATCGGTGTCGTCGTCGTGCTCTGCCTCAGGCAGGGTGTCGGTCACGATCTCGCGTCGTCGGCGGGCGCTGCGCAGGTCGTCGGTGACGAGGTTGCGGGCCACGGTGCACAGCCAGGCTCGCACGACCGGATCGGGCCTGGTCAGGATCTCGGGGTTCTGCCACGCCCGCAGCAGCGTCTCCTGCACCACGTCGTCGGCGAGGGCGGCATCGCGGGCGAGCGAGATGACGAAGCCTCGCAGCATGCCGGAATAACGGTTGTGGGCCTTCCGCAGCAGCCGATCGGGATCTGTCGGTGCTGCGAAGTCGTTCATGGGCGCGCGGGCACCCCGTACCGTGTTCTCGCGGCTGTCGCCGCCGTCGACGTGCTCATGTCATCCCCGTTCGCGGTGCGCTCGAGCGCACCTCCGGCGAAGAGACGATACGGGCCGGCGAAAGGTTCAGAGAAATCCGCGGATGCCGTGTGCGACCCGCGTCGAGCGGCTCAGTCGGCCGCGTCGAGCGGCTCGACCGAGACCACGGTCGCCAGCCACGGGCAGTACGTGTCGCTCGTGAGCGTGCCGTCTTCGACGTATTCGGGAAGACCGTCGCAGACCTCGGTCGTGAAGTCGGCGAACTCGAGCGTGGCCGGGTCGATGTGCCACGACCAGGGGGCGTTGACCGACGGGTCGTCGCGGACGATGCGACCCACCGGGATGGCCGGCACCTCTTCGCCGGCCAGGAGGTCTTCCGCGTGCTCGACGAGCTCGGGCGTGATCAGCTCGATCCGGAACCGCTTCCCCTCGATCTCGAAGGTGGCGACGCTCGGGACCTGCGCCGGCGCACGGCTCGCGGACGGGGTGGGCGAGGGGGTCGGGGCGGCGTCGGGAGTGCCGGCGCAGCCGGCGACGACCAGCAGGCCGCCTGCGGCTGCGGCGGCGAGAATGACGCGTGACCTCGTACGCATGATCGTCTGATCCCTTCGTGAGCCGGGGTACGGCGTCGCACGGCTTTCCCTGCGGGCGGTCAGGAGAATCGTATCGGCGGGCGTCTCACCGCGGAACACACGGCTCCGCGCGCATCGCGAGCGGCGGCGGCGAATCGGAGAAGTCGTTCTCCGGTGGAGGGGCTGACGGGAATCGAACCCGCGCTGTCTGCTTGGGAAGCAGAAGTTCTGCCATTGAACTACAGCCCCGAACCCGCTCGATGAGCAGGAGAACGCCAGCCTACCACCGCGGCTCGACCGCCCCGCACTAGGCTGATCCCGTGCTTCTCAGCGATCGCGACATCAGGGCAGAACTCGCATCGGGCCGCGTCGGCCTCGAACCGCATGAGCCGGAGATGATTCAACCGTCGAGCATCGATGTGCGTCTCGACCGGTACTTCCGCCTGTTCGACAACCACAAGTACCCGTTCATCGATCCGTCGGTCGATCAGCCCGAGCTCACCCGCCTCATCGAGGTCGACCCCGCCGAGCCGTTCATCCTGCACCCGGGCGAGTTCGCGCTCGGCGCGACGTTCGAGCAGGTGAGCCTGCCCGACGACATCGCGGCCCGTCTCGAGGGCAAGTCGTCGCTGGGCCGGCTCGGACTCATCACCCACTCGACCGCCGGCTTCATCGACCCCGGCTTCACCGGTCACGTGACGCTCGAGCTCGCCAACGTCGCCACACTGCCGATCAAGCTCTGGCCCGGCATGAAGATCGGCCAGCTGTGCTTCTTCCGGCTGACGTCGCCGGCGGAGAACCCGTACGGGTCGGGTCCGTACGGCAACAGGTATCAGGGGCAGCGGGGGCCGACGGCATCCCGGTCGTTCCAGAACTTCCATCGGACAGACGTCGGCGTCACCGACGTCGGAGCAGTCGGAGGCTGAGATGAGCGACGTCAGCGGCACGAATCCCGAACAGCCGGTCGCCCCGGACGAGCCGGTGATCGCGCCCGCCGACGTCGTCATCCCCCCACCCCCGCCGGAGACGCCGATCCCCGAGGGGCTGTTGACGCCTCCTCCGGCGCCGGACGAGGCGCCCGACCCGGCCGGGACGGATGCCGTCGCCCCGGCGACTCCGCCGCTGACCCGGCGCCGCGCCGCCGAAGGGTCTCGGCCCACTCCCGCCATCCTCGAGGGCGACCAGCCGGCCGCCGCCGCCGACGACTGGTCGGAGCCGTCGGTGGCGCCGGACGTGCCCACCTCGGGCGGCTATCGCGGCCTCACGGTCGCGATATACGCGTTCCTCTTCCTGCTGCTGGCCGCCGCGGTGGTCACGCTCGTCCTGCTGATCAGCAGTGGAACCTTTCCCTTCATGGCCGTCGGAGCGGGTGCCGCACCCGGCCCGGGCGTCGCGCTTCTCCTGACATAGGGCCTCTTCGGCGGAACGCCGGGCAACGGCGCCTCGGCTGCCGGCGTGCGCTTCGGAAGGAGATGTGCGCTTCAGAAGGACGTATCGGCGCCCTGCATCCTTCTCAGGTGCACTTCTCCGTGGCTGGTGCTCGGCGTGTGCTGGCGCGTCGGCTGCCGGCGTGGGCCTGACACGGGGCTGCCGGCGTGCGCTTCAGAAGGAGGTGTGCGCTTCAGAAGGACGTATCGGCGCCCTGCATCCTTCTCAGGCGTACTTCTCCTTGCCTGGTGCTCGGCGTGCGGTGGTGCAGCTGGCGCGGGTCAGGCGTCATGGCCCGGCCCGAAGCCGCGGCCGAAGCGCCGATCGAATCCGTGCCCGGGGAATCCGTGCCCATCGAATCCGTGCCCGGGGAATCCGTTCCCACGGAATCCGTGCCCACGGAATCCGTGCCCGGGGAATCCGCGCCCGTGCGCGTGCGGGCCGAAGCCGCGGCGTCGGCGGGGGAGAGGCGTCTCCTCGTCCCAGCCGAACGCGCGGGCGATCTTCTCGAGCGACGCGAGCGTGGTCGCCATCTCCTCGTCGGAGACGGCCGCGGAGACCTTCGCGCGGATGCCGTCGACGACGGTGCCGAGCCGTTCCTTGGCTGCCCGGCCCTCGTCGGTGAGCGTCCAGCCGTCCCCGTCGCGGGCGACCCAGCCGCGCTCGATGAGGCTGTGCAGCTTGTGCCGGTGCAGCGGACGATCGGTCGTGACCGTTCCGTCGACGGCGTTGAGCATCCGCCAGTCGCGGCGGGTCGCCCGCTCGGTCTCGAAGGCGGCGGCGAACTCGGCGGCCATCAGGCGGTCGGCTGCTTTGAGCCAGAAGCCGAACGGGCGAGAGGTGTTCTGAGAGTTCTGTGTGTCGGTGGTGTTCATGATGATCCTTGGATGTCAGTGGACATGTGCTTGTCACATGTCATGTATATGCACTATGACATGCAAACAGAGTCCATGTCAAGTTGCATGTAAAATCGTCCTGTGACCTCCGAGCCCCGCGACCCCGCCGACGCCATCGCCCACGCGCTTTCGCGTCTACGCGGGCGGCGTCCCGGTGAGCACGGCGATCACGCGCCGTTCGGCCGCCGCGGCCACCCCGGCATGCCGCCGTGGATGGCCGATCCGTCGGGACGCCCCGGTGGGCCGGCCCGCATCCGGATGCTGGAGGCGCTGGCCGCGGCATCCGCTCCCCTCAGCGTCAGCGCCCTCGGCGAGGCGATCAGCGTCGATCAGCCGCGGGCGTCACGGCTCGTCCAGCAGGGGGTCGACCGCGGCGTCGTGCGTCGCGAGGCCGACCCCGACGATGCACGTCGCACCCGCATCGCGCTCACCGATGACGGGCGCCGGTTCGTGCGCGGCATGCGCGGCGAACGACGCGAGATGCTGTCGCGGGCGCTGGCCGCCTTCACCGAAGACGAGCGCATCGAGCTCGCCCGGCTGCTCGACAAGCTCGCCGACAACTGGCAGCGCTGAGCCCGCGGTCAGCGCGCGGCGAAGTCGAGCGACGGCTCGTCGTCGACCGAGAGCGACAGCACGACGGTCTCGATGGCCTCGTGCGCCTCGATGCGCCGCTCGACGTCGCGCAGACGGCGTGCGACATCGTGCTCGCGCGCATCGCCGGCGAGGTCGACCTCGGCGACGAGGAACAGCCGGTTGGGTCCGACGTACTCGATGTGCAGGTAGGTGATGCGCTCGATCTCGGGAAGGGCGAGCAGCGCGGCGCCGACCCGGGCTCGGAGCGCCGGGGCCGCGGTCGTCCCGACCAGGAACTGGATGTTGCGTCCGATCAGGATGATCGCGACCACCCCGAGGAGCACGCCGACGGCGATCGACCCCACCGCATCCCATGCGGCCACGCCCGTGACCTGATGCAGCAGGATCGACCCGCCGGCGATCACCAGACCGACCAGGGCGGCGGCGTCTTCGAAGAACACGGCGCGAAGGGTGGTGTCGCTGGTCTCGAGCACGAAGTCCCACGTCGACGAGCCGCGCTCCTTCGCGAGGCGGCGCGATCGCACCATCGCCTGCGTGAACGAGGCCCCTTCGAGGACGAACGCGACGCCCAGCACGATGTACGCGATCACCGGGCTCTCGACCGGGCCCGTCTCGGAGAGCTCCTGGATGCCGTGCATGATCGACACGATCGACCCGGCGGTGAAGATCCCGAACGCGGCGATGAGCGACCAGACGAAGGCGTTGCGACCGTATCCGAGCGGATGCCGGGCGTCTTTGCGCTGCGCGCCGCGGCGGTCGGCGATGAGCAGGAAGACCTCGTTTCCGGCATCCGCCCACGAGTGGGCCGCCTCGGCGACCATCGACGCCGACGAGGTGAGCGCGGCGGCCACCGTTTTCGCGATGGCCTCCAGGACGTTGGCGAGGAAGGCGATGAGCACGGTCACGCGGGCCACGCTACTCCGCGCGGCGAAGCAGACCGCATGCGACCGATGTACGGAGGTCTCGGCGCATCGCTCCTGCAGCACGCCACGGTCCGCGCCGTCGAGGCCGCCGAGGCGATCGGCATCCGTGAGATCCTCGTGCATGCCAAGACCGACGCCGTCGTCCCGTTCTACGAGCGTTTCGGCTTCACACGTTTCCCGGGCGAGGATCGCACGCTGTATCTGCTCCTCGGAGACGTGCGCGCGACGATCGTCTGACTCCGCGACTCAGCGCGGAGCCCGCACCGGAAGCAGCAGCAGGAACCCGGCGATCAGCACGATGACGATGCCCAGGATGCCGAACGCGGTCTGCCCTGTCAGTGCGATGAGCACGGTCCAGGCGCCCGAGGCGATCCAGCTCGCGGCGCGGCCGGTCGTCGCGTAGAGACCGAAGATCTCGCCCTCCCGGCCCGCCGGGGTGACGCGGGCGAGGAACGAGCGGGCGGCGGCCTGCGCGGGTCCGACGAACGCGCACAGGATGAGTCCGCCGACCCAGAACACCATCGACCCGGCGTCGCGGAGGAAGAACACGGCGAGACCGGCGACGACCATCGACCCGATCGACGCGAGAATGATGCGCTTCGGGCCGAGACGGTCGTCGAGGCGTCCGGCGGCGATCGTCGAGACGCCGGCGATGAGGTTGGCTGCGATGCCGAAGACGATGATGTCCTGCGTGCCGAAGCGGAACACCGAGGTGCCGATGATCGCGCCGAACGCGAAGACGCCGCCCAGGCCGTCGCGGAAGACGGCGCTCGAGAGGAGGTACCAGAACGTCGGACGCGTCTCGGGGTCGCGGTAGAGACCGGCGACGTCTTTCACCAGCAGCGGGTACGAGGCGAAGAACCCCACCTTCCGCTCCGGCCGGCCGAGCGACGGCTCCGGCACGTTCAGGAAGATCGGGATGCTGAAGGCGATGGTCCACACCGCGCACCCGACCGCGATCAGGCGGTAGGCGAGACCGTTGTCGGTCGACATCCCGAACCAGTCGAACGTGTCGAGAACGACGACGATCACCAGTGCGAGGATGCCGCCGAGGTACCCGAAGCCCCACCCGAGGCCCGAGATGCGGCCGATGTTCTTCGGCGTCGCGATGCCGATGAGCATGGCGTTCGAGTTGACGGCGGCGATCTCCTGGAACACGGTCGCGGCAGAGATGAGCGCGACGCCCAGCCAGAAGAGACTCGGGGCCGGCTCGACGAACCACAGCCCGAGCATGCAGAGCACCAGCGCCCCGGTGCCGATGCCGAGCCAGAGCTTCTGGCGTCCGGCGGCATCCGCCCGCTGGCCGAGCACCGGCGCGAGCAGCAGGATGCCGAACGCCGCGATCGTCGAACCGAGGCCGAGACCCGAGGTCAGCTCGGCGTCGGCGGCGACGCGCGCGGGGTCGGACGGATCGAGGCCGGCGACCTCGGCCGGAAGGAAGCCCTCGCCCACGAGGTACAGAGCGGTGAAGACGAAGGTGAGGATGACGGTGTTGAAGGGCTGCGTCGCCCAGTCCCACAGCGCCCACGAGTACACCTGCTTCCTCGGCGCGGGCGTCTCGCCGCGCAGTTCGAGGCCGAGCACCCCGACGGCTCCGCTGTTGGCGGTGGCAGCGGGCTCGGGAACGACCGGGCGAGATGGCTTCGTTGCGGAGGGCTCGTCGCTCATGGTCGAAAGTCTGGCGGTGCGCGGTGAACGGGCGGTGACGGCGCGCCGGGCGCGCAGCGCGGCATCATTCCGTGCGCAGCGGGCGCAGGGTGCGGGCGTAGTCCTCCTTGAGCACGGCGAGGTGCAGCCACGCCTCGATGCGGGTCACTCCGGGCAGCGCCCGCAGTCGCTCGAGGCTCGCGTACAGCGCGCCGGCCGACGGCTCGACGAGGGTCGCGACGGCGTCGAACCGGCCCAGCGTGCGCGCGGCGAAATCGACGCCTCGCCCGGCTCGGAGCGCGTCGACCACGGCCTCATCGTCGTCGCCGAGAGTCATCCCGACGCCCATCGAGAGCTGCCTGTGTGCGAGGCCACGGGCCTCCACGGCGCTGATCTTGATGACCCCGGCGTCGATGAGCCGCTGCACGCGCGTGGCGACGGCCGAGGGCGAGAGCCGCACCGCCTCGCCGAGAGCGCGGAAGCTCGTGCGGCCGTCGGACTGGAGGTGCTCGATGAGCGACTCGTCGATCGCGTCGAGCGTGACCCCGCCGTGGTACTCCGACACGAAGAACCCCTTGATCACGGTCGAGTAGATGATCGTGCTGATGTCGAGCACCCCGCCGATCGCGCGGATCACGGCGAGCAGGTCGTGCAGCTCCGACATCGACCCGACCCGGACCTCGGTCACGAGGTCGTGCGCGCCGCCGACGGCCGACACGAGCACGGTCTCGGCCATGTCGCGCAGGTGCTCGGCGACGACCTCGACGGCGCCGTCGGTGCGGATCGACACGTGCGCCAAGACGTGCTGACCGAGGAACACGGGGTCGACCGCGGCGACGACGCGGACGGTGCGGTCGCCGAGCAGCGCTCGCAGGCGCGCGGCGACGGCGGCCCTCGGATGCCCGAGCCTGAGGGAGAGGGTGCGGATGCTGGCGCGCCCGTCTTCCTGCAGCGCCCGGATGAGTTCGGCGTCGAAGTCCATGAGCGGTCGATCTCCCCAGTTTCCCCGGATGGCACGGATGCGGGTGCAGGAATCCAGTCTATCGGGACTTCGGGTTTCCAGCAGGGTCACTCATGTCGGCATTCTGAATCAGAACTCCAGTCAGGCTGCGCTCTCACTGGAGTTCTGCCCTTGCTCGGCCCGCCGGGTCGCCGTAGCATCCTTCGCTATCCGACCACCTTCCGCAAAGGAGCGGGCACCATGACCTCCACCCCGACCCCCGGCGTCCACAGCCGCGCCCGCCGCGCCGGCTTCGCCGCCTTCGTCGGCACCACCATCGAGTGGTACGACTTCTACGTCTACGCCACGGCCGCGGCCCTCGTCTTCGGTCCGCTGTTCTTCCCCAGCGGCGACCGCCTCGCCGAGACCGCCGCCGCGTTCGCGACCTTCGCCGTCGCGTTCCTCGTGCGCCCCCTCGGTGGCATCATCTTCGGTCACATCGGCGACAAGCTGGGCCGCCGGGTCTCGCTCGTCATCACGCTGCTGTTGATGGGCGCGGCGACCGTGCTCGTCGGCTGCCTGCCCACCTACGACAACATCGGCATCCTCGCCCCGATCCTGCTGATCCTGCTCCGTGCGATCCAGGGTCTCGCGGTCGGCGGCGAATGGGGCGGCGCGGTGCTCATGAGCGTCGAGCACGCGCCCGAGAAGTCGAAGACCTTCTACGGCGGATTCACGCAGCTCGGGAACCCGGCCGGCGCCCTGCTCGCGTCGGGCATCTTCGCGATCATGGCGCGAGGCGGCGACGACTTCATCATCGACGGCGGATGGCGCATCCCGTTTCTGCTGTCGATCGTGCTCATCGGCGTCGGCCTGTGGGTCCGCTACCGCGTCGAGGAGTCGCCGGTCTTCGAGTCGAAGATCGAGGGGCGCAAGCAGTCGATGCCCCTGGCGTTCGCGCTGCGCGCCAACTGGCGCCCGATCCTGCTCGGCATCGGCATCCTGCCCATCTCGACGGGCGGCTACTACCTCGCCACCACGTTCGCGACCGCCTACGCGACCGGCGAGCCCATCGCGATCAGCGAGCAGGTCATCCTCGACGCCATGACGATCGCGTCGTTCGTCGAGTTCGTCGTGACGCTGCCGGTCGCCTGGCTGGGCGACAAGTGGGGTCGGAAGAACGTCATGTACATCGGCCTCATCACCTCGGTGCTCACGTTCGCGCCCTTCCTGCTGATCATGCCCGGCCGCGTGGAACCGCTCATCTTCCTGTTCGCCTCGCTGGTGCGCATCGCGATGAGCGCGACCTACGCGCCGATCGCCGCGATTCTCGCGCAGATGTTCCGGCCGCAGGCGCGCTACACGTCGATCGCCCTCTCCTACGGCGTGGGCGCGGCGGTCTGGGCCGGCTTCTCGCCCTGGTTCGCGACGCAGCTCATCGCCTGGACCGGCAGCGTCTGGTCGGTCATCGCGATGTTCATCGGCATGGCGATCATCGCCGGCATCTGCACGCGTCTCGCGCCGCAGCACTCCGACGAGGCTCCGGTCACGGCGTCGTTCACCGCGCGCACCGACACGACCGCGAACCGGCTGCCCTGACCGGCGGGTCGCCGCCCCACCCCGACCGCATCGACAGCGAACAGGCCCATGAGAAAGCTCACTCCCTTCGACCGCTTCGCCCAGACGACGCCTCGCCTGATCACCGCCCGCGTGATCCACACGGCGGATGCCGCCGACAGCGCGGCGACCGCGATGCTCACCGACCGCGGGCGGATCGTCGCGATCGGCACGGTCGACGAGTGCGCGGCGGCGGCGGAGCGGGCGGGTCTGGCCGCGGAACGGATCGATCTCGGGGATGCCGTCGTCGTGCCGGGATTCGTCGACGCGCACGCGCATCCGCTGATGTTCGGGCAGATGATGACGTGGGTCGACTGCGGTCCGGAGAAGGCGCGGAGCATCCCCGAGATCGTCGCGCTGCTGAAGGCCGCGGCGGCCGAGGCGCCCGAAGGGCGGCCGGTGCGCGGATACGGCTACGAGCAGCGCAACCTCGCCGAGAAGCGGCATCCCACCCGGTTCGAGCTCGACGAGGTCTCGCGCGACCGCGAGGTGTACCTCATGAACGCCTCCGGCCACGGCGGGGTCGTGAACTCGTACACGCTCGATATCAACGGCGTCGACCGCGACACCCCCAACCCCGACGGCGGCGAGTTCTTCCGCGACGCCGACGGCGAGCTGACCGGCGAGCTTTCGGATGCCGCGTGCAACGTCCTCACCGGCGTGCACGGGGTGAAGATCGGCCATCACGGTCCGAACTTCCACCTCGCCGACGAGCCCGAAGAGCACCTCAGGCAGCTGGATGCCGCGACGCAGCGCTTCCTCGCGGGCGGCGTCACGTCGATCGGCGACTGCCAGGTCACCCGCCGCGAGTTCGACATGTACCTGCGGCTCGCCGAGGCCGGACGCCTCGAGCTGCGGGTGTCGATGTACCTGCTGTCGCACCTGCTCGACGAGGCGCTCGAGATGGGCCTGGTCGGACAGTTCGGCAACGCGCACCTGAGCTTCGCCGGCATCAAGTTCTACGCCGACGGCACGCTCGGCGGCTGGACCGCGTACTTCCCCGACGGCTACGTCGGCGATCCGTGCCGCACCGGACAGCTCTACCACGAGCCCGCCGACTACGCCGCGCTCATCGCGAAGGCGCACGCCGCGGGTCTCCAGACCGCCACCCACGCCCAGTCGCCCACGGCGATCGAGATGGTCGTGTCGGCGATCGAGGCGGCGCTCACCGAGCGACCGGATGCCGATGCTCGCCACCGCATCGAGCACTGCGGCCTGCCGACGCCCGAGCAGATCGCGCGCATGGCATCCGCCGGCATCCGACCCGTCAACCAGACCCAGCACTACTTCAACTGGGGCGAGGGCGTCGAGGAGGCGATCGGCACGCCGGGCGAGAGGTTCAACCCGCTCGGCGAGTTCGAGCGCGCGGGCGTGCCGATGACGATCTCGTCGGATGCTCCGGTCGCCGAACCCATCCCCCTCGAAGCCATCCAGACCGCTGTGACCCGCGTCACCCGCCGCGGGCACAGGCTCGGCCCCGACGACCTGCGGATCTCGGCGCTCGCCGCGCTGCGCGCCCACACGATCGAGGGCGCCGTGTCGATCGGGCGGGAAGACGACCTCGGCTCGCTCGAGGTCGGCAAGTACGCCGACTTCGCGGTGCTGTCGGACGACCCGTTGTCCGTCGCGCCCGAGGACATCGCGGCGATCACGGTGCACGAGACCTGGGTCGACGGCGAGCGGCGGCATCATGTCTGACGTGATGCCCGTGCCTGACGTGACCCCTGACTACTCCGACACCGCGGGACGAGCGGTGCTCGAGACCATCCGCGCCTACGGCGTCACGGCGGTCTTCGGCATCCCGGGCACGCACAACCTCGAGCTGTACCGGCCGCTGGCCGACCTCGGCATCCGCGCGGTGACGAACCGCCACGAGCAGGGCGCAGGCTACGGCGCCGACGGCTGGGCGCAGCAGACCGGCCTGCCGGGCGTCGTCATCACGACCTCGGGGCCCGGCCTTCAGAACGCGATGAGCGCGATCGGCACCGCTTTCTGCGAGTCGCGTCCGCTCATCGTGCTCTCGCCCGGTGTGCCGCTCGGTGCGGAGTTCGCCGACGTGGGCACCCTGCACGAGACGAAGGACGCCACGGCCATGGTCGGCGCGATCGCCGAATGGTCGCGCCGCGTCTCCTCGGCGGCCGAGGCGGTGGATGCCGTGCACGACGCGTTCACGCTTTTCCGCACCGGCCGCCCCCGCCCCGTCCACATCGAGATCCCCCTCGACGTGCTCGAGGCGCCGGCCGACGTGCCCGCCGAGGCGCGGCGCCCGCGCCCTCTCCCGGCGCGTGACGCGGGAGACCCGGACGCGCTCGCCGAGGCCGCGCGTCTCCTCGCATCGGCCGAACGACCCGTCATCGTCGCGGGCGGCGGATCGACGGATGCCGGCAACGAGCTCACCGCGATCGCCGAGCGCCTCGGCGCTCCCGTGCTCACGACCCTGAACGGGAAAGGGGTCGTCGACGAACGGCATCCGCTCTCGCTCGGCTCGAACCTGCGGCTCGCCGCCGCTCGCGCGGTCGCCGAAGACGCCGACGCACTGCTCGTCGTCGGGTCGAAGCTCGGCGAGGCGGAGCTCTGGGCGCCGCGACTCGAGGCGCGAGGCGCGGTCGTGCGGGTAGACATCTCGGCGGCGCAGCTCGACAAGAACCTCGGCGCGACCGTCGGCATCACGGGCGACGCCGCCGCCGTTACCGGCGAGCTGCTGCGCCTGCTGCCGACGGCGCGGCACCCGGCGCGCGACGTGACCGCCGAACGCTCCGCCATCGCCCGCGAGATGCGTGACACCGTGCCCGAGACCGTCGCGCTCGCCGAGATCATCGCCGACGCCCTGCCCGACGACGCGATCGTCGCGGGCGACTCCTCGCAGATCGTCTACATGGCGCTCGGCAGCGTCCTGCAGGCGCAGCATCCGCATTCCCTGCTCTACACGCCCACGTACGCGACGCTCGGCTACGGCCTTCCCGCGGCGATCGGCGCCCGGGTGGCGCAGACCGAGCGGCCGGTCGTCACGGTGATCGGCGACGGGGCGCTCATGTTCTGCGTCAATGAGCTGGTGACCGCGGTCGAGCAGCGCCTCGACCTGACCGTCGTGTGCGTCGACAACGGCGGGTACGCCGAGATCCGCCAGAACGAGATCGACCGCGGCATGGCGCCCGTCGGCGTCGATCTGGTGCAGCCCGACTGGGCGGCGCTCGCCACCGCCTTCGGTGCCACCGGCCGCCGCGTCGAGCGAGCCGACGACATCGCCCGCACCATCCGCACCGCCATCGACGAGGGCGGCGTGCAGCTGATCCACATCCCGACGAACAGGAAAGACTGATGACCGACACCGTGGGACCCATCGACGCCTCCGTGAACCCCCGCTACTCCGGCATCGCGACGTTCGCACGCCTTCCGCGCATCGAGGACGTGCCGCGGGCCGACATCGCCGTCGTCGGCATCCCGTTCGACTCGGGGGTGAGCTACCGCCCCGGCACGCGCTTCGGTCCGTCGCACGTGCGGGAGTCGTCGCGCCTGCTGCGCCCGTACAACCCCGCGCAGGACGTCTCGCCGTTCGCCCTCGCCCAGGTGGTGGATGCCGGCGACATCCCGGTCAACCCGTTCGACCTCACCGAGGCGGTGACCGAGGTCGAGCGCGCCGCCACTGCGCTCGGCGAGCAGGTGCAGCGCATCGTCACCATCGGCGGCGACCACACGGTGGCGCTGCCGCTGCTGCGGGCGGTCGCCGCGAAGCACGGCCCGGTCGCGGTGCTGCACTTCGACGCGCACCTCGACACGTGGGACACCTACTTCGGTGCGCCCATCACGCACGGCACCCCGTTCCGCCGGGCGAGCGAGGAGGGGCTGATCGATCTCACCGCCAGCTGCCACGTCGGCACCCGCGGACCCCTCTACTCCAAGCAGGACCTCGAGGACGACGCCCGCCTGGGCTTCTCGATCGTGTCGAGCGAGTACATCGAAGAGCACGGGGTCGAGGCCGGCATCCGGCGCATCCTGCAGCGCATCGGTGACAAGCCCCTCTACGTCTCGATCGACATCGACGTGCTCGACCCCGCGCACGCGCCCGGCACGGGAACGCCCGAGGCCGGTGGTCTCACGAGCCGCGAGCTGCTGCGGATGCTCCGGGCGCTCGGCTCGCGGAGCATCGTCGGCGCCGACGTCGTCGAGGTGTCGCCCGCCTACGACCACGCGCAGATGACGGGCATCGCCGCCAGCCACGTCGTGTACGAGCTCGTGACCCTGCTCGCCGCGCAGCTCTCGCGGTAGTCGGGACCGATATACCGGAATGCAATGTTGGCTCCGGTCCATCAATCCTCCCCCCGCACCCACGGATGCCGCTAGGGTCCGAGCGAGTCGGCATTCTGCCGACGGGGGTGGCCGCGACGGCACCTCCGATCTACGGGAGGAGATCCATTGTCCATTCGACGTGACCGGAGCACGACTCCGGTGCGAGGGCTCGCGGCCGTGGGAGGCATTCTCGCCTGCGCCGCCCTCATGCTCACACCGTCCTTCGCCGGAGCAACGACCGGAGCCACGACCGATGTGCCGGACGACGCGCAGATCATCGGGGCCGGATCGGCGGGTGCGGTCGCCGACGAGTACATCGTCGTGCTCGAGCCGCAGTCGGCGATCGGAGCGGCGCAGGACATCGCCTCTGCGCTGACCGAGGCCGTCGGAGGCGAGCTGCTCGACGTCTTCAACACGGCGATCGACGGCTACTCCGCCACGCTCACCGAAGACGAGGCTCTCGCGATCGCCGCCGATCCCCGCGTCTCCTCGGTCGAGCAGGTGCAGCGCGTGCACGCCCTCGCCGAGCAGGTCTCCCCGCCCGACTGGGGCGCCGACCGCATCGACCAGCGCGACCTGCCGCTGAACCAACGCTTCGCGTACCCCGATTCGGCGGGCGAGGGCGTCAACGTGTACGTCGTCGACTCCGGCATCCGCCGCACGCACGCGGAGTTCGCCGGCCGCATCCGTCCCGGGTTCGACGCGCTGACCACCGGCGGCGACGCGAGCGACTGCAACGGTCATGGCACGCATGTCGCCGGGACCGCCGTCGGCTCGACATACGGCATCGCGAAGAAGGCGACCGTGTACCCGGTCAAGATCCTCGACTGCCGCGGCGACGGCGACACCACCGGCATCCTGCGGGCGGTCGAATGGATCTCCGAGAACGCGCAGAAGCCGGCGGTCGTGAACTACAGCGTCGGATGCCGGAGCGCCTGCTCGAGCCCGGCGCTCGACCAGGCCGTGAAGAACCTCGTCGCGTCCGGCGTGAGCTGGGTGCAGGCGGCGGGGAACTCCAACGACGACGCGTGCCGCTACAGCCCGCAGCTCGTGCCCGAGGCGGTCACGGTCGGCAACACGACCCGCACCGACCAGAAGAACGCGTCGAGCAGCTGGGGGCGCTGCCTCGACATCTGGGCGCCCGGCACCGAGATCACCTCCTCGTGGTTCACGGGAGACACCGCGGCGGCCACCGCGACGGGAACGTCGATGGCCTCGCCGCACGTCGCCGGAGCCACCGCGCTGTACCTGGCCGCGAACCCCTCGGCCACCCCGGCGCAGGTGCACGCCGCGCTCGTCGACAACGCGACGCCGAACAGGATCGGCGGGCTGGATGCCGCGTCCCCGAACCGGCTGCTCTTCACGGGGTTCCTCAACGGCCCCACCACGCCGACGCCGACGGCGGTCGACCTCGCGGCCGTCGCCGATCAGAGCGGCACGGTCGGCACGGCGGTCGACCTCACCGTGACGGCGTCGGGAGGCACGAAGCCCTACGCGTTCTCGGCGAGCAGCCTGCCCGCCGGCGTGGCTCTCGACGCCGGGACCGGTCGGATCACGGGAACGCCCACCACGGCCGGCAGCTTCACCGTGACGGTGACCGTGCGCGACAGCGCGAGCCCCGCCACGACCGACACGGTCACCTTCACGTGGCGGGTGGCCGCGGCACCGACGACGCCCCCGAGCACGTGCACCGGCACGCCGGTGAGCACGGGCACGCTCACCGTCGGTCAGCAGGCGACGTCGCCGACGTTCTCGCGCACCGCGTCGGGCACGATCCAGGTGTGCCTCGACGGGCCGACGGGCGCCGACTTCGACGTGTACCTCCAGAGGAACTACTCGTTCCTGGGGTGGATCACCGTGGCGCAGGGCACCTCCACGCGCCCCGATGAGCAGCTGAGCCACTCGGCGAGCTCCGGCACGTACCGGGTCGTCGTGCGGGCCGACTCCGGCTCCGGGCCGTACACCGCGACGGTCCGGTAAGAGGGGGTGACGGATGCCGCAGGGGCGTGCCCCTGCGGCATCCGACTTCGCGCAGCGCCGATACTCTGGAGGGACGCCACCCGAGGAGATCCGTGTTCCGCGCACCCGACCGCCTGTTCCGCACCCTCGCGATCGCGGAGGCGATCACCTGGACGATCCTGATCGGCGCGATCATCGCCCGTGCCGTCGGTGCGTCCGGCGTCGTGGTGACGGTGGGCGGCGGCATCCATGGTCTCGTGTTCCTCGCCTATGCCGCCACCGCGATCCTCGTCGGGCTCAACCAGCGGTGGCACCTCGGCGTCGGTGTCGTGGCGGTCGCCAGCGCGATCGTGCCCTACGCCACGATCCCGACCGAGATCTGGCTGCACCGCAGCGGTCGGCTCCGCGGGGCCTGGCGTCTCGACGAGACCGACGATCCGCGTGATCGCCGGTGGCACGACCGGCTGATGCGCTGGTTCCTGCGCCGCCCCGCGATGCTGGCCGCGCTCCTCGTGCTCGGCATCGTCGCCCTCTACGTGATCCTGCTGCTCATCGGTCCGCCCGGCGGCAAGTGAGCGACGGCCGTCGTGGCATTCTCATAGCGGTCGACCACGAGGTCGACGAGCGCCGTCGGCACGCTGCCGCCGTCGAGCAGCGGCAGCGAGATCTCCCGTCCGGCCGCCTGCCGCTCGGCGAGGTCGAAGAAGTATCCGCGCGCGAGCAGGTAGGTCGAGACGACGGCATCCGGATGAGCGGCGAGAGCGGTCGGCAGATCGGGCTGCCGCGCGGCGAGATAGGCGAGTTCGACGCGACGGTCGAGCTGCTCGGCCAGCAGTGCGGCCATGCCCTCGGCATCGTCCCGTGATCGCGGGTCGCGGGAGCCGGCGATCACCAGGACCACAGGGGCGCCGGTCGACGCGGGCAGACGCTCGGCGAGCACCGCGGTCAGTCGCGGGTCGGGGCCCAGCGGCGCCGTGACGACGGCATCCGCTCGCCCTTCGACCATGCCGTGCAGGTCGTGGTGCACGTGGAAGCCGCGGGAGAGGAGGAGGGGCACGACGACGACCGGTCCGTCGACCGCCGCCAGGGCGTCGACGGCATCCGGCTGCTGCACGTCGACGAAGGCCGCGCGCACCTCCACGTCGGGGAGTCGGGCGGCGACGGCCGCGACGAGATCGGCGATCGCGCGGGCGCCGTCGCGGTCGGACGTGCCGTGCGAGACGGCGAGCAGGGTGGGCCGAGGCATGCCGCGACTCTAGAGCGCGCGTGTGACGCCCGTGTTTCACACACGAGGAGGACGGATGCTGACGCTCTGTGACCCCCCATGACGCTCTGTGTCGGGCGCGTCGCGCGAGCGGGAACGATGTCAGTAGCGTGCAGTCGCGGTCATTCCGACCGACGATCCCGCACACCCGAGGACCTCTTCCATGCATGCATCCCGAGCACGGCGCAGCGGTGCGCTCGTCATCACGGCCGGACTGGCCTTCGGCCTCAGCGCCTGCGCCATCTCGGCCGACGGCGCGAGCAGCGGCTCCGGCGACGACCAGACGCTCACGTTCTGGAGCTACTACCAGGGCACTCAGGCCGACTGGCTGCAGAAGCAGGCCGACGTGTTCGAGAAGAACAACCCCGGCGTGACGGTCGACATCGTCGAGACGGTCGGCGACCAGCAGGACCAGAAGCTGCTCGCCTCGGTCGCGACGGGCGACACCCCCGACCTGTTCATCAACAACATCGTCGTCGACTACCCGACCCTCGTCGCGGGCGGCGTCACGGCCGACCTCACCGAGTACTGGGAGGGCTTCGCCGACAAGGATCAGTTCGCCGAGTCGGCGGCCTGGTCGACCGACGACAAGGTCTACAACCTGCTGCCGTTCACGAACCTGATCGGCCTCTACTACAACCAGGACATCCTGACCGAGGTCGGCATCGACGCCCCGCCGACCACGCTCGACGAGCTGCAGGCCGACCTCGAGGCCGTCAAGGCCCACGGGCAGTACCAGGGCATCGCCCTGTCGGGCGCCCCGACGGTCGAGGGGGCGTGGCTGTTCGCGCCCGAGCTGCTCGGCCTCGGCATCGACTACTGCAACTTCGAGGGGCCGGAGGTGGAGGCCGCGTTCCAGCGCGCCGAGACCTGGGCCAAGGCCGGATACACCCCGCAGGCGACCGCGACGTGGGACCAGAACGACTCGTGGCAGCAGTTCGCGACCGGCGACTACGCCTTCGGCATCAACGGCAACTGGCAGCTCGGCAATGCGGCGGAGGCGTCGTTCGCCTGGGGCACGACGCAGTACCCGGCACCGGCCGGCGGCGAGAGCATCGTCTACCCCGGCGGTGAGGGCTTCGGCATCGGCGCGAACTCCGACAAGAAGGACCTCGCCTGGAAGTTCCTCGAGGAGGCGGTGCTCACCCCCGAGGCGGGCGAGTCGATCTTCGAGATCGCGGGCTCCATCCCGGTGCGCGCGGACGTCGCCGAGCTGCCCGCCATCAAGGAGAACGTCGCCGTGCAGCCGTTCGTCGCCGCGGCGCAGACCTCGGGCTCGTGGCCGAAGAACGAGAACACCGCCAACATCCAGAAGGCGCTGGGCGAGGCGGTCTCGAGCGTGATCTCGGGGCAGACGACGGCGGCGGATGCCAGCGCGACGGCGATCGCCGACATCGCGGCCGCGATCGAGGACGGCGGCGGCGGCTGCTCGTGAGCTCCTTCGCTTCCGTGACCGATGCGGGGCGCCCCACCGGGCGCCCCGCGTTCGCGCGCGCCCTCGCCCGCACGCCTCTCTGGTTCCTGGTCCCCGCGATCGGACTGCTGTCCGGGTTCGCGCTCTACCCGCTCATCGTGCTCGTCCGGATGGCCCTGAGCGACGTCGGCCCCACGAACATCGTGGGGGAGTGGCCCTTCACCGGGCTGGAGAACCTCGCCGCCGTGCTGTCCGACGACGAGATCTGGCTGGCCCTGCTGCGCACGATCGGCGTGGCCGCCGTGCTGCTCGTGTCGAATTTCCTGCTCGGCTTCGTGGGGGCGTCGATCCTGTCGGTCGGCGGACGCGTGACCGAGACGGTCCTCGCAGTGATGGTGTTCGTGTGGGCGCTGCCCCCGATCGTGGCCGGAAGCGCGTTCTCGTTCCTGCTCGACGACCGCGGACCGGTCAACGACGCGCTCGGTGTGCTCGGCATCCCTCCGGTCTCGTGGCTGAGCTCGCCCGACCTGGCTCTGTGGTCGGTGACGGGAATCATCGCCTGGGCCGCACTGCCCTTCTCCGTCCTCGTCATCCGCGGCGCGCTGCTCGCCGTCCCGCACGACCTGCTCGAGGCCGCGGCCCTCGACGGCGCGGGGTATTGGCGCACCCAGGCGCGGATCGTGCTGCCGCAGCTGCGTCCGACCCTCGGCATCCTGGCCATCCTCACCGTGCTCTACGCGTTCAAGAGCTTCGACTTCTTCTACGTGACCACGCAGGGCGGACCGGGCACGACGACGAACACGCTGCCCGTGCTCGCGTACAACACGGCGTTCTCGGGGTTCGAGATGAGCACGGGCGCGACGATCGCGCTCGTGTCGATGCTCGCGGTCGCGATCTTCGCCGTGCCGTACATCCGCGCCGTCCGGCGGGAGGAGCACGCGTGATCAGCCGCCCCACCCGCACCCTGTTCCGGGTGCTCGCCGTTCTCCTGGGCCTGGCCTATCTCCTGCCGCTGCTGTGGATCGTGCTGACGTCGCTGAAGACCAAGCAGCAGGTGCTCGAAGACCCGAACGCCGTGGTGTTCACCCCGACACTCGACACGTATGCGAACGTCATCGGCGACGGGATCGGCGCGATCCTCACCTCGGTGCAGATCGGTGTCGGCGTGACCGTGGTGACGCTCCTGATCGCCGTCCCCGCCGCTGCGGCGCTCGCCCGCCGCGTCTCGCCGGGATGGAACCGCGTGATCACCGTGTTCCTCGCCGCCCTCCTCGTGCTGCAGATGGTGCCGCAGCCCATGACGGTCATCCCGCTGTACAGCGTGCTCGCGTCGTGGAAGCTGCTGGGCAGCCTCGGCGGGGTCATCGTCGCCGACATCGCGCTGCTGCTGCCGTTCGCGATCATGCTGCTGCGCCCCTTCGCGCTCGCGATCCCCGGCGCGCTGTACGAAGCGGCCGAGCTCGACGGCGCGGGGCGCTGGCGCACGTTCCGCTCGCTGACCGTGCCGCTGCTGGGCAACGGCATCCTGACCGTCGTGTGCATCGTCTTCATCTCCGCCTGGGGAGAGTTCGTGTACGCGATCAACTTCCTGCCCCAGGGAGTCGTGCTGCCGGTGAGCGGGCTGCTCGCGCAGCAGAACTCCACCTACTCCGCCGAGTGGAACAGTCTCATGGCCCTCGCCGTGATCACCTCGCTTCCGCTCCTGCTGCTCTTCGTCGTGTCGCAGCGACGTCTGATCGCCGGGCTGTCGCTCGGCGCGGTGAAATGACCGTCGAGATGAGAGACCATGCCTGAACTGCCCCCCGACCTGCTCCAGCGCCTGCGCGAGGGCGCGGCCCTGCGCGACCAGGCCCGCGAGCTGCCGCACGCCGAGATCCGCGAACTGCTCGCCGAACGCTTCGCCAGCGCCCGCGTCCCGGCCGCCTCGGGCGGCGAGGGCGTCGATCTCGCCACCCTCTTCGCGCGCCTGATCGACCTCGCCGCAGCCGATTCGAACGTCGCCCACGTGTTCCGCGGTCACCTCGCGGTCATCGAGCAGCAGTGGTTCGAGCCGGATGCCGCGCGGCGCGACGCCTGGTACGAGCGGGTGCTCGCGGGCGATCTGGTGGGCAACGCCCAGTCCGAGCAGACGGCGACGTCGGACCTCGCGACGACGCTGACCTCGGTCGACGGCGAGCTGCGGCTCAACGGCCGCAAGTACTACACGACGGGCAGCATCTACGCCGACTGGATCGATCTGTCGGCGCGCTATCTCGACGAGGACCACCAGGTCATCGTGTCGACCCGCACGCCCGGGGTCGAGTCGATCGACGACTGGGCCGGTTTCGGGCAGCGCCTCACGGGCAGCGGCACGACGGTGTTCACCGACGTCGTCGTCGACCCCGGGCTCGTGCGGCCCTACGCGCTCGACGACGACGGCTTCCGGCATCCGTACCTGATGGGCTTCTTCCAACTGGTGCTGCTCGCGGTCGTGGCCGGCATCGGCCGGGCGGCCGTCGACGACGCGGTCGCCTTCGTGCAGCCGCGCCGCCGCATCTTCGGCTACGGGGGCGAGGCGTTCCCCCGCGAGGATCCGCTCGTGCAGGCGGTCGTCGGTCGGCTGTCGTCGACGGCGTTCGCCGCGCGCGCGACGGTGCTCGAAGCCGCCCGCTCGCTCGATGCGGCCCTCGACGGATACCGCGCCGGCGCTCCGGACGCCGCCGCCTTCACCCGTGCGCAGCTCGACGTCTACCGCGCCCAGCAGACCGTGCTGCCCGCGGTGATCGAGGCGACGGCCGAGCTGTTCGAGGTGGGCGGCGCCTCGTCGGTCGACACGGGCCGCGGCCTCGACCGGCACTGGCGCAACGCTCGCACGATCGCCACGCACAACCCGTCGGTGCAGCGGCAGCGCGCCATCGGCGACTGGGAGCTGAACGGCGTGGTGCCCGCCTTCAACCGGCCGCAGCCGGGCGCGCGACAGGGGGCGGCGTCATGACGAAGCAGCTCGTCGTCAACCTGTTCGAGATGGCGACCCCGGGGCACATCACCCACGGCCTGTGGCGTCAGCCCGACAACCAGCGCGAGCGCTACGCCGACATCGCGTACTGGGTGGAGCTGGCGAAGATCGCGGAGGATGCCGGATTCGACGCGATCTTCCTCGCCGACGTCGTCGGCGCGTACGACGTCTACCACGGCAGCTTCGATCCGGCGCTCGAGCGGGGTCTGCAGATCCCGAACCTCGATCCGCTGCTGCTGGTGGCGGCCATGGCGGCGGTCACCGAGCACATCGGCTTCGGCGTCACCTTCTCGACCACCTACGAGCCGCCGTTCGCCTTCGCCCGCCGGATGGCCACGCTCGATCACCTGACGAACGGGCGAGTCGGCTGGAACATCGTCACCTCGTACCTTCCGAACGCGGCCAGGAACTTCGGGCTCGCCGACCAGATCCCGCACGACACGCGCTACGAGATCGCGGCCGAGTACATCGACGTGCTCTACAAGCTGTGGGAGGGGTCGTGGGACGACGACGCCGTCGTCGCCGACAAGGACGCCGGTCTCTACAGCCGGCCCGGCACCGTGCGCGCGATCGACCACGACGGCGAGCACTTCCGGGTCGCGGGTCCGCATCTGTCGGAGCCGTCACGGCAGCGGGTGCCCGTGCTCTTCCAGGCGTCCGCCTCGACCGCGGGCATCGCGTTCGCCGCACGGCACGCCGAGGTGCTCTTCACGGCGGATCGTCCGCCGGGGGCGCTCGAGCGCAACATCGCCGCGATCCGAGACGAGAGCGTCCGTCAGGGTCGCCGGGCCGACGACACGCGCTTCCTCGTGATGGCGACCGTGATCGTCGCACCCACCGAAGACGAGGCGCGCGCGAGGTACGAGGAGTACCGCACCTACCGCGACACCGAGGGGCCGTTCATCCACATGAGCGTGCCGTTCCATCCGCTGCAGCATCCGTCCGACATCACGGTGCGCGAGGCCCTTGAGCGTGAGGGGCGGCACGACGTGATCGCGGCCGGCGGCCTGCCGCTGCACCTGACGGTCGGGCAGTTCGCGAACGCCGTCGACGAGGCGTGGGACTCGCGGTTCCTCGTCGTGGGAGATCCGGGGCAGGTGGCCGATGCGATCGAACGCTGGCTCGACGAGGACGGCATCGACGGCATCAACCTGCGGCAGTACCACTCGTTCGACACGGCCAGGGACTTCGGTGAGCTGGTGGTGCCCGAGCTGCGGCGGCGGGGACGGATGCGCGAGGCGTACACGCCGGGGGAGACCCTGCGGGAGCGGATCTTCGGCGAGGGGCCGCGCCTGCCGGAGCGGCATCCGGCCGCCCGTTATCGCGGGGGCGCCAACCTCTAGGTTCGCGACAGAACCTTCTGCCTCAGCGGCGCCGCACGGGTTGCTGCAATTCGGTCACCCAGTCGGACTGGTTCTCCGACACTCGCCACGGTTTCACTGGACCCTCGTCCCACTGGATGGTGCATCTGCGGCTGCCGCAGCCGGTCGGACCGAGGCTCGCCGGGTGTGTTCCGGAATATTGGTTTGGGGGGCTGATCGGGGGTTTGAATGTCGGTGGTCCCTGGTTGAGTGGGTGTATGACGGGGCTGGCGGATGCGACGATCGAGCAGGTGAGCGCATTGGGTGCGGTCACTGACATGCTTGGGGGGATCGAGCAGACGATCAGCAGTCTGCAGGCGGTGCGCGATGGGGTTCTCGCGGTCGGGTCGCGGTTGGCGTTGCAGATCGCCGATGACGCGGATCACCCGGATAAAGGGGATCTGTCATTGCGGACGGTGGCGGCGGAGCTCGCGACGGCGTTGCGGGTGTCGGACCGGACGGTGCAGCGCCGGATGGCGGATGCGGTGTGGCGGGTGGAGCGCTTTCCGCTGGTGTGGGAGGCGCAGGGCGCGGGCCGGATCAGTGCCGGGCATGCCCGGGTGATCTGCGACGCGGGGGAGCATCTGGATGACCCGGCCGACCGGGACGCGTATTCGGCGGAGATGATCGGGGTCGCGGTGACGGAGTCCCCGAACCGGGTGGCGCGGCTGGCGCGCCGGATCGCGGAGAAGTATCAGGCGTGTCCGATCGAGGAGCGGCATGAGACGGCGCGGAAGGAGCGGGGCGTGTGGGTGAAAGACCGCGCGGATGGGATGGCGGAACTCGGCCTCCTCGGCCCCGCGGCGCTGGTGCACGGCGCGTTCGACCGGCTCACCCAGATGGCGAAGACCGTGCAGGAACAGTCCGTGCAGGCGGTGCAGGAACAGTCGGATGCTGAGGGGTCGGGCGATCCGCGCACGCTCGGGCAGATCCGGGCGGATCTCGCTTTGGATCTGCTTCTCACGGGTGCACCGGCGGGGCATGACACCGCTGACGGGCTGCTCGCGAACCTCACCGCAAGCGTTTCGGTGACCGTGCCGGTCATGACGTTGATGGGACAGGGCACCACACCGGCGGAGCTGAACGGCTGTACCCCGATCGACCCGGTGACGGCGCGGAAGCTGGCCGGGGCGGCACCCGGGTGGGACCGCATCCTCACCCACCCCATCACCGGAGCCCTCCTCACCGTCGACCGGTACCGGCCCAGCTCAGAACTGAAACGACACCTCCGGGCGAGAGATCAACGCTGCCGGTTCCCGACCTGCGGCTACCCACCGATCGACTGCGACATCGACCACCACCACGACGCAGCCCTCGGCGGCGCGACAACCCTGGGGAACCTCGGCCACCTCTGCCGCCGCCACCACACCCTCAAACACCACTCACCCTGGCACGTCGAACCCCTCACCGACGGGCTCTACGCCTGGACCAGTCCCACCGGGCGGGTCTACGTCGACAAACCCCCACCCGTGAACACCGTCACCTTCACCGAAGACGACACCCCCGCGCCCTTCTGACCCCGGTGGGCTCACGGGGCTGCGTCCACCACGATCATGTTCTTCGACAGCACTTCCTCGGCGACCGGGCCCACCGGCTCACCCTCGCAGGTCACGATCACCCACACCGAGTAGTCGGGCTCCACGAAGGCTCGCGCGGCCATGAAGTAGCCGAACCCGTTGAACGTGTAGCTGAACTGACGGTGCTCCACGACCGCGTCCGGATGCTCGTATCGCAGGAACCCTCCGTCCGTGAGCATCTCCGCCCCCAGGAAGTCTTCACCGGACTGCTGGGCGATGAGCGCATCCGTGGCCTCGCGGTCGTCCATGCCCCCGGCATCGCCCAGAACGCCGCCCCGGAACGCCGCCGTGCACGTGCCACGCACATTCGCATATGACCAGCGACCCGGATGATCGGAGGGGACGCTCACCCACCCGGCGTCTGCGATCAGCCCGTCGCCCCAGCTGATGTCGAATCCCTCCGCCAGCTCGGCACCGGCCGCGAACGTCACATCGCCGGAGTTCGAGCCCGCCGCCGAGTCCGCCGTCGAATCGGCCGTCGGATCGGGCGTCGGACGAGACGACGAGCTCCCCGACCCGTCGGATACCGGCAGGGCGGCGCAGCCCGACGAGACGCTCAGGGCCGCGATCGCGGCGAGGCACATCACGATGTGCCGAGCACGGCGACAGGAGGGGCGGGGAAGCGGGGCAACGGTGTGATCGGTCATGGTGGGCGAGCTTAGGCAGGCGCAGCATCCGCCCCATCTCACCCTGTGGATAACCTGCTCGTGACAAAGTTGAGCCGACTCATATCAAGGTAGTTTGACAGGCCCCGACGGCAAGAGTACAGTTGAGTCATCGCGACTCAGGTTTCCCTGATCGCCCCGGGATTTTCAGACCACATCAACTCAGCAACAAAGGAGAATCACATGGCACGTGCTGTCGGTATCGACCTCGGAACCACCAACTCCGTCGTCAGCGTCCTCGAGGGCGGCGAGCCCAAGGTCATCGCCAACGCCGAGGGCTTCCGCACCACCCCCTCGGTGGTCGCGTTCACCAAAGACGGCGAGGTGCTGGTCGGCGAGACCGCCAAGCGCCAGGCCGTCACCAACGTCGACCGCACCATCTCGTCGGTCAAGCGCCACATGGGCACCGACTGGTCGTTCGACGTCGACGGCAAGAAGTGGACGCCGCAGGAGATCTCCGCGCGCATCCTCATGAAGCTCAAGCGCGACGCCGAGTCGTACCTGGGCGACACCGTCACCGACGCGGTCATCACCGTTCCCGCGTACTTCAACGACGCCGAGCGTCAGGCCACCAAGGAGGCCGGCGAGATCTCGGGCCTCAACGTGCTCCGCATCATCAACGAGCCGACCGCCGCGGCCCTCGCCTACGGTCTCGACAAGGGCAAGGAGGACGAGCTGATCCTCGTCTTCGACCTCGGTGGCGGAACCTTCGACGTCTCCCTCCTCGAGGTGGGCAAGGACGACGACTTCTCGACCATCCAGGTGCGCGCCACCGCGGGTGACAACCGCCTCGGCGGCGACGACTGGGACCAGCGCCTCGTCGACTACCTCATCAAGCAGTTCAAGGAGACCACGGGCGTCGACGTCTCGGGCGACAAGATCGCGCTGCAGCGCCTCAAGGAGGCTGCGGAGCAGGCGAAGAAGGAGCTCTCGTCCTCGACCAGCACCAGCATCAACCTCCCGTACCTGTCGCTGACCGAGTCGGGTCCGGTGTCGCTCAGCGAGACCATCACCCGCGCGAAGTTCGAGGACCTCACGAAGGACCTGCTCGACCGCACCAAGAAGCCGTTCGAAGACGTCATCCGCGAAGCCGGCATCAAGGTCGCCGACATCGCCCACGTCGTGCTCGTCGGTGGATCGACGCGTATGCCCGCCGTCGCCGAGCTCGTCAAGCGCGAGGCCGGCAAGGAGGCGAACAAGGGCGTGAACCCCGACGAGGTCGTCGCCGTCGGCGCCGCCCTGCAGGCCGGTGTCCTCAAGGGTGAGCGCAAGGACGTGCTGCTCATCGACGTCACCCCCCTCAGCCTCGGCATCGAGACCAAGGGCGGCATGATGACCAAGCTCATCGAGCGCAACACGGCCATCCCGACCAAGCGCAGCGAGACCTTCACCACGGCAGACGACAACCAGCCGTCCGTCGCGATCCAGGTCTTCCAGGGCGAGCGCGACTTCACCCGCGACAACAAGCCGCTCGGCACGTTCGAGCTGACCGGCATCGCCCCGGCTCCCCGCGGCATCCCGCAGATCGAGGTCACGTTCGACATCGACGCCAACGGCATCGTGCACGTGTCCGCCAAGGACAAGGGCACCGGCAAGGAGCAGTCGATGACGATCACCGGCGGCTCGTCGCTGTCGAAGGAAGACATCGACCGGATGGTGCGCGAGGCCGAGGAGAACGCGGCCGACGACAAGAAGCGCCGCGAGGCCGCCGAGGTCCGCAACCAGGCCGAGACCCTCGCCTACTCGATCGACAAGCTGATCAAGGACAACGACGACAAGCTCCCGACCGACGTCAAGGAGTCGGTCCAGGCCGACGTCGACGCCCTCAAGACCGCTCTCGCGGGTGACGACGACGATGCCGTGAAGACGGCGTTCGACAAGCTGAACGAGTCTCAGGGCAAGCTCGGCGAGGCGATCTACGCGTCGTCCCAGGCCGATGCCGCCGCCGGCGGCCAGGCCGAGGGCGAAGCCCCGCAGGGTGACGCTCCCTCGTCCGAGGAGGACGTCATCGACGCCGAGGTCGTCGACGACGAGGAAGACAAGAAGTAACCATGACGGACAAGAACTTCGACAACGGCTCGACTCCCGAGCCCGACGAGGTTCGCAGCGAGGGGTCGGATGCTCAGGCATCCGGCCCCGCGCCGCAGAACCCCGACTCGCGCGAGGCCGCAGCGGCGGAGGGCTCGGACGGCAACCCGGTCACCGACGCTCCCGATGACCTGACGGTCGACGACATCCTCGGCGCGACGCAGACCGGCGAGGCCGCGGCGGAAGACGCCGTGCTCGCTGACCTCGAGTCCACGCTGCTGAACGACCTCAAGCGCCTGCAGGCCGAGTACGCCAACTACCGCCGCCGCACCGAGGAGCAGCGTCAGGTCGAGATCGAGCGCGCGAAGGGCGAGGCCGCCAAGGGCCTCATCCCCGTGCTCGACGATCTCGCCCGCGCCGCCCAGCACGGTGACCTCGTCGAGGGCACGCCCTTCGCCGTGATCGCCGACAAGGTGCGCGCCGTGGTCGACCGCCTCGGTGTGGTCTCTTACGGCGAGAAGGGTGAGGAGTTCGACCCGCAGCGCCACGAGGCCATCTTCCAGCAGCCCACGCCCGGAGCCACGACCACCACGATCCTCGAGGTGGTGGAGGTCGGATACCGCCTCGGAGACGTCGAGCTGCGGCCGGCGAAGGTCGTCGTCGCCGTCCCTGCCGACCCTTCGACAGGCTCAGGGACCCAGTAGGGGTGGGCATTGGCTAGCCAGGATTGGTTCGATAAGGACTTCTACAAGACCCTCGGGGTCTCGAAAGACGTCAGTGACGCTGATCTCAAGAAGACGTACCGCAAGCTGGCGCGCAAGTATCACCCGGACTCCAATCAGGGCGATGCCGCCGCCGAGGCCACGTTCAAGGAGATCAGCGAGGCGTACTCGGTGCTCTCCGACGCGGAACAGCGCAAGGAGTACGACGAGATCCGCGCCATGGGCTCGGGCGCCCGCTTCACCGCGGGAGGCTCGGGAGCCGGCGGCTTCGAAGACGTGTTCAGCCGCTTCGGCCAGCAGGGCCGAGCGCAGACCGCCGACTTCGAAGACATCTTCGCGATGTTCAACCAGGGTCAGGGCGGCTCGTTCGGCTCGGGACGCTTCGGCCAGACCTCGGGCGGGTTCCGCGGCTTCGGCGGTCCGCAGCGCGGCGCCGACGTGACGGCGCGCACGACGCTCGACTTCATCACGGCCGTGCAGGGCGAGACCATCTCCCTGCAGGGCGAAGACGGCAAGCCGTTCAAGGTGAAGATCCCCGCGGGCGTCGCCGACGGTCAGAAGATCCGTCTGCGCGGCCGCGGCCGCCCGTCGCCCGACGGCGGCGAGAGCGGCGACATCGTGGTGCAGGTCGCGGTGCGCCCGCATCCGGTGTTCAGCCGCGACGGCCTGAACCTGCGCGTCATCGTGCCGGTCACCTTCACCGAGGCGACCCTCGGCGCGACCATCGAGGTGCCGACCCTCGGCGGCGACGTGGTCAAGCTCCGCGTCGCACCCGGCACCCCGTCGGGTCGTGTGCTGCGCGTCAAGGGCCGCGGCGTCACCACGTCGAAGGGCACCGGCGACCTGCTCGCCGAGCTCCAGGTGGCCGTGCCGACGCACCTCGACGACGCCGCCCGCGAGGCGCTGCAGCGGTTCCAGGAGCTGGAGCCGACGGAGAACCCGCGCGCCGACCTCATGGCGAAGGCCCGGCGATGACCGCCGGAACGAGGTGAGACCCATGGCCGAGCGACGGATGGACGCCGACACCCCGGTGTTCGCGATCGCGGTCGCGGCCGAGCTGGCCGGTATGCACCCGCAGACCCTCCGTCAGTACGACCGCATCGGTCTCGTCGTTCCCGGGCGCACGTCGGGCGGCTCGCGCCGCTACTCGCATCGCAACATCGAGCAGCTGCGCGAGGTCGCCCAGTTGTCGTCGGAGGGCGTGAGCCTGCCCGCCATCGCCCGCGTCCTCGACCTCGAAGACGAGAACCGGATGCTGCGCGAGCGCGTCGCCCGCCTCGAGGCGGCGCTGCGCACCGAGCGGGAGAACCGCCCGGGAGTGCGTGTGTTCGCCGCCGGAGCGACCGGGGTGGTGCCGATGCCCTCGGGCCGTCGCATCCGCCGCTCCACCGACCTCGTGCTCTGGAGACCGCGCGGGAGCGCCTGACGGCCGTCGACGACGTGGTGTGTATCCTGTCAACTGTTAACAGGAGGACACTGTTAGCAGGAGGACACTGTTAGCAGGAGGACACCATGACGTTGACCGTGACCCGCGGCGAGTCCCTCGGCGCGCAGGTCGCCCGGGTCCTGCGTCAGCGCATCGTGCGCGGCGACCTCCCCCGGGGCACGCGCATCACCGAGGAGGCGCTCGCCGAGGAGTTCTCGGTCAGTCGCGGTCCCGTGCGCGACGCCCTCACCCAGCTCAGCTACGAGAAGCTCGTCGAGGTGCAGCGTCCCCGCGGCGTGTACATCACGGGCCTGACGCGCGACGACGTCGACCAGCTCTACAGCCTGCGCGGTGCGCTCGAACAACTGGCCCTCGCTCGCGCCATGCGCGTGGTCGACGACTCGCGCTGGTCGGCGATGGCGGCAGCCGTGGACCGCATGGGCGAGGCGGCGGATGCCGGAGACCACGCCGCATTCGTGACGGCCGACCTCGAGTTCCACTCCGAGATCTACGCCCTGGCCGATCACCCGCGTCTCCACGGCGCGTGGGATCAGTACCTCCCCACGTTCGCCGCCCTTCTCGAGGTGACCATCAACCACGACGAAGATCTGCACGAGTCGGCATCCGATCATGCCCGGCTGATGCAGGTCATGCGCGGCGGCGACCCGGCCGACGCCGCCGACGTGCTCGCCGCGCACCTCGACGGCGCGCGGGATCGGATGCTGAGCGAGATCGCCGACCGCGACTGAGCGGCTACCGCCCGGGTGAGCCCGTCCGCTGGATCAGGTCGTACGACAGCTGTCGCGCCAGCCGCTCCCAGCGATACGCCGACGCGCCGGGGAGCGGATGCCGTAGCGCGTCGAAGCGCAGATCGTGGTCATCCTGATCCTCGGCGACGCGCAGGGTGACCTCGGCGAAGGGATGCCACGGTCCGCGCGGTCGGGCGAAAGACAGCTGCAGCGTCCATGGTTCCTCTCCGATGGCGTCGGAGATCTGCGGGAGCCCGGACGGCAGCGTGCGCCCGGGACGGGGCTGCGCGGCGATGAGCACGGGACCGGTGGACGACCGGTAGGGCAGCAGCGTGCCGAAAAGGGCGCGCGAAGGCGTGCGGTGGGGGCGCAGCAGGAAGCGGCCCGGCACGCCGATGCCGGTCGTGGCGAGTTCGAGATCGGCGAAGCGGGATTCGCGGGCGATCGTGATGCGCAGGGCGAGCCCGATCACATCGGGAAGCGGGGCGGGAAGCCCGACCGAGCGCGAAAGGCGAGCGGTCACCGGCGCGGGTGCCACCGGTGGCGCGTCGATCCAGGCGATGCCCGAGCGCACCCCTGTGCCGAGCCACGCGATGTCGCCGATCAGCACGAGTCCGCGCGGATGGATGGGGCGCGGGTGCCGCATCGCCCGGATCGCCGCGAAGACGCCGGCCAGCGCTCCCCCCAGGAGGGACGCGACCGTGTCGATCAGCCGCTCACGCAACCTCGCCATGGCACGGGTCCTCAATGGAAGGGACAGCGCGAGGGCGAGCCGCTGGCTCGCACCCGACCACCCGACCGGGGTTTCGTCGGCAGTCGCCGCCGGTTCACCCCGAGCCCGTCGTGGACAATGGTGACGCGCGGGTCGCTCATCGCTGCGATGGCCGCGGCGAGGCCCGCGATCGCCAGCTTCTCTCCGGGGCAGCGGTGGCCGTCGGCGACATCGGCGCCGCCGTGCGGAACGAAGGCCTCGAGCGCCTCATAATCGTCCACGCCGATGAACCTCTCCGGATCGAACCGATCAGGCCGCTCCCACGACTGGGCGTCGAGGTTCGTGCCGAGGATGTCGAGCACCACGCGCCCTCCCGCCGGCACGCGCTGACCGTCGAACTCCATGTCCTGCGTCGCCCACGCGGGCAGCAGCGGAACGAAAGGCGCGGTCCGGCGGATCTCCTGCGCGAACGCGGTCGCGAGGGTGCCGCCCACCAGGGCGTCCCTCGTCGCTGTCTCGGCGCCGATCCGTTCGCGCCACTCGGGGCGATCGTGCAGCTCCTTCGCGGCGAAGGCGACGAAGCGTGCGACGGCGATCGTGGGTCGCAGCACGTTCTGCAGCTCGACGCCGGCCAGGTGCGGGGTGAGGAGGACGCCCTCGCGATCGCGATGCCATGCCCACTCGTGCAGAGCCGTGCCCGCCGGCGGCCCGAGCTCTCCCGCGCGCACGGCCTCGATCAGCCGCCGGGCATGCCGATCGGACCACAGGCGATTCACCTGCGCGGCGAGGAATGCCGGTGAGTACGGGGCTCCGAAGCCGTCGACGATCTGTGCGAGTCGCTCGGCCCAGCGCGTCTTCGCCGCGCCCGTTCCGGGGAGTCCCGCCCAGCGCATCACTGCCCGGCCCAGCGCCCCCACCGCCGCGTCGTAGGCGCTGCGCGAACTCGACCCGTCGATCCACGCCTGCTGCTCGTCGCGCCACTCGCGCTCGAGATGCGGCGTCAGCCGCTCGACCTGCGCATCCTCGTAGGCGACGTCGACGAACGTGGCCTTCCTGTGGCGCTGGTCGGCACCATCGAGGCTGTGCACCGATCCGTGACCGAACAGCGTCTCCTGTACGAACGCGGGCATCGCACCGTGCCGCGCGGTGCGCTCGCCGTCGTAGAAGAGGCCGACGCCTTCCGCTCCGCGAACGAGAAGAGCGTCTCGTCCCAGCAGGCGCATCGGCACGGCGCGGGCGCCGTCGCGGGCGCGCCGCCACAGGTGCTCGCCGAAGCCATAGCCGCGCAGCAGGAGCTGCGGTGATTCCTCCGTCAGCGGGTGGGGTGCCGTCGATCGCGTCTGCATGCATCCACGCTCGCCGAGGAGGATGGCCGCGCCAAGGGGGAGGCGTCAGCTCTGCTCTTGTGCTAGCCCACTTCCGTGTTGACTGTTAACAGTCAACACTGTTAGCCTCGACGGGTCGACAACACGGTCGACCCACGTAGAGGAGCAAAGATGCCCCGCACGCGCATCACCCGGGCGGCCGCAGCCATCGCCGCCCTGGCGGCCACCGCCCTCGTCCTGTCGGCCTGCACCAAGGTCGAAGAAGGCGAGACCGCCGCCGAGTCGACGTTCCCGGAGAACGACATCCGCCTCATCATCCAGGCGAACCCCGGCGGAGGGTCCGACCTCTCGTCGCGCGCCCTCGCCACCGAGCTCGAGAAGATCCTCGGCGTCAGCGTCATCCCGGAGAACATGCCGGGAGCCGCCGGAGCGCTCGCGATGGAGTACGTCGGCGCGCAGGAGCCCGACGGCTACGTCATCGGCTTCGCGCCCGTCGAGATCGCCATGCTCAACACCACTCAGAGCGCCGACGTGCTGCCCGAGAACTACGACCTGCTGGGCCAGATCATGCTCGCCCCCGGCGTCATCACCGTCGGCGCGTCGAGCGGCATCGAGAGTCTGGAAGACCTCGTCGACCAGGCGAAGTCCGGCGCCGTCACCGTCGCGAACTCGGGTGCCGGCTCCATCTGGGAGGCGGCCACCATCGGGCTCGGCGACGCCACCGACGCCGACTTCACCCCCGTGCCCTACGACGGCGGTGCGACCGCCGTCGCCGCCGCGGCATCCGGCGAGACCGTCGCCGCCGTCTCCGGACTCGGCGAAGCCCTCGCGCAGGGTGAGGCCGTGCGCATCCTCGGCGTCATGAACGACGAGCGGCACCCCGACGCGGAAGACGTCCCCACGGTCGAGGAGGCCCTCGGCGACGCGGTCGAGTTCGGCGGCTGGGGCGGCATCTACGCCCCGAAGGGTCTTCCCGACGACGTGAAGGAGAAGCTCGAGGCCGCCGTGAAGGAGGCCGTCGAGTCGGACAGCTACCAGCAGTTCCAGAAGGATGCCGGGAACCTGGTCGTCTACCGCGACTCGGCCGAGTGGACCGCCTTCGTCGACGAGCAGTTCACCCTCTTCCAGGACCTCCTGGGCTAGCACCGGGCGCAGCATGTCGACCTCCGACACCGCACACGCGGACGAGTACCAGGGCGCGGCCGCGTCGCGGCCGCTCGAGATCGCGTTCGGCATCGTCGCCCTGGCGTTCACCGCCGGCTACGTCTTCCTCGCGACGCAGATCCCTCTGCGTCGCGAGGCGGCCGCCGGCCAGATCGACGCCCGCTTCTGGCCCATGGTGGTCGGCGTCTCCGGCGTGGTGATCGCGATCGCCATCCTCGCGATCGCGATCACCCGCCCCGCCCCGACCAGGGAAGACCTCGAGCGCATCCAGCCGAACGGCTACGTCCGCGTCGTCGCCACGATCGCCATCGCGCTGGTCTTCGTGGCGATCTGGTCGCTCGGCTCGGTCATCCTGTTCGGCTACCGCATCGAGGTGTTCCCGATCGCCACGGCCCTGCTGATGGCCGGCCTCATGCTCCTCTACGGCCACCGACGGTGGCTGAGCCTCATCATCTACTCCGTCTCGGTCACGGCGTTCGTCTACGTCGTGTTCGGGATCCTCCTGAGGATTCCCCTGTGAACGCGCTCATGGAGGGGCTGAACTCGCTCCTCGACATCTCGATCCTGCTGTACATGCTGGTCGGCCTCGTGCTCGGCTTCATGGTCGGCGCCTTCCCCGGCATCACCGCGACCATGGCGGTCGCGCTCGCCGCAGGGTTCACCATGACCCTCGAGCCCGTGCAGGGCCTCGCGGTCCTGCTCACCATCTACGTCGCCGCGAACTTCGGCGACCGGGTGCCGTCGATCCTCATCAACACCCCGGGCACGCCGGCATCCATCGCGACCACGCTCGACGGCTATCCGATGGCGAAACAGGGCCGGGCCGGACTCGCGCTCACCGTCTCGGCGATCGTCTCCGCGGTCGGCATCCTCGCCTCGCTCGTGCTGTTCTCGGTCGCCGCGGTGCCGATCGCCAGCTTCGCGCGCGATTACTTCAAGTCTCCCGAGCTCTTCGCCCTGGTCGTCTTCGGCATCGCGATCATGATCGGCATCTCATCGAAGTCGATGCTCAAGGGCATCCTCGCCGGCCTGTTCGGGCTGATGCTCGGCACCGTCGGCACCTACGCCGCCACGGCCGACCAGCGCTTCACGTTCGGTGTGCTCGAACTCGTCGAGGGCGTCAACTTCATCGCCGTCATCATCGGGCTCTTCGGCATCGCCGAGCTGTTCGACCAGCTGCTCACGCACCGCGCCTCGCGCGTGCGGCCCATCTCGAGCCTCGGCCGCTGGTGGCCGAACCGCTCCGAGCTCAAGCAGAGCGGGCGCGCGACGGCCGTCGGCGGCGCGGTGGGACTCGGCGTCGGCCTCATCCCGGCCGCGGGCGGCGACATCGCCGGTCTGATCGGATGGGAGCGCGCGCGCAAGGTCTCGAAGCAGCCGCAGATGTTCGGCAAGGGATCGATCGAGGGGGTCGCGGCCTCCGACACGGCCTCCAGCGCCACGCTCGGCGGGTCGCTCACGACGACCATGGCCCTCGGCATCCCCGGTGACTCGGTGATGGCGGTGATGATCGGATCGATGATCATCTGGGGCATCACCCCCGGTCCGACGCTCTTCACCAACCGTCCCGATCTCGTCGTCTCGATCGTGGGCATCATGCTGATCGCGACGATCCTGTCGCTGGCGCTGAGCCTCGTGCGCATGAAGGGCATGGTGAAGCTGCTCGACGTGCCGCAGCCGTACCTGTGGAGCGGCATCCTGATCTTCTGCATCATCGGCACCTACGCCACCTCGAACTCGCTCTCGACCGTCGTGACGATGCTCGTGTTCGGCGTCGTCGGCGTCCTGCTCAAGCGCATGCAGGTTCCGGCCGGACCGGTGGTGCTCGGTCTGCTCCTGGGGCCGCTGGCCGAGGAGAACCTCGCCCGCACGCTGGCCATCCTGCCGACGCGCCCGTTCTTCGAGGTCGTCAGTCCCATCGCGATCGTGCTGCTCGCCCTCGCGGTGCTGTCGATCGTGATGCCGGCCATCCGTGCCGCGCGGCGACCGCGTGCCGAGCGTGCGGCGCTGGCCGACTCGATCCTGCACGACGACAGCATCGAGCAGATCGAGCGGGCGCACGACGAGCTCGCCGCCACGCCCGATCTGCTCACCTCGACCGTGCGCACCCGCAAGCCCGGCAAGACCCCCAAGGAGAACGAGAAGTGACGCGCTACGACATCCTGACCGCGGTGCCCACCGCGTTCCACCGCGACGGGAGCCTCGACCTCGAAGGATCGCGCGCGATCTTCCGGTTCGTCGCCCAATCGGGCAACGAGGGCGCCTTCGTGCTCGGCACGACCGGCGAGTTCCCGGCCGTCGACGCCGACGAGTTCGCCGCCCTCGTCGAGGCCGCGCTCGCCGAGCTGAGGGACCGCATGCGCGTGATCGTGCACGTCGGTCAGCCGAGCACGTTCGAGGCCGTGCGACTCACCCGGATCGCGCGCGAGCTGGGCGCGACGGAGTTCGCCGCCCTCACCCCCTACTATCTGAAGGCCACGGACGAGTCGATCTTCGACTACTACCGGGCGGTGTCGGATGCCGTCGGCGACGGGCGCCTGTACGTGTACATCTACCCCGCGCGCAGCGGGAACCCGGTCTCGCCCGCGCTCCTCGCGCGCCTGGCCGAGCTACCCACCGTGGTCGGCGCGAAGATCAGCGAGCTCTCGCTCGACGACATCGCCGCCTACCGGGCCGCGGTGCCCGCGGACTTCGAGCTCTACACCGGCGCCGATCGCGACCTCATCGCGGCCGTCGGCGTCGGCGCACAGGGCGTCGTCTCGGGAGTCTCGTCGGTGACCCCCAAGCCGTTCCGCGCGCTGGCGGATGCCGGTCGCTCGGGCGACGCCGCCGCGATCGCCGCCGCGCAGGCCGCGGTCGACGACGTCGTCTCGCTCATCGGCGGCGACATGGCCCGCATGAAAGAGGCGTACCGCGTGCTCGACGTCGTCGACACGCATTGCCGCATGGCGATCGCCGAGCCCACCGACGCCGAGCGCAGCGCCGTCGCGCAGGTCGTCGCCGCGCACCGCTGAGGGGCGCCGCGCGCGCCTGTCAAGGGCATGCGCGGCCGCCCGGCACCGGGTGATCCTGTCGACATGGACTCCCTCCGTGCGATGACCTGGAACGTGTGGTGGCGGTTCGGCGGCAACTGGCAGCAGCGCGAACCCGGTCTGCTCGCGGTCGTCCGCGATCAGCAGCCCGACGTGCTCGGACTCCAGGAGTGCTGGGGCGCCGACGGTGTCACCCAGGCCGACGTGCTCGCTCAGGCGATCGGCGGTTCCGCGGCGTTCGTCCCCGTCGGGCTCCCGCCCGAGCCGGAGCCCGTCGAGGAGCCCTCGCAGGCGGAGGCGCGGATGGGCCTGGGTCTGGTCAGCCGCTGGCCCATCGCTCACGTCGAGCGCGCCGCGACGCCCTCGGACGGGCGCGTCAACGCGGCGCTCGTCGCCACGGTGGCGCATCCGCGCGGCGAGCTCCGCGTCGTCGTCGGGGCGACGAGCTGGGAGCCCGAGCGTCTCGACGAGACGACCGCCCAGGTCGCTGCGCTGCGCCAGATCACGCGCGAGGGCCACGACGCCCGGCCCCTCCCCAGCATCCTGCTCGCCGACCTGAACTACGACCCGAGCCAGCCCCCGCTCGCGGGAATGGACCTGCGCGATGCGTGGGACGCCGCGCCCGCCGATGCCGACGACCGCACGCTGAGCTCGACCAATCGCTTCGCGCCCCCGGAGGCGGTCGGACAGTACGACCGTCGCATCGACCACGTGCTCTTCGCGCCGGGAACCCTGGGTGCGCACTCCGCCGCCGCCTGGATCGTCCGCGACGAGCCGGGCGGACTGCCGCCATCGGATCACTATCCGCTCGTCGCCGACATCATCGTCGGCGATCACTCCTGATCTCCTTCTACGGCGTGACTCCGCGCGGGAGCACCTGGTAACGTTGCCACATCCCACCCCGCGCCGGATCCCTCCGGCGTGCGCGGACGGACGACAACACGAAGGAGTGCCCTGTTGGCTGACCACACCATCGGAGTCGGCGTCGTCGGGTTCTGGCACGTCCATGCCGACGACTACGCGCGCGAGACGGTCCAGCATCCCGCGACGACCATCGTCGGCGCCTGGGATCCGGATGCCGAGCGAGGGAGCGCGGGCGCCGCCCGCCTGGGCGTTCCGCTCGCCGACAGCCTCGACGCCCTGCTGGCGCGTCCCGATCTCGACGCCATCACGGTCACGACGGCGACGAACGAGCACACCGACGTGATCGGCCGGGCGATCGCCGCGGGCAAGCACGTCTTCACCGAGAAGCTGCTCGCGCCGACCGTCGACGAGGCCGAGGCGCTCGTGGCGGCCGCGCGCGACGCCGGCGTCGCCCTCGTCGTGTCGCTGCCCCGCCTCGCCGAGCCGTTCGGGGTCACCGCCGCGCGCCTCGTCGACTCCGGCGCCCTCGGCGAGATCACCTACGCGCGGGTGCGCGTCGCCCACGACGGCTGGCTCGCGGGATGGCTCCCCGAACGCTTCGCCGACCCGGTCGCGGCGATCGGCGGCGCGTTCGCCGATCTCGGATGCCACCCGGCCTATCTCATCCAGCGGTTCCTCGGCGCGCGCCCCGAACGGATCACCGCGGCCTACGGCCACGTCACCGGACGCGCCGTCGAAGACAACGCGGTCGTCGTCGCGCAGTACCCCGGCGGAGCGCTGGGCGTGGCCGAGGCCGCCTTCGTCACGACCCCGGGCGCCTCGGCGCTCGAGCTGCGCGGCACCGAGGCGT
The DNA here is from genome assembly GCF_047246685.1 of Microbacterium martis. Classification (NCBI taxonomy): domain Bacteria; kingdom Bacillati; phylum Actinomycetota; class Actinomycetes; order Micrococcales; family Microbacteriaceae; genus Microbacterium; species Microbacterium martis. The sequence continues at coordinate 351,102 of NZ_JBFOKT010000002.1, read as the reverse complement.
CGCTCCTCTACGGATTCGGCCAGGAATCGATGATCGTCAAGGGCGGCCGGTTCGGCGACACCTGGTCGGAGATCGAGCTCGACGAACCCGCCGCGGGCCCGTACGCGCTCTGGGTCGACGCGATCCGCGGCGGCGCCGACACCGCGCGCAACCTGCAGGCCGCGGTCGACCTCACCCGCTTCGTCGTCGCCGCGAACGCCGCTGCCGCCGACACCGCCGCCCGAGACACCGCCCCCCGAACGGAAGGACACGCATGACGAACGCGACCGACAGGATCCGCATCGGGCTGATCGGCGCCGGCGGCATCGCCGGCGCGCACGTGGCCGGATACCTGCGCAACCCCGAGACGGTGACCTTCGCCGCCGTCGCCGATCCGATCACCGAGAACGCCGAGAGGCGTCGCGGTGACGACCCCGACGTGCGCGTCTTCGCCGACTATCGCGACATGATCGCCGCGGGCGGGCTGGATGCCGTGGACATCTGCCTGCCGCACCACCTGCACGCCGACGCCGTGATCGCCGCCGCGGATGCCGGGCTGCACGTGCTCTGCGAGAAGCCGCTCTGCCTGTCGGCGGCGGAGGCCGAGGCGATCGCCGATGCCGTCGAGCGCAACGGTGTGACCGTGATGTGCGCGCACAACCAGCTGTTCCTCCCTGCCGTCGCCGCGGCGAAGCAGCTCGTCGAGAGCGGGGCGCTCGGACGCGTGTACGAGGTGCGCACGACCGACAGCTTCTTCAACGACTTCACGCCCGAGAGCATGGGGTGGCGCGCCCACGCCGCCACGGCCGGCGGTGGAGAGCTCATCGACACCGGGTACCACCCCCTCTACCTGCTCCAGCATCTGGCCGGCGGGACCCCCGTCGAGGTCGCCGCGATGCTCTCGCGGCACCGGCTGGAATTCATGGAGGGCGAGGACTCGGCCCAGGTCCTGGTGCGCTACGACAACGGCGTGGTCGGGCACGTGACGACGAGCTGGGCGTACCAGCCCGCGGTGGCGACCGAGAAGTTCTCCCTCGTCGGCGAGAAGGGCTCGCTGACGTCGGACGGCACCACTCTGACCACACGGCTGCGCGGACAGGACCCCGTGACGACGACGTTCGAGCCGGTGCACGAGTTCGCCGCCGAGATCGCCCACTTCGCGGAGAGCCTCCGCGACGGGCGTCGTCCGCTCCAGACGCACGTCGAGGGCATCGACGTGCTGGGCGTCATCCTCGCCGCGTACGAGTCGTCGGCCGACGGGACGATCGCGCAGGTCAAGAACGCCGCGCGCGCCCACTCCTACTGAAGGAGTGCGCTCAGGCTGGATCAGAAATGCCGCCCCCAAGCCCCGCGGGGACGCGTTTCTGATCCACCGTGGCTGAGTGAGGGGTGGGGAGGGACTCGAGGATGAGGCGGGCGAGCTCCTCGCTGTGCTCGAACTGCGGCCAGTGGCCCGACGGCAGATCGATGAGCGTCACGTCGCGCAGGCGGGCGACCTCGCGTGCGGGATCGGCGTCTTCGGCGACCCATCGGCGGATGTCGTCGGTGGTGTACTCGGTCGCCACGATCGTGGCCGGCACATCGAAGCGTCGTTCGTCGGTGAGCCGCTGCAGGGAGTCGACGCCGTTGCCGTAGCCGTCGCGCTGGCGCTCCCGCAGGGCGGCGAGAGCGGCATCCGCCGACCCCCGCCATTCGAGGTCGGCCGTGTCGCGGTGGGCATCGGCGGTGAACCCCGTGAAGACGTAGGTCCCGTGCGCACTGGGCAGGCCGCCGACGTGGAAGGCGCGGGCGACGCGCTCGGGTCGCCGGTTGACGGCGGCGTGAACCAGCCCGCACGCCTCGGCGTGGCCGACGAGCGCGACGGGGCCGCCCATCTGGTCGATCGTGCTCGCGATGAGGGCGACGTGATCGGCGAGCATCACCCCCGACCGATCGGCCGACCTCGCCGTCAGACCGCGCAGGCTCAGCGGGTGGGTGACGTGACCGGCGGCGTCGAGCAGCGCGGCGACCTCCTGCCAGGACGATCCGTCGAGCCACAGCCCCGGCACCAGAATCACATCCACTGCGCCTCCTCAGGTCGACCCCATCCTGCGCGAGGGTCGGAGGTCGGCCGAGGGGCTTGACAACCCTCAGGGGCCCAGGATGCCCGCGGCGATCGCGTCTTCGCAGCCGAGCAGCAGCACGCCGGCGCTCCATGCGTGCGAAAGGGTGAGCAGCATGCCCTTCGGCTGGAAGCACTCCGTCTGGTAGTACCGCTCGGTGACCATGCCCCGGTACGCGTTGAAGTCGCCGTCGAACCGCGCGACGAACTGGCGGAAGCACGCGAGCGACTCGAGCGCGCGTTCGCGGTAGTGCTCGTCGCCCGTGGCATCCGCCAGCTCCAGCATCTCGCGGGTCATCACGAGGCCGTAGGAGTGCAGATGCTGGTTCGAGGGCGAAGCCTGATCGGCGCCGCGCGTGCCGAAGTCGTAGACGCCGAGCATCGACGACGGCGCGAAGTCGACGTCGTAGGTGTAGCGGAACGACAGGGCGAAGTCGGCCGCCCGCCGCGCGAGATCGAGCCAACGCCCGTCGCCGGTCGCGCGGTGCAGCGCCCGATAGGCCATCACCGCCACGTAGCCGTCTTCGCTCGTCCCCGCCAGGTCGACGTCTTCGGGAGCGCCGTGCAGGTCCTCGTCGAGCACGAGGCGCGCGTACCAGTCCGCGGCGCGCACCGCGGCGGGAAGGTACCGCTCATCCCACGCGGCGGCCTCGGCGAGGGCGCCCACCCAGGCGAGTCCGGCCGATCCGTCCCAGACGAGCACCTCTCCCGTCTCGGCATGATGGATGCTGCCGAGATTGCCGTCGTCCCGCTGCCGGGCGACGATCGTGTCGAGGTTCGAGGATGCCGCCGCACGCCAGTCCGGCCGGTCGTGAAGGGCGACCGCGCGGACGAGGAAGTGCGTGGCCTCGCCGAGCGTACGACCGTGCAGACCGCGGCGATGCGCGGTCCAGCTCTGGCTCCAGCCGCTGTCGCGATACCAGACGCCCCAGAACGTGCCGCTCGGCGAGAGCTCGGCGGTGCAGAAGTCGATGATGCGCTCGGCCGCCTCGCGCAGGGGCGCGTCGCCCGTGCGGTCGGCGTGGCGCAGCATCGCATACGCCCACGGGATGCCGGAGACCCAGCCGATGTGCATGGCCTGCCGGTCGACCGGCCTTCCGTCGCGACCGGTGACCTCGCGGTCGAATCCGACGGTCTCGAGCAGCACACCGGGGTCGGGGTCGTAGTGCCACCGGTGCAGACCCTCGGCGCTCAGCGCGGCCGCCGTCGGGATGTCGACCCACGGACGCAGCGGAGCGGATGCCGCACTGGCGCTGTGGAGCGCGCGGAGGAGCCGCGCGTAGTCGTGCCGGTCGGCGGAGAGGGTGTGGATCCGCACGGCGAGCTCGATCTCGTCACCGGGCACGAACGTGTGCCTCAGCACCTCGGGGTCGCGCGGCTCGGCGTCGCCGTAGTAGGTCACCGGGAACTCGCGGGCCGGGAAGGTGGCGCTGAGCTGCGCGTCACCGTCGCGCAGGGCGAACCCGAGACCGGTCAGCCCGAGGGCGGTCGTCGGTGGGACGGAGAGGGCGAGGCCCGAACGGTCGCGACCCGGCCAGACGAGCACCGCCGGCGTCGCGGCCCGGTCGGAGCGGAAGTGCCACTCGGCGCTGGTGAACGCATCACGCGCCGGCCGGCCGTCGATGCACGGCTCGAAGCGCGGGTAGAGCCGGTCGTTATCGGCCGGACGGTTGGTGCCGTAGAACAGGCCGGGAATGAGCCACCACGGATCGTCGGCATCCCGCACCGTCACCGACACCCGCACCGCGGCGTCGACGGGAGCGGCGCCCGTGTACCGCACGGTCACGCGCCGCGCCTCGCCCTCGCTGCGGACGTCGATGCGGAAGTCGGCGGGATCGGCGTCGAGGATCTCGACCGCGATCGCCGGCGGGGGCGCGACCCTGCCCCCGCCCGCGTTCACGCCCGCGTTCACGCCGGCGGCTCGCCCAGCGGCCATTCGAGCAGATCGACCTCGACGACGTCGGCCACGGGGTCGAGCGGCACCCGGAATGTGCGCACCTGGTGCGGTCGGAACTCGGCCTCGAACTCGCGCTCGACGATCGGCAGCGTCATCCGCGCGCTCGCCGACCGCCCGGTTGTCTCGACCGCGCGCACGATGATGTCGGCCGCACCGGCATCCGGCACGTCTTCGCTGCCCTTGATCGCGGTGATCATGACGGCACCTGCACCGTCGTCGGCGAAGCTCGTGCGTGGCGGCAGGTCGCCCGCGTGGAACGACTCCTGCTGTGCGCGGACCGGTGCGCCGAGCACGGCGGCCCGGCGGGTCGGCTGTGCCGCGCGCCAGTCGCCGGCGTGCGGGATGAGCTCGAGGCTGAAGCGCTGGATGCCCTGGTCCTGGAACGAATAGATGCCGTCGGGGTCGAGCAGGCGGGGATCGTGCCACGAGTACACGGGGCTGCGGACGGCGGTGATGCCGATGCTCGGGGTCTCGAGTCCGGCGGAACCTGCGGGCGAGACGTCCCACCCGTGCTTCGTCGTCGCGACGACGGTCAGCCCGGCGGGCGCACCGTCGATCGTGCCGGTCAGGTCGACCCACGACTGCGCGGGCTCCTCCGCCCCGTCGACCGGACGCTCGATCGTGCCGTACGGGATCTCGTACGTCGCCGACGGGTCGACGAGCCCGACCGGGAACCGCAGCTTGAGCAGATGCGCCTTCTCGCGCCAGTCGAGGGTGACGTCGACGCGCACGGCGCGGGCATCGTGGTCGAGCAGGTACTCCTCGACGAGCGAGCTCGCACCCCACGAGCGCTCGACGCGCACCCGGGAGCGCAGCGGGCCGGTCTCGCGCACCACGATGCGGTCGAGCGTCATCGCCGCGCCGGGCCAGGCGTACGAGACGACGCGGTGGCCCCAGGTGTCGGTCGGGTCGTCGCACACGGCGGTGCGCGGCTGACCCGTCGTGTCGGCCAGCGGATCGACGCCGGTCGCCTTGTCGCGCAGCGAGATCACGTCGCCGGTGGCGGGATCGAGCTCGACCCGCAGATGCGCGTTCTCGATGACGGTGCCGTCGTCGGAGACCCGCAGGTCGGATGCCGGTGCGATCGCCGGCCCCGGCAGCAGCCGGTACAGCACGTAGCCGAACGCCGGCACGTCGGCCCGGAAGGTCACGGCGCCCCGACTGCGGTCGCCCGTGGTCGCCGTCGACTGCGTCGCCTGCGAGAGCACCTCGACGCCCTCGTGGTCCACCACGCGCACGCCGTGCGGCTGGGCGCCGTACTGGAAGTCGACGTCGACCGAGACCGCCCACGGGTGCGGGTTGAACACCACGACGGGCTGCGTGGCGGCATCCGCCGGGATGTCGATGCGACGCGCGATGCGGTTGTGCGCCCGGGTGATGATGCGCTTGGCGATGGCGACCGCCTCCCCGAGCTGGTCGCGTGCGTCGTCGTACGACGGCTCGATCGCCGACCCGGGGAGGATGTCGTGGAACTGGTTGAACAGGATCTGCTTCCAGGCGCGCTCGAGGTCGTCGCGCGGGTAGTCGTCGCCGCCGAGGGCCATCGCGGCCGTGGCCCAGCGCTCGGCAGACAGCACGGCGTGCTGCGCGCGGCGCTGCCACGCCTTGATGCCGGAGTGCGCCGAGTAGCAGCCGGGCGCGTGGTGCTGCAGGTCGTCGCGGCGCACCGTGAGGCCGTCGAGGAAGCCCTCTCCGCGGGCGAGCATCTCGTCGAAGTAGGTGCGCGGTGACGACATGGTCATCCTCCCGAAGGTGCCCATCCGGTCGTAGCGGTGGATCGAGTCGATGTTGGCCTTGGTGGGCCCGCCGCCGTGATTGCCGACCCCGTAGAACACCATCATCGACCCGAGCGAGCGGTCGAGCTGGCCCAGCGACTTCTCGGTCTGGCCCGACACGTCGCCGGGAGGGCTGCAGTACTCGAACGGGATGCGGAAGGCCAGCACCCGCGAGCCGTCCGGCGACTCCCAGTGGAAGAGCGTCTCGTCGAGGTCGCCCTCGTGCGGTCCGGGGCGGAGGAACGTGTACGAGTCCATCCGCTGGCCGCGGAGGATCTGGGGGATGCCGACGCTGTGACCGAACGGGTCGACGTTCATGCCGACCGTGGCGATCTTCCCGAAGCGCGACTGCAGGAAGCGCTGACCGTACAGGCCCTGCCGGGCGAACGACTCGCCCATCGGCATGTTGCAGTCGGGCTCGACCCACCAGCCGCCGACGTTGACCCAGCGGCCCTCGGCGACGCGCTCGGCGATGCGGGCGAACATCTCGGGGTCCTGCTCCTCGACCCACGACAGCAGCACGATCTGATCGCACGTGAAGACGAAGTCGGGATACTCGTCCATCCGGTCGAGCGCGCTGGCGAAGGTGGCCCGCGCCTCCTGGTACCCCTCCTGCCAGGGCCACAGCCACACCGGGTCGAGGTGCGCGTTGCCGATCATATGCAGCGTGCGGTCGGGGGTCGCGGCAGGACGCGCGGTCGCCGGGCGCCCCTCCGGCTGCGCGCCCGAGGGCGCGTTCGACATCGGCGCCCTCACACCGGCTCCTCTCCTGCGGCCCAGGCATCCAGGATCTCGGAGAGGGCGTGCAGGAAGAAGGTGTGCATCTCCTGGATTCGCGGGGTGTCGGTGGAGGGGGACAGCAGCGCGTGATCGGCGAGCGCGAGCGACGGTCCGCCGTCGCCGCCGCCGAACAGCAGCGTGGTGGCCCCGTTGGCGCGTGCGGCGGCGAGCGCGTCGACGATGTTCTGCGAGCGCCCCGACGTGGTGAAGGCCGCCACGACGTCGTTCGGGCGGGCGAGCGCCTGCACCTGACGCGAGAAGACGTCTTCGAAGGCGTAGTCGTTCGCGATGCAGGTCGACACGGTCGCGTCGGTCGACAGCGTGACCGCGGGGAGAGGGCGGCGGTCGCGGCGGTAGTGCCCGATCACCTCGCCCGTGAAGTGCTGGGCGTCGGCGGCGCTGCCCCCGTTGCCGAAGGTGTACAGCGTGCCGCCGCGTTCGAACGCGGCGACGAGCACGTCGCCCACCGCCTTCACCGCGGGCATCATCGCCGCGGCATCCGTCGCCGTGCGGATGTGCGCCTCGAGCTGTTCATCGAGCCAGTCAGACAAGGGGGGCCTCCAGGAGGTCGAGGGCGAGGGCGCCGGCGCCGACCACGCACACCTCGTCGCCGAGGCCGGCGAGGGTGACGGTCGCGCGCGCCGCGGCGGGGGGCATGGCGGTGCTCTGCACGATGTCGCGCACGGGGTCGAGCAGCTGGGCGCCCGACCGGGTGACTCCGCCGCCGAGAACGACGACGTGCGGTTCGAAGACGTTCACCAGATCGGTCACGGCCTGACCGAGCAGCGCGGTGGTCTCGTCCCAGAGCTCGGCCGCGACCGCGTCGCCGGCGCGAGCGGCGGCCGCGACGTCTTCGGCGCGCACGGTCGCGAGCTCGCGCAGGGTCGACGGCCGGTCGTCGGCGGCGAGGAGGTCGCGCGCCCGGGCGGCGATGGAGGTGCCGGACGCGTAGGCCTCCAGGCACCCCCGGCGTCCGCACAGGCAGTCGCGTCCGCCGGGGCGGACGGTGAGGTGGCCGAACTCGCCGCCGTTGCCGGCCGCCCCGCGGTGCAGGCGTCCGTCGATGATCGAGCCGCCGCCGACGCCCGTGGAGAGCGTCAGGTACAGCGCGATCTCGGCGTCGCGGGCGGCTCCGTAGCGGTGCTCGGCGAGCACCGCGGCCGTCGCGTCGTTCTCGACCACCGCCGGCACACCGAACTCGGCGGCGGCCATCGAGACGATCGGGATGTCGATCCAGCCGGGCAGGTGCAGCGGGTGGGTGAGCACACCGGCCGGGGCGTCGAGGGGGCCGCCGCAGCTGATCCCGACGGATGCCGGAGCGCCCAGCCCCGCCGCGGCGATGCTGCGGTGCCCCATGTCGAACAGATGGGCGATCACGGCATCCGGTCCGCGGTGCTTCTCGGTCGGCTCGGAGAGGAAGCCGTGCGTGCGGCCGTCGGGGGTCATCACGGCGACGGCGAGCTTCGTCCCGCCGATGTCGAGCGCCAGCACGCTCTGCTGCGTTGCCATTCGTTCCTCCGGCTCGCGTCTCCGCGGTCTGATCCACCGCTGTGTGGACAGTGTGACATCGTTCCCACATCATAGCAAGGCGGATGGCGCCCTCAAAGCCGCGAGCCGAAGTCCGGAGGGTATACTTCTGGTATGACCACCACCATCAAGGTGAGCAACGCGCTCCGTGACCGGCTCAAGGAGCAGGCGGCGCGGGAGGGCCTCACTCTGGGCGCACATCTCGATCGCCTGGCCGATGCACAGGACCGCCAGTGGAGGCTGCAGTCGTTGAAGACGGCCGTAGGGCTGACCGCTCCCGGCGACGCCGATTCGCATCGCGCCGAGACGAGGGAGTGGGAGCGCGCGGAGGACACCGATGCCGAGCCCGCGCGTTCGACCGGATGAGGGACGTCGAGCTCGCTGCCGGCGATATCGCGTGGGCCGCACTGGAGCCGGTGAGGGGGCGGGAACAGGGAGGTCACCGTCCCGTGCTCGTCATCGCATCCGCCGGTTACCTCGACGCCGTGCCGACGCTGGTCATCGCGTTGCCGATCACGACCACCGACCGAGGGTGGCCGAACCATGTGCGCGTCGACGGGGTCAGCGGCCTCGACAAGCCGTCGTGGATCATGACGGAACAGCCCCGAACGCTGTCACGGGACCGCCTCACCGGCGTCGCCGGCCGCGTCTCCGACGAGTGCCTCAGAGCCGTCCGACAGTGGCTCGGCGATTTCCTGGACCTCTGACCCGGTGACCGACCGTGAGCGGTGATCAGGCCGGCCAGTCGCGCAGGCGGAGCGTCAGGTCGTCGAGGTACTCGGGGGGCCCGGCCTCGGAGAACCAGAGCCACAGCTCGGCGGCATGGATCGGGAACCAGGCGCGCACGATCTCGGGGTCGGCGCCGTAGCCGTCGACCAGCGCGTCGACCGATCGCGGATCCTTGAGCGAGGCGCCCCACGCCGCCCGCGACAGCTCGCGCATCGGATCGCCGACATGCGCGGCCTCCCAGTCGACGACCGCGGTGATGCCGCCGTCGACGGCGAGCACGTTGCCGTCGGTCCAGTCGCCGTGGCAGAACACCCGGCCGTGCGAGTGGGGGATCACCAGCGGCAGCGGAGGTCCGCCCGCCTCGCGATAGCGCCACACGATCGCCTCGTCGTCGGGCGCCGGGGAGAGCCCGGCGGGCACCGGAAGCTCATGCAGTCGCCGCATCAGCGGAGCGGATGCCGCCAGCAGCTCGATCCGCTCGTCGACGCTGCCGCTGTCGAGCCGCTCGCCCGGCAAGAGAGTCATGAGGATCGAGCCGGAGCTGTCCGCCACGAGCTCCGGCACCGGAAGACCCGACCCCTGCAGCGCCCGCAGCGCCGCCACCTCGGTGTCGTGCCGCCGGGCGTCCGGCATCCGCTTCTCCACCAGCGAGCGGCCGTCGCGCTCGACGAGGCGCACGTGCCCCACGGCCCCCTGGCGGATCACCGTCGCACCGCTCACGGCGACGGAGGCCCCACCGACCCCCGGTCGAGGAACTGCGTCGGCATGACGATCGTGCGCACCGGAGCATCCGGGCTCTCGATCCGCTCCACGAGAGCGCGCAGGGCGGTCGCGCCCAGAGCCCCCGCATCCTGCTGCCGGGTCGAGACGCCGGGCTGCACCATGCTCATCCACGGCGCATCGTCGAAGCCCGCGACGCTGACGTCGTCGGGCACCCGCAGTCCCAATTCGGATGCCGCGCGCCAGGTGCCCTCGGTCAGCACGTTGTTCGCGGCGAAGACGGCCGTCGGGCGGTCGGCACGGGAGAGGAGTCGGAGCGCCGTGGCCTTGGCCTCCTCCGCATCCCACCCGGCCTGGACGATCAGGGTGTCGTCGGCCCGCACCTTCCGGGCCGCGAGGGCGTCGAGGTAGCCGCGCTGACGCTCGTCGCCGGTCGTCCACTCGGTCTCGTCGATGAGCAGGGCGATGCGGCGGTGCCCGGCGTCGAGCAGCCTCGTCGTCGTGTCGCGCGCCGCCGCCCGGTTGTCGACGACGACGGCGTCGGTGCCCTCGGCGTCGAAGCGGCGGTCGACCTCGATCAGGGGGACGCCGATGCGGCTCAGGTATCCGCTGAGCTCGGCCGACACGGGAGTCGCGATCACGCCCGACACCCGTGAGCCCACCAGGGTCTCCGCCGCCTCGAGCTCGTCGGAGCTGTCACCGCGGAGGTCGACCAGCACGACCGTGCGGCCGTGCGCGCGCGCCTCCTCGCCGATGCCGGAGGCCAGCTCGGCGTAGAAGACGTTGCGCAGATCGGAGACGAGCAGGCCCACCGAACGACTCGTGCGCTGCTTCAGACTGCGCGCGGTCACGTCGACCACGTAGCCGATCTCCTTGGCCACGGCGCGCACGCGCTCGCGCACCTCGGGGGCCGCATAGCCGTTGCCCGAGAGGGCGCGCGACGCCGTCGACCGCGACACCCCGGCGGCCAGAGCCACCTCGCGGATGGTCGGCCGCTCGATGGGAGCGCGCGGCCGGGGGCTCATGGCCGCTGTTCCGCCGCGTCGAGCGGCTCGGTCACATCGATGAGCGCCTCGACGTGCTGCCCGAGACGCAGCCGTCCCACCGAGACGTCGAGGGCGATGCGCTGCCGTCGCCCGGCGGAGGTCGGTGTCACGCTCACCTGCACGGATGCCTCCTCCTGGGGTCCGAGCTCGAGCTCGATCTCGCGCGGGGACGAGCGCCAGCCTACTGGCAACACCGGCGATACGCGGGCATGAGCGCTCTCGCGGTGCGGGTTGCGCACGTGCACGGTGTACGACACCGCCCGGCCCACCACGGCGGCGTGACGGTAGGGCAGCAGGCGCGCGACGTGGCCGTCGGGCCCGATGGCGACCTCGTCGAGGGGCAGCAGCCTCTCATGCAGCTCGTCGACCAGCCGTGCCGACTCCGTGAGGTGGTCGAGGTACTCGTCGTCGACGCGTCGCGGCTCCCAATGGCCCGACGCCATCAGGCCCGGGGCGATGCGGCGGTACAGGGCGGCGCTCTGCGCGTAGTCGCCCAGCCGGAAGAGGTTCCGGTACTGGTAGTTCATGATGTCGCGGCGGCCGTCGCGCCCGCCGAGGCCCTCCTGCTGATCGCCGGTGAACACCACGGTCGTGCCGTCGATGTCGAGGGAGTAGGCGACGGCGTACAAGGTGTGCCCCGGCTGGGCGTGCGCGGTGAAGGTGTACTCGTTCCACGTGAACGGCTCGTCGAGGGGCAGCACCCGGTCGGCGACGATCGGGTCGTACCACTGGCACGGAAGATCCTCCCGCCACGGGTCGGCCATCGTCGGCGCCACGTTCTCGGGTATCCACAGCTGCGTGCCCTCCACGTCGCGCAGCAGCGGCATCCCCGCGATGTGGTCGTCGTGGTAGTGGGTCGGGAGCGCCACCGAGATCCGGGTGACGCCGTGATCGCGCCGCAGGGCCGGAAGTGAGGCGAGCCACGGCCGCCGCGCGGCGCGCTCCTGGCTGGGCACGAGGCCCGTGGTCATGTCGTAGCCGTAATCGACGATGAGCGCCTCCCCGCTCTCCGACAGCACGACGTACGAGCACGACATCGAGGTGCGGTTGAGCAGCAGGTGCTCGGACAGCGCGACGAAGGGATCGTCGAGGCGGGCGAGCAGATCCCACGGGTAGGAGCGCCGGGAGTCGACGTACTCCTGCATCGTGCCGGCGAGCAGCTCGAGCGCCGTGACGGCATCCTCCATCACCTCGCCGTGCGAGGGAGCCAGGCGCGTCACCCCTTCTCGCGCCAGCATCCGAGCGCTGAGCACGGTCATCGCCGGGCCCTCGTTCTGCGTGTACGACCACTGGGTCGACGCGAGCGACCACACCTTGCCGGGCGCGTAGACGAGGTCGCCGGAGAACGCGATCACCTCGCCGTCGCGCTCCAGCAGATAGGTGACCGATCCGATGGTGTGCCCCGGCGTCGGGATCACGCGCATCCGCACGCCCGCCACCGCGAGGTCGCGGTACTCCGGAACGACGTCGTGCACGGGAACCGAGGCGAGGAGCGAGAAGCGGTCCTGGCGCAGGTTGTAGTCGTTGTCGAGGGGGCGCCCCTGCCACATCTCCTCGACGCGGTCGAACAGCTCGCGCTCCACCGGCGGCACGTGGATGCGCGCGCCGTGCTCGACGGCCCGGGGCAGCCCCTGCCCCTGATCCCGGTGGTGGTGCGTCATCAGCACGTCGGTGACACGACGGATGCCGAGCCCGGCCAGCTCGTCGAGGGCCAAGCCCGACCCGAAGTCGATCGCGACGGCGTCGCGCTCGCCGTCAGGCGCCTCGGGGTCGACCAGGAGATACACGTGGCAGGTGTCGGCGATCCGCCACACCCCCCGCGCGATCTCCGTCGCGGTCACGCCAGGGTCTCCCGGTACGCGTCCCACACGCGGGCGATCTCGGCGAGGTGCTCGATGTCGATCGGCTCGTCGGTCTCGCCGACCCGCTCGAGGTAGTAGAGCGCCGGCACCCCGAGGCCTCCCTGCGTCCTCGCGTAGTCGAGCCACTCGTCGCGGCTGGGCATCGGCCACTGATCGGTGTCGACCGGATGCTCGGGCAGCACGGCCGCGACGATCTCGTGGCGTGCGCGCAGCTGCGCGGCGACCGAGACCGGTCGGCCCGCCGCGTCGTGCTCGAGCACGTCGTTGGTGCGGATCATGCCGGCCACATCGCCGAACGACGGATGCACCGTGTGGGTGATCACCAGGGCGTCGGGCTTGATGCGCACCGCCGTGTCGTGGATGCGCGCCGCGAGCCGATGCAGCGCGGCGATGCCCCAGGGGCCGTCGCTGTCGGGCGCCGAGCGCAGTGTCGAGCCGCTGGGGGTGCGTTGGGTGAAATCCACCTTGAAGCCGTCGGCATCCATCCCCTCCGGCGAGAGCAGATGCTCCACGATCCGCTCCAGCCGGGCGAGGTACGCCGGGCTGCCCGGGTCGACCGCCACGGGCCGGCCGGCCGCATCGGTGATGCACTCCTCGGCGGGCAGGCCGGTCGGGTCCCAGGCCTTCCACCAGAGCAGCACCCGGCGTCCGGCCGCGTGCTGGCGGTCGATCCAGCCGCGCATGTCGGGCCACGCCTCGGGATCGGGCTCGGCGGTGCCGTACTGCGCCTGCCAGCGGTCGTCGATCACGATCGTGCCCGGATCGAGCGATGCGGCGTCGAGCGTGCGGAGGAAGTCGTCGTAGATCTCCTGGCGGCACAGGTCGGGCGCGGGTGCTCCGCCTCGCGCGACCTGCGCCCCCCAGCCGCAGAAGATGGGCTCCAGCCACCAGCGCTCGGGCTGCATCGGGCGCGACGGGGCGAATCCGTGGCCGATGAGATCATCGCGATAGTCGAGCAGGGCGTCGCCCGGCGTCGGCACGGCACGGATCACGAGCACGGGCGAGCGCCAGCGCCCGTCGACGGACGTGTGACCGTCGTAGGTCAGCCGCACCAGGGCACCGTCGTCGACGGGATCGAACCGCAGCATCGTGAAGCCCAGATTCTGCACGGGGTCGCGCAGCCACGCCGCGAGCCACGGTCCGTCACCGGGCACGAGGGGGTCGGTCGCGGGGCTGCGGCCGAAGGCGAGGGCGAGAGGCGGCGGCGAGAAGATGCCGTTGAGCCGCCCGGGGTCGGCGTCGCCGACGACGCCGAGCGATGCCGCCGACCAGATCGGGCGCACGAAGGCGACCGGCTCGGTCGGGCTGGGCACCGACAAGGACTGCGCATCGAACCCGGAACGGAAGGTGCCGCTGGCACCGGTGGGGAGGATGCCGTCGCCGCCGAGCAGCGTGACGTCGGTCAGGTCGCCTGTGCCCTCGGCCTCGAGGGCGATCTCGATGCCCGATGCGGTGCAGCGGATCTCGAGCAGGCGTTCGGTCCACGCGCTCGACTCGGTGCGGATGCGCACGACGATGGCGTCGCCGTCGTCGCGCACCTCCGGTTCCTCCAGGCGCATCGCCTCGTCTCGCGTCGCGCGCGTGTGCACGCTCGACAGCGCGCACAGCCGCATCCAGCGCAGACCCTCGGCGTCGGCCAGTTCGAGGTAGGGGGAGCGCACGAGTCCGTCAGGTCCGGTGCGCCAGGAGAGGGAGTAGTCGCTGCCGCGGATCGTGCGCCGTTCGGCGTCGCTCGTCATCGAGGGGGCGGAGATCATGGCGACCATCCTATGTGATAACGTTCCCAGGTGCGTGCTGACGACACCGAGAACGCCCTCGCCCGTCTCCTCCCGCTGCCCCGCCGTGCCGTCTTCGGTCACGATCGGCATCCGCTCGCGGCGCTGCCCGTCGTCGAGCAGGTGGCGGCCGACCTGCCCGACGAGGCGTATCGGCTGCGGATCGACGCCGACGGCGTCGTGATCGCCGCGTCGGGTCGGCGCGGGCTCCGGTACGGCAGGACGACCCTCGCCCAGCTGACGGATGCCGCGGGCGAGGTGCCGGAGGTGCGCATCGACGACGCGCCGACGCTGCGCCGGCGCGGCATCATCGAAGGCTTCTACGGCGAGCCCTGGTCGCACGAGGAGCGTCTCGCGGCGCTGCGCCTCGCGGGTCGCCTGAAGATGAACTCCTACGTCTACGCCCCGAAGGACGACCCCTATCACCGGGAGCGCTGGCGCGAGCCGTACCCCGAGGCCGAGCTGGCCCGGCTGGTCGACCTGGTCCGGGAGGGCGAGCGGCACGGCGTCGACGTCGTCATCGCCCTGCACCCCGCCGGGTCGATGGTGTTCTCCGACGAGGCCGAGCACGAGCGGCTCGCGGCCAAGGCGAGCGGGCTCTGGGAGGCCGGCATCCCCGACGTCGCCCTGCTGTTCGACGACGTTCCCCCGACCCCGGCGAACGACGCAGACCGCGCCGCCTTCGGCGACCACGGCGCCGGGCTCGGCGCGGCGCACGCTCTCGCGATCACCCGCTTCCGCGACGCGGTCGGGTCGAGGCTCGCCGGCGAGCTGCTGGTGGTGCCGATGGACTACGCCGGCGTGCAGGCGAACGACTACCGCACCGCCTTCGCCGCCGGACTGCCGGACGGAGTGCTGGTCTGGTGGACGGGGCGCGACATCGTCGTCGGAGAGATCACCCGCGACGACATCGACGCCGCGGCGGCGGTGTTCGGCGACCGCCTGGTGCTCTGGGACAACTTCCCCGTCAACGACTTCGATCGGGGCCGGGCGTTCCTCGGTCCGCTGATCGGCCGCACCTCGGAGGTCGCCGGCTCGGCGCTGCACGGAGCCTGGACCAACCCGATGGTCGAGTTCGCGCCGGGCGGCTTCGGCATCGCCGCCTTCGCCGACTGGGCGTGGAACCCCGAGCAGTACGCGCCCGCGCGGTCGGCCGCCGCCGCGCTGCCGCTGATCGCGGGCGAGCAGGCGCGCATTCTCGCCCCGCTCGTGGAGACGCTGTCGTCGTGGCCGCCGTCGGCGCCGATGGACCCGGCCCTCGCCGCCGCCGCCGATGCGGCGCTCGGCGGGTCGGCGACGGCGCGGGAGGCGCTGCGCTCGCGCCTTGCCGCCCTGGCCCTGACCGTCGACGACGATGCCGCGGAGCCCGCACGATCGCTCGGGCCGTGGCTCAGCGCCGCCGCCGACATGGCGGATGCCGGACTGCTCGCGCTCGACCTGCTCGACTTGCTCGACCCGCTCGACCCGCTCGACGGCGGGGAGGTCCATGGTGAGATCGCACGGGTGGAGGAGTCCCTCGCGCGCGCCGAGGGCCACGCCGCGAAGGTGGCCACCGACGTCGTCCCGCCCTTCGTCCGCGCGGTGCTCGCCCGGGCCGTGCCCCCCGACGCGGGTGCCGCACCGGCAGCCGAGGGATGAGGCGCGGTTCAGTCGCGCCCGACGGCCGAGAGGAACCCCTCGACACCGGATTCCGGCGAGGTCAGCACCCGCGGGTCGGCGCCGGCGCCCGTCGCCATCGACGCCTGCGCCAGCACGATCACGTCGACCTCGCCGGCCGCCTCGATCGCCTCGGCGATCAGGCGGTCGTGCCGGGCCGTGTCGCCGGCCGTCCGCGCGTCGGCGGCTCCCTCGACCACGACCGACGTGACCTCGACACCGCCGTGCCGCTCCGCCTCGACGTTCACCAGGCGTCCGGTCGGACCGAGAGTCGCGGCGAGGGTCGCCAGCACGAGGATGCGGCCGGCACCGGCGGCTGCGCGGGCGACGGCCGTCCGTGCCATCACCGCGTCGACCCGCACGAGCGGAACATCGACGGCCGCGGCCGCGGCGACCGCCGCCTCTCCGATCGACGAGCAGGTCACGAGCACCGCGACGGCGCCGGCATCCCGCAGCGCCGCGAGATGCACCCGCAGGTCGGCGTCGACGTCGGCGGTGATGCCCGCCGCGACGGCGCGCGACAGCAGGGTCGGATCGGCGGTGTGCACGATCTCGAGGTCATCGCGGCGAGACAGGAGCAGCTCGTGGAACATGGGCACCAGGGCGGGGACCGTGTGCAGCACGCCGACCCGGGCGCTCATGCGTCCCGCCAGGGGCGCGCGTGGGCGTCGACGATGTCGACCAGCGCCCGGAGGCGATCGACCGACCGGGCGCGCAGCTCGCCGCGCACGTCCTCGGCGCCGACGACGTCGCTCCACAGGGCGCGACCGGCGAGGAAGCCGCTGGCCCCCTCGAGGCAGGCGGCGCGGACCGCGTCGGCGAACCGATCGCGCTCGACGCCCTGAGAGAGCACCACCCACGGACCCGTCATGCACGCGTCGAGCTGTGCGCTCGCGGCACGCTGCTCAGCCTCCGACCCCGCGCCCGTGAGGGGCACCTGCGCCTTGTAGAGGTCGGGATGCAGCGCCGAGAGCTCGCGCGCGGCCTCGCGGATCGCGGCATCCGGCTCGAAGTCGGTCTCGCCGGGTGCTGCGCGCACGACGGGTTCGAGCACCGACAGCACGCCGCGCTCGCGCGCCGCGGCGATGAAGCGCTCCGCGAGCTCGACGCGCGCCTCGCGGCGGTCGTCGCGTCGCCAGATCACCAGCAGCTTGAGGGCCGCGACCTGGTCGGGCAGATCCGCGAGCGCAGCGACGTCGAGGTCGGTGTCCTCCACCGGACCGCCGTCGGCCTGGTCGAGGGCGTCGACCGCGAGGATCAGACCCGAGGAGGCGGGCACGGCCGCGCGCACGCGGTCGAAGCCGAAGCGGCGGTCGGCGAGGAAGCCCGACGCGAACGGGGCGAGCTCCTCGGCGACGGCGGTCTTGAAGTCGATGAGAACGTCGTCGCCGGGGCGGCCCCGTCCGGCGGTGTCGAACATGTGCCGCAGGCTCTCGCGCTGGTCCATGGCGACCATGGCGAAGCCCCCGGAGGGGCGAGCGATGGCGTCGAGCGTGGTCATGGGTCTCCTTCGGTGCGGGTGGATGCGGCGGTGCGGGTGGATGCGTCGGTGACGGCGGCCAGGAAGCGGCGGTAGGTCACGTCGCGGTCGCGGTCGTCGATGGCGACGACGCGGTCGCGGGGCAGCACGGCGACCTCGGCGGACGCCGCTCCCACGCGGGTCGCGGCCAGCAGGGCCGCGCCGGCGGCGACCGGTTCGGCGGCCGTTGTGACGAAGACGGCCGCGTCGGTGGGGGCGGTCCAGGGCGCCCAGACCGGGATGCGCTGCGCGAGCGACCCGAGGACGGTCAGCTCGCGCGTCGGCGCGCCGGTGCGACGATCGAGCGTCTCCCGCATCCAGCGCGCCTGCGACACGAGCGACTGGAGCAGGCCGCGGGCGCGGTCGCCGGCGTCGCCCTCACCGATCACGCGCACGTGCGCGTCCGGCCGAGGGTCGGGGCACTGGCGCCCGGAGGGGTAGGGCAGCACGAGCACGGGCGAGGCCGTCCAGGCGTCGGGAGGGAGGGCGGACAGCCGCGCGAGAACGTCGTCGCCCGGGTGGTCGCGCGCCCACCGCGCGAGCAGCGCCCCGCAGGCCGGGCTGCCGGCGAGCACGATCAGGGCGGCGCCGTCGACGGTGCGGCCGACCGAGAACCCGTCCGCGACGGCCGCGGCGACGTCGACCGCGTCGGTCACCCGCACGATCGCCTCGGTGGTCCCGAGCGAGTCGGCGGTCTCGCCGGGGCGGCGCGCTCCCACGGCCCAGGCTCCGACCGCGTGGTCGTGGCCGGCGACCGTCACGGGCACGCCCCGCGGCAGACCGAACGCCTCCGCGCCCGGCCCGGTGCGCGCGGCGATCTCGCCGGGCGCGACGATGGCCGGCAGCATCCGTTCCGTGAGGTCGAGGTCGGCCAGGAGCGCGGCGTCCCAGGCGCCGCCGGAGGCGAGCATGGTGCGCGCGGCGAGAGTGTGGTCGGTCACGCGCTCGCCGGTGAGCGCGTGGGCCACCAGATCGGCGGCACCGGCCCAGTGACGCATGCGGGCGTGCACCTCGGGCTGCTCGGCCCGCAGCGCCGTCAGCGCGACGGCGGCCGGCTTCGTGGTCGCAGGGAGACCGGTGGTGGCCGGCAGCTCGGGGCGCGCGCCGAGCAGGGCGTCGAGGTGGGAGCGGTCCAGGCGGCGGTCCCACCGCAGCAGCGGGGTCAGCGCGGTGCCGTCACGACCGAGGGGCGCGCCGCTCTCTCCCATCGAGGCGATGCCGATCGCGGCGATCGGTGCGTCCGCCCGCCGGGTGCACGCGCGCGACATCTCCGCCGCAGCGGAGAGCAGCTCGTCGATGTCGGCCGGCGTGGGGCGACGGGCGACGTGCAGGACCGACACCGCATCGGCGACCTCGACGAGGGCGGCCTTCGTCGTGGTGCTGCCGATGTCGAGACCGAGGACGAGCGTCACGCTGACAGTGTGTGACATTCTGAACAGAAAACGCAAATGTGTCCGATAATCGACATGACGATCCGGAGGAACACGCATGCGCTACACGAACGCTCCCGAACGCCGGGCGCACCTCGAACGGCGGATCACCGCCGACGGCTACCTGTCGTCGGCGGTCGCCGCCCAGGAGCTGGGCGTCTCGGAGATGACGGTGCGCCGCGACCTGCGCCTCCTCGAAGAGCAGGGTGCGGTGCGTCGGGTCGCGGGAGGGGCGACCGTGGTCTCGGTCGGCGTGCCGTTCGAGCGGCGCGACGCCGTCGGCACCGCGCAGAAGCGGGCCATCGCCGAGCTCGCCGCGACCGAGGCGGCGACCGCCGAGATGGTCGGGCTCGACGCCGGAACCACCGTGGCCGCCCTCGTGCCGCTGCTCGGCGGCAGCACCGTCGTGACACACTCGCTCCCCGTGATCGAGGCCCTGAGCCGCAGCGGCTCTCCGCGACTCATCGCCGCCGGTGGCCACTATCAGCCCGACACCCGCAGCTTCGCAGGCCCGCTCACCGAGGAGACGCTGTGGAGCGTGCGCTGCGATGTCGCCTTCCTCTCGGCCACGGCCGTCGGACCCGACGGCCTGTGGGGCACGAACGCGCTCGACGCCGCCATCAAGCGCGTGCTGGCGCAGCAGTCCGCCCGCGTCGTGCTGCTCGCCGACGCGGGAAAGCTCGTCGGCAGAGCTGCGGTCCGCATCGCCGGGCTCGGCCTCATCGACGCCCTCATCACCGACAGCCGCGCCGATGCCGACGCGCTCGCCCTCCTCGAGCAGGCGGGCGTCGAGGTGAAGGTCGCCGGCTGACCCCCGGGCCGTCACACAGCCAGCACGGCACCCGCGTCGCGCAGGTCGTCCTGCAGGCGCGGCACGTCGACATCCTGCACGGGCCGTCCGGCGAGGGCGGCGCTCGCCGCCGCCGTCCCGGCGGCCTGGCCCAGCATCTGATACTGCGGTTCCATCCGCAGCGACGAGAACGCGACGTGCGAGGCCGACACGCAGACGGCGACCACGAGGTTCTCGCACTCCTCGCGCCGAGGCACGAGCGAGCCGTAGCCGATCCCGTAGACGGGCACCGGCACCGACAGGTAGCCCTCGGTCACGACCGTCGCGATCGGGTCGGGGTGCTCGTGCACCCAGCGCCAGGTGCGCTGCACCTCGCGCACGTCGAGGTGGTACGAGCCGAGGGCGATCACGTCGGCGGGCAGCGCCCCCGCGCGGAGGTCGTGCTCGGTGAGGATGCGATCCGAGGTCATGCGCCGGGCCTCGCGCACGTACAGCTGATGCGGAAGGTGATCGGTGTCGGCGAACTCGTCGGCGGGCAGCCCCCAGCGCTGCATCTCGGTGCGCACCGAGGCGGGGACCGCCGGGTCGTTCGCGAGGAACCACAGGAAGTCCTGCGCATGGTGGAGGTGATGCAGCCGGATCTCCTCGCGACGGGCGGCGTCGGCGTCGGGATACTCCCACGCCGAACCGTCGAGCACGCTCAGCGAGAACGGCCCGAGCGAGTTGCCGTCGGCTTTCCCGCCGGGGAGGTTCGGCTCGAGCCCGAGATGACGACCGGCGGCGAGCACCTCATTGCGACGGGCGGCGTCGGCGAACAGACGACGGCCGAGCTCCCAGTGCGCCTCGTCGTAGCCGTCGCGCCGTGGGAACGGGATCCGGTCGGCGGCCGGAGACAGGCACACGCGGTAGCCGTACGACATGATGCCGCCGTCGCCCGTCCCCACCTCGGCGAGCGGACCGGGCTTGATCTGGGGCAGCAGCGGGCCGGCGGCTCTCCCGCTCGGGTCGTCGCGGAACGGCGAGATCCACTCGGGCGTCGCATGTCGGCCGGGCATCACCTCGCGTCGCCCCGCGAACTCCTCGCCGTGCAGAGCGCGCGACTCCCGTCCGACCCGGTACGAGACGCCCGCCGCGGCGAGCAGATCGCCCTCGTATCCGGCATCCACGAAGACGTCGGCGGTCACCGTCGTCGAACCCGAGAACGTCGCCGAGACGAGGCGCGCCCCGCGCATCTCGACCGAGCGGAGGGGGTGGCCGAGGAGCACCTCGACGTGCGCCTCGTCGAGCCAACGCCGGAAGATCTGCTCCGCGACGTGCGGCTCCGGGCCGGCGTAGCGTCCGACCGCGACGCCGTAGTGCGCGGCGATCGCCGATCGGAACTCCGCCGCCATGCCGCCCAGCGCCCGCACGTCGCCGACGTCGGTGTAGCCCAGGCCGCCGCTCGTCATGCCCCCGACATGCTGCCCGGGCTCGACGAGCACGACCCGCGCCCCGCGACGGGCGGCCGACACCGCGGCGCACACGCCGGCCGCGGTCGCTCCATAGACGGCGACGTCGGCGTCGATCACGGCTGCCGCTCCCGTTGAAGCACACGGCGGGCGTCGCGCGCAAGGCCTGTTGGTGCGGACGGCGCCCGATCTAGCATCGCGGAGGGATCGACCTGCCGTGGTTGCGGCAGGGCGAACTCGGCACGTATAGTCACAGCCATGTGGTAACGATGCCACAGGTCGACGGGAGAAGCGATGGCAGACACGAAGACGAGGGAACGCGCTCCGAAGGTCAGACAGCACTACAACAAGCGCGAGGCGCTGGCGGGCTACCTCTTCATCTCCCCGTGGATCATCGGCTTCCTGGTGTTCACGGCCGGCGCGATGATCTACAGCCTCTACATCTCGTTCAGCAACTACAACCTCGCCACGAACACCGCGCGCCCGGTCGGCGTGACCAACTACGCGCAGCTGTTCGAAGACCCCCGGGTCGGCGTCTCCCTCGCCAACACCCTGTTCTACGCCGTCATGGCCGTGCCGCTCGAGATCATCTTCGCCCTGGTCCTCGCCATGCTGCTCAACCGCGTGGGTCGCGGAGCGGGCGTCTTCCGCACGCTCTACTACCTGCCCAAGATGACGCCCGCGGTGGCCACGGCCGCCGTCTTCTTCCTTCTCCTCAACGGCAACTCGGGCGCCATCAACCAGTTCCTCCGCATCTTCGGCATCCAGGGACCGCAATGGCTGGTCGACCCGGCCTGGGTCAAGCCGAGCATCGTGATCATGACCCTGTGGACCGTCGCCGGCACGATGGTCATCTTCCTCGCCGCGCTCAAGAACGTGCCGACCGAGCTCTACGAGGTCGCCTCGCTCGACGGCGCCGGCTCCGTGCGCAAGTTCTTCTCGATCACCCTCCCGATGATCTCCGGAGCGATGTTCTTCAACGTCATCGTGCTCTCCATCGCCGCCTTCCAGGTCTTCGACCAGGCGTATCTGCTGTTCTGGCGGGATCAGAGCAACTCCTCACCCGAGGCATCGCTGTTCTACGCGATCTACCTGTTCCAACAGGCCTTCCGGCAGTTCAACTTCGGCTTCGCGGCCGCCATGGCCTGGCTGCTCTTCCTCATCATCATGATCATCACGGTGATCCAGGTGAAGTTCGGCAACCGATTCGTCTACTACGAGGGAGACCGTTGATGTCGTCCGCACTGCGGCAGGTGCCGCTTCCCCCGCAGCCCGAGCGCGAGCCGGAGACCGTCTCCGTCACCGTGCCGAAGCGCTCGCGCTGGCGGCGCGCCGTCGCCCAGCCGAAGACCTTCGCGGGCCGGGTCATCCTCTCCGCCATCCTCGTGGCGTTCGGCCTGCTGTTCCTCTACCCGTTCGTGTGGCTCCTGGCGGCGAGCTTCAAGCCGCGCGGCGAGGTCTTCGACAACTCGCTCATCCCGAAGACCTTCGTACCCGAGAACTACGTCGAGGTCTGGAACCAGCTCCCGCTGCTGAGCTGGATGTGGAACAGCATCGCGATCGCCCTCCTCGCCGCCGGCGCCGTGGCGATCTCGAGCTCGATCGTCGCCTTCGGGTTCGCCTACTTCAAGTTCCCCGGGCGGGGTCTGCTGTTCGGCCTCATCCTCGGCACGATGATGCTGCCCGGGGCGGTGACCATGATCCCCATCTACCTCATCTGGAAGGAGACCGGGATGCTGGGCACGTGGGTGCCCCTGTGGGGCATGAACCTCTTCGGCTCGGCGTTCTACATCTTCCTGCAACGACAGTTCTTCCTCGGGCTCCCGCGGGAGCTCTTCGAAGCCGCGCGACTCGACGGGGCCAGCTACTGGGGGCTGTTCTGGCGCATCGCCATGCCGCTGTCGATCCCCTCGTTCGTGATCGTCTTCCTGTTCGAGTTCCAGGCCAGCTGGAACAATCTGCAGGCCGCCCTCATCTACCTCAACGCGGGGTCGGTCGACGAGTTCACCGCGCCCCTCGGCATCGCCTACGCGATGACGAAGTACAGCCCCACCGCCGGCGGGCAGGGCGACTACCAGTACGTCATGGTCGCGTCGCTGCTCGTCACCCTGCCCATGCTCATCCTCTTCGCCTTCGGCCAGCGCTACTTCATCGAGGGCGTCGCCACACAGGGCCGCAAGGGCTGAGACCTCGATACCCACACCAAGAGAACCAACGATCGAAAGGGAACGACATGCGCAAGCGCATTCTGGGATTCGCCGCGATGGCCGCGGCATCCGCCATCGTGCTCGCCGGCTGCAGCGGCGGCGGAGCCGGTGAGAACGGCGGCGACGCCGACTTCGACGCGGAGCCCACGGGCACGCTGAACGCCTGGGGCTTCGAGAACGCCGACGACGTCGGCCAGTCCCGCATCGACTACGCAGCCGAACAGCTCAGCGACGTGGAGGTCGACCTCGACGCCACCGCGTTCGACGCGCAGAAGTTCACCACCCGCATCGCCAGCGGCGACGTGCCCGACGTGGTGCAGATGGACCGCCGGTACGTCACCACCTATGCCGCGCAGGGGCTGATCATGCCGCTCGACGAGTGCTTCGCCGCGCAGGACGTGACGCCCGACGAGCACTGGTACCCGTCGGTCGTCGACGACGTGACGTACGAGGACGAGATCTGGGCGGTGCCGCAGTTCTACCAGCCGCCGGCGATCATCGTGAACAAGACCGTGCTCGCCGAGGCGGGCGTCACGCCCGACCAGATCGACACCTCGAACCCCGACGTCCTCCTCGAGGCGATCGGCAAGATGTACCAGGAGTCGGGCGGCGTGCCGACGCGGCTCGGGCTCGACCCGGTCGCGACGGGCCAGGGTCCGCTGTGGATCCTCGGCATGGGCGGCCAGCTCACCGACGACCAGGGCGCGCCGACGCTCGACGACGAGAGCAACTACGCGGGCATCGAGCTGCTCAAGCAGATCACCGACGCGCAGGGCGGCTTCGCGGCCGTGAAGAGCTTCACCGACTCGTTCGACACCTTCGGCGACAACAACCAGTACGTCGCCGGTCAGGTGGGCGCGCAGGTCAACGCGCAGTGGTACCCGAACGTCCTCGGACCGTACGCCGACCAGATCGACATCGAGGCCGTGCCGTTCCTCGACGCCGACGGCGAGCCGTTCTCCGTCGCCTCCGGAACCGCGTTCGTGGTGCCGGTGGGCGCGAAGAACCCGGCCGCCGGCTGCGCGTGGATGGTCAACCTCACGTCGGACGACGCCTGGATGGCGGCGGGCGAAGCCCGTGCGCAGACCCTCATCGACGACGGCGGCCTCAACACGGGCCTGTTCACCGGCTCGCCCGCGGCCGACACCGCGATCCGCGACAAGTTCGTGGTCGAGACCGGCAACGCCGGATTCGACCAGGTCATCTCGACCTTCTACGACGTCGTCGAGTACGGGCAGTCGTTCGGCTCCTCGCCCGCGGGCCAGGAGATCCAGAACGAGCTGAACAACGCCATCACCGCGGCCCTGCTGGGCGACAAGTCGGTGGAGGAGGCGCTCGGCGACGCGCAGCAGGCGGCGATGCGCGCCTACGACAACGCCACCGCGGGCTGAGTTCCGCACCCGGGGCGGGTCGACTTCGGTCGGCCCGCCCCTTCCCATGAGCCACGACCTCCCTCGACCCCCGCACGGAGACAGCGAGACCACCGGATGACGATCCGCCAGATCCTCCTCATCGGCCACACCCACCACGACGTGGGCTACACCAACAGCCCCCGCCTCATCGATGCGCAGCACGCTCAGACCGTCGCGCACGTGCTCGAGCTCGCCGCCGCGTTCCCCGCCGACGCGCCCGACGGCTTCCGCTGGACCTTCGAGGTCGCCCGGCCCGTCGTGAACTTCCTCCGCACGGCGTCGCCGGCCCAGCGCGCGCAGCTCGCCGATCTGGCACGTGCGGGGGCGGTGTCGGTCACCGGCGGCTACCTCAACATGACCCAGCTGCCGAGCGCCTTCGAGTTCGACGCCGCCTACGAGCAGCTGTCGTCGATCCGCGACCACGGGATCGACATCCGCACCCAGCAGCACGGCGATGTGAACGGCCTGTCGTGGGGCGCGGTCGATCAGATGCGCGACGCCGGCATCGAGCGCCTGGTGATGGCGCTCAACCCCGATCACGGCCGCCCGCCCTTCCGGCAGCCGAGCGGCTTCCGCTGGGAGGGGCCCTCCGGTCGGAGCGTCTTCGTGTGGCTGTCGACGCACTACGGCTTCGGCGAGGAGTGGGGCATCGTCGACGGCGACGTCGCCCTCGCCGAGGAGCGCATCGCCGCGTTCGTCGACGAGCTCGAGAGCCGCGACGACTACCCGTGGGAGACCGCCGTCGTGCACGCGGGCAACGACAACCGTTGGCCCACGGTGCGCTTCCTCGAGGTGGTGCGGGCCTGGAACGCCCGGCATCCCGATGCGCCCATGCGCACCGCCACCATCGATCACGCCCTCGACGAGCTCCTGGGCGAGCGAGGCGGCGCCGGGGCTGCCGACCTGCCGACCGTACGCGGCGAGTGGGCCGACTGGTGGTCGCACGGTCACGGGTCCACCGCGCGCGAGGTCGCCGTGTACCGCGAGGCGCGCAGCTTCGCCCGGGCGGCGCAGAGCACTCACGCCCTCGCCCGGCTGGCCGGCGACCGGGGTGTGCCGGGCTTCGACGTGCTCGGCTACCGCCGCGGACCGGTGCGGCACCGCTCGCACGACGAGGTGTCGCAGACACTGGCCCACGTCGACGAGCAGCTGCTGCTGTACGGCGAGCACACGTGGGGCAGCTGGGAGACGTACTCGAAGCCGCACTCCACCTTCACCCACTCCCACCACAACGCGAAGTCGGGCTTCGCGTACGACGCGTTCGACCACGCCCGCGACCTGGCCATCGAGGGCTGGTTCCGCTTCGTCGGCGCCGGTGCCTCTGCGACGGATGCGACGGATGCCGCGGATGCGACGGATGCCGCGGATGCGGCGGACGGGACGGACGCTGTCGTCGTCGTGAACCCGACCGAGGCGCGACGGGAGGAGACCGTCGACGTCGAGGTGGACGGCACGAGGCGCGTCCGACTGTTCGCCGACGTGGAGCCGTTCGGCGTCGCGGTGCTGCCGACGCCCGCCCCGGCGACCGACGAGACGCACGAGCCCGGGCACGGCCCGATCGAGGCCGGGCGCTACCGCATCGCCGTCGATCCGCGGCGCGGGGGGATCGTGTCGCTCGTCGACGTGGTCGACGGCCGCGAGCTCGTCGATGCGCAGGCCCCGTCGCCGTTCGCGGCGATGATCGACGAGCGGGTGGTCGAGGGTTCGTCGCATCCGATGATCACGGTGTCGCCGAAGCTGTTCCATCCCGAGCATCCGGGGCCCGAGTTCCGGCACGAGGTCGCGACCGGCGACGGACCGGTGCGTGTGCGCCGATCCGGCGCGATCACCGAGGTGAGCTGGGAGTCCGCGGCGGCGGGCATCCCCAGGATCGTCACCACCCTGATCGTCACCGACGGGTCGGCGGAGATCGGGCTGGACGTGTGGCTGAGCAAGCCGGAGCGCTTCGGCCCCGAGAGCGTCTTCGTCGCCTTCCCGTTCGCCATCGACGACCCGCGATTCCTGCTCGAGACGGCCGGCGCGGTGTTCACCGCCGACAGTGAGCAGCTGCCCGACACGAGCAAGGACTGGTACTCGATCCAGCACGCCATCGGGGTCGCCGGCGCCGAGGGCGGGATGCTCTGGGGGTCGATGGATGCACCGCTCGTGCAGCTCGGCGGCATCCGCACGGGCGCCTGGGCCCGGCATCTCGACGCGCCGTCGGGACACATCGCCAGCTGGCTGATGAACAACCTGCACTTCACGAACTTCCCGGCGCGCCAGGAGGTGACGCGCCGCTTCCGGTACCGCTTCCGACCGGTCGACGCCGTCGATCCCCTGGAGGTGCGCCGGTTCGGGAGAGACCTGCTCGAGCCGCTGCAGGCGCGCCATCTTCCAGTCCGGCCGGCGTCGCTGCCGCATCCGCCGATCTCGGTGACCCCGGCCGATGCGCTCCTCGTCGAACTCCGCCCGTCGGGGGCGGGAGTGCGGGTGCGGGTTCGGAACATCACGACCGACGACGTGACGGCGAGCGTGCACGTGGCGGGCGAGGCGGGCGAGGCGGTCGTCCGCGAGGTGGGGGTGGCCGCCCACGGCGTCGCCGACGTGCTGCTTCCGGCCCCCGCCCCGGCAGCCTGAGGCTCAGCCGAACGCGCCGAGGCTGTCGACCTGCGGACCGCGCGCCCGCTCCGGCGCGGCGAGGCCGCCGTCGCGCACGATCCGAGCGTAATCCCGGGCGCTGTCCTTGATGATGCGCTCGCCGGTGCGGAAGTCGACGTAGACCAGGCCGAAACGGGGGCGGTAGCCGAGCGCCCATTCGAAGTTGTCGAGCAGCGACCAGTGGGTGTAGCCCACGAGCGGCACGCCGGCCTCGAGGGCCTCGGCCATCGCCGCCACGTGCGCGCGCAGATAGCGGGTGCGCCGCACGTCGTGCACCTGGCCGTCATGCGTGGGGGAATCGCCGGAGATCGCCCCGTTCTCGGTGATCATCAGCGGCACGCCAGGGTAGTCGCGGTGCACCCGGATCAGCAGGTCGCGCAGCGCGTCCGGCACGATCTCGGTCCCCTCGTCGGTGCGCTCCACCTCGCCCGTCGACCCCACCACCTGCCAGGGGAAGGGGCGGTCGGGTCCCGGCTCGGCGGCCGCCATCACCCGATGCGTGTAGAAGTTGATGCCGAGGAAGTCGCTGCGTCCGGCGATGGCGGCCTCGTCGCCGGGGCCGATGACGTCGTCGAGAGGCGCTCCCGTGGCGCGCTCCCAGTGCGCGCGCATGTCGTCGGGGTAACCGTCGCGGAGCAGAGGATCGAGGAACCAGCGGTTGACATAGCCGTCCGAGCCCCAGGCCGCGGCGGCATCCTCGGCGCTCGCGGTCGCCGGAACGCAGGGCAGGAGGTTGAGGGCGGCCCCGATCCTCCCCGAGGTCGACGAGCGCATCGCGTCGACCGCCTTGCCGTGGGCGAGCAGCACGTGATGGCCGGCGGTGACCGCGCCGCGGAGATCGCGGATGCCGGGCGCGTGCAGTCCGAGCTGGTAGCCGAGCAGCTGGATGATCCACGGCTCGTTCTGCGTGATCCACCAGTCGACGCGATCGCCCAGGCGGTCGGAGGCCGCCACGGCGTACTCCACGAAGGCGTCGACGCTGCCGCGTCCGATCCATCCGCCGTCGGCCAGGAGGGCCTCGGGCATGTCCCAGTGGTTCAGGGTGACGATCGGCTCGATGCCGCGGCGCCGCAGCTCGTCGATCATGCGGTCGTAGTGGTCGAGGCCGTGCGGATTCGCGCGCCCCCGGCCGTCGGGCATGATCCTCGACCAGGCGAGGGAGAAGCGGTAGGCCTTCATGCCGAGCTCGGAGAGGATGTCGATGTCGTCCTGCCAGCGCCGGTAGGAGTCGCACGCGATCCGCGCATCGCCGCCGCCCTCGACGGCCCCCGGCCGTTCGACGAAGGAATCCCAGACCGAACGACCGCGGCCGTCGGCGTCCGGAGAACCCTCGATCTGATACGCGCTGGTGGCGGCGCCCCAGAGGAAGTCGTCGGGGAAGGAGGTCATGGGATCCAGTCTGGCGCAGATGTGGGATCGATGCCACATACCGTCGACCGCAGCGTCGCGCGGGGGCCGACCCGCGCTACTGTTGCCTCACGTCCGCTCCGCGGGCACGCGAGTGAGGATGCATGGCCACGATCTACGATGTCGCAGAACTCGCGGGGGTGTCTCCCGCGACGGTCTCCCGCGTCTTCAACGGCACGAGCGTGTCGGAGGAGAAGGTGGCCGCCGTCCGCGATGCCGCGGCGAGACTGAGCTTCACCCCGAACCGCGCCGCGCGCACGCTGCGCCGGCAGAGCTCCGAGGTCATCGCCCTCGTCATCCCCGACATCGAGAACCCGTACTTCACCGAGATGGCCCGCGGCGTCGAGGACGCGGCATCCGATGCAGGGTACTCGGTCGTGCTGTGCAACTCCGACGCACAGGTCGACAAGGAGGCCACGTACCTGCGCATCGCCGTCGCCGAGCACATGTCGGGCGTCATCATCGCCACCGCCGACGAGCACAGCCGGCTCGACACGATCCTGGCCACCGGGCGTCCGGTCGTGGCGGTCGATCGCGGCACCGCGTACGAGATCGACGGCGTGGTCATGGCGAATCGGGAAGCGGGGATGTCGGCCACGCGGGAGCTCATCGGCGCCGGATACCGCCGGATCGCCTACATCGGCGGCCCCGAGCACATCGACACGGCGGCCGAGCGCGCCGCCGGGTGGCGCAGCGCGCTCGCCGCCGCCGTCCCCGATCTCGACCTCGACGAGCTGCAGCGGTTCCAGACCTTCCGCGTCGACGGAGGCCGGGCGGCGATGGAGGAGCTGCTGTCGCTTCCTCACCCGCCGGATGCCGTCGTCGCCGGCAACAACCTCATCGGCGTCGGCGCCATCCAGGTGCTCACCGAGCACGGTCTCACGCCCCCGCGGGTGGGCGTCGCGGTCATCGGTTCGCTGCCGTTCACCACGCTGTCGCCCACGGCCGTGACCGTCGTCCGGCTGCCGGCGCGGCAGATGGGGGTGACGGCGGCGCGGATGCTGCTCGAGCGCATCGCCGGCGAAGACGGCCCGGCGCGCACGGTGGTGCTGGAGAACGAGATCCAGCCGGCCAGTCCGCGGCACTGAGGGGTCGCAGGAGCCGCCGTCTTGCGGCATGAAATCGATTTCGCGTACAGTGGCGACAGCTTCAGCACACCGCGGATCGGTCTCGAGGAGGACGCCATGCGCTGCACCCTCGGGGTCGACATGGGCACGTCCAGCAGCAAAGGCGTCCTCGTCGACGCCGACGGCGTCATCGTCGCCTCGGCGACGCGCGCGCACGAGGTCGATCGTCCCCGCAGCGGCTGGGTCGAGATGGACGGCCGGGTGTGGTGGGAGGAGTTCGTCTCGATCGCACGCGAGCTCATCGCGGCCGAGCCGACCGCGCAGGTGGTCGGCGTCGGCGTCAGCGGGATGGGCCCCTGCATCCTGCTCACCGACGAGGCCGACGAACCGGTCCGTCCGGCGATCCTCTACGGCGTCGACACGCGCGCGACCGCGCAGATCGCGCGGATGACCGCCGATCTCGGAGTCGACGACATCACCCGCGTGGGCGGCTCGACGCTCACGTCGCAGGCGGGCGGCCCGAAGATCGCCTGGGTCGCCGAGGAGGAGCCGCGCGCGTGGGACCGAGCGCGACGGCTGTTCATGCCCGCGTCGTGGCTGGCCCGCAGGCTCACGGGAGCCTACGTGCTCGACCACCAGTCGGCGAGCCAGGTCTCACCGCTCTACGACATCGAGCGCGAGCAGTGGCACGACCCGTGGTGGCAGCGCTACGCCGGCGACATCGCCCAGCCGGCTCTGGGCTGGGCCGGCGACATCGCGGGGCGCGTGACCGCCGACGCGGCATCCGCCACCGGCATCCCCGCCGGAACCCCCGTCATCGTCGGGACGATCGACGCGTGGACCGAGGCGGTGAGCGTCGGCGCCCATGAGGCCGGTGACCTCATGCTGATGTACGGCACGACGATGTTCATGATCCACACGAACAGCGCCGACGCGAGTGCCGGAGCGCTGCGCACGCCGTCGATGTGGACGACGGCGGGGGCGTTCGCCGGCACCCGGAACCTCGCCGGCGGCCTCTCGACCTCCGGGGCGCTGACGGCCTGGCTCCGAGACCTCACCGATGCCGATTACCCGGAGCTGCTGGCGGATGCCGCGACGTCGGGCCCCGGTGCGCGCGGACTGCTGATGCTGCCGTACTTCGCCGGCGAGCGCACGCCCATCCAGGATCCCGACGCGCGCGGGGTCATCGCCGGACTGACCCTCGCGCACACCCGGGGCGACCTCTACCGCGCGGCGCTCGAGGCCACGGCTCTGGCGGTCCGGCACAACGTCGAGACCATGCGCGCGGCCGGCGCCGACATCCGACGCATCGTCGCCGTCGGCGGCGGCACCCAGGGGCAGCTCTGGCTGCAGGTCGTGTCCGACGTGACGGGTCTGGTGCAGGAGGTGCCCGCGACGACGATCGGTGCGAGCTACGGCGCGTCCTTCCTCGCCGCGACGGCGACCGCCCACACAGGCGGCGAGCCGCGCATCGCCGAGTGGAACCCGGTGGCCCAGACCGTCACGCCCGACCCGACGCTCCGCACCCTCTACGACGCGCTGTTCGACCGGTACGTGCGCCTGTACGAGGCCTCGAGAGACGTCGTGCACGAACTCGCCGACGACCAGCGCCGCGCATCGACCCCCACGACCCCGACACCGGAGGCATCATGACCACCTATACCCCGTCGCCCTACACCCTGCCGGCACCGGCATCCCGCCCGGCATCCGCCCCGAAGACCGCGTATCTCATCGCCTCCGGCGATCTGCGCGAGTCGGCGAACACCGCCGGCTGGCCGACGCAGGTCGAGCTCGAGGCCGGCGTCACCGGCGTGCTGGACGACCTGGGCTGGACCGTGATCCGCGCCAACGAGGTCGACCCCGAGACCGGACACGGCTTCATCTCGAGCCAGCGCATGGGCCTCGAGGTGTTCAAGAACATCCCCGTCGACGCGCCGCTCATCGTCGCCGAGGCCGTGTGGCAGTACTCGCACCACGTGCTCGCGGGACTCCGCACGCACGAGGGGCCGATCCTCACGGTCGCGAACTTCGCGGGCGACTGGCCCGGTCTCGTCGGTCTGCTCGGTCTGAATGCGGGCCTGACCAAGATGGACAAGCCGTACTCGACGATCTGGTCGGTCGACTTCACCGACGACTGGTTCCGCGACGGTCTCCGCGAGTGGACCGAGACAGGCACCATCACCCACGACGCCTCGCACGTGCGCGCGCTCCCCGAGCTGCCCGACAGCCCCGAGAAGCAGCTCGGTGAGGCGCTGGCCGCCGAGCTGCTGGCCGAGAAGGCCATCATCGGCGTCTTCGACGAGGGCTGCATGGGCATGTACAACGCGATCTTCGACGACGAGCTGCTCAACGAGACCGGCATCTACAAGGAGCGCCTGTCGCAGTCGGCGCTCTACGCCGAGATGCTGAAGGTCACCGAGGCGGAAGCGGATGCCGCTTACGACTGGCTCATCGACCACGGCATGACGTTCAAGTACGGCGAGGATGCCGCCACCGAGCTCACCCGCGAGCAGGTGCAGTGGCAGCTCAAGATGTACATCGCCGCTCTCCGCATCGCGGACGACTTCGGGCTCGACGCCGTCGGGATCCAGTACCAGCAGGGGCTGAAAGACCTCGTGCCGGCATCCGACCTCGCCGAGGGCATCCTGAATTCGACCGAGCGTCCGCCGGTCACGTCTCGTGACGGCTCCCGCGTGCTGCACGAGGGGCGGGCGTTCCCGCACTTCAACGAGGCCGACGAGGGGGTCGCGGTCGACGCGCTCGTGACCGACCGGGTGTGGCGCGCCATGGGACTCGTCCCCGACAACACGCTGCACGACGTGCGCTGGGGCGAGGAGTACGACGGGCAGTTCGTGTGGGTCTACGAGATCTCGGGCTCGGTGCCCGCCTCGCACCTCGGCGGATGGCAGAACGCCGAGGGCTGGCGGCAGGGGCACGTGTTCTTCCCGGCCGGCGGCGCCACCATCAACGGCGTCTCGAAGCCGGGCGAGGTCGTGCTGTCGCGGGTGTTCATCGCCGACGGCATCCTGCAGGCCGACATCTTCCGCGGCTCCGTCGTCGAGCTGCCGGCCGACGAGACCCAGCGCCGCAAGGATGCCACGAACCCCGAATGGCCGATCGCGCATGTCGTGCTGCACGGCATCAGCCGCGATCAGTTCATGGCCCGCCACAAGGCGAACCACGCGCAGACCGTCTACGCGCCCGACGCCGAGACCGCCGACAAGGCGCTCATCGCCAAGGCCGCGATGTTCGCCGGCATGGGCATCAAGGTCAACCTCGTCGGAGACGTCACCGTCTGATCCAGCACGGCGGGCGAAGCGTCAGGCGGCGGCGAGCAGGAAGGGTCGGGCGGCGGCGAGGAACGCGGGCGCATCATCGGCCCAGAGGCGGATGCGGGTGACCTCGTGCCGACCGCCCTTCGGGTGCAGCCCGGGCAGGCGGATGGCGACCGGTCGCTCGAGTTCGATCTCGATGTTCGTCTCGTCCTGCATCCGCTCGGCGTACTCGGCACCGCTGTCGGTCAGGGTGATCCGCGGACGTTTCGGCTCGTCGACCCGCTTCGCGACGGCGATCGAGGCGATGTCGTCCCACGAGATCGGCACGTCGACCTCGAGCCCGCTGCGGATGCGGATGCCGTCGGGCCCGAGTGCGTGCGGACGCATGAGCATCGCGCAGAGCAGCCCGATCATCCACGTGAGACCCCAGATGCCGAGGATCAGGATCGGGATGCGCACGGCAGGCCAGGGGTGCACGATGAGGTCGAGGATCGGGATCTCGACCGCCGACAGCACGATGAAGATGATGAGGATCGTCATCACCGGCCGGTGATAGGCGACCCCTGTCCCGCCCTTCGGCACGGCGGGTCGCCGCACGACCGCCCGGCCGATGCTCGAGTAGACGCGCAGCTCGGCGATCAGGGCGCGGCGAAGGAAGTCGCGGATGCGCGCGGCGCGGGTCGGCGACCGTTCGATGCCCGCCTCACGGGTCATGGCGCGGACCCGTCCGTTCCGGCGCCGATCGCGGCCTCGGAGACCAGGCCCTCGAGTCGCGCGGCGATCGCGGTGATGCCGTTCTCCAGCGACGCGCGGTCTTCCGGGGCGACGGCGGCCAGCAGGGTGTCGTTGAGCTCGGCGTGCTCGCGCTGCATCCGTGCCATGGTCTTCGTCGCCGAGTCGGTGAGCTCGACGATCACCGAGCGTCGATCGGCGGGGTGCGGGGTGCGGCGCACGTGGCCGGACTCTTCGAGGCCGTCGACGAGGCCGGTGATGTTGCGCGGAGTGACGTCGCAGAGTCGCGCGAGGTCGCGCTGGGTCGAGGGGCCGGCATGCTGCAGCACCCAGAGCAGATGGACGCGGGCGGTCGTGAGGCCGGTGCCGTCGAAGGCCCGCGCCATGTCGCGCTGGAAGAGGTCGCCGATCTGCAGCAGGCGGTCGAGGAAGAGCGGCTCCATACCCGTGAGGCTACTACATAGTTACCTCACTTCACTAATTCACGCCGGGTCGAGCCGCAGCACCTGGGGAGACTCGCCGCCGGTCAGGTCGTCGGCGATGCGGATGCTGCGCGCGAGGTCGTCGAGCGCTCCGATCACCGTGCCGAAGCGCTCGCGCTCGCTGCATACCGCGGTCAGGGTGACGAGGTGCGTGCCCGTGTCCCAGGTGTAGGTCGCGAACGGCGGCGACGCGGCCGACGGCGGAAGCGGCACCACCAGCTTCTCTCCCGCGCCGAGCGCGGTGCGGAACGTCTGCGTGTCGTCGTACTCCATCGGCATCGACGCCCGGGCGATGCGCACCTGCGGCGTCAGCTCCTGCGCGGTCGCCATCGCCACGACGAGTTCGGGCTCGGCCTTCCAGGTCCACGCGAGCACGCGGCCGTCGGCGCGCTTCATCAGCACCGGCGCCGCCTGACTCATCGCCCACGCCCCCAGTCGCGACCCCGGGCGCTCGGTCGCCCCCACCGCCGCATTCACCTGACCCAGCAGCATCCGGATCGCCGCCTTGCGGTGGCGACGCCCCCGCCAGCCCAACGAGTCGGTCACGGGAATCCACAACCGGGGATCGGCGTCAGCAGTCAATCGCATGGCTTCAAAGTAGTCCGCCATGCTGAGCGATGCCGGTACGCCTCGACGACCCCCGCCGACCGCTCGGGTAGAGTGGCCAGCGCCCGAACGGGCTCCCCTGGCCGCCGTACCGTAAGGCACAATGTCCTCCTCCGATCCGACGAACGCCGCGGACACCCCGCCCCGTCCGCTGAAGATCCTCCTCGGGTGCGACACGTTCGCCCCCGACATCAACGGCGCCGCCCGCTTCGCGGAGCGACTGGCCGCGGGGCTGGTGCAGCGCGGACACGACGTGCACGTCGCCGCACCGAACCAGGCCTACCGCCGTGTTCCCGCCCGTACCGAGGTGATCGAGGGCGAGCCCATGACGGTGCATCGTCTTCCGTCCGTGCGCTGGGCCCCGCACGACTGGCTCCGGTTCGTCTGGCCGTGGCGCGCGAAGCACTACGCACGCGTCGTGCTCGACCGCGTGCAGCCCGACGTGGTGCACATCCAGTCGCACATCGTCATCGGCCGTGGGCTCGCACGCATCGCCCGCCAACGCGGCATCCCGGTGATCGCCACCAACCATGTGATGGCCGAGAACATCCTCGACCACACCACCATGCCGAAGTTCATCGACGACCTCGTGCTGCGCTTCGCGTGGGCCGACGCCAAGCGCACGTTCGACCTCACCCGGGCGATCACCACGCCCACCCGTCGGGCCGCGGACTTCCTCGAGAAGACGGTCGCGGTGAAGAACGTCATTCCGGTGAGCTGCGGCATCGACCGCAGTCAGTACACGCCGGTCATCGCCCCGCGGGAGCAGAACCGCCTGGTGTTCGTCGGCCGCCTCACCGCCGAGAAGCAGGTCGAGGTGATCCTCCAGGCGATGACGAAGCTCGACCCCGCGCTCGAGACGACGTTCGACATCGTCGGCGGCGGCGACCAGCGCAAACAGCTCGAGAACCTCGCGGCGCAGCTCGGTCTCGGCGACCGCGTCACCTTCCACGGCCGCACGACCGACGAAGAGCTGCGGTCGCTGCTGTCGCGGGCCAGCGTGTTCGTGATCGCCTCGATCGCCGAGCTGCAGTCGATCGCCACCATGGAGGCGATGGCGTCGGCGCTTCCGATCGTCGCCGCGGATGCCGTCGCCCTCCCGCACCTCGTGCACGACGGCGAGAACGGTCACCTGTTCGAGCCGGGGAACGTCGACGAGCTCGCGGCCCGTCTGACCGACGTGCTGACCGCGTCGCCGGCGGAGTACGAGCGGATGCAGCGGGCCTCGCTCGACGGCGTCGCGATCCACGACATCAACCGCACCCTCGACACCTTCGAGGCGCTGTACCGCGACGAGCCGCTGCCCGACTAGGCCGGCGCCGACATGCACATCGTCTTCTTCGGCGATCAGCACCTCGACTCGCTCGGCGGTGCGCAGGTCTCCATGCGACTGCAGCGCGAGTACCTCGAACGCGCCGGCCACACGGTCACGGTCGTCGCGCCGCGGATGCACGCTTCGACAAGCTCAGCGACCCAGGGGTTCGGCTCAGCGACCCAGGGGTTCGTCGACCTGCCTTCGATGCCGATCACGCTCGACCGCGAGTACTCGATGAGCTGGCCGGGCCGGGCGACCGACAGGTTCCTCGATCGCGCGATGACCCGCCGGCCTCCGGTCGACGTGGTGCACGTGCAGGCCGACTTCTGGGGCGCGTTCATCGGTCACCGCTACGCTCAGCGCCACGGCATCCCCGTCGTCCACACCATGCACAATCGCGTCGACGTGGGTCTGGCCGCGGTGACGCCTCTCCACCGGCCCGCGCTCGCAGCCCTCAACGTCTGGCGGCGCCGCGCGCTGCGCGCCGTCGGAGAGCCCGTCGCGGGCTCCGACGGCTGGGCGTTCCTGCGCGGTCTCGCCGCGGGTGCCGCCGCGGTCACCGCTCCGTCGACGCATTTCGCGCGGCGCCTCGAGAAGCACGGCGTGTTCCCGGACGTCGATGTGATCTGGAACGGCATCGACGACGATCTGCGCGAAGCGACCCTCGCGGCCGCGCCCGCCGAGCGGGCGGCGGGTCGTCCGCGGTTCGTGTGGCTGGGGCGCATGAGCCCCGAGAAGCGCCTCCTTCCCTTCCTCGAGGCCTTCGTCGCCTCCGGCGTCGACGCCGAGCTCGAGATCATCGGCGGCGGCGGCCAGCGCGCGGCGGCCGAGAGGATCGTCCGCGGCCTCGACGGTGTCGGCTTCGTCGGGCGGCTTCCCTACTCCGAGACCCTCCGTCGCCTCGCCGCCGCCGATGCCCTCGTGCAGACGTCGATCGGCTTCGAGACGCAGGGCATGACGCCCTTCGAGGCGGCGACGCTGGGCACGCCGTCGATCATCAGCGACCCCGACATCGCCGCCGAGCTGGGCGGAGGGCTCTGGGCGGTGCCGGATGCTGCGGCGGCCGCCACCGGCCGGGCGCGGGAGGCGGAGCGCGTCGCCGCGCTCGCCGAGACCCTCCGGCGCGCAGCATCCGACATCGCCGCCGGCACCGCTCCGACACCGCGCCCCGAGGTCGCGGAAGCCTTCCGTCAGTCGTCGAGGACGGCGGCGATGATCGGCGTCTACGAGCGGGTGCTCTGACGCGGAGCGCCCTTGCGGGTCACCGCGCAGGGCGAGGCGGCTCAGAAGAAGCCGTAGGACAGCGACGTGATGCCGCCGAGCACGACTCCCAGCAGGTGCACCCCGCCGACGCCGACGGCGATACCGGCGAGGCCCCGCCCGGCTGACCGCTTCAGAGCGATCAGGCCGAGCACGAGCGCGGTGACGCTGCCGAGGAGGACCACGACCCCGAAGAGAGCGCTGAACACCTCGTAACCGCTCATGCCGTAGCCGAAGGAGCGGAACAGAAGGGGTTGGATCAGGATCTGCAGCGCGCCGATGGCCGCGACGATGAGGGCGATGATGAAGGCCGCGCGCGCCAGCGGGTTGCCCGACTCGCCGGACGACGCCGGATACGGCGCTCCGGTGGGGTACGGCGCTCCGGTGGGGTAAGGCGGGCTCGCCGGATACTGCGGGGTCGAGGCGTACTGCGGGGTGGCCGGGTACTGCGGGGTCGCCGGCAGGCCCGATGCCGCGGGTGGAGCCGGGGGTCCAGACCAGGTCGTCGGCGGAACGGAGGGCTGCTGCGGCTCGCTCATGGGACGAGCGTAGTCCCGCCCGGTGACTCGCGGGAGGGTCCGGTCACGCCGACGGAATCAGCGGAACAAGTGCCGGGACTCGGCTTCGGCAGACCCGGCACGGCCGGCCAGCCTGCTCCAATCCGTCGGCGTGCGGCGGTATCCGTCGCGACGCAGTTCGATCACGGTGGCCACGACGGCCCAGACGATGAGGGCGGAGAGTGCGATGAGGAGTATCATGGCAGAAAACCTACGATCGATGCATATCCGCCACGAGTGGCAGATCTGACGACGCACGTAGGATTTCTGCCAAGGGAGAGTCACGGATGAAGACGGTCGCCTGCGTCGTGCAAGACGGTTTCGCACCATTCGAGTTCGGCGTCGCCTGCGAGGCCTTCGGTCTCGACCGCTCAGGCGACGGCGTGCCCAACTTCGACTTCCGCATCGTCGCCCCTCGGCCGGGCGTCGTGACGTCGAAGCTGGGATTCTCGATCAACGTCGATCACGACCTCTCTTTCGCCTACGAGGCCGATCTGGTGGTGTTCTGCCCG
Source organism: Microbacterium martis (assembly GCF_047246685.1). Taxonomy (NCBI): domain Bacteria; kingdom Bacillati; phylum Actinomycetota; class Actinomycetes; order Micrococcales; family Microbacteriaceae; genus Microbacterium; species Microbacterium martis. The sequence goes on along the minus strand of NZ_JBFOKT010000002.1, from coordinate 312,539 downwards.
GTGCCGCGGCAGTACTGGGCACGGATCGACCCCCTGCTGCTCGACGTGGCGCGCGACGCCGTCGACCGCGGGGCCTGGCTCATGAGCGTGTGCAGCGGATCGTTCATCCTCGCCGCTGCGGGAGTGCTCGACGGACGCAGGGCGACCACGCACTGGATGTACTCCGACGAGCTCGCCCGCATGTATCCCGAGATCGAGGTCGACCCCGACGTGCTGTTCGTGCAGGACGGCCGCATCATCACGAGCGCCGGCACCGCCGCCGGCATCGACGCCTGTCTGCACCTGCTGCGTCAGGAACTCGGCGCCGACCTGACCAACCGCATCGCGCGGCGCATGGTCGTGCCCCCGCAGCGCGACGGCGGGCAGGCGCAGTTCATCGATCGACCCATCCCGGTCGTGCCCAGCGACTCGCTCGCGGCGGTCGCCGACTGGGCGGTCGAGCACCTGCGCGACGACCTCGCGGTCGAGCGCCTCGCCGCACGGGCGCTGATGTCGCCGCGCACCTTCGCCCGTCGTTTCAAGGCCGAGTACGGTGCCACTCCCGCCGCCTGGCTCGCGCGTCAGCGCATCATCCACGCGCAGCGGATGCTGGAGCGCACCGATCTGCCCCTCGATCAGATCGCCGACGAGTGCGGCTTCGGGTCGGCCGCCGTGCTGCGCCAGAACTTCTCGCGTGTTCTGGGGCTGACACCGACCGCCTATCGCACCCGGTTCTCCTGCGCCGCGGACTCCGCCGCCTGACAGGCTCCGCCGTCTGGCAGGTTCCGCCGGTCAGGCAGGCCACCGCGCAGGCGCCGGAAGGGCGACGTCGCGCACCTCGACCGTGCGACCACTCACCGTCGCCACGGCGTACAGCAGCGACTGCGTGGGGTAGCCGTGCGGCCGGTTGTCGCGGATGATCGCCCGATCGTCGTCGGGAGACAGCCGGGTCGAGGCGCCCAGCAGCGCCACCCAGTCGGCCGCCCAGTCGGTGCTCGCCGCCGCCGGCCCCAGGGCCCGGAACTCCGGCAGCCACGCGGCGATCCGCGGCGTCGCGGCATCGTCGAGGTCGTCGTGCGCGATCATGTGGGTACCCGGCCCGACCGGCGTCTCGCGGAGAACGGCGCCGTCCCACGACAGCACGCGCGCTCCCTCGGGGCCGACCTCGAGCAGGTTGAAGCCGTGCATGGGCAGCGGGGCCTCGGGCGAGCGTCCGGCCACCGATTCCAGGGCGAGTGTCCCGCGCGACACCGCCCGACCGCTCGGCAGGTCACCGACATCGGCCCGGTTGAGCAGCACCGCGAGCCGACCTTCGGCCGGAGCGGCCGCGAGCCAGGCGCCGCCGGCTCGTCGATCGCGGATGCCGATCACTCCCGCGTACTCCTCCGGCCACCACGGTCCGAGCGCATCCCACTCGCGCAGCGGATCCTCGTCGCGCACGGCGAGGAGGCGAGCGGATCCGGCATCCTCGACGTCGATCACCACGGTGCACACGGTGGTCAGTCTAGATCGCCGCACGGACGCCGGCCCCGGGCGAGCGGGTGTGCGGCAGAATCGGAACGTGAACATCGTCGTCGGAGTCACGGGCGGCATCGCCGCGTACAAGACGGTGCACCTGGTGCGCCTGCTCACGAAGGGCGGGCACGACGTCACCGTCGTGCCCACCGACGACGCTCTGCGCTTCGTCGGCCTTCCCACCTGGGAGGCCGTCAGTCGCCACCCGGTCACGACGAGCGTGCACGACGACGTCGCGCGGGTGCGGCACGTCGCCCTCGGGCAGGCGGCCGAGCTCATCATCGTGGCGCCCGCGACGGCGAACTCGATCGCGAAGATGGCCGCCGGCCTCGCCGACGACCTGCTCGGCACGACCCTCCTCGCGACCGAGGCGCCCGTGCTCGTCGCACCCGCCATGCACGCCGAGATGTGGCGGCACCCGGCGACGCAGGCGAACATCGCGACCCTGCGCGACCGCGGCGTGCAGGTCGTCGGTCCGGCCGACGGCGAGCTCGCCGGCGGCGACAGCGGTCCGGGGCGCATGTCGGAGCCCGAGGAGATCGCGCAGGCCGCGCAGGCGCTGCTGTCGCCGGGCGATCTCTCCGGCCTCCGGGTCGTGGTCTCGGCCGGCGGCACCCGCGAGCCCATCGATCCGGTGCGCTTCCTGGGCAACCGCTCCAGCGGTCGACAGGGCACAGCGCTCGCCGCGGAGGCGGCCGCCCGAGGGGCCGCCGTGACGCTCGTCGCCGCGAACGTGTCGGGCGACGTGCTCGCCGCGGCGCGGCATCCGTCGATCCGGATCGTGAAGGTCGGCACCGCCCAGGAGCTCGGCCAGGCGATGACGGATGCGGCGGCATCGACCGACATCGTGGTCATGGCCGCCGCGGTGGCGGACTACCGGCCGGTCACGACCTCGGACCGCAAGCTGACGAAGGACGTCGGCGGGCTCGCCGGGATCGAGCTGATCGAGAACCCCGACATCGTCGCGGCGCTGGCGCGGGGCCGTCGTCCGGGTCAGATCATCGTGGCCTTCGCCGCCGAGACCCCGGAAGACCAGGCAGAGATGCTCGAGCGTGCGCGCGGCAAGCGCGAGAGGAAAGGCGTCGACCTCCTCGTCGTGAACGAGGTCGGCTGGGATCGCGGGTTCGAGAGCACGCAGAACGCCGTGCACGTCGTGGGAGCGGAGGGCGCCGTCGTGGCCACCGCGTCGGGCTCGAAGGCGGCCGTGGCGGGCGCCATCTGGACGGCGATCCGTCGCTTGAGGTAAACTTGAGTCCAGACCACTCAACTTTACTCATCGCACGATGAGAACGGTGACCCGAAGGAGTCTCCTCAGGAGGAACACATGACCACCCCGCAGAACGGCCCCCAGAACCAGGAACAGCAGTCCGCCCTCGAGCAGTTCGGCATCAATCTGACTGACCGCGCCCGACAGGGCAAGCTCGACCCCGTCATCGGACGAGACAGCGAGATCCGGCGGGTCAGCCAGGTGCTCACCCGCCGCACCAAGAACAACCCGGTTCTGATCGGCGAGCCCGGCGTGGGCAAGACCGCCGTCGTCGAAGGCCTCGCCCAGCGCATCGTCGCGGGTGACGTCGCCGAGTCGCTCAAGGGCAAGGAGCTCGTGACGCTCGACATCTCGGCGCTCGTGGCCGGCGCGATGTACCGCGGGCAGTTCGAAGAGCGTCTCAAGCAGGTCCTCAAGGAGATCACCGAGTCCGACGGGCAGGTCATCACGTTCATCGACGAGCTGCACGTGCTGATGGGCGCGGGCGGCGGCGAGGGCTCGGTGGCGGCATCCAACATGCTCAAGCCGATGCTCGCGCGCGGCGAGCTGCGTCTGATCGGGGCGACCACGCTCAACGAGTACCGCGAGTTCATCGAGAAGGATGCCGCGCTCGAGCGCCGCTTCCAGCAGGTGTACGTCGGCGAGCCGTCGGTGGAGGACACCATCGCGATCCTGCGCGGACTCAAGGGGCGCTACGAAGCGCACCACGGCGTCACCATCGCCGACAGCGCGCTCGTCGCCGCCGCCGCGCTGTCGAACCGCTATCTGCCGTCGCGCCAGCTGCCCGACAAGGCGATCGACCTCATCGACGAGGCGATGTCGCGTCTGAAGATGGAGATCGACTCGTCACCGGTCGAGATCGACCAGCTCAAGCGCCAGGTCGACCGGATGAAGCTCGAGGAGTTGGCCCTCAAGAAGGAGAAGGACGCCGCCTCGAAGGAGCGCCTCAGCACCCTGCGCGAGCAGCTCACCGACCTCGAGAGGGAACTGGCCGAGCTGGAGGCCCGCTGGGCGCGCGAGCGCCAGGGCCTCAACCGGGTCGGCGACCTGAAGAAGCAGCTCGACGACGCCGTCACGCAGCGCGACCTCGCCATGCGCGAGGCCGATTACACGAAGGCCTCGAAGCTCGAGTACGAGACGATCAAGCGCCTCGAGCGCGACATCGCGGAGGCGGAGCAGGCGGAGGCGGCGACGTCGACCGAGGGGCGGATGGTCAACGAGCAGGTCTCCGACGAAGACATCGCGGGCGTCATCGCGGCATGGACCGGCATCCCCGTCGGCCGTCTGCTGCAGGGCGAGAGCGAGAAGCTCCTGCACCTCGAGAACGAGCTCGGTCGCCGTCTGATCGGCCAGAAGGATGCCGTCGCCGCCGTGTCGGACGCGGTCCGGCGCTCGCGCGCGGGCATCAGCGACCCCGGTCGTCCGACCGGATCGTTCCTGTTCCTCGGTCCGACCGGCGTGGGCAAGACCGAGCTCGCGAAGGCGCTCGCCGCGTTCCTCTTCGACGACGAGCACGCCATGGTGCGCATCGACATGTCGGAGTACGGCGAGAAGCACTCCGTCTCGCGGCTCGTCGGCGCCCCTCCCGGCTACGTCGGATACGAGCAGGGCGGCCAGCTCACCGAGGCCGTGCGCCGCCGGCCGTACAGCGTGATCCTTCTCGACGAGGTCGAGAAGGCGCACCCCGAGGTGTTCGACGTGCTGCTGCAGGTGCTCGACGACGGTCGGCTGACCGACGGCCAGGGTCGCACGGTCGACTTCTCGAACGTCATCCTGATCCTGACCTCGAATCTCGGCTCGCCGATCCTGATCGACCCGATCCTGTCGCCGGAGGAGAAGCGCGAGCAGGTGATGGCGCTGGTGCGACAGGCGTTCCGGCCCGAGTTCCTGAATCGTCTCGACGACATCGTGATGTTCTCGGCGCTGACGGAAGACGATCTCGCGCAGATCGTCGAGTTGTCGATCGACCAGCTGCACTCGCGTCTGCACGATCGTCGCCTGACCCTCGCGGTCACGCCGGACGCCCGGTCGTGGCTGGCCGAGCGCGGCTACGATCCGATGTTCGGTGCGCGCCCTCTGCGCCGCCTCATCCAGACGGAGGTGCAGAACAAGCTGGCGACCGCGCTGCTGTCAGGAGGCGTGCACGACGGCGACACCGTGCGCGTCGACGTCGGCGCCGACGGCACCGGGCTGGTCCTGACCAGCGGCTGAGCGCGCGGGGGGTCGCGGCGGCGCGGAATGCCGATATTCCTGTCCCACCGCGGGTGGACGCCGTGGTCGACAGGCTCGAACCGGAGGTGGATGTGCGCCGCGGGCGGCGCCGCCGAGGATGGGGTGGCCGTCTGGCGCGCCGTCACGGCGCGGCGGCATCCGCACCCGCTCTTCGACCTCAGGAGAACCCATGTCGCCCCGTGTCACGCCCCGTCTCTGGATGGCGCTCCCCGCCGTCGTCCTGACGCTCGTCCTGAGCATCCTGGTCGGTCCCGCGATCGCCGACGTGGTCGTGCCCGGAGACGACCTCGCGCTGTACGCGGCCGTCGTCATCGGCGTCATCCTCGTCGTCGCGCTCCCCGCCCTCTGGGCGCTGGGCTGGCTGCGCGCGGTCTTCTTCGAGCGCGAGCGGGTGCGCGCCCTCGTGCCGACGCTGCTGGCCTTCGGACCGTTGCTCTATATCGGCTACTGCATCGTCACCGCGAAGTGGGACGTCATCCCGCTCGAGACCACGCTCACGGCGCTCATCCTCGCGGCCGTCGCGGGCATCGGCGAAGAGCTGACCTTCCGCGGTGTCGCGGTCGTGACGCTGCGGGCCCGCCTCTCGGAAGTGTGGGTCGCCGTCCTGCCCGCCCTGACCTTCGGCCTCGTCCACCTCATGAACCTGGGTGGCGAGCTGCCGACGGCCGAAGTGCTCTATCAGGTCGTCTACGCCATCCTGTTCGGCTTCGCCGCCTATGCGCTGCGCCGGGTCACGGGCGGCCTGCTGATCCCGATCATCATCCACACCTTCAACAACGCGTTCGAGAACATCGCCGATGCGACCGGAGGCGGCCCGATCGCGGTGCTGGTCGACGGCGCAGCGCTCCCCGACATCCTCTTCATCGGCGGCCTCGTTCTCGGCACCGTCTCGATGGTCCTCATCCTGCAGAAGGGGGCGAGGGGCCCTCTGGCAGGAGAGAAGCGCCTTCGCCGGAGCTGAAGACCGGCTTCGCGGGCACCTCGCCTCAGCGGCCTGCCAACCGGAGCAGGCGCCGCCGGACCACGCCGGCGCGGCGTCTCAGCCGCACCCGCAGGGGCTTGTCGCGGGCAGCCTCGAGCAGCTTGGCGTCGTAGGCCGCCCGCAGCTCGCGGGACCAGCGCCGCACCACAGTGCGGTCGGAGAACTCCGCCGCCCGCGCCATCGCGCGTGCGCGCATCGCTGCGACCTTCGCCTGCGGCATCGTCTGCAGCTCGAGGATGCGACGGGTCAGGGCCGCGATGTCGCCCTCCGGGACGACGAATCCGTCGACGCCGTCGCGGATCATGTCGGCGGGTCCGTAGCGGATGTCGTAGGCGATGGGGATGCATCCCGCCGCCATGCTCTCGACCAGGACGAGGGGGAGACCCTCGGAGGTCGAGGTGAGGAGGCTGAACCCGGCGCTGCGGAACGATGAGCGCGCGCCGGGATCGTACCCACGCAGCCGGACGTGATCATCGGCATCGAGACGGCGGATGCGCCGACGGATCACGTCTTCGCGCGGCCCCTCGCCGAAGATGTCGAGGTGCACGCGCGGATCGGCGGCGTGCGCGGCCGCGATCGCTTCGACCGCGTGCGTGAGACGCTTGCGGGAGTGCAGCGACGCGACCACGACGCCGTGCGCGGCGTCGTGGCGCGACGGCCCATCGGCCTCGATCTCGACCTCGTTCGGGATCGTGCGCACGCGAGCCCGCACGCCGATCGCCGCCAGGTCGTCGACGAGATCGTCGCGCTGCCGCGGCGTGAGCACGACGATCGCGTCGAAGTCGGCCGCCCGTCGCAGCACGGACTCGCGGGAAGCGCGGAAGGTTCCCGCCTGCCCGCCGCGGCGGTGCGAGGCGTGGACGATGTGGATGCAGGTGACATGCTCCCGGCGGTACCCGGCCACCGATCGCGCCGCGGTCTTCGAGTCGACGAGCAGGAAGCTCGGCTTGCCGGCCGTCAGACGATCGAACCACCAGCGGTACAGGCCCCAGCTCGTCCGGAACGAGCGGATCGCGCGACCGTCGTCGGCGTGGACGACGATCTTGCGCTCGGCGCCCGGGCGCTCGGTGGCGAGCAGCGAACCGTCACGACGGAACCGGTCGACGGCGACGATTCGGCCGTCGTCGCCGTAGCGGGTGCGGCTCAGCACCGTCCCCGCCGCCGACTCCACCCTGTCGCCCTCCTGCGGCTCCAGCAGCTCGACGGGCGTCGGCTCGGGCCCCCGCGTCGCCGGCACCCGCTCGCGCAGCTCGTCCCACAGGTTGCGGATCCGAACCCCGTCGATCAGCTCCCCCGATGAGCGCAGCCGGGCCGAGAGCTCGGGGTAGTCGGGCCGATCGTCGAGGGTGAGGATGTCGACATCGACCCCGCCCAGGCGACGGAAGCTGCGCGAGCGCTGCAGCAGAGCGCCCGTCATGCCACCGGGCTGGTCGGCCAGACCCCAGGTGAGGGCGAAGTGGCGTGCGGACGGGAGGCGGAGTGGGGAACGGAGCATGGTCAGGCGCGCAGCGCCTCTCCGAGCTTCACGCGCGACCCCATCCGCAGCAGCGAGTTCTCGTAGATCTTCGCGCCGATCGCGATCGCGGCCACGCAGCTCGCGAGCAGGATCACGAGGCTCAGCAGCGGCTCCCACCACTGCGCCTCTCCGACGAACAGCCGCATGGGCATGCCCACGGGCGCGGAGAACGGCACGTACGACATGATCGTCAGCACCAGCGGATTGTCGTTGAAGAGGATGACGAGCACGTACGGCGCCATGATCAGCATGGTGATCGGGGTGGTCGTCGAGCCGATGTCCTCCTGCCGCGAGACCATCGACGCCGCCGCCGCGAAGAGGGCGGCGAGCAGGATGAACCCGAACAGGAAGAACACCGCGAACCACAGGATGGGCGCGCCGAGCGTCGAGAGCACCTCGCGCTGCCCCGTCACGATCAGACCGACCGTGGCGATCGCAGCCAGAGCGACGATCTGCCCCATCGCCAGAACCGTGTTGCCGATCACCTTGCCGGCGAGCAGCGTGCGCGCAGGGATCGCCGAGAGCAGCACCTCCACCACGCGGGTCTGCTTCTCTTCGACGACGCTCTGCGCGATCGTGCCGCCGAAGGTCGCCGCAGCGCCCATGAAGACGATGCCGAACGCGATCGCGATGAAGTAGCGCAGCAGCGGGTTCGTCGTCGCCGGTTCGAGGATCTGCACCTCGGGCGCCTGCGACAGCGCGGTCACGAGCGAGCCGGGCGCGTCCTTCAGGGCGACGACGGTCACGCCGGTCGGGCCATCGCCGGGAAGCACCGCTGCGTCGACCTTCTCGGATCGGACCAGGTCCTCGGCCTCATCGGCGCTCGACACCTCGGTCACCTTCATGTTCGGCAGTGCCGACACCGCGGCGGCGGTCTCGGAGGTCACGGCCACGGGCATCGTCTCGCTGGCCGCGTTCTTGCTGGCGAAGCCGCCGATGATGATGCCCGCCAGCGCGAGGAGCAGAAGGATGCCGGTGGAGATGAGGAACGTCTTGCTGCGCAGCTTCGAGCCGATCTCGCGCTCGGCGACCAGCCAGATGCCGTTCGGCGCCTGGGGGGCGCGGGAGTCGGAGGTGCCGGCGTTCGTCGACCGGGTCGCGCGGGTGGGCGTGCTCACTGGATGACCTCCTTGAAGATCTGCGCGAGAGAGGGATGCTGGGGGGAGAAGCTCGCGACGTCGCCGCGGCCGACCGCCGCGCGCAGGACGCGCTGGGCGGTCTCGGGGCCGTCGGTGTCGAAGAGGGCGTACCCGCCTTCGAAGTCGACCACGGTGACGCCGGGTTCGGTGCGCAGCCAGCCGGCGTCGCCCGCCGACACCAGCTCGTATCGGCTTCCGGCGTGCTCTGCGCGCAGCGCGTCGCGCGAACCGGCCGCGCGGATCGTTCCGCCGGCGAGAATGACGAGGTCGTCGCAGAGTCGTTCGACGACGTCGAGCTGGTGGGAGGAGAAGAGGATGGCGGCGCCCCTCGCGGCCGACGCCTGCAGAACCCCGGCGACCACGTCGACAGCCAGGGGGTCGAGACCGGAGAACGGCTCGTCGAGGATGAGCACCTCGGGGTCGTGCACGAGCGAGGCGGCGATCTGCGCGCGCTGCTGGTTTCCGAGCGAGAGCGATTCGATGGTGTCGTCCAGCCGTTCGCCCAGCCCCAGTTCGGTGAGCAGCGCGGTCGCGCGTTCGGTGGCATCCGCCTTGCCGAATCCGTGCAGTCGCGCGAGATAGACGATCTGCTCGAGCACCTTCATCTTCGGGTAGAGGCCCCGCTCCTCCGGCATGTAGCCGAAACGTCGCCGGTCGGCGGTGTCGAGCGGCGTGCCGTTCAGATCGACCCGTCCGCCGTCCGACGACAGCAGGCCGAGGATGATGCGCATGGTCGTTGTCTTGCCCGCGCCGTTGCCGCCGACGAAGCCGGTCAGCCGTCCCGGGGACACCCGGAAGGAGATGTCGTCGAGCACGAGCCGAGAGCCGTAGCTCTTGGTGATGCCGGTGAGTTCGAGTCGTCCTGTTCCCATGGTTCCCACGCTAGGGAGTGGGCCGCCGCCCCGGCATCCCCCGCACGGGGGATCCTGGCCACTCCGTCCCACGGCGGATCCCGGGTTCAGCGCCTGCCGGCGTGCAGCACCGCGCGCACGGCGAGGCCGCCGACGAGGGCCCAGAACGCGGCGCTGACGCCGACGACGGAGATCCCGGATGCCGCGACGAGGAAGGTGACCACGGCGGGGATCCGCTCGCCCGGATCGTCGATCGCCTGCTGCACGGACGAGCCGAACGCGGCGAACAGCGCGACCCCGGCGACGGCCGGGATGACCGCGTCGGGAGCGAGGCTCACGAGGGCGGCGACCGCGGCGGAGAGGCCGCCGAGGGCGAGGTACGAGGCGCCCGTCGAGACACCCGCGACCCAGCGACGGCCCGGATCGGGGTCGGCGTCGGGCGATGCGGCGAGTGCCGCGCTGATGGCGGCGAGATTGATCGCGTGGCCACCTGCCGGTGCACCGAGTGCCGTGCCCAGCCCGGTCACGAGCATGGCCGGGCGCCACGGCACCTCGTAGCCGAAGCTGCGCATGATCGCGATTCCCGGCACGTTCTGCGAGGCCATCGTCACGATGAACAGCGGCAGGGCGAGGCCGACGAAGCCTCCCACGGTGAACACCGGCGCCGTGAGCTCGATCCGCGGCAGCAGGAGGGCCGGGTCGGGGGATGCGCCTTCGCGCACGAGGGCGACGGCGACGACGACCGCAGCCGCGACGAACGCGAGCGGCACGGCCCAGCGAGGGGCGACGCGGGCGAAGACCAACCAGGTCAACACCACGGGTACGACGCCCCACGGGTTCGCGACGATGCCGGTGACGGGCGCGAGGCACAGCGGCAGCAGCACGCCCGCCAGCATGGCCTGCGCGATCGACGGCGGGATGCGGGCGATCAGAGCACCGAGCGCGGGCCACACCGCCGTGAGCAGGATCATGGCGGCCGTGAGGAGGAAGGCGCCCACCGCAGCCGGCCATCCCCCGGCGACGGTGCCGGTGGCGACGAGCAGCGCCGCGCCGGGCGTCGACCACGCGACGGTGATCGGCATCCGGTAGCGCCAGGCGAGCACCGCGCAGGCCAGCCCCATCATCAGGCTGGCGGCCAGCAGGCCGCTCGCCGCCTGCGCGGGCGTCGCACCGACGGCGTCGAGACCCGTGAGAACGACGGCGAACGAGCTGGTGAAGCCGACCAGCGCGGTCACGATCCCCGCCAGGATCGGGCGGGAGAGGGGTACGGCGCCGGGCATAGGTGAGAGGCTATCGCGCGGCGCCGCCCGGGCGTGTGGTCAGGCGAGTCCCAGACGATAGGCCAGCACGACCGCCTGCACCCGGTCGCGGGCGCCGAGCTTCTGCAGGATGCGCGAGACATGGGTCTTCACGGTCGCCTCGCCGATGAACAGCGCGGTCGCGATCTCGGCGTTGCTGCGCGCGTCGGCCAGAAGGGCGAGCACGTCGGCCTCACGTTCGGTGAGCGGCTCCGACAGCTCGGGGCTCGGTGGGCGGCCCGCCGCGGGCGAGGGCGCGGGTGTCGCCGCGGGCGGTCCGGCGGGAGCCGCCGTGGGCGAGCCGGCGGCGAAGCGGGCGAGCACCCGGCGTGTCACCTCGGGCGCCAGCATCCCGTCGCCGATCGCCAGTGCGCGCACCGCGGCGATCAGGTCCTCCGCGCCGCCGTTCTTCAGCAGGAAGCCGCTCGCCCCGGCATCCAGCGCCTGATAGAGGTAGTCGTCCTGATCGAACGTCGTGACGATCACCACGGCGGCGCCCACCTCGGGGTCGGCGACGATGAGTCGCGTGGCCTCGATACCGTCCATGTCGGGCATCTGCACGTCCATCGTGATCACGTCGGGCCGGAGCGCGGAGGCCTTCGCCACCGCATCCGCTCCCGTCTCGGCCTCGCCGACGACGGTGATGTCGGGCTGGGTGTCGAGGATCGTGCGGAAGCCCGCGCGCAGCATGGCGTGGTCGTCGACGAGCAGGACGCGGATCGGCGAGCCGCTCATCGGCTGCTCCGGGCCGGAGCCGGCAGAGGCACCCGAGCGCGGACCCGCAGGCCGCCGAGCGGGCGCGCGGTCACCTCGAGGGTGCCGCCGGATGCCGTGGCGCGCTCCCGCATGCCGAGTTGGCCGAGTCCGGGCCGCAGCTGCGCGACCGCACGCCCGGTGTTCACGACCTCGACCTCGACGCCGTCATCGTCATAGCGCACGCGTACGTCGGCCGTGGCACCCGACCCGGCATGGCGCCGGGCGTTCGTCAGCGACTCCTGCGCGATGCGGTAGAGATTGACGGCCACGAGGGAGGGCACGGCGACGGGCTCGCCGACCACGGTGTAGGCGGTCGGGAGACCGGCCTCGGTCGACGCCGCGACGAGTTCGGCGATGTCGTCGAGCGTGAGGGTCGACGCGGCGTCCGCCGTCTCGCCGCCCGGCGTGCGCAGCGTCTCCAGCAGCTGGTGCAGCTCGTGGATCGCGTCGCGCGCCGAGTGCTCGATGCCTTCGAGGATGCGCGCCGAGTGCGCCGGGTCGCGGTCGATCACCAGCCGAGCGGCACCCGCCTGCACGCCCATCACCGACACGTGATGGGCGACGACGTCGTGCAGTTCGCGGGCGATGCGCACCCGGTCGAGGGCCACGGCCTGCGCGGCGGTCACCTCGCGCTCGCGCTCGAGGTCGGCGGTGCGCTGCTCGAGCACCGAGCGCTGCGCCGCCGATGACCACGAGCGCTCGCCGAAGTAGTAGGCGCCGCCGAAGTAGAGGGCGTTCAGGAGGATCTGGATGAGCATGAAGGCGATGTACGGCGAGAAGGCCCCTGCTGCGACATCGGCCTCCTCGGCCTGGGTGACCGCCTCGAAGTACATGGTGACGAGGAGCCAGGCGAACATGCCGACGATGATCGCCACGCGGATGATCACGGCGCGCCGGCGATCGTTCATCCATGCGCCGACGGAGTAGAGGGCGATGAACATCGAGATGTTGCCCACGTAGATCTCGGGCACCTTCACCGTGACGGCGGTGAAGTAGGCCAGCGAGACGACGACGGCGACGACGCCCGGCCAGCGACGGCGGAATGCCAGCGGGCCGGTCGCGAACACGGCGTAGACGAGGGCGGTCCAGAGGTCGGCCTGCTGGTCGCCGTAGATCTCGGCGACCGACGAGAGCCCGGCGCTCAGGATGGCGCCGACGAACAGCACCAGCGCGAGGACGAGATCGCTGCGGCGCTCGCGCTCGTCCGGGGTGCGGGTGAACGGGACGGCGGGCATCCTCCCACCGTAGGAGAAGGGCGGATGCCGCGGCATCCCCCGCACGGCGGATCGTCGCTCTTGACACGCACGCGAGCGTTCTACAGGATGCCAGCATCCCGTCCGCGGATGTCTGCAGAAGGAGCACTGTCGTGAGCACGTCGCCATCGCCGGATCCCGCATCCGGCCGCATCCTCATCGACCTCTTCATGACGCTCGACGGTGTCGCTCAGGGGCCGGGAGGCGTCGACGAAGACACGTCGGGCGGCTTCCACTTCAGCGGCTGGCAGGCGGGGCACCCGTCATCGGCGGTCGGCCCCGAGGTCGAGAAGGGGATGCAGGGTCTCGACGCGCTGCTGCTCGGCCGACGCACCTACGACATCTTCGCCGCGTACTGGCCGCATCACACCGAAGGGGAGTCGGGCGACATCGGGAGACTGTTCAACCGGGTCCCGAAGTACGTCGCGACGCGGGATGCCGGGATGTCGTTGGACTGGGAAGGATCATCGCGGGTGGGCGCCGACCTGGGCGCGGAGATCGCCGACCTGCGCGCGCGTCACCGCGAGGTGCACGTGATCGGCAGCGTCGACCTCGTGCACACGCTGCTCGCCGAGGGGCTCTTCGACGAGCTGAACCTCTGGGTCTACCCGATCCTGCTCGGCTCGGGCAAGAAGGTGTTCGACGACGGTGCGCTGCCCTCGGTGCTCACACTCCTCGAGCCCGCCGCGAGTGACGCCGAGGGTGTCACGCTGCTGCGATACGGGCGCACCGACCGGAAGCCGGAGGTCGGGACCTTCGACGACTGACGCACATCCGGAGGGATCCTGGGTCCCTGAGCCTGTCGAAGTGGGTCCCTGAGCCTGTCGAAGTGGGTCCCTGAGCCTGTCGAAGTGGGTCCCTGAGCCTGTCGAAGTGGGTCTCTGAGCCTGTCGAAGTGGGTCCCTGAGCCTGTCGAAGGGTCAGGAGAAGATCATCGGAAGGTCGTCGTCGTCGGCGCTGCCCGCTCCCAGACGGGCACCGTCGAGGTCGACCACCACGGGGACGTGGTCGCTGGGCTGCTCGCCCTTGCGTTCGTTCCGGTGGATCGACGCGCCCGTGACCGCGTCGGCGAACGTGCGCGACCCGAGGACGAAGTCGATGCGGATGCCCTCGTTGCGCGGGAACTTGAGCCGCTGGTAGTCCCAGTAGGTGTACCCCTCGGGCAGGAGCGGGCGCACCACGTCGGTCACCCCGGCCTCTTCGAGTGCGAAGAACGCGGCGCGCTCCAAGGGTGAGACGTGCGTGGACACGCCCTCGACGATCGCGGGGTCGCCGTTGTCGTGCGGGAACGGGATGATGTTGAAGTCGCCGACGAGCGCCAGCGGCAGGTCGGGGCTCGCCGCCAGTTCGGCGGCCGTCGCCTTCTTCAGCGCGTCGAGCCAGTGCAGCTTGTAGATGTAGTGCGGGTCGTCGAGCGAGCGGCCGTTCGGCACGTACAGGCTCCACACGCGCACACCGTCGACGAGCACGCCGAGGGCACGCGCCTCTTGCGGAGCATCCGGCCCCTCATGCCCTTTCGCGAAGCCCGGCATCCCGTCGAAAGCCGTGCGCACGTCGGTGATCGGGAGGCGGCTGGCGATCGCGACCCCGTTCCACTGATTCAGTCCGTGCACCTCGACGTGGTACCCGGCCTCTTCGAACGGCGCGTAGGGGAACTGCTCGGGCTTGCACTTCACCTCTTGCATCGCCAGAACGTCGATGTCTTCCCGCACGGCGAACTCGACGGTGCGGGCGACGCGAGTGCGGATGGAGTTGACGTTCCAGGTGGCCAAGCGCATGCGTCAAGCCTAGGGCGTGCCTCCTACACTGGATGCCGTGACCGCACTCGACGCAGACCGCCAGACGCTCCTCGACCTCATCACCGACGAGGCGGTGTTCCACGGCGACTTCACCCTCTCCAGCGGCAAGAAGGCGACGTACTACGTCGACATGCGCAGGCTCACCCTCGACCACCGGGCGGCCCCCGCCATCGGTCGCATCATGCTCGACCTCATCTCCGACCTCGACGTCGCGGCGGTCGGCGGGCTCACGCTCGGCGCCGACCCGATCGCGAACTCGGTGCTGCACGCGTCCGTCGCGACCGAACGGCCCCTCGATGCGTTCGTGGTGCGCAAAGAGCCGAAGGACCACGGCCGCGGACGCCAGATCGAGGGCGCCGACGTCGCGGGCAAGCGCGTGGTCGTCGTGGAGGACACGTCGACCACGGGGCAGTCGGCGCTGAAGGCGGTCGAGGCGCTCCGCAAGGAGGGCGCCGAGGTGGTCGCGGTCGCCGTCATCGTCGACCGGAAGACCGGGGCGCAGGCGGCCGTCGAAGCCGAGGGGCTCGAATGGCGCGCGGCCTTCGACCTCGACGATCTCGGGCTCGACCCGCAGTGACCCGCTACGCCCTGGCCGTCGACATCGGCGGCACGAAGATGGAGGCCGCGCTCGTCGCCGAAGACGGCTCGCTGGTCGCGGGCAGCCGCAGCCGGCAGGCGACCGGGCGGGAGGCGACGTTCGACTCGTTGACCTCTTCAGTGCGGGCCGTCGTCGCGCACGCACTCGCGGTGCTGCCCGACGACGGCGAGTTCGTGGGCGCCGGGGTCGGGAGCGCCGGTCCGATCGACCGCGCGGCGGGTGCGATCATGCCGGTGAACATGCCGCTCGCGCGGGGCTTCGGCCTCGCAGCATCCGTGCACTCCGCCGCGTCCGCGATCCGCGGGGTCGACGTGCGCACGGTGCTCGGCCACGACGGCGGCGCCCTGGCGCTCGCCGAAGCGTGGCGAGGTGCGACGCAGGGCGCCGGCGCGTCGCTCTCCATCGTCGTGTCGACCGGCGTGGGCGGCGGCTTCGTCGTGAACGGCGCATACATCCCCGGTGCCACCGGCAACGCCGGCCACCTGGGGCAGGTGCGTCGTGAGGGAGGGCTGACGCTCGAGGAGATCGCTTCGGGCCCGGCGAGCGCGCAGTGGGCGCAGCAGCAGGGGTGGAGCGGATCGACCGGCGAAGACCTCGCCCGCGATGCGGCCGCCGGAGACGCCGTCGCCCGCGCGGCCATCGAGCGCTCGGCGAAGGCCGTGGGCGAGGCGCTGGCGGATGCCGCGACCCTCGTCGATCTCGACATGATCGCCATCGGCGGCGGCTTCTCGAGGGTTTCCGGCGACTACATCGACCTCGTGCAGCAGGCGCTCACCGCGAGTGCCGCCCACGAGTACTCGCGGCGTGCCCGCGTCGTGCGCTCGGGGCTCGGAGACGAAGGGCCGCTGATCGGCGCCGCCGCTCTCGTGCTGCGATAGCGGGAGGAGGGGATGCCGCTCAGCGGGCGGCCAGGACCAGGTGGCGCGGAGGGCCCTCCAGTCGCGCGACGGCGATCTTGACCTCGACGACCTCTCCGGCGAGCGCGTCGATGCGGGCGCCGAGTCTGGCGCCGAGTCTGTGTTCGACCTCGACGACCTCTCCGGCGAGCGCGCCCAGTCTCTGTTCGACCTCGTCGATGCGCGCGCCCAGTCTCTGTTCGATCTCGTCGATGCGCGCGCCCAGTCTGTGTTCGACCTCGTCGAGTCGACGCAGGAACCAGGCGAAGCCGGCGAAGAGCGTCGTCCCGAGCGTGAGCACGACGCCGAGCGCGCTCACGACGATCGCCAGGGTCTCTGCGGACACGAACATGCTCCTATCCTGCGGCCTCGTGTGGGGGATGCACCAGAACTCTAGGCTGATCGACCGATATAACGGTTGATCAGGGCTTCCACGGACCGGAGATTGTGCAGAACCTCGCTGCGCAGCTGGTTGTGCAGAGAGGGTCGGGGCCCCCGTCCCTTCCGCCGACGTCAGGCCCCGTACGCTCGAATCATCGACGGAAGGACCTCCATGCGCGTACTCGGACTGCTCTCCGGCACCTCTCACGACGGAATCGACGCGGTCGTGGTCGACTTCGTCGAGCAGGACGGCGCCGTTCGCGGCACGGTGCTCCACGAGTCCGGCGCCCCCTACGCTCCTGAGCTTCGCGCACGTCTCGTCGACGCTCTGCCTCCCGCCTCGACCACGCTCGCGGAGATCTGCGAGCTCGGCACCCTGATCGGTCAGGCCTTCGCCGCCGTCGCGACGACTGCCGCGGCCACGGTCGGCGGCGTCGACGCGGTCTGCACGCACGGTCAGACGGTCTATCACTGGATCGACGGGGGCCGCGCCCGCGGCACCCTCCAGATCGGGCAGCCCGCGTGGATCGCCGAAGCCGTCGGCGTGCCCGTGGTGTCGGACGTGCGCATCCGCGACATCACCGCCGGCGGCCACGGCGCTCCGCTCGTGTCGTTCCTCGACGAGCTGCTGCTGCGCGGCCGTCCGGGGATCTCCGGAGCGCTCAATCTCGGGGGCATCGCCAACCTCACCGTGGTCGGTGAGTCGGTCACGGCATACGACATCGGCCCGGCGAACGCGCTGATCGACGCGGTCGTCGTCGCCGAGCGCCTCCACCCCGCAGGCTACGACGTCGACGCGGCCGTCGCGCGCTCGGGCGCCGTCGACCACGAGCTGCTGCGGGCGCTCCTCGACGACCCGTACTACGCCCTGCCGGTGCCGCGCAGCACGGGCAAGGAGCACTTCCACCTCGACTACGTGCGCGGGCACCTCGCCGGACGCGACGTCTCGATCCCCGACGTGGTGCGCACGCTCACCGAGCTCACGGTGCAGACCGTCGCGCGCGACATCGACGCCCGCGGAGTGGACTTCCTCGCGGTGTCGGGCGGCGGGTGTCACAACCCGCTGATCATGGACGGGCTGCGCACGGCACTCCCGCGCGTCGAGATCGTTTCCTCCGACGGACTCGGCGCGTCCGTCGACGGCAAGGAGGCCATCCTGTTCGCGTTGATCGGCTGGTGCACCCTGCACGGCGTCGCCGCAGTACTGCCCGGAGCGACCGGCGCCCGCGAGCCGCGCATCCTCGGGTCGATCACCCCGGGCGCGGGCCCGCTCCGCCTGCCCGAGCCGGTCGCCGCGATCACGAGCCTCGAACTGCGCTGATCCGCGACGTCACCTCTTCGGATCGTCGTCCCAGGGGCCCTCCCACCAGCCGCCGCGGTCCTCGTCGGTCCCGCCGCGATGCGAGCGCACGAACTGCACGACGAACACGATCAGCGAGCTGAGGAGGATCAGGAACACCACCAGGAACAGCACGTCGGTCTGGCTCATGGGCGCTTCCCCTCCGCGGCATCCGTCACGATCTTCGCGATGCGCGCCGATCTCGTCTCCGGTCGCTTCGCCATCGCGATGTGCGTGAGTGCGAACTTCTTCACCGACTTCGGGAAGGCGTCCCAGTTCGCCCGGGCGGCGGGGAGGGCGTCGAGGGCCGAGCGGAGCTCCTCGGGCTCGACACCCGCCTCGGGTCCGTCGAGCAGGGTCCACGATCCGTCGGCCTTCGCGACCTCGATCACGCGGATGCCGGCCGGCGCGAGCAGCCCCTGCCCCTCGAGCTCGACGATGCGCGCCTTGTTGGTGGCCGCCCATCCGCTCCCCGGGCGCCGGGGCGAGAACCACTGCCCCACGGTCCCGTCGTCGAACGTGCGCACGGGCCCGTCGATCCATCCGAAGCAGAGGGCCTGACGCACGGCATCCTCGTAGCCGACCCCCTCTGCGCCGCCTCCCCGGACGCTCAGCAGCCAGACGCCGCCGATGCGTCGGTGGTTGTCGTGGAGCCAGGCCCGCCAGGTCTCTGCGTCGGCCGCTCTGATCCGCTCCCCGTCATCGAGCGCGCCCATCCGTCATCGCCCCGTCGTGACCGTCGGGATGGTGTCGGTGATGCGCGGGAGGAGATCGGCCACCGACTGCACGATCTCGTCGGGCCGGAAGGGGTACTTCTCGATCTCGACCTGGTCGCTGATGCCGGTGAGCACGAGCACGGTGTGAAGGCCCGCCTCGATGCCCGCCACGACATCGGTGTCCATGCGGTCGCCGATCATGCCCGTGCGCTTCGAGTGCGCGCCGATCTTGTTGAGCGCGGAACGGAACATCATCGGGTTCGGCTTGCCGACGACGTACGGCTGCTTGCCGGTCGCCTTCGTGATGAGCGCGGCGATCGCGCCCGTCGCGGGCAGGGGGCCGTCGACGCTCGGCCCGGTGGCGTCGGGATTCGTGACGATGAAGCGCGCTCCGCCCCCGATCAGCCGGATCGCCTTCGTGATCGCCTCGAACGAGTAGTTGCGTGTCTCGCCGACGACCACGAAGTCGGGATTCGTCTCGGTCATGATGAAGCCGGCGTCGTGCAGAGCCGTGAGGATCCCGGCCTCGCCGATGACGAACGCCGAGCCGCCCGGAAGCTGCTGCTGCAGGAACGACGCGGTCGCGAGCGCCGACGTCCAGATGCGTTCCTCCGGGACGTTCAGGCCACTCGTGCGCAGACGTGCCGACAGGTCACGAGCGGTGAAGATCGAGTTGTTGGTCAGCACCAGGTACGGCGTGCCGGCGCTCTCCCACCCGGCCAGCAGTTCCGCCGCACCGGGGATGGCGTCGTTCTCGTGGACGAGCACGCCGTCCATGTCGGTGAGCCAGCATTCGATGTCGTCTCGTTGTGCCATGTGCACAGCCTAGGCGGACGAGGTTTCCGTTCGGCTCGCCGAGTGCGGAACGGGAAGGCGGTCAGGCCGTGATCCACACGGCGTCGGCGGCTCCGTCGACGGCGATCTCCCGCCCTCCGATCGAGATGCCGCGCTCGAGCACCCGCAGCTCCGCGCCGACGGTGAGTCCGGCGGCCTCGAGCGCGCGCAGCAGCTCGGGATCGCGGTCGTCGACGCGCAGCACCCGGGCCGCGTGCCCGGTGGGCGCATCGGCGAGCAGCACGAACGGCTCGCGGTCCACCGTGCCCGCAGCATCCGGGATCGCGTCGCCGTGCGGATCGAACCGCGGGCGGCCGAGCCGCGCGTCGATCCCCTCCAGCAGTCGATCGCTGATCGTGTGCTCGAGCACTTCCGCCTCGTCGTGCACCTCGTCCCAGCGGTAGCCGAACTCCTGCACGAGCCAGGTCTCGATCAGCCGGTGACGCCGCACCATCATGAGCGCCCGCTGCGTTCCGGCATCCGTCAGTCGCACGGCGCCGTACGGCACGTGCGAGACGAGTCCCGCCGCCGCCAGCTTCTTGACCATCTCGGTGACCGAAGAGGGAGCGATCCCGAGCTTCGCGGCGAGCACCGAGGGGGTGATGGGGGCGTCCTGCCACTCGGTGTGGGCGTAGACCGTCTTCAGATAATCGTCTGCTGCCGGGGATGCCACCGGGCCAGTCTAGATCAGGGGTTGGCGACGGCCACGAGGAGGCCGAAGGCGACCTGGCCCGCGAAGAACACCACGAGGAACCCGAGCAGGGCCGCGGCGAGAGACAGGCGTCCGTCGAAACCGGGCACGTCGGCGATGCCGATCCTGCGGGCGCGGAAGGCGAGCACGAGCGTGGCGATGCCGAGGGCGAGCTGAACCCACGGGCCGCCGACGGGCAGCACCTTCGGGAACGCGATGAGGACACCGCCGATCACGCCGGTCGCGAAGCCCGTCCAGGTGAGGATGCGGACCGTGCGTCGGGCGGTTTCGGCAGACATGCTCCGAGCCTATCCGGGGTCACGCGCCGGTCAGCACCAGCCAGAGCAGGGCCCCGTTGAGCACGATGAGGAGAACGGATGCCACGGCGCCGGCGGTGGTCGTCCAGACCCGGTTTGCCCAGGGGCCGAGCAGGCGCTTCTGCGCGGTGAGCGCGACGAGGGGGATCAGCGCGAACGGGATGCCGAACGAGAGAACGACCTGGCTGAGCACGAGGGCGAGTGTGGGGTCGACGCCGATGCCGAGGATGACGAGCGCCGGGATCAGGGTCACCAGGCGCCGGGCGAGCAGCGGGATGCGCACGTGCAGCAGACCCTGCATGATCTCGGCGCCCGCATAGGCGCCCACCGACGTCGACGCGAGACCGGAGGCGAGCAGTCCCACGGCGAAGAAGGTCGCCACGACCGGACCGAGGCCGTCGGCCAGGGCGGCGTGCGCGCCCTCCAGGGTGTCGGTGCCCTCGACGCCCGCGAGGTTGGCCGCGGCCAGCAGCAGGATGGCGAGGTTGACCGAACCCGCGATGACCATGGCGATCGAGACGTCCCAGCGCGTCGCCGCAAGCAGTCGCCGGATGCGGGCGGCGCCGGTGCGCTCGGCCTCGACGTCGCCGCGCGCACTCGTGGCGCCGAACCGGTCGCGTGCCAGCGAGGAGTGGGCGTAGATGGCGTGCGGCATGATGGTCGCTCCGAGGATGGACGCGGCGAGCAGCACCGACCCGGTCCCCTCGAAACGCGGAACGATGCCGCCGACCACTCCGGCCGGGTCGGGAGGGGCGACGAAGACGCCCGCCACGAAGCCGACGGTGATGATGAGCATGAGGCCGATGATCACGAACTCGAACGGCCGGGCGCCGCGGCGGCTCTGCACCGCGAGCAGGATCATCGACACCGCGCCCGTGATCAGCCCGCCCAGCAGCAGCGGCACGTCGAACAGCAGGTTGAGCGCCACGGCGCCCCCGATGATCTCGGCGAGGTCGGTGGCCATCGCCACGAGCTCGGCCTGCAGCCAGTAGGCACGGCGAGCCCAGGGGCGCCGCAGACGGGTGCCGAGCATTTCGGGGAGGCTCCGGCCGGTGACGACGCCCAGTTTGGCCGAGAGGTACTGGATCAGCCACGCCATCACGTTGCCCGCGAGCACGACCCAGACGAGGAGGTAGCCGTACTGGGCTCCTGCGGTCATGTTGCTCGCGACGTTGCCCGGGTCGAGGTAGGCCACTCCGGCCACGAGGGCGGGGCCGAGCAGCCAGACGATGCGCGGCGGCGCTGTGTGCGCGGGGGGCATCAGTTCGACGGACGAAGTTTTCGGCACACCGAAACCATAGCTCGTTTTCGGCTTGCCTAAAAGTAGTGGCGGGTGTCACTTGTCGGGAGATCGCCCGGATGTCGGGCGGAATCGCCCGTTCCGCCCGACATCCGGGCAGACTCCCGACATCTGCACCGCCGGATAGCCTGGCGGGATGGATGAGCAGACGCCAGAGCCGGATGCTGCGCCGGATGCTGCGCCCGATGCCGAGCCGGATGCTGCGCCGGATGCCGAGCCGGATGCTGCGCCGGATGCCGAGCCCGCGGCGCACCCGGGGTCGGTCGCGCAACCCGGGTACGGCGTCGGCCCGTGGCCCGGAGGGCCGGACGCCTGGCCCGCAGGGGAGCAGTACGACCGCGAGCTGCTGGCGGCCGGAGACACCCGGAACGTGATCGACCGGTACCGCTACTGGCGGATGGAGGCGATCGTCGCCGATCTCGACACCCGGCGACACCCGTTCCACGTGGCGATCGAGAACTGGCAGCACGACCTGAACATCGGATCGATCGTGCGCAGCGCCAACGCCTTCCTCGCCGACACCGTGCACATCATCGGCCGTCGACGCTGGAACAAGCGCGGAGCCATGGTCACCGACCGCTACCAGCATGTGGTGCATCACGACGACGTCGAGGGCTTCGCCGCCTGGGCCGCGGGGGAGGGACTCCCCGTCATCGCCGTAGACAACGTCGACGGCGCGGTGCCGGTCGATCGCGCAGACCTGCCCCGCTCGTGCGTTCTGCTCTTCGGCCAGGAGGGGCCGGGCCTGTCGGCCGAGGCGCTCGCCGCGGCATCCGCCCACGTCGAGATCACGCAGTACGGTTCGACGCGCTCCATCAACGCCAGCGCGGCGGCGGCCGTGATCATGTACGAGTGGTGCCGCCGGTACGCGCAGTGATCGATCAGGCGGTGGCGGAGAGCCAGCGTCCGGACCGCACGCGCCAGCCCAGCGTGGCGAGGCGGGCCAGCAGGTATACACCGAAGAAGGCGACACCGAGCCACACCAGACCGGCCGCGCCGTCGACGCCGATCGAGGCGATGATCGCGAGCGCGGGAAGGAACGGCACCAGGTTGAGCACTCCGGCGATCGCGAGGTAGCGCGCGTCGTTCGCTCCCATCAGCACGCCGTCGAGCACGAACACCACACCGGCGATCGGCTGAGCGACGGCGAGCACGATCAGCGCCGGCTGCACGAGGGCGGCGATCGCCGGCTCACCCGTGAAGGCGAGACCGAGCACGCCCGAGAGCGCGGCGATCAGAGCGCCGACCACGACGCCGAACCAGGCGCCCCAGGCCACGGTGCGCCCCAGCACGCGCCGCACCTGCTGCTCGTCGCCGGCGCCCAGCTCTTTGCCGATGAGCGCCTGGGCGGCGATCGCGAGCGCGTCGAGAGCGAACGCGGCCGCCGAGAAGATCGTGAAGACGATCTGCCAGCCCGCGAGCTCTTCGGTGCCGATGCCCGTCGCCACGGTCTCAGCGCGGCGGCCTACGAGAAGAACTGGGAGGAGCAGCAGAAGCTCGTGGCCGAGAACCGCGACAAGCTCGAGCGGATTCGCACAGAGGCCGTGGAACGGAAGAAGATGCTGCTCACGATCGTGGCGGAGAACGCGCCGGAAGCCCCGTGACCGCGCCGGCGACGTCCGGGCGGAGGTTGCTCGGGTGCGTGGGCGCTATATATTGCTATGCCGGTTGGTGCTGGTTACCTTCGAGTTGTCGATCACGAAGGTCGATGATATCTGTCACTTACCGGGGGGTAATTGTGGTGCACGTGAACGGGTTGAAGAGAAAGGCGGCGGGTTCTCTCGTCGCGATCGCACTCGCAGGTGCGGGGGTGTTCGCGTTCGCGGGACCGGCGGCGGCAGCGCCGAGCGATTGTGGTGCTGGATACACGTGTAGCTATTCAGGCTACAATTATGGAAATGATGTGTGGCAGCAACCTTCCACGCACAGGTTCCTAAATTGTGTCGACAACATGGCCATCGGATGGCGGACCTACAAGAACGTAGCGTCTTCTGCTTTCAATAATGGTCGACACCAGACCTCCTACTTGTACCGAGGCTCTATCCAGACCGGAGGAAAGCCGCTGGCGCTTCCCAGAGGATCCGGAAGTGCGAATCTGGGGGGCTACAACGACGACATTGAATCGGGGTACTTCAGCGGAACGCTCAATAGCAAGGGAACCGCTCTGTGCCTGTAATTCGGCGACGCAAGCCCGGCGGGTCCTTCGGGCTGGCCGGGCTTGGTCTGCTCCTTGCTGCGATCGCCGTCGGGTGTTCGGCCGCTGCAGTCGAAGAGGACGCCGGTGCCAAGGATCGCGCTACCTGGAAAATGCCGTTGAGTGAGTTCCACGTGTACTCGGTCGAGCTTGACAATTACGCCGAACAATTGTTGATCGCCAATTGTCTCACGTCCCAGGGGCACAAGTGGCCTGTCCCGTGGCAAGACACTGAATATCCCCACCCTGAAGACTTCAACAAACTCGGCGTGCGCCTTTTCAACCTGCAGATCGCAAAGAAGTGGGGCTATCACTTCGCTCGCTTGGAGAATGAGGAAAGTGCGTTGTTGTGGTCGGAATTCGTGTCCACGACGAACGCATATTTCCCGAACCAGGAGCTGGATGATGCGCTTCAAAGTTGCTCGGACGAAGTGCGGAGTCGCGACGAAGATCCGTTCGTCAATTTCGACGGACAGAACTACATATCCGAGTTGTATACGCAGGCGCAGAAAGTCGTCGAGCAGGACGAAGCCGTGCAGAATGCCACTCAAGCATGGCGAGAGTGTCTGGCCCCCCAGGTCGACTTCACGCTCCCGCGTGATCCATGGACTGAGATGCCCCCAAGCTCTGTCGCTCAGGAGTGGGGCGCGATCACGGGTGGGACTCCGGAGCCCTCCGTCGAAGAGATCGCTGCCGCCGTCGCCGACGCGAAATGTCGAGAATCAAGCGACCTGGCCGCTATCACCTACGAGAAGAACTGGGAGGAGCAGCAGAAGCTCGTGGCCGAGAACCGCGACAAGCTCGAGCGGATTCGCGCAGAGGCCGTGGAACGGAAGAAGATGCTGCTCACGATCGTGGCGGAGAACGCGCCGGAAGCCCCGTGACCGCGGCGGGAAAGTCCGGGCGGCCGCGATGGGTCATCGCGATCGCTGCGATCTCGGTCGTCGGCGTCATCGGTGCCGGGTTCTGGTTCGCCACGCAGTTCCAGTCGGCAGCGCAGCGAGAGGCCGATGCGAAGGCGCCCCCGCCCGGCCCGGTGTTGGCCGAGGTCACCCGGGGATCTCTCGCTGCAGAAGTGGAGTTCACCGGTGAGGTCGGACCGTCGACGCAGACTCCGGTGACCGTGATCGCTCCTTCCGATGCCTCCCTCGCCGTCGTCACCGGACGCCCCTTGGAGGTGGGAGCGACGGCGTCAACGGGGCACGTGCTCACCGAGATCAACGGTCGCCCCCTCTTCGGCGTGCAGTCGCCCTTCGCCTTCTATCGCGATATGGGTGTCGGTGACCGCGGTCCCGACATCGCGGCGCTGCAGACCGCCCTCGCGGCGCGCTCCTATCCGGTTGCGGCAGACGGGCGCTTCGGCAGTGAGACCGCCGCCGCTGTCGCGCGCTGGTACCGGGACAGCGGGTACGAGGCGCCCACGCGCAGTGCGACGGTCCCGGCGCCGGATGACACGAAGCCGGACGACGCCGAGGAGGGCGACGGCGCGAAAGAATCCGGCGCGGCACAGCCGACCACGGAAGGCTTCGTTCCGCTCACCGAGATCCAGGCACTCCCCGCGAACACCGTCCAGGTCGTCCAAGGCCTGAAGGTCGGGCAGAGACTGGCCGTCGAGGGGCAACCCGACTTCATCCTCGGGTCGGCGGATCTCGTCGTCACGATCACGGTGCCGGTGAGCGATCTCGGCGAGGTGGTGGCGGGAGATGTGGCGACGATCTCCGTGGATGGTGCCGAGATCGAAGGCGCGGTGGGCGACATCCGTTCATCGAACACCGCAGCAGAATCCGCCGAAGCGGAGAGCTCCGGCGAACAGGAAGCGAGTGCGGCGCCGGAGGTCACCTTCACCGTCCTGCCGAAGACACCGTTGGCGGTCTCGACCGGGCGGGCACGGGTGACCGTGGTCAAGCAAATCGTGGCAGAAGACGCCTTGATCGTTCCTGTTCTCGCGGTGTCGGATCGAGGCCCCGAGAAGAACGTGCTGACGAAGAAGCAGCCGGACGGGACGTTCATCGAGGTCCCCGTCACCGTGCTCGGCACGCTTCAGGGCGAGGTCGCCGTCGAGCCGGTCGACGACGGCGCCCTGGAGTCGGGCGAGCACGTGCGAGTCGGCTGACGTGGCACTGATCCAGCTGCGGGGAGTACGACGGACCTATTCGTCGCCCGGCCGACCGGATGTCGAGGCCCTGCGCGGTATCGACCTCGACATCGAGCGGGGCGAGTTCGTCGCCATCGTCGGGCCGTCGGGCGGCGGCAAGACCACCCTGATGAACATCCTCGGCCTGCTCGACGATGCGACCGGAGGCACGTACTCTCTCGACGGCGAGGAGACCCGCGCGCGCGACGGACGCCGTGCCGCCGGTGTGCGCGCTCGGACGATCGGCTTCGTGTTCCAGGCTTTCCATCTGCTCGAGGCCAGACCCGCGGTCGACAGCGTCGAGCTGAATCTGCTGTATCGGGGAGTTCCACGCGCTGAGCGGCGGGAGAAGGCTCTGCGCGCGATCGAGTCGGTCGGTCTCGGCGGTCGGGCCTGGCAGAGCACGTCGACCCTCTCCGGCGGCCAGCGCCAACGCATCGCCATCGCCCGAGCGATCGCCGCCGGCGCCGAGCTGATCCTCGCCGATGAGCCGACCGGGAACCTCGACTCGATCAGCGCGTCGCGGGTCCTGGACGAGCTCGAACGCCTCAATCGCGCGGGAGCGACCGTCATCGTCGTCACGCACTCGTCCGAGGTCGCGGCGCGTGCCCGGCGCGTGATCCGCATCGCCGACGGTGCGCTCGTCTCCGATGAGCGAGAGCCGGATGCCGTCGCGAGCCCCCCGCCCCCGAACGGCGAGCGGATGCCGGAGAACGGCCGCATCCGCTTCGTCGACATGCTGCGCGACGGGTGGGCGTCGGTGCTGTCGAGGAGGTATGCCTCGATCGGTCAGGGGCTCGCCGTCGCCATCGCCGTCGCGCTGACGATCACCACCCTGGGGCTTTCATCCTCGGCTCGCGCCCAGGTCTCGGCCACTTTCGACGCGCACCTCAACCGCGAGGTCTCCGCGACATGGTCGACGGCCGTCGAGAACTCCGTCGCGCCCGACGCGGTTCCCGAGCGGATCGAGCAGCTGAGCGGAGTCGACGCCGCAGCGATCGTCGTCAGCCTCAATGTCAGCACCGTCTCGACCTTCGCCGAGGCTCGGCAGATCCGCCCTCACGTCGCCATCGGAGACATCCAGGGTGCGGCACGTCTCTCGATCGATGAGGCGCCATGGCATCACGGCCGGCTGAAGCCTGGCGAGGCGTTCATCGGCGACCTCCTGGCGAACGACCTGCAGCTCAGCAGCCTCGCCGGAGCGCCGACCATTCTCGTCGACGGGGTCACCTATGTGGTGGCGGGCATCATCACCGAATCCTCTCGCCTTCCACTGCTCCGCGGCGAGGTGGTCGTCGGTCCCCGCGACGATCTCACCTCGCGGGGCCCGGTCGATGTGACCCTGTTGGCTGTAACGTCATCCGGTGCGGCACAGCAGATCGCCCGTCAACTCCCCGCCGCCCTGAACCCGTTCGAGCCCGAGAAGATCACGGTCGTCGCTCCGACGGATTCCGCGGAGCTTCGCGGACAGGTCGAGCAGGGTGTGCAGGCGACCCTGACGGCATTCACACTGCTGGCACTCATCGTCGCCATCGCTGCTCTCATGAACGCCACCCTCCTCGCCGTCAACGCGCGTCGGGGTGAGATCGGCATGCGCAAGGCACTCGGGGCGCGCGATCGACAGATCGGTGAGCTCATCACCCTGGAATCGGCGTACATCGGAGTCGTCGGAGGCGCCGTGGGTCTCGTCCTCGGCATGGCCGCGATCCTCGCGGTCACCCTGACCCAGCGATGGGCGCCGGTCTTCGACCTCATCCTGCTCCCCGTCGCGATCGCCGTCGGACTGCTCGTCGGCGCGGGCGGAGGGGGGCTCGCCTCGATCCGCGCAGCGCGTCTCCGGCCGGCGGAGAATCTGCGCGCGTGAGCCCACGGTGCCGTCGATCCGGCGGTCGCCTCAGCCCGGAAGGGACGGATGCTGCTCCGCTGCGCGCTGCTTCGGGATGAACAGCGACAGCACCACGGCGACCAGGCCGGCGGCGATCGCCAGCCAGAAGCACACGTCGAAGGCGGCGCGGGTGGGCACGGCGACGCCGCCCACGTCGACGCTCATCGCGGCGAGGATCCCGCCCATGACCGCGGAGGCGCTGGACGTGCCGATCGAGCGGAACAGCGCGTTCAGCCCGTTGGAGGCGCCGGTCTCGTTCGCCGGGACGGAGCGCATGATGATCATCGGCATCGCGGCGAACGTGAAGCCGATGCCCACGCCGATGAGGATGTTCGCGACGAAGACGTGCCACACCTCGCTCGACCACAGCAGCACGAACACGTAGGCGAGCACGATCGCCGTTGCGCCGACCGTGAACAGCGGGCGCGGGCCGACGGTGCGCTCGAGCCAGCCCGACAGCGGCGAGATCACCATCATCACCAGGCCCGCCGGCATGATCACCAGGGCCGCGGCGACCATGTCGAGCCCGAAGCCCGAGCCGGTGCCGACGGGCATCTCGAGAAGCTGCGGGAACGTCACGTTCGACGCGAACAGCGCGAATCCCATGCCGATCGCGGCGACGTTGGTGAACAGCACGGCGGGACGCGCCGCGACGCGCAGGTCGAGCAGCGGATCATCGGTGCGCAGCTGATACCAGCCCCACACCACCAGCACGACGATGCCCCCGACGATGCACGTCAGCGTGAGCGGTGCGGTCCAGCCCCACTCGGCGCCGCGGGAGACGAACAGCAGGATGCCGGTCAGACCGATCGCGAGCCCGATCGCGCCGATCACGTCGAGCCGGCCGGGGAAGCGCAGCACGTCTTCGGGGATGACGACCAGCACCAGCAGCAGTCCGACGACGCCGAGGGCGGCGGCCAGCCAGAACAGCATGTGCCAGTCGGCGTTCTCGGCGAGCAGCGCGGCCACCGGCATCCCGATCGCCCCGCCCACGCCCATGGTCGCGCTCATGAGGGCGACCGCTGTTCCCAGGCGCTCGGGAGGGAGCACGTCGCGCATGATCGCGATTCCGAGCGGCACCACGCCGGTGACCGCGCCCTGCAGCGCACGGCCGATGATCACGCCGACGATCGACCCCGAGAGCGCTGCGATCAGCGAGCCGACGACGAGCAGACAGAGCAGCACGATCACCACGCGCCGCTTGCCGTACATGTCGCCGAGGCGGCCCGAGATCGGGGTGGCGACGGCGGCGACCAGTAGCGTGATCGTGACCACCCACGTCGTGTCTTCTCGCGAGGCGTTCAGCAGCTGCGGCAGCTCGGCCTGCAGCGGCACCACGAGCGTGAACATGAACGACGAGCAGAGGCCGGCGAAGGCGAGGACGGCGACGACCACCCACTTCGGCGGGGTGCGGGAGAGCCGCTTCCTGGCCCTGTCGTCGTCCGCACCCACCGACCCAGGCTATCGGCGCTGACGACCCCCGAGGGCCGGCCGGCTCTGACTAGCATGTCGTCATGGTCACGAGCAGCGTCGCTCCGGACGATCCCGCCGCCCACCGCGGCATCTCCCGGCGCACCCAGTCCGACATCTACCGCGCGGGCATCAGCGGTGCGAAACCCGCGGTTCCCGTCGATCCGGCCGCGTTGCAGAGGGCGGCGCGCCGGTCGCTGAGCGCCGAGGCCTTCGCCTACATCGCGGGCGGCGCGGGTTCGGAGCGCACGATGGCGGCGAACCGCGCGGCGTTCGACCGCTGGCAGGTGTGGCCGCGCCCCCTGCGCGACGTGTCGGAGCGCGACCTCGGAGTCGACTTCCTCGGGCGGAGGCGCCCGACCCCCCTGCTGCTCGCCCCCCTCGGCGTGATGGAGCTCGCGCACCGCGACGCCGACCTGGCGGTCGCGCGCGCCGCGGCATCCGTCGGCGTGCCGTACGCGCTCTCGAACCAGGCCTCGTTCCCGATGGAGCAGGTGGCGGATGCCGCGCCGCACGGCGCCCGTCTGTTCCAGCTGTACTGGTCGGCCTCCGACGACCTCAACCGCTCGCTGCTCACCCGCGCCGAGGAATCCGGGTGCGAGGCCATCGTCGTCACCCTCGACACGCACCTGCTGGGCTGGCGCACCCGTGATCTCGATCTCGCCTACCTGCCGTTCACGCGGGGGATGGGCATCGCGCAGTACACCAGCGACCCCGTGTTCCAGCGGCTCGTGCGCGAGCGCGCGGCCGCTCCGAAGGCGGATGCCGCCGCCGTCAAGGTGACCCCGAAGGCCGTCGCGGCGGCGCTCACCATCGCGAAGAAGGGATCGGCGCTGACCGGAGGCGGCTCGCTCCGCGATGGTCTGCGCTCGCCGCTGCCGCGCGCGGCGGTGGAGACCTTCCTCGAGGTGTTCTCCACGCCGGCTCTCGTCTGGGACGACCTGTCGAAGGCGCGGGAGTGGACGAGCCTGCCCCTCATCCTTAAGGGGATCGTCCATCCCGACGATGCCGCGCGCGCGGTCGACGCGGGCATCGACGGGGTCTGGGTCTCGAACCACGGCGGCCGTCAGGTCGACCGTTCGGTGCCGACGCTCGCCGTGCTGCCCGATATCGCCGAGCGGATCGCGGGCCGCGTGCCCGTCGTCTTCGACTCCGGCATACGAGGAGGAGCGGATGCCGCGATCGCCCTCGCGCTCGGCGCCGACCTCGTCGCGCTCGGACGTCCCTACGCTTACGGACTCGGCATCGCGGGCGAGGCGGGCGTGCGCGAGGTGGTGCGCAACGTGCTCGCCGAGCTCGACATCACACTCGGCCTCGCCGGCCTGACGTCCGTGTCGCAGCTCGATCGGAGCGCCCTGCGTGAGGCGTGATCGCGTGGGCGATTCCTCGAACCGGGCGAAGAGGGGCAGACTGGGACCGTGCGAACCATCCGCGATCTCGACACCGTTGAACTCATCCTCGATGCGCAGGCCCTGCTCGACTCCATCCGCGGCCCGCAGCGCGTGATCGACGCCGGCACTCTGCGCGCGCTCCAGCAGTCCGGCAACTACGTCGTCGGCCTCTTCGACGGCGAGGGCGACGACGAGCGCATGGTCGGCGCCTCCATCGCCTTCTTCGGCGAACCGGGACGCCGGGCGATGCACTCGCACATCACCGCGCTGATCCCCGAATACCGCGGCCGCGGCTGGGGGCGCGAGCTCAAAGAGCATCAGCGGCAGTGGGCCTTCTCGCGCGACGTCGGCCGCATCACCTGGACGTTCGACCCGTTGGTCGCCCGCAACGCGCACTTCTTCCTCACGATCCTCGGAGCACGCGTCACCGGCTACTCGGTGAACCGCTACGGCATCTTCGGCGGCGGCGACGCCGGCGACGAGAGCGACCGGCTCGATGTCGAGTGGGCGCTGGCCGACATCGCGCGGCCCCCGGCATCCGATTCCGTCGTCGAGACGCTCGAGATCCCGGCCGATATCGAGGCGCTCCGCGTGTCGGATCCGGATGCCGCTCACGACTGGCGCATGCGCCTCCGCGGCGAGATGGAGGAGTTGCTGGCGCGCGGGCTGCGCGTCGCCGGCTTCGACCCCGCGCGCGGCTACCTGTTCACGGCCTGAGGTCTGTCGCTCAGCGCACGCCCCTCATGAGCCGCAGCACGGGCTTCACCGAGAGCAGCAGACCGACGCCGACGGCGATGGCGATCACCCCGAGGATCGAGAAGTACGGCACCTCGTTCTCGAGATCGTAGAACCGCACGAGCTCGCCGGCGATCGCGGTGCCCAGAGCCACCGACAGGAAGAACAGCGCCACCATCTGCGTGTGGAAGACCGCGGGGGCGAGCTTCGTGGTCACCGACAGCCCCACCGGCGAGAGGAGCAGCTCGGCGACGGTGAACACGAACAGGATTCCGACGATGGCGAGCACGGGCGTGGTGTTGCCGGTGCTGCCCGAGAACGGCAGGAACAGCAGGAACGCCGCCCCCATCACGATCGCCCCGAATGCGAACTTCACCGGGGTGGCGGGCTGACGCCTCCCGAGACGCGTCCAGACGGCGGCGAAGACCCCGGACAGGATGATGATGAAGACCGGGTTGATCGACTGCACCCAGGAGACGGGCATCTCCCAGCCGAACAGCATCCGGTCGAGGCGCTTGTCGGAGTAGATCGTGAGCACCGTGAACTGCTGCTGGTACAGCGACCAGAACGCGACGCTGGTGATGAACAGCGGCAGGAATCCCCAGACGCGCGAGCGCTCTTCCGCGTCGATGCGGCGGCTGGTCAGGATGATCGCGAAGTACGCGATCGCGGCGATGACGGTCAGCGCGATCACGATGAGCGCCAGGTTGTCGGCGCGGATCGCGCCCACGACCACCAGCACCGCGATGATCACCACGGCGCCGCCCGCGATGAGGGCGACGAGCCGGTAGCGGGAGCGGGGGAGCGGATTGGGCACCACGCGAGCCGCGTCGGGCAGGGAGCGGCGACCGAACGAGTACTGCACGAGCCCGAGGATCATGCCGATCGCGGCCAGGCCGAAGCCGTAGTGGAAACCGAGGGTCGACTGCAGGATGCCGGTGAGGATGGGGCCGAGGAAGGCGCCGAGGTTGATGCCGAGGTAGAAGAGCGAGAAGCCGGCGTCGCGGCGGATGTCGTCGGGCGCGTACAGCGTGCCGACCACCGAAGTCGCATTGGCCTTGAGGCCGCCCGACCCGAGTGCCACGAGCACGAGGCCGATACCGACGCCCGGGAGCCCGGGGATCAGGGCGAGGGCGATGTGCCCGGCGACGATCACCATGGCGCTGACGAACAGCACGCGCTCCGAGCCGAACAGGCGGTCGGCGAGCCACGCGCCGAGGACCGTGGCGAGATACACGGAGCCGCCGTACGCGCCGACGATGCCGCCGGCCACCGCCTCGGGGATGCCGAGCCCGCCCTGCGTGGCGGAGTAGTAGAGGTAGATGAGCAGGATCCCCTGCATGCCGTAGAAGCTGAAGCGCTCCCACATCTCCACGCCGAAGATGTGCACCAGAGCCCACGGCTGCCCGAAGAAGCGGGTGTCGTCGTCGCGGGTGCGAGTGGTCGGCTGCGCTGCGGTCATGCCTTGACGCTACTCTGCGGCAGGCTCGGTGGCCCAGACCCCGCCGATAGAATGGTCGTGCCCGTGTTCACGGGTCATCTCCGCATCCGACCATTGGAGCCACCATGGCCGAACAGTCCCGCCTCGACAAGGTCATCGCCCTCGCCCGCCACCGCGGGTTCGTGTTCCAAGCGGGTGAGATCTACGGCGGTTCGCGGTCGGCCTGGGACTACGGCCCCCTCGGCACCGAGCTGAAGGAGAACATCCGCCGCCAGTGGTGGCAGACCTTCGTGCGCGGGCGCGGCGACATGGTCGGCCTCGACTCGAGCATCATCCTGCCCAAGCGCGTGTGGGAGGCGTCGGGGCATGTCGCGACCTTCACCGATCCGCTGGTCGAATGCCTGCAGTGCCACAAGCGGTTCCGCGCCGACAACCTCATCGAGGACTTCGAGGCCCGAAAGGGCCGGAAGGCGGAGAACGGGCTCGCCGACATCCCCTGCCCGAACTGCGGCACCAAGGGTCAGTACACCGAACCGAAGGCGTTCTCCGGTCTCGTGAAGACCTACCTCGGCGTCGTCGACGACGAGACCGGGCTGTACTACCTGCGTCCCGAGACCGCGCAGGGCATCTTCGTGAACTTCTCGAACGTGCTCACGGCGAGCCGCAAGAAGCCGCCGTTCGGCATCGGCCAGGTCGGCAAGGCGTTCCGCAACGAGATCACGCCCGGCAACTTCATCTTCCGCACGCGGGAGTTCGAGCAGATGGAGATCGAGTTCTTCACGCCGCCGGCCGATGCGCCGGCGTGGTTCGACCACTGGGTCGACGCCTGCTGGGACTGGTTCATCGACCTCGGCATCGACCCCGACAACATGCGTCGGTTCGACGTTCCCGAGGAGGACCGCGCGCACTACTCCGCCGGCACGATCGACGTCGAGTACAAGTTCGGGTTCGCGGGCAAGGAGTGGGGCGAGCTCATGGGCGTCGCCAACCGCACCGACTACGACCTGTCGAGCCACAGCGAAGCATCCGGCCAGAGCCTGACCTACTTCGACCAGGCGACGGGCGAGCGTTACACGCCCTACGTGATCGAACCGTCGTTCGGCCTCACCCGCGCCATGATGGCGTTCCTCGTCGACGCGTATCGCGAGGAGGAGGTGCCGAACGCCAAGGGCGGTACCGACGTGCGCACGGTGCTGAAGCTCGACCCGCGCCTCGCCCCGGTCAAGGCCGCGGTGCTCCCGCTGTCGCGCAACGAACGTCTGTCGCCGCTCGCCCGTGAGGTCGCGGATGCGCTGCGCAGCTCGTGGGCGGTCGACTTCGACGACGCCGGGGCCATCGGCCGTCGCTACCGTCGCCAGGACGAGATCGGCACGCCGTTCTGCGTGACCGTGGACTTCGACTCGCTCGACGACCACGCGGTCACGGTTCGCGATCGCGACACGATGGCGCAGGAGCGCGTCTCGATCGACGGCCTGCACGCCTACCTCGCGGAGCGCCTCCGCGGCGCCTGACCTCCGGTTTCTCGGCGCGGCTATGCTGACGAGATGATCGAGCACTGGGGTGACTTCAACCTGGCGATGGTCGGTGCGACGGCCGCCCTCGTCGGTCTCGTGATCGTCGCCTCCAGTGTGAACATCGGCGAGATCATCAAGTCGCGCACGCTGACGGCGCGGTTGCTCGCCGGTATCGCCGCGCTCCTGCTCGCACTCACCGTCTCGGCTCTCGGGCTCGTGCCCGAGATCGACACGACGTGGTTCGGTGCGCTGACGATCGTCGTGACCCTGGGGATGTCGGTGTTCCAGGTGCATGCGACGCGGCTCATCGCGACCGACCCCAACCCGGCCGATCGCGCACGGGGGCTGAAGTACCTCATCGGGTTCCTTCCCATCGCGGCGTACCTCGCTGCCGGCGCACTGGTCTGGGTGGCCCACCCCGCCGGACTCTACGTGGCCGCGGCCGGCTGCGTGCTGGCGATCTTCTCCGCCATCATCGTGTCGTGGGTGGCACTGGTCGAGGTGCTGCGCTGAGTCTTGCGTGCGCGCACGACCGGCTGGTAACGTCACGGCCCGTGGGTACTCTGATCCGATAGATCGGGACGCCGCGTCGAGTCCTCTCCGCGGTGGGTCCTGAGCGAGCGTGTCGTTCTGCGCGGCACGCTCGAGGTCCGTTTCGGATGCGCATCGCACGCGACGCGCCGTTCCGCGACGCGTGTGCGTGTCGCGGAGAGGAGACCTCTTGTTCCCTGTATTTCCAGACCCCTCCGCCCCTTCTCCGACCCTTCGCGTCTGCGAGCTGCGAGGCGCATCCGTACGCTTCGCCGACCGCGTCGTGCTCGACCGGATCGATCTCCTCGTCGGGCCGCGAGATCGCCTGGCCGTCGTCGGCGACAACGGCGCCGGGAAGTCGACGCTGCTCGACCTGCTGGCCGGCGCGCTGACTCCCGCCGCCGGAGATTCGCGGATCTCGATACCGGGCGGGATCGCTCATGCCGCACAGGCCCCGCGTGTCGCGGACGAGGCCACCGTTCTCGACGCCCTCGACGTGTTCCTGGCCGACCTTCGGGCGCTCGAAGCGAGTATCCAGCGCACCTACGAGGAGCTGGCCGAGGCAGGCGAGGCCGAGCGTCCCGGCGTCCTCGAGCACCTGGCTCGATTGCTCGAGGTGTTCGAAGCCCGCGACGGGTATGACATCGATCGGCGCGTCGACGCGGCATTCGATCAGCTCGGCCTCGCCGGTCTCGACCGCGCGCGCCTCTTCTCCTCACTGTCCGGCGGCGAGCGGGCACGCGTCGCGCTGGCCGCGGCGCTCTCGTCTCACGCGGAGCTGCTCCTGCTCGACGAGCCGACGAACGACCTCGACGCGCGGGCGTTGTCCTGGCTGGAGGGTCGCATCGACGCTCATCGAGGGGCGCTCGTCGTCGTCAGCCACGACCGGGCCCTGCTCGCGCGGTTCGCGCGCGACATCGTGCATGTCGAGAACGGCGGGCTGCAGCGTTATGGTGACGGCTATCAGGGGTACCTCGCGGCGCGCGCCACCGAACGTCAGCGGATGGCGGAGCGTCACGAAGCATGGAAGGCGGATGTCGCCCGCAACGAGGCTCTCGTCGCGGCCAACGCCTTTCGACTCGAATCGATCCCGCGGAAGCTCGAACTCGACGGGTTCGGTCACGGAGCCTTCCGTGCCCGCAGTCGTGATCACGGTGCGATGGGCCGCATCCGGATGGCGAAGGAGCGCGTGGCGCGACTCCACGCCGCTCCATGTCCCCCGCCGCCCGAGCCCCTCCGCCTTCGCGTGGATCTGCGCGCTGACGCGCCCGCCGTGCGGGAGGAGCCGCTGATCCTGCTCGACAGGGCGCGCATGGCCGACCCCTCGCTGCGGGTCGACGCACTGCGAGTGTCTGCGGGCGACCGGTGGCTGGTGACGGGTGCGAGCGGAGCGGGTAAGACGACTCTGCTCCGTCTCCTCGCGCAGGAGCGGCGGCCCCGCGGAGGGGCGGTCCAGTCGCGGGAAGGGCTGCGGGTGTCCTGGCTTCGTCAGGAAGTGTCGCCGCCGGGTGCGGGGACGGTGGCGGAGGTGTTCGCCCGCCGGGCGGGCGTGCACCCGTGGGACGCCGCGGACGTGCTCTCGCGATTCGGCCTGTTGGCCGCTGATGACCTGGATCGCGACGTGCGGACGTTGTCGGTGGGGCAGCGGCGCCGGCTCGACCTCGCCGTCGTGCTCGCCGAGCCGGGCGATGTGCTGATGCTCGACGAGCCGACGAACCATCTCGCGCCCGAGCTCGTGGAGCAGCTCGAGTCCGCGATCCAGGCGCACCCGGGGGCCGTCGTCGCTGTCACGCATGACCGGCACTGGATCATGCGAGCGCGTCACCGCGGGGCGACGGAGCTTCGCGTCGAGCAGGGATCGGCGATGGTACGACCCTGACGATCATGCCCGGGCTCGTGCCGGCGAACCCGCGACCGCCCGAGCGTAGCGCTCGGAGAGCACCTGCAGGCGGGGAATGAGCTCGGGCGGAGACTCGACGGTGAAGTCCATCATCAGCATCCCGATGTAGGCGGCGACCGTGTCGAGGCTGTCGGCGCCGGTCACCAGCACGCAGTGCTCCTCATCGATCGGTTCGACCACGCCGACCGCGGGATGGATGCGGTCGA
This sequence comes from Microbacterium martis, assembly GCF_047246685.1. Classification (NCBI taxonomy): domain Bacteria; kingdom Bacillati; phylum Actinomycetota; class Actinomycetes; order Micrococcales; family Microbacteriaceae; genus Microbacterium; species Microbacterium martis. Next base: position 275,479 of record NZ_JBFOKT010000002.1, on the reverse strand, counting down.
GCACCTGCTGCGTGGGCGCGTCGATGCGCAGTCGGGCGTGCACCTTCCAGCCGCTCTCGGCGACCGTGCGCATCATGAACGCGGTGTAGTCCCCGCCGGGCAGCGGCTGCGGGTCGAAGCGGCGTCGGGTCGGCATCCGCAGGCGCATCTCATCCACACGGTAGGTGCGCCAGTCGCCGGTGTCGGGGTCGCGCGCGACCAGGTACCAGCGGCGATGCCAGGTGAGCAGCCGGTACGGCTCGGCCCGCACCGACGAGTCGTGGTAGTCGAACCGCAGCCACTCCTCGTTGCGGATCGCTCCGGCGATCTCGCGCAGCATCCCCGCGTCGACCTCGGGGTCGGGAATGTCGGTGTCGTTGTTCTCGGGAGCGCGGTCGATCGTCGACCTCAGCGCGTCGACCACGGGGCGCAGGTGGGAGGGCAGAACCTGTTCGAGCTTCGCCAGGGCGCGCGCACCGGACTCCTCGACGCCCGCGATCCCGGCCGCGGCGCGCAGCCCGACGGTGACCGCCACGGCCTCCTCGTCGTCGAGCAGCAGGGGCGGGAGCTTGCCGCCGGCCCCGAGTCGATACCCGCCGACGGCACCGCGGGTGGCGTCGACCGGATATCCCAGTTCCCGCAGCCGATCGATGTCGTGCCGGACGGTGCGCGCAGAGACGCTCAGACGCTCGGCGAGCTCGCGTCCCGAGCGTTCGGGCCCGGTCTGGAGGAGTGCGAGAAGGGAGAGCAGACGTGCGGTCGGGTCGGCCATCGATCTCCTCTGAGAACTTTCGTTTATTAGGAACATATCCTACCTATTACCCGCCTAACGTCGAAGACATGAACAACACGACCGCTCCCCTCAGCATCCGCCCCTTCACCGTCTCGGTCTCCGACGCCGAGGTCGCCGACCTGCAGGATCGCCTCGCGCGCACCCGTCTTCCTCAGCCGTCGCCCACCGACGATTGGGATGCCGGCACCCCGAACACGTACCTCCGTGAGGCGATCGACGCCTGGCGCTCGTTGGACTGGGCCGCCGCGCAGGACCGGATCAATGCCGTCCCGCACTTCACGACCGAGATCGACGGCCAGACCATCCACTTCATCCACGTCCGCTCTGCGGTCGAGGGCGCGACGCCGCTGCTGCTCGCCCACACGTACCCCGGATCCGCCGTCGACTACCTCGACGTGATCGACCGCCTCGTCGATCCGGAGGCGCACGGCGGGCGTGCCGAAGACGCCTTCGACGTCGTCATCCCCGACGCCCCGGGATTCGGCTTCTCGCAGCCGCTCGCCTCCGCCGGATGGACCACGGCGAGGGTCGCCGCGGCGTACGACCGGCTCATGCGGGGGCTGGGCTACGACAGCTACGGCATCCACAACTCCGACAACGGTGCGATGGTCGCTCGCGAACTGGGCCTGCTCGACCCGGAAGGGTTCCTCGGCCTGCACGTGCTGCAGCTGTTCTCGTTCCCGTCGGGCGACCCGTCCGAGTTCGAGCGGCTGGAGCCCGCGGACTACGCCGGTCTCGAGCACATGCAGTGGTTCCAGTCGGTCGGCGGCTACAACACGATGAACTCCTCGCGTCCGCAGACCGTGTCGGTCGGCATCAGCGACTCCCCGATCGGGCTGCTGGCTTACAGCGAGCTCTTCAACTCGTTCGGCAACGGCACCTCGCTCGTCACGCTCGAGCAGATCCTGCTGGAGGTCAGCGTGAACTGGTTCGCGAACGCGGCATCCGGAATGAGCCGCAGCTACCTGGAGAACGCCCGAGCGGATGCCGGAGAGGATGCCGAACCGCGGATCAACTCCGCGCCGACCGGGGTCGCGGTGTTCAAGGACGACTTCCAGACGATCCGGGTGTTCGCCGAGCGCGACAACTCGAACATCGTGCACTGGAGCCGCTTCGACGAGGGCGGCCACTTCGCGGCCCTGGAACGGCCCGACCTCGTCGTCGCCGACATCCGCGCGTTCTTCGCCGGACTGCGCTGACCTCGACGCCGCGTCCGCGTCCGAATCCGCGTCCGAAGGGGAGGGGTGCTCCGGCACCTCTCCTCTTCGTCGTGCTCAGCCGGTGACGGTGAGCTGCATCTCGGCGCCGCCCCCGGCCTCGGCCCAGTCGAGGGAGCGCTGCAGGATGCCGCGGAGGACATCGAGATCGATCTGCTCGAGGTCTTTGATGTAGAGGCAGCTGACCGCCGTGGTGTGCGGGCCGAGCCGGGCAAGGGCCTCGGCGTGCGCGTCGGTGCCGTCGAGCAGGTAGATCGTCGTGGAGGCTTTGCGCGGCGAGAACGCCAGGAGCGCCGTGTCGCCCTCGTTGCCGGTCGGGTAGCGGTAGTGGCAGGCTCCGAAGCCGATGATCGTGCCCCAGGTCACCGGCTCGCGGCCGGAGACCTCCTGCATCAGCGCGGTCAGCGTCTCGGCATCGCGTCGGCGGACGGCGGGAGACGAGCGGGCGATGAGACCCGCGACATCGGTACCGGTCGGCTCCATGTCAGAATTCTCCGTCCCCTGGTCGCCTCCCGTCCACCCCCCGTACCGGGATGGATCAATAATGCCTCCCGCAGCGCCTCCGCAGCGGCATTTCTGATCCAGACCGGGCAGGCGCGGCCGGGGGGCGGGGGGCGGGGGGAGGGGGAAGGGGGAAGGAAGGGGGAGAGAGAAAGAGAGGGGGTCAGGGCTGCTTCGCGGCAGCCTTCATCGCCTTCTTGTGCTCGCGCACCTTGGTCAGCGACTCGGGGGAGACGATGTCGGCGACGCTGCGGAACGAACCCTCGTCGCCGTAGGCGCCGGCGGCCTCGCGCCAGCCCGCACCGGTGAAGCCGTACTGCTTGCCCAGCAGCGCGAGGAAGATCCTGGCCTTCTGCTCGCCGAACCCGGGAAGCGCCTTCAGACGCTTCAGCACCTCGGGGCCGTCGGGGTCGCCCTGCGTCCAGATCGCCGCCGGGTCGCCGTTCCAGTCGTCGACGATCGTCTGACAGAGCGTCTGCACGCGCGTCGCCATCGACCCCGGGAAGCGGTGCACGGCGGGCGTCTGTCGGAAGGCCTCGAGGAACACGTCGGGCGCCATGCCGGCGATCGCCGCGGCATCCGTCGCTCCCGTCCGCTGCTCGATCTTGAGCGGACCCGCGAAAGCGGTCTCCATCGGCACCTGCTGGTCGAGCAGCATCCCGACGAGCAGGGCCAGCGGGTTCTCGGTCAGGAGGGCATCGGCGGCGGTGTCTCCGGTGATGTGAAGGGCCATGCCACCAGTGTCGCACCGCGGTGCGCGGTCACGCGATCGATGACTCCGACGCGTCGGCCGCGGTCGCCGGCGGCACGACGCCGTAGAGCGCTTCGAGTGCGGCGGCGAACTCGTCGGCGCGCCCAGCGGCGGCGAGCTCGTGAGCCCGTGTGGTCGGCGTGTGCAGCAGCACTCCGGCGAGGTGGCGGAGGGCCTGCTCGACGCGGCCGTCGGCGTCGCCGCGCGTGCGGGCGCGGGCGATCTCGCTCTCGAGCAGCCCGAAGATGTGCGATCGCAGCGCCACCACCGACGGCGTCACGCTCTGCCGGGACCCGACGACATGGAACGTGTCGGCGGCCTCCCGCACCACGCTGCGCGCGGCATCGGTCGCCTGCAGCTCTTCGAGCGGGGCGTGCAGACGGATCGTCTCGAGATCGAGCAGCGCGACGCCCTCGAGCGAGGCGACGGCCGGGTCGACGTTGCGGGGCATGCCCAGATCGACCACCAGCTGCGAGCCGTGGGCGACCGGACACGCGGCGGTCGAGACGGCGATCGGGCCGACCGGGCGCTGCAGGTGCGCCGGTCCGAGCACCGGCTCGGTGGCGCTCGTGCAGGTGATCAGCAGACTGGAGTGCGCAGCGGTGCGCTCGTAGTCGGCTTCGGCGACGGGACGGATGCCGTGCTTCGCGGCGAAGATCGCGGCGCGACCCGACGGGGAGTAGACGGAGATGTCGACGGCGCCGCGCTCGCGGAGCGTCGCGAGGGTGACGGCCGCGTAGGCGCCGGTGCCGACGAGCAGCACGCGCTCCGCCGACCAGTCGGCGATGCGGCTGTCGGCGAGCTCGAGCGCGAGCCGCACCAGCGAACGGCCGGCGCGACCGAGGGCGGTGACGTTCTTGACCTTGCGCTGCGCTTGGCTGGCGCGCTGGAAGAGGCGCTCGAGCTCGGGGGAGGTGGTGCCGCCCTTGCGCGCCGAGGTGAGCGCGCGGCGCACCTGACCGGCGATCTCGCCCTCGCCGGAGACCACCGACTCCAGACCGGATGCCACCGAGAAGAGGTGCTCGGGAACCCGGCGGCCGGTGTGCACCGCATAGGCGCCCTCGAACTCGGCCGCCGAGACGCCCGTGGTCTGCTCGACGGCTTCGAGCACCGCTTCGACGCCGATGGCTCCGGCCGCGGTGACCGGCTCGTCCATCTCGACGTACGCCTCGAACCGGTTGCACGTCGCCAGGACGACCGCACCCTGCACGCACGGCGTCATGTCCACGAGCGTGGAGGCGACGTCGTCGGGGGTGCGGCTCAGGCGTTCGAGCAGTTCGAAGGGGGCGGTCTTGTGACTCGCCGTGACACACAGCAGCACGCTTCGATTCTACCCCTGGTCGATGAGCGGGGTCTCCGACGGCCCACGGTGGGCGGATGGGAGGATGGAGGCATGGCCCTCTCCGACGCTCCGCTGCTGCGCGCCCTCGCCGGCGTCCGCCCCGACCGCACCCCCGTCTGGTTCATGCGTCAGGCCGGGCGCTCCCTGCCGGAGTACCGCGAGCTGCGCGTCGGCACCCGGATGCTGGACGCATGCCTCACCCCCGAGCTCGCCGCCGAGATCACCCTCCAGCCGGTGCGCCGCCATGGAGTGGACGCCGCGGTCTTCTTCAGCGACATCGTGATCCCGTTGCGTCTCGCCGGTGTCGACGTCGAGATCGAGCCCGGACGGGGGCCGGTGTTCGCGAACCCGGTGCGCACGGCATCCGATGTCGACCGGATCACGGCCATCGATCCCGAATCGCTCGACGGCGACGCGATCGCCGCGGCCGTCCGCCTCGTCGCGGCCGAGCTCGGCGACACCCCGCTCATCGGGTTCGCCGGAGCACCGTTCACGCTGGCCGCGTACCTCGTCGAGGGTGGCCCCTCGAAGGAGCACCTGCGCGCGCGGGCGATGATGCACGCCGACCCCGAGTCGTGGAATCGTCTCGCCGGGTGGCTCGCCCGTGTCTCGCGGCGCTTCCTCGAGACGCAGCGCGACGCCGGGGCCTCGGTCGTGCAGCTGTTCGACAGCTGGGCCGGCTCCCTGAACCCTGCCGACTATCGCGCCTTCGTCGCGCCGCACTCGCGCGCGACCCTCGACGGCATCGGCATCCCGACCATCCACTTCGGCGTCGGCACGGGACCGTTCCTGGCCGACATGCGCCTCGACGGCGTGGCAGACGGCGTCGGAGTCGACTGGCGCCAGCCTCTCGACGAGGCCGCAGCGATCGTCGGTCCGCAGGTCACGGTGCAGGGCAACATCGACCCCGCTCTGCTCGCCGCGCCGTGGCCGGTGCTCGAGGCTCACGTGCGCGACGTGCTCGCTCGGGGCCGCGCGGCCCGGGCGCACATCGTGAACCTCGGTCACGGCGTGCCGCCGGAGACGGACCCCGACCAGCTCACCCGCATCGTCGACCTGGTGCACGACCATGACTGAGGCCACGGAACCGTCCGCCCTTGCCGCGCGGGCGGCCGACACGCACGTCGTGGTGGTGGGCGGAGGCATCGGTGGTCTGATCGCGGCCCGGGAATGCGCGAAAGTCGGGATGCGGGTGACCGTCCTCGAAGAGGCGGATGCCGTCGGCGGCGCGATCCGTCGGGCCGAGCTCGACGGCGTCGCCGTCGACGCGGGAGCGGAGAGTTTCGCGACCCGCGGCGGACACGTGAGGGCGCTCATCGCGGAACTCGGGCTGACCGATCGCATCGTCGCGCCCGAGGCGGGCAGCGCCTGGCTCGTCGGCATCCCGGGCGTCGGGGCCGCGCCGCTGCCGGTCGGCGGCATCCTCGGCATCCCGGCGAACCCGTTCCAGGACGACGTGCGCCGCATCATCGGGTGGTCGGGTGCCTGGCGCGCGTACCTGGACCGGGTGCGACCGCCGCTGACCATCGGACATCAGCTCAGTCTCGGCAGGCTCGTGTCGTCGCGCATGGGCGCGAAGGTGCGCGATCGGCTCGTCGCGCCCGTCACGACCGGCGTCTACTCGGCCTCGCCCGACGATGTCGACGTCGACGTGGCTGCTCCCGGTCTCAACGCGGCCCTCACCCGCGTCGGTTCGCTGTCGGGCGCCGTGCAGGCCGTCCGGGAGGAGAACGCCGCCCGTGCCGCGAAGGCGGGGACCGGCTCGACGCCGAAGGCGCCCGGCGCCGCGGTCGAAGGGCTGACCGGAGGGATGAGCGTGCTGGTCGAGGCGCTGGTGAACGACCTGCGGCGGTTGGGCGCCGAGGTGCGCACCGACTCCGGCGTGCAGGGCGTCGAACGTTCGGGCAGGCGGTGGACGATCCGCATCGCTCAGGAGCAGGAGCAGGAGCAGGAGCAGGAGCAGGAGCAGGAGCAGGAGAACGGCACGTCGGATCTCGTCGCCGACGCCCTCGTCGTGGCGACCGGGGAGTCCGCGGCGCGGACCCTCCTCGCGTCCGCGGTGCCGGCGCTCGCCGAGACCGAGCCGTCGGCGTCGCCCGAGATCGAGGTCGTCACGCTGCTGCTCGACGCCCCCGCGCTGGAGCCGGCGCCCCGCGGCACCGGAGTGCTCACCGTGCCGGGCAGCCACATCGCGAAGGCCCTCACCCATTCGACGGCGAAGTGGGGGTGGTTGCGTCGCGCCGCCGCAGGACGCCACGTGGTGCGCGTCTCGTTCGGCGCGCAGGGCGAGCCGGCCGCCACCGCCGGGCTGTCCGACGACGAGGCGGCGGCCCTGGCGCTGGGTGAGGCTTCCGCCCTCCTGGGCGTTCCGCTCGGCGCCGATGCGCTCCTCGCCGCGCATCGCGCGCGGTACGTGCAGTCGCAGCCCGCGTCGATCATCGGTGCGGGCGAGCGACGAGCCACCGCCCGCGCCGCGGTGCGAGCCGTCCCCGGTCTCGCCGTCGTCGGCGCCTGGCTGGCGGGCACCGGCCTCGCGCAGGTGATCCCCGACGCGAAGGACGAGGCCGATCGCCTCCGCGGAACCCTGCTCTGGACCGGTGACGGCCCCCGTGTCAACCCCTGATCCCTCTCGATGCCGAATCGGGAATACAGGGCTACGCTGAGTACCGACCCGCAGTACGCGAACAACGTGAGGAGACCCCATGAAAGGGAAGATCGGACTCGTCGTAGGACTCGGCGTCGGCTACGTCCTCGGCACTCGAGCCGGACAGGAGCGTTACGAGCAGATCAAGAAGCAGTGGCTGAAGGTCTGGAACACCGACCCCGTGCAGGATCAGGTCGGCAAGGTCAAGGATTTCGTCGGTGACAAGGCTGCGGCCGTTCCCGGCGCCGTGTGGACGGGCGCGGTGAAGGTCGTCAAGTCGGTCACGGGCAGCGGTACGCCCGGGCAGAAGCTCGACGCCGTGATCGCCTCGGGCAAGGAGGCGGCGGAGCAGGTCTCCGATGCTGCGGAGGACGCCGCCGACGAGGTGAAGGCCCGGGTCGAGGGATCCGGTAGTGCAACGGGCTCGTCCACCACCTCCGGCGCCGCGAAGAAGCCGACTCCGAAGAACTCCGGCGCCTGACATGCTTCGCGGATACCGCGACCGCGCAGACGACAGTCTCCTGACGCTGCTCGGCGACCTGCCCGAGCTCGTCACGAAGCTCGTCAAGGCCGAGATCGACGCTGCGAAGACGTGGATCTCGAAGACCGCGAAGGACGCCGGGATCGGCTCGGTCTGGTTCCTGGTGGCCCTGTTCTTCCTGTTCTGGGCCGTACCGGTGATCCTCGTCTTCGCGATCGCCGGGATCTCCTCCTGGTGGCCCGTGTGGCTCTCCGCCCTCGCGGTCTTCGGCATCCTGATCCTCGCGGTGCTCTTCTTCGCGCTTCTCGGCATCCTGAAGTTCCGCAAGGTCCTCCGTCGCGAGAACCCGGCGCAGGCCGTGGCCGAAGACATCCGAATCGTGAAGGAGGCGGGCGATGACGAGTTCTGATTCCGTGGTGCGCAGCAGCGACAGCACGCCGCGCACCGTCGTGCCGGCGGGCATCGTCGATCCGCGCGAGTCGGCGCGCGCCGAGCTGAAGGCCGCGCTGGCGGCCATCGAGATCAAGGGCAACATCCCGCGCCGGATCGAGAAGGCGTCGACGCGGGGGATCGCCCGTGCTCGCGTGTTCGCCGACCGCAACCCGATCGGAGCGGCCGCGGCCGTGCTCGGTGTCGCGGCATCCGTCGGCGGTCTCGTCTGGGTGCTCGCGCGCGCCATCGCCCGCTGACGCTGGCAGACTGGAGACATGGCCGAAGAGCGCGAAGAGAACCCGTCCGGATTCACCCTCTGGGCCGTGTGGCGACGCAATCCCGATGCCGCGGTGACCGAGTCCGACTCGACCGAGCTCGAGACGATCGTGTCGTACATCGAGGATTCCGGCATCACGGTACGCGGCTTCTACGACGTCTCCGGGCTGAAGGCCGACGCCGACCTGATGGTCTGGCTGCACGGGCCCACGGCCGAGGATCTGCAGAAGGCGCTGCGCCGACTGCGCCGGACGGAGCTGCTGCGCTCGCTGCTGCCGGTCTGGAACGTGATGGGCGTGCACCGGGACGCCGAGTTCAACCGTGCGCACGTACCGGGGTTCCTGCGCGGGGTCGGGCCGAAGGACTGGCTCTGCCTCTACCCGTTCGTGCGCACGCCCGAGTGGTACCTCGCGCCGGAGGGCGAGCGCCGCGCGATGCTGGCCGACCACGGACGCAAGGGCGCCGCGTTCACGGGCGTCGTCGCGAACACGGTGGCCGCTTTCGCGTTGGGCGACTACGAGTGGATCCTGCCGATGGAGGCCGACGAGCTCACCGACCTGGTCGACATGATGCGTGACCTGCGCTACACCGACGCGCGTCTCTTCGTGAAGGAGGAGGTGCCCTTCTACACCGGGCGCCGCCTGCGCTTCGACGAGATCGCGGACGTGCTGCAGTAGGCAGCGCCATGAGCACTCCGATCCGCCTGGGAACCCGGCGCAGCGCGCTCGCGCAGGCGCAGTCGGGTCATGTCGCCGCTGCTCTGGAGAAGGTCGCCGGACGCCCCGTCGAGCTCGTCCCGATCACGAGCGAGGGCGACACCAATCGCGCCTCGCTGTCGGAGATCGGCGGTCAGGGGATCTTCGCCACCCGCCTGCGCGAGGCGCTCCTCGCCGGGGAGTGCGACTTCCTCGTGCACTCGCTCAAGGATCTCCCGGCGGCGATCCCCGAGGGCCTCGTGATCGCGGCGACGCCCCGACGGGAGGATGCCCGCGATGTGGTGCTCACCCGGGGCGGCACGCCGCTGCACGAGTTGCGCACCGGGAGCACCGTCGGCACGGGATCGCCTCGCCGGATCGCGCAGGTGCGTCGACGCGCCCCGCACGCCGAGGTGGTCGACATCCGCGGCAACGTCGACTCCCGGCTCGCTCGCGTGGCATCCGGAGAGCTGGATGCCGTCATCCTCGCGGCGGCGGGGCTGTCGCGGCTCGACCCGGACTCTCCGCTGCGACGCGAGGAACTGGGTCTGGCGGAATGGCCGACCGCGCCCGGGCAGGGCTCGCTGGCCGTGGAGACGAGATCGGATGCCGCTCCGGAACTCCTCGCCGCCCTCGCCGAGCTCGACGATCGCGCGACGCGTCTGGCGATCACGGTCGAGCGCGCCGTTCTCGAAGGTCTGGACGCAGGATGCCAGGCGCCGATGGCCGCGCACGCCGTCGTCGACGGGGCCGCGATCCGCGTCAGGACGGTCGTGTACGCCCCCGATGGGAGCCGTCGGATCGGCCTCGACGTCACGGAGGACCTGAACGGGGAGTATATTCGTCGGAACGGCAGTGGCAATGGAGCGGATGCTGCCGATGGTGCAGACCCGATGCACGCAGCGCGTGAGCTCGGGTTCACTGTTGCCCGTCGGCTGCTCGATCAAGGGGCGGCTGGACTCGTCTCTCGAGAGCAATCCTCATGACATCCGATTCGAAGCAGGACCGGCCGCTGGACGGCTGGCGCATCCTCGTGCCCCGCGGCGGGCCGTGGGGCGACGGCGTCGCCGCGAGCCTGCGCGCACAGGGAGCCGTGCCCGTCGTGGCACCGCTCATCAACTTCGCGCCGACCACCGACCAGGCGGCGCTCGACGTCGCGCTGGCTCAGCTCGCCGACGGGGCCTTCGACTGGCTGACCGTCACGAGCGCCACGACCGTCGATGTGCTGTTCGCGCACCGCGCGGTCGTGCCGCGGTCGACGCGCATCGCCGCGGTGGGCGAGACGACCGCCGCGGCCCTCCAGGCCGTGGGATACGAGGTGGCACTCGTTCCGGAGCAGGACAACTCGGCCGAAGGGATGGCTCAGCAGCTCATCGCGCTCGAGTCGGAGCCCCGTCGCATCCTGGCCCTGCGCAGCGAGATCGCGAAGCCGGTGCTCAGCAAGCTGCTGTCGAAGGCCGGGCACGACGTTGCGAGCGTGGTCGCCTATCGCACGGTCGGCGTCCCGGTCACGGAGCGGATCCGTCGTGACGTCGAGAACGGTCGCATCAATGCGATCCTGATCACGAGCGGGTCGGTCGCCGAGCAGGTGCGCGAGCAGTTCCCGGAGATCCCGGATGCGACGCTGCTCGCCGCGATCGGTCCGCGGACCGCGCGGGATGCGCGCAAGGCCGGGCTGCCGGTCTCTGTGGTCGCCGACCGCCAGACGGTCGACGCGCTGATCGACGCCGTGTCTCATTTCACCCTTCCGCACGCCGCAGACGAGTTCGCGCCGTGAGCTTCCCCGAGATCCGTCTGCGACGGCTGCGCCGATCGCGCGCCGTGCGCGACCTGGTGCGCGAGACCTCACTGGAGCCGCGCCAGCTCGTGCTGCCCCTGTTCGTGCGGGAGGGCATCGACGAGCCGGTGGCCATCGGCTCGATGCCGGGGGTCGCCCAGCATTCCATCGACTCGCTGCGCGCGGCCGCCGTGGAGGCGGCGGAGGCGGGTGTCGGAGGGGTCATGCTCTTCGGCGTTCCCGCGGTGCGCGACGCGATCGGGTCGGGAGCCGACGACCCCCGCGGCATCCTGAACGTGGCGACCGAGGCGCTGGCCGCCGAGGTCGGCGATGCGCTCGTCGTGCAGACCGATCTGTGCCTCGACGAGTTCACCGACCACGGACACTGCGGCGTGCTCGCCGAGAACGGCCCTTCGACAGGCTCAGGACGGGCCACGGTCGACAACGACGCGACTCTCGAGCGCTACGCCTCGATGGCTCTGGCCCAGGCGCGCGCGGGCTCGCACCTGCTCGGTCTCTCGGGGATGATGGACGGTCAGGTCGCCGTCGTCCGTGCGGCGCTCGACGCCGGAGGCTTCACCGACACGCTGCTGCTGGGATACGCCGCGAAGTATGCGAGCGCCTTCTACGGTCCCTTCCGCGAGGCCGTGGACTCCCAGCTGACCGGCGACCGCCGCTCGTATCAGCTCGACCCGGGCAATCGTCGCGAGGGCGTGCGCGAGGCCGTCGTCGACGAGGCCGAGGGCGCCGACATCGTGATGGTCAAGCCCGCGATGGCGTTCCTCGATGTGCTGCGCGAGGTGCGCGACACGGTGAGCGTTCCGGTCTGGGCGTATCAGGTGTCGGGCGAGTACGCGATGATCGAGGCCGCTGCCGCCAACGGATGGATCGATCGCCGGGCGGCCGTGCAGGAGTCGCTGCTCTCGATCCGCCGGGCCGGCGCCGATGCCGTACTGACGTACTGGGCGACCGAAGCGGCGCGCTGGCTGCGCGACTGACGACGGCGCGACGGAGGAGACTGCTGTGACCGACCCCAATGACGACCTGTTCTCTGCTGCCCGCTCGGTGATCCCCGGCGGGGTGAACTCGCCGGTACGCGCGTTCGGATCGGTCGGTGGGACGCCGCGGTTCCTGACGTCGGCCTCCGGCCCGAGGGTGACGGATGCCGCGGGCCGCGAGTACGTCGATCTGGTGGCCTCGTGGGGTCCCGCGCTCGTCGGCCACGCCCACCCGGAGGTCGTCGCCGCGGTGCAGGAGGCTGCCGCGCGGGGTCTGTCGTTCGGCGCTCCCACCGAGGGCGAGGTCGAGCTGGCGGCGCTGATCGCGGATCGGGTGCGGCTGGGAGACGTTCGTCCGATCGAGAGGGTGCGCCTCGTGTCGACCGGCACGGAGGCGACGATGACGGCCATCCGCCTGGCGCGCGGCGCGACCGGTCGCGATCTGCTGGTGAAGTTCGCCGGTCACTATCACGGCCACTCCGACGGACTGCTGGCGGAGGCGGGTTCGGGTGTCGCGACGCTCGCCCTGCCCGGGTCGGCCGGGGTGCCGGCGCCCATCGCGGCGCAGACGCTGGTGATTCCCTACAACGATCCGGATGCTTTCGCCGCCGTGTTCGCCGAGCACGGACCGCGCATCGCGGCGGTGATCGTCGAAGCGGCGGCGGCGAACATGGGCGTGGTTGCTCCGCTGCCCGGGTTCAACCGTCTGATCGCCGATACGGCGCACGCCCATGGGGCCCTGATGATCCTCGACGAGGTGCTGACGGGATTCCGCGTGCATCCGGCGGGCTACTGGGGTCTGCAGAGGGAGGCCGGGGAGGAGTACATCCCCGACATCATCGCGTTCGGCAAGGTCGTGGGCGGCGGTATGCCGTTGGCCGCGCTGGGTGGACCGGCGGAGATCATGGACCTGCTGGCGCCCCTCGGACCGGTGTATCAAGCGGGGACGCTGTCGGGCAATCCGCTCTCGGTCGCCGCGGGGCTGGCGACCCTTCGCCTGGCGACGCCCGATGTCTACGCGCACATCGACGCGGCATCCGTCCGCCTGGCGTCGGCGCTGGATGCCGCGCTGAGCGCTGCGGGCGTCACGCATGCCGTGGCGCGTGCGGGCAGCCTGTTCAACCCGTCGTTCCGCGCCACCGCTCCGCGCGACTACGTCGAGGCTCAGGCGCAGGAGTCGTTCCGGTACCGACCGTTCTTCCACTCCCTGCGCGAGCAGGGGGTGGCGCTGCCGCCGAGCGTGTTCGAGGCGTGGTTCCTCACCGCAGCCCACGGCGACGAGGAGCTCGGACTCATCGAGGCGGCTCTCCCCGCCGCCGCCGAAGCTGCCGCAGCCGCCACGCTCGACGCTCGCTGAGCGACTCCTTCTGAGGAGACGACCGCGCGCCGCGTTCTCACCGGCTCGGACGATGTTCTCGCCGGCTCGGACGATGTTCTCGCCGGCTCGGACGACGTTCTCACCGGCTCGGACGAAGTTCTCGCCGGCTCAGACGATGTTCTCGCCGGCTCAGACGAACATGACTCGACGCGGCACGGCATCGCGGTACACGCGACCGAGCGGACTCGTCCACTCGATGTCTCCGCCGGCGAGCTGGCGGGCCGTCCAACGATGTCGCTCGAGCACATCGGGATGCTTGAGCACGTGGTGGCCGGGACAGAGGTGGCACAGGTTGTCGAGGTGTGTCGGGCCGCCCTTGGCGTGATCGTGGTTGTGGTCGATCTGACATCGGTGCACCGGCATGCGGCACCCCGGAAAGCGGCAGTGCTGATCTCGGGCTCGAAGGTGCCGTCGCATCGCCTCGGTGGGGGAGTAGGAGTCGGTTGCGGTCACCATGCCGGCGTGGTCGAGGAAGAGGCGCGACCACCCGCCGGTGCGTCCGGCGAGGTCGCGAGCGATGTCGGGGTCGATCGCTCCGCACCCGTCGAGCTGGGCTGGTCGGTCGTCGCTTCCCACCAGCGTGTTCGCCGCCACGGTGACCTGGATGCGCGCCTGGATGCCCTCGAGCCCGGTACCGCCCGACGCCGACGGGTCGGCCGTGAGGAGCAGATCGGCGAACAGGTCGGCGCGCACCTGATCGATCGTGCGCTCGTCGGCGGGGATGTGCTCGATCTCGAGCGCCGGCTCGAGCACCGGATCGAGCACCGGCTCGAGCGCCGGCTCGAGCGCCGGCTCGAGCACCGGATCGAGCGTGAACGTGTCGCCGTAGCCGAAGATGACGTGTGCGTCGCCGGAGATAACGTGCGCGTTGAGGAGTGGATCGTCGCGGCGGGGATCGTCGGGCGCGAGGTCGGAGGCGTAGATGGGGTCGGCGCCGGCGTCGAGCGGATCGGCTGAGAGCACGGGGTCGAGAGTGTCGCGCGTGGCGACGACCTGTCTGGCCAGCCGCGTAAGGCGGTCCATGACGGCGCAGGCCAGATGCTCGGGCAGCACGACCTGGAGAAGCGCGAGTCCGTCATCGAGCGAGCGCATCGTGATCGCGCGGTCGCCGTGCGCCCGCCGATGCCGCTCGACGAGCGTCTCACCGGCCAGCGACGCGGCGATCTGCCGCACCACCGCTCGAGTGCGGGCAGGGGAGTCCGTCTCGGCCACGACCAGAGCGGCGGTGTCGTACAGGCCGAGCGTCGCAGCATCCGTCCGCCCCTTCCGCACCGCCTCGCGCACGATCATGCCGGCGCGGACGATCTCTCGCACATGGGCGCTGGTGATGTCGCCGCGGACGAACGCCCCGCGCACCGCGGCATGAGCGGAATCGAGCAGACAGGCATCGGCGAACGCGAACTCGACGCTCCCCTTCGCGAGGCGACCGGCCGCAGCGTACTCGGCGATCATGGATCGATGGATGCTCTCGCGATGGTGCGGCTGCTCGCGCGCGTCGTCGTCGCACACCCGCATGCGCTCGGCCAGCAGATCGGCGCACTCCGCTTCGAGCATGGCGATCCGGCGACGGCGCTCGACCCAGGCGTCGAGGAGCCGCTGCCGCCGGTCGATGTCGTCGCGCTGTCTGATCTCCATGCCGCCCACGGTAGTACATACCTCCGACATTCGGAGATGCATGCTGTGGAAAGATTCGAACATGACAAGAGGATCGTTGCCTTCCTGTGAGCAACCGGCAGACAACTCAGAGGGTCGCGCTGGCAGACTGGGGGCATGGTGACGTTGCTGCTCGACCAGACGCAACTGGAGATCGTGCTCTCGCCGCTCGAGCGCGCCGCGACCTTCCACCGGGACAACGTGCGGATCGTGCGCGAGACCATCACCAAGGTGCAGCTCACTGAAGACGCTTGGACCTGGCTGCGTGGAGTGCCCAACCCGGGAACCCACATCCCCGGTGTCCTCGCCGCGGGCAGTTGGAAGGCCGCGGGCAGTCTGGACTTCGTGCTCATCCGCCGGCGTCGTCCCGGAATCGTGATCGACCTCGACGGCGACGAGCAGTACCGGCGGCTGATCCTGAGCACGCGCCACGGTCTCGCCCTCACGCAGGCGCTGCGCCTCGACGTGTCGACCGAACCCGCCGACGTCGAGGAGATCGTGGCGACATCGCCGACCCCCGTATCGAAGGGCAGTCGCCGGCCGGTGATCCGTCCGCGACCGGCCTGACGCCCGCCGCGAGCGCCAGCCGGTCAGCCGTGGTGGTGGTGCTCGCCGTCGTGGTGGTGCTCGCCGTCGTGGTGGTGCTCGTCGTCACCCTCGTGGTCCTCGTGGTGGCCGTCACCCTGCTGGTGCTCGCCGCCGCCCTCGTGGTGCTCGTCGGTCTGCTCGACGGGTTCGGTCGCCGCGGCGCCCGGCACGGTGTCGATCACGCCGGTCGAGGCGACGCTCCAATGCGCGCCGTCATCCGACGGCGTGTCGGCCTGCGGGTAGTCGCGCGGCTCGTCGTCGTAGTAGGCGCGGGCGGCGGCCGCCAGCATCGAGCTCACGGCGGCGGATCGCGGATCGTCGTCGGAACCGGCATCGGCCTCGGAAGCCTCGGCGTCAGAAGCCCCGGCATCGGATGCGTCTCCGGGCGCAGCATCCGTCTCATCGGCCTCCGAGAAGAACTCGACGCCCGCGTGGTCGCCATCGGATGCCGCGTCACCGGCGACCTCGCCGGAGTCGGCCGCGTCGCCCGAGCCATCGGACGGTGCGCCGGATCCGAACAGGATGTCGTCGAACGAGCGGTCCGCCGACTGCTCCGCCGACTGCTCCGCCGGCCGGTCGTCGGAGGCCTGCGGATCCGCGTGATCGGAGATCTCGGCCGTGTCTTCGGCCGCGTCATCGGCCGCGTCATCGGCCGCGGTGTCGACGTCGAGCTCGGTCTCGTCTCCGGACTCGGGCTCCGCCGTGGTCTCCTCCGAGTCGGAATCCTCCACCGGCTCGCCGGCCGCACCGGCCGCCTCCACCGGCTCGCCCGCCGCATCCGCCGCGAGACTCGGCTCATCCGCCGCCGCACCCGTCTCGGGATCGGACTCGACGGCCGCCGCCGCCGTGATCCCCGCGCGACCGGACAACTTACCGCCACGCGTGAGCTCCATGAAGACGTCTTCGAGCGTGGGGCCGCGCTGCACGAGCGTGCTGAGGGCGATGCCCGCCTCGGCGGCGATCGCGCCGACGGTTCCCGCATCTCCGCCGCGCACCGTCAGCCCCGAGCGCAGCACCTCGATGTCGAATCCGGCCGCCGACAGTGCGGCGGTGAGGGCGGCGCGATCGGCGGCATCCACCACCACCGCGCCGGACTTCGGGTCGGCGAGCTTCTCGATGCCGCTGTCGAGCACCAGTCGCCCCTTCGACAGCACCAGGACGTTGTCGGCGACCTGCTCGACCTCGCTGAGGACATGGGAGGAGACCAGGACGGTGCGACCCTCGTCGGCGAGGCGGCGCATGAGCAGCCGCATCCACCGGATGCCTTCGGGGTCGAGGCCGTTCGCCGGCTCGTCGAGCACCAGAGCGCCGGGATCGCCGAGCAGCGCGTGCGCCACGCTCAGGCGCTGACGCATGCCGAGAGAGAAGCCGCCGATGCGGGAGTCGGCCTCGGCGTCGAGGCCGACCAGAGCGAGCACCTCGTCGACGCGAGTGACGGGGATGCCGTTGGCCTTCGCGGCGATCGTCAGCTGACGGTGGGCGGTGCGACGGGTGCGATAGGCCGTCTCCTCCAGAACGGAGCCGATGACGCGGAGGGGCTGCCGCAGCTCGGCGTAGGCCGTGCCGCCGATGGTCGCGGTGCCCGAGGTGGGACGCACCTGGCCGAGCAGGATCCGCAGGGTCGTGGTCTTGCCCGCTCCGTTCGGACCGAGGAAGGCGGTGACGGCGCCGGGCTCCACGCGGGCGGAGAAATCGGAGACGGCGGTCAGCTCATTGAAGTGCTTCGTCACGTTCGTGAACTCGAGCACCTGTCCTTCGGGCATCCGCGACCTCTCCTCGGGGGGAACAGTTCCCCCTATCCTGCCGGAAAAGCGCTCGGATCGCGTATTTCATGCGGATTCCCGGAGGCCGGCGACGGGGTAGCCTGGCACGCGTGACCGACTCCACCACCGCGTCCCGCGTCGTCATCCGCAAGGAAGGAGCCCTCGGAAGGCTCACGCTCGATCGTCCCGAGGCGATCAACGCCCTCGACCTGGGGATGATCGAGGCGCTCACGCAGGCGCTCACCGCCTGGGTCGATGACAGCGACGTGCAGATCGTCGTCATCGACGGAGCAGGCGAGCGGGGGATGTGCGCCGGAGGCGACGTGCGTGCGCTCCACGCCCAGATCGTGGCCGGGCGCGCCGATGAGACGGCGGCGTTCTTCCGCGCGGAGTACGCACTGAACGCGATGATCGCCGAATACCCGAAGCCGGTCGTGGCCCTCGCCGACGGCATCACGATGGGCGGCGGCATCGGCCTGGCAGGACACGCCGCCATCCGCATCGTGACGGAGCGCTCGAAGCTGGCGATGCCCGAGACGCGCATCGGCTTCACCCCCGACGTGGGCGGGACCTGGCTGCTGGGGCGGGCGCCCGGCCGGTTCGGCGAGTACTTCGCCCTGACCGGTGCGACGATGACCGCCGCGGATGCCGTTCACCTCGGCTTCGCCGACCACGTCGTGCCCTCCGATCGGCTCGACGCCCTGCGCGAGGCGCTCGCCCACCGGGCCGACCCGACCGGACCGAGCGAGATCGTGCTGCTCTTCGACGAGACCCCCGAGCCGTCGCGGCTCCCGGCGATGCGGGAGTGGGTCGACGAGGCGTTCTCGGCGCCGAGCGTCGTCGAGATCGTCGCGCGGCTTCGGGCGCGGGACGAGCCGGATGCCGGGGTGACGGCCGACCTGCTCGAGAGCCTCGCCCCGACGGCGCTGGTCGTCACCCTCGACGCCGTGCGGGAGGCCCGCGCGCTCTCCGGCCTGCGGGCGGCGCTGGAGGGGGAGTACCGCCGCGTGCTGTGGTTCGTCGACGAGCATCCCGATCTCGTGGAGGGCATCCGCGCGCAGCTGGTCGACAAGGACCGGAACCCGAAGTGGGACCCGGCGACCCTCGCCGAGCTCGGACCGGATGCCGGGGCTCCGGCGCGCGAGTACACGCCGCGGCATCCGCTGTTCTGAACCCGCCCCGGCCGGGCGGGTTTGTTCGCCTCGGTGCAGGAACGGGCAGGCCCCCGACGTCCGGTTCGCTGTCAGCGAAGGTCGCCGGAAAGAGGGGGACGAATGTCGACGGTTCGTGGCACTCTTTCTTGTGGCCGGTTGTCGGTCGGCATCCGTCTGCCGGGAAACCCGCCGTTCGATCCTTCCGAGAAAGTACGCCTGTGCTGGGAAAAATCCTCCTCCGATATCTGTCCAGGTACAGATGGCTCCTGCTCGGCGTGCTGGTCTTCCAGCTCGCCAGCGTGGCAGCCACCCTCTACCTCCCGCGCCTGAACGCCGACATCATCGACAAGGGCGTCGCCCAGGGCGACACCGGCTACATCTGGAGCACGGGTCTGTTCATGCTGGCCGTCTCGCTCGGCCAGATCATCGCCTCGGTCACGGCGACCTACTTCGCCGCGCGCGCCGCCATGGGTGCCGGTCGTGACATCCGCTCCGACGTGTTCGGCAAGGTCAGCGGATTCTCCGAGCGCGAGGTGTCGCAGTTCGGCGCCGGCTCGCTCATCACCCGCAACACCAACGACGTGCAGCAGGTCCAGATGCTCGCGATGATGGGCGCGACGATGCTGGTGACGGCTCCGCTGCTCGCCATCGGCGGCATCATCTTCGCGGTCCAGACCAACGTGGGCCTGAGCTGGCTCATCGCCGTGGCCGTGCCCGCCCTGCTCATCCTCGCCGCTCTTGTGATCGGGCGCATGGTGCCGCTCTTCCGCACCTACCAGGGCCGGCTCGACAACGTGAACCGCATCATGCGCGAGCAGCTGACGGGCGTGCGGGTGGTCCGGGCGTTCGTGCGCGAGCGCATCGAGGAAGAGCGGTTCCGCGGCGCCAACACCGACATCATGGTCGTCGGCCGCAAGGTGGGATCGCTGTTCGTGCTGCTGTTCCCGCTGTTCATGCTGATCCTCAACGTCACGGTGGTCTCGGTCATCTGGTTCGGCGGCATCGAGGTCAACAACGGCACGGTGCAGGTCGGCACGCTGTTCGCGTTCATGCAGTACATCGGCCAGATCATGGGCGGCGTCATCATGGCGAGCTTCATGGCGATGATGATCCCGCGCGCCGCGGTCTCGGCCGAGCGCATCGCCGAGGTGCTGCACGCCGAGTCGACCATGGTGCGGCCCGAGAACGGCGTCGTCGACTTCCCGACCCCCGGCGCGGTGGCGCTCGACGATGTCGAGTTCACCTACCCGGGCGCCGACGCGCCGGTGCTCACCGGCATCAGCTTCGCCGCGCAGCCGGGCGAGACGGTCGCCATCGTCGGATCGACCGGTTCGGGCAAGACCACGCTCGTCTCGCTGATCCCCCGCCTGTTCGACGTCTCGGGCGGAGCGGTGCGCGTCGGCGGCACCGACGTGCGCGATGCCGACGTCGAGGCGCTGTGGGACAGCATCGGCCTGGTGCCTCAGCGTCCGTTCCTCTTCACCGGCACCGTCGCGTCGAACCTGAGGTACGGGCGCGAAGAGGCGACCGACGAAGAGCTCTGGCACGCCCTCGAGATCGCGCAGGGCCGCGACTTCGTCGAGGAGATGCCCGAGGGCCTCGAGTCGCGCATCGCTCAGGGCGGCACGAACGTCTCGGGCGGACAGCGCCAGCGTCTCGCCATCGCCCGGGCGCTCGTGCACCGGCCGCAGGTCCTCGTCTTCGACGACTCGTTCTCGGCTCTCGACCTGACCACCGACGCCCGATTGCGGCAGGCGCTGTGGAGGGAGCTCCCGCAGATCACGAAGATCGTCGTCGCCCAGCGCGTCTCGTCGATCACCGACGCCGACCGCATCGTCGTGCTCGACGGAGGCACCATGGTCGGCGTGGGCACCCACGACGAGCTGCTGGCGACGAACGACACCTATCGCGAGATCGTCGAGTCGCAGCTGGGGGTGGACGCATGAGCGAGAACAACCCTTCGACAGGCTCAGGGACCCAGTCCCGGAAGCGACGCGGGAAGGCGGCAGCACCCGTCGTCGAGCGCGAACTCACCGAGGAGGAGCAGTACGAGGCCGAGCTCGCCGAGCAGGCGCGCCAGAACTCGGGCGACTGGGACAGCGTGGCACCGGGCAAGGCCGACAACTTCGGCAAGAGCTTCGCCCGCATGATCGGCCTGCTCAAGCCCTCGGCTATCTGGTTCGTCTTCGTCTCGGTGCTCGGCGCGATCGGCGTCGTCCTCACCGTCGCCGCGCCCAAGGTCCTCGGCGAAGCGACGAACCTCGTCTACAAGGGCTTCATCTCCATCCAGCTCGGCCAGCCCAACGGCGACTTCCCCGGATTCCCCGCCGGCACCTCGCAGGACGCGGTCGTCGAGGCGCTGAACAGCGCCGGACAGACCGAGTTCGCGAACCAGGTCGGAGCGCTCGGCGACTTCACCGTCGGCCAGGGCGTCGACTTCGAGGCGCTTCGGTGGATCATCGCGGCGGTGCTGGCGATCTACGTCGCGGCGGCCCTCCTCACATGGATCCAGGGATACGTCATCAACGTCATCATGGTCCGCACCATGTGGCGTCTGCGCGAGCAGGTCGAGGCGAAGATCAACCGCCTGCCCCTGTCGTACTTCGACCGGGTGCAGCGCGGCGAGCTCATCTCGCGCGTCACGAACGACATCGACAACATCACCCAGACCATGCAGCAGTCCCTGTCCGGGGCGCTCACGTCGGTGCTCACGGTGATCGGTGTGCTGGTGATGATGTTCTCGATCTCGTGGCAGCTCGCGCTGGTCGCGCTCATCACCCTCCCGCTGATGGCGGTGATCTTCGGCATCATCGGTCCGCGGTCGCAGAAGGCCTTCGGCACGCAGTGGCGCAAGGTCGGCCGTCTCAACGCCCGCGTCGAGGAGGCGTTCTCCGGTCACGCGCTGGTGAAGGTGTTCGGCCGCGAGAAAGACGCGCTCGCCAAGTTCCAGGCCGAGAACGAAGAGCTGTTCCAGGCGAGCTTCAAGGCGCAGTTCCTCTCGGGCATCATCATGCCGGCGATGATGTTCGTCGGCAGCCTCAGCTACGTCGGCATCGCGGTGCTCGGCGGACTGATGGTCGCGAGCGGCCAACTCCGGCTCGGCGACGTGCAGGCGTTCATCCAGTACTCGCAGCAGTTCACCCAGCCGCTCTCCGAGCTGGGCGGCATGGCGGCGGTCGTGCAGTCGGGAACGGCATCGGCCGAGCGGGTGTTCGAGCTGCTCGACGCCGACGAGCAGGAGCCCGACGACGCCGATGCCCCGGCCCTCGCCGACGGCAAGGGCGTCATCGAGTTCGAGAACGTCGAGTTCTCGTACACGCCGGAGCGCCCGCTCATCCGCGACCTGTCGTTCCGCGTGGAGCCGGGCCAGACGGTCGCGATCGTGGGCCCGACCGGTGCGGGCAAGACCACGCTGGTCAACCTGATCATGCGCTTCTACGAGCTCAGCGGCGGGCGGATCATGCTCGACGGTCAGGACATCGCCCGGATCACCCGAGACGAGCTGCGCTCGCGCACCGGCATGGTGCTGCAGGACCCGTGGCTGTTCGCCGGAAGCATCCGCGAGAACATCCGGTACGGTCGCTCGTCGGCCACCGACGACGAGGTCCTCGAGGCGGCGAAGGCGACCTACGTCGACCGGTTCGTGCACGCGCTTCCCGAGGGCTACGACACGGTGCTCGACGAAGACGCGTCGAACGTGTCGGCCGGTGAGCGCCAGCTCATCACCATCGCCCGCGCGTTCGTCGCGCAGCCCTCGATCCTCATCCTCGATGAGGCGACGTCGGCGGTCGACACCCGCACCGAGCTCCTGCTGCAGCACGCCATGGCGGCGCTGCGTCAGGGACGGACGTCGTTCGTGATCGCGCACCGCCTGTCGACCATCCGCGACGCCGACCTCATCCTCGTGATGGAGCACGGCGACATCGTCGAGAAGGGCACGCACGACGAGCTCATCGCCGCGCAGGGTGCGTACTGGCGCCTGTACCAGTCGCAGTTCGAGCAGGCCGCGGCCGACATCGATGCCGAAGAGGCGCTCACCGGAACGACGCCCGTCGTGATGACCGGTGACGCCGGAGACCCCGACGAGGGTGCGCGCGCAGCGGCGGATGCCGCGGTCGCCGGAGCCGCGGTGGGCGCCCAGGTGCCCGCAGCCGAGGCCGGCGCCGCGCAGCGCCTTCTCGAGGAGGGAGCCGACGACCGCGGGTAGGCGCTCAGGTGGCGTCTGCCTCGATGCCGAGAAGCTCGAGCGGATGGGTCAGCCGCCACCACGGACTCGGGCCCTCGACGTCTTCGGCAAGGATCACCGGGGTCGTGGCCGTGTCGAGCGGCCCCGCGGTGGTCAACGTCCCCACCGCGCCGCCCTGTTCGCGCTCGTCGCCGAGGTCGAACACGACGGAAGACGACGCGAGGGCGCTGTTCCAGAGCACGACCTGGGCATCGTCGTCGGTCACGACATCGACCTTCTCGCCCCAGGCGGTGGTCACCTCTCCGACGACCGTGCCCTTCGCGACGGCAGGCGCCTGCGCCTGCAGGGCGGCCTCGGTCTCGGCGAAGAGCGAGCGGGTCGCGGCGAGACGCTGATCGTCGTCGGCCTGGTCGAGAACCGCCGCGAAGAGGTGCACGGTCGTGTCGCCGACCTCGACGTCCTTCGCGGTGAGCAGGTTCCACCCGACCAGGGTTCCCGTCTTGATCCCCACGACGCCGGGGTCGGCCAGCATCCCGTTGGTGTTGACCACCAGACCCGCCCCCGGCAGCTCGACCGAGGGAGTGCCGACGATCTCGGCGAAGACCGGGTTCTTCATCGCCCACTCGCCGAGCGCCACGAGCGCTTCGGGCGTGGCCACGTTGCGCACGTCGAAACCCGACGGCGTGACGACCGTGATGCCGCTGAGGCCGCGCTCGCGCAGCCACACCTCCGCGGCGGCGGCGAATTCGCGGTCGGAACCCCAGATCTCCGACGCCAGCCGATCGATGTAGTTGTTCGCCGAACCCAGCAGCGTGCCCTGCAGCAGCTGATACTCGGTGAGCACACCGCCGACCGGCACGTCGAGCGCCGACTGGTCGGCACGACGGTACTGCCAGTACTCGGCGCTGTCACCGCTGTCGAACCGGAACTCCGGTCCCTGCTCCCCGAGAGCGAGCGGCATCCGATCGAGCACCATCAGGCTGCTGACCACCTTGGTGATGCTCGCGATGCTCACCGCGTCCGCCGTGGACGACGTCGTGCTGATCCCCGCGATGCCCACGGCCGCGCTGCCCTGCACCGGCCAGGTGACCGCGGCGGCCGGTGCCGGAGCGATGTCGAACTGCTCCGCCTGCACGGTCGGCGCGACCTCGTGCAACGGCCAGAGCAGCGTCGTGCCGGAGTACGCTCCCAGCAGGCCGGCCAGCACCCCCAGGGGCACCAGCATCCCGGGTCGCGCGATCGCGGGCCGCAACCGTGCCCCGGTCAGAAGGCCGTCCGCCCTCTCGGTCGTCGCGTCGCCGTCGAGCGTCGCGGCGGCGGTGCGCTGCGCCACGTCGCCCGGGTCGACCCAGGTCAGGGCTGTGGCCGGGGCCTCCTCATCGGCCCACTGGGCCGGCGGCTGCAGGATGTCGATCCCGTCGTCGGCTCGACCCTCGTCGGACGTGAGGACCGACGACGAGCCCGAGGTCGCTCGATCGGCACCGTCGTCGACGGTACCCGTCGATCCGGCGGGTTCTGAAGGGGTCACTCGCTTACGGTACCGAATCCCGGGGTCGAACCGCGGCGGTTCCCGCTTCGAGCGCCGGGGTGTCGGGAAGCGATAGGATCATCAGCACAACCACGGGAGTCCGGCGAGCCGGGCTGAGAGGGAGCGAATCGCGCTTCGACCGTCGAACCTGATCTGGGTCATGCCAGCGCAGGGAGGAGTTCACATGAGCACGTCCACGCACCGTTCCGCCGAGCAGACGCCGGCCGCATCGGCAGATGTCCGTCGAGCCCCGGCATGGCGCTGGCGAGTCGTCGACATCGTCGTCGCCGCCGTTCTGGGTGTCGCGATCGGTCTCGTCTTCTGGGGCTGGAACACGATCGGCTACGCCTGGTTCGGAGCGGCCGATGCCGTGACCCCCGGCCTGGGCGGTATCGCGGTCGGCATCTGGCTGCTCGGCGGGGTGGTCGGCGGGCTCGTCATCCGCAAGCCCGGTGCGGCCCTGGTCGTCGAGCTCGTCGCCGCGATCGTCTCGATGCTCATCGGCAACGTGTGGGGCGTCTCGACCATCCTCTCCGGAATCGTGCAGGGCCTCGGCGCCGAGCTCGTCTTCGCCCTCTTCCTCTACCGGCGCTTCGGGGTCGTCGTCGCGGCACTCGCCGGCGTCGGCGCGGCCGTCGCCGCCTGGATCTTCGAGCTCTTCTACGGCAGCTCGCCCAACATCCTGAAGTCGGTCGAGTTCAACAGCATCTACCTCGTCTGCGTCGCCGTCTCGGGGGCGATCCTCGCCGGCGTGGTCGGATGGCTGCTGGTGCGCGCGCTGGCCGTGACCGGCGCCCTCAGCCGATTCGCCGCCGGGCGAGAGCACGTGCGCGAGGTCTGAGCGTGAGCGTCGCCTCCCCGGCCCGCGTGCAGGCCGCGGGCTGGGGCTGGCGGTACTCGGGCCGCAAGCGGCCCGCCGTCGCCGACGTGACCTTCACGATCGAACCCGGTGAGCGCGTGCTCCTCCTCGGCGCCTCGGGAGCGGGCAAGTCGACGCTCCTGGCCGGGCTGGCCGGCGTTCTCGGCGACGCCGACGAAGGCGAACGCCGAGGAACCCTGCTGGTCGACGGTGCGGCGCCGGAAACCCAGCGCGGACGGGTCGGCCTCGTGCTGCAAGACCCCGAGGCCGGGATCGTGCTGTCGAAGGTCGGCGACGACGTCGCCTTCGGCTGCGAGAACCTCGGCGTCGCGGCATCCGAGATACCGCGGCGCGTCGCCGAATCGATGGATGCCGTCGGCCTCGACGTGCCACTGGATCGCGCCACCAAGGCGCTGTCGGGTGGGCAGAAGCAGCGTCTCGTCCTCGCCGGCGTGCTGGCCATGCGACCCGGACTGCTCCTGCTCGACGAGCCGACCGCGAACCTCGACCCCGAGGGGGTGCGCGAAGTGCGGGCGAGCGTCGGACGGGCCGTGGAGGCGACGGATGCCACGCTGGTCGTGGTCGAGCACCGCACTCCGATCTGGGTCGACCTGATGACCCGCGTGATCGTGCTCGCCGCCGACGGCGGGCTCCTGGCCGACGGCCCGCCCGCCCGCGTCTTCACCGAGCACGGAGCCGCGCTCGCGGCCGCCGGCGTGTGGGTGCCGGACCGCGGCGTCGACCTGCCCGTGCTGCAGCCTGTTCCGGCATCCGATGCGCTCAGCTCGACCGATCTGGCGATCGCGAGGGATCCCTCCGTCGTCGTGCAGTCGGGCCTCGACATCGCCGTTCCGCGAGCGAACGCGACGGTGATCACCGGGCCCAACGGGGCGGGCAAGTCGACGCTTGCCCTGACGCTTGCGGGCCTCCTCCCCGAGCACGACGGCGAGGTGCGGTCGGCGCCGGAGCTGGCCGGGCGCCGGGGGCATCGTCCGATCCGGTGGACGTCGCGCGAGCTCCTCACCCGCATCGGCATGGTGTTCCAAGAGCCGGAGCACCAGTTCCTCACCCGCACCCTGCGCGACGAACTGGCCGTCGGACCCCGGGCACTGGGCTGGACGCGCGAGCGCACGGATGCCGGCGTCGACGAGCTGCTCGACCGTCTGGATCTCGCACCGCTCGCCCTGGCCAACCCCTTCACGCTGTCGGGCGGCCAGAAGCGGCGCCTGTCGGTCGCGACCGTGCTCGCGGGCGCGCCGGAGGTCATCGTGCTCGACGAGCCCACCTTCGGGCAGGACCGGCGCGGATGGATCTCGCTCGTCGCGCTGCTGCAGGACGAGATCTCGCGCGGCCGCTCGATCGTCGCCGTCACGCACGACGATGCGGTCGTGCAGCACCTCGGTGGGCACCGCATCCGCCTGGCGGCGACGACGTGAGCACGACCGCGACCCGGGGCACGGTGTGGCTCGACGGCGTCAACCCGGTGACCAAGCTGGTCCTCGCCGTGCTGCTGTCGGTGCCGCTGTTCGCATCGATCGACGTGATCAGCGCACTCGTCGCGATCGGTCTGCAGCTGCTGTGCCTCCCGCTCACCGGACTGCGTCTCACGACAGTGCTCCGGCGCCTCCTCCCCGTGGTGATCTTCGCTCCCATCGCGGGACTCAGCATGCTGCTCTATGCCGAGCCGGCCGGACGCATCCACTGGTCGTTCGGATTCGCCGTCATCAGCGACGACTCGATCGCCCTGGCGGTCGCGGTGAGCCTGCGCGTGATCGCGCTGGGGCTCCCGACGATCCTGCTCTTCGGCGGGACCGACCCGACGCAGCTCGCCGACGCCCTGTCGCAGGTCGCCCGGCTTCCGAGCCGCTTCGTCCTCGGCATCCTCGCCGGCACGCGGATGCTCGGACTGTTCCTCGACGACTGGCGCACGATGGGACTCGCCCGCCGCGCACGCGGGGTGGGCGACCGCGGGGTCCTCCGCCGGTTCTTCTCCATGGCCTTCGTGCTGCTCGTGTTCGCGGTGCGCCGAGGCTCACGGCTCGCCCTCGCGATGGAGGCTCGGGGCTTCGGCTCCGGCATCCCTCGCACCTGGTCGCGGCCCTCGCGACTGCATCCGCGCGACGCGGTCGCGCTGCTGGGCGGCCTGGTCATCATGGGGGTCGCGCTGTCGGCCGCCGTCGTGCTCGGCAGCTTCCGCTTCGTGTGGAGCTGAGCCGACCGAGGCCGAGCCCCGCCGTCTCCCTCGCACCACTAGCATGCCGATATACCGGTTCCGCGCACGACCACAGGAGGACACCTCATGACCGACAACAAGGACGACTACTCGAACCCGCTGGCGCGGAAGTCTCCCCTCGGAGGACGCACCGGCGTGGCCATCGCCTCGATCGTGCCGCTCGTCTCGCTCGCGCTCTTCATCATCTTCGGATTCGCGATCGGGTGGGGCTACAGCTGGCTGTTCTTCCTGCTCATCCCGATCAGCGGGATCATCGTCTACGGTCTCCGCGGCAACTCGAGGAACTGACGACCGCTCAGCCCGCTCGCGAACGAAGCAGCACCCGGAACCACGTAGGCTGAGACTGCGTTTCATCTCAGTGGTTCGCGCGACGTTCGAAGGAGAACCGATGCAGATCAGCGGGCAGGGTGCTCTCATCACCGGCGGAGCCTCGGGGCTCGGCCTCGCCACGGCGCGCCGACTCGCCGCCGCGGGCGGGCACGTCACGATCATCGACCTCGCCTCGTCGAAGGGCGCGGAGGTCGCCGAAGAGCTCGGCGGACTCTTCGTCCCCGCCGACGTGACGAGCGTCGACGAGGTGCAGGCGGCGGTCTCCGCGGCGCAGGCGGCCGCACCGCTGCGGGTCGTCGTGAACTGTGCCGGGATCGCCCCACCGGCGAAGGTGCTCGATCGCGAAGGACGACCGGGGATGCTGGCCGATTTCGAGCGCGTCGTGCGCATCAACCTCGTGGGCACCTTCAACGTCATCTCGCAGGCCTCCGCCGTCATCGCCCGGAACGAGCCGCACGACGAGGAGCGCGGCGTCATCCTGAACACCGCCAGCGTGGCGGCCTTCGACGGGCAGATCGGTCAGCCGGCGTACTCCGCGTCGAAAGGAGGCGTGCACGCCATGACCCTCCCGATCGCCCGCGAGCTCGCGCGGTACGGCATCCGCGTGGTGACGATCGCGCCGGGCATCATGGAGACGCCGATGCTGATGGGGCTCCCGCAGGCCGCGCAGGACTCGCTCGGTCAGCAGGTGCCGTTCCCCGCCCGGCTCGGGCGCCCCGAGGAGTACGCCGCGCTCGCCCAGCACATCGTCGAGAACGGGTATCTCAACGGCGAGACGATCCGCCTCGACGGCGCGATCCGCATGGCGCCGAAGTAACCCGCCGCGAACACCCGAGGAGAACCCATGTCACTGGCCGGAAAGACCATCCTGATGTCGGGCGGCAGCCGCGGTATCGGCCTCGCCATCGCCCTGCGGGCGGCACGCGACGGAGCCAACATCGCGATGCTGGCGAAGACCGACACCCCGCATCCGAAGCTCGAGGGGACCGTGCACACCGCGGCCGAGCAGATCCGCGCGGCGGGCGGTCAGGCGCTGCCGATCGTGGGCGACGTGCGCGACGACGACGACATCACCGAGGCGGTGCTGAAGACGCAGGGGGAGTTCGGCGGTATCGACATCGTCATCAACAACGCCAGCGTCATCGACCTCTCGCGCTCGCTCGACCTCGGCGCCAAGAAGTACGACCTGATGCAGGACGTCAATGTGCGCGGCACGTTCATGCTGTCGCGCGCGGCGATCCCGATGCTGAAGGATGCCGCGAACCCGCACATCCTCTCGCTCTCGCCGCCGCTGAACCCGTCGCCCAAATGGCTCGGGGCGCACACCGGCTACACGCTCGCCAAGTTCGGCATGACGATGGTCACGCTCGGCCTCGCGGCGGAGTTCGCGCGCGACGGCATCGCGGCGAACGCCCTGTGGCCGCGCACGACGATCGCGACGGCGGCGGTGCAGAACCTGCTCGGGGGAGACAAGGTCATGGCCGCGAGCCGCACCGCCGACATCTACGCCGACGCGGCGTACTCGGTGCTGACCAAGCCCGCAGCCGACTACACCGGGCAGACGCTCATCGTCGAGGACGTGCTCGAGGCCGACGGCGTGACCGACTTCTCGCGGTACGCGGCGATCCCCGGCACGCCCGACGACCGCCTGTTCCCCGACATCTTCCTCGACTGAGCGGTCCGTTCCTCGCCGGAGCGGTCAGAGAAGCAGGTACGCGGCGCCGGCCACGGTGAGCGCGATGACGATGCGGTCGAAGAGGCGCTGATCCAGGCGCTTGGCGAGCCGGATGCCGGCGAGCGCGCCGCCGACGACGAGGGGCGCGAGCACCGCATCCATCAGCAGCACGGGTGGGGGGAACAGTCCGAGCCCGGCGAGGAACGGCACCTTCACGAGGTTGATGATCGCGAAGAACCAGGCCGACGTGCCGAGGAACATCTGCACCGGAGTGCGCGTCGCGAGGAAGTACATCGACATCACGGGCCCGCCCGCGTTCGCGACCATCGTGGTGAACCCGCCGAGAGTGCCGTAGGCGCCGGCCAGCAGAAGCCCGCCGGAGCCGGGCGGCGCGGCATCCGCTCGGTCCTGCCGTCGGCGCCGCCACAGCGTCACGCCGATCATCAACAGCAGGATCACGCCGATCGCCCGCCGTACGATGCCGTCGCCGGCCAGGGCGAGGAACGCGAAACCGGCGAGGAGCCCGGCGACCACGGCCGGAGCCAGCCTCAGCAGCGTCGGCCAGTGCGCGTGCCGACGGTAGGCGATGAGAGCGAAGACGTCGCCGACCATGAGCAGGAGCAGCATGGCCGCGGTCGAGGTGCGGGCCGGCAGCACCGCGGCGAACAGGGCGATGGCGAGGATGCTGCCACCGGGCAGCGCGGTCTTCGAGATGCCGATCGTGATCGCGGCGATCCCGAGGGCCGCCCACGCCCACGGCAGCAGCTCGGGCATCAGCCTCGCACGGCGTCGAGGGCGGCGGTGAAGCGTGCCGCCCGCTGCTCGATGTCGGCCCAGTCGGATGCCGCGATCGACGCGCCGTTCGCGAGATCGCCGCCCGCGCCGACCGCGACCGCGCCTGCGGCGAACCAGGCGGCGAGATTGTCGGGGTTCACGCCGCCGGTCGGCATGAGCGGGGCGTCCGGGAACGGTCCGCGAAGCGCCCCGAGGTACGACGGACCGCCGAGCGACGCCGGGAAGATCTTCACGACGTCGACGCCGACCTCGAGCGCGCCCATGACCTCGGTCGGGGTCATGGCCCCGGTCATCACCACGCGGCCCGTGTCGAGCATCGCGCGGGTGAGGTGGGGCAGGGTGCCCGGGCTCACGAGGAACTCCGCGCCCGCGTCGACGGCCTGCGTCGCCTGCTCAGCGGTGGTGACGGTGCCGGCGCCGACGTAGGCCGCATCGCCGTGGCGGGCGATGAGCTCGCGGATCACGGCCGGGGCGTCGGGGGTCGAGAAGGTCACCTCGATGCCGGAGACGCCGCCGCGGATGATCGCCTCCGACGCCTCGACGGCCAGTTCGGGGGAGGGGGCGCGCAGCACCGCGAGGATGCCGGTGGTGCGGGCGCGGTCGAGACGGTCGGGCATCGGGGCTCCTTCGAAGGGTGATCCCTCCCATTGTTCCGGACGACGACTTGTAATGACAAGTCGCCGCGCTCTAGCGCGGAGGAAGAGGAGCGTCCTCGTCAGCGCCGCGGTGTTCTCTGCAGCGGCAGCGACCCTCCTCCTCATCTCGAAGGATCTTCCTTTCCAGCTGCTGACGTGGGCTGCTCCAGGAACGACTTCTGTGGCCGACGCAGCATCGCAATGGCTCCCTGGCCCAAGCGTTTCCTTCCTCGCTGTCGGGGCCTACGCCGCAGCCCTCTTTGTTTGCTCCGTGCCCTGGGAGAATCCGGTTACGTGGAGGAAGTGGCTGTTCGCTCCGGCCGTCGCGACGGCCGCTTTCGTGGTCATCGTGGCCACTGGCTCGATGTGGGTTGCTCTCCTGTGCCCATTACTTGTTCGCGTCTTCCCCTGGCAGAAGTTCGCTTCGCGACTCGAGGCGAGCGGGTCGACCCCAGGCTCCTCCCACCCGGCCGCCGGTACCCTGGAGGGATGACCGAGACTCCCCGCACGCGCGAGACGCGCCCCGCAGCATCCGCGTCCGCCCCGCAGGGACGACCGGCCCAGGGCGTGATCCGCTCCACGAAGCCCGCGCAGGTGCGCCCGGCGACCGAGGGCTGGACCCAGCAGAAGGATGCCGAGGGGCGCCCGCTGCTGCAGTTCGCGAGCCCGAAGCGCGGCAAGCCGCCCGTGCACCTCGCCGACCTTACTCCGGCCGAGCGCGCTGAGAAGGTCAAGGAGCTCGGGCTCCCGGCTTTCCGGGTCAAGCAGCTCTCCACCCACTACTTCCGCCACTACACGTCCGACGCCGCCGAGATGACCGACCTGCCGGCCGGCATCCGCGACGATCTCGTGAGAGGCATGCTGCCGCCCCTGCTCACCGAGGTGCGCCGCCTCGAGACCGACCGCGGCGACACGATCAAGTTCCTCTGGCGCCTGCACGACGGCGCCCTCGTCGAGTCGGTGCTGATGCGCTACCCGGGCCGCATCACCCTGTGCGTGTCGAGCCAGGCCGGATGCGGGATGAACTGCCCGTTCTGCGCCACCGGCCAGGCGGGTCTCACCCGCAACATGTCGACGGCCGAGATCGTCGAGCAGATCGTGCGGGCCAACCGACTCATCGCGAACGGCGAGCTCGGCGGGAAGCGCCGTGACGACCACTCGATGGAGCGGGTCTCGAACATCGTCTTCATGGGCATGGGCGAGCCGCTCGCGAACTACAAGCGGGTGATGGATGCCGTGCGCACCATGGTCGCCCCGCAGCCCGACGGGCTGGGCATGAGCGCGCGCGGCATCACGGTGTCGACCGTCGGACTCGTGCCCGCCATCAAGAAGCTCGCCGACGAGAACATCCCGGTCACGTTCGCGCTGTCGCTGCACGCACCCGACGACCACCTGCGCGACGAGCTCATCCCCGTGAACTCTCGTTGGAAGGTCGACGAGGCGCTCGACGCCGCCTACGACTACTACGCCAAGACCGGCCGCCGGGTCTCGATCGAGTACGCGCTCATCAAAGACATGAACGATCACGCGTGGCGCGCCGACCTGCTCGCCGAGAAGCTCAACGCCCGCGGACGCGGCTGGGTGCACGTGAACCCCATCCCGCTGAACCCGACGCCCGGCTCGATCTGGACCTCGTCGGAGAAGGACGTGACCGCCGAGTTCGTGCGGCGCCTCAACGACGCCGGCATCCCGACCACCCTCCGCGACACCCGCGGCAAGGAGATCGACGGCGCCTGCGGTCAGCTCGTCGCGACGACGGAGGACGAGGCGGCGTCCGCCGCGATGGCCTGACCTCGATCGCGCGACCGCGCGATCAGCGCTGCCCGAGGAGCAGCGGGCGCACCTCGGCGAGGCGCTGCTGAAGGGCATCCAGGAACGCCATGACGGCGGGCTGACGCAGCGCGTCGGGGCGCGCGACGAGCCAATACGGCAGCCGGGCGTCGACGGCGTCGGGCAGCACCCGCACGAGATCGTCGTGCGGGTCGGCGAGGAATGCCGGCAGCAACCCGAAGCCGGCGCCGCCGCGCGTCGCATCCACGTGCACGTAGACATTGGTGCTCGCGACGGCATCCGTCATCCCCGGCACGACACGGCGCACGTCGTCCAGCGAGTCGACGTGCAGCATCGACTCGATGAAATAGACCAGCGGCGCTCCGGCGAGGTCGTCCACCCGCGCAGGAGTCGGATGCCGTCGCAGATAGTCGCGGCTCGCGTAGAGCCCCAGCGCGTAGTCGGCGAGGTGCACCGCACGCGCCTTGCGCACCTGGGGGCGCCCCACCACGACCTCGAGATCGGCACCCGCGCGCTGCTGCGAGGCCTGCCTGGTGCCGGTCACGATCTCGAGCCGCACGTCAGGGTGCGTGCGCTGAAGCTCGGCCATGGCCGGGGCGGCGACGAAGCCGCTGAAGCCGTCGGTCGCCGAGAGGCGGATGAGTCCTTCGATGCGCGCGCCGCCGTGCGCGTCGAGGTCGCCCAGGGCGCGCTCGACCTGCTCGGCCGCGGCGATGGCCTTCGTGCCGAGCGCCGTGAGCTCCCAGCCGCCGTCGGCGCGGGAGACGACTCTGCCGCCGAGCTGCGCCTCGAGGGCCGTGATGCGTCGCGCGATCGTGGTGTGGTTGAGTCCGAGCTGCTGGCCCGCCGACGTGTAACGGCCCGTGCGTGCGACCGCGAGCAGCACCAAGAGGTCGTCCGCGCTCAATGGCGGTGCGGGGAAATGCGCCATCATGTGTGCAGTTTCGCATACTGCTCCGTCTGGAGAGTGTGCTTGTGCGTGAACTAGTCTGCCGGGATGACGTCGCATCTGGGGAACGCGAGCGGCGCCGATCTGAGGGGGAGGACCGCTCTCGTCACGGGGGCGGCCAGCGGGATCGGCGCCGCTTGCGCGGCGGCCCTGGCGGATGCGGGGGCGCACGTCGTCGTCGCCGATCGCGACGCCGAAGGGGCGGAGCGGGTCGCCGCGGCGGTCGGCGGTGACAGCGTGATCATCGACCTGAGCGACCTCGATGCGCTCGCCGACCGGTCGTTCGACGCCGACATCCTCGTGAACAACGCCGGCATCCAGACCGTCGCCCCCATCGTCGACTTCGACCCACGGGACTTCCGCCGGATGCTCGACATCATGGTGACCGCGCCCTTCCTGCTCACCCGTGCGGTGCTGCCGGGGATGTACCGGCGGGGCTGGGGGCGCATCGTCAACGTCAGCTCGGTCCACGGCATCCGCGCCAGCCCCTACAAGTCGGCCTACGTGACCGCGAAGCATGCGATCGAGGGCTTCTCGAAGGTCGCGGCGCTCGAGGGGGCCGCGCACGGAGTGACCAGCAATTGCATCAACCCCGGCTACGTGCGCACGCCGCTGGTCGAGAAGCAGATCGCCGACCAGGCGCGTGTGCACGGCATCCCCGAATCCGAGGTGATCGAGAAGGTCATGCTCGTGGAGTCGGCCGTGAAGCGCCTGCTCGAGCCCGAGGAGGTCGCCGACCTCGCGCTCTGGCTCTGCGGCAGCACGGCGGCGTCGGTCTCGGGGGCGTCGTACGCGATGGACGGTGGATGGAGCGCGCGATGACGATCCGACTGGGCGAACTCGCGACGACCGTGCACGGTCCGTCATCGGATGCCGGCGCGCTGCTGGCGGTGCACGGGATCACCGCGAACGGCCGGTCGTGGGACGCGGTCGTCGCGCACATCCCGGAGCGTCGCATCCTCGCCCCGGACCTGCGCGGCCGCGGGCGCAGCAATGACCTGCCCGGTCCGTACGGGCTCCGCACCCACGCCGCCGACCTCGCCGCGCTGCTGGACGCCGACGGCGCCGGCGCGCGCACCGTCCTCGGTCACTCGATGGGCGCCTTCGCCGCCGTCGCGCTCGCCGCGGCCCGCCCCGACCTCGTCGACCGCCTGGTCCTCGTCGACGGCGGGTTCCCGCTGGCGCTTCCCCCCGGCGCCGCGTCCGTGGAGGACATCGACCTCGACGCCCTGCTCGGACCGGCCGCCGCGCGACTGGAGATGGTGTTCGCCGACGAGGATGCGGCGCTCGATTTCTGGCGCGTGCACCCGGCGTTCGCCCGCGACTGGTCGCCGGCGGTGGAGCAGTACGCCCGGTACGACCTCGTCGGCGAGGCGCCCGCCCTGCGTGCCTCCGCCGTCGCCGCCGCGATGATCGAGGACGGCGCGGAGCTCTACGGACCCGACTGGTACCTCGACGCGCTGCGCGGGCTGCGGATGCCGGTCACCGTGCTGCGGGCGCCCCGAGGGCTGCTCGACGACGACCCGCTGTACGCGACGGGGGCGCTGGAGGGCTTCCGCTCCCTCGTCCCACAGCTCGACATCGTGCACGTCGACGACGTGAACCACTACACGATCCTGTTCGCCGAGCGCGGCGCGGCACGCGTCGCCGCCGCGGCATCCGCCCCTGTCCCCCCGACGAAGGAGTCGACATGACCGCTGACCTGTTCGATGGCATCCGCGCGCACCGCGTGGAGACCGCCCGCTACGCCGCCAACGTGCTCGAGCGCCCTGCCGCCGATCCGGCGGCGCCCACGACGACCGTGGTGTTCGTGCACGGCAACGTCTCGTCGTCGCACTTCTACCAGCCGACCATGCGGGCGCTTCCCGAGGGCGTACGCGCGCTCGCCGTCGACCTCCGCGGCTTCGGCGACAGCGAGACGAAGCCGGTCGACGCCACACGCGGCCTGCGCGACTTCGCCGACGACGTGCGCGCGGTGCTCGACGCGCTCGAGCTCGACGCCGTGCACCTGGTCGGCTGGAGCATGGGGGGCGGCGTCGTGATGCAGGTCGCCCTCGACGCTCCGGAGCGCGTGCTCTCGCTGACCCTCGAATCCCCGGTCTCGCCCTACGGCTTCGGCGGCACGCACGGCACGGACGGCATCCGCAACGACGCCGACGGCGCGGGCACCGGCGGGGGAGCGGCGAATCCCGACTTCGTCGCGCGTCTGGCAGCGGGCGACACCACCGCCGATGCTCCGACGTCGCCGCGCACCGTCTACCGCACCGCCTATGTGGCGAAGCCCGAGACGCAGGGCGCATGGGAAGACGCCTGGGTGGCCTCGATGCTGACGACCCGCACCGGCGAGGACAACTATCCGGGCGACCTGGTCGCGTCGGACACCTGGCCGGGATTCGCGCCCGGCACCCGCGGCGTGCTGAACACGATGGCTCCGCAGCATCTCGACCTGTCGGGGATCGTCGACCTCGACCCCAAGCCGCCCGTGCTCTGGATCCGCGGAGAGAAGGACGCGATCGTCTCGGACGCCTCGTTCTTCGACCTGAACCAGCTCGGGCTGCTCGGCGTCGTTCCCGGGTGGCCGGGCGCCGACGTCGCGCCGCCGCAGCCGATGGTCTCGCAGATGCGGGCCGTGCTCGAGAGCTACGCCGCGACCGGCGGCAGCTATCGCGAGGTGATCCTGCCGGATGCCGGTCATGCCCCGCACCTCGACGAACCGGAGATCTTCGGCACCGAGCTGGCTGCGCACATCGGCTGAGCCGGTGCCGTCAGCGACGTGACCGGCGGGCGTCGCGGACGCCGAGAGCCTCGGCGCGCGCGAGCCAGCGGGCGACCGTGGCCTGGTTCGCGCCCTTGACGCCCAGCATCCGATGCGTGCGGATGGAGCGGATGCCGCAGAGGCGCATCGTGTTGCGCACGACCTGGGTCTGCGCGGGGAGCCCGGTGAAGGGGACGGCGAACCAGGGGGTGTCGGCGAGCAGCAGCAGCCGGCCGCGACGGGCGGGCAGCAGTCCCACCGGCAGACCGAGCTTCGTGTAGCGGTACTCGTGCTGGGGCAGCAGCGCACGGTCGAAGAAGCCCTTGAGCAGTGCGGGAACGGATCCCCACCACAGGGGCGCGGCGATGACGATGCTGTCCGCATCGTGGAGCGCTCGCCGGGCGTCGATGAGGTCGCCCTCGAGGGGCATGCGTTCGCGGTAGCCGAACCGGAGGTGCGGATCGAAGTCAAGGTCGCGCAGCGCGAGCACCCGAGCGTCGCCGTGGGCATCGGCGTACCTCTGCACCAGCGCGGCGGTCAGGGACCGCCCATCGGGGTGGCCGTCGATCACGAGAGCAGTCATGGCGGAATCCAATCTGGACAGTGTCAATGTGGTGGACAGTGTCAAGATAGGAGAGAATGTTGCTCATGTCAACATCCCGGACGGCGTACCACCACGGCGACCTCGCCCGGGCGCTCGAGGATGCGGCGATGCAGCTGCTCGGACGGATGCCCGCCGCCGAGATCAGCCTGCGCGAGGTCGCCCGCGTGGCGAACGTGAGCCACAACGCCCCGTACCACCACTTCGCCGATCGCCTGGGGCTCCTCAAGGCCCTCGCCGAGCGCAGCATGGCCGACCTGCTCGCCGACGTGCGGGCCGGGATCGCAGCGGCATCCGACGCGCGCGAGAAGCTGCTCGCGGGAGGCACCGCCTACGTCCGCTTCGCCGTCGAGCATCCGCACGCCTTCGACGCCGTGTACGACCCGACCGTCTGCGTGCCGGGCTCGCCGACCGCCGCGATGGCGCCGCTCATCGACGGGCTCGAGACGGCGCTGGCGGATGCCGCCGCCGACGCGGGACTCGATCGGCCCGACGACGTCGTCGCCCTGTGGGCGCTCATGCACGGCCTGGGCACACTGGCCGCCGCCGGGCATTTCGACCTCGACGCGGCGCTCGCCGCACTCGCCTCGTCGCTCGATCGCCTGCTGGCCTCCGCCTGATCCCGCCCCCGGTCGGGGGATCCACAGGCGAGCTTCGTAGAGTGTCGGAATGCCCTATTCCGCCCACCGACCGGGTCGATTCGACTCGCAGGGTCGGATCATCCTCGACGGCGACCCGAACGCCGCGACGGACGACCTCGACTTCCTGCGTGAATTCGAGCCCACCGGCGCCGACGACGAGCCGTTCGTCGGTGCGCCCGTGCAGCCCCGCCCGGCGCCTCGAGACGACACGACGAATGCTCCCGACGAGGAATCCGCGCCGGCAGACACCGCCGCGCCCCGAGAGTCGCGACCCCGTCGAGAGCCGCGTCCCCGTCGCACCCGCACCCCCGGGTCGCGCATGCGGCGACTGGCGATCCTCGGCGGCGCGGAAGGAGAGATCCTCGACCGGGTTCCGGGCGAGACCCCCCGCTTCGTGCAGATGTTCTTCGTGCTCGCCGGTACCGCCCTCGTCTCGGCCATCTCGATGCTGTTCGCCCTGACCACCGGCGTGCAGGCCGCGATGTGGCTCGCGATCCCGCTCGCACTCGTCTGGGCGCTGATCATCTTCAACCTCGACCGGTTCCTCACCTCGACCATGACGTCGACGCGCAACGTGTGGAAGCTGATCGGCCTGGCCATTCCGCGCGTCATCATGGCGGCCATCATCGGCTTCGTCGTCGCCGAGCCGCTCGTGCTGCAGATCTTCCACAACGACATCGCCCGCGAGGTCGCCTCGACCAACATCATCCAGTCGCAGTCCGACCAGGAGGCGCTCGAGTCGGGGCCCGAGAAGATCGCACTCGACGCGGCATCCGATCGTGTCGCCGAGCTCGAGAACCAGGCCGCGACGGGCATCGTCGCGGGCACCGAGTCGTCGTCGGCGACGGAGTCGGCCGCGCAGGCGACCGTCGACGACCTGACGGCGAAGATGGCCGAGCAGCAGACCGTGATCGACCAGGCGCGAGCGCTCTACCAGTGCGAGCTCACCGGCGAGGGAGCCGGCACCGTTCCCGGGTGCACGGGCGTGAACGGCGAAGGAGCCAGCTCGGATGCCGCCGAAGCTCAGCTCGCCGAGGCGCAGCAGACCTACGACGCCCTGGCGGCGCAGCTGCGCACCGCCAACGAGGAGCTCGCCGCCGCCGGGACGGCCGCGAAGGAGAACACCTCGGCTTCGGAGGAGCAGAACCGCGAGCAGGCGCAGGATCAGCTGCCCGCCGCGCGCGACACGTACGAGCAGGCGCTCGCCGCCTACAACGCGCGGGCGGATGCCGTCGCTCAGGGCAATGCCGGCGCGACGGGCCTGCTCAGCCAGATCAGCGGACTCAACCGGCTGAGCGAGAAGGAGCCGACGATCCTGTGGGCGCACATCCTGATCGCGGCACTGTTCTTCATGATCGAGCTGCTGCCGGTGCTCGTGAAGGTGCTCACGTCGTTCGGCGACCCGACCCTGTATGAGAAGGCTGTCGCGATCCGCAAGCAGGTCGCTCTCGACCGGGTCACCGCGGAGGGCTTCCGCGACCGGGCCGAGATCGTGACGACGCCCCCGGCATCCCCGGCATCCCCGTCTCCGGCATCCCCGTCATCCCCGTCTCGTCCTCCCGTTCACACGACCTGAACCTGCCGTTCCCGATCAGGCGGGGCAGCGTGGATCGAAAATGCCGCTGAATCGTCGACGGGAGGCGCATTTCTGATCCAGCCTCCGCCCGGCAGCAGGTCGTCGAGGCGGAGGTTCCTCACACGCGGAAGCGACCCGACCGTCGACACGATCGACCGGGTCAGTGCGGTCGTGGAGGGCTCGCCGGTCCAGGGCGAGCCCGTCAGGGCGGCCTCGATGATGCCGAGCGGTCGACGCAGCGACTCGTCGTGCGCCCGGTCGTCGTCGCTGAGCCATTCGAGGAGGTCGCGAATGGTCCAATCGGGGATGATTGGTGCAAGAAGATCGTCAATCGTGCGGAATTGCGTGCTCATTGGTCCAGAATCGGATGCTATGAACACGATGACCAGGTCCAATGGAGTGCCACTGGACCAGAGATCGGTCACTGCGCCGACATTGGTCCATTCCGGGGCGGTGTCGTCGGAGGCGCTCGCCGCCCGACTCGGCCGCTGGACGCACGGAGACGGCACGCTGGCGCGTCGGCTCGCCCGTGGCATCGAGGCGCTCATCGCGACCGGCGAACTGCGACCGGGTGACCGCCTCCCGCCGGAGCGCGCGCTCGCCGCGGCCGGATCCGTGTCGCGCGGCACCGTCGTCGCGGCCTACGCCGACCTCGCCGACGGCGGATTCGTCGAGCGACGGCAGGGGAGCGGTACGCGGATCTCCGGCACCGCGGCATCCGTCGCGCCTCTCCAACGCCCGGGGCGGGGAGAGGCTCTCTTCTCCGCACTGCCCAACGCGATCGATCTGCTGCGCACGGTGCCGCAGATCCCGGAGCTCGCCGTGCAGCTCATCCGCGACCATCAGCCGCGTCTCGATCTCGCGCTGCTGCCGGAGACCGACCCGGCCGGGCTGCCCGTGCTGCGAGAGCGGATCGCCGACATGTACCGGGCGGAGGGCACGCCGACCACACCCGAGCAGATCCTCGTCACGCACGGCGCGCAGCAGGCGATCAGCCTCGTCGTGAACGCGCTCGTCGGCCCCGGCGATGTCGTGCTGGCCGAGGAGATCACGTGGCCGGGCGTCACGGATTCGGTCGGCCTGCGCGGCGGAACCGTGCACGGCGTGCCGATGGGGCCGGACGGCCTCGACGTCGACGCGCTCGAGCAGGCGCTCGCGCGACTGCGGCCCGCGCTCGTCGCGCTCAACCCGCACCACCAGAATCCGACCGGCACCCGGCTGCCCGCCGCTGCGCGCCACCGCGTGGCGGAGCTCGCCGCGCTGTACGGCGTTCCGGTCATCGAGGACCGCGTCGTCGCGGGCATATCGTTCGACGGCGTCGTGCCTCCCACACTCGCCGCCGAACGAGCCGACGCCCCGATCATCGTCGTCGAGTCGGTGTCGAAATGGGCGTGGGCTGGTCTTCGGATCGGCTGGCTGCGTGCCGACCCCGTGCTCGTCCGGCGGCTGCGCGGCGCGCGGCAGCTGGCCGACCAGTCGACGAGTGTGCCGGGGCAGTTGATCGCGTTCGACCTCATCTCGCATGCCGAGGAGCTGCGGCGCGAGAACAGCCGCATCCACCAGGAACGCCTCCGGCTCCTCCAGACTCTGATGGCCGAGCACCTGCCCGACTGGCGGCTCGATCCGCCACGGGGTGGCCTGTCCCTCTGGGTCGCGCTGCCCGCGGGGTCGGCCGACGCACTGGCCAGGACCGCCGCCACGCACGGGGTCTCGATCGCGGGGAGCGCCGCGTTCGCGGCATCCGTCTCGACCGACGATCACATCCGCATCCCGTTCACCGCACCCGACGACGTGCTCGCCGAGGGCATC
Organism: Microbacterium martis; assembly: GCF_047246685.1. Taxonomy (NCBI): domain Bacteria; kingdom Bacillati; phylum Actinomycetota; class Actinomycetes; order Micrococcales; family Microbacteriaceae; genus Microbacterium; species Microbacterium martis. Next base: position 234,694 of record NZ_JBFOKT010000002.1, on the reverse strand, counting down.
CGCCGGCTGGGCGAGGCGTGGCGCGAGTATCGGGAGACTCTCGGGCGGGTGAGTCCGATGACCGATTCCGGCCTCGGCATCGCCGACGACGGCTAGCGTGGACGCATGGTCAACTATCGCTATCTCGGCAACAGTGGTCTCAAGGTCTCGGAGATCACCTACGGCAACTGGGTCACTCACGCCTCGCAGGTCGAAGACGATGCCGCCGTCAAGACGGTGCACGCCGCACTGGATGCCGGCATCACCACGTTCGACACCGCGGACACCTACGCCAACACCGCGGCGGAGGTGATTCTCGGCAAGGCTCTCGAAGGGCAGCGCCGCGAGGGGCTCGAGATCTTCACGAAGGTGTACTTCCCGACCGGAGAGAAGGGCCCGAACGACACCGGCCTCAGCCGCAAGCACATCATGGAGTCGATCAACGGCTCGCTGATGCGCCTCGGCACCGACTACGTCGACTTGTACCAGGCGCACCGTTTCGACTACGAGACCCCGCTCGAGGAGACGTTCCAGGCGTTCGCCGACATCGTGCGCCAGGGCAAGGCGCTCTACATCGGCGTCTCGGAGTGGACGGCCGAGCAGCTGCGCGAGGGGCACGCGCTCGCGAAACAGCTCGGCATCCAGCTCATCTCGAACCAGCCCCAGTACTCGATGCTGTGGCGGGTCATCGAGGGCAAGGTCGTGCCGACGTCGGAGGAGCTCGGCATCTCGCAGATCGTGTGGTCGCCGATGGCGCAGGGCGTGCTCAGCGGCAAGTACCTGCCCGGGCAGCCGCTGCCCGAGGGCTCGCGCGCGACCGACCCACACAGCGGTGCCGACTTCATCAAGAGCTTCCTCAGGGACGACATCCTCGAGGCGGTGCAGAAGCTGAAGCCGATCGCCGAGCAGGCGGGGCTGACGATGCCGCAGCTCGCGATCGCCTGGGTGCTGCAGAACCCGAACGTGGCCGCCGCGCTGGTCGGAGCCTCACGCCCCGAGCAGCTCGCCGACACCGTCAAGGCCTCGGGCGTGAAGCTCGACGACGACACGCTGTCTGCGATCGACGAGGCGCTCGGCGACACGGTGAACCGCGACGCCGAGCGCACGTACGAGACGTCGCCGAAGTCGCGCCTGGTCTGAGTTCCGCGCTCTCCTTCGCCGAGACCCCGCCCTATCGCCGAGACCCCGCCCTGCTGACGTCCGCAGGGCGGGGTCTCGGCGCGAAAGCGGGGTCTCGGCGGAAGTGGAGGCGGAAGTGGGGGGGCTACTCCTTCACCGCGCCGGCTGTCAGGCCCTGCACGATCCAGCGGCTCGCCAGGGCGAACATCACCATGGTCGGCAGGATCGTCAACACGGCGGCGGCGCTCATCGAACCCCAGTCGATGTTGAACGTCGAGATGAAGCCGTTCAGCGCCGAGGGAACCGTGCGGTTCGCGTCGGTGTTCATCAGTACCACCGACAGGAACAGCTCGTTCCAGCAGTTCACGAAGTTGAAGATGAACGCCGCGATGATGCCGGGCGTCATGACCGGCACCAGCACGCGGAACAGCGCGCCCAGGCGTGAGCATCCGTCGATCATGGCCGCCTCTTCGAGGGCGTCGGGCACGTTCTCGAAGAAGCCCCGCAGCATGACCGCGGAGAACGGGATGCAGATCGCGATGTACACGAGGATGAGGCCGGGCTTCGTGTCGACGAGGCCGAGGTCGGTCATCATCGAATACAGCGGCCCCAGGGCGATGAACGCCGGGATCATCTGGGTGAGGAGGAAGGCGATGAGGATCGCGCCCTTGCCGCGGAACTCGAACCGTGCCAGCACGTAGGCGCTCAGCAGCGCGATCAGGGTCGCGACGGCGCCGCCGACGACCGCGACGAGCGCCGAGTTCCCGAGGAAGACCCCGAACGAGCTCTTCTCGAACAGGCTCGTGTAGTTGTCGAGCGAGGGCTCGCTCGGCCAGTACTCGATGGGGAAGGAGTTGATCGTGCCCGGCGACTTGAACGACGTCAGCGCGATCCAGTAGAGCGGGAAGAGCGTGATGACGAGCCAGAGGGCGAGGCCGACGACGCGGACGACGCCGCCGACCGTGACCGACCGCTTCGGCCGCGGCGCCCGGGCGTCGTCGGGCACGGTGATGCGCCGCGTCTCGGTCATCGTGGTGCCGGTGGGGGTGGTGATGGTCATCGCTGGGCCCTCCGCATCGCCATCAGGTAGAACGCGCAGAACACGAACAGGAAGGCGACGACGATGAGGCCGATCGCACTGGCGATGCCGTAGTTGCCCTGCTGCGTGTAGTTGATCATCCAGGTCGTGACGATGTGCGTCTGGTTGGCCGGCCCGCCGTTGGTCATCGCATAGATGATGTCGGGGAAGTTGAAGATCCAGATCACCCGCAGCAGGATCGTCAGCAGAAGCGTCATCGAGATGTACGGGATGATGATCGAGAACAGCTGCCGGAACTTCCCGGCGCCGTCGAGACTCGCGGCCTCGAGCATCTCATCGGGCACCGACTGGAGCGCGGCGAGGATCATGATCGCGAAGAACGTCACGCCGTACCAGACGTTCGCGACGATGACGGCGAACATCGCCAGCTTCGGATCGGCCAGCCACGGGAGCGGCGCGTCGATGAGGCCCGCCTTCATCAGCAGGTCGTTGACGACGCCGAACTCGGCGTTGAACATCCAGCGGAACAGCATCCCGATGAGGAATCCCGACACCGCCCAGGGGAAGAACACGAGCGCCTGGTAGAGGCCGCGGAAGCGGAAGCGCTTGCGCAGGGCGAGGGCGATGAGGAAGCCGATGACGAGCTGCGGGACGAGCGAGCCGACGACCCACAGGATCGAGTTGCCCGCGACGACCGGGAACGCGGGGTCCTGGAACACGGCGATGAAGTTGTCGATGCCGACGAACGGGGTCGAGGTGAGGTCCCAGAGATTCCAGTCGTGGAACGCCATGCGGGCGCCCTGCAGCATCGGCCAGTAGGTGAACCAGCACACGAAGACGATCGCCGGAGCCAGGAAGGCCAGCAGGGTCAGCGCGTGACGGCCGCGGAACGGACGCCGGCGGGATGCCCGGGAGGCCCCGCCGGCAGCGCCGACGGAGCCTCCTTCACGTGCGGTGGTGCGGGACACGGGTCAGTCCTCCTCCGAGGCGTACTTCTCGGTCCAGTACGCATCCCACGACTCCAGCAGCTCGCTCGTCGTCATGTTGCCCAGCAGCACGCTCTGCACGTCCTGGTCGGATTTCTGGATCCACTCCGTCCACCAGCTGACGCCGCGAGGCTGGCGCACGTTGACGTAGGTCTCGGGGTCCTCGGTCATGGTGACGTAGCTGGTCCACGGGCCCGAGGAGTAGAACTCGTCGTCGGCCGCCTCGGCGATGATCGGCACCAGGCTGTTGGCCTGCGCGAACTCGGTGGCGGGCTCGGTGGACGAGAGGAACTCGACGAGCTTCACCGCCTCCTCCTTGTGCTCGCTCTTCTCGGCCACGCCCCAGCCGGCGACGGCGAGCGGCTGCGCCGCCTTGCCCGACGGCCCGACGAGGAGCGGAGCGGTGTCCCACTGGTCCTCGGTCAGGTTCGAGTCCTGCACCGTGGCGATGACCTCGGGGTCCTGCAGCAGGAACGCGGTCGTGCCGTTCGTGAATCCGGCGACCATCTCGGGGTAGCCCCACGAGACGGCCGACGGCGGCGACGCCTCGGTGAAGAGGTCGAAGTAGTCGTCGACGGCATCCTGCGCCTCGGGGGCGGCGAAGATGGTCGAGCCGTCCTTCAGCCGGAACGCGTCGTCGGTGTCGAGCTCGTCGATCGTGTACGCCTCGATCGCCGCGACGACGTTGCTGTTCGCGTTCTGGCCGCCGCGGAACGCGTAGCCGTAGACGTTGTTCGACGGATCCTGGATGGCGGACGCCTGCTCCAGCAGGTCTTCCCAGCTGTGCGGCGGTCCGTCGAAGCCGGCGTCGGCGACGAGATCGGTGCGGTAGAACAGCGAGAGCCCGTAGAAGCCATACGGCACGAAGTAGCTCTTGCCGTCTTCCGCGACCGTGGCCGACTGGGCGTTCTCGGTCAGCGCGTCCCAGCCGTCCCACTCCTCGAGGTCGCCCGTGAGGTCGTAGAGCCAGCCGTTGTTCGCGAAGGGGCCGACGGTGATGTCACGGACCTCGAGGAGGTCGACGCCCTTGCCGGACTGCAGCATCTGCTGGATCTTCTGGTCGGCCTGCTCGGTCGGCGGCGAGACGAGGTTGACGGTGATCTTCGGGTTCTCCTTCTCGAACTCGTCGAGCAGGCCGCGGATCAGCTCGGTGCGCGCCGGGTTCGTCAGGCTCTCGACCATCTGCAGCGTGACGGTGCCGTCGGCCGACGAGCCGCCGCCTCCGGCGGAGCATCCGGTGAGCGCGAGGACGGCGACGGTGCCTGCTCCCGCCGCTGTCGTCAAGATCTTGTTCTTCACGATGTGCCTCTCAGTTGGTGTTCTCGGGTGTTCTCGGGTGGGGTGGGGTGGGGTGCGGGTCAGGGGATCACGACGGATGCCGCGGGACGGATGCCGGCGCGCTGAAGGATCTGCGGGATGCAGCGCTCGATGAAGGCCTCGATGTCGGAGGCCTCGGTGTAGAGGTGAGCCGACAGGCGGAAGTAGCCGATGCCGCGGAAGCTGGTGAACGCCGTCTCGACCGCGGTCTCGTCGAGCAGCTCCATGCGCAGGGCATCGGCTTCCTCCCGCGAGGCGCCGAGCCCGAGCGGCAGTCGCACGAGCCGCATCGACGGCACGGGCGAGGGGAGGGGGGTGAGGGGGTCTTCGTCGCCGAACGGCCGCAGGGCGTCGGCGATGAGCCCGGCGCCGGCATCCGCCATCGCCGCCATCGCCGCGCGGGTCTGCGTCCAGCCGAACTCGGTCTCGATGAAGTCGATCGCGGCCGGCGTCGCCAGGTAGGTGGTCGCGTCGATCGTGCCCTGCGTGTCGAAGCGCGAGGGGAAGGGCTCATGCGCGGCCCACGAGTCGATCAGCGGCCACAGCTCCTGACGGTCATGGGTCTCGGTCACCAGCAGGGCCGAGCCGCGCGGCGCGCACGGCCACTTGTGCAGGTTGCCGAACCACCAGTCGCCCCCGGCCACGGCGGCCGCATCGGCGATCAGCCCCGGTGCGTGGGCGCCGTCGACGAGGGTTCGCACACCGCTCTCGGCCGCCAGGTCGGCGATGCGCCGCGTGGGCAGCAGGCGTGCGGTGGGCGAGGTGATCTGGTCGACCACGATGAGCTTGGTGCGCGGCGTGAGCGCATCGGCGAACCTCTGCACGATCTCGTCGTCGTCGGCCAGGAGGGGCAGCTCCACGACGCGGACCGTCGCGCCGAAGCGGCGGGCGAGGCGCTGCGCCCCCATCGTGATCGCGCCGTAGCCCTGATCGGTGACGAGGATCTCGTCGTCCCACTCCAGGCGGAGCGCGTTGTACACCACGGTCGCGGCCGCCGAGGCGTTCGGCACGAAGACGCTGTCCTCCGGCCGCGCGCCGACGAACGGGGCGGTGCGCTCGCGGGCCGCTCGCACGCGTTCGGCGATGCGCGGGAACCACTCCACCGGACTGAGGTCGGCCTGTCGGCGCAGCGCGTCCTGCTCGGCTACGACGGCCGTCGGCACGGCCCCGAACGATCCGTGGTTCAGGTGGACGACGGCCGGATCGAGCGGCCAGGCATCCCGCGCGCGATCGAACGAGGTCAGTCGGGGCGGAGCGGGGAAGCCGGTGGCCAGCATGGGTCCTCATCAACGAGTCGGGGGAGTTGTTGCACAACTTTGCCACACGGCATCCTGATATGCCAGAAATCTCGAATGATTTAATAAAGTCGTCATACGAGTTGGCGCAGTGTGCCATGTCCGACAGACTCGCAGGAGATCCGGGTGTCAGAGAGGAACACGATGAGCGCGTTGGATACGGCGCTGCACGGACTCCGCGAGCTCATCGCCGACGGCGCCCTCCGGCCCGGCGATCGGCTGCCCAGCGAAGGCGAGCTCTGCGAGCGGCTCGGCGTCTCGCGCGGGTCGCTGCGCGAGGCGATCCGGATGCTGGCCGCGCTCGGCGTGCTCGAGACGCGGCACGGTTCGGGCAGCTACGTCAGCGAGCTGCGCGCCGCCGACCTCATCGGCAGCCTCTCGCTCACGGTCGGGTTGCTGCCCATGGCGGGGGTGCTGGAGCTGACCGAGCTGCGTCGGGTGCTCGAACCGCACGCCGCCGCGCTCGCCGCCGCGCGGATCGACGACGAGACCGTGGCGGCCCTGGGTGCGGTGCTCGACGAGATCGAGGCGAGCGACGACTTCGAGCTGCACTCCCGGCTCGACCACCAGTTCCACATGACGATCTCCGAGATCGCGGGCAACGACGCCCTCACCAGCCTCATCGACGTGCTGCGCTCCCGGTCGCGCGCCTATCGCATCCCCGACGCGGAGGACGCGGCCGAGCTCAAGCTGCACTCCGACGAGGGGCACAGGGCGATCCTGCGCGGGCTGGCGGCGGCCGATCCCGTGGCCGCGTCGGCGGCGGCATCCGCCCACGTGGCGTACACGGAGTACTGGGTGCGGCGGTACACCGAGGTGTGAGGGGCGGGGCCGGACTCGTCGCGTCCCGATCTGCTCATCCCGTCCCGATCTGCTCACGGATCCGCGGAAGCGGTGAGCGGATCGGGACAGGGTGAGCGGATCGGGACGGGGCGGGGAGTCAGGCCAGGGTGATGTCGACCTGGATCTCGGTCGCGATGCGCTCCAGGTCGGCGCGGAGGGCGTCGAGGTCGGCGGATGCCGGAACCCTCGCGGTCACCGAGGCCTCGAACAGGCGGCCGCCGGCCATCGCGGCGTCGCGGGTCTCGGTCGCCATCTCGTCGATGCTGAGCTCGTGCGCGTTCAGCACGCTCGAGACCTCACGGACGATCCCGGGTCGGTCGTTGCCGAGGACCTGCAGGGTGATCAGCTGATCGTCGGCCGGCGCGGTGCTGGTGCCGGTGAGCACCGCGAGGGTCAGCAGCCCCTGTCCCTGCAGCGACCGCAGGGCGGTCTGCAGCTCGGCGGCGCGGTCGTCGGCGACCGACACCTCGATCACGCCGGCGAAGGTGCCGGCGAGCTCGGCCAGGGAGCTGTTCTCCCAGTTGCCCGCGTGGGCGTCGACGACATCGGCGACGGCGGCGACGAGCCCGGGACGGTCGGCGCCGGCGACCGTGAGGATGAGAGTGGTCATGCCGCCAGAGTAACGACTGCTGCGGGGGTGGGCCCTTCGACAGGCTCAGGGACCCAGGGTCGTGCGGGGGTGGGCCCTTCGACAGGCTCAGGGACCCAGGGGGACAGGCTCAGGGACCCAGGGGGACAGGCTCAGGGACCCAGGGGGGCTCAGGGACCCAGGGGGACAGGCTCAGCGACCCAGGGGGTGCCAGGTGCCGGTGTCGAGGAAGGAGTCGAGGCGTGCGCGGTGCGGGGCGAGATCCCAGCCCTGCGCGGCGACCCAGGCATCGGAGTAGTAGGTGCCGGCGTAGCGGATGCCGCTGTCGCAGATCAGCGTCACGACGCTGCCCGTCTCGCCGGCTTCCCGCATCCGCGCGATGAGCTGGAACGCGCCGTAGAGGTTCGTGCCGGTCGACCCGCCCGCGAGGTGGAGGGTGCGCTCGCGCAGCATCCGGATCGCGGCGATCGAGCCGGCATCGGGCACGCGGATCATCTCGTCGATCACCGTCGGCACGAACGACGGCTCGACCTGCGGGCGGCCGATGCCCTCGATGCGGCTCGGGCGTCCGGCAGGCGGGTCGACCGTGCCGGCCCATCCGTCGTAGAACGCCGAGCCCTCCGGATCGACCACCGCGATCCGCGTGTCGTGGCGGCGGTACTTCACGTATCGGCCGAACGTCGCGCTCGTGCCGCCGGTGCCCGCTCCGACGACGATCCATCGGGGGATCGGATGCCGTTCCTGCGACAGCTGGCTGAACACGCTCTCGGCGATGTTGTTGTTGCCGCGCCAGTCGGTCGCCCGCTCCGCGAAGGTGAACTGGTCGAGGTAGTGCCCATGGCAGTCGGCGGCGAGGCGCCGCGCCTCGGGCGACATGTCTTCCGCCCGGTCGACGAAGTGGCATCGACCGCCGTAGAACTCGATGAGGTCGATCTTCTCCTGGCTGGTCGACCGCGGCACGACCGTGATGAACGGCAGGCCCAGCATCCGGGCGAAGTAGGCCTCGGAGACGGCGGTCGACCCGCTCGACGACTCCACGAGCGTGGTGTCTTCGTGGATGCGGCCGTTCACCAGCCCGTAGAGCAGCAGCGATCGGGCGAGCCGATGCTTGAGCGAGCCGGTCGGGTGCACCGACTCGTCTTTCAGATAGAGGTCGATGCCCCACTCGGCCGGCAGAGGGAACAGGTGCAGGTGCGTGTCGGCACTGCGATTCGCGTCGGCCTCCAGCAGGGCGATCGCGGTGCTGGTCCAGGAGTTCACCGATCGAGCGTAACGCTCACGGGTCAGCCGACCGTACCTGCGGGAGAAGTGCTGCCATGACCATCGATGTGCAGGAGGGATGCCTGCGACTGCTCCTGCTGCAGCTGGAACTCGAAGCGCGAGCGGTCGCCTCGGTGATAGGCGATGAAGTACTCCATCGGCGAGCCGTCGGCGCCGCGGCTCACGCTGCGCAGCCGCAGCAGGGCCGACCCCGCGCTCACCCCGAGCAGCTGAGCCTGCTCGTGCGTCGCCACCGTGGCCTCGGCCGAGCGGACGCCGTGGGTCGCGACGACGCCGTTCGCGGCGAGAAGCCGATAGAGCGAGGCTTCGGTGAGATCGGCGTCGAGGGTGGCGGCGCCGACGGCATCCGGCATCCATGTCGTCGACAGCGACCAGGGTTCGCCGTCGACGTGGCGCAGCCGGTCGAGAACCACCACCGGCGCGCCGACCTCGACCTCGAGGGCGGAGGCGACCTCGTCGTCGGCGGTCGTCCGCTCGTGCCGCAGCACGTCGCTGTGCACATGCCCGCCGCGCCGCTCGACGTCGTCGTAGAGACCGACGAGCGTGTGCACGAGACTCTCGCTGGTGCGGGGGCGCGAGACGAAGGTGCCCTTGCCCTTGACCCGCTCGACGAGTCCTTCGTGCTCGAGCTGGGCCAGCGCCTGCCGCACCACCGTGCGGGAGATGCCGTAGCGCTCGCACAGCCGGTGCTCGCCGGGCAGCGGGTCGCCCGGCTGCAGGCCGTCGCGCGCGATCCCCTCGACGATCAGCTGGCGCAGCTGATCGTACATCGGAGCGGCGGAGTGCCGGTCGATGGTGTCGGCGACGGTGTCGGCCATGTCAGTATGCGACTCCCGCGTGCAGGATCACGTTCGCGTAGGGGGTGAACTCCCCCGAGCGCACGAACGCCCGCGCGCCGTGCGTGCGCTTCTTGAACTCGACGTGCGGGACGAGCTCGATCTCGAAGCCCATGCCGGCGAGTCGCTCCCGCAGGGCGGCGAGCACCTCGGGGCTGTGCTCGGCGACCTCGGCCGAGACGGTCGCCCCCTCGACCACGAGCTCGCCCAGCACCGTGTCGAGGACATCGAGGAACGCCGGGGCGCCCGGTCGGTACGCGAGATCGATGCGCTCCGAGCCGGGAGGGATCGGGAGCCCGGCGTCGGTCACGACGAGGAGGTCGGTGTGCCCTGTCTCGCTGATGACCCGGGAGAGGGCGGGATTGATCGTCGTGGCGGACTTGCGCATGATGTCTCCTCAGTTCGCGGCGGGGGCGGGCTCGCGCTCGGCCAGGAAGGCCTCGACCTCGGCGCGGTGCGGCAGGCTCGGCGAGGCGCCCTGCTTCGTCACCGTGAGCGCCCCGGCGGCCGTCGCCAGGCGCACGGCCTCGGTGAGCGTGCGCCCGTCGGCGAGGGCGGCGCCCAGGTAGCCCGCGTAGGCGTCGCCGGCGGCCGTCGTGTCGATCGCCTCGACGGGGAACGGGGGCACCACCACCGCTCCCTCGGCGGTCACGACGCACGACCCCTGGCCGGCGAGCGTGATCACCGCGGCGCCGACGCCCTGGGCCAGGAACCAGCGCCCGGCGAGCTCGGCCGACGCGGCATCCGTCACCTCGATGCCGCTGATGAGCGTGGCCTCGGTCTCGTTCGGGGTGACGATGTCGATGCTCCGCCAGATCTCGGGCGCGAGCTCGGCCGCCGGGGCGGGATCGAGGATCACGGTCATGCCGTGCTCGCCCGCGCGAGCGGTGATGTGGGCGGTGAGGGCGGACGGCGTCTCGAGCTGCGTCAGCAGCACGGAGGTGCTCGGCGCCAGCGCGGCCAGCGCGGCGTCGATCTGCTCGGTGCTCAGTGCGGCGTTCGCGAGCGGCACCATCACGATGTCGTTCTGCGCCGACGCGTCGACCCGGATGTGCGCGATGCCCGTCGGCCCCGGCACGGTGCGCAGGTGAGTGAGGTCGACGCCGGCCTCGGCCAGACCGTCGACGACGAGGTCGTGGAAGAGGTCGTCGCCGACGCAGCCGACGAAGCTGGTCCGGGCCCCCGAACGTCCGGCGGCGACGGCCTGATTGGCGCCCTTGCCGCCCAGCATCAGCGTGAACTGATCGCCGAGGATGGTCTCACCGCGCGCCGGCAGTCGCTGGGAGAAGGTCGTCACGTCTGCGGTGACGCTGCCGACGATGACGACGCCGGAGCGATCTCCGGGGTGTGCGGGGGCCATGTCGCTCCTGATCCTCTTCGACGGCTCGCGAAGCCGGGCGCGTCTTTGACATTCGTCCGCGGCTGTCATTACATTAGCCGAACCCGAACCTGTAACGACAGGTTCACCGGCCTGGAGATCCGATGACCGCGATCGCCCCCCGTCTGTACGTCGACAGCGCCGATGTCGACCGCGTCTCGTCGCTGCTCACCGCCGGCGTCGTGCACGGCGTGACGACGAACCCCACGATCCTCGAGCGCGGCGGACGCACGGCGGCCGAGATCCCGCAGCTGTACTCCCGATGGGAGTCGGAGGGAGCGCGCGAGATCTTCTTCCAGACCTGGGGCGGCGACACGTCGGCCCTGCTCCGCAACGCAGACGGCATCCGGGCGCTCGGCGACCGCGTGGTCGTGAAGGTGCCGGCGACGGCCGCGGGGTTCGCCGCGGCATCCGTCCTCGTGCGCGACGGGGCGAGCGTGCTCGTGACGGCGGTGTACTCGGTCGCGCAGGCGCTCGCGTGCGCGGCCGTCGGTGTGCAGTACATCGCGCCGTACCTCGGGCGGATGCGCGATGCGATCGCGGCGGCCGGATCGGGTGCGGATGCGGAAGACGTCATCGCGCGCATGCAGGAGATGTGCGCGGGGAGCACGACCAACGTGCTCGCGGCCTCGCTGCGCTCGCCGGAGGACGTCATCGGGCTGCGCCGCGCGGGCATCCCGTACTTCACGGCTGCTCCGGATGTGATCGAGCGGATGCTGTTCGACGAGGTGAGCGACAGCTCGGCGGCCGAGTTCGACGCGGCCATGGGGCGCCTCGGGGCCTGACGCGCGCTGCGCGGTGGCGAGAGGTGCGTGCCCCCCGAGGTGAGAGGTCACGACACGCCGCAACGCGCCGGGCGCGCGCGGCGCGTCGTGACCTCTCACCCGAAGGGGCGTCAGAGGCCCGGGTCAGGAGCTCAGCGCCGCGGTCGGCGGTGTGCGCGCGGCGCGCACCGCCGGGTAGAGGCCGGCGATCGCTCCGATCACCAGCGTGCTGCCCACGGCCATGGCGAAGAGCGCCCCCGGCACCGAGAACGTCCAGCCGTTGAGGGCCGCGAACACCGCCGTCACGCCGGCGCCGAGCAGGGAGCCGAAGATCCCGCCCAGTGCGGACAGCAGCAGCGCCTCGACCAGGAACTGCCGGCGGATGTGCGCCCTGGTGGCGCCCAGCGCCCGACGCAGACCGATCTCGCGGCGCCGCTCCAACACCGAGATGATCATGGTGTTGGCCACGCCGATGCCGCCGACGAGCAGCGCCACCGAGCCGAGTCCGACCAGCAGCCCGGTGAAGGCCTGGTCGGCGGCGTACTTGGCCGCGAGCGCGTCGGAGGGGCGGGAGACGCCGACCTCCTCGGGCGCCTGCGGGTTGACCGTTCCCGGCAGGAGGTCGCGCACCTGGTCGATCATCTTCTCGACAGCGCGCTCGTAGACGACCGAGGGGCTGCCGTCGTACCCGAAGGCGGTCGTCGCTATCGGGATGCCGATGAGCGCGGCCGCGTCGAGCTCGGGCGCCAGCATCGACGGTTCGAGGATGCCGACGACCGTGAAGTACTGCCCGCCGAGCCACACCTGGCTGCCGACCGTGACGATGCCGAGTCGCCTGGCGGCGTCTGCGCCCAGGACGACCGAGGGGTACTCGCTCGTCGCGGCGTTGAGCCACGCGCCGGATGCGAGATCGGTACCGGTGACCTCGAGCAGATCGAGGTCGGCGGCCATCACGCTGATGCCCCCCGTGGCGGACTCGTTGATCAGCGGCGTGCGATAGACGTCGACCGGGATGTCGCCCGTGCCGCTCGCCGATTCCACGCCGTCCATCAGCCGCACCTTCGGCACCGTGTCCTCCGGCAGCTTCGTGTCTTCGCCGAGCAGGCCGCTGTTCGGCTCCACCGTCAGCAGGTTCGTGCCGAGCGCGGCGAGCTGCTCGTTGAGCTTGGCCTGACTCGACGTCGAGATGCCCACCACCGCGATCATCGCCGCGATCCCGATCGCGATGCCGAGTGCCGACAGAACGGCCCGCATGGGTCGGGCCCGCAGGCCCGTGGCGCCCAGCATCAGCACGTCGGAGAAGCGCAGGCGCGATCGGGGCGGCGCCTGTGCCCGCCCGTCGGCGTCGGCCCGCTCACGGACCTCCGGTTCCATCAGCGTGCTCATGCGGCCACCTCCTCGGCGGCCGAATCGGCCTTTTCGGCGGCGGCCGAGTCGCCGACCACCCGTCCGTCTCTGATCGTGATCCGTCGCCCCAGCCGGGCGGCCAGCTCGACGTCGTGCGTGATCACCACGACCGTGGTGCCCTGCGCGTTCAGAGTGTGCAGCAGTTCGACGATCGCGGCGCCCGACGCGGAGTCGAGGTTCCCTGTCGGCTCGTCGGCGAGCAGCAGCGGTGGGTCGGCGACGACGGCGCGGGCGATCGCGACCCTCTGCCGCTCGCCGCCCGAGAGCTGGTTCGGCTTGTGGGTCACCCGGTGGCCGAGACCGACCCGCTCGAGAGCGGCTCGTGCGCGCTCCCGCCGCTCGGCGCGTGGCACGCCCAGGTAGAGCAGGCCGTCGGCGACGTTGTCGAGCGCACTGATGCCCTCGCTGAGATGGAACTGCTGGAAGACGAACCCGATGCGGTGCGCGCGCAGGGCCGACAGCTCCTGATCCGACAGCGACTGCACGTCGACGCCGTCGATGCGTGCGGTGCCGGCGGTCGGGCGGTCGAGCGTGCCGATCAGGTTGAGCAGCGTCGACTTGCCCGAACCGCTCGGCCCGACGATCGCGACGAGCTCACCCCGTCGCACCTCGAGGCTCACCCCGGCGCAGGCGAGCACCGGCGGCTGACCGTAGGATCTCTCCACCCCGTGGAGTTCGATGACCGCGCTCATCGCTCCGGCACCACCACGTCGAGACCCGCCTTCACTCCTTCGCCCGAGATCTCGACACGGCCGCCGGCGAAGAGCCCGGTCTCGACGGGAACGTCGTCGATCGTGCCGTCGTCGTCGACCACCTGCACGCCGAAGCGGCCGCCGGGTAGCGCGATGAGTGCTTCGACGGGCACGGAGAGCACGTTGTCGCGCGTCTCGGACGGCACGTCGATCGCGACGCTCGCCCGCTGGATGCCGTCAGCCGCCGCCGGATCGTCGAGGGCGATGGTGATCGGCACGACGATCGACTTCTGGCCGTTGTTCTCCTGCTCCGTCGGCTGGCCCACAGCGGTGATGGTGCCGGTGGTCGTGATCCCCCCGGGGAGCTGCAGGTTCACCTGGGTTCCGACGACCCCGAGTTTCTGATCGGCGAGCTTCAGATTGGCCGTCACCTCTTTGACCAGTCCCGACACCTTGACCACGGGCGCGCCCGGGCCCACCTGGTCGCCGATCGCGGCGAGCACCTCGGCGATGCGCAGATCGGTGGGGGCGAAGATGATTCGTCCGAGGTCGATCCGACCGGTCTTCTCCTGCCCGGTGGCCTCCTGCCAGGCTCGGATGGCCGCCTCGGTGTTCCCGTCGAACTTCTCGTCGGGCTCCCGCGAGAAGTAACCCAGTGCCTGGAGGTCGGCCTCGAGCTGACGGACGTCGGGGCCGGCGGACATGCCGCGCTCGAACGCACGCCAGGCGGGAAGGTCGCCGTGGAACAGGAACACACTGACGTTGTCGACGCTGAACAGCGGCTGGCCGAGACCGACCTGACTTCCCGCGGGCGAGACGGCGGTCAGCACGCCCCCGATGCCCGAGCTCAGGTTCCGCGACGCGGTGTAGTCGAGCGTGCCGCTCACGGTCTGAGACCCGGAAAGCGTCCCCTCCTCGACGGATGCCGTCGAGAAGCGCTTCTTCTCCTCGGATGCCGCCGGCACCGAGCCGTAGACGTTCGCGGCTGCGATGCCGGTGCCCGTGAGGGCGACGGCGCAGGCCGCCGCCCCGGCGATCCACCAGCGCGCGCGACGCCGCCGCGGTGCTGCGCTGCCGACATCGGTCGTGCCGGACCCGCTCATCCGTCGACCTTCTTGGCCACGCCGCCGCCGCCGCACTCCTCCAGCAGCTCCTGCGGAGCATCCTGCGGGAACTCCGGAGCCTCGCCGGCCTTCGGGTCGGGCATGTCGTAGCCGTTCTCGCGGTAGCACTCGGCGGCCTTGGTCGCCCATTCGAGGAACTTCTCGTCGGCGGCGGCCCTCTCCTCGGCCGACATCGCCGGCGGGGTGCCCAGCTTCTCGGTGCAGGCGTCGGCGGCGGACTGGTAAGCGTCCATGTCGCCGTCCATCGGGATCGTCATCGACGTGCCCTGCTCCGAATCCTTGGGGTCGGGCATGTCGATGCCCTGGTCGCGCATGCAGGCGGCGTAGTCGAACTGGTACTGCACGAACTCCGACTTCTCGGATCCGCCGCTCGCGCCCGAGCCCCCGCTCGCAGCGTCGTCGCCTCCGCCCGCCGTGCTCGGAGAGCATGCCGTCAAGGCGAACAGGACCGCCGGCACGGCGAGCAGCGCGGCCAGAGCCGTGCGGCGGCCGCCTCGGGTGGTGGTGATGGTCATGTCGTCTTCCTCTCGTCGCGGTCGACTCCTCCGTGGCGTCGACGGGACCAGTCCACCGGGGCGGGGGTTAACGGGGCGTTCAAGAAAGTCTTTAGGTCTGCTTTATGGCTCCGATGCTTGACTGGCCGCATGCGCGCACTGATCGTCGAGGACGAGACCTACCTTGCCGACGCCATCCGCACCGGCCTCCGCCGTGAGTCCATCGCGGCTGACGTGGTCTACGACGGCGACACGGCGATCGAGAACCTCTCGGTGAACGCCTACGACGTCATCGTGCTCGACCGCGACCTGCCGGGCATCCACGGCGACGACGTGTGCTCCTGGGTGGCGGCGAACCGCCCGGAGTGCCGCGTGCTCATGCTGACCGCCGCCCGGACTCTCGACGAGAAGGTCGAAGGGTTCGAGCTCGGCGCCGACGACTACCTCGCCAAGCCCTTCGACTTCCCCGAGCTGGTCGCGAGGCTGCGTGCGCTCGAGCGACGAGCGGGCGTCTCGCATCCGCCATCCCTCGAGGCGCACGGCGTGCGTCTCGATCCGTTCCGCCGAGAGGTCTACCGCAACACCCGTCTGGTCCGGCTGTCGAACAAGGAGTTCGTCGTTCTCGAACTGCTCATGCGCGCCGGCGGCGGCATCGTCAGCGCCGAGACCCTGCTGGAGAAGGGCTGGGACGAGAACGCCGATCCGTTCACCAACACCGTACGGGTGACGATCTCGAATCTCCGCAAGCGCCTCGGCGACCCGTGGCTGGTGCGCACCGTGCCGGGCGTCGGATACCGGTTCGGAGCGCCGTCGTGACCGCCGCACGCCGCCGGCTGACCATACGCGCGCGGCTGACCGTCGCCTTCACCTCTCTCCTCGCGGTCGCCGGTCTGCTCATGGTGCTCATCGTCAACGTGTTCATGCGCACGGTGCCCACATATGTCGTCGCGGAGGTCGACGGGATGACGGTGCCCGCGACCACCGACCCTCCCAGCGCCGGTCTTCCCACCGATGCCGCCATCACTCGGACGTTCGACGCCGCGAAGGCGACCTCGACCATCGCGCTGCGCTCGCCCATCGACATCCTGAACACCACGCTCATCGTCTCGGCCGTCGTGCTCGTCGCGGTCCTTCTCGCCGGCGCGCTTCTCGCCTGGGTCCTGGCCGGGCGGATGCTGCGGCCGCTGCAGGCCATCAACCGCGCCGCGCAGGTCGCCGGCACCGGATCGTTCGATCACCGGGTGGGCCTCGATGGTCCTCGCGACGAGGTGCGCGACCTGTCGGACACCTTCGACGACATGCTCGGCAAGCTCGACCGGTCGTTCCAGTCCCATCGGCGCTTCGCGTCGAACGCCTCGCACGAGCTCCGCACGCCGCTCGCGACGACCCAGACCATGCTCGAGGTCGCTCTCGCCGATCCCGACCTCACCGTCGACGAGCTGCGTGCCGTGTCGCGCCGCGTGCTCGAGACGAACCGCCGCAACATCGAGACCGTCGATGCTCTGCTCGACCTCGCCGACATCGAGCGCCGCACGCTGGCCGCCGACCCGGTCGACGTCGGGCGGCTCGCGCACCGGGCCCTCGCAGAGGCGTCGGGCGAGATCGAGGCCCGAGACATCCGCGTGCGGGACGAGGCCGACGTGTCGGCCGTCGCGCTCGGCGACGAGGTCCTGCTGCGGCAGGCAGTGTCGAACCTCGTGCGCAACGCCGTCCGCCACAACGTCGAGGGCGGCGAGATCGACATCGAGACGCGCACCGACGGGGAGCGGGTTCACCTGCGCATCGAGAACACCGGACCGCTGCTCGACGCCGACCAGGTGACCGAACTCACCGAGCCGTTCCGCCGCGGAGCGGGGCGCACGGTCTCGTCCGCCGAGTCGGTGCGCGGGCACGGGCTCGGGCTCGCCATCGTCACGAGCGTCGTCGAGGCGCATCGCGGGGAGCTCGAGCTGTCGGCCCGCGAGGGCGGGGGCCTCGTGGTCGAGATGGCGCTGCCCGCGGCATCCGACGCCTGACCGGCGTCGCCGATCGTCTGTCAGGCGGATGCCGCCTGCCGCAGCCATCGCTCCACGCCGGCGATGTGCGCGGTCGTCAGGGCTGTGGCGAGAGCCGCGTCGCGGTGCGCGATGGCGTCGGCGATCGCCCGGTGCTCCGACAGGGTGCGCTCCACGGCGCCGCCTTCGGTGAGTCCACGCCACACGCGCGCGCGAACGGTCTGGCTGCTGAGGTGCTCGATGAGGCTCGCGAGATAGGCGTTGTCCGCCATCCGAACGATCTCGCGGTGGAAGCGGATGTCGTGCTCGACGAGCTCCTCGATCGTGACGGCCCCGTCGACGCCGTCGACCTCGGCCCGCAGCTGCGCGATGCCGTCGTCGGTGCCGAGTGTGGCCGCGAGGCCGGTCGCCTGCGACTCCAGCATCCGTCTGACGGCGAAGATCTCGAGCATCGAGTCGTCGTCGTGCATGTCGACGACGAAGGCGATGGCCTCGAGCAGAAGATGCGGCTCCAGGCTCGTGACGTACGTGCCGTCGCCGCGGCGCACGTCGAGCACCCGGATGACCTCGAGCGCCTTGACGGCCTCGCGCATCGAGTTGCGCGAGAGGCCGAGGCGCTCGGAGAGCTCCTTCTCGGGCGGCAGACGATCGCCGGGCGAGAGTTCGCCCGACACGATCATCGCCTTGATCTTCTCGATCGCCTCATCGGTCACAGCCATGGCGTCATCCTAGCTATTGATCGGATGTCTGAGGCAGGATGGTCGCATGCGCGTCATCGATTCCCATCTGCACCTCTGGGACAGCGGTGTCCTCGAGTACTCCTGGCTGTCCGGACCGCTGGATTTCCGGTTCGCCGAGACCGAGCTGGACCACGCCCGACTGCCCGGAGCGACGGCTGAGAAGGCCGTCTTCGTGCAGGCGGAGACCGACGAGGAGCACTTCCTCGGCGAGGTGCGATGGGTGTCGGAGATGGCCGACCGGATCGGCGTGGTCGGCATCGTCGCGGGCATGCGACTCGACCGCGGAGTCGACACGATCACGCATCTCGACGAGCTGTCGGCGCATCCTCTGGTCGTCGGGGTGCGGCACAACCTGCAGGGCGAGAGCGACGGCCTGGCCGTGTCGACCGCCTTCGTGACGGGAGCGCGCGAGGTCGCGGCGCGCGGATGGACCTTCGACGCGTGCATCCGCGCCTCGCAGCTGCCCGAGGTGGCGCGTCTCGCCGGCGCGATCCCCGAGCTGCGGATGGTGCTCGACCACCTCGGCAAGCCCGCGGTCGGCACGGCAGGGGCTCCGCGTCTCCCCTCGGTGGAATGGGTGCGCGACCTGGACGAGCTGGCGCGGCATCCGGAGGTCTTCTGCAAGCTCTCCGGGCTCCCCGCCGAGGCCGGCGGCGACTGGAGCCGCGAGCAGCTGGAGCCGTTCCTCGACGTGGCGGCCGACGCCTTCGGCGAGGACCGCCTGATGTGGGGGAGCGACTGGCCGGTCTCGGTCATCGGACCGGCCGAGGTCGGTGATCCGCATGCACCGACCGACGGGTCGGTCACGTACCAGCCGAACGCGCGCACTCGCTGGTGGGAGACGGTGGTCGCGTGGGCAGAGGCTCGCGGGCACGACGTCGACGCGCTCCTGTGGGCGAACGCCGAGCGGTTCTACGGGCTCGACGGGCCGCGGACCGACGCCACGGTGGAGGAGCAGCCGCGGACTCGCCGCGGCCTGCGGGGCTGGCTGCGCGGCGAGTAGCGCGCGGACGCAGCCGCCTACTCCGGACGCAGGCGCAGCTGCGCCATGCCCCCGTCGACTTCGATGGAGGTTCCGGTGGTGGATCCCGCCGACGGGCCGACGAGGTAGGCGACCGCGGCGGCGACCTCGTCGGGGCTCACGAGGCGGCCGTGCGGCTGGCGCGCCTCGAGCGCCGCACGCTCGGCAGCGGGATCCGCCGCCGAGTCGAGCAGGCGTCCGACCCACGGCGTGTCGGCCGTGCCGGGATTGACGGCGTTCACGCGGATGCCCTCGCGCAGATGGTCGGCGGCCATGGCCCGTGTGAGTGCCGAGACCGCGCCCTTCGACGCGCTGTAGAGGGCGCGCTGGGGGAGTCCGGTCGTCGAGGCGATGGATGCCGTGTTGCAGACCGCCGCCGCCGGCGACCGCCGCAGCCAGGGCAGCGCCGCCGCGGTCATGCGCGCGATGCCGGTGACGTTGATGGAGAGCACGCGTGCCCACTCGTCGTCGTCGTTCGCGGCGATGTCGCCCTGGGCGCCGACCCCGGCGTTGTTCACCACGATGTCGATGCGTCCGAACCGCTCGGCGACCGCGGCGACCGCCGCGTCGACGCTCGCGCGGTCGGACACGTCGGCTGTGAAGGCCGCGAACGCGGCATCCGCCGCTGAGATGTCGCGGTCGAGGATGGCGACCTGCGCTCCGTCGGCGTGCAGGCGGGCGGCGATCGCCGCCCCGATGCCGGATGCTCCGCCAGTGACGATCGCGACCAGCCCGTCGAGCGCGGCGGGTCGCTGAGCGTCGGTCACTTCTTCGCCTCCCATGCCACGAACTCCTGTCGCTGACGACCGAGGCCGTCGATCTCGATCTCGACCACGTCGCCGGCGGACAGGTAGGGGAAGTTGCCCGAGAGGGCGACGCCCTGCGGTGTGCCCGTGAGGATGAGGTCGCCCGGTTCGAGCGTCACATACTGCGACAGGTGATGCACGATGTGCTCCACAGTGAAGATCATGTCGCTCGTGTTCGAGTCCTGCCGCGGCTCGCCGTTGACGAAGCTGCGCAACCCGAGCGCGCGATGGTCGACCTCGTCGGGGGTGACCAGCCACGGGCCCGTAGGGTTGAAGCCGAACGCGATCTTGCCCTTCGACCACTGCCCGCCCGACACGGCCATCTGGAAGTCGCGCTCCGAGACGTCGTTCGCCGCGACGAAACCGGCGACGTGCGCCATCGACTCGTCGGGGGAGTCGAGGTAGGCCGCACGCGCGCCGATGACGATGCCGAGCTCGACCTCCCAGTCGGTCTTCTCGCTGCCGCGCGGGATCGTGACGGCGTCGTTCGGACCGACCACGGTGTTCGGCGTCTTCAGGAAGATGATCGGGATCTCGGGCGGCTGCGCACCGGACTCGGCGGCGTGGGCGGCGTAGTTCATGCCGACGCAGATCACCGCTCCCGGCCGGGCGATCGGAGCGCCGATGCGCCGGGTCGCGGCATCCGGCAGTTCGGGGAGCTCTCCGGCATCACGCGCGGCGGCGACGCGCGCCCGGAAGTCGCCGGCGAGGAAGTCGCCGTCGACATCGGATGTCACGGGGCGGAGGTCGAGGTAGCGGTCGCCCTCCAGGAGGACGGGGACCTCGGTCCCAGGGGTGCCGAGCCGCGCGAACTTCATGATTCTCCTGTGTGGTCGGGATGCCGCCTCTCTGCGGCCTGCTTCGTTGACAGTATAGACATCCGATGTTTACACTCCAAGGGATCCGCGTGATGAAAATCGTCCACGCTGGGAGAGGAACTCCGTGAGCCGCATCGTCGCCCTCGACACCACCGACATCCGCTTTCCGACGTCGCTCAGCCTCGACGGCTCGGACGCGATGAATCCCGACCCCGACTACTCGGCGGCCTACGTCGTGATCCGCACCGACGCCGCCGACGGGATCGACGGTCACGCCTTCGTGTTCACGATCGGGCGCGGCAACGACGTGCAGGTCGCCGCGATCGACGCGCTCGCCGGGCACCTGGTCGGACGCGAGATCGAGCCCCTGCTCGACGACATGGGCTCGACGTTCCGCGACATCATCGGCGACTCGCAGCTGCGCTGGCTCGGCCCCGAGAAGGGGGTCATGCACATGGCGATCGGGGCGGTGACCAACGCGCTGTGGGACATCAAGGCCAAACGGGCGGGGCTGCCCCTCTGGCAGTTGCTGGCCCGCATGACGCCGGAGGAGCTCGTCGACCTCGTCGACTTCCGCTACCTCACCAACGCGCTCACCCCCAAGGAGGCGCTGGAGATCCTCCGCGCCGCCGAGCCCGGCCGCGCCGAGCGGGAGCGGGAGCTCCTCGCCACCGGCTACCCCGGATACACGACGAGCCCCGGGTGGCTCGGCTACTCCGACGAGAAGCTCGAGCGCCTGGCGCGCGAGGCGATGGCCGACGGGTTCACCCAGATCAAGCTCAAGGTCGGCGCCGACCTCGACGACGACATCCGCCGGTTCCGCAAGGCCCGCGAGGTGTGCGGGCCCGACTTCCCCATCGCGATCGACGCGAACCAGCGCTGGGAGGTGTCGGAGGCGATCGAGTGGGTGAACGCGCTCGCCGAGTTCCACCCCGCCTGGATCGAGGAGCCCACCAGCCCCGACGACGTGCTCGGCCACGCCGAGATCGCGCGCGGCGTCGCCCCCATTCGCGTCGCGACCGGCGAGCACGCCCAGAACCGCGTGATCTTCAAGCAGCTGCTGCAGGCCGACGCGATCTCGGTCATGCAGATCGACGCCGTCCGTGTCGCCGGGGTCAACGAGAACATCGCCAACCTGCTGCTCGCCGCCAAGTTCGGCGTTCCCGTGTGCCCGCACGCCGGCGGTGTCGGGCTGTGCGAGGCGGTGCAGCACCTGTCGATGTTCGACTTCGTCGCCGTCACCGGTACGCGCGAAGGGCGCATGATCGAGTTCGTCGACCACCTGCACGAGCACTTCGTCGTGCCGACCGACATCCGCGGCGGCTCGTACATGGCGCCCACCGCCCCGGGCGCAGGCATGGAGATGAAGGCGGCCAGCATCGCCGCCTACACCTGGGAGGGCGCGCATGTCGGCGCCTGACCGGCTCGACGTCCCCGCCCTCGGCTACGGTGCCGCGAACGTCGGCAACCTCTTCCGGCCGCTGACCGACGACGAGGCCTGGGCCGTGCTCGACGCGGCCTGGGAGAGCGGCATCCGCTTCTTCGACACCGCGCCGCACTACGGCCTCGGTCTGTCGGAGCGGCGCCTGGGCGCGTTCCTGCAGACCAAGCCGCGCGACGAGTTCGTGCTGTCGACGAAGGTCGGACGACTCCTGCGGCCGAACCCCGAGCATGTCGCCGGCGGCCTCGACACCGACCACGACTTCCACGTGCCCGACGACCTGCAGCGCATCTGGGACTTCTCGGCCGACGGCATCCGCCGCAGCCTCGACGAGTCGCGCGAGCGACTCGGCATCGAACGCGTCGACCTGCTCTACCTGCACGACCCCGAGCGGCACGACCTCGACCTCGCTCTCGCCGAGGCGCTTCCCGCCCTGGAGCAGCTGCGCGCCGACGGCGAGACGCGTGCGATCGGCGTCGGCTCGATGGTGTCGGATGCTCTCGCCGCGGTCGTCCGGGGCGCGGATCTCGATCTCGTGATGGTCGCCGGGCGCTACACCCTGCTCGAGCAGCCCGCAGCCGCCGAGGTGCTGCCGGCGTGCCGCGAGCGGGGAACCGGCATCGTCGCGGCATCCGTCTTCAATTCCGGCCTGCTCGCGGCGAGCGAGCCTCGCCGTGACGGACGCTACGAGTACGGACAGCTCCCCGATGAGCTCTGGGATCGGCTCGTGCGCATCGCCGCCGTCTGCGCCGAGCACGACGTGCCGCTTCCGGCGGCCGCCATCCGGTTCCCGCTGCGGGCCGATGTGGTCCGTTCGGTCGTGGTCGGCGGAAGCCGACCCGAGCAGCTCCGGCAGAACGCGGAGTACGCGGCACGCGACATCCCGCCGGCGCTGTGGGAGCAGCTGGCCGCCGAAGGCCTCATCCCCGCCGCCTGACCGAGAGGAGCCCCGTGCTCGAAGGAATCCACCCGCTGCTCACCGGTGAGCTGCTGCTGCATCTCGACCGGATGGGCCACTCCGACGCGGTCGTGGTCGCCGATGCGCACTTCCCCGCCTGGGGACTCGGCGCACGCGTGGTCGACCTTCCGGGGACGACGACGCCGGAAGTGGTCGCCGCGATCCGCACGGTGCTGCCGCTCGACGATGCGCCCGGCATCGACCTGATGACCTCGGCCGACGGCGACGTGCTCGACGTGCAGCACGAGCTCATGCGCGCAGCCGGGACGACCGTGGAGACGACCCGTTTCGTCGAACGGTTCGCATACTACGAGGTCGCGAAGGGCGCCTATCTCATGGTGCGCACCGGAGAGACCCGGAAGTACGGCAACGCGCTGCTGCGGAAGGGCGTCGTGGGGCACGCCTCGGCCTGAGCGGCCTCGGCGTCCCCCGACCTCGCGCTTCTCAGACCCGCTTGCTCCGGGCGATCGTCCGCCCGCGCAGATCAACCTATCGGCTCCCAACCGCCGGGGCGACGGGGAGCGCTGCCCGGGCGTCGCCCGAGCAGAACTGTCTCACGCCACCGCGGTGCCCAGGGGCGTGATCACGACTCGCGGCGCCCGACGGTCGACTCCCGCACGATCAGCTCGGCCGGGAAGGGCGTGGTGGCGGGCGGCGGTGCCGACGGGTCGGAGAGCATCTGCAGCAGGGCGGCCCCCGCGGCGCGTCCGATCGCATAGCCGGGCTGGCGCACGGTCGTGAGGGGCACCACGCCCTGATGCGCCTGGTCGACGTCGTCGAACCCGACGAGCGCGATGTCGTCGGGAACGCGGATGCCGTTGCGCAGCAGCTGCGTGAGCACGCCGAGCGCCACCATGTCGTTGGCGGCGAACACCGCGTCGGGGCGCTCGTCGGCGGCGAGCGTCACGATGCGCTCCGCGGCGCTCAGCCCGTCTTCGGTGGCGAGGTGCGATACCTCCTGCACGGTGACCGTCGCGCCGCTGCCGGCGACGGCGTCGCGCAAGCCGGCGAGCCGGTCGTTCGACTGGCTGACGGCGGGATTGCCGAGGAAGAGGATGCGCCGGCGGCCGAGTGACAGCAGGTGCTCGCCTGCGAGGCGGCCGCCGCCCCGGTCGTCGAAGAGCACCGAGGCCACCGTCGGCGAGGAGGCGATGGGCCCGATCACGACCGAGCGGATGCCGCTGCCGGCCAGCCGCTCGAGGCGCGGCACGACGTCGCCCAGCGGGTAGATGATGATGCCCTGCACCCGGTGGGCCTCGAACATGTCGATGTTGCGCCGCTCAAGCTCGGCGTCGCGATTGCTGTTGCTGAAGAAGAGCGACCAGCCGCCCTCGCGCGCGACGTCTTCGACTCCCCGCGAGAGGTCGTTGAAGTAGGGCAGCCAGGCGTCGAGGAGCACGAGCGCGAGCGCCGTGCTCGAGCCGGCGCGCAGCTGCCGGGCCGACTCGTTCGGCACGAATCCGAGCTGTTCGATCGCGTCGCGCACGCGTTCGCGGCTCGCGGCACCGAGCACGTGCGGGTGGTTGAGGTAGTTCGAGACCGTCGAGGAGGAGACGCCGGCCAGCGCGGCGACGTCTTTGACGCTCGGGGGCATGCATCCTCCTGGGATCCGTCTCGGTCGATCCGACCGCGGCGCCCTTCACCATACCGGGGTGGGTTGGCACGTGCCAAGAAGTGTCTTGACAGTGATCCGGCGACCGGCGTAGCGTGACTCGAACACCGAATTGGCACGTGCCAATCGGAGGGCGACGGTGCCGGCCACCCGCCCGGGGAGACCACATGAACATCGGCTGCCACGGGCTCGTCTGGACCGGCGACTTCGATGCCGACGGCATCCGTCTCTCGGTCGAGAAGACGAAGCAGGCGGGTTTCGATCTGATCGAGTTCCCCCTCATGGACCCGTTCTCGTTCGACGTCGCGGCGGCGAGGTCGGCACTGGCCGAGCACGACCTCGCGGCGAGCGCGTCGCTCGGGCTGTCGGGTGCGACCGACGTGACCAGTTCCGACCCCGATGTCGTGGCGGCGGGGGAGGCGCTGCTGCTCCGCGCGGTCGACGTCCTCGCCGAGCTCGGCGGCACGCACTTCTGCGGAGTGATCTACAGCGCCATGCAGAAGTACATGGAACCGGCGACGCCCGAGGGGATCGCGAGCAGCCGCCGCACGATCGCCCGCGTGGCCGACCATGCGGCCGAGCGGGGGATCTCGGTGTCGCTCGAGGTCGTCAACCGCTACGAGACGAACGTGCTGAACACGGCGCGCCAGGCGCTCGCGTACCTCGCGGAGGTCGACCGGCCGAACCTCGGCATCCACCTCGACACGTACCACATGAACATCGAGGAGTCCGACATGTTCGCCCCGGTGCTCGACGCGGCGCCGGCCCTGCGCTACGTGCACATCGGCGAGAGCCATCGCGGGTACCTCGGCACCGGCACCGTCGACTTCGACACGTTCTTCAAGGCCCTCGGCCGTGTCGGCTACGACGGCCCGATCGTCTTCGAGTCGTTCTCCTCGGCCGTCGTGGCTCCGGATCTGAGCCGGATGCTGGGCATCTGGCGCAACCTCTGGACCGACAACGACGAGCTGGGCGCGCACGCGAACGCGTACATCCGCGACAAGCTCGTGGCCGTCGAGTCGATCCGACTGCACTGATTGCGATTGAAATCGGTTTCAATTAGAGTCTCGCACAGAGGCAGAGAATACATCCAGATACAACTTGCGCCCGTCACACGGAAAGCGCAGAATTGATCCGATGTTTACAACCGGCCGGTAACCGGCCACACAGCAAGATGACCTTCAAGGAAGCAGGTGAGCACATGAGTGAGCCCATTCTCAGGGTGGAGGGGATCAGCAAGGGGTTCCCCGGTGTGCAGGCGCTGAAGGACGTGCACCTGGAGGTGCGCTCGGGCGAGGTGCTCGTCCTCGTGGGCGAGAACGGCGCCGGCAAGTCGACGCTCATGAAGATCCTCTCGGGGATCTACACGAAGGACGAGGGCACCATCACCTTCGAGGGTCGCGAGGTCGAGCTCACCAGTCCTCTGCAGGCGCAGGAGCTCGGCATCACGATCATCCATCAGGAACTCAACCTGATGCCCGACCTGACCGTCGCGCAGAACATCTTCGTCGGCCGGGAGCCCACCACGGGTCCCTTCCTGTCGGAGCGCAAGCTCAACGCGCAGACCGCCGAGCTGCTGAAGCGGCTCGACATCCACCTCGACCCCCGGCAGCGGGTCGGAGACCTCACGGTCGCCGAGCAGCAGATGGTCGAGATCGCGAAGGCCCTCTCGTTCAACGCCAAGGTGCTCATCATGGACGAGCCGACCTCGGCGCTCACCGACACCGAGGTCGAGACGCTCTTCGTGCTCATCGAACAGCTCCGCAGGAGCGGCACCGGCATCGTCTACATCTCGCACCGCATGGACGAGCTGCGCCGCCTCGCCGACCGGGTCACGGTTCTCCGAGACGGCACATACATCGGATCACTCGACCGAGCCGACATCACCATCCCGACGATCATCGAGATGATGGTGGGCCGCGTCATCGACGAGGGAACGCGTCCGCAGGCGCGCGAGCACGAGAACGACCCCATCGTGCTCGACGTGCAAGGCCTGACGACGCGGACGCTGCTGAAAGACGTGTCGTTCCAGCTGCACAAGGGCGAGATCCTCGGGTTCGCCGGACTGATGGGAGCCGGACGCACCGAGACCGCGCGGGCCGTCATCGGAGCCGACCACCGCGACGGGGGGACCATCTCGATCAGCGGCCGCCCGGTGCGGATCGGTCAGCCCGCGGATGCCGTGAAGCACGGTGTCGGCTACCTCTCGGAGGACCGCAAGCTGCTCGGGCTCATGCTCGAGCAGGACGTCACGTTCAACACCGTGCTGGCGTCGCTCGGCTCGTACGCCAACGGCATCGGCTGGATGGGCGACAGCAAGGCGAAGAACCGCACCAAGGAGTACGTGCAGCAGCTGCGCGTCAAGACGCCCTCGGTGAACCAGGTCGTCAAGCTCCTCTCCGGAGGGAACCAGCAGAAGGTCGTCATCGCCCGGTGGCTGATGCGCGACTGCGACATCCTCATCTTCGACGAGCCGACCCGAGGGATCGACGTCGGCGCGAAAGAGGAGATCTACCGCGTCATGCAGCAGCTCGCCGACGCGGGCAAGTCCATCATCGTCATCTCGTCGGAGCTCCCGGAGATCCTCCGCGTCGCGAACCGCATCGCCGTGTTCGCGAACGGACGGATCACCGGCACGCTCCGCAACGAGGAAGCCAGCCAGGAGAAGATCATGCAACTCGCAGCCCACGGGGAGGAAGACTGATGAGCACTTCTCAGCAGCCCGGATCGTCGACGACGACGGTCGTCCAGACAGCAGTCGCCGAAGACACCGACAAGCGCGACGTCGGGGCGTTCCTCAAGCGCCAGCTCCAGCAGTCGCTCGCCTTCGGCACGCTCATCGTGCTGGTGATCTTCTTCTCGATCGCGAGTCCGAACTTCTTCACCTTCAGCAACATCGCCACCGTGCTGCTGTCGACCGCGGTCATCGGCATCCTCGCCCTCGGCACCACCTTCGTCATCATCACCGGCGGCATCGACCTGTCGATCGGAACCGGCATGGCGCTCTGCGCCGTGATGACGGGTGTGATCATCACCAACCTCGGCCTCCCGGTCTGGGTCGGCGTGATCGGCGGTGTGCTCACCGGTGTGCTGATGGGCCTCGTCAACGGCCTCAACATCACGTTCCTCCGCCTGCCCCCGTTCATCGCCACCCTCGCGATGATGATGATCGCCGGCGGACTCGCCCTCGTCATCTCGAACGTCGCGCCGATCTACTTCTCGACCTCGGCGCCCGACTTCAAGAAGATCGCGCTCGGCGTGATCATCCCCGGCATCCCGAACGCCGTCCTCATCACGGCGGCCCTGGCCGTCGTCGCCTGGCTGGTGCTGTCGAAGACGCTGCTGGGCCGCTACACGTTCGCGATCGGCTCCAACGAGGAAGCCACCCGCCTCTCGGGCGTCAACACCCGTCGCTGGACGATCTTCATCTACATGTTCGCGGGCGCCTTCACCGGCGTCGCCGGCATCGTGATCGCGTCGCGCCTCGACTCCGCCCAGCCGCAGATCGGCATGGGATACGAGCTGCAGGCCATCGCGGCCGTCATCATCGGCGGCACGTCGCTGCTCGGCGGTCGCGGATCGATCCTCGGCACCGTCATCGGCGCGCTCATCATGAGCGTGCTCGTCAACGGACTGCGCATCATGTCGATCCAGACCGAGTGGCAGAACATCGTCGTCGGCATCGTCGTGCTGCTCGCCGTGTTCCTCGACTCGCTGCGCAACCGGCAGCGGACCTGACCCGACCACCCACCCGACCCAACTGAATACCGCACCAGGAATGTCCACACACCGTCGGCCGAGGCCGACACCCACAGAGAACAATGGAGTTTCCATGAAATTCGGCAAGAAGACCGCCTTCGCGGCACTCGTGGCCGCATCCGCGCTCGTGTTCGCCGGCTGTGCCGGCGGCGGCGACGTCATCGAAGAGGGCAGCGGTGGCGACGGAGGCAGCGGCGACGGCGAGATGTACATCGCGCTCGTCTCGAAGGGCTTCCAGCACCAGTTCTGGCAGGCCGTGAAGAAGGGTGCAGAGCAGAAGGCCGAAGAGCTCGGCGTGCGCATTACGTTCGAGGGCCCCGCGGCCGAGACCGAGATCGCCCAGCAGCTCGAGATGCTGACCAGCGCCATCGACAAGAACCCGAACGCCATCGCCTACGCCGCCCTCGACCCCGAGGCGTGCGTCGCCCCGCTCGAGCAGGCGAAGTCGAAGGACATCCCGGTCGTCTACTTCGACGCCCCCTGCAACGGCGACGTCGGACTGAGCCTCGCCGCCACCGACAGCAAGGTCGCGGGAGCTCTCGCCGCCGAGCACATGGCCGAGCTGATCGGCGGATCGGGCGAGGTCGCGATCGTCGGCCACTCGCAGATCAACTCGACCGGCGTCGAGCGACGTGACGGGTTCGTCGAGAAGATCGAGGCCGACTACCCCGACATCGAGATCGTCGACATCCAGTACGGCGACGGCGACCACCTGAAGTCGGCCGACATCGCCAAGACGCTGATCGCGGCGCACCCCGACCTCAAGGGCATCTACGGCACCAACGAGGGCTCCGCCATCGGCGTGGTCAACGCGGTGAACGAGCTCGGCCTCGAGAAGGGCAAGGTCACCATCGTCGGCTTCGACTCGGGCGCGGCGCAGATCAACGCCATCAAGGACGGCACGATGGCCGGCGCCATCACGCAGGACCCGATCGGCATCGGCGAGCAGGTCGTGCAGGCGGCCTACGACGCGGCCAACGGCGACTCCGTCGAGGAGTTCTACGACACCGGCTCGTACTGGTACGACAAGAACAACCTCGAGGACGAGAAGATCGCCGCCGTCCTCTACGAGTGACCTGCGGATTCTCCACGAAGCCCCTCGCCCTCGGGCGGGGGGCTTCGTCGTGCGCAGGGGCGTCCGGTCGCCGACTTCCGGTCGTCGAGCGAGGAGCGCAGCGACGAGACGAAGCGGGGCGGGGTGCGGTGGTAGGGGCTTTCGTCTCGCTGCGCTCGCTCAACGACCGGGGCTGAGCGGAAGGAATCGCGCGGGGTTCGCGATCAGCATCCGGTCCACGGCGTCGGCGCCGATGAGCTCGCGCAGCCGCGGCAGGTAGCGCTCGCCCAGATAGGCGAGGCCCGGCATCCCGCCGTAGGCGATGTAGCGGGTGCGGCGGGCGACGTCGCCACCCAGCATCACGCGATCGCCCGCCCCGCGCGCCACCACGTCGGCCGTCAGACTCAGCAGCTCGGCGTCGCTGCGCGTGCGCTGCCGCGCGAAGCCGTCGTACCCCAGATAGGCGCCGCGTTCGGCGAGAGAGGCGTGCAGTCCGGCATCCGGATCGCGATCCGCGTGCGCCAGCACCACCCGATCGGATGCCACGCCCTCGCCGGCGAGCACATCGAGCACCTCGTGCGCGGCGGTGCAGAACTCCAGATGCACCATCACCGGCGCTCCGGTCTGCCGATGGGCCGCGGCGATCGCGACGAGGGTCGTGCGCTCGAACGGGCTGATGCGCCAGTAGTCGATGCCGCCCTTCAGCAGGCCCGCGCGCACTGCCGCACCACCGGGCGCCGTGGCCCGGGGCACGTCGGGAGAGGCGAACACATCGCCGTCGTGGGCGGGCATGCCCCGGGCGATGTCGGCGATGAAGAGGTCGGCGAGGCGCTCCGCCGTCCACACCCGCATCGGATGGTCCGGTCCGTAGTGCGCCTCACGATGCCGGCCCGTGCTGGCGACGACGCCGAGCCCGGTAGCGGCACTGATCCGCGCCACCGCTGACGGGTCGCGACCGAGTCCGAAGGGTGTGGCGTCGACCATCGCGTCGAACCCGCTCGCGTGCAGCAACCGGGCCTCCTCCGACGACGCCGTCTCGTCGTCGAGCTCGTCTCCGGCCAGCAGCGGCGACACCTGGAACAGGTGCTCGTGGTAGTCCACCCGCCCGAGCTCGGCCGACGGGATGTCGCCGAGCACCGTGCGGACGACGCTCATCAGCGCACCGACTCCGCGGCCTCCGCCAGCTGCTCGACGACCTCGGGGGTGAGGTCGAGCTCGAACACGTCGGCGACGACCTGCGACCAGCCGTGGATGAAGTACCGCCAGCCGTCGACGACGTGCAGCCGGCGCGCCTGCTCCTGGGCGCGCGCCTGGTGCAGGAACTCGAGCGATCCGCGGTAGTTGAACTCCCACACGTACGAGTCCTCGGGGAAGACGACCGCGTCGGTCACAGGAGATCCGGGGCGGTCCTTCCCGAGACCCGTGGCGTTGGCGATCACCGATCCGGCCGGCGCCGCGGCGACGACCGCGTCGGCCTCCTCCGGCGTGCGCGTGACGACGTACTCGATCAGATCGGCGCGGGTGCCGTGCTGCCGGTGCACCTCGCGGAGGTGGTCGAGCTTCTGCTGGCTGCGCGCCGTCACGATGACGCGCGACGGCGCGTCGTCGCGCTCGGCCAGGGCCCAGCTCAGCGCTGTGCCCGACCCTCCGGCGCCGAGGATGACCACCGCGGCCCCGGTGCGGGCGAAGTGGTCGGCGGGAAGGAAGTCGTTCAGGGCCAGGTCGACGGTGATCGGGTCTTTCGCCCGCCCCGAGAGGAGCGCACCGCGCTTGGAGATGCTCGAGATCTCGGCGCACGAGACCGCGAACGGGTCGAGTTCATCGAACAGATCGGATGCCGCGGCGTACACGTTCATCTTGTGCGTGGTGACGAGGGCGCCCCGGTGGTGCGGGTCGTCGCGGATCTGCTCGACCAGTGCGCGGTACTGCGCCGGGTCGGCATCCATCGGCAGGTCGTGGCCGATCAGGGTGCGCGTCGGCAGGCCGAGGATGTCGGCCCAGAGCGGGAACACCTTCATGATCGACGACGACCCGGTGGTCACGCCGACGAACCCCATGTAGTTCGAGGTCGTCGCGGTCGCGTCGGCAGCGGGGTCGACGGGGTCGGAGGTCAGGGGCGAGGTCATCGATGTCTCCTAGCGGGCGGTGACGGGGTGGGCGGGTTCGGCGCCGCCGAGGACGGCGATCACGTCGTCGAGCGAGAGCGACCCCATGTTGTCGACGGCCTGGGTGGTCTGCGCGCCGAGATGCGGCGTGACGATCACGCGGTCGGCGAGGTCGGGAGCGAGCAGGGGGCTGCTGTGCGCGGCGGTGTCGCCGTCGAGCGTGTCGGCGGCGAAGGCCGCCAGGTCGCCGTCGCGCAGCGCCTCGGC
This sequence comes from Microbacterium martis, assembly GCF_047246685.1. NCBI lineage: Bacteria > Bacillati > Actinomycetota > Actinomycetes > Micrococcales > Microbacteriaceae > Microbacterium > Microbacterium martis. The sequence goes on along the minus strand of NZ_JBFOKT010000002.1, from coordinate 202,976 downwards.
CACGGCCGTCTCGTCGAGGAGGTCGCCGCGGGCGGTGTTGATCAGGACGCTGCCGCGGCGCATGTGCGCGAGTCGGCCGGCGTCGACGAGCAGCTGGCCGCCGGGCGCATGCAGCGAGATGACGTCGGCGACGCGGAACAGCTCGTCGAGGTCGAGCGGCTCGGCGCCGTTCGCGCTGATCAGCTCGGGCGGCAGGAACGGGTCGGCCGCGACGATGCGCGACCCGAAGCCGCTCACACGCCGTGCCACGCCCTGACCGATGCGGCCGAAGCCGACGATCCCCACGGTGGCGGCGCCGAGCTCGCGCCCTCGGCGCACCGCCCAGTCGCCCGCGCGCACGCGACGGTCGCCATCGGGGATGAACCGGAGCGCGGCGAGCATCAGGCCCACGGCGTGGTCGGCGACGGCATCGGCGTTGGCGCCGGGTGTGTTCGTGACCGGGATGCCGCGGTCACGGGCCGCCGCGAGATCGACGGCCTCCGTGCCCACGCCGTAGCGCGCGACGACCTTCAGGCGCGGTGCGGCGGCGAGGTGCGCGTCGGTGACCGGTCCGGTGCCGGCGATCCACGCGTCGGCGCCGTGCAGCAGCGGACGCAGCTCGTCGAGGTCGTGGTGGGCCGGACCGCGGAGGATGCGATGGCCCGCCTGCGCGGCGCGCGCGTTCAGATCGAGATCGCCGTCGGAGAAGGAGCGGCTGGTGACGAGGATCACACCCATCAGCCGGCCGTCCCCGCGAACCAAGGTGCGAGCGCGCTGTAGGCGTCGACGAACCGGGCGTGCCGCCGGGCGTAGACCGCGTGCCGCGCGGCATCCGGGGTGAACTCGGCGGTGACCTCGCTGAGCGCGCGCGCCGCCGAGAAATCGGTCAGGCCGAGACCGACGGCGCCGGTCACGGCGGCGCCGAGGCTGTTGGCCTCTTCGACGATCGTCCGCCGTCGCACCGGCACACCCCACACGTCGGCGAGCACCGACAGGTACACGTCGCTCTGCGCGCCGCCGCCCACCGCGTCGATGCGGTCGATGACGGCTCCCGATTCGCGGAACGCCTGGATGCAGGTCAGCAGGTTGAACGCCGTTCCCTCGAGCACCGCACGCACGAGATGGGCGCGGGTGTGGTGCCGGGCGAGGCCGACGAACGCGCCGCGCGCGTCGGGGTCCCACAGGGGCGAGCGCTCGCCGAGCAGGTAGGGGAGGAAGTAGAGGTCGTCGGTGTCGACGTCGGCCGAGGCCTCGGCGGTGAGCCTGCCAGTCTCGGGATGCCGCGGGTCGGGGGAGAGGGCCTCGGCGATCCACTGCACCGAGGCGCCGCCGGCCTGCATCGTGGCGGTGGGGACGAAGGAGCGGGGCACGACGTTGTCGAACGTGAACGTGCGCATCGCCGGATCGTGCAGGGGGGCGTCTGCGGCGAACGAGATCCACGACGAGGTGCCGAGGCAGACGTAGGCTCCGTCTTCGGGGGCGACCACGCCCGAGCCGACCGCGGCGAGCGGGCCGTCGCCGCCGCCCATCACGACCCGCACGGTCGCGGGCAGGCCGAGGGCCTCGGCGGCGGCATCGGTCAGGGTGCCCGCGACCGCCGTCGATTCGAGGATCTCGGGGAACAGCGTCGGATCGAGCCGGGCGGCCTGCAGCACCTCGCCGGACCAGGCGCCGGTGCGCTGGTCGTAGGCGTTGGTGCCCGACGCGTCGGACCGGTCGGTCGCGAGCCGCCCGGTGAGGCGCAGCACGATGAAGTCCTTCGCGACGCAGACGCGGCGCACGCGCGACCACGCGTCGGGCTCGTTGTCGCGCACCCACATGACCTTCTCGAGCGAATACGTCGGGTTCAGACGGTGGCCGAGGATGCCGTAGGCGTGCTCGGCGCCGAGGGCCGCCTCGAGCTCGCGCTGCTGCGCCCCCGATCGGGTGTCGGCCCAGATGATCGCGGGTCGAACGGGCTCGCCCTCGGCGTCGAGGAGCACGGCGCCCATCATCTGGCCGCTGACGACGAGGCCGGCGACATCGACCGGCGCCGTGCCCGTCTTCGCGATCAGGGAGCGGGTCGCCTCGACGACGGCATCCCACCAGTCGGCCGGGTCCTGCTCGGCGACGCCGCCGGCGGCGAAGTGCGCCGGGTAGGGAACGGTGACCGCCGAGACGAGGCGTCCGTCGTCGTGATGCAGGGAGGCCTTGTTGCCGGTGGTGCCGAGGTCGTGGGCGATGATCATGAGTGAACTATGCCGCGTACGGGCGCAGGTCGACAGCCCCGTCGGCGCCGCGGTACGCGCGCGAACCCATGCCGTGCTCGAGAACCCAGCCGTAGTCGTGTCCGGCCCCGCCGGGGTAGACCGCGAGGAAGGCGTAGGGCTCGTCACCGGTGTTGACCGAGCGGTGCGCCCAGCCGGGCGGGATGTAGCCGATGGTGCCGGGGAGCATGTCGATCCACTCGGTGCGCTCGCCGTCGAACGTGAGGAGTCCGCCGCGTCCCGTCAGCGCGAGGTAGATCTCGCCCTGGTGGTTGGGGTGCTGGTGGCCCTTGGTCATCCAGAGCTCGCCGGAGGTGTCGCCGGGCATGATCGTGGTGATCGACTGGGGAAGCTCCCGATCGATCTCGGGCACGGGCGAGCTGACGACGGTGTAGACGACGGGGTTGTCGCCGGCGGATGCCGCGGCCCAGGCGTCGGCGTCGAGGAAGAGTCCCTCGAGGTCGGACATCCGTCGGGTGAGGGTCGGACCCTCGGGCGAGAGGGTGAGCTTCTCGGCGTCGAAGGCGATCGCCAGGGGCGAGATGGGCGGGGTCTGGAACTCGGGCATCGGTGCTCCTCAGGACGGATGCTGCGACGCTGCGCAACCTGTAATGACAGGTCGAGTGTACCTGTAATGACAGGTTGTGTCCAGGCTCGCGTCAGCGCTCGGCGCGGCGGGCCCGGTAGGCAGCGACGGCGTTACGGTTGGCGCAGGTCGCGGAGCAGTAGCGCTTCGAGCGGTTGCGGGAGAGGTCGAGTGCGATCGCCGCGCACGAGTCGTCGTCGCAGACGGTGATGCGGGAGCCCTCGTCGGCGCGGATGACGTCGATCAACGCCATCGCGGTCTCGATGAGGATGCGTTCGGCCAGGGGGCGGTCGTCGGCGACGGCGTGAAGGTGCCAGTCCGCACCGTCGTGGCGGACGAGGCGCGGTGCGAGGCGCGATCTCGAGAACGCCTCGTTCACGAGCTGAGCCATGTCGTCGCGCGGGGCGAGGAGCATCTCGCGCAAGAGGGGACGCAGGGCGTGGAGCGAGGCCAGCTCGGCCTCGTCGCGATCGAGCCGGCCGGTGTAGGGGAACTCCGTGAGGAACCTCTCGTGATCGGTGAGGTCGCCGAGGGTCTCGGGCTCCTCGGCGGAGTTGACAAGCCAGACGGCGGCGCGCAGCGCCTCGGTCGTGTCATCCGTGAAGAGCATGTTGACATCTTACATCTGCCGCGGGTAGCGTCACATCCCATGAGCACCGTGACCAATGACACCCGCACGCGGACCGGCGTGCGCCTCGGGTTGCCGCTCGCCCTCGCCGCCGCGTTCGCGTTCGGCATGTCTGGCGCGTGGGCGAGGGGTCTCATCGACGCCGGATGGACGCCGGGTGCCGCGGTCACCGCCCGCATCTGGGTGGCCGCGCTGGTGCTGCTCGTTCCCACGATCATCTCGCTGCGCGGACGGTGGCGGCTCCTGCGCCGCAACCTGGGCATGATCGCCGCATACGGCCTGCTCGCGGTCACGGCGACGCAGCTGTTCTACTTCCAGGCCGTCGCCGTGATGGACGTCGGTCTCGCCCTGCTGATCGAGTACACGGCGCCGGTCGCCGTGATCCTGTGGCTGTGGTTGCGTCGCGGCGAGCGGCCGAGTCGGCGCAGCATTCTCGGTGCGGCCATCGCCTTCGTGGGACTCGTGCTCATGCTCGACATCGTCACCGGGGCCGACGTCAACGTCGCGGGGGTGCTGTGGGCGCTCGGCGCGATGATCGGGGCGGCGTCGTACTTTGTGCTCTCGGCCAAGGCCGACACCGGGCTGCCGCCGCTCGCGCTCGCCGGGACCGGGCTGCTGCTCGGCGCCCTCGGTCTCACGGTCGCCGGTGCGGTCGGCATCCTCCCCATCGCGTGGACGACCGACGACGTCGCCTATCGGTTCGGCTCCGTGCCGTGGTTCGTGCCGGTGCTGGCGATGGGCGTGCTGGCGACTGCGGTGGCGTACCTGCTGGGCATCGCCTCGACGCGGATGCTGGGCTCGCGACTCGCCTCGTTCGTCGCGCTCGCCGAGGTCGTGGCCGCGCTGCTGTTCGGCTGGTTGCTGCTCGGCCAGCTGCCCGACCTGCTGCAGGGGCTGGGCGGCGCGCTCGTTCTCGCCGGCGTCGTGGTCGTGAAGCTCGGCGAGCCCGCGCCGGCGCGCGACCTGGGTCCCTGAGCTTGTGACCTGGGTCCCTGAGGTTGTGACCTGGGTCCCTATCCCTGGGACGCTTCGACAGGCTCAGCGACCCAGGGGTGGCCCGCATCCCTGGGACGCTTCGACAGGCTCAGCGACCCAGGGAGGGCCCCCATCCCTGGGACGCTTCGACAGGCTCAGCGACCCAGGGATGCGACCCGGAGGCGCCGCAATGTATACGGCGTGCTGACTCATTCACCGGAAGGCCCACGCCAGGGCCGCTTGTGTATACACTGTGTCCATGACCCTCTCCGCTGAGCGTGTGACCGCGGGCGATCGCGCCTACGCGGTGCTGCTCGACGAGATCCAGGCCGGCGACCTGCCCGCCGGCACCGTGCTGGGCGAGGTCGAGCAGTCCGTGCGTCTCGGCGTGAGCCGCACTCCGATGCGCGAAGCGCTGCGCCGCCTCATCGCCGACGGACTCGTGGTGCAGCAGTCGCCGCGGGTGACCGTGGTCGCCGGTCTCGATGCCGCCGACATCCGCGAGCTCTTCGAGATCCGCCGCGCGCTCGAAGAGACATCGGCGCGCCTCGCGGCCGACCGCGGCGACGCCGAGCTGTTCGCCGCTCTCGCCGCGGAGTTCGCCCGGGTCGACCTCGGGCGCCCCGAAGGGCGCGACGCCTACTACTCCCTCATCGCCCGCTTCGACGCCGCTATCGACGAAGCCATCGCCAACGACTACATCACCGCGGCGCTGCGCACCGTGCGCACCCATCTGGTGCGCGTGCGGCGCATGGCTCGCGACAAGCCGCTTCGACTCGCCGCATCCGCCGCGGAACATCGCACGATCGCCGAAGCGCTCGCCGCGCGCGACGGCGACCTCGCCGCTCATGCCACGCACGTGCACCTGCACAACGCGCTCACCGGCATCCTCGAATCCCTGAACGAAGGACAGAAATGACCGTCGCCCACCACGTCCGCGTCCACGCGAGCTCCGAGAACCTCGAGCGTTCCGACCAGCTCGCCTGGAAGATCGCCGAGGTCGCCGCCGACCCGGTCGAGGTCGAGCAGCCCGTCGTCGACATGATCATCAACCGCATCATCGACAACGCGTCGGTGGCCGCGGCATCCCTCACCCGTGCGCCGATCGTCGCCGCCCGCGCTCAGGCGTTCAGTCACCCGGTCTCGACCGGCGGCGCCGGGGCGAACCTCTTCGGCGCGGCACTCGACCGCCGCACCAGCCCCGAATGGGCGGCGTGGGCGAACGGCGTCGCGGTGCGAGAGCTCGACTACCACGACACGTTCCTCGCGGCGGAGTACTCGCACCCCGGCGACAACATCCCGCCCATCCTCGCGGTCGCGCAGCACGTCGGGGCGGACGGCCGGGCGCTGGTGCGCGGCATCGCGACCGGCTACGAGATCCAGATGGACCTCGTGCGTGCGATCTGCCTGCACAAGCACAAGATCGACCACGTCGCGCACCTCGGACCGTCGGCGGCCGCCGGCATCGGCACCCTGCTCGGCCTCGACGTCGAGACCATCTATCAGGCGGTCGGCCAGGCGCTGCACACGACCACCGCGACCCGGCAGAGCCGCAAGGGCGAGATCTCGACCTGGAAGGCGCACGCCCCCGCCTTCGCCGGCAAGATGGCGGTCGAGGCGGTCGACCGGGCGATGCGCGGCCAGACCAGCCCCGCCCCGATCTACGAGGGGGAGGACGGCGTGATCGCCTGGATGCTCGACGGGAAGGATGCCGCGTACGAGGTGCCGCTCCCGGCATCCGGCGAGGCGAAGCGCGCGATCCTCGACTCGTACACGAAGGAGCACTCCGCCGAGTACCAGGCGCAGGCGTGGATCGACCTCGCCCGCAGGCTCGGCACCGAGAACCCCGACCTTCGACAGGCTCAGGGACCGGATGGGGAGCCGTACATCGAGAGCATCGTGCTGCACACGAGCCACCACACGCACTACGTGATCGGGTCGGGCGCGAACGACCCGCAGAAGTACGACCCGACGGCATCCCGCGAGACGCTGGACCACTCGATCCCCTACATCTTCGCGGTCGCGCTGCAGGACGGCGGCTGGCACCACGTCGACTCGTACACGCCCGAACGCGCGGGGCGCCCCGACACCGTCGAGCTGTGGCACAAGATCACCACCGCTGAGGATGCCGAGTGGACGCGCCGCTACCACTCCGAGGATCCGGATGTGAAGGCCTTCGGCGGCCGCGTGGAGTTCCGCCTCACCGACGGCACCACCGTCGTCGACGAGATCGCCGTCGCCGACGCGCACCCGCTCGGCGCCCGACCGTTCGCACGCGAGAACTACATCGCGAAGTTCCGGCTGCTCGCCGGGCCCGTGCTGGAGCCGGCCGAGATCGAGCGCTTCCTCGACCTCGTGCAGCGTCTGCCCGAGCTGACGGCCGCAGAGGTCGCCGAGCTGTCGATCGTCGCGAAGCCGGGGCTGCTCGACACGGTCGAGGCTCACAAGGGATTGTTCTGATGGCACTCACCGGCCCTTCGACAAGCTCAGGGACCCAGGATGGGTCGAAGCACCCCGGCCAGGATGGGTTGCTGAGCCTGTCGAAGCACCCCGTCCGCGCACGTAAACCGAGGTTCTGATGCTGTACTCCACGACGACGCCCGCCGAGAAGCGGCGACTTTTCCGCGAGCGCCTCGCCTCGGGCGAGCTGCTGCGCTTTCCCGGAGCCTTCAACCCGCTGAGCGCGAAGCTCATCGAGCAGAAGGGCTTCGACGGGGTCTACATCTCGGGGGCCGTGCTCTCCGCCGATCTCGGGCTGCCCGACATCGGACTCACGACGCTGACCGAGGTCGCCGGGCGCGCGAAGCAGATCGCCCGCATGACCGACATCCCCGCGATCGTCGACGCCGACACCGGCTTCGGCGAGCCGATGAACGTCGCCCGCACGATCCAGGAGCTCGAGGACGCCGGACTCGCCGGCACCCACATCGAGGACCAGGTCAACCCGAAGCGCTGCGGACACCTCGACGGCAAGAGCGTCGTCGACGAGAACACGGCGATCAAGCGCATCCGGGCCGCCGCCGACGCCCGGCGCGACGAGAACTTCCTGATCATGGCGCGCACCGACATCCGTGCCGTCGAAGGGCTGGATGCCGCGATCGATCGTGCCAAGGCGCTGGTGGATGCCGGTGCCGACGCGATCTTCCCCGAGGCGATGCGCGACCTGTCGGAATTCGAGGCGACGGCGGATGCTCTCGGCGTGCCGATCCTCGCCAACATGACCGAGTTCGGCAAGAGCGACCTCTACTCCGTCGATCAGCTCCGGGACGCGGGCGTGCGAATGGTCATCTGGCCGGTCTCGCTGCTGCGCATCGCGATGGGCGCGGCGGGCCGAGCACTCGATACGCTGAACGACGAGGGGCACCTCACCTCGAAGCTCGGCGAGATGCAGCACCGCGCCGATCTCTACGACCTGATCGACTACGAGTCGTACAACCACTTCGACTCCGGGGTCTTCAACTTCACACTCGACACCAATCGCTGAGCGCAGCGAAGCGGACATCCGACTCGGTTGCTGAGCGAGGAGCGAAGCGACGAGTCGAAGTACACGAAGGAGTGACCATGACCGAGGCGGACATCAAGAAGGGCCTCGCGGGCGTCGTCGTCGACACGACCGCGATCTCGAAGGTCAACCCCGAGACCAACAGCCTGCTCTATCGCGGCTACCCGGTGCAGGAGCTCGCGGCGACGCAGCCGTTCGAGGCCGTGGCGTACCTGCTCTGGCACGGTGAGTTGCCCACCTCCGAGGAACTGGCGGCGTTCCGGGTCGCCGAGCGGAAGAACCGCGCCCTGTCGCCGGAGGTGAAGGACGCCATCGACCGCCTTCCTCTCGACTCGCACCCGATGGACGAGGTGCGCACGGCCGTCAGCGTCATCGGTGCGATCGAGACCGCGGGCATCGCCAATGTGCTGGATGCCGTCGGCACGCCCGACCAGAACCTCGAGCGCAGCCTTCACCTGTTCGCCGCGCTCCCGGCGATCGTGGCATACGGACAGCGCCGCCGCCGCGGGCTCGATGCGGTCGAGCCCCGCGACGACCTCGACTACGCCGCGAACTTCCTCTGGGCGACGTTCGGCGAGGAGCCCGACGCGGAGGTCGTCGACGCGTTCAACCGCTCGATGATCCTCTACGCCGAGCACTCCTTCAACGCGTCCACGTTCACCGCCCGGGTGATCACCTCGACGCTGAGCGACCTGTACTCGGCCGTCGTCGGCGCGATCGGCGCCCTGAAAGGACCGCTGCACGGCGGCGCCAACGAGGCCGTGATGCACATCTTCGACGAGATCGGCACCGCAGCCGAGGTCGACGCCTGGCTCGACAAGGCGCTCGCCGAGAAGCGCAAGGTCATGGGCTTCGGGCACCGCGTGTACAAGCGCGGCGATTCCCGCGTGCCCACCATGAAGGCCGCACTCGACACCCTCGTCGCCCACTACGACCGGCCCGAGGTGGGCGAGCTGTACGAGAAGCTCGAGAGCGAGTTCGTGAGCCGCAAGGGCATCTATCCCAACCTCGACTACCCGTCCGGTCCCGCGTACAACCTGATCGGTTTCGACACGCTGACCTTCACGCCGTTGTTCGTCGCCGCCCGCATCACCGGGTGGACTGCGCACATCATCGAGCAGCAGGCCGCCAACGCGCTGATCCGCCCGCTCTCCGCGTACAACGGCGCGGAGGAGCGACACATCGACGAATACGAGCCCGACACGGCGGCGATCGACGTGCTCGAGCGTCCGGAGGAGGCCGCCGGCTGAGCCGGCCCTTCGACAGGCTCAGGGACCCACAGGGCCTGGGTCGCTCTAGCGCCCCGACCGGCTCCGGGTCAAGCCTGTGCGCCGACGTCTGCAGAGGAGTAAGACGGATGCCGGGGCGACGGCGTCCCCGCAACAAGGAGGCTCCATGTCGGCATCCGACGTCACCGTCAAGAAGGTCCGGTCGCTCGTCCCGGCGCGGATGGACCGGCTCCCCTGGTCGCGATTCCACTGGATGATCGTCGTCGGGCTCGGCTTCTCCTGGATCCTCGACGGCCTCGAGGTGCAGATCGTGGCGGCGAACGGCTACGCCGAGACCCTCGGGATGGGGCCGGCGGAGGTCGGACTCGCCGGTACCTGCTATCTGCTCGGGCAGGTGTTCGGCGCCCTGGTGTTCGGGCGGTTGACCGACCGGCTCGGTCGGAAGAACCTGTTCATCATCTCGCTGGCCGTCTACCTCATCGGATCGGGGGTCGCCGGACTGGCGTTCGCCCCCTGGTTCTTCTACATCTGGCGCTTCGTCGCCGGTGCCGGCATCGGCGGCGAATACGCCGCCATCAACTCGGCGATCGACGAGATCATCCCCGCCAAATACCGCGGGCGCGTCGACATCGCCATCAACGGCACCTATTGGGGCGGCGCGGCGCTCGGGGCCGTGGCCAACATGTTCTTCCTCAACACCGACATCCTTCCCGCCGACGTCGGCTGGCGGCTCAGCTTCTTCCTCGGGCCGGTGCTCGGTCTGCTGATCATCTGGCTGCGCCGGCACATTCCCGAGAGCCCGCGCTGGCAGATGACGCACGGCCGTGAGGAGGAGGCCGAGCGCAACGTCGACGGCATCGAGGAGCGCATCCGCAAGGAGGGCAAGGAGATCGCCCCGGTCGATGAGTCGAAGGCGATCACGGTCAAGGAGTACGGTCAGGTGCCGTTCCTCGTCATCGCGAAGGTGCTGTTCAAGAGGTACCCGCGGAGGACTCTCGTCGGCATCACCATGATGGTGACGCAGTCGTTCCTCTACAACGCGATCTTCTTCACCTACGCGCTCGTGCTCGAGAACTTCTACGACACGCCGCCGGCATCCGCCTCTCAGTACTTCATCATCTTCGCCGTCGGCAACCTCGCCGGGGCGCTCGTGCTCGGCCACTTCTTCGACACGTGGGGTCGGCGGCGGATGCTGTTCCTCACCTACACCCTCGCCGGCGGCATCCTTCTCGTCAGCGCGTTCCTGTTCCACGCGGGGGTGCTCAACGCCGGCACCCACACCGCGTTCTGGTGCGCCTCGTTCTTCTTCGCCTCGGCCGGAGCATCGGCCGCATACCTCACGGTCAGCGAGATCTTCCCGCTGGAGCTGCGCAGCCAGGTCATCTCGTACGTGTTCTCGATCGGGCAGCTCGTCGGAGCCATCGCGCCGGTGCTGTACGGTTCGCTGATCGGCCAGAGCGCCGAGACCGGCGACCGCGGCCCGCTCTTCTGGGGCTACGTGCTCGGGTCGGCGATCATGATCTTCGGGGGCGTCGTCTGCGGAGTCTTCGGCATCAGCGCGGCCGGCAAGTCGCTGGAAGACATCGCCGACCCGCTGTCGCTGGTCGACACGGACGAACAGGAACCCGGGCCGCGTTGACGTCGCGCTGAGCTCGGCGCTTCGACAGGCTCAGCCCTTCGACAGGCTCAGCCCTTCGACAGGCTCAGCCCTTCGACAGGCTCAGGGGCCCAAGGGGGTCGAGGCGTGCCGGTCGCGCGTGGTTGTATGGCCGGATGGGCATCGAGCGCAACTGGGCGGGAAACCTCGCGTATCGGGCAGCGCGTATCGCGCACCCCGGATCGCTCGACGAGCTGTCGTCGACGCTGGCCGAAGAAGGCGCGATCCGCATGCTCGGCTCGCGGCACTGCTTCAACGACATCGCCGACACCGACGGAACGCTGATCGTCCTCGACCGGATGCCGAGCGAGATCGACGTCGCGCCGTCGCGCGAGGCGGTCCGCGTGTCGGGCGGACTGCGATACGGCGACGTGGCGCCGGCACTGCACGCCGAGGGCCTGGCGCTGGCGAACCTCGCGTCGCTGCCGCACATCTCGGTCGCCGGTGCGGTCGCGACCGGTACGCACGGATCGGGTGACGCGGTCGGCTCCCTCGCCAGTGCCGTCCGGGCTGTGACGATCGTCACTCCTGCAGGGGAGGTGCGCCGGCTGCAGCGTGGCGACGAAGACTTCGACGGAGCGGTCGTGAATCTCGGAGCGCTCGGCGCGATCGTCGACGTCACGCTCGACGTCGAGCCGACCTACGACGTCGCTCAGCACGTGTTCGAGCACCCCGACTGGGACGCGATCCTCGCCGACTTCGACGAGGTCACGAGTGCGGGCACGAGCGTGAGCATCTTCTCGACATGGGAGCGCACCGACGTCGCCGATCAGATCTGGGTCAAGCAGCGTCTTCCCGAAGCCCATGAAGCGGCGAGGACGTCGCTGTTCGAGCGCCTCGGGGCTGCGGCCGCCACGAGCGAACGGCATCCGATCCTCGGCGCCGATCCGGTCGCGTGCACCGAGCAGCTCGGGGTGCCCGGCCCCTGGCACGAGCGCCTGTCGCACTTCCGGCTCGAGTTCACCCCGTCGGCGGGCGCCGAGATCCAGAGCGAGTATCTCGTGCCGAGGGCCGATGCCACGGCGGCCATCCAGGCGGTGCGCACCCTCGCCGGACGCATCGCGCCGCTGCTGCTGGTCAGTGAGATCCGCACCGTCGCCGCCGACGACCTCTGGCTGAGTCCGTCGTTCGGAGCGGATGCCGTCGGCATCCACTTCACCTGGAAACCCGACGAGACGGCGGTGCGTGCCCTGCTGCCCGACATCGAGGCGGCGCTGCCGCCGACGGCGCGCCCGCACTGGGGCAAGGTGTTCACCCTCGACGCGACCGAGCTGCGCTCGCGCTACCCGCGCTTCGACGACTTCGCGGCGCTCGCCGCCCGGTTCGACCCCGAACGCCGACTGGTGAACCCGTTCCTCTCGCGGCTCGGCCTGTAGCGGGCCTTCGACAGGCTCAGGGACCCAGGGCCCTTCGACAGGCTCAGGGACCAGCGTGCAGGCTCAGGGACCGGGGTCAGACGTGATCGCGCCAGGAGTGCTGCGGGTCGAAACCCAGCACCCGCCGAGCCTTGTCGATCGACAGCAGGGTCTCGTTCGGGGCGAGCTCGCGGCGCACGGGCACGTCGGGGTGCACCTCGGCCAGCAGCTCGGCGTCGGGCCGTGACATAACCGTGTCGGCGGCGGCGATCAGGAATCGGTCGAAGCCGGGCGCCGCCACCTCCAACGCCCGGCGGACGGCCTGGGCGCCGTCACGTGCATCGATGTAGCCCCACAGGTTGGCTTTGCGGCGCCGCACGTCGTCGTCGAACGCGGGGAACTGCGCGTAGTCCTCCGGGTTCATCACGTTCGAGAAGCGCAGCGCCGTGATCGACATCTCGGGGTTCCACCGCGCGATCTCCGCGGCCATCTGCTCTTCCAGGGTCTTCACCAGGGCGTAGACCGACTCCGGACGGGCGGGATACTCCTCGTCGACCGGCAGATACGGCGGCGGCACCTCGAACGGCAGACCCTGCACGGTCTCGCTCGACGCGTACACGACCCGGCGGATGCCGAGGCGCGCAGCCGCCCAGAACACGTTGAACGTCGCGGGCATGTTGTTGTGGAAGGTGGCGACATCGGTCCGGACGCCCGGCGCCGGCACCGCCCCCAGGTGCACCACCGCGTCGATGCCGTCGTGCCGGTCGCCCACCGCGGTGAACGCGTCGACGACCTGCCCGTAGTCGGTGAGATCGACCTGCACGAAGTCGGGGCCGCGTTCCCCGGCGACGTCCATGCCGATCACCTCGTAGCCGTCGCCGCGGAGTTCGCGCGCGACGACGCGGCCGAGCTTGCCCGATGATCCGGTGAGAGCGATGCGCATGTCTCTACAGTGTCACGTCGCAGAGGCCCCGGGGTCGAGGCTCACGTTCTGGAGAGCGCGCCTGCTGCCTGCCGTGCCGCCCCGAGCGCGACGTACTCCGCGGGCTCGGGCACCTCGACGGGGATGCCGAGAATCTGCGGTGCGATCGCGCGCACGGCATCCGACTGCGCGCCGCCGCCGATCAGCAGCGCTCGTCGCAACGGGACTCCCTCGGCTCGGAGCGCGTCGACTCCAACACCGAGTCCCCGCAGCATCCCCTCGACCGCGGCTCGCGCGAGGTTCTCGCGTGTCGTCGAGGCCAGCGTCATACCGGTCAGCGTCGCCGTGGCATCCGGAAGGTTCGGGGTGCGCTCGCCCTCGAAATACGGCATGAGGGTGAGTCCGGAAGAACCCGCGGGCGCGGCCAGAGCGAGGCGGCTGAGCTCAACGTGATCCACCCCCAGCAGGGATGCCGTCACGTCGAGCACCCGCGCCGCATTGAGCGTGCACACCAGCGGCAGGTAGTGGCCGTCGGCCGAGGCGAAGCCCGCGATGGTACCCGAGGCGTCGGACGACGGCGTCTCCGCGACCGCGAAGACCGTGCCGCTCGTGCCGATGGACACGACCACGTCGCCGGGACCGGCCCCGAGTCCGAGAGCGGCTCCCGCGTTGTCGCCGGCACCCGGGGCGACGCGGCGGCCCGCGGCATCCGTCACCCATTCGTCCGCGCCGAGCACCCGCGGGAGGATCGCGTCGTGCCCGAGGGCGGCGACCAGTAGATCGCGGTCGTACTCTCCGGTCGCCGGGTTCCAGTAGCCAGTGCCCGAGGCGTCGGAGCGGTCGGTGACGAGCTCGGCGAGATCGGGGCCGAGCGGCGAGGCGCCTTCCGGCCCGTACCCGCGCAGGCGCCAGGTCAGCCAGTCGTGCGGAAGCGCGATCGCGGCCACGCGGGCCGCGTTCTCGGGCTCGTGGTCGCGCAGCCAGCGCACCTTCGAGATCGTGAAGGATGCCACGGGCACGACGCCCGTGCGATCGGCGAGCCGCTGCGCCCCGAACTCGGCGACGAGGGACGCCGCGGCATCCGCCGACCGGGTGTCGTTCCAGAGCAGCGCGTCGCGGATCACCCGGCCGTCGGCGTCGAGCGCGACCATGCCGTGCTGTTGGCCGCCGATGGCCCAGGCCTCGATGTCGTCCGGGAGCCCCGCGCCCGTGCCGCGCCCGCCGGCACCTGTGCTGAGCGACGTCGAAGCATCCGCGATCGCCGCCTGCAGTGCGCTCCACCACGCCTCGGGGTCGACCGATGTGCCGTCGGGATGCGGGGCACGACCGGCGCGGACCACCTCGCCGGTCGACGCCTCGACGACGAGGACCTTGCACGACTGCGTCGACGAGTCGACGCCGAGAACCCGGGCCATCGAACGGCTCAGCGGGCGCCGAGCAGGTGCTCGGTCGCGAGCTGCTGCAGACGGACGAAGCCGAAGCCGTGGCCACCGAGGTAGGCGTCGGCGTCGAACTCCTCGTAGGCGCTGCGGTCGGCGAGGAAGTCGTCGTACGACTCGCCCTCGTTCAGCGTCGGGGTGGCGAGCTCGTCGACCTTGGCGGCGGCCAGCGCCTCCTGCACCTCGGGGTCGGCGCGGAAGGCCGCGGCGCGCTCCTTCAGCAGCAGGTACGTGCGCATGTTCGCCGCGGCCGACTCCCACACGCCGTTCTCGTCTTCGGTGCGGCTCGGCTTGTAGTCGAAGTGACGCGGACCGTCGTACGCCGGTACCGTCTGGGTCCCTGAGCCCGCCTGGGTCCCTGAGCCCGCCTGGGTCCCTGAGCCCGCCTGGGTCCCTGAGCCCGCCTGGGTCCCTGAGCCTGTCGAAGGGCCGCCGTTCTCGAGCAGGTCGACGAGCGCGAAGGCGTTGTGCAGGTCTCCGTGGCCGAACACGAGGTCCTGGTCGTACTTGATGCCGCGCTGGCCGTTGAGGTCGATGTGGAAGAGCTTGCCGTGGTACAGCGCCTGGGCGATGCCGGCCGCGAAGTTCAGGCCCGCCATCTGCTCGTGCCCGACCTCGGGGTTGAGGCCGACGAGCTCGGGGCGCTCGAGCGAGTCGATGAACGCGATCGCGTGCCCGAGCGTCGGGAGCAGGATGTCGCCGCGGGGCTCGTTCGGCTTCGGCTCGATCGCGAAGCGGATGTCGTAGCCCTTGTCGGTGACGTAGTCGCCGAGCAGATTCACGGCCTCGCGGTAGCGCTCGAGAGCCGCACGGATGTCCTTCGCGGAGTCGTACTCCGCCCCCTCGCGGCCGCCCCACATGACGAAGGTCTTCGCTCCCAGCTCGGCGCCGAGGTCGAGCTGACGGAAGACCTTGCGCAGCGCGAAGCGGCGCACCTGGCGGTCGTTCGACGTGAAGCCGCCGTCCTTGAAGACGGGGGCGCTGAAGAGGTTCGTGGTGACCATCGGCACGATCAGGCCGGTGTCGGCGAGGGCGCCCTTCAGGCGGTCGATCTGCCTCTGCCGCTCGGCATCCGTCGATCCGAACGCGAACAGGTCGTCGTCGTGGAAGGTGAGTCCGTAGGCGCCCAGCTCGGCGAGCTTCTCGACGGCGTGGACCACGTCGAGGGGCGGCCGGGTCGGTCCGCCGAAGGGGTCGGTGCCGTTGTAGCCGACCGTCCACAGACCGAACGAGAACCTGTCGTCGCGGGTCGGGGTGAGGCTCATGATGCTCCTTCGCAGCGTGCGGGCGCGGGGTGCCGCACATATGTTGTGCCTCACAACATATAACCTCGAAGGGGGGAAGTCCAGGCTTCTAGACTGAGGTGCCGAGCCCGACGGGAAGGATCACATGACGGACGCTGCCGCCGTCGGCACGACCGCCGGATCGAAGGAGAACGGCGACGGGGTGCGCGCGCGCAACCTCGCCCGCGTGCTCCGGCTCGTGCACCTCGGCGGCCCGCAGTCGCGGTCGCAGCTCACGGCGGCGACGGGGTTGAACCGCTCGACCATCGCCGACCTCGTCGCCGAGCTGGTGACGGAGGGATGGGTCGTCGAGCGCGGCCCCGACCCCGCCGGTCGCGTCGGGCGTCCGTCGCCGGTGGTCGAGGCCTCGCCCGGCACGGTCGTCATCGCCGTCAACCCCGAGGTCGACGCCGTCGAGATCGCCGCCGTCGACCTGGCCCGCACGATCGCCGTGCGCGAGCGCATCGAGACGCCCTCCGTGCTCGACGCCGCCGCCGTCGCCGCGCTCGCCGCCGACGTGCTCGCCCGGTGGAGGACCGGGGCGCTCGCCGATGCGCGCGTCGTCGCGATAGGCGTCGCGGTGCCGGGACTCGTGCGCGCCGCCGACGGGCTCGTGCGCAACGCGCCTCATCTCGGCTGGACGGATGCTCCCGTGGGCGCGCTCCTCACCGACGCCTCAGGGCTGCCCGTCGCCGTGGGGAACGACGCGAGCCTCGGCGCACTGGCCGAGCACCTCTTCGGCGCGGCGGACGGTGCCGACGACGTGGTCTACCTCAACGGCGGACCCTCCGGCATCGGCGGCGGCATCATCGTGCACGGCGCTCCCGTCGGCGGCGTCGGCGGCTATGCGGGCGAGTTCGGGCAGAATCGGGTCGGCGCCGGGAGCGCCGTGCTGGAGGACGAGGTCAGCCGCGCGCGCCTGCTCGACGTGCTCGGCCTCGCCTCGGCCGACGACGCGACGCTGGCGGAGGCTCTCGCGGCGGCATCCGATGAAGAGGCGGTGCGCCGGGAAACGGAGCGCCAACGCGCCCTTCTCGCGCAGGCCATCGCGGACGCCGTCAACATCCTCAACCCCTCGGTCGTCGTGCTCGGAGGCTTCCTCGCACAGCTCGAGGAGCTCGACCGGGACGGCTTCGCTCAGGAGGTGACGGATGCCGCGATGACCGAGAACGCCGAGGACCTGCGCATCCTCCCGGCATCCCTCGCCGCCGACCGGCTGCTGCTCGGTGCGGCCGAGTTGGCGTTCACGAGCGTCGGGGTGATCTAGGCCGTTCCGGTCGCACTTTCGCACCGTTTCGGGCTCAAAGGCGGTGCGGAAGTGCGACCGGAGGCCCGGCCCTCAGGCCCGCCCGTCAGGCCAGGGCGGCGAGCAGGGCGGCCGCGGCGGATGCCGAGGACTGCGGGTTCTGCCCCGTGATGAGTGCGCCGTCGACGATCGTGTGGTCGTTCCACGGCTGGGCGACCTCGACCGTCGCGCCGAGGTCGCGCAGCGACGTCTCGAGCAGGAACGGCGCGCGGTCGGCGAGCCCGCCGAGGCGCTCCTCCTCGTCGGTGAACCCGGTGAGACGGCGACCCGCGACGAGCGGCTCTCCGGCGGAGGTGCGCGCCGGGAGCAGAGCGGCGAGCCCGTGGCAGACCGCCGCGAGCGGGCGTCCGGCCTCGACCGTGGCGGCGATGAGGGCGGCCGAATCGGCGTCGGTGGCGAGGTCCTGCATGGGACCGTGCCCGCCGGGGTAGTAGACGGCGTCGTAGGCGGAGGCATCGACATCGGCGAGCACGAGAGGCGCGGCCAGCGCAGGGATCGCGGCGACCGCGTCGGCGCCGCCGTCACCGAGGCTGGCGGCATCCGCCACGGGGGAGACGCCGCCGGGGGTGGCGAAGACGACCTCGTGGCCGGCGTCGGTCAGCATCCGATACGGGGTCAGCAGCTCCTCGGCCCAGTAGCCGGTGGGGTGCGCGGTGCCGTCGGAGAGCGTCCAGGTGCGGGCGGCGGAGACGACGAAGAGAACGGTGGCCATGAGGCTCCTCAGATCGGGGCGGCGGTTGCCGCAGACGGGCTATGACGGTGACAACCTGCAGGCTGCGCACCCGCTTCCGATAGATTCGCGATATGAGCGATCGAAATCCCGATGGGCTGCGCGATGTCGCACTCTGGCGCACCTTCCTCGCGGCGCATCGGTCGGGCTCGGTCTCGGCGGCGGCCCGGATGCTCGGACTCGCCCAGTCCTCGGTCACCGCACAGCTGCAGGCCCTGGAGCGGAACGAGGGCGAGCCCCTGTTCGAGCGCCACGCACGCGGCATCCGCCCGACCCCCAGAGCGGACGAGCTCGCGGCGCGCCTTGCCGGGCCCCTCGACGCGCTGGCGCTCGCGCTGGGTGCGCCGTCGACGACCGGGGCGCCGGCGTTGCGTGTCGGCGGCGCGGGCGAGTTCCTCGAGCGCGTGGCCGTGCCCGCCCTGGCTGCCGAGGTGGCCGCCGGAATGCAGGTCGAGTTCACCCCCGGACTCGCCGACGACCTCCTCGCGGCTCTTCGGCTGGGCAGCCTCGATGTCGTGATCTCGGCGGTGCGTCCGCGGGGGCGCGCCCTTCCGGCGGTCGCTCTCGTCGACGAGGAGTTCCTGCTGGTGGCCTCGCCGTCTCTCGGCATCCGGACTGCGGCCGACCTCAGCCCCTCCGCGCTCGACGCCGTCCCGCTGATCGCCTACGCGCAGGACGTGCCGATCCTGCGGCGGTACTGGCGGCATGCCTTCGGCGCGCGGCTGGAGCGCCGACCCGCGCTGACGATCCCCGACCTCCGGGCGGTGGCCGCTGCCGCGGTCGCGGGTGCCGGCGCGACCGTGCTGCCCGGGTACCTGATCGCCCACGAGCTGGCCGACGGGCGCCTGCAGGTGCTGCATCCGACCGACGACCCGCCGATCAACACGCTCTTCCTGGTGCGGCGGCCGGGTCCCCTCACGGCGCCGGTCGCCCGCGTCGAGCGTGCGCTCCGGGAGGCGGTCACCGAGCGGTAGCGCGCCGGGCGTGCTCGGTCCCGTCAGCGGGCGAGCCAGGGTCGCAGCATCCGGGTCACGAACGGCAGCACCCCGTAGGTCATGATCGGCGTGAGCACGAGGGTCGTGGCGAGCACACGGTGGTCGGATCGTCGAACCAGCCCTCGATGCCGGTGCGGCGCTTCGATCGCTCGCTGCGGACGAACCCCTCGCCGATCGAGAGCCACCACTCGCGCTCGCCCGACTGCTCCCAGGCGACGAGCGACTCCTCACTCGCGAAACGGTAGAGCATGTGCCAGATCTGGGAGTTCTCGCCGGCGCGGACCCAGCCGGAGCCGCGGAATCCGGGATAGCGATTCGCGAGATTGACGCCCGTCTGCACCCAGACGGTCGCCTCGGTGATGCGGTCGGGGTCGACCTCGCGGCGGATGGACACGGTGATGGGCTCGGACACGGAGACGTCCTCGGGGACGGGCGTCCCGGATCGCGGGGCGCGGCAGTGATCGCGCCCGGGGTCGGGGCGCATCGTCGATTCTCAGCGGCAGCGCAATCGCGAGACGCCTCGAAAAGAGAGGACCCCCGCCGACCCGATTCGGCGGGGGTCTCGCGGCGTGGGAACCGCGTCGGGAGCAAGAGCGCTCACCGAGTGCGCGGTCATGCGACTGCCCGATCCGGTCTGAGCCTGTTCCACGCACCTGCAGTTGTAGTCGACGCAGGTGACCGGGGGGTGAACGAAGCCGGAACTCCGTCGACGCCACCCCTGCGCGTCGATTACATGGACGCCCTAGTAAATCGTCGGATACCGCAGTAAACTGTCAAAGTGCCAATGAAGGCACGGAGGGACATCGCACAATGACTCGTATCATCCCGCATTTCATGGGCGGATCGCTGCTCACCCCGGATGCCGGTCGCTTCGGCGACGTGTTCGATCCGAGTTCTGGCACCGTGCAGGCTCGCGTGCCGCTCGCTTCGGCCGACGAGGTGCGGGCCGTCGTCGAGAACGCCGCCGCAGCGCAGACCGCATGGGCGGCCACGAATCCGCAGAAGCGGGCACGGGTGCTGCTGAGGTTCCTCGATCTCGTGCACCGCGAGATGCAGACGCTCGCCGAGCTCCTCGCGAGCGAGCACGGCAAGACCGTCGACGACGCGAAGGGCGACATCCAACGCGGACTCGAGGTCATCGAGTTCGCAGCCGGGGCTCCGCACCTGCTCAAGGGCGAGTACTCGACCGGCGCCGGGGCCGGCATCGACGTCTACTCGATGCGCCAGCCCCTCGGGGTCGTCGCCGCGATCACCCCGTTCAACTTCCCCGCGATGATCCCGCTCTGGAAAGCCGGGCCCGCGCTGGCGGCCGGCAACGCGGTGGTGCTCAAGCCGAGCGAGCGCGACCCGTCGGTGCCGGTGCGTCTCGCCGAGCTGTTCCTCGAGGCCGGACTCCCCGCCGGCGTGCTCAACGTGGTGCACGGCGACAAGGAGGCCGTCGACGCTCTGCTCACCGACGATCGCGTGCGTGCGGTGGGATTCGTCGGGTCGACGCCCATCGCCGAGTACATCTACGCGACGGCCGCGGCGCACGGCAAGCGGGCCCAGTGCTTCGGCGGGGCCAAGAATCACATGATCGTGATGCCCGACGCCGACCTCGACCAGGCGGTCGATGCGCTGATCGGCGCCGGCTACGGCTCGGCGGGCGAGCGGTGCATGGCGATCTCGGTGGCGGTGCCGGTGGGGGAGGAGACGGCGGATGCCCTGGCCGCGAAGCTCACCGAGCGCGTCGCGCAGCTGCGCGTGGGTCCGTCGCTCGCCGAAGACGTCGACTACGGGCCGCTGGTCACGCGCGCGGCGGTCGAGCGCGTCGAGGGCTACATCCGCCAGGGGGTCGACGAGGGGGCGACGCTGCTCGCCGACGGCCGCGGATTCACGGTCGCCGGGCACGAGGACGGGTTCTACCTCGGGCCCACCCTCTTCGACCACGTGACGACCGACATGGCGATCTACCGGGAGGAGATCTTCGGTCCCGTCCTCGTCATCGCGCGGGCGGCCGACTACGAAGAGGCCCTGCGGATGGCGTCCGAGCACGAGTACGGCAACGGCGTCGCCATCTTCACCCGCGACGGGGATGCCGCCCGCGACTTCGCCGCGCGCGTCGAGGTCGGCATGGTCGGGGTCAATGTGCCGATCCCCGTGCCCATCGCGTACTACACGTTCGGCGGATGGAAGCGCAGCGGGTTCGGAGACCTCAACCAGCACGGCGCCGACGCCTTCCGCTTCTACACGAAGACCAAGACGGTGACGAGTCGGTGGCCCTCCGGGATCAAGGACGGCGCGAGCTTCGTCATCCCCACCATGCACTGATCCGCCCTTCGACAAGCTCAGGGATCCAGAGAAATGACCATCACCACCGTCACCACCACCGCCGTCACCACCACCGCCGAAGAGCGCGAGGCGATTCTCGAAGCCGTTCGCGACTTCGCCGACACCGAGCTGGCGCCGTTCGCCGCCGAGCGCGACGAGAAGCACCTGTTCCCGCGGGAGTCGTTGAACAGAGCGGGCGAACTGGGACTCGGCGGCATCTACGTGCGCGACGAGTTCGGCGGCACCGGCCTCAGCCGCACCGACACCGTGGCGATCTTCGAAGAGCTCGCGAAGGCCGACCCCGCGGTCGCCGCGTACATCTCGATCCACAACATGGTCGCGTGGATGATCGACACCTACGGCGACGACGCCCAGCGGGCGCACTGGCTGCCATCCCTCACCGCCATGCAGGCCTTCGGCGGTTACTGCCTCACCGAACCCGGGGCGGGGTCGGATGCCGCGAACATCGCCACGAGCGCGGTGCGCGACGGCGACGACTACGTGCTCACCGGCGTCAAGCAGTTCATCTCGGGCGCAGGAGAGGCCGCGGTGTACGTCGTCATGGCGCGGACCCCCGGATGGGTTGCTGAGCCTGTCGAAGCACAGGGACCCCGACACCAGGAGATCAGCGCGTTCCTCGTGCCGGGCGACGCCGAGGGGCTGAGCTTCGGCGCCCCCGAGAAGAAGATGGGCTGGCATGCGCAGCCGACGCGCCAGGTGGTGCTCGACGGCGTCCGCGTTCCGGCATCCGCTCTTCTGGGTGAGGAGGGGCGCGGCTTCGCGATCGCGATGTCGGCCCTCAACGGCGGCCGGCTCAACATCGCCGCGTGCTCGCTGGGCGGCGCGCAGTGGGCGCTCGATCGAGCGGTGCAGTACGTGCACGAACGAGCCGCGTTCGGCGAGCCGCTGGCCGAGAAGCAGTCGATCCTGTTCGCGATCGCCGACATGCGCACCGATCTGCAGGCCGCGCGGCTCATGGTGCGCGACGGCGCTCAGGCCGTCGACGAGCACGCGCCGGATGCCACGATGCGGTGCGCGATGGCCAAACGCTTCGCGACGGATGCCGGCTTCGATGTGGCGAACCGCGCACTGCAGCTGCACGGCGGCTACGGATACCTGCAGGACTACGGCATCGAGCGGGTCGTCCGCGACCTCCGCGCGCACCAGATCCTCGAGGGCACGAACGAGATCATGCGCCTGATCGTCGGACGCGAGATGCTGCGGCCGGCCGGGTCGACGCAGATGCGGAGCGCGTCATGACCCGTGTGGCGTTCCTCGGCCTCGGGCACATGGGGCTGCCGATGGCGCGGAACCTCGTGCGCGCGGGGCACGAGGTGCGCGGTTTCGACGTCGTGCCGGCGGCGATCGAGACGGCGCGCGGCGACGGCATCCCCATCGCGGAGAGCGGAGCGGGTGCCGTCGCCGACGCCGACGTCGTCATCACGATGTTCCCCGCCGGACGGCACGTGATCGACGCGTATCGGAACGAGCTGCTGGATGCCGCGCGGCCCGGCACCCTGTTCATCGAGTCGTCGACGATCGCGGTCGACGAGGCGCGAGCCGCGCACGCGCTCGCGCTCGCCGCGGGACACCGGAACATCGATGCCCCCGTCTCGGGCGGCGTCGTCGGCGCCGAGAACGGCACTCTCGCGTTCATGGTCGGGGGGTCCGACGAGGACTACGCCGCCGCGCTGCCGCTGCTCGAGGTCATGGGGAAGCGCATCGTGCACTGCGGAGGGCCGGGGCTCGGGCAGGCCGCGAAGGTCTGCAACAACATGGTGCTGGCCGTGTCGCAGATCGCCGTGGCCGAGGCGTTCGTGCTCGGCGAGCGGCTCGGGCTCGAGCATCAGGCGCTGTTCGACGTGGTGTCGCAGGCGTCGGGGCAGTGCTGGGCCCTCACGACGAACTGCCCCGTGCCGGGACCGGTGCCCACGAGTCCCGCGAACCGCGACTACCGGCCGGGGTTCGCGGGCGCGCTGATGGCGAAGGACCTCGGACTCGCGCTGCAGGCGATCGAGCAGACGTCGACCGATGCCCGCATGGGCCGCCTGGCGCAGCAGCTGTACTCGGCTTTCGCCGCCGGCGACGGCGCCGCGCGCGACTTCTCGGGCATCATCACCGACATCCGCGACGGGACCTGACTCGAGTCGTCCGTCTGCAGGTCAGAATGACATCTGCAGGTCGAGTTCCGGCATCCGACCCTGCAACCGTGATCTCGACCTGCAGAACTGCCATGACGGGGCAAGGGGCGAGACCAGCTCGGCGAGATACTGAAAGAACAACCACGGGAGAGCAGCATGACCGAGTACGAGACGATCCTGGTCGAGCAGCGCGGACGGGTCGGGTGGATCACCCTGGACCGGCCGCAGGCGCTGAACGCCCTGAACTCCCAGCTCGCGGAGGACATCACGGCCGCCGCTCAGACGTTCGATCTCGACGACGGCGTGGGCGCGATCGTTGTCACCGGCTCCGAGAAGGCGTTCGCCGCCGGAGCCGACATCAAGGAGATGGAGGGCATGTCGGGTGACGAGATGCTCGACACCGACCACTTCGGCATCTGGCACGAGTTCGCCGCGGTGAAGACGCCGGTGATCGCGGCGGTGTCGGGCTTCGCGCTCGGCGGCGGATGCGAGCTCGCCATGATGTGCGACATCATCCTCGCCGCCGACACCGCGAAATTCGGGCAGCCCGAGATCAACCTCGGCGTCATCCCCGGGATGGGCGGCACGCAGCGGCTCATCCGTGCGGTGGGCTACTACAAGGCCGCCGAGCTCGTGCTCTCCGGCCGATTCATGGGCGCCGAGGAGGCGGAGCGGGCGGGGCTCGTGTCGCGCGTGGTTCCGGCATCCGATCTCCTCGACGAGGCATCGGCGCTCGCCGAGACCATCGCCTCGAAGTCGCTTCCGTCGCTCTACGCGGCGAAGGCCGCGCTGGATGCCGCGATGGAGACATCCCTTGCCGACGGCCTCGCCCACGAGAAGCGGGCGTTCGCGGCCCTGTTCGACACGGCGGACCAGAAGGAGGGCATGGCGGCCTTCCGGGAGAAGCGTTCGCCCGACTTCCGGAACCGCTGAGTCGTGAGCTCGAACGCCGGCGGCTCAGGAGCGCAGCGAATCGACGATCTTGGCGATCCGCCGGTCGCGCGTGGCGTCCTGCTTCGCGTCGGCCACCTGGCGGGCGTGCTCCTTGCGCACCGAGTACGACAGCGCGTCGAAGGCGGCGCGCAGCGCAGGATCGGCGTCCAGTGCGGCTGCGAGCGGCGGCGGCACGTCGACCGTGCGCTCCGCGGCATCCACACGGATGACGGCGTCGACCTCTTGGTCGATCTCGACGCCGAGGTCGGCCCGCACGGCCTTGTTGAATCCGATGAGGTTCTCGCCGCCCATGCGCGCGAGCCGCAGTCGCGCGGTGCGATCGCCGATCGTGACGGCCACGGGGAAGGTCTTGCCCGCGCCGAAGGCGGCGACCTGCTCGTCGGTGAGCACGATCGCGGCGGCCGGACCGCGGCCGATGAGAGTGGTGTGCAGGCGCAGTTCGCTCATGCCGACAGGGTACTCCCGAGGTACTCGATCTCCGAAGGGGGAGCGGCGATCACCCGTTCGAGCACGAAGCGGGCCATGTCAGAGCGCGTCGGGTTGAGGGCGCGGGTCGGCGAAGTCGCCGGCGGCCTTGCGCATGCGGGCGACGATCGCGACGAGCTCGGTGGCGTCGTCTCGGCTCATTCCCGGATCGGTGAAGACCTCGTCGTTGAGCGCGGCGGTCGCCTTCTCGACGAGATCGCGACCGGTCGGCGTGAGCGCGAGGAGCGCGGCGCGTCCGTCGTGGGGGTGCGGTTCTCGCACGATGAGCCCGTCGCGCACCAGACGCTCGGCGGTGCTGGTCACGGTCGTGGCGTGCACCTGCAGACGGGCGACGACGCTCGACAGGGGCAGGCGGCCCGCTCGGCTGAACGCCAGCAGGCGCAGCATCTCGTAGCGGGCGAAGGTGAGCGCGAACGGCTTCAGGGTGGCGTCGACCCGCGCGAGCAGCAGCTGCTGAGCCCGCATGACCGAGGTCACCACGGTCATGCCGTCTGCGGCATCCGTCCATCCATGGGCGAGCCACTGCCGCTTCGCTTCGGCGAGCGGATCGACGGGCAGGGGGCGGGATCGGACCACGTCTCTACGGTAGGGCATCGGCTGATCGGTGGACCGCTGGGTCTCGGTCGCTTTCCGGATGGGACTCAGTTCCACCCCGCTAGAATCGAGGCAGTCGTGAGGAGCATTCGATGAAGATCTTCGTCCTGGTCAAAGAGGTGCCGGACACCTACGGCGACCGTCGGCTGAATCTCGAGACCGGCCTCGCCGAGCGGTCGGCCGGCGACGTCGTGCTCGACGAGATCACCGAGCGCGCTCTCGAGGTCGCCCTCCGCCACGCCGACGACAACGACGGCACCGAAGTGGTCGCCGTCTCGATGGCACCGGAGGGGTCGACCGCCTCGGTGCGGCGTGCGCTCGCGATCGGCGCCACGTCGGCGGTGCACATCGCCGACGAGCAGCTGTCCGGAGCCGACCTCGGGCTGACCGCCGAGGTGCTGGCGGCCGCGATCCGTCGCGGCGGCGCCGATCTGGTCATCACCGGCAACCTCTCCACGGACGGGTCGGCAGGCGTGATGCCGGCGATGCTCGCCGAGCATCTCGGCTGGGCACAGGCGACGGCCCTCTCGGCGGTCGAGATCACCGACGACACGGTCTCCGGAACCCGGGCGGCGGATGCCGGTGCCCAGCAGGTGTCGGCGGCGCTGCCCGCGGTGATCTCGATCACCGAGGCGCTGCCCGATGCGCGGTTCCCCAACTTCAAGGGCATCATGGCGGCGAAGAAGAAGCCGCTCGAGGTGCTCTCGCTCGCCGACCTCGATGTGTCGGCCGACCCGGCGGCGGCGCCGCGCACGATCATGACGGCGATCTCGGAGAAGCCTCCGCGGGCGGCGGGAGTGAAGATCGTCGACGAGGGCGATGCCGCCGAGAAGCTCGTCGAGTACCTCGTTCAGAACAGGCTGGTGTGAGATGACCTATCCCGACAACGCCGTGCTCGTACTGGTCGACGTCGACCCGTCGGGCGCCCCGGCTGCCAGCACCGCCGGACTCCTCGGCGCCGCGTCGACCGTCGGCTCGCCCGTCGCCCTGATCGTCGGAGGCGCTGCGGATGCCGCGGCCGCCGTGACCGCGGCCGGTGCCGCCGTCGTTCTGACCGCCGCCGGCGACGACACCGTGCTCACCGTGCCGATCGTCGACGCCCTCCAGGCGGCGTTCGAGAAGGTGCAGCCGGATGCCGTGCTGATCTCGAACTCGATCGCCGGTCGCGACGTCGCCGGACGATTCGCGGTGCGCACCAAGAGCGCACTGTGCGTCGACGCAGTGGGCGTCTCGCGCGACGACGAGGGGATCGTCGCCCACCACTCGGTCTACGGCGGCTCGTACCTCGTCGATGCGGCATCCACGTACGGCGCTCCCGTGATCACCCTCCGGCAGGGTGCCGTCGACGCCCGGGCCGAAGCCGTCGCCTCGCCGACGGTCGAGGCGCTGTCGGTGACGGCATCCGGTGCAGCGGCGGCGACGGCCGGGCCGGTCGAGACCATCGAGGTGGCCTCCTCGCGTCCGGAACTGCGCGGCGCGACCCGGGTCGTCTCGGGCGGACGCGGCCTCGCTTCGAAGGAGAAGTTCGTGCTCGTGGAGGAGCTCGCCGACGCGCTCGGCGCCGCGGTGGGGGCATCACGGGCGGCTGTGGATGCCGGATACATCCCCCAATCGCACCAGGTCGGGCAGACCGGCGTCTCGGTGTCGCCGCAGCTGTATGTCGCTCTCGGCATATCCGGCGCGATCCAGCACCGCGCCGGCATGCAGACCGCGAAGAACATCGTCGCCATCAACAAGGATGCCGACGCCCCCATCTTCGACGTGGCCGACTTCGGCATCGTGGGCGACCTCTTCACCGTGGTACCGCAGGTCATCGCCGCCCTCGAGGCGCGGAAGAAGTAGCCATGGCCACGCGGATGCTGCGGCGCGGGCTGCCGCGTGTGCCGGGAGGCGAGCCCTGGCCACCGGCGGAGGCCGCGCCCGGCGGGGCCGGGCCGGATGCTGCGGCCGGGGTGGGTGCTGGGGTCGGGCCGGGTGCTGCGGCCGGGCCGGGTGCTGGGGTCGGGCCGGGTGCTGCGGTCGGGCCGGGTGCTCCGGCTGGGCCGGGTGCTCCGGCTGGGCCGGGTGCTCCGGCTGGGCGGTCACAGATGCAGGACCCTGTCCCGGATGTCGGAGCATTCGCGGCATCCGGTCCGACATCCGTCGCTTCGCCCGACATCCGTAACGCGGAGGCGACCGCGCGAAGCGTCCGCCGCGGGCTGCCGCGCGTTCCCGGCGGTGAGCCGTGGCCGCCGGCGGAGTCGGCGCCGGACGACGGGTCGGTGCTTGCCGCCGGGTCGGTGCCGGACGCCGGGTCGGCCGTGGCGGATGCCGCCGTCGGGCCTTCACAGATGCAGGGCCGTGTTCCGGATGTCGGAGCATTCGCGGCATCCGGTCCGACATCCGTCGCTTCGCCCGACATCCGTATCGCGGAGTCGACCGCACGAAGCGTCCGCCGCGGGCTGCCGCGCGTTCCCGGCGGTGAGCCGTGGCCGCCGGCGGGAACGGTGCCTCCGGTCGGACTCGCGTCCGCGGCTTCGACTCCGGAGGCCGTCGGCGCGGGAGCCGAGGCTTCGCCGTCACAGATGCAGGATGATGTTCCGGATGCCGGGGCATACGCCGCGTCCGACCCGACATCCGTCGTGTCGCCCGACATCCGCAACCCGCAGCCGGGCTCGGCGGTCGCCGTTCGGCCCGACGTCTCGACTCCGCTGCCGTGGACGCGGACCGTGTGGAACGGCCGCGCCCCGCGGCATCTGCCCGCGACCGCGGCATCCGCCCGTCGTCTGCCGACCTGGCCGCAGGCCATCGCCGGGCTCTTCGGAGCGGCCGCCCTCGGTGTGCTCGCCGGCGCGGCGATCGCCTTCGTGCGGGCGCTGCTCAGCCTCCCCGTCATGCAGGACTTCCTCGCCGCGTTCCCGGGCGAATACGAGCCGCCGATCCCCGTGGAGCCCGGCTTCGCCCCGTGGGTCAACTGGGCGCACTTCTTCAACATGTTCCTGATCGTGCTCATCATCCGCTCGGGCCTGCGTGTGCGCACCGAGAAGCGCCCGACGGTCTTCTGGACCCCACGGAACAAGCCCAAGGGCAAGATCAGTCTGACGCTGTGGTTCCATCAGGCGCTCGATATCCTGTGGCTCGTCAACGGAGTGATCTTCGTGGTGCTGCTCTTCGTCACCGGGCACTGGGTGCGCATCGTCCCCACCAGCTGGGAGGTGTTCCCCAACGCGCTCTCGGCGGCGCTGCAGTACGTGTCGTTCGACTGGCCGCACGAGAACGGCTGGAACAACTACAACAGCCTGCAGCAGCTCGCCTACTTCGTCACCGTCTTCGTCGCGGCGCCGCTGGCCGCGATCACCGGGTTCCGCATGTCGGGGCTGTGGCCCAAGAGGGCCGAGAGGCTGTCGAAGGCCTACCCGGTCGAGTGGGCGCGCGCCCTGCACTTCCCGATCATGCTGTACTTCGTCGCGTTCATCATCGCCCACGTCGCGCTCGTCATGCTGACCGGCTTCCTCCGCAACCTCAATCACATGTACGCCGCACAGGATGCCGCCACCTGGACCGGCTTCTGGGTGTTCATCGCGTCGCTCGTCGTCCTCGCGATCGGATGGGCGGCCGCCCGCCCGCTCGTGCTCGCGCCGATCGCGAAGCTTTTCGGCACGGTGTCCGGCCGCTGACCGGCGTCAGCCGCCCGAAGGGAGAGGGAGCAGCATGGCCGAGGCCTACATCGTCGACGCGGTCCGCTCGCCGGTCGGGCGCCGCGGGGGTTCGCTGTCGAGCATCCACCCGGCCGATCTCGCCGCCCACAGTCTGCGGTCGCTCGTCGACCGGGCCGGGATCGACCCGTCCGCCGTCGACGACGTCATCCTCGGCACCATCGACGCCATCGGCGGTCAGGCCGGGAACGTGGCCCGCACGGCCGTGCTCGTCGCGGGCTTTCCCGAGCACGTGCCGGGTGTGACGATCGACCGCCAGTGCGGGTCGAGTCAGCAGGCGGTGCACTTCGCGGCGCAGGCGGTGATGAGCGGCACGGCCGACCTGGTGATCGCCGGCGGCGTGCAGAGCATGTCGCGCATCCCGCTGTCGTCGTCGGCCGCGGTCGGCGAGGCGTTCGGGTTCACCACGCCGCTCGCCGAGTCACCGGGCTGGCGCGCCCGCTACGGAGACCGGGAGATCTCGCAGTTCGCCGGAGCCGAGCTGATCGCCGAGAGGTGGGACATCACCCGGGAGGAGATGGAGGCGTTCGCCCTGGAGAGCCACCGCCGCGCGGCGGCCGCCCAGGACCACGGGCTCTTCTCCGGCGGCATCGCCCCGCTCGCCGGGCTCGACCATGACGAGGGGGTGCGCCGTGACACGACCGTCGAGCGCATGGCCGTACTCGCCCCGCTGCGCGAGGGAGGGCGCATCACCGCCGCGGTGTCGTCGCAGATCAGCGACGCGTCGAGCGCGGTGCTGGTCGCCGGCGAGCAGGCCGTGCACGACCACGCGCTGACGCCGCGGGCACGCATCCACCATCTGTCCGTCCGCGGCGACGACCCCGAGCTCATGCTCTCGGCCCCGATCCCGGCGACCCGTCACGCGCTCGAGCGCACGCGACTCACGGTCGACGACATCGACCTGTTCGAGATCAACGAGGCGTTCGCCTCGGTGGTGCTCGCCTGGATGCGTGAGATCGGGGCGCCGCACGAGAAGATCAACGTCAACGGCGGAGCCATCGCGCTCGGGCATCCCATCGGGGCCACGGGAACGCGACTCATGACCGACCTGCTGGGCGAGCTGGAGCGCACGGGTGGGCGCTACGGACTGCAGACGATGTGCGAGGGCGGCGGAGTCGCCAACGTCACGATCCTCGAGCGTCTCTGACGCCCCGACGGCCGGGCTCAGGGACGGACGAAGCGGACCTCTGTGAGCGTCTCGCCGAGGAACGGCTCGGTGTGGGTCGCGCCGTCGAGCCGGAAGCCGTTGCGGGTGTAGAACCGGTGTGCGCGCGGGTTGTCCTCGGCGACCCAGAGGTACAGCGGCTCGTCGGTCTCGACCGCCGCGTCGAACAGCCTCTGCCCGATGCCGGTGCCGTGGAACGCGTCGAGCAGGTAGATGAAGTACAGCTCGCGGAAGGCCGGAGCGTCTTTGTCGCGGGCAGGCCCCGAGCCGACGAAGCCCACGATCTCGCGGTCGACCAGCGCCGCGCTCATCTTGAACTCGGGCCCCTGCGCGGCCCAGTGCGTCCACAGCTCGGCCATGCGACGAGGCGACACCTTCTCGAGCGCCGCCTTGCTGATCAGGTGGTCGTAGGTCTCATGCCAGCACTGGGCGTGCACGCGACCGAGGGCTTCCGCATCCACATCACGGACCGGACGGACGATGATCTCGGGCTGGGCTTCGGCGCTCATGCTGGCGACTCTACGCGCGGCATCCGGGATCAGGGAAATCGAACGGATGCCGCGCGGCACGCTCGGATCGCCGATGGAGGATTCGCACAACGATGTGCGCGAATCGTGCGCCGATGGCTACGATCGATCCTCGTGAATGTGATCTGGCGCACCCTTCTGGTGATCCTCCGAGCCCGTCGCCGCGCGCGGCGCGACGGGTCGCTCGACCCGACCGCGGTGGGCAGCATCCGCCTGACGACACTGCCGACCGACATCGACATCCTCCGGCACATGAACAACGGCCGCTACCTGTCGCTCTTCGACCTCGGCCGCTGGGATCTGCTGATCCGCACCGGACTGTTCGGCGCGATGAAGGAGCGCGGCTGGTACGCGGTCGTCTCGAGCGAGACCATCACGTTCCGCAGGTCGCTCGAGCTCTGGCAGCGCTTCGAGGTGCAGTCGCGGTTCATCGGGCACGACGACAAGGCCCTCTTCATGGAGCACCGCGCCGTGGTCGACGGAGAGGTCTACGCCCGCGCGATCGTGCGGGCGCGGATGCTGCGCCGCACGGGCGGCACGGTCAGCAACGAGGAGCTGTTCGCCGCGGTGGGCAAGCCCGACGGCGTGCCGGAGATCGACGCCTGGGTGCACGACTGGGCCGCGGCATCCGCTCTTCCGCCCGTCCGTGCGACCGCGCCGAGCGTCTGGAGCTGATCGGCGCAGCGCCCGGGCCGCGCGCCGGGTAGTTTAGGGCCGTGCTGACGATAGTGACGACAGCCGGTCGAGTGCTGTGGCGGCACTGGCCGGCGATGATGGCGTGGTACCTCGCCGGCGTCCTCGTGCACTACATCGTCACCGAGCTCGCCGGCTTCATCGGGGCGTACTCCGCGACCGTCGGGTTCCTCGTGCTGCCCATCGGCATCCTGGCCCGGCTCATCAGCCTGGTGGCGATGTTCCTCGTCCTGCGCGACGGATTGCGCAACCTGCAGGAGGTCGCACCGCTCCCGGAGTCGCCCGCCGAGCGGCGCCGCACCTTCCTCTCGGCCCTGCTCGCCGGCATCCTGCCGTTCTTCGCCGTCTACTGGGCGCAGGGGCTGCTGCGCGACGACGTGAACGCCTATTCCGCCCGCGCCCTCGAGGTGCGCACCGGCATCATCTGGACCACGAGGGTGAACGGCGGGCCGTCGCCGGATTCCGCGGACACGGTGCTGAACCTGCCGCTCAGCGTCTGGACCGTGGCGATCATCGTGCTCGCGTTCGCGGGACGATGGGCATGGTCGAAGTGGTCGGCGAGGCTGCCGAAAGGGGTGTCGCCCATCGCCGTGTACCTCGAGGTCGTCTGGGTCTTCTTCTCGGTGATGGTGCTCGGCGACGTGTTCGACCGGATCAAGGCCTGGGTCGACGGGCGAGCCGCGATGGCGTTCCTCGAGACGGTGCGTGAGCAGGTGCTCGACGCCGTGGCGCCGTTGCGCTGGCTCTGGCAGGTGATCGGCTGGGTGCTCACCGAGGCCGGCCCGGTGATCCTCACGCCGCTGGCGTGGCTCACGATCGCCGGAGTCATCTTCGGGCAGGCCATCGTCGCGGAGAAGCTGCGGGTCGAGAGTCAGCTGATCTCGCGATTCCGGCAGCACGCCGCGGCGATTCCGAATCCCGTCGTGCGCCGGCTGAAGGATCTGGGCGAGGAGCTCGGTGCGCGATTCCGGCCGATCGGGCGCGCGCTGCTGCTGATGTGGCGAGCGGGACCGATTCTCGTCGCGTCGTACGCCCTGCTGTTCGTCGTGGTGAAGGCGCTCGAATCGTCTCTGGCGTTCGGCATCACGCGGCTCGTCGGTCCTCACGAATACGTCTTCTGGGCCATCGCGACACCGCTCGTGTCACTCGTTCCGCTGCTGATCATCGAGCCGCTGCGCATCGCGGTGATCAGCGGAGCCTACGATGCGACGCTCGGCCGACTCCGGCGGAAGCAGCAGGAGAGATCCGATCCGTCGGTCGTCTCGCCGGCCGAGGCGGAGATGAGGGCCGTCGCGGATGCCGCGGGCCTGCTGCCCTCGTCGGTCGACGCGGTCGCCGCGGCGATGGTCACGCCTCCGGAGCGCGACACGGTCGGCGGTCAGGGCTCGAACGAGAATCTCAGGAAGGAGCCGCCGGCGCTCTGAGGCCAGACGTCGACCCAGAACGGACCCTCGACGTCGTCGGGAATGACGAACGGCACGATGAGCTCGTACGATCCCGTCTGATCGGTGGTGCAGCGCTCCGGTTCGGCGGAGTCGGAGAGCAGGCCGATCTCGGAGCGCACGGGGAGCCATTCCCGTCCGGTCCGCTGCTCGACGAGCCGCGGGGTGTCGCAGCTCAGACCGTCGGCCCCCACGTCGACCGGAACGCCGACCGCGATGAGCCGTGTGTCGGCGGGAACGTCGAGACCCGCCAGATCGGCGATCTCCCCACCTCGCACCGGGCCCCAGCTCGCCCCGGCGAGCTCGGCCGTCTCGCCGTCATCGACGGCGACGGGCGTGACCGGCCGTGCGTCGAAGTCGAAGTACTGACGCCACTCCTGCCATCCGATCGCGAGCGCCGTCGCGGGGATCAGCAACGCGAGCGCGATGAGCGCCACGAGATTGCGGCGCCACCAGGACGGCGCCGCGGCGACGGGATCCGGTGCGCGCGGCGGGGTGGGGACGGGCGGGGGAGTGATCGTCACCGGTCGGCCCATCCGTTCTCGTCGAGGGGCACCTCGACCTCGTGGGGAACGGCGGACAGGTCGAGCAGCAGGTCGATCACTCCGTCGAGCAGCACCTCGCCGCCCCCGGTCGGGACGCCGAGACGGAGCGTCGCGCGGCCGCCCGTCGCATCGTCGGGCAGCTCGAACGCGAGACTCCCCGACCGCGGCACGCCGGTCACCAGTCGCTGTCGGAGGAACGTGGTGCCGCGGTCCGTGGCCGTGAAGGTGCGCTCGCCGATGGTCAGTTCGGCGAGGGACAGGATGCTGCCGTTCTGGGTCGCCTCGCTCGCCGCCTCGAGGTCGACGACGAGCCAGTTCCCCTCGGCCGACCACCCCTCGGCGTCGGTCACCCGCGTCGCCCGGTGCAGATCCGTCACGGTCACCGACAGGTTGCGCGTCGAGGCCCGCTCGCCGATCGTCGCGGTGGTGGGGAACGGCGCGACCGCCGCGTCGTCGGGCAGAGTGACCTTCGAGACTCCCCACGCGCAGGCGAGCAGCGCGGCCGTCGCGAGCCAGACGATGATGTGCTTCCTCATGGCGCCGTGTCCTCGACCGTGGCGGTGAGGGTGGCTCCGACGCGCACGTTCTCCCAGTAGTCTCCGCGGACCACGCTCTGACCGACGTAGTGGTCGGAGTCGGGAAGTGTCAGGGAGACCTCCTGGCCGGCGCGGAAGTCCTCGGGACCGACGATCCATGCCAGCAGCAGGCGGGTGGGCACATCGGGTTGCAGCATCGGCGACCCCAGACCGTCGTCGGCGCGCGAGACCGTGCCCTTCTCCTCGAGGCCGTCGATGCGAATGCCGTCGACCACGGGTGAGAGCGGGCTTCCACTGGTCGAGCCGCGCGGTCGGTCGAAGGTGTTGATCACGTC
Source organism: Microbacterium martis (assembly GCF_047246685.1). NCBI lineage: Bacteria > Bacillati > Actinomycetota > Actinomycetes > Micrococcales > Microbacteriaceae > Microbacterium > Microbacterium martis. Next base: position 168,721 of record NZ_JBFOKT010000002.1, on the reverse strand, counting down.
GACCGTGACCACGAGCACGCGCTCGCCCTTCTCCCCGTCGGGGAACACCTGAGCGTTGCCAGGCTCATCCTGCAGCTCGACGTCGGTGACCGTCATCTCCATGTCGGACCCACGGTGCACCTCCCCGACGGCGATCGTCGGGATCGGATCGACGGCTGCCGCCTCGAGCCCGCCGAAGATCGCCGTGGCGGCGAGGAGCACGGCACCCGCGCCGGTGATCAGCCAGGAGGTCGGGACCAGGTCGATCGTGCGTCGAGACCACGCGAGGATCTTCGCTCGCGCCCCGGCGTTCGCGGCGGCGACAGCGCGATCGTCCGTCGAGCCCTGTTGCGGCGGAGTGGTCGTCACGGCAACAGCCTATAGACCGCGGTGCGGAGGCAAGGGCGCAGCGGGTTGCATACGTATTCGGTAAGAACGGCCGAACTTTCGTCGACCCGGGCCGGAAACACCAGCCTCGTGCGGCATCCGGATCAGTACTCTGATCGAAACCTCGGCGCATCGGCCCGAGCGGAGCCCGTCATCGCAGACGGGCGGAGGAGGATCGGACGTGGCAGTCATCGGCATCGTGCGCGAGCCTGCGGGCGAAGCACGCGTCTCGGCCACCCCGGCGACGGTCGCGTCGCTGCGGAAGCTGGGGCACAGCATCATCGTGGAGCGCGGAGCGGGGGCATCCGCCTCGTATCCCGACGTCGAGTACGAGGCGGCCGGCGCCGCGCTCGTCGAGCGAGCGGATGCGTGGGGAAGTGAGGTCGTGCTCGCGATCACCGCCCCCGGTGCCGCCGAGATCGCTCTGCTCTCCGACGGGGCCACGCTGATCGCGCTGCTGTCGCCCGCGCTGCGCCCCGACCTCGTCGAGGCGCTCGCACAGCGCGGGATCACCGCCCTGGCACTCGACGCCGTTCCGCGCATCTCGCGTGCGCAGTCGATGGACGTGCTCAGCTCGATGGCGAACATCGCCGGCTACCGCGCCGTCGTCGAGGCGGCGCACGAGTTCGGACGGTTCTTCACCGGTCAGGTGACCGCTGCGGGCAAGGTGCCGCCGGCGAAGGTGCTCGTGGCAGGAGCCGGTGTCGCCGGCCTCGCCGCGATCGGCGCGGCGTCGAGCCTCGGTGCGATCGTCCGCGCGACCGACCCGCGACCCGAGGTCGCCGATCAGGTGTCGTCGATCGGCGGCACCTATCTCGCCGTCGACGTCGCCGTCGCGGCATCCACCGACGGCTATGCCAAGGCGACGAGCGACGACTACAACCGCCGCGCGGCCGAGATCTACACCGAGCAGGCGGCCGACGTCGACATCATCATCACCACCGCGCTGATCCCGGGGCGCGCCGCACCGCGCCTGATCACCGCCACAGACCTCGCCCTCATGAAGCCCGGGAGCGTCGTCGTCGACATGGCAGCCGGGCAGGGCGGCAACGTCGAGGGGTCGGTCGCGGGCGAGCGCGTCGTCACCGACAACGGCGTGATCATCCTCGGCTACACCGACCTGGCCTCGCGTCTGTCGACGCAGGCGTCGCAGCTCTACGGCACGAACCTCGCGAACCTGATCGCGCTGCTGACCCCCGCGAAGGACGGCGAGCTGGTCATCGACTTCGACGACGTCGTGCAGCGATCGGTCACCGTCGTCCGCGACGGCGAGGTCACCTGGCCCCCGCCGGCCGTGCAGGTCGCCGCCGCCCCCGTAGCCGCAGCCGCGCCGACGGCGTCTCCCGTCGAGCCGTCGACGGCGAAGGGCATGTCGACCGCGCGCCGCATCACCCTGATCGTGCTCGGCATCGCCGCACTCTTCGCCGTCAACGCCTTCGCACCGGCGCCCCTGCCGCAGCACTTCACCGTGCTCGTGCTGTCGGTCGTGATCGGCTTCTACGTGATCGGCAAGGTGCACCACGCCCTGCACACGCCGCTGATGTCGGTGACGAACGCGATCTCGGGTGTCATCGTGGTCGGCGCGATGCTGCAGGTGACCTCGCCCATGCCCGTCGTGCAGATCCTGGCAGCGATCGCCGTGCTGCTGGCATCCATCAACATCTTCGGAGGGTTCGCGGTGACCCGCCGCATGCTCGCCATGTTCACGCTCGGCACCTCGGCGAAGGGCGGCCGCAAGTGACCGTCGACGCCCTCGCCGGCGCGGCGTACATCGTCGCCGCTCTGCTGTTCATCCTGAGCCTCGCGGGTCTCAGCCGGCACGAGTCGGCCCGCGCCGGGGTGGTCTACGGCATCTCGGGCATGACGATCGCCTTGCTCGCCACCGCGGCGCTCACGGTGGCGGACGCCTGGACCACCGGCGCGTTCGTCGGCCTCGGACTCCTCGTCGCCGCTCTCGTCGTCGGTGCGGCCGTCGGACTGTGGCGGGCCCGGGTGGTGGAGATGACCGGGATGCCGGAGCTCATCGCGCTGCTCCACAGCTTCGTCGGCCTCGCCGCCGTGCTGGTCGGCTGGAACGGCTACCTCGCGCACCCCGAGATCTCGCCCGCGCTCGCCGGCATCCACAACGCCGAGGTGTTCATCGGCGTCTTCATCGGTGGCGTCACCTTCACGGGGTCGATCGTCGCGTTCCTGAAGCTGTCGGCGCGGATGCCGTCGAAACCGCTCATGCTCCCGGGCAAGAACGCGCTGAACATCGGTGCGCTGGTCGCCTTCGTGGCGCTGACCGTCTGGTTCGTGAACGACCAGCAGCTCTGGCTCCTCATCGCGGTGACCCTGCTGGCATTCGCACTCGGCTGGCACCTGGTCGCCTCGATCGGCGGCGGCGACATGCCCGTCGTGGTCTCGATGCTCAACAGCTACTCGGGATGGGCGGCGGCCGCCGCGGGTTTCCTGCTGAACAACGACCTGCTCATCGTCACGGGCGCGCTCGTCGGATCGTCGGGTGCCTATCTCTCCTACGTCATGTGCAAGGCGATGAACCGTTCGTTCCTGTCGGTGATCGCGGGCGGGTTCGGCATCGCCGCACCCACGTCGTCGGATGCCGCGGTCGGCGAGCACCGCGAGATCACGGCCGAGGGTGCGGCGGAGCTGCTGACGTCGGCCGAGACCGTCGTCATCACGCCGGGCTACGGGATGGCCGTCGCGCAGGCGCAGTATCCGGTGGCCGACCTCGTGCGCAGGCTCGTCGATCGCGGGGTCGATGTGCGCTTCGGCATCCATCCCGTCGCGGGGCGCCTGCCCGGGCACATGAACGTGCTGCTGGCCGAGGCGAAGGTGCCGTACGACATCGTGCTCAGCATGGACGAGATCAACGACGACCTGGCGTCGACCTCGGTCGTGCTCGTCATCGGCGCGAACGACACCGTCAACCCCGCGGCTGCCGAAGACCCGGGCAGCCCCATCGCCGGGATGCCGGTGCTGCGGGTGTGGGAGGCCGAGAGCGTGATCGTGTTCAAGCGCTCCATGGCATCCGGCTACGCGGGGGTGCAGAACCCGCTGTTCTTCCGCGACAACGCGTCGATGCTGTTCGGCGACGCGAAGCAGAGGGTGGAGGACATCATCGCGGCGCTGTGAGGCTGTGCGCCCCCGAAGGAGAAATGCGCTTGGGAAGGAGAGATCTCGCAGATCCCTCCTTCCCAAGCGCATTTCTCCTTTCCGGCGTACAGCCGGGGCGGGGGCGGGGGGCGGGTTGGGGGGCGTGGGCAGGGGCGTGGGCAGGGGCGTGGGCAGGGGGCGTGGGCAGGGGGCGAGGCCGGGGGCGAGGCCGGGGGCGTGGGCAGGGGGCGAGGCCGGGGGCGAGGGGGCTGACCGGGGCGGCATCCGCTGCTCGGTGGGCATCGCGACTTAGGGTGGAGACCATGGCAGAGTCGTCATCGTCGCCGGATGCCGCGGCATCCGCTCCGCTCGCCGATCGCGCGGTCGAGCTCGCCCGTCGCTGGGTGATCGAGGCCGCGGCGGCCGAGGTCGACCCCGCCGCCGAACGGCTCGCCGGCGTGCTGCAGGATCCCGACGGGCTGCCCTTCACACTCGGGTTCGTCGACGGGGTGATGCGCCCCGAGAGCCTGACGGCGGCGGCATCGCAGCTGCACCGCATCGCTCCGATCGTGCCGGAGTTCCTGCCCTGGTACCTGCGCTCGGCCGTGCGCGTCGGAGGCGGTGTCGCCCAGGTCGCTCCGGCTCCGGTCGTGCCGATCGCGCGGCGCGTCCTGCGCGAGATGGTCGGCCACCTCGTCGTCGACGCGCGGCCCGCAAAGCTCGGTCCCGCGCTGGAGCGGATCCGCCGACCCGCGGCGGAAGGGGCGGCACCGGCCAGGGTCAACCTCAACCTGCTCGGCGAGGCCGTGCTCGGCGAAGCCGAGGCGAAGCGCCGGCTCGACGGCATCCACGACCTGATCCGGCGGCCCGACGTCGACTACGTCTCGGTGAAGGTCTCGGCCGTCATCAGCCACATCTCGATGTGGGCGTTCGACGAGGTGGTCGAACGCGTGGTCGAGCGACTGATGCCGCTCTACCTCACCGCGGCGGGCCCTTCGACAAGCTCAGGGACCCAGGGGACGACAGGCTCAGGGACCCAGGGGGTGACAGGCTCAGGAGCCTCGACGTTCATCAATCTCGACATGGAGGAGTACCGCGATCTCGACCTCACCATCGCGGTGTTCACGCGCATCCTGGAGGATCCCCGCCTGAGCGGCCTCGAGGCGGGAATCGTGCTGCAGGCGTACCTGCCCGACGCCCTGCCGGCACTGCAGGAACTGACGGCGTGGGCGCAGGACCGCGTGGCTCACGGGGGCGCGCCCATCAAAGTCCGCCTGGTCAAGGGGGCCAACCTCGCCATGGAGCACGTCGAGGCGACGCTGCACGGATGGACGCCGGCGCCGTACGACACCAAGCTCGACACCGACGCCAACTACCTCCGCTGCCTCGACTGGGCACTGCGCCCCGAGCACACCGCCGCCGTGAAGGTCGGTGTCGCCGGGCACAACCTGTTCGGCATCGCCTACGCCTGGCTGCTGGCCGGCGAACGCGGCGTGCGCCCTTCGACGAGCTCAGGGACCCAGGGTGGGAGCTCAGGGACCCAGGGCGGGAGCTCAGGGACCCAGGGTGGGAGCTCAGGGACCCAGGGTGGGAGCTCAGGGACCCAGGGTGGGGGGCAACCGCAGATCGAGTTCGAGATGCTGCTCGGCATGGCGCAGGGACAGGTGCAGGCGGTCTCGCGCGAGGTCGGCGCCGTGCTGCTGTACGTGCCGGTGGTCGCGCCCGCCGAGTTCGACGTGGCGATCAGCTACCTCGTGCGCCGGCTGGAGGAGAACGCCTCGAGCGAGAACTTCCTCTCCGCGGCCTTCCGACTCGACGACGACGAGTCGCTGTTCGCGCGCGAGCGCGACCGCTTCCTGCGCGCGCTGGAGCGCTCGGCCGATCCGACCCTGCACGTCGGCCCCCGCCGCACGCAGGACCGGCTGGCACCGGTGCACGAATCGCTGCGCCCCGCGCCGGTCGCGCCGATGCCCGAGGCCGATCTCACCCGCGCCGTGCTCGGCATCTCCCGGGGCTCGGGCGAGGGCGACGGCGAGCCGTTCCTCGAGACCGCGGTCTACTCCGCCCGCGAGGCCGGCGCCGCCCGCGAAGCCGGCGAAGGCAGCAGCGGCGCCCCCGGGTTCTTCAACGCCGAGGACAGCGACCCTGCCCTGCCCGCCAACCGCGAATGGGCGCGCGTCGTGCGTGCGCGCATCCTCGAGTCGACGGTCGGCGCCGCCACACTCGACGCCGCTCTGATCGACGACGAGGCGACGCTCGAGCAGACGGTGACGGGCGTCCGAGAAGCGGCCGCCGAATGGGGCGGACGCCCCGCGGCCGAGCGCGCCGACGTGCTGCTGCGCGCGGCCGCCGCGCTCGAGGCGCGTCGCGGCGAGCTGATCGAGGTCGCCGCATCCGAGACCGGCAAGGTGTTCGCCGAGGCAGACGTCGAGGTCAGCGAGGCGGTCGACTTCGCCCGCTACTACGCGGCGAAGGCCCGCGAGCTCGACGCCGTCGCGGGCGCCGCGTTCGTGCCCGCCGAGGTGACCGTGGTGACTCCTCCGTGGAACTTCCCCCTCGCGATCCCGGCGGGCGGGGTGCTCGCCGCGCTCGCCGCCGGGTCGGGCGTCGTGTTCAAGCCCGCACCGCAGGCGCGCCGATGCGCGGCGGTCGTGGCCGAGGCGCTGTGGCAGGCCGGGGTGCCGCGCGCGGTGCTCGCGCTCGTCGACATCGAGGAGGGCGATCTCGGACGCGCGCTGATCACCCATCCGTCCATCGATCGGGTGATCCTCACCGGGGCGTGGGACACCGCGGCCCTCTTCCGCTCCTGGCGGCACGACCTGCCCCTTCTCGCCGAGACCAGCGGCAAGAACGCCATCATCGTCACCCCGTCGGCCGACCTCGACCTGGCCGTGGGTGACGTCGTCAAGAGCGCCTTCGGTCATGCGGGACAGAAGTGCTCGGCCGCGTCGCTCGTGATCCTCGTCGGGCCGGTCGGGCGTTCGCAGCGCTTCGCGCGTCAGCTGGCCGACGCCGTGCGCTCGCTGCACGTGGGCTGGCCCACCGACGCGCTCGCCGAGGTGGGGCCGGTGATCGAGAAGCCGCAGGGCAAGCTCGCGTGGGCGCTGACCGAGCTCGAGGGCGACGAGCGGTGGTTGATCGAGCCGGAGCTCGCCGCGGCCGACGACGGCAGCGGGCGGCTGTGGCGCCCCGGCATCCGGGTCGGAGTGCAGCCGGGATCGCGCTTCCATCGCGAGGAGTTCTTCGGCCCGGTGCTCGGGGTGATGCACGCGCCGACGCTCGAGCGGGCGATCGAGCTGCAGAACGCGGTGCCCTTCGGGCTCACGGCCGGACTCCACACCCAGGACCCCGACGACCTCGCCCTCTGGCTGGACCGGGTCCAGGCGGGCAACCTCTACGTCAACCGCGGAATCACCGGAGCGATCGTGCAGCGCCAGCCCTTCGGCGGCTGGAAGCGCTCGTCGGTCGGACCGGGGGCGAAAGCGGGCGGCCCCAACTACCTGATCGGCCTCGGGTCGTGGCGTTCCCGGCCCGCGGGTCCGGCGTCGAGCACGCTGCACCTGCGCGGACTCGACTCGCGCATCACCGCGCTCATCGAGGCGGCGCAGCCGGCGCTCGACTACGAGGCGTTCGAGTGGCTGCGCCGGTCTGCGCTGTCGGATGCGCTCGCGTGGGACCGCGAGTTCGGGCGGGTGCGCGACGTGTCGCGGCTGGGCGTCGAGCGCAACCTGTTCCGCTACCGACCGGTGCCCGTCGAGATCCGTGCGACCGACGATGCCGCCCTGCAGGACCTGCTCCGGGTCGTCATCGCGGCCGTGCGCGCGGGCGCCCCGGTCGTGCTCTCCACGCCGACGGGACTGCCCGCCGAGGTACGACGCGTGCTGGGCGACCTCGACGCCGTCGTCTTCCTCGAGACCGAGGGGGAGTGGACTCTGCGGATGCTGCGCCGCGACGAGACCGGTCCGGCCGAGGCTGCGACGGCCGTCGAGCGGAACCGGGTGCGCCTGGTTGGCGGACGAGCGGCGGTCGCTGCGGCGCATGCGGCGCTCGCCGCCGCGACGGGCGGAGACCCCGACCTCGCGGTGTACGACGGCGAGGTGACGGCCGCCGCCCGCATCGAGCTGCTGCCGTTCGTCCACGAGCAGTCCATCACCATCACCGCCCATCGGTACGGCAACCTCGACGGGCGGTTCGCCGAGGTCATCTGACCCCGCCCGGCATCCGGTGCGGCATCCGTCCCAGCATCCCCTGCGGCATCCGGTGCGGCATCCGTCGCGCTTCGGCCTGCGAAATGCAGGCCGAGATCACAAATGCAGGTCGGATCGCGGCATCCGAACCTGCAGGTGTGTTCTCGACCTGCAAAGGGACACAACGTGTAAAAAATTCTTGACATAGCCGGATGCTGCCGCCTACGCTCATGTCAAGAATCTTTGACACGGGAGGCATCATGGCCTATGAGGAGCGCAACGCCTGGGCGGGGCTCATCGTCAGCCCGATCTCGATGGTCGTGTACGTCCTGCTCGTGCTCCAGCAGGCGGCGGGAGGACCGCTCACCGGCGTCGACTGGTTTCCGCTGATGCTGTGGGTGATCGGCGGCAGCATCGTCGCGGTCATCGTCCTCGGCATCGTCTGGGGAATGATCGCCGGTGCCGCCGACCCCGACGGCATGGGCCGCTCCGACATCCGCGACCGCGACATCAGCCGGCTGGGCGGCCGCGTCGAGCAGGCGTTCATCGTGATCGCCGGTCTCGGCGTGATCGCGCTCTGCGCCGTCGGTGCCGATGTGTTCTGGATCGCGAACACGATGTACGCGGGGTTCGCTGTCGCCGCGCTCGTCGGCGGGGTCGCCCGGGTCATCGCCTACCGCCGGGGTCTCGTCTGATGGTCAGGCCGACACTCGTCTCCAACAGCATCCGCGCCCACCGGGAGGCCTCGGGCATGACCCAGGCCGACCTGGCGCGCGCGATCGGCGTCACCCGTCAGACCCTCATCGCGATCGAGCAGGAGAAGTACTCCCCGACGCTCGAACTCGCGTTCCAGATCGCGCGCGCGTTCGGCGTCGGTCTCGACGACCTCTTCCAGTACCCGGAGCGATGACATGGCCGACACGATGTCCGCGTGGCGGCGGGAGACCTATGGTCCCGCCGCCGGAACCCGGCGCGAGCAGGTCGCGCTTCCGCACCCCGAGCGCGGAGAGGTCCTCCTGCGCGTCCACGCGACGAGCCTGAACGCCGGAGACGTGCGCCTCCTGCTCGGCGACCCGCTGCTCGTCCGGCCGGTGTTCGGGCTGACGCGGCCGAAGCATCCCGTCCGGGGCATGGAGGTCGCGGGCACGGTGGTGGCGGTCGGATCCGCGGTGGTCGGCGCCGAGGTCGGTGAGCGCGTGGCCGGAGAGCTCGTCGGCGGCGGCGGTCTCGCCGAATACGTGCGGGTGCCCTCCTCCCGCCTGGTCCCGGTGCCGCCGGGCGTCGCCGACACGGCCGCGGCGACACTGCCGATCGCCGGAGGCACGGCCTGGCAGGCGCTCGACGCGGCGAAGGTCGGGCTGCGCGGCCGGCAGCCCGAGCGGGTGCTGATCATCGGCGCATCCGGTGGCGTCGGCACCTTCGCCGTGCAGCTCGCCGCGCTCCGCGGGGCGGAGGTGTGGGCCGCGTGCGGCGCGCGGAACGCCCCGCTCGCCCGGCATCTGGGCGCCGCGCACACGCTCGACCATCGCGAGGAGCCGCTCGACGCGCTCGCTGCGAGGACGTTCGATGCGGTGATAGACATCGCCGGAGGGTTGCCGCTGACGACCCTGCAGCGCCTCGTCGCCTCCGGCGGTAGCGTCGTGCTGGTGACGGGGAACGGGGGTCACGTGCTCGGGCCCGTGCCGCGCATGATCGCCGCCGCCTTCCGGTCGATCACCGGCCCGCGCGTGCGACCGCTCGCGGCCACGCCGCGCCCCGAAGTGCTCACGAAGCTGCTCGAGCTCGTCGACGAGGGCCGCATCGCCCCGGTCATCGAGAAGGAGTATCCGTTCGCGGAGGCGCCCTCAGCCCTCGCGCACGTCGAGGCCGGCCACACCGTCGGCAAGGTGGTGGTGCGGGGGACGTGACAGAATGGTCGCGGCGTGCTCGAGTCGCATCTTCCCCGCATCGCCTCCGAGAGGAGCGGGTCGAAGGACCGCCGGGCCCCTGGACAGCGTCCGCCGCATCCCTTTCCGAGGAGCACCTTGTCTCGCACCGCGCATCACCGCCACTACCTCATGTGCAAGCCGGAGCACTTCACCGTCAACTACTCCATCAACCCGTGGATGGAGCCGGCGAAGCCGACCGACACCGCGCGGGCGGTCGAGCAGTGGCAGAAGCTGTACGACCTGTACCGGGAGCTCGGCCATGACGTCGACCTGATCGAACCCCTCGAGGGCTTCCCCGACATGGTCTACACCGCCAACGGCGGCTTCGTCATCGACGGCCGGGCGTACGTGCCGAAGTTCCGCTTCGCCGAGCGTCAGGGCGAGGCCCCGGCGTTCGCCGACTGGTTCCGCGCCGCCGGTTACGACACCGTCATCCCGGAGGAGGTCAACGAGGGGGAGGGCGACTTCCTGCTGGTGGGCGACGTGATCCTCGCCGGCACCGGTTTCCGCTCGACGGGCGACAGTCACCGCGAGGTGGGCGAGGTCTTCGGCCGGGAGGTGCTGTCGCTCACCCTCGTCGACCCGCGGTTCTATCACCTCGACACCGCGATCGCCGTGCTCGACCCGGTGCAGGGACCGGAGAACGGCGGCCCCGAGCGCGCCACCATCGCCTACCTGCCCGGCGCCTTCGACGACGCGAGTCGCGCGATCCTCGAGGAGCGCTTCCCCGACGCGATCCTCGTGTCGGACGAGGACGGGTCGGTGTTCGGCCTCAATTCGTCGAGCGACGGCTACAACGTGATCATCTCGCCGCGCGCGAAGGGCTTCGAGAAGCAGCTGCGCGAGCGCGGCTACAACCCGATCACGGTCGACCTCTCCGAGCTGCTGCTCGGCGGCGGCGGCATCAAGTGCTGCACCCTCGAACTGCGCGGTGCGCAGTGACGATGTCGCCGACCGCCGAGGGACACCTGGCCCACAACTATCACCCGCTGCCCGTGACCATCGCCCGGGGCCAAGGGGCATGGGTCACCGACGTCGAGGGCAAGCGGTATCTCGACCTGCTGGCCGCCTACTCGGCCGTGAACTTCGGCCACCGGCATCCGGCCCTCGTCGCCGCGCTCACCGAGCAGCTCGGACGCGTCGCACTGATCAGCCGCGCTTTCGAGAGCGACGGGCTCGAGCCGTTCGCCGCGGCCCTCGCACGACTCGCCGGCAAAGACCTCGTGCTGCCGATGAACACCGGCGCCGAGGCCGTCGAGACGGGCATCAAGGTGGCGCGAGCCTGGGGCTACCGGGTCAAGGGGATCCCCGAGGGTCGCGCGCGCATCATCGTGGCCGCGGGCAACTTCCACGGCCGCACCACGACCATCGTCGGCTTCAGCGACGACCCGTCGGCGCGTGACGACTTCGGTCCGTACGCGCCCGGCTTCGACGCCGTGCCCTACGGCGATGCGGATGCCGTCGCCGCCGCCATCACCGATGACACGGCGGCCGTGCTCGTCGAGCCGGTGCAGGGCGAGGCGGGAGTGGTGGTGCCGCCGGAGGGCTATCTGCGCCGCCTGCGGGAGATCTGCGACGAGCGGAACGTGCTCTTCATCGCCGACGAGATCCAGTCGGGGCTCGGGCGCGTCGGAGAGACGTTCGCCTGCGATCGCGAAGGCGTGGTCCCCGATCTCTATCTGCTGGGCAAGGCGCTCGGCGGCGGTCTCCTGCCCGTGTCGGCGGTCGTCGGCGATGCCGACGTGCTCGGCGTCATCCGTCCGGGCGAGCACGGCTCGACGTTCGGCGGAAACCCGCTCGCCGCGGCGGTCGGACTCCGCGTCGTCGAGATGCTCGAGAACGGCGAGTTCCAGGAGCGCGCGCGGGCCCTGGGCGAACACCTCGCCCAGGCGCTGCAGCCCCTCGTCGGTCACGGCATCACGGCGATCCGCATCGCCGGCCTCTGGGCGGGCGTCGACATCGACCCTTCCCGCGGCACCGGACGCGAGATCGCCGAGAAGCTGCTGGCCCGCGGTGTGCTCGTGAAGGACACGCACGGGCAGACCATCCGCATCGCGCCGCCGATCGTGATCCGCGCCACCGAACTCGACTGGGCCGTCGAGCAGCTCAAGGTCGTGCTCGCGGGCTGATCGAGGTCGCGGGCCGATCGTTCTCGCGAGCTGATCGTCGTTGCGGTCACGGTGCGCCTGTGGACCGGCGCGTCCGCGAACGCGCCGCGGATCAGGCCGGCGGGGAGTCGGGGTCGAGCGTCTTGAGGGTGTCCTCCTCGGCAGCGTTGTCGGCCTGCAACTGATCCTCGGTGGTGTCGTCGCCGCCGAGCGGGGCCTCGTGCCCCGGGCCGGCGTCGCCCTGGATGGCGCCTCCGGTCGAGTCGCCGCGCGAGCTGTCGCCCTGGATCGCGCCGCCCTGGCCACCCTGGACGCCGTCGTGCTCGGCGCCGGAGCTGCCCTGGATGGCTCCTCCGGTCGACTCGCCGCGATCCGCGTCGCCCTGGATGGCGCCGTCGTCGCCGCCCGCGTGACCCTCGTCTTCGGTCGAGCCGTCGACGCCGGTGGCGCCCTCGGCGGGGTCGTCGGGGTGCGGGGTGCTGTCCATGTTCTCGTTCATGCGAGAGAAGCTACGCACGTCGCCCGCGTCCGCAAAGGGTGTTGACAACGGGCGGTCGCGGGGTTCGCGGCTGGGTCGGTCGCCCGACGGGCGGTCGCGAGGTTCGGCCCGGTCAGTCGCCCGATGTCGCCGTGCGGATCGGCGTCGTCGCCGCCGCCTCGTCGCTGAACTCGATGGGGTCGACGACGCGCACGGGGCGCGTCTCGTCGAGCGTGAGCAGGAAGCGGCGGTTCTCGTCGCGGTGCAGTCGCCCGGATGAGAGCATCCAGATCACGCCGATCGCGCACGCCACGAGCCCGGCGGTGCCGCCGAGCATGATCGCGGTGCGCGGACCGAACGCGTCGGCCACCCATCCCGCGATCGGTGCGCCCACCGGGGTGGAGCCCATGATGACCGCCATGTACAGGGCCAGCACACGGCCGCGCAGCGACGGGTCGGTGGTCATCTGGACGTATCCGTTGGCGGTGGTGAGCAGGGTCACGATCGCGAACCCGGTGAACATCAGGGTCACCGCGTATGCGGCGTAGCTGGGCATGACCGACGAGACGAACGCGGCGACGCCGAACCCGCCGGCCGCGATGATCACCACGCGCACGCGGGCGCGGTCGCGCCGTGCGGCGAGGAGCGCGCCGGTGAGCGAGCCGATCGCGAGGATCGAGCTGAGCACGCCGTAACCGTCGGCTCCGGCGCCGAACTCGATCGCCATCGTCGAGGCGAAGATGGGGAAGTTCATGCCGAACGCGCCGATGAGGAACACCGTCACGAACACCACGCGCAGGTCGCTGCGCGCCCAGACGTAGCGGAATCCGGCGGCGAGACCGCCGCGACTGCGGGACTTCGGACGCGCGGCCAGCAGGCCGCGGCGCAGCATGAGCAGCGCGACGATCATGGCCAGGAACGTCGCCGCGTTGACGATGAAGACCCACCCCGACCCGATCGCCACGATCAGGAGGCCGCCGACGGCGGGACCGATCATGCGAGCGAGATTGAAGGATGCCGAGTTCAGGGCGACCGCGTTCGACGTGTCGCCCGCCGACACCATGTCGGAGACGAACGCCTGACGCGCCGGTGCGTCGAACGCGTTGACGACGCCGAAGCCGAGGGCGAAGCCGAGCATCATCGGCAGCGTCATCACGCCCGCGAGCAGCAGGACGCCGACGGCGATGGCCAGGGCGAGCAGCGCTGTCTGCGTCACGAGCAGGATGCGACGGCGCTCGAACCGGTCGGCGACCCACCCGGTCAGGCTCACGAGGATGAGGGGCGGTCCGAACTGGAGCGCCATCGTCACGCCCATGGCGGCGGCGTCGTTGTCGGTGAGCTCGGTCAGCACCACCCAGTCCTGGGCGGTGGCCTGCATCCACCCGCCGATGTTCGACACCAGCGCTCCGGCGAACCAGATCCGGTAGTTGATGTTCGCGAACGAGCGGAACATGGCGCTCATCGCTCGACCACCCGTCGCATCAGGGCGCTCGCCTCACGGAGCGTGGCGAGCTCGGCCTCGGTGTAGTCGACCTCGCGCAGCATGTCGGCCAGCAGTTCGTCACGTCGCCGGATCGTCTCGGCGACGATGGCCACGCCCGCCTCGGTGATGTCGACCTGCACCCGTCGCCGATCGTCGTCGTCGGGAGTGCGCACGACGAATCCCTGCTCTTCGAGGAGGTTCACGATATTGGTCATCGAGGGGGCCGTCACGCGCTCCCGCTCGGCGAGGGTCGAGATCGTGCGGCGACCGTTCATGCGCAGGTCGGCGAGCACCGCCAGCTGGGTGTCGCTCATCGAGTCGGTCGCGCGGGCGCAGCGCAGGCGGCGGGCGAGCCGGAACGTGGCCAGCCGCAGGTCGGTCGCGGTGTGGTGCAGGGAATCGTCGGAGGCAGGCATTACTTAGTTAGTCTATCTAACCTTCCGGCGCGGGAGAAGGGTTTCGCGGGGTCGGACTTCTCACGGGTGGGGCCTGGCTGTGCAGCATCCCGGATCCGAGAGGCGGCAGCATCCCGGATCCGAGAGGCGGCAGAATGAACGGGTGATTCCCGCTCTCGAGATCGCCGTGCAGGATGCTGCCGGAGTCCGCATCGCCGCCGAGGTCGCGGCCGCCCGGGTCGAGCTCGCCTCCGCCCTCGCCCTCGGAGGTCTGACGCCGTCGCCGGCGACGGTGGAGCTCGCGCTGGAGACCGCGGGCACGGTCGGCCCCGAGGTGCACGTGCTGATCCGCCCGCGCGCCGGCGGCTTCCACTACACCGCCGACGAGGTCGCGGTGTCGGAGCGCGACGTGCGATGGGCCGTCGCCGCGGGCGCCGCGGGCGTGGTCATCGGCGCCCTCGACGACGCCGGCCGACTCGACCTCGACGCGATGGCGCGTCTGCGCGATGCCGCGGGCGCGGCATCCGTCACCCTGCATCGAGCCGTCGACGTGACGGCCGATCCGGTCGCGACGCTCCGAGCGGCGCGCGAGCTCGGCATCCGCCGCGTGCTCACCTCGGGCGGCGCCTCGGCCGCGATCGACGGCGTCGAGATGCTGCGCGCCATGGTCGCCGCCGCCGAGGGCGCCATCGAGGTCATGGCAGGCAGCGGGGTCGACGCCGCCGCCGCACCCGTGCTCGCGAACGCGGGGGTCGACGCGATCCACTTCTCGGCGAAGCGCGCGGTCGACGGAGCAGGCGGCGTGCGGATGGGATCGGCCGCCGATGGCGTCGGCGGCTACGAGGTGACCGACCGCGACATCGCGCTGGCCATCTGTGCGGCGCTCGGTCGGCGACCCGGCGCCGCGGCGGCTCAGTAGGCTCGGCAGGATGGAGACCCGCGAATTCACCGACGCCCGCGGCGTCGCGATCGTCTACGACGTGCACCCCGCGACGAGCGCTCCGCGCGGCGTCGTGCAGCTGCTGCACGGCGTCGGCGAGCATGCCGGCCGCTACAGCGCTCTCGCCGCGGCCCTCGCCGAGGCGGGATTCCACGTCTACGCCGACGATCATCGCGGTCACGGTCGCACCGGCATCCGACAGCACGGCGGCCCGGCGCGGCTGGGGCGACTCGGGGTGGGAGGACTGCGCGCGGCGGAAGACGCCGTCTGGCAGCTCACCCGAATGATCCGCGACGAGAACCCCGACCTGCCGCTCGTGGTGCTCGGGCACTCGTGGGGGTCGTTCGTCGCGCAGAAGCTCGTGAACCGTCACCCCGAGGCGTGGGATGCCGTCATCCTCTCGGGTTCGGCACTGCTGCTGCCAGGATCGCTCAACGCCGCACCGCTCAACGCCCGCTGGGCCACGAGCGAGGGTGCGACCGGATTCGAGTGGCTGAGCCGTGATCCCCAGGTGTGGGCGGCGTTCGACGACGACCCGCTCACCACCGGGGTGCCGCTGCCCACGCTCTTCGGACCGCTCGACACCCTCCGCCTGCTGGGACGGCCCGCGCGGAACCTCGGACGCGACATCCCGCTGCTGCTGCTCGTCGGCCGCGACGATCCGGTGGGCGGTCCGCGCAGCGTGCACCGGCTCGCCGAGGAGTACCGGCGCCGATCGGGGCTCACCGACGTGACCACCCTCGTCTACCCCGACGCGCGCCACGAGATCTTCAACGAGCTGCAGCAGGACGAGGTGCGCGCCGACGTGCTCGCCTGGCTCGACCGGCGCATCCCGCGCTGAGCCCGGGGTCCGGGTGCTTCCGGCGTCCTGTGTGCCGGCATCCGGCGTACCGGCATCCGGTACTTGCGGCATCCTGCGTACCGGCATCCGATACTTGCGGCAGCCGGTGCTCCCTGCGTGCTCAGGCCCCGTACGGTTCCGAAGGAGATGTGCGCTTCCGCAGGAGAGTTGGGGCGAGAACGTCCTTGGATAGTGCACATCTCCTGTCGAAGCGCCCGCCGACCTTCGCGGCGAGCGGCGCTACCGCGTTGGCCCCGGCATCCTGCGTATCGGCATCCGTGCTTCCTGCGTGCTCGGGCCCCGTACGGTTCCGAAGGAGATGTGCGCTTCCGCAGGAGAGTTGGCGCGAAAACGTCCTTGGTTGGTGCACATCTCCTGTCGAAGCGCCCGCCGGCCTTCGGGAGGGCCGGGCGAACGCGGGCGGCCGCGCGCCCACCGCGCGCGCGGCATGTCCTCCCGTGACCCCGCGTGACCCCGTGTGACAGCGGGTGAATCCGGATGACGGGCGAGGCGCCCGGCATCCGTCGCGACCTCTAGATTCTGGAACGAGAGGCGCGAAGGAGGCGAGGAGGGGCGCAGTGGGCTTCGAGGAGGAGTGGCGCGACTGGCGGGAGTCGCGCGAGCGCTATGCCGGCGCGGAGTACGGTCCGGCCGCGTTGGAGTCGACCAACTGGCTCATCACCGAGCCGGCCGCTGTCGACGGAGTGCCCGGCCTGTGGGCGCTGACGGGTGACGGGGGCATCCGCGGCAGCGATCTCGGCGTGGCCGGGTCGGTCGTGGTGCTGCACGGATCCGAGACGCTGCGCATCGGGCGCCGCGAAGTGCGCGTGTTCGATCGGCAGGGCGCCGTGGCTCTGCGCGTGTTCAACCCGCGGCGACCCGAGCGCGAGCGCTTCAGCGGCATCGACGCCTACCCGCCGCGGGTGGGGTGGCGGGTGCGCGCGCGGTTCGAGGAGACGCCGGGCGAGACCGCGACGGTGGTCGCGGTCGACGGCGGGCGGCACGAGCAGGAGCTCGCCGGACGGTTGCGCTTCGAGCTCGACGGCATCCCGCTCACCCTGGCCGCGACGAGGGCGCCTCAGGGCGGCCTGACCGCCGTCTTCGGCGACGGAACGAACGGGGTGGAGACGTATCAATTCCGCTTCCTCCCCATCGACGAGCCGGATGCCGACGGCACGGCCGTGATCGACTTCAACCGCGCCTCCCTTCCGCCGTGCGCGTTCTCGGACCAGTACGGCTGCCCGCAACCGCCGGAGGGCAACCGATGGTCGCTGCCCATCCGCGCGGGTGAGCGCGTCGTCGTCTTCGGCCGCTGACGACCCGGACAGTCGGCCGGCCGCGCTTCGGCCGCTGACCACCGGGACAGTCGGCCGGCCGCGCCTTAAGCTGGAGCCGTGCACGGTGAATACAAGGTTCCAGGGGGAAAGCTCGTCGTCGTCGACCTCGAGGTCGAGAGCGACCGGATCGCCGGCTTCCGCCTCGCCGGAGACTTCTTCCTCGAGCCCGACTCGGCACTCGACGACATCAACGCCGCCGTCGACGGGCTGCCCGCCGAATCGGATGCGACGGTCATCGCCGCCGCCGTGCGCCGGGCGCTCCCCGAGGGTGCGCAGCTGCTCGGATTCACGCCCGAGGCCGTCGGCACCGCCGTCCGCCGCGCGCTCGTGACCGCACCGGGCTGGCGCGACTTCGACTGGGAGATCGTGCACGACGCGGCCGTCTCGCCACGCATGAACCTCGCACTCGACGAGGTGCTCACCTCACGCGTCGGCGAGGGTCGGCGGCGACCCACGCTGCGCATCTGGGAGTGGGACGAGTCGGCCGTCGTCATCGGTTCGTTCCAGTCGTACCGGAACGAGGTCGATCCGGAGGGCGCCTCCCGGCACGGCTTCGACGTCGTGCGCCGCATCTCGGGCGGCGGGGCCATGCTCATGGCCGCGGGGCAGATCATCACCTATTCGCTGTACGTGCCGGCGTCGCTGGTGCAGGGGATGACGTTCGCCGACTCGTACGCGTTCCTCGACGACTGGGTGCTGCAGGCCCTTCGCTCGCTCGGCATCGATGCGGTCTACCAGCCGCTCAACGACATCGCCAGCCCGACCGGCAAGATCGGCGGCGCGGCGCAGAAGCGCCTCGCCAACGGTGGCGTGCTGCACCACGCCACCCTGTCGTACGACATCGACGGGCAGACGATGACCGAGGTGCTGCGCATCGGCCGCGAGAAGCTGAGCGACAAGGGCACGACCTCGGCGGCGAAGCGCGTCGACCCGCTGCGCAGTCAGACCGGTCTGGAGCGGGCCGAGATCATCCAGCGGTTCATCGACACCTTCCGGTCGCTGACCGACGCCGAAATCGGCGCGATCACGCCGGACGAGTATGCAGCCGCCGAAGCGCTCGTGGAGTCGAAGTTCGCCACGGACGCGTGGCTGCACCGGGTGCCGTGACCGACGCCTCGCCCGTCGCGGGGAACGGGGGGACCGTCTCGATCATCGAGGGCGACAACCTCGCCGTCGCCGCGACTCTGCCCTCGGCATCCTTCACCATCGTCTACCTCGACCCGCCGTTCAACACCGGCCGCGCGCAGGAGCGACAGGTCGTCACCGCGCGGCGGGCGGCGCTCGCGAGCGAGCACGACGAGGATGCCGGGCAGGCGGCGCCGGCCGAGGTGCGCCACGGATTCCACGGCCACCGGTATGAGCGCGTGCGGGGGATGCTGCGCACCTACGACGACCGCTTCGACGACTACGGAGCGTTCCTCATGCCGCGGCTGGAGGAGGCCTGGCGGCTGCTCGCCGACGACGGCACCCTCTATCTGCACCTCGACTACCGCGAGGCGCACTACGCCAAGGTGATGCTCGACGCCGTCTTCGGACGCGACTGCTTTCTCAACGAGCTCATCTGGGCGTACGACTACGGCTCCAAGTCGCGGCGCCGGTGGCCGACCAAGCACGACACGATCCTCGTCTACGTGAAGAACCCGCGGGCGTACGTGTTCGACTCCGACGCCGTCGACCGCGAGCCGTACATGGCCCCGGGCCTGGTGACGGCCGAGAAGGCGGCGCGGGGCAAGCTTCCGACCGACGTCTGGTGGCACACGATCGTGCCGACGACCGGCCGCGAGAAGACCGGGTACCCGACCCAGAAGCCCGAGGGCGTGCTGCGCCGCATCATCGCCGCGTCGAGCCGTCCCGGCGACCGCGTGCTCGACCTCTTCGCCGGCAGCGGCACGACCGGGGCGGTCGCCTCGGCGCTCGGCCGCGACGCCGTGCTCGTCGACGACAACCCCGAGGCGATCCGGATCATGAGCGAGCGGATGCCGCACGCCGAGGTCGCGCGCCGCACCGAGTGACCGTTCTGCCGGCATCCGCCGACCGGCATCCGCCCCGCCGGCATCCGCCGACCGGCATCCGCCCCGCCGGCGTCCGCCGACCGGCATCCGTCGGTCGAAATCACAACTGCAGGTCGGAATCGGCTGTTTCGACCTGCAGATGTGGATCCGACCTGCGGATTCACGGAACGAAGCGGGCTTCAGGCGACGTAGATCTTCCGCAGGGTCTCGGTGACGGTCCACTCCGTGCGCATGCCCTCGGCGAGGCGCACGACCGATCCGGGGCCGACCTCGATCGCCGGCAGAGCCGGGTCGAGGAACGCGATCCGGGCCCGGCCCGACAGCACGACGAACACCTCGTCGGCCTCGGTGTCGGTCGCCGTGCCCGGCGTCATCTCCCAGACGCCGACCTCGACGTCCGCGATCTCCGCGAGCGTCTCGGCGGCGGCCGTCGGAGCGCCGGACACCACGTCGGATGCCGGAAGCGCGCTGTGGACGAGCGGCAGCGCCGCGGCATCCGCTCCTGACCCCGCCGGAAGCACGCTCACGAGTCGAACCCCATGCCGATCGCATCGAGCGTCTTGAGGAAGAGGTTGCGCCGGCCCTCGTTGTGATCGGCACGGTCCATCGCCGCCCGGACGAGATTGACGCCGATCGACGCCGCCGGCTCGGGCGGGAACGGGATCGGCTTCTCGCGCACCATCGCGAGCTCGGTGCGCTCGGTGGTCTCGCCCGACAGCTTGTCGAGCATGACGTCGGCCGCGAACCGCGCGGCTCCGACGCCCAGGCCGGTGAATCCGCTCGCGTAGGCCACGCGCCCGCCGCGGGCCGTTCCGAAGAACGCGCAGAACCGGCTCGACGAGTCGATCGCCCCGGCCCACCGGTGCGTGAAGCGCAGGCCCTCCAGCTGCGGGAAGGTGGTGAAGAAATGCGAGGCGAGCCGGCGGTGGCTCTCCATGCGGTCCTCGTACTCCGGGCGCACGCGGCCGCCGTAGTGGTAGACGGCGTCGTACCCGCCGAAGAGGATGCGATCGTCGGACGTGAGCCGGTAGTAGTGGAACTGGTTCGCGCTGTCGGCGAGTCCCTGGCGGTTCGCCCAGCCGATCGATGCCCGCTGCTCGGGCGACAGCGGCTCGGTCATGAGCACGTAGTCGTACACGGGCACCGTCATCAGCCGGTTGCGTCGCAGGAGCGAGGGGAACACGTTGGTGCCCAGCGCGACGGCATCCGCGGTGACCCGGCCGCCGGCCGTCACGAGAGTGACCGGCCCGGGCCCGTCGCTCTCGATGCGCCGGACGAGGCTGTGCTCGTAGATCTCCACGCCCAAATCGATCGCGACGCGAGCCAGCTCGAGACCGAGCTTGGCGGGGTGCACCATCGCGCAGCTGTCGCGCTCCCACGCACCGGCGAGGAAGGTGTCGGAGTGCACCTCGGCCTGCACCGCCTCGCGGTCGAGGAAGCCCGGCTCGTCGCGCAACCACTCGACCTGATGCGGTTCGACCGCCACCGCCAGCTGCCCGGTGCGTTCGAAGTCCGCGTCCATGGCGTAGCGCGCGACCGTCGCCTCGATGCCGTCGAGGTTCTCGAGGCCGAGTTCCTCCAGGCGGTCAATCTCGTCGGGCCACCGGGTCAGGCCGTTCTCGTGCCCGTGGGTGAGGCTCGCCTCGCAGAACCCGCCGTTGCGACCGGATGCCGCCCAGGCGATGCGCGAGGCCTCGAGCAGCACGACGCGCCGCCCGGGGTCGCGCTCCTTCGCGCGCACGGCGGTCCACAGGCCGGTGTAGCCGCCGCCGACGATGACGAGGTCGGTCGTGACGTGCCCGGCGAGGGTCGGATGCTGCGCCCGGGGCACGTCGTCGAGCCAGAACACCCCGAGCGTCGTGTCTGTGAGGGAGGCGTCGATGACGGAGGCGGCCGGTCGACAGCGTTCGAAGACGGTGGTTCCCATGATGCTCCTGGTGGGGCGCGTCAGCGCGTGCCCCAGTTGTAGAGGTCTTTGTAGAGCCCCGCGTAGAGCAGGCTCTCGGTGTGCGCGACCCCCGGGATGGTGCGGATGCGGGTCGCGATGAGGTCGATCAGATGCTCGTCGTCTTCGCAGACGGCCTCGACGAGGATGTCGAAGGTTCCCAGTGTGACGACCACGTAGGCCAGTTCGGTGATCTTCGCGAGCTCCTGGGCGATCTCCCGCGGGTCGCCGGTGACGCGGATGCCGATCATCGACATCCGGTGGAATCCGAGCTGCATGGGGTCGGTCACCGCGACGATCTGGATGATGCCCGCCTCGGTCATGCGCTGCACGCGCTGCCGGGCCGCCGCTTCGCTGAGGCCGACCTCGCGGCCGATCTCGGCATAGGGCCGGCGGCCGTCTTCCTGCAGGAGCTCGACGATGCGCTTGGAGATGTCGTCGAGGGCTGGCTGCTTCGACTTGGTGCTCATGCGTCGATATTGACAGGCTCGATCGCGACACGCAACCGATTCCGTCGAATCATCCCACTGTCTCTTCCGATTTCGTCGCCAGGTGGCTACGATGGCGCCATGGTCAGCGATCTCCCGCGCGACGCGGCGCCCCTGCAGAACTTCATCGGCGGACGGTTCGTGCCCGCGCGCGCCGACGGGCGCCTCGCGCTCCTCGACCCGGCCACCGAGGAGACCTACGGCGAGATCCCGCTGTCGGGTTCCGCCGACGTCGATGCCGCGTACGCCGCCGCATCCGCCGCCCTCCCGCTCTGGCGCGACACGACCCCCTCCGAACGGCAGCTGGCCCTCTTCCGCATCGCCGACGAGATGGAGGCGCGGGCCGAGGAGTTCGCCGATCGGGAGTCGCTCGACACGGGGAAGCCGCGGGCGAGCCTCGTCGCCGACGAGATCATGCAGTCGATCGACCAGCTGCGCTTCTTCGCCGGAGCGGCCCGCAGCCTCGAAGGTCGCGCCGCCGCGGAGTACCTCGCCGGCCACACGTCGTTCGTGCGGCGCGAGCCGATCGGGGTGATCGGGCAGGTCACACCGTGGAACTATCCGCTGAACATGGCCGTGTGGAAGATCGCCCCGGCGATCGCCGCCGGCAACACGGTCGTGCTGAAGCCGGCGGAGTCCACACCGCTCACCACCCTGCTGCTCGCCGAGATCGTGGCCCGGCACACCCCGGCGGGCGTCTTCAACGTCGTGCTCGGCGCGCGCGAGACCGGAGTGCTGCTGGTCGAGCATCCGGTTCCGCAGATGGTCGCGATCACCGGATCGGTCAGGGCGGGCATGGCGGTCGCACGGTCGGCGGCGAACGACGTCAAACGCGTGCACCTCGAACTCGGCGGCAAGGCCCCGGCGATCGTGTTCCCCGACGCCTCGCTCGACACCGCCGCGAAGGGGATCGTGAACGCCGCGTTCTTCAACGCGGGCCAGGACTGCACCGCCGCGACCCGCGTGCTCGTGCACGCATCGATCCACGACGAGTTCGTCGCCGCGCTGGTGGCACGCGCCCGGACGGATGCTCGCACCGGGGGTCCGCGCGACGAGGGGGTGCTCTACGGCCCGCTCAGCAGTGCCGCACAGCTCGAACAGGTGACCGGATTCGTCGAGCGGCTGCCGTCGCATGCCACCGTCGAGCTCGGCGGACGTCGGCAGGGCGACCGCGGCTTCTTCTTCGAGGCGACGATCGTGTCGGGCGTGCGTCAGGACGACGAGATCGTGCAGGGAGAGGTGTTCGGCCCGGTGCTGACGGTGCAGCCGTTCACCGACGACGCCGCGGCTCTGCGCCTCGCGAACGACGTTCCCTACGCGCTCGCGTCGTCGGTGTGGACGACCGACCACGGGCGCGCGATGCGGTTCTCGCGCGACCTCGACTTCGGATGCGTGTGGATCAACACGCACATCCCGTTCGTGTCGGACATGCCTCACGGCGGGTTCAAGCATTCGGGGTACGGCAAGGACCTCTCTCAGTACGGCTTCGACGACTACACGCGCCTCAAGCACGTGATGACGGCGCTCGACTGAGGGTCGGGCTGCGTCGGGGCGGGCAGAACTTCGCAGAACGACACGAATCTCGCAGGTCTCAGCAGAATCCCTGCGAAGTTCGTGTCGATCTGCGAGTTTCGTGAGTCAGGCACGCACCGATCAGCTCGACAGCGCCTTGACCCTGCGGTGCTCCTGGAGGACGAATCCGGCGCGCTCGTCGAGCTTCGTCGCGCCGTCGAGCTCCCATCCGTGTCGGGCATAGAACGCGTCGGCGCGGTCGTTGCCGTCGAGCACCCAGAGGTAGGCGCGCGTGCGGCCGGCATCCGTCATCCGCTCTTCTGCGCCGGCGAGCAGCGCGTGGCCGACGCCGGTCGACCAGGCGTCGGGGTCGGCGTAGATGCCGTACACCTCGCCGTCGGTGAGGGCGTCGGGATCGCGACCGGAACCGAAGGTGGTCCAGCCGACGACGACTCCGTCGCGGACCGCGACGAGCTGCCCCAGCGTGGTGGGCAGGGGATCGGCGATGAAGCGACGCCAACCGGCGGCGCGGTCGGCGACGGACAGCGAGTCGAGGACCTCCTGGTCGATGAGGCCGCGGTAGGCCGCGCGCCAGGAGCGCACGTGGATGGAGGCGATCTCGTCGGCGTCGTCGGCGCGAGCCGTGCGGACGTCGAGAGGCGCTGTCATCCGTCCACCCTAGTCAGGACGTCGACGGGTGCGACCCGATGTGGCATGCTGGGCGGGACGCCGACCCAGGGATGACATGTCGAGACCACTCGCGGGACCGCAGAGCCTGCTTCGCACACTCAACGGCCGGGCGATCCTCGAAGCTCTCGCACGCAGCGGGCCGCAGACGCGCGCGGAACTCATGGCCGCCACGGGGCTCTCCCGCACCGCCGTGACGCAGGTTCTTCGCATGCTCGACAACGCCGGCGCCGTCGCGGCCGCCGGCCTCGACCGTGACACGCGCGGCCCCGCCGCCGGGCGCGTGGGTCTGCACCCGCGCCTGGGGTTCGCCGCCGCCGTGCACGTCGATCATCAGGCCGCCCACGTGGTCCTGGTCGACGCCTCCGGTGCGGTGCGCGCCGAACAGCACGCCGCCTTCCCCCTGGGCGGCGACCGTGTCGCGCACATCGCCGCCCTCGTCGACTCGTGCCGCGGAGCCGGGAAAGCACCGGTGCACCTCGCCGTCGTCGGCGTGCCGGGCATCGTCACCGCCGACGGCGGCATCCGCGACGACCTCGGGCCCGACGGAGGCGCCTTCCGCTCCGCCCTCGCCGACACGCTCGGATGCCCCGTCCGCGTCGAGAACGACGTCAACCTCGCCGCCCTCGCCGAACTGACCTCCGGTTCGGGCGGCGAGTTGGCGAGCTTCGCCCTGCTTCTCCTCGACGACGGACTCGGAGCCGGCATCGTGCTCGACGGCGCGCTGCACCGGGGATTCTCGGGCGTCGCGGGCGAGGTCATGTACCTGCCTCAGACCCCGCTGCCCATCGGCGCGCCGGTCATCAACGACGCCGTCGTCGGCGACCTCGCCCTCGGCCTCGGCCGCGACACCGAAGCCTCGCTGCTCGAACACCTCGAGGCGGCCGGTCGGGGAGAGGCGACGGCTGCCGAGCTGGTCGCCGAGATCGGCAGACGCATCGTCCTCGTGGCCGGCACGGTCGGGCTCGTCGTCGACCCCGAGGCGTTCATCCTCGGCGGCGACGCCACGCATCCGGTGCTCGTCGACGCGATCCAGCGCGTCGCCGCCGAGTACGCGCCCCAGCTCCCCCTCCGCTTCCTCGTGTCGTCGTTCGGCCCCGAGGCTCCGCTGGTCGGAGCCGTCGGTGAGGCCGCGTCGGGTCTGCGCGCCACGCTGTTCACCCGCATCCTCACCCCGGAGAGCACGAAGCGTCCGATGACCAGCAGGCAGAGCGCGCCATGACGCCCGAGACCGCGGCCCCGTCCGACCTCGCCCAACGCCTCGGACTCGGCGCGACCGCACGCGGCATCATCATCAACGCCGACGACTTCGGCATGTGCCACGCCGCCAACACCGCCATCATCGAGCTGCTCACCGCGGGGCGGATCGACTCCACGACCGTCATGGTGCCGTGCGCGTGGGCTCCCGAGGCATTGTCCTTCGCGGCATCCCGCACCGATCTCGACGTCGGCGTGCACCTGGTGCTCACCAGCGAGTGGACGCGCTACCGCTGGCGCCCGCTGACCGGCACCGCGTCGACGCTCGTCGACGACGACGGCTTCTTCCCTGCCGACGTCGCCCGCGTCGAACGGTCCGCCGACGACGACGACGTCGCCGCCGAGCTCGCCGCTCAGCTGCAGGCGGCCTTCGACGCCGGCGTCGACGTCACGCACCTCGACAATCACATGGGATCGGTCTACGGGCTCGCCACCGGGCGCGACTTCCTGCGCCCGGTGTTCGAGCTCGCCGCCCGCCACCGACTCCCGTTCCGCCTTCCCCGGCGCCTCGACGGCCCGGAAGCGGATGCCGCGCTGCAGGCCACGCTCGACGAGGCGTCTGCGGCGGCCGATGCGCTCGGAGTGGAGATCGTCGACCGGCTCTGGACGCACCCGTTCGCCCTGGTCGACGAGGGGGCCGCGACCGAGGAGGGTTACGAGCAGGTGCGAGACGGATTCGTCGCTCTGCTCCGCGCGGTACAGCCCGGGGTGACGGAGATCTACCTGCACCCGATGGTCGACGACCACGAGCTCCGCGCGGTCGTCGACTTCTCGGCGGCCAAGCGCGGCTACGAGCGTCGACTGCTGGCCGATCCGGTCGTCGCGCAGACCATGACCGAGGAGGGCCTGGTGCGCGTCGGCTGGCGCGACCTGCGCGACCTGCAGCGGAAGGAGCGACGATGACCACGCTGCGCGAACGACTGCGCGACCGGCGGCTCGACGCGGCGCCCAGCCGAGCCCAGTCGATCGCCTTCGGGGCGTCGGGATTCCCGACGCAGCTGATGACCCAGACCTTCTCGGCGTTCGTCGTCTACTTCTACGTCTCGCAGCTGGCCGTGCCGGCCGGATGGGTGGCGGCCGCGATGATCGCCCACGGCATCCTCAACGCCGTTCTGAACCCCGTGATCGGGGCGCTCTCCGACCGTCTGCGCACGCCGTGGGGTCGACGCATCCCGTGGATCGGGCTGGGCATCGTCCCGCTCGTCGTCGCCTTCGCCCTCGTCTGGATGCCGCCCGAGCTCCCCGTCGCCGGACTCATCGCCTGGTTCCTCGTGGTGGTGGCGGTGTACGACATCGCATTCGTGGTCGTCGTCCTCAACATCTCGGCGCTGTTCCCCGAGATCTTCCGCACGACCGACGAGAGGGCGCGCGGCAACGTGCCGCGACAGATCTTCGCGATCCTCGGCATGGTCCTCGGAACCGCCGGCGCGCCCGCGCTCTACGGCGCGATCGGCTGGCCCGGCATGGCCCTGGTGCTCGGAGCCGTCTGCCTCGCGCTGCTGGTGTGGTCGTTCCTGGGGGGCATGATCGAGCGGCGCGTGCCGGCTGCGGCCTCCGACGCCGTCGCGAGCGGCATGCCGTGGCGGGATCAGCTGGTGTACACGTTCCGCAACCGCGCGTTCGTCCCCTACGTGCTCGGGTCGTTGTTCGTGCAGACCGCGATCGCCGTCATCCTCGCCGCGGTCCCGTTCTACGTGCGGTACTCGCTCAAGGCGCCGGAGGGAGAGGGCAGCATCCTGCTCGGCGCCATCTTCGTCACGGCGATCCCGTCGATCCTGCTGTGGAGCGCCGTCGTCCGACGCACCAGCCCGCGCACGGCCCTGCTGGTGAGCGTCGCGGTGTTCGGTGTCGCCGTGCTCGGCTACCTCGGGCCGTCGACCGTTCTCGGTGCGGCGCTGGTCGGTGTCGCGGTCGGCGTCGGCGTGGGCGGGCTGCTGCAGCTGCTCGAAGTCGTGCTCGCCCAGATCATCGATGCGGATGCCGCGCGCACCGGTCATCGCCGCGAGGGCGCCTACTTCGGCGTGAACGGGTTCGTGGTGCGCGGGTCGGTGGTGCTGCAGGCCGTGGTCGCCGCGTGGGTGCTGACGGCCTCGGGCTTCGACGCCGCGCTCGGCGACGCGCAGGCCGACGGCGTCGACGGCGGCATCCGTCTCATGCTCGCGGTGATCCCGGTCGGGTTCACCGCACTCGCCTTCGTGTGCTTCTGGCTGTACCCCATCCGCACGCGCGACCTCTGACGAGCGGGGGCGGGGCGTTTCGTCTCGCTTCGCTCGCTCACCGAGCGGCGGAGGTGCGGGCCTCCCAGCCCGTGCGCACCATCTCGTCGACCGAGTAGCGCATCCTCCAGTCGAGGTCGCGGGCCGCGAGCTCGCCGGTGGCCACGATCCGGTCGGGGTCGCCGGCGCGTCGGGGTCCGATCTCGGGGGTGAAGTCGATGCCGGTGACGCGCGCGACGGCATCCATGATCTGCTTCACGCTGAGCCCGTCGCCCGAGCCGAGGTTGTAGGCGGCCTCGATGGGCCGACCGGCCGCGAGGCGCTCGGCCGCCGCGACGTGCGCCGCGGCGATGTCGCCGACGTGCACGTAGTCGCGCACGTTCGTGCCGTCGTCGGTGGCGTAGTCGTCGCCGAAGATCTTCGGGGTCTCGCCGGCGATCAGCGCCTCGAACACGATCGGGAACAGGTTGTGGGGGCTGACGTCGTAGACGGTCGGGTCGGCCGACCCGACGACATTGAAGTATCGCAGAGAGGTGTGCCGCAGGGGCCGCTCCGAGTCGGCCGTGGCGGTGCCCTGATCGCGCAGCAGCCATTCCCCGATGAGCTTGGACTCGCCGTACGGGCTGGCCGGTCTCTTCGCCGTGTCCTCCTCGACGAGGTCGACGTCGGGGGTGCCGAACACGGCCGCCGACGACGAGAAGACGATGTTGGCCACGCCCGCCGCCTCCATCGCCTCGAGGACGATGCGAGTGCCTTCGACGTTCTGCGCGTAGGTGTGCAGCGGGCGCTGCACCGAGACTCCGGCGTACTTGAACCCGGCGACGTGGATCACGCCCTCTGCTGCATGATCGCGGAGCGTCTTCTCGACGAGGGGGCGGTCGAGGATGCTGCCCCGCACGAACGGCACGCCCTCCGGCACGAACGACGCGACGCCGCTCGACAGGTCGTCGAGCACGACCGGGGCGAGTCCGGCATCCGCGAGGGCGCGGACCACGTGGGCTCCGATGTAGCCGGCTCCACCGGTCACGATCCAGGACATTGCTTCCTCTCCGGTCGCAGCGTCGCCGCGACCCGCTCCCTCATTCTGTCAAGCGTCGCGGTGCGCTCCGGCCGACGGCACGACCGTGAACAGCGCGGGGGCGGCGAAACCGGATGCCGCGAACGCCGCGCCGACGGCGTTCGACACGGTGTCGACGGCATCCTGCTCGATCAGCGCGATAGCCGCGCCGCCGAAACCGCCGCCCGTCATCCGCGCGCCGAGTGCCCCAGCGGCCAGTGCGGCTTCGACAGCGGTGTCGAGTTCGGGGACCGAGATCTCGAAGTCGTCGCGCATCGAGAGGTGCGAGGCGACGAGCAGGTCGCCGATCCCGCGCGCGCCCTGCTCGCGCAGCGTGCGCACCGTGTCGAGCACGCGCTGATTCTCGGTGACGACATGGCGCACGCGGCGGAACGTCACGTCGTCCATCAGCTCCCGGGCGCGTGGCAGGTCGTCGACCGCGACGTCGCGCAGCGACGGCACACCCAGAGTCGCAGCGCCGAGCTCGCACGACGCGCGCCGCTCGCGGTAGCCGCCGGTGGAGTGCGCGTGCTTCACCCGGGTGTCGATGACGAGGATCGCCAACCCCGCCTCGGCCACGCCGAGCGGCACGAGGTGCGCGTCGAGCGAGCGGCAGTCGAGGAAGATCGCCGCGTCGGTCTCGCCGCGCATCGAGGCCATCTGGTCCATGATGCCGGTGGGGGCGCCGACCGCTTCGTTCTCGGCCCGACGCCCGATGCGGGCGAGAGCAGTGCGGTCGAGCCCGGTGCCCCACAGATCGTTCAGAGCGGATGCCGTCGCGCCCTCGATCGCGGCCGATGACGAGAGTCCGGCACCGACCGGCACGTCGGACGCGATCGCGATGTCGACCCCCTGGGTCCCTGAGCCTGTCGCCTCCTGGGTCCCTGAGCCTGTCGCCTCCTGGGTCCCTGAGCCTGTCGAAGGGGCCTGGCGCAGCGCCCAGGCGACGCCGAGGGGGTACGCGGCCCATTCCGGAACCGCCGGTGCGTGATCCGAGCCCGTCCCCTGCTCGTCTCGACGCGTCGGGAAGAGCGCATCGAGCTCGTGCAGCGCCACCTCGACCGGACCGTCGGCGAAGGTCGAGGTCACGCGGATGCGGTCGTCGTCGCGCAGTCCGACGGCCGCGACCGTGCGGTGCGGGATGGCGAACGGCAGGACGAACCCGTCGTTGTAGTCGGTGTGCTCGCCGATGAGGTTCACCCGCCCGGGCGCCGACCACAGGCCGTCGGGCGCTCGTCCGGTGAGTTCGCTGAAGAGGGCGCGCGCCGCATCGGTCGGACGCGGCTCCGGAGCGGGGGGAAGAGTCATGCGGTGGGCTCCAGATCGGGTGTCGGGTCGTCGGCGGGAAGGGGCTCGCGGCCTGGCGCGGTGCCTGTCGCCTCGGCCCGCTCGATGGCTTCGCGGATGCGGGTGGCGCCCTGCTCGGGCGTGACCTCGGCAGCCCACGCCCACATCGCCGCTTCGGATCCGGCGAGGAACTTCAGCTTGTCGGCGGCGCGGCGCGGGCTCGTGAGCTGCAGGTGCAGGCGCACCGTGTCGCGGCCGATGTGCACGGGGGCCTGATGCCAGGCGGCGATGTAGGGGGTCGGCGAGTCGTAGAGGGCGTCGACGCCGCGCAGCAGGCGCAGGTAGAGCGGGGCGAGCTCGTCGCGCTCGGCCTCGGTCGTCGCGGCGAAGTCGGGCACGTGCCGGTGCGGCATCAGGTGCACTTCGAAGGGCCAGCGCGCGGCGAACGGCACGAAGGCCGTCCAGTGCTCACCGCGGAACACCACGCGCTCCGACGCCTGCTCGAACTCCAGGATCCGCGAGAAGAGATCGGGTGCTGTCCGGTCGATCGAGTCGAGCAGTCGGGTCGTGCGGGGTGTCACGTAGGGGTAGGCGTAGATCTGGCCGTGCGGGTGGGGCAGGGTCACACCGATCGCCTCGCCGCGGTTCTCGAACGGGAAGATCTGCTCGACGCCGGGGAGTGCCGACAGCGCCGCCGTGCGGTCGGCCCAGGCCTCGATGACCGTGCGGGCTCGCGTGACGGTCTGCGTGCCGAACGAGCCGGTGTGCTCGGGGCTGAAGCACACCACCTCGCACCGGCCGACCGACGTGCGCGAGCGGCCGAGTCCGAGGGCGGCGAGGTCGTCGAGCCCGCGCGGAGGGTCGCTCGCCGCCGGGGCGGAGCCGACCGCCTCGGCCAGCGCAGGGCCGAACGCGGGGGAGCGGTTCTCGAAGACGGCCACGTCGTAGCGCGAGGGCACCTCCGAGGGGTTGTCGGGCGTCTGCGGGGCGAGGGGGTCGGCGGCGGCGCTCGGCATCATGACGCGGTTCTGACGGTTCGACGCGACGGTGATCCAGTCGCCGGTGAGCACGTCGAGACGCATCGAGGCGGTCGCTGCGCGCGGGTCGAGGGTGCGTGCGTCGACGGCGCGGTCCGCGCCGAGGGTGGTGTCGGGATCGTCGTAGTAGATGAGGTCGCGGCCGTCGGCGAGGGTCGTCGTGCGCTTGACGACGCCGGCGCTCAAGTCTTCGGCGGGCAGGCCCCCGTGATTCTCCGTGTTCACGTCAACATGGTACGTCGTATGCCGTGGTAACGTCAACATCGACGACGGGAAGGATCACAGGTGGCCGACAACGGACGAGTCTCGATGGCGATGGTCGCGGCACGCGCCGGAGTCTCGGGGCAGACCGTGTCGCGCGTGGCCAACGACAGCCCGCGCGTCGACCCCGCGACCCGAGCGCGGGTCGAGCAGGCGATGGCCGAGCTCGGCTACCGCCCCCACCGCGCCGCCCGCGCTCTGCGCACCGGCCGATCGCAGACCATCGGCCTCGTCGTGACCACGCTCGCGACGGTCGGCAACTCGCGGATGCTGCAGGCCACGGCGGAGGCGGCCGCCGAGCGCGGATACGCCCTCACCGTCGTGACCGCGGCCGACGGCGTCGCGTCGGCCTTCGAGCGTCTGGCCGAGCAGGAGGTCGACGGAGCGATCGTCCTCAACGAGGCGTCGGCGCAGGTCTCTCCCGACCGGCGGCCGACCGGCCTCCGCCTCGTCGTGGTCGATGCGCCGAGAGATGAGGGCCTCACCACGGTGCACAGCGATCACCGCGGCGGGGCGGCCGCGGCCACCGCCCGGCTCCTCGAGCTCGGCCACTCCACCGTCCACCACCTCGCCGGTCCGATCGACTCGTTCGCCGCGGCCGAACGCGAGCGCGGGTGGCGCGAGACTCTCGCCGCCGCCGGCGTCGAGGCGCCCGACGTCGTGCGCGGCGATTGGACCGCCGACGCCGGATTCGCCGCCGGTGGCGCCCTCGCCGCGGCATCCGCCGTCTTCTGCGCCAACGACCAGATGGCCCTCGGTCTGCTGCGCGCCCTGGCCGATGAGGGTCGCCGCGTTCCCGACGACGTCAGCGTGATCGGTTTCGACGACGTGCCGGATGCCGCGAACTACCGCCCGCCGTTGACGACGATCCGCCAGGACTTCGCCGCCCTCGCGCAGCAGGCCGTGGGTGCTCTCGTCGCCGAGATCGAGGGTGAGGATGCCGCGGGCTCGGGCACGTCGGTCATCCCCACCCGGCTGGTCGAACGCCGCAGCGCCGCGCCGCGCTGACGGTCACGTTCGGGGCGTGCACGACGCCAGGAAACGTTGGATCTGGGAGATTCGGATCTGTGCGATGGGGAGCGAGGATGCACGGGCTTCGAGCACCGCGAGATCCAGCAACCCGACCTCCACGAGCGCGAGAACATCGTCCGCGTCGTTCCAGAACGCGATGTCCGCCTCGCGCGACACCATCGCCAGTTCGGGGAGCTCGGCTTCGGAGACGGCGCCGTGAATCGACTGGCTGCCGATGACGAGCATGTCGGGGTCCGCGATGCGTGCGGCGGCGCGAAGAATGTGCGCGAGCTCCGCACGCTTCATCGTCGGCCTTCGTCTCTGAACTCTGCGAGGACGCGCTGGCGCTCCGTATCGGAGAGAACTCCCGCGAACGGCGAATTCTGACGGAGCTCACGAGCGTGCACGCTGTCGGAGGACAGTGCGCGCAGGATGTCCACGGCGGGTCCTTCGAGAAGGTCGGCCCACTCCCGTGTCCATCGATTACCGCGCATTCCGGCGAGCGTCTTGCGGGCGGCGTCACGAACGCGCGCGGGGTCGCGAACGAACTTACCCGCGACCGCGATCCCGAGCCACAGACTGCGCTCCTGGTCGCGCGTGAGGCGAGAAGAGCCTCGCCGCACCTCGAGCAGGTCTCCGCGCCGTACGCGTCGATGGGTGCCGACGCGTGCAGCCGGCAGATCGCCTCGATCGATCAGGTCGACGACGTGCTGCCGCGACACCCCGAGCAGAGCGGCCGCCTCACCCGTAGTCAGCAACTCGTCGCCGTCCATCGCGGTCGTCAGTGCGTGGAAGGCTTGTCGCATGATCTCAGCGTGTCACGCAAACACCAAAAACGCAATATACGCGCATATATTGCGTTTTTGGTGTTTGAAGATCACCCCTGCACGGTGATGCGCACCAGGTTGCGCTGACGGATGCCGTAGAAGCTGTCGTCCTCGGCGACGGCCACCCGCGGCACGCCGTACCACTCCGCGCCCAGCCCGTCGACGAGCACGAGCGGCTCGTGCGTGCGATGGTCGATGCGGAAGAACGCGGCCTTCGAGACGCCGTACACCTTGCCGCCGCGCACCGTGAGCGATCCCCAGTCGGGCACCAGTGCCGGGTGCAGGGTCGTGCGCACGACTCGACCGGACGCACCGCGCAGGTCGATGACCGTCAGCGAGCCGCTGTGGCCGAGCGCGTACAGCGTGTGCCCGTGGATCGCCAGGCCGCAGACCGCGTTCGGAGCAGGGTCGAGCGAGACGCGCCAGAGCTCGCTGCGCGTGCCGATGTCCCACGCCATGACCTGGGCGCCCGCAGTCGACTCCCCGCCGAGGAAGAGCACCCCGTCGCGTCGGGCGAGGCAGCGCACCTGCTGCCTGCCGTCGCCGAAGGGGTCTTCGAGGGCGTACTCGATCGTGCCCGTCGCGGGGTCGAAGACGCTGAGCGCGCCGAAGACGTTCGCATCCGACCCGCTGCCCACGTAGAGCCGCCCGCGTTCGGCGTCCCACAGCAGATCGTGCGGACGGTTCTGCGCCGCGGGCAGCGCGGCCAGCAGCGTGAGGGCGTCGGGCCCGCCCGGCGAGTAGCCCATGACGCCCCACCCGCTGTACTGGCCCGTGTACACGCGGTCAGGGAGCGCCACGATGTCCTTCGCCTCGCCGGAGGCGTTGATGTTCCGCACGGCGCCCGTCGCGAGATCGTGCCGGCCGATCGCGTTCGTCCCGCCGACGTACACGCTGCCCGCGGCGGTGGCGACCGACATCGCCAGCTGCGTGCCCACGGGGGCGCCGAGGGCGACGAGGTCGACCGCCTCGCTGGCGAGCGTGGCCGGGTCGAGCTCGAAGACGAGCCCGTACGCCGAGACGACCAGCAGGCGTCCGTCCGAGGGGAACAGGCCCCAGATGCCGCCGTAGTCGGCGTCGGGCGCCGAGATCGAACGGTAGGTGCGGGCGACCGGGTCGTACTCCGCGACGCCCCTGCTTCCGGCGAAGTAGTACCGGCCGTTCAGGGGCACGGGCAGCTTGCCGAGGTTCAGCGGCGAGCGCAGCACGGTGTACGTCGACGGGTCCGCCTCGTCGACGAGTGCGCCCACCGATCCGTTCACGAGCACGAGCGTCCCCTCGTGCAGGAGCATGTCGCGGATCTCCGACGTCCGGGCCAGCTCGGCCGGCAGGATCGAGGTCGCCGCTCCCGTCGCCCGCTCGACCCGGTACAGGCGTGCGGCGGCCGCCCCGGTCGACGGGTTCGTGCCGCGCAGGCCGAAGTACACGGCATCGTCCGTGGCGAGCAGGGATCGTCCGTACTGCGCGTCGGGATCGGGCGTCACCACCTCGCTCAGCGCCCCCGTCGATGGCGTGTAGGCGTACAGGCGAGGCGCCTTCTGCCGGCCGGCGAAGTAGACCGTGCCGTCGGGCGCGATGCTCATCGCGAACGGGATGAGGCCGTCGATCTCGACGAGCGGCTCCATGGGGCGTCCCGACGCGGTCAGATCGATGCGGAAGAGGCGCGAGACCGGCGTGACGTTGTCGCCGAAGTTGATCCGCACGCAGCCGTAGAGATACCGCCCGGTCGGCTCGACGGCCATCGCCTGGGTGCTCTCGCCGAACACGTCGGTGACGCTCGTGATCGAGCGCGTCGCCACGTGGTAGCCCACGACCTTCATCGGCTCGACGTTGCGGGTCGACATGTAGATCGTGCCGTCGGCCATCGCGCTCGACATCATCGTGAAGGTCTGCACGCCGGGACCGAGGTCTGTCACACCGACCCGCGGCGCGGGTGCGGCGAGGGCGCCCGAGCCGCCGAGGAGCGGAAGGGTGGCTCCGGCGACCAGTCCGGCGGCGAGGACCTGCCGGCGGCTGAAGAGGGGATGCTGCTGCTGAGACATGGTGTTGCTCCTGTCTGACGTCGTCGTCGTGGAAGGGGTTCAGAGGTCGAGGGGGATGCCGCGCTCGAGGACCCGCGTTCCCGCGACGACGATCCCCGTGATCGCGAGGATCTCGGCGGGAGGGATGTTGGGGCGGCCGCTGCGGCAGGCACGCACCACCGATTCGAGGAGCCCGACCAGCATGTCCTCGTTCGCTTCGATGGCGAACTCCTCCGGGCCGGATGCCGTCTGCACCCACCCGCGCGTCCACGCCCCCCATTCCGCCGGGCCCGAGAGCGTCGCCGTCCGGCCGTCGCGCCAGACGAGCCGCACGCCGCCGCCGTAGGGCTCGACGCGCGCGCAGTCCGGACCGAACGCCGCGACGGCGAGATCGACCAGGTGCACGCCGTACCAGGTGAGGCCCGGATGCCCCGGCTGCACCACGAGCGGGCCGATCAGGTCGACCGACCGGATGGCGCCGGCATCCGTCATCATCGCGCGGAACGCGGGCGTGAAGCGCTTCGGCGATCCGCTGAGCACGAGGGTGCCGCCGCTCTCGGCGCGCCGGAGCATCTCGGCCGCATCCGCGGTGCTCGCCGCGAAGCGGGTGTCGACGTAGACAGGCTTGCCGAGATCGGCGAGTCGCGCGAACTGCTCCCGGCGCGTCCGCACGTCGGAGGAGACCAGCAGCAGGGCGTCGACGTCGGCGGCCACCGCCTCGGGCGAATCGCGCAGGGCGACGCCCCTCTCGACCAGGGCGCGGGCGTTCTCGTCGTTGCGGTCCCGGCTCGGCGGGAAGTCGGTCGACGTCGGCCCCTTCCAGGCCGACGTCACGGTGCCGCCCGTCACCCGTCCCGACCGCCCGTCGCCGAGCAGACGGGTGAACTGCAGGGCGTGCGACGAGTCCACCCCGATCAGCCCGAAGCGGATCGGCGCCGTCTCGACCGGCGCCGTCTCGACCGGCGGAGGCGGGGTGCTCATCCCTTGATCCCGCTCGCCGTGATGCTCTCGACGATGTGTCGCTGCAGGAAGATGAAGATCACAAAGCAGGGCACGAAGCTGATCAGCGCCGCGGCCATGATGTTCGACGTCGACACGGTCTCGGTGTTCAACGTCGCGAGCCCGACGGTGAGGGTGCGCGCGTCGTCGGACTGCCCGACGACGAGCGGCCACAGCAGATCGTTCCAGTGCCAGAGGAAGACGAAGATCGCGAGCGTCGCGAGCACCGGCTTGATCAGCGGCAGCACGATCGACACGAAGGTGCGCCATTCGCCCGCGCCGTCGATCCGGGCGGCGTCGAAGAGCTCGTCGGGCATGTCGATCACGAACTGACGGATCAGGAACACCGCCTGAGCGTTCGCGAGCGTCGGCAGGATGAGCCCCCAGAGCGTGTTCACGCCGCCCGCGCCGGCGATCAGGATGAACGTCGGGATCAGCGTCGCCTGCATCGGCACCATGAGCGTCGCGACGATCGACCACAGCACGGCGTTGCGCCCCGGGAAGCGCTTGCGGGCGAGCGCGTAGGCGGCCATCGACGCGGTGAACAGCACGACCACGACCGAGACGACCGAGTAGACGACCGAGTTCCACACCCAGGTCGGGAACTCGCCGACGCGGAAGATGCGGATGAGGTTGTCGAACGTGAGCGACTCGGGGAGGGCGTGCGGGATGGTGGGCATGTCGGCGGGCGACAGCGCGAGGATCACCACGGCGATGAGCGGGGCGACGGTGAACAGCGAGATCGCGACGAGCGCGATGAGGGTGCCGGTCTGCCCCCGCGGCCGACGTCGCGGGCGCCGGTTCTCGCTCCGGGGTCGGGAGGGGCGGATGCTGTCGGCCAGAGCCGCGGGAGGCAGGGTGGTCGAGGTCATGACCGCTCCTTCCGTTCGAAGACGCCCCGCTGGATGAGCGAGAGCACGAGCACGATGACGAACAGGACGATGCCGACGGCCGCCGCGTAGCCGAAGTCGAAGAACTTGAAGCCCTGGTCGTAGAGGAAGTAGATGAGGCTGTAGCTCGCCCGGGCCGGACCCCCGCCGGTCATCACGTAGATGGTGTCGAAGACCTGGAATCCGACGATCGTCTCGATCACGAGCACGAAGAACAGCACCGGCTTGAGCAGAGGCAGCGTGATGTGCCAGAACGACTTCCACGGCCCGGCGCCGTCGATGGTCGCCGCCTCGTGCACCTCGGCGGGCTGCGCCTTGAGCCCGGCGAGGAAGATCAGCATCGAGTATCCGAAGCCCTTCCACACCGCGACCACGGCGATGCTGGCGAGCACGAGCCACTGATCTCCGGTGAGGAAGGGCACCGGCTCCAGCCCGGTCGAGGTGATCACGGCGTTGAGCGGGCCGTCGGAGGCGAAGATCCACTTCCAGACGATGCCGGCGAGCACGAACGAGCTCAGATAGGGCACGAACAGCAGGGCGCGGAACAGGCCGCTGAATCGGAGCAGACGGTTGAGCAGCACGGCCCCGGCGAGAGACACGACGATGATCAGCGGCACGAACAGCACGACGTACAGCAGCGTCACCCCGAGGCTCTGCCAGAAGTGCGGATCGGCGAACAGACGCGTGTAGTTGTCGGCGCCGAGGAACTCGACATCGCCGTTCAGGCGGTACCGGGTGAGGCTCATCGCTCCCGCGCCGGCGATCGGCAGGAACTTGAACAGCGCGAAGATCGCCAGCGTGGGGAGGATGAACAGGATGCCGGCCAGCGCCTCGCGGCGACGTGCGGGGGTGGAGGCGGACATGATCAGGAGCGGTCGAGAACGGCCTGCGCCTCGTCGGCGGCCTTGGCGAGGGCCTCCTTCGGGGACAGGTCGCCGCGCAGGGCCGACTGGATGTAGGGAGCCAGCACCGCCATCACCTGGCGTGCGGCGGGGTTCGGCTCGCCGGGGTTCGCCACCTCCAGTGCTGCGGCGTACGCCTCGCGGTCGGCTTCGTCGCCGGCGATCTCGACGTCGGTGCGGGTGGGGAAGTTGCCCGCGGCGGCGTTCAGCTCGGTCTGGAAGTCCTGCGAGGTGAGGAAGGCCAGCACCGCATGCGCGGCCGCGCGGTTCTCCTTCTTGTTGATGGAGGTGAGCGCCAGCAGGCCCGGATTGCCGTAGGTCGTCTGCTCCGCTCCTTCGAGCGGGGGACCGACCACGACGGCATCCTCTCCGAGAGCGGCGCGCATCTGGGCGAGCTCGGCGGGCGACGTGGTGGGGCGGATCCCGACGGTGCCCGCCGCCAGGGGCGACCCCTCGATGCCGACCGACTGCGTCGCGGCATCCGCCGGGAGGCCACCCGCCTCCTGCAGGTCGACGAGGAACTCCAGCGCCTCGACGCCGGCCTTCGAGTCGAAGGCGACCGTCGTGCCGTCGTCGGCGAAGACGGTCCCGCCCGCCTGCCAGAGGAACGGGTAGAAGCTGAGGTTCAGCGTCTGCTCGGGGGTGCCGAGGTAGTCCATCACGGCGATGCCGTCGTCGGCGAGCACGGGGGCCGCCTCGCGGATCTCGTCCCACGTGGTGGGCAGGTCGAGTCCCGCCTCATCGAAGAGGGTCTTGTTGTATGCGGCGGTGAAGACGTTCTGGAACAGCGGAACCCCGTAGAGCTCGTCCTCGAAGGTCGCCGACTCGAGCGTGGCGGGATAGAAGACGTCACGGTCGCCGGCGATCGCGTCGTCGACCGGAAGCAGACCGCCCACGTTCAGATAGGTGGCGGCCTGGTCGGGCGTGATCAGCACGAGGTCGGGACCGGAGTTCGCGGCCAGCGCGGCCGAGATCTGCTCGTCGCGCTTGTCGAAGGTCTGCAGCTCGACGGTGAGGTCGACGTCGGGGAACTCCTTCTCGAAGCCGGCCTCGGCCGCCTCCCAGAAGTCCTTGCTGGCCGCTTCATCGCGGATCACCGGGTACATCCAGAGCGTCACCTCGCCGGTGACGGCGCCGTCGTCCGGCGTCGCGGGCTCGGCGGAGGGGGAGGAGCAGGAGGCGAGGGCGAGCGCGGCGACGGCGGTCAGAGCCAACGGGCTCAGGGAGCGGAGCTTCATTGCAGTGGTCTCTCTCTCGGGTGGTGCGGGTCAGACGGGCAGGTCGACGGGCGTCGGCGCATGCCGGCCGGCGATCTGCTCGAGGGTGTTCAGGGCGAGGGCGTGGCGTGGCGACGACGGATGCGACAGCAGCGGATCGTCGGTCTCCTGCATCCACTCGCGCAGGGCCGCGGCGAGCTCGGCGACGCGCGCGTGCTCGTCGGGGTGATCGACGCGGTTCACGAGCTCGTCGGGATCGGATCGGAGGTCGTAGAACTCGATCACGGGGCTCGTGCCGATGGTCGGCCCCGTGAGATCGACCGGGATGCTGCGATGCATCCACGACTGCGTGGGATCCATGGCGCGCGGGGCGTTCGACAGGTTGAGGATCAGCTTCGCGTCTTCGGATCGGACGGAGCGCTTCGGGTCGAAGTAGGTGTGGTAGGTCAGCTGCCCGAAGGCGAAGGCCCGCGCGGGCTCGTCGCGTTCGACGAGGGCGACCAGGCTCGTGCCCGCCGCCTCGTCGGGCTCTCCCGAGCCGGTGAGCTCGAGCAGCGTGGGCACGACGTCGACATGGCTGACGAGGCGGTCGACGCGACGACCCCGCCACACCGGCCTCCCCGGCACCCGCAGGAACAGGGCGACGCCGATGCCCGCGTCGTAGAGGGTGCACTTCGCTCGGGGGAGGGCGAGGCCGTGGTCGGTCGTGAACACGACCACCGTGTCGTCGGCGAGTCCGCGTCGCGCGAGCTCGGCGAGGATCGCCCCGACCCCCGCGTCCATGTGGCGGACGGCGCCCTGCAGCTCGGCGATCTCCTCGTGAGCGCCGTCGGTGTCGGCGAGATACGGCGGCACCGAGATTCCGTGCGCGGCGTCGGGCTGCACGTCGTCGCCGAGGAACCCCATGATCCCGGCGCGATCCCGGTCGGACGGGCTGCGGTGCGGCTCGTGGAATCCGACCTGCAGGTAGAAGGGACGATCGGATGCCGCGGCGCGCGCGAGCGCCTCCGATGCACGGTCGACCACGATATCGCGGTCGCCGCCGGTGCGCACGAGGTCGAAGCCGAGCCGCGCCGCCAGCTCCGCATCGGGAAGCGCGCGCGACTCGTGGTGCACGCCGATCAGCTCAGTGCGGTAGCCGGCCCGCCGGAGCCGGTGGGCGAGGTGCGAGGTCGGATCGACGAGGTCCCATCCGAACGGCTCGTGGGTCAGCCCCAGCACCCCGTTCCGCTGCGGGTAAGAGCCGGTGAACAGCGAGGCGCGCGCGGGGCTGCAGTGCGGCGAGGTGGCGAAGGCGGCGTCGAAGACGGTGGATTCGGCAGCGAGGGCGTCGAGGTGGGGCGTGCGCACCGTCGTCACCCCGTAGGCGCCGAGGAACCGGCCGAGGTCGTGGCAGTGCAGCAGCAGGATGTTGCGCGCCATGTCAGCCCATCCTCTCGACGGAGGCCCGCGTGACCTCGTGCTGCAGCTCGCGTCCGGCGAGGAAGCGCTCGACCTCGTCGATCACGATCCGGCCGGCGCGGGCGCGCGACTCGCGCGTGGCTCCTGAGACGTGGGCGGTGAGAAGAACGTTCGGCAGCGCCCGCCACCGGTCGCCTGTCGGCAGGGGCTCGTTCTCGAAGACGTCGAGCGCGGCGTCGAGCCGGCCGGCGGAGACCTCGTCGTACAGCGCGTCCATGTCGACGAGCGACGCGCGCGCCGTGTTGACCAGGCCGGCGCCGTCGGGCAGGGCGGCGAGCTGCCGTCGGCCGATCATCCCGCGCGTCTCCGCGGTGGCCGGCGCGTGGACCGCGACGATCCCGCTCGTCGCCATGATCTCGTCGAGGTCGGCGCGGCGGGCGTGCAGCGGGTCGCCCTCGGCGAGATACGGGTCGTAGACGCGCACGTCGGCTCCGAGCGCCGCGCAGAGGCGGATGTACTCGCGGCCGGTGCGCGAGGCGCCGATCACGCCGATGCGGCATCCGGCGATCTCCCCGGCCCGGTCGATGGCGCGCGCGTCGTGCCACTCGCCGCCGGTGCGGAGCGCGTGATCCATCCGGTGCACGCGCCGCAGCAGCGACAGCGTCAGCGTCAGCGACATCTCGGCGACCGCGGGCGACATGGCCGCCCCTGCCTGGGAGAGGGGGATGCCGGATTCCCAGAACGCACCGCTCACGAGGGAGCGCACGGACGAGGCCGCGTTGACGACGAGCCGCAGCCGCGGCATCCGCTCGACCATCCGCTCGTCGAGCCGGGGGAAGCCCCACGCGACCACGGCGATCTCCGCATCGCCGAGAGCGGGGGAGGCGCTCGCATCGCCGGGATCGACGATGTCGACGACGTCCACGAGCGACGAGAGGGCGGCGAGGGCGTCGTCGGGGAAGAACGCGGCGCGCTCGTCGGTCGAGATGCTCAGCAGCAGCCTCGCGGCGGAGCGCTCCTCGGGAGTCGCGGTGTGGACGACGTCGTTCGACATGCCAGGAGTCAATCAGCCGCTCTTCGTTTTGTCAATGACAAAAATAATAGAATGGACGCACTGACTCGGAGGGGAATCGCGATGACGCACGAGATGGCCCAGGCTCGCCCGACCGCACGCGTGGGCAGCAAGGCGCTGATCCGCGAGATCAACGAGGCGCTCGTGCTCGACGTCGTGCGTCGACGCGGCACCACATCGCGCGCCGAGATCACCGGCGTCACCGGACTGAGTCCTGCGACGGTCACTGGCATCTCCAGCCGGCTGGTGCGCGACGGCCTGCTCATCGAGAGCGAGATGCTGCGCGGGACCGGAGGGCGACCCGCTCGCCTCATCGAGCTGGGGAGGGATGCCGTCGTCGCCGCGGGGGTGCGACTCTCGGTCGACGCGGTCGAGGTGGCACTCGTCGATCTGCGCGGTGACGTGGTGGCAACGCAGCGCACCCTCCTGTCGGCGACCGACCCGGAGTCGGCCGCCGACGCGGTGATCGCGGCGGTCGCCGCCGTGCAGGCGCAGCATCCGGATTCCTCTCTCCGGGGGATCAGCATCGCGCTGTCGGGCATCGTCGACCGCGGGCGCGGGGTCGTCCGTCACAGCGGCGCCCTCGGCTGGCAGGACGTGCCGTTCGCGCGGATGGTCGTCGATCGCAGCGGCGGGCGCGTCGTGGTCGACAGCCTCGTGAACGGGTTCACCGCAGGGCTCGTGCTCCTCGACGAGGGCCTCGCCGAGCGCGACGTGATCGTGGTCAGCGTCGGCGCGAGTCTCGGGGCATCCATCCTGGTGCGCGGGCGCATCCACCGGGGGTTCCGCGGCGCGGCCGGCGGATTCGCGCACTCGGCGCTCGGCGACCGCACCGACGGCCGCCCGTGCCACTGCGGCGGGGCCGGATGCCTGGAGACGTGGAGCAGCGCGTGGGGGATGGGGCGCGAGCTCGAGCGTCGCGGGCTCGCCCCCGACCTCCGCGATCCCGCGGCGCGCGAGGTGCTGGAGGAGGGCGGCGGGCAGCTCGGCATCGCGATCGCCAACGCCGTCAAGATGTTCGGTCCCGAGGTCGTCGTGCTGGTGCTGTCGCCCGAGGTGCGCCAGGCGGGGTTCGAGGAGAGCTGCCGGCGCACCCTCGACCGCGAATACGCCTACGGCGACGGCGCCACGCCCTCGTTCGTGATCGTCACCGCCGACAGCGACGTGTTCGCCCGGGGCGCGGGGTACGACATGATCACCGAGCTGTTCTCGGCCGATCGGGCCGAATCGCACTGACCGACCCGCTGCGGCCGCTCAGGCACGTCTGGTCGCACGTGCATGCGTATGTCAGACTGCGATGATGGCCGAACGCATCCTCACCACCCACGTGGGCTCGCTGCCGCGCAGCACCGCCGTCACCGACCTGGTGTTCGCGCAGGAGCGCGGCGACGTCGTCGACGCCGAGCGATTCGACGCCGTCATCGGCGACGCCGTCGACGCCTGCGTGGCACGGCAGGTCGCCGCCGGCATCGACCTCGTCTCCGACGGCGAGATGTCGAAGATCTCGTACGCGACCTACGTGAAAGACCGCATCACGGGTTTCGACGGCGACAGCCCCCGCACGCCCCCGTCCGACCTCGAGGAGTATCCGGGGTTCCTCCGGCGTCAGGCGAGCAGCGGCGGAACACCGACGTACCGGCGTCCGTGCTGCGTCGGGCCGATCGCGCCGAAGACGCTCGCTCCGCTCGAGTCCGACCTGCGGCACCTGCAGTCCGCCGTGGAACGGCACGACCCGACGGGGGCGTTCATGAACGCCGCGTCGCCGGGCGTGATCGCGCTGTTCCAGCCCGACCGCCACTACGGCGACCCCGATGCCTATCTCGAGGCGCTGGCCGAGGCGATGCGACCGGAGTACGAGGCGATCGTGGCGGCGGGGCTCATCCTGCAGCTCGACAGTCCCGACCTGGGGCTCGGGCGGCACATGATGTTCAAGGACCGCACCGACGAGGAGTACCTCGTGCTCATCGAGCGACACGTCGAGGTGCTGAACCATGCGCTGCGCAACATCCCCGCCGATCGGGTGCGCATGCACGTGTGCTGGGGCAACTACGAGGGCCCGCATCACCGCGACGTCGAGATGCGCACGATCCTGCCCGTCCTGGTCAAGGCGAAGCCGCGCGGAC
This sequence comes from Microbacterium martis, assembly GCF_047246685.1. Classification (NCBI taxonomy): domain Bacteria; kingdom Bacillati; phylum Actinomycetota; class Actinomycetes; order Micrococcales; family Microbacteriaceae; genus Microbacterium; species Microbacterium martis. Next base: position 125,340 of record NZ_JBFOKT010000002.1, on the reverse strand, counting down.
TGCTCTTCGAGACGTCGAACCCGCGCCATCAGCACGACTGGCAGGCCTTTCGCGACCTCGCGCGGCTGCTGCCCGACGACCTCGTGCTGATCCCGGGCGTCGTCGACTCGACGACGAACTTCATCGAGCACCCCGAGGTGGTCGCGCAGCGGATCGAGCCCTTCACCGCGCTCGTCGGCGCCGACCGCGTGATCGCGGGCACCGACTGCGGGTTCTCGACCTTCGCGGGCTTCGGAGCGGTCGATCCCGACATCGTCTACGCGAAGCTCGAGACCCTCGCCGCCGGCGCGGCCCTGGCGAGTTCCCGCCTGTAGCCGCTCTCGGGCGCGGCTGAGATCGGCCGACTTGCGGCATCCACCGACGCGTGCCATCATCTCGGAAAGCGCTTTCCAATCGAGCGGCACTTCGAGAGAACGGACCTGCCATGACGCAGACCCCCACCCGGGAGATCGGGATCATCATGAACGGCGTCTCCGGGCGCATGGGCTACCGGCAGCACCTCGTGCGGTCAATCCTCGCCATCCGCGACGAGGGCGGCGTCGAGCTGCCCGACGGCTCGCGCGTCACCGTCAAGCCGCTCCTCGTCGGCCGCAGCGAGGCCAAGCTCGCCGAGCTGGCCGCGGCCCACGGCATCGACGACTGGACGACCGACCTCGACGCCGCCCTCGCCGACCCGCAGTGGGAGATCTACGCCGACTTCCTCGTGACCCGCGCGCGCGCCGCCGCGATCCGCAAGGCGATCGCCGCCGGCAAGGCCGTCTACACCGAGAAGCCCACCGCCGAATCGCTCGACGAGGCGCTCGAACTCGCGCGTCTGGCGCGGAGCGCCGGCGTCAAGACCGGCGTCGTGCACGACAAGCTCTACCTGCCGGGTCTGCAGAAGCTCAAGCGCCTCATCGACTCCGGCTTCTTCGGCCGCATCCTGTCGGTGCGCGGCGAATTCGGCTATTGGGTGTTCGAGGGCGACTGGCAGCGCGCGCAGCGCCCGAGCTGGAACTACCGAGCCGAAGACGGCGGCGGCATCATCAGCGACATGTTCCCGCACTGGAACTACGTGCTCGAGAACCTCTTCGGCGAGGTGCGGAGCGTCTACGCGCAGGCCGCGACCCATATCCCCGAACGCTGGGACGAGAACGGCGAGAAGTACGCCGCCACCGCGGAGGACGCGGCCTACGGCATCTTCGAGATCGAGGGGGGCGTCATCGCCGAGATCAACTCGAGCTGGACCGTGCGTGTGAACCGCGACGAGCTCGTGGAGTTCCAGGTCGACGGCACGCACGGATCGGCGGTCGTCGGGCTGTTCGGAGCCAAGATCCAGTCGCGCAACGCGACGCCGAAGCCCGTGTGGAACCCCGATCTCGAAGACACCCACGACTACGACGCCGACTGGCAGGACGTGCCGACCAACGACGTGTTCCGCAATGGCTTCCGCCAGCAGTGGGAGGAGTACCTCACCTCGTACGTGCTCGGCACCGACTACCCGTTCGACCTGCTCGCCGGTGCGCGCGGCGTGCAGTTCGCCGAGGCCGGCCTCACCTCCAGCGCCGAGGGCCGCAAGGTCGCCCTCGCCACGCTGAGCCTGGACTGACCCATGAGCACTCTCCGACTCCTCGCCGCCGACGGGACCGTGACGGATGCTGCGCTGCACGCGGGCGGATCGTTCGCGCGTCCGGCATCCGCTCTGCGCAGTCGTGTCGCGTACGCCGCTGCGCATGTCGTTCCGAAGACGCACGCCGACAACACTCCGGGCCGGCCGGCCGACATCGACTGGGACGCGACCCTCGCGTTCCGTCGCAACGTCTACTCGTGGGGTCTCGGCGTCGCCGATGCCATGGACACCGCGCAGCGGAACATGGGGCTCGACGCCGCGGCCACGCGCGAGCTCATCGCCCGCAGCGCCGAGGTCGCCCGAGAGGCCGGCGGTGCGCTCGTGGTGGGGGTGAACACCGATCACCTCGACGAGCCGCGGGTCGGGCTCGGGAAGGTGATCGACGCCTACCGGGAGCAGCTGCACTTCGCCGAGGAGCAGGGCGCTGCGCCGGTGCTGATGGCGTCGCGCCACCTGGCGCGCGCCGCGGACGGCGCCGACGACTACCGGCACGTGTACCGCGCGGTGCTCGAATCGGCGAGCGCACCGGTCGTGCTGCACTGGCTGGGCACGGCCTTCGATCCCGAGCTCGCCGGGTACTTCACTTCGGCTCCGCTCAGTACGAGCGGCGCGGACGAATGGCAGACGGCATCCGCGGTGCTCCTCGACATCATCGCCGAGAACCCCGACAAGGTCGCGGGCGTCAAGATGAGCCTCCTCGACGCCGACGCGGAGGTCTCGGTGCGCGAGCGCCTGCCGCAGGGCGTGCGGATGTTCACCGGCGACGACTTCCACTACGTCGGGCTGATCGGCGGCGCTTCGGTCGACGGTTCGGTCGTCGAGCGAGGGAGCGGAGCGAGCGAGACGAAACGCTCCGGGCGCACCCACTCCGACGCCCTGCTCGGAGCCTTCGCCGCCATCGCCCCGGTCGCGTCGGCAGCGATCCAGGCGCTCGACGCCGGCGACCCCGACGAGTACCTGCGCATCCTCGGCCCGACCGAGGAGCTCAGTCGTCAGGTGTTCGCCGCGCCGACCTTCTACTACAAGACCGGCGTCGCGTTCCTATCGTGGCTCAACGGGCACCAGCCGGCCTTCCAGATGGTCGGCGGCCTGCACTCGGCGCGCAGTCTGCCGCATCTCAGCCGCATCGTCGAGCTCGCGAACCGGTCGCTCGCGTTCGAGGATCCGGAGCTCGCCCGCGAACGCTGGCACGGGATGCTGCGCCTGAACGGGGTGGACGCGTGAGCGCCGCGGACCGAGGGGCGCATCTGCAGGCTGAGAAGACAGATGCAGGTCGACACGCCGCGGATCGGTCCTCCCCGCGTGATCTCGACCTGCAGACGGAGCGGTCGGAGCGGTCGGAGCGGTCGGAGCGCCCCGACCCGCGCCTGTCGATCAATCAGGCGACGATCAAGCACGCCTCCCTGGCCGACGCCCTGCGGGTGACCGCGGATGCCGGCGTCGAAGCGATCGGTCTTTGGCGGGAGCCGGTGAACGAGGTCGGACTCGACGTCGCGGCGCGGATGCTGGCCGACTCGGGGTTGCGCTTCTCGACGCACTGCCGCGGCGGGTTCTTCACTCTTCCGGCCGGACCCGCCCGCACGGCGGCGCTCGACGACAACCGACGAGCGATCGACGAGACTGCGACGCTCGCCGCAGCGGGCGCGCCCGGATCGACCGCGGTGCTCGTCCTCGTCGCCGGCGGACTCCCCGAGGGCTCGCGCGACCTCATCGGTGCTCGCGAGCGGGTGCGCGACGCGATCGGGCTGCTGGCCCCCGACGCCGCCGCGGCGGGGGTGACGCTGGCGATCGAGCCGCTGCATCCGATGTACGCGTCCGACCGGGCCGTGGTCTCCACGCTCGGTCAGGCGCTCGACATCTCCGCCGACTTCGCTCCCGGCGTCGTCGGCGCGGCCGTCGACACGTTCCACATCTGGTGGGATCCCGAGGTGCTCGCCCAGATCGCCCGAGCCGGACGCGAGGGCCGCATCGCGACCTACCAGGTGTGCGACTGGAAGACGCCGCTCGCCGCCGACCCGCTGCTCTCGCGGCACTATCCGGGCGACGGGGTGATCGATTTCAGCTCGCTCACCCGAGCCGTCGTCGACGCCGGGTACGAGGGCGACATCGAGGTGGAGATCTTCCACGCCGACGTCTGGGCGGATGCTGCGCCGAACGTCGTGCACCGCACGGCGGAGTCGTTCGCGGCGGCCGTCTCGCCGCATCTGCTCTCCGCGGGCCGCGCGCACTAGGCTCGGGAGAATGAGCGCGCCCCCGTCCCCGGAGCACGCGTCGCCGACGCGCGACACCCGGACCGCACGCGCAGGGGCGTCGACGCTGCAAGACGTGGCGGCGGCCGCCGGGGTCTCGCTCGCGACGGCATCCCGTGTCCTGAACGGCTCGGAGCGCAGGGTCGCCGAGTCGTTCCGGACGCGGGTGATCTCGGCTGCCGCCGACCTGGGGTACACCGCCAACGTGTCGGCGCAGGCCACCGCGCGCGGCACGTCTCCCGTGATCGCGCTGCTCGTCGCCGACATCGCCGACCCGTACTTCGGGCTGATCGCCTCGGGTGTCGCGCGCGGCGCCGACGAGCACGGACTGGTCGTGACGATCGCCATCACCGAGCGCGATCCGGCACGCGAGGTGCGCATTCTCCGGGCCCTGCGCGGGCAGCGTCCGCAGGGACTCATCCTTGCCGCGTCGCGAACGGGAGAGCCGCTCGAGGCCGACACCGCCCGCGAGGTCGCCGAGTTCGCACGCCTGGGCGGCCGCACGGTCGCTCTCGGGCCCGACGGCGCAGCCGAGAGACGCGTGCAGATCGACAACCGCGCCGGGGCGGAGGCTCTGGGGCGCGACATGGCGGCGCTCGGATACCGCACCGCCGTGGCGATCGGCGCGGCCGAGGGCGTGCGCACGTCGGACGAGCGCCTCGAGGGGTTCCGCGTCGGCTTCGAGGCCGCGGGCGGAGTCGTCGAGCGGGTCCTGCGCGGCGACTTCCGCCGCGAATCGGGTACGGCGGCGATGCGGCAGGCGCTCGCCGACGGAGCGGGAAAGGGAACTCTCGTGTTCGCGATCAGCGATGTCGTCGCGATCGGTGCGATGGCGGCGGTCCGGGAAGCGGGGCGGGAGGTCGGCGGCGACGTGGCCGTCTGCGGTTTCGACGACGTGCCGTCGAGCCGCGACGTCACCCCGGCGCTCACGACGGTGCGCGTGCCGCTCAGCGACGTGGGATATCAGGCGTTCCGCGCCACCGTCGACCGCGACTGGCAGCAGACGCCCCTGCCGCTGCAGGTCGTCGTGCGCGCCAGCACCCCGGAGGTCGCCGCGTGACTCGGGTGGTGCTGGCGCCGGACAGCTTCAAGGGCACGATCACCGCGGCGGATGCGGCGGCGGCCCTGGCCGCCGGCTGGGCCGAGGTCGAGCCGGATGCGCGGTTCGTGCACCGGCCGATGGCCGACGGTGGCGAGGGCACGGTCGCGGCGTTCGCTGCGGCCGTTCCGGGCGCCCGCCGCATTCCGATCACGGTCGACGGCCCCGCAGATGCGCCGGTCGACACGTCGTGGCTGCTGCTCCCGCCGACCGGTGACGCGCCCGCCGGCACGGCGGTGGTCGATCTCGCCTCGACCTCGGGGATCGAGCTGCTCGACGCTCTCCGCCCGTGGGACGCCGACACGACGGGCTTCGGTCAGGCGATCGCGGCCGCACTGGACCACGGCGTCTCACGGGTGGTCGTCGGAATCGGATCGAGTGCGTCGACCGACGGCGGCACGGGGATGCTGTCCGCCCTGGGCGCGCGATTCCTCGACGACTCTGGCGCTCCGGTCGCACGCGGGGTCCGCGGTCTCGCCGACATCGCCTCGGTCGACCTGACGGGGGTGCGCACCGCGCCCGACGTGCGGGTGCTCACCGACGTCACGAACCCGCTGGTCGGGCCGCGGGGCGCCTCAGCCGTCTTCGGACCGCAGAAGGGGCTGAACACCGTGACCGATATCACGCGCGCCGATCACGGCCTCGGTCGGCTCGCTGCGCTGCTGGGTCTCGATGCGGATATGCCCGGTACGGGCGCGGCCGGAGGCACCGGCGGAGCGCTCGTCGTCTGGGGCGGTGTGCTCGCGCCGGGAGCCGCCGAGGTGGCGGAGCTCATCGGCCTCGCCGACGCGATCGCCGACGCCGACGTGGTCATCACGGGGGAGGGCTCCTACGATGGGCAGTCCGGCGACGGCAAGGTCCCGTCGTTCATCGCCGCGCTCGCCGCTGAGGCCGGGGTGAGCGCGATGCTCGCCGCCGGGCGCATCACCGCCGATTCCGACACCGGCCTGTTCGCGGCATCCGCTTCGCTCACGCAGATCGCCGGATCAGCGGATGCCGCCCTCGCCGAACCCGCCCGCTGGCTGCGGGCGGCCGGTGCGGAGTTGGCTCGCGCGTCGGTCTGACGTGCGCGACCAACCGCTCGGGTCAGTTCGAACGAGGCGTCGGGCGACAAAGCCGATGACCTCCGGGAGCCCGACGGGGAGGGCGGTCCCATATCGGCCCGGAGGTCTTCGCATGCCTCAGACGTCAATAGTGTCGCGTAGGGCGCTCAAGGCGACGTGCTGAGTTCACCCCACTCGATTGCCACGACGCAGAGGTCTTCACCCGAGCCGCGGAGGAACAGGAAGTTCGGCACCTCACTTCCACTGGTTGCGTCGTCGGTCGGGGAGAGGTTGATGAACCAGGTCGGGGAGGCATCAGTGTAGTCTTTCGACTCCTCGCCCGTGTACTTCTCAGGCTCGCCGGGAGCCATCGTCTCCCACACCTCGGATGATCCCACCTCGAGGGCTGCGTCAGCGCACAACTTCGAGGAACTGCCCGACGATTGCATGTCGTCGATGACTTGCTCAGCCACAGACCTGACCGCGGCGCCTTCGGAGCCCCACACGAGGGCGTCAGTGGAACACCCCGAGCATGCAGCGACCACAACTGCTCCCACTCCCAGAGCAACGACTCCCACGTACCTACGCATCGATCAAGTCCATCATGAACCAGGCGAGTAGCCGCCGAGGCACTTCGAGGGGATCTGCGCTTCCCAGAAGGTATACGGCTTCCACGACTCCAGGTCATAGCTTGGATTCGCGCTGACTGGCCATCCCGCGATGTGGCAGTACAGCTGCTCCTGCAGGCTCAATGACCACGCGTAGCCTCTCGGAACCTTATTCTTCACCTCGTCAGCATGCGCCCACCACATGCTGATATTTGCCACGCCCGAGTGGGCAGCACCCCACTGGGTGGGAGTGGTCGTCAAGACATACCCTTGAGAGGTGTTGGCCGCTCTTACACTGCCGTACAAATTTGCCCCGAGCCAGGGGTCAGTGACGATCGGGTAGGCGTCTGTATCGTCATGCGCCACAAACTGCGTCAGCCGGTTGCCATCTATCGTGAAATGAGTCGGTACTGCGTCCCCGTCCGCGTCCACTGCCCACGGCTTATGTACGCCGGCCACGAACGCGCCTGTCTCGCTATACGCGACAATTGAACCGTCTTCGTTCATGCGCAAGGAGGCATCCTCTGGCAAGGTCAGATTGAAGGAGTACTCCGTCGGCGCGGCTGAGGATTCGATGGTCGTGATGATCTGGACGGAGCCATCGAGCTTCTGTTGCGCGACCGTCGATGTTCCGTCGTCCCGGGTCACTGCATCACGGTTCTCGCCCAGCGAGAGGACCGATTGAGGAAGGCCCGCAGAAACCTCGGTAATAGCCACCCCAGTCCCGTCACTCGTTGGCGTCAGCACAGGCAAGGGCGCACCTTCTGCAACCTCCGCGCCAAGCGAGTCGGCGTTGGCGGCGTTCACAGCGTATTCGTCCGGCACCGCTGCTAGCGCCGCGCTGAGGTGGGCCGCGTCGTCGTCCTCTGCGGCGTATGCGGGTGGTACCAGCACGACCCCTCCCACGGCCATCACGGACCCGAGAGCGACTCGGGCCATCATGTTGCGAATGCGCTTGCGCATGCCTGCCTCCGATCGTTTCAGGCGTCGACTTTCGGCGTCATGAGAGGGCAGATCGGGACATGAGTCCATGTCCCGCCCCTTCTGCCCGTCTCAGTCTGCGCCGAGTTCGCCGGCATACCGGAATACGTTCGAGGTCCGGTCGGATGCAGCGGACGCCGAAGCGGCGCTCTCAAGAATTGAACGAGGGTGCCAGAGAACAGCGGCGGCGATCATGAGGCGCTGTGCCGAACACAGAGCCGTTGTATGCGGCGGGACTGGAAGGCGTTCTCAGCCGCCCAGCGCCTCCGACACGACAGCCCGGGCCTCGGCCTGAACCTCGGCGAGGTGCTCGGGGCCGCGCAGGCTCTCGGCGTACAGCTTGTAGACGTCTTCCGTGCCCGAGGGGCGGGCGGCGAACCAGGCGTGCTCGGTCTGCACCTTGAGGCCGCCGATGGCCGCGCCGTTGCCCGGTGCGTGCGAGAGCTTCGCCGTGATGTCCTCGCCGGCGAGGGTCGTCGCCGTGACGGCATCCGGTGAGAGCTTGCCGAGCGTCGCCTTCTGCTCGGGCGTCGCCGGCGCATCGACCCGCTGGTAGGCCGACGATCCGAACGCCTCCTCGAGCTCGGCGTAGCGCTCCGACGGCGTCTTGCCCGTGACCGCGATGATCTCGGCGGCGAGCAGGCACAGCAGGATGCCGTCCTTGTCGGTCGACCAGACGGAGCCGTCCTGGCGGAGGAACGACGCCCCCGCCGACTCCTCGCCGCCGAACGCCACCGAGCCGTCGAGCAGGCCAGGGACGAACCACTTGAACCCGACCGGCACCTCCAGGAGACGGCGACCCAGCGACTCGGCCACGCGGTCGATGATCATCGACGACACCAGGGTCTTGCCGATCGCAGCATCCCGCGGCCACTCGCTCCGGTGCGAGAAGAGGTAGTCGATCGCGACCGCGAGGTAGTGGTTCGGGTTCATGAGCCCGGCATCCGGGGTGACGATGCCGTGCCGGTCGGCATCGGCGTCGTTGCCCGTGAGCACGTCGTAGTCGCCCTTCTTCGCGACGAGCGAGGCCATCGCGGAAGGCGAGGACGGATCCATCCGGATCTTCTCGTCCCAGTCGAGGGTCATGAAGCGCCAGGTCGGGTCGACCTCCGGATTCACGACGGTCAGGTCGAGATCGTGCATCTCGGCGATGAGCGCCCAGTACTCGACGGATGCTCCGCCGAGAGGATCCGCGCCGATGCGCACGCCCGCGCGGCGGATGGCGTCGATGTCGATGATCGTGGGGAGGTCGCGCACGTACGCGTCGCGGAAGTCGTACCCGGTGATCGCATCCCAGTCGACGTCGGCGAAGCGCTGGCGCTTCACTTCTGCGAGTCCGTTCGCGATCAGCTCGTTGGCGCGGTCGGCGATCCAGCCCGTGGCATCCGTGTCGGCCGGTCCGCCGTGCGGCGGGTTGTACTTGAAGCCGCCGTCGCGCGGCGGGTTGTGCGATGGCGTGACGACGATGCCGTCGGCGCGACCGGCGTTGCCTTCGGCGTCTCCGAGGATGCGGTTGTAGGTGAGGATCGCGTGGCTGAGCGCCGGCGTCGGCACCCACGAGTCGCGCGAGTCGACACGTACGTCGACGCCGTTGGCGAGCAGCACCTCGATCGCACTGCGCTCGGCCGGCAGCGACAGGGCGTGCGTGTCGCGGCCGAGGAAGAGCGGCCCGGTGATGCCCTGCGAGGCGCGGTAGTCGACGATCGCCTGTGTCGTGGCGAGGATGTGCGTCTCGTTGAAGCTGTTCGACAGCGACGAGCCGCGGTGCCCGCTCGTGCCGAAGACGACGCGCTCGGCGGCGACCTCCGGGTTCGGCACGCGGTCGTAGTAGGCGGCGATCAGCTCGTCGATGTCGATCAGGTCAGTGTCCTCCGCGGGGAGGCCGGCACGGCTCGTCATCCTCTCAGTCTGCCCCTTGTCCGTGCCGCTCGCATCCGGCTTGACATCCGACGAGGCTGCCCGACGCCGGGGGATAGGCTGAACGCCGTGACCGAACGCCGCACCTACAGCTATCTCGGACCCGCCGGAACCTTCACAGAAGCGGCGCTCGACCAGGTCGCCGAGGCTCGCGGGCAGACCTGGCGGCCCGTGCACAACGTCGGAGAGGCGCTGGCCGATGTGCTCGAGGGCCGCAGCGACGCGGCCATGATCGCCATCGAGAACTCGATCGAGGGCGGCGTGTCCACCACGCAAGACGCCCTGGCGACGCTGCCCGGCCTCCGGATCATCGGCGAATACCTCGTCCGGGTCGACTTCGTGCTGGTCGCCCCTCCCGGCACCTCGCTCGATCAGGTCGAGGTCATCGCCGCGCATCCCGTGGCCTACGCCCAGTGCCACGGCTGGCTCGGCGCCCATGTGCCGTCGCACTCGCACGTGCCGGCGGCGAGCAACGTCGCATCCGCGATCGGCGTGCTCGACGGCTCACTCCCCGCCCAGGCGGCGATCGCGGCGCCGGGCATCGTGAAGCACTACGACGTCGAGGTGCTCGCCGAGGGCATCGGCGACAACGCGCAGGCGGTCACCCGGTTCGTGCTGGTGACCCGCACCACCACGCCGCCCGCTCCGACGGGCGCCGACAAGACCTCGCTCATCGTGGAGCTCCCGCACGACCACCCGGGGTCGCTGCTCGAGATGCTCGAGCAGTTCTCCACGCGCGGCATCAACCTGTCGCTCATCGAGTCGCGTCCCATCGGCGATGCGCTGGGTCGCTACCGGTTCGTCATCGACGCCGACGGGCACATCGAGCACGAGCGCATGGCCGACGCCCTGCTGGGCATCCGCCGCTTCAGTCCGCGCGTGGTGTTCCTGGGGTCGTACCCGCGCGCCGATCGGCAGATCGTGCAGTATCCCGACCGCTACTCCGACGAGATCTTCGTCGAGGCGCGCGACTGGCTGCGCGGCATCCTCTCGGGCGAACCCGAGTCCTGACCCGCCCGGCTGGTCGTGCTGGATCAGAAATTCTCCTCGCAGGGCCGATTCGGCGGCATTTCTGATCCACCCTGAGGGCGGCTGCGGGCATCCGACCATGCGTCATCGAAGCGAGCTCCCTGCGCGCCTGGGCCCGCAGTTCAGTGTTCGGCAGGCGGCGTCGCTCGGCGTGAGCAGAGGACGAGCGGATGCCGGTGACCTCGCCCGACCGTTCCACGGGGTGCGAGCCGCGAGCGCCCCGGTCACGTTCCGCGCCACGGTCGACTGCTATCTGCCGCGGATGCGCGGGCCTCAGCGATTCGTCGGAGCGACCGCCGTGCGTCTCTGGGCTCTGCCTCATCCGGTCACGCGGCGGTCGACGGAAGCGCTCGAGATCGCGGTTCCGCAGGAGCACAGTCCTCCGCGGACGAAGGGCGTCGCGGGAAGACGCCTCCGAGCGTCTCGTGCTCGCACCTGGCGCGTGCGGGGTGCGCCCGTCGTCGATCCGGCGGAAGAGTGCGGCATCCCGGGCCGGCGCCCCGGGTGGCGGCGTCCCGGGGGGCGGCGTCCGGGGGGTCCGGCGGCGTCCGGGGGCTCGGCGTCCGGGGGCTCGGCGTCCGGGGGTCAGCATCCGGTTTCGTGCGATGGACGTAGGCGGGCAACCTGCAGGTCGAGATCACATCTGCAGGTCGATTCGGCGGGTTTCGACCTGCAGGTGTGTTTTCGACCGACGGATGGAACGGTCGGCGGACCGGCCGACGGATGGGCCGACCGGCGGATGAACCGACCGATGAGGGGCGACGGGTTCACTTGCAGGTCGAGATCACGGATGCAGGTCGATTCGGTCGGGTTTCGACCTGCAAGTGTGTGTTCGACCGACAGATGGACCAGTCGACGGACCGGCCGACCGGCGGGTGACCGGCCGGCGGACCGGCCGTCCCGACGGACCAGGTCGGATGGGTGGGTGGGCGTCGGCGAGGGGCGACGGATGCACTTGCAGGTCGAGATCACGGATGCAGGTCGATTCAGCGGGTTTTCGACCTGCAGGTGTGTTTTCGACCGACGGATGGAACGACCCCGACAGATGTGCCGGCCGGTGATGGACCGGCCGATCCGATCGCCGCCGTCTTCAGTTGTGCGCGCGACATGACGGTCGCACAGCTGGTGATCCTGCTCGACGCGATCGTGACCCCGAGCGCGAACTATCCGGGTGTTCGTGACGTCGCACGCCCGGTCTTCACCCCCGACGACCTCGCCGCGAGACGTGCCGATTGGGGTCGATTCCCCGGGAGCGCGGTCGTCCGGAGGGCGATCGAGTGGGTCCGGGTCGGCGTCGAATCGCCGAAGGAGACGGAGACCCGGCTGGCGATCGTGGATGCTGGCCAGCGAAGAGCCGGGGCTAGTGCTCTTGGAACCGCGGCCAGGCGCTGCCGGGCGTCATGTGCGAGTGCAGCGCGCCCTTGGCCGAGGCGAGGGTTGGATAGGTGCCGGTCGCAGCATCCGATCCGGCCATCGTGACGAGGTAGCCGTCGTCGTCATGTCGGATGCTGCCCACGACCCCGTTCGGTCCGTAGGCGACCCAGAGGGCGAGGGTCTTGGTGGTGCTCATCGTCGAACTCCTTCCACTGCCTGACACGGCGGGTGCTGCTGCCGGTGACTCTGCTGGCGACGCTACGCCCGTGACGCGTCGAGCACCAGGGCTTGACACGACGTCGCGTACCGCGTCAGAGCGCGGCGGCGGTGAGCTCGAGCGTCTGGGCGCGGCCCGCGGCGGAATCGCCGGGCTCCGATGCGTACGACCCGGCGACGGGCGACAGCATGACCTCGTCGACGCCGTGGCGCGTCGCGAACGCGCGCACCTCGGCGGCCACCGACTCGCCCGTGCCGACGAACCAGCGCGAGCGCGCCGCTTCGACGACCTGGTCGGTCGCGGCATCCGTCTCGGCGGCCACGGCCTCCTCCACGGTCTCGAGGGCGATGAGGGGCTTGTTGAGGCGCAGCCGCGCCATCATCCGCAACTGCGGCAGGGCACGGGCCTCGGCCTCCTCCGCCGTCGGGGCGGCGACGGCGTTCACGGTCAAGAACGTGCGGGGCTCGGGGTGCTCCTCGCTCGGTCGGTAGCCGGAGCGGTAGAGGTCGAGAGCGCGCTCGAGACCCTGGCCCGAGAAGTGGTTGGCGAAGACGTAGGGCAGACCGTGCGAGGCGGCGAGCTGCGCCGAATAGTCGCTCGAGCCCAGCAGCCAGACCTCGGGGGCTCCCGTGGCGGCCGGCGTCGCCCGCACGGTGTACTCGCCGCCCGACGTGAAGCGCACGGTCGCGCCCTCGCCCGAGACGAGAGCCGCGATGTCCTGCACATGGCGCGGGAACTGTTCGACGTCGCTCGTCGTGCCTGAGCCGCGGAGCAGCTGCGTGATGACGGGGTCGCTGCCGGGGGCGCGGCCGAGGCCCAGGTCGATGCGTCCGGGAGCGATGGCCTCGAGCGCGGCGAACTGCTCGGCGACGATCAGCGGGGCGTGGTTGGGGAGCATGACGCCGCCGGAACCGAGCCGCATGCGGGTCGTTCGCGTCGCGGCCGCCGCGATGAGCACCGGGGGCGTGGTCGACGCGACCGCCGGCATGTTGTGGTGCTCGGCGAACCAGTAGCGGCGGTAGCCCCACCGGTCGGCGGCCTCGGCGAGCGCGAGCGACGCGGCGACCGCTTCGGCGCTGGTCTGGCCGGTGCGGACGGGAACGAGATCGAGGACGGAGAGCGCGATATCAGGCATCCCCCGATGCAACCTCTCGAGTCGGCGCCGCATTCCCCGGCCGGCGGGGCCGGACGCGGGGCGCGGGTCGGTCAGGCCGCGACGACGGATGCCGGGGCGAGGGCCTCTTCGAGGGCGCGGCGTGCGAGGCGGGCGCGGATGTGCCACGCGGCGCTGAAGCTCTGATCGGGCAGGTCGGCCAGCATCGCGCGGTCGTCGATGCCGAGACCGTCGCGCAGGGCTTCGCGCAGCAGGTCGTCGCGGGTCGCCGGGTACTCCATGCCGGCGAGGAAGCGGTCGAGGGAGGTGGAGAGAGGCATGAGACGTCCTTTCCGTGGGGGAGTGGATTCGAGACGGGGGTGTGAGGGGTCACGACACGCCGTGCACGCGGGCCGCGATGCGGCGTGTCGTGACCTCTCACGGGTGGATGCGGGCCGTCAGGCCGTCAGCGCGGTCAGGCGGGGATGGCCTGGCGCTGCTCGCCCGACTCCACCGTGATCTTGCGCGGCTTGGCGCGTTCGCTCACCGGGATGATGACCGACAGCACCCCGCTGTCGTACGAGGCGCTGATGCCGTCGAGGTCGATGCCCTCGCCGAGCGAGAACTGACGCAGGAACGAGCCCGCGCCGCGCTCGCGTGCGAGCCACCGCACCCCCTCGCGGGAGTCGGCCGTGCGCTGCGCACGGATCGTCAGCTGGCCGCCGTCGAGGTCGATGTCGATCGAGCCCGGGTCGGCGCCCGGGAGATCGGCGTGCAGGATGTAGCGGTCGCCGTCGCGGTAGAGGTCCACCGGCATGAGCCGGGGAGCGCGAACGGAGTCCAGCACACTCGCGGCGAAGCGATCGAGCTGGCTGAAGGGGTCGAAGGTCAGTGCCATGAGGTTCTCCTTTCGTGCTGCCCAGAGGGCTGATGGCAATGCAGGTTATCTGCATCTGCGGGTATAGATTTGTTATAGAACACATCCAGGCAATCTCGCAACCCGTTCGAAGGATCTTCGTCCCATGACCGATCGCACCTCGCGCACCCCGCTCTACGGCATCGCGGTGGCCGCCCATCTCGTCGACCTCCCCGAGGCGACGCTGCGCCTGTTCGAGAGCAAGGGCCTGCTCCGCCCGGCGCGCAGCGACGGCGGCACGCGACGCTACAGCGACGACGACATCGAGCGCCTGCGCCGAGCGGCCCGCCTGCGCGACGACGGCCTCAACATCGCCGGCATCGTGCGCGTCCTCGACCTGCAGGACGAGAACGCCGGTCTCCGGGAGGAGCTCCGCGGCGACACGTCGACGGGCGACGGCACCGTCGAGAGCCCGCGCTAGCCTTCCCCCATGGATGCCGAGATCTTCTACGTCCTCGTCGGTGCCGTCACGGTCGCGGCCGTCGCCCGCTGGCGCGGGTGGCCCGCACCCCTCCTCGTCACGGTCGCGGCGCTCGCGGCATCCTTCCTGCCCTTCGTGCCCGACGTCGACATCGACGGGCACCTGCTGCTCAACCTCGTCCTGCCGCCCCTGCTCTACTCGGCCGCCCTCGACGTGTCGTTCGTGGGCTTCCGGCGCAGTCTTCCGCAGATCCGGCGACTGGGCGTCACGCTCGTCCTGATCACCGCCCTCGCCGTCGGATTCGTGGCCTGGTGGGTGTTCCCCTCGCTCACGCTCCCCGGCGCGCTGCTCCTCGGCGCGATCGTCGCCCCGCCCGATGCGGTCTCGGCCGCCGCCATCGGCCGCAAGCTCGGCCTTCCGCGCCGCATCATGACGGTCCTGTCGGGGGAGAGCCTCATCAACGATGCGACGTCGCTCACGCTGTACCGGGTCTTCGCGGCGATCGTCGCCGGAGCGACGCTGAACGTCTGGAACGGCATCGGCCAGTTCCTTCTCGCCGTCGGGGTCGGCGTCGTCGTCGGCTTGGTCTTCGGTCTCGTGCTGCACCAGCTGCGCATGCGCATCGGCGATCCCGTCGTCATCGGCACGTTCGGACTGCTCGCACCGTTCGGCGCCTACGCGATCGCCGAGCACCTGCTGGGCTCGGGGGTGCTCGCCGTCGTCGCGATGGGACTCTACGTGGGCTTCAACGCCCCGCGCACCGACTACACGACCCGGCAGCAGGAGGCGCCGCTGTGGCTGTCGGCCGACCTGCTGCTGGAGAGCTTCGTGTTCGCCTACATCGGCCTGCAGTTCCCCCGCGTGCTCCGCGACCTGGGCAGCGAGTCCGTGGGCCCGTTGCTCCTGCTCTCCGGAGCGGTGCTGCTGGTCGTGCTCGTCGTGCGACCGCTGTACATCTATCCCGTCAGCGCCTGGTCGAACTTCCAAGACCGTCGACGACTCGCGCGCATGGACCGGGGCATCGCATCGGGCGAGTTCGACCGACGGCGTGCGCAGTCACCGCGGTGGCGGCAGCACAGCGCCGCCGAACTGCGCACGCAGGTGGTGCGCGAGCGGATGGCGGGGCTGCAGCTCACCTGGAAGGACAACGCGGTCATCTCCTGGGCGGGCATGCGGGGCGTGGTCACGCTGGCGATCGCGCTCGCGGCATCCGATCTGGCGTCTCTCGACGATCAGGCGTCGCACGCCATCGTCGTCGTCGCCTTCATCGTGACCGTCGCCACGCTGCTGATCCAGGGGCTGACGCTGCCGATGCTGATCCGCGGGCTGGGGATCGCGAGCGACGTCGACGAGGCCGAAGACGAGAAGGCCCTCGAGGCCGTGAAGGAGAAGAGTCGCGCGGCGGGCAAGGCCTATCTGGCCGAGAAGCGGGTCGAGTGGGAGGAGAAGTACGGCCGCGTCGACATGCCGGTCTTCGACGCCTTCACGAAGCGGATGACGCGGGTCGAGCGAGACACCGACGAGGCGCAGGAGGTGGAGGATGCCGCGACCAGGCCGTCGTACGACGACCTGGTCGCGCTCTCGCGCGGGTGGTTGCAGGTGCGGCGCGACATCCTGCTCGCCGAGCGCGATGCGGGGAACCTCGACGAGGAGGTCATGCGGGAGCTGCTCACGGCGATGGATGCCGAGGAGCTCGCGCTCGACACCCGCGGGGCGACGCGCCAGCGCGGGCGCGCGTAGGCGTTTCGTCTCGCTCCGCTCGCTCGACGAACGCGAGAGCGCCCCGGACGGGGACGGGGCGCTCTCGGCGGCGTCGCGGTCAGCGCGAGCCGACCGGCTCCTTGGCGCTCGCGGCATCCGTTCCGGTCGCCTCGTCGGCGTCGTCGGCGTCGGAGTCGTCGGCGAAGGGCAGTCCCTCGCGCGGGGCGTTGTAGAGCCCCTCGTCGAGGATGCCCTCGCGCTTGGCGACGATCGTCGGGATCAGCGCCTGTCCTGCGACGTTGACGGCGGTGCGGCCCATGTCGAGGATCGGGTCGATGGCGAGCAGCAGGCCGACGCCCTCGAGCGGCAGACCCAGCGTCGACAGGGTGAGGGTGAGCATGACGGTCGCGCCCGTGGTGCCCGCGGTGGCCGCGGAGCCCACGACCGACACGATCACGATGAGCAGGTACTGCACGAAGTTCAGCTCGATGCCGAAGAACTGCGCCACGAAGATCGCGGCGATGGCCGGGTAGATCGCGGCGCAGCCGTCCATCTTGGTCGTCGCGCCGAAGGGGACGGCGAACGAGGCGTACGAGCGGGGCACGCCCAGGTTGCGCTCGGTGACGCGCTCGGTGAGCGGCAGCGTGCCGATCGACGAGCGGCTGACGAACGCCAGCTGCACGGCCGGCCACACGCCGGAGAAGTACTGCTTGATCGACAGCCCGTGCGTCTTCACCAGGATCGGATAGACGACGAAGATCACGAGCGCGAGACCGATGTAGATCGCGGCGGCGAACCAGGCGAGCGAGGCGAGCTTCTCCCAGCCGTACTCGACGACGGCGGCGCCGATCAGGCCGAAGGTTCCGAGCGGGGCGATGCGGATGATCCACCACAGCACGCGCTGGATGACCTTGAGCAGCGACTCGGTGAACGCGAGGAACGGCTCGGCCTTCTTGCCGGCCTTGAGCGCGGCGATGCCGACCGCGGCCGCCACGACGATGACCTGCAGGATGTTGAAGCTGACGCTCGACGAGACCGCACCGGCGTCGGCGTCGAAGGAGCTGCTGACGCCGAGACCGAGGAAGTTCTGCGGGATGAGCCCGAGGAGGAAGTTCCACCAGGTGCCGACCGTGTAGGGGTCGCCCGGCTCGAGGCCGTCGCCTGCCTTGGACCCCGGCTGGATGATCAGGCCGAGGGCGATGCCGATGGACACCGCGATGAAGGCCGTGATCGCGAACCAGAGCAGCGTCTGGCCCGCGAGACGGGCGGCGTTCTGCACGCGGCGCAGGTTCGAGATGCTGGCGACGATGGCCGTGAAGATCAGCGGGACGACGGCGGCGCGCAGCAGCGTGACGTACGAGCTGCCGATCGTGTCGAGGGTCGCCGACAGGCCGTTGGGGTTGTCGGCCGTCGCGCCGAGCTGGCGGGCGAGGAGGCCGCCGGCGATGCCGAGGACGAGGGCGGCGAGGATCTGGAAGCCGAACGAGGTCAGCAGCTTCCGGACCGGACCGCGGGTGTCAGGCGCCTTCTGGGCGCGTGCGGTGGTGCTCATGTGGTGGGGGACTCCAGAAATCGCGGCGCGCCGGGTGCGCGCCATAACGCCCAACGCTAAGAGCCTGATTTCATTCCCCGGGCCGATATGACGAAGGATGACGGATGCCGCGGCATCCGTCATCCTTCTGTGTTCGCGGGCTCCGGGGCGGGTTCACTGGGGGATGCAGTCCGCCTGCTTCTCCTGGATGATCTGCGTCGTCAGATCCTTCTCCTCCTGGTTCTTCTGCTTGTCCTCGCCGTTCGCGATGTAGGTCAGCGTCTCGTTGCTGAGGTCGGAGTCGACCAGCGCCTCGGCGAAGCAGAGCGAGACCTCGTCGGTCATGACCTCCTCTTGCGCGGTGCCTTCGAACACCTCCTGGAATCCGTCGGCGACGTCGTCGGCGGACGGCCGGCTCGGCCCTCCGCAGGCGGCGAGCGAGAAGGCGAGGGCGGCGATGGGCAGGGCGAGGAGGAGGCGAAAGGATGCGCGTGGGCGCCGGTCGTTGATCGTCATGGTGATGACGCTAGTGATCTACCGGAATATCGGCGAGGGGCTTGCATGGGGAGAGATGCCCACTGCGCGCTACCGCCGCGGCATCCGGCTCTGTCACGATGTGCTCATGTTCATCGTGACGACCAACGACGTGCCCGGCTACCGCATCACCCAGGTGCTGGGCGAGGTGATGGGACTGACCGTGCGATCGACCGACTTCGGCCAGAGCTTCACCGCCGGGTTCCGCGCCCTCGGCGGCGGCGAGATCCCCGAATACACCCAGGTGATGTACGAGAGCCGTCAGGTCGTGATGGGCCGGATGTGGGCCGAGGCGCAGCAGCGGGGCGCGAACGCCATCGTCGCCATGCGCTTCGACACGGGGTCGATCGGCACCTTCAGCGAGGTCTGCGGCTACGGCACCGCCGTGGTGGTGGAGCCGCTGGCGGCGCCGGCGCCCCCGGCATCCGTCTGAGGTCACGGGCCCAGCACCAATAGGTCGCCCACCTCGCAGCCGAGGGCGTCGCAGACGGCGCGCAGGGTCGAGTAGCGGATCGCGCGCGCCCGGTCGTTCTTCAGCACCGACAGGTTGACGATGCTCACCCCGACCAGACCGCTCAGCTCGGTGAGCGTCATCCCGCGTTCTGCGAGCAGTTCGTCGAGGCGGCAGTGGATGCCGGTGGGGGCGTCGTCGTTGTCGGCGGGGGTCATACCAGTCCCTCCGTGTCCTTCTGAAGGCGGGCGCCGCGCCGGAAGACGATCACGAGCACGCCGACGGCGATCGCCGCGACGAACAGGGGGATGCCGTCGCGCATCAGCAGCCAGCGACCGTCGGCGAAGTCCCCGCCGAGTGCGGCGAACACCCCGTTCAAGCCCATGTTCTCGAACCAGGGCCGGGCGAGTCCGGCGGCGAGCAGCCCCATCGACATGACGAAGGTGAGGCGTGCGTTCACGCGATCGAACACGACGCCGTCGAGGAGCCGTCGACACAGGACGACGCCGAGCGCGGCCACCGCGATGAGCGCGAGCGTCGGGAGGACGATCGAGAGCACGAGCGAGACGACGCTGATGATGTTCACGTCGGCGGCGACGAGCGTCGCCGCGTCGATCGAGGCGGCGACGCCGCTCCCGATCTCGGCCGTGATCGACTGCGTCGGCACCGGAGAGGTCACGGTCACGAGGCCCGGTGCGGCGAACAGGTCGGCGATCCGCCGCACGCCGTCGTACACGAGCACCCCGATCACCAGGGCTCCGACCACCATCGCGGTGATGAGGTCGTTCTTGTCGGCCTTCGCCTGCGTGGCCGCATCCTTGGCCATCTCGCACCGTCCTTCCGTCTCGCGATCTGCGGGGCGTCGAGTCCCGCATATCGACAGTCGTTATTAGCGATAAACGTTAACATAACGATTGTCGATATGTCCGTCAACCGCGGCGGCAGCATCCGACCGGCGAGGGACCCGGCGCTATGCCCACGGCGAACACGGGCATACCTGCCGTTCCCGGTGGTTACTCTCGATGTACAAGCGCAGAGAACCGTCAGCGGCAGCAGCGCTTCGCCCCGTGCGAAGAAGGAGTCACAGCATGTTCGAGAGATTCACCGACCGAGCCCGTCGAGTGGTCGTCCTCGCCCAGGAAGAGGCGAAGATGCTCAACCACAACTACATCGGGACCGAGCACATCCTGCTCGGCCTCATCCACGAGGGCGAGGGCGTCGCCGCCAAGGCGCTGGAGTCGCTCGGCATCTCGCTCGACGCCGTGCGCGAGCAGGTGCAGGACATCATCGGCCAGGGTCAGCAGCAGCCGACCGGCCACATCCCGTTCACCCCGCGCGCCAAGAAGGTGCTCGAGCTCAGCCTCCGCGAGGCCCTGCAGCTCGGCCACAACTACATCGGCACCGAGCACATCCTCCTCGGCCTCATCCGCGAGGGCGAGGGCGTCGCCGCTCAGGTGCTCGTCAAGCTCGGCGCCGACCTCAACAAGGTGCGGCAGCAGGTCATCCAGCTGCTCTCCGGCGCCCCGGGCCGCGAGCCGGCCGCCGTCGGTGCGCAGTCGAACGACACCCCGGCCGCCCAGGGCGGGTCGCAGGTGCTCGACCAGTTCGGTCGCAACCTCACGCAGGCCGCTCGCGACAACAAGCTCGACCCGGTGATCGGGCGCGAGAAGGAGGCGGAGCGGGTCATGCAGATCCTCTCCCGTCGCTCCAAGAACAACCCCGTCCTCATCGGCGAGCCCGGTGTCGGCAAGACCGCGGTCGTCGAAGGCCTCGCCCAGGCGATCGTCAAGGGCGACGTCCCCGAGACGCTGAAGGACAAGCAGCTCTACTCGCTCGACCTCGGCTCGCTCATCGCCGGATCGCGGTACCGCGGAGACTTCGAGGAGCGCCTGAAGAAGGTCACCAAGGAGATCCGTACCCGCGGCGACATCATCGTCTTCATCGACGAGATCCACACCCTCGTGGGTGCGGGTGCCGCCGAGGGCGCGATCGACGCGGCCAGCATCCTGAAGCCGCTGCTCGCCCGCGGCGAGCTGCAGACGATCGGCGCGACCACGCTCGACGAGTACCGCAAGCATTTCGAGAAGGATGCCGCGCTCGAGCGCCGCTTCCAGCCCGTTCAGGTGAACGAGCCGACGCTGCCGCACGCGATCAACATCCTCAAGGGTCTGCGCGACCGGTACGAGGCGCACCACAAGGTGCAGATCACCGACGGCGCGATCGTGGCGGCTGCGAACCTCGCCGACCGCTACGTGTCCGACCGGTTCCTGCCCGACAAGGCCATCGACCTGATCGATGAGGCCGGCGCGCGTCTGCGTCTGTCGATCCTGTCGAGCCCGCCCGAGCTGCGCGAGTTCGACGAGAAGATCGCGAAGGTCCGCGAGCAGAAGGAGATCGCCTCGGAGGAGCAGGACTTCGAGAAGGCGGCCGCACTGCGCGACGAGGAGAAGAGCCTCCTCGCCGAGCGTCTGCGTCTCGAGAAGCAGTGGCGTGCGGGCGACGTCGCGACCTCCGCGGTCGTCGACGAGGGTCTGATCGCCGAGGTGCTCGCCCAGGCCACCGGCATCCCGGTCTTCAAGCTCACGGAAGAGGAGTCCTCGCGGCTCGTCTTCATGGAGAAGGCCCTGCACCAGCGGGTCATCGGTCAGGAGGAGGCCATCGCGGCCCTCTCGAAGACCATCCGCCGCCAGCGCGCGGGTCTCAAGGACCCGAAGCGCCCCTCGGGCTCGTTCATCTTCGCCGGCCCCACGGGTGTCGGAAAGACCGAGCTCGCGAAGGCGCTCGCCGAGTTCCTGTTCGACGACGAGGCTGCGCTCATCTCGCTCGACATGAGCGAGTTCGGCGAGAAGCACACCGTCTCGCGCCTGTTCGGCGCCCCTCCCGGGTTCGTCGGATTCGAAGAGGGCGGTCAGCTCACCGAGAAGGTGCGGCGCAAGCCGTTCAGCGTGGTGCTGTTCGACGAGATCGAGAAGGCGCACCCCGACATCTTCAACTCGCTCCTGCAGATCCTGGAGGAGGGTCGTCTCACCGACGGTCAGGGTCGGATCGTGGACTTCAAGAACACGGTCATCATCATGACCACCAACCTCGGTGCGCGTGACATCGCGGGCGGCCCGGTCGGCTTCCAGATCGAGGGCAACGACTCGAACAGCTACGACCGCATGAAGGGCAAGGTCAACGAAGAGCTCAAGCGGCACTTCAAGCCCGAGTTCCTCAACCGCGTCGACGACATCATCGTCTTCCCGCAGCTGTCGAAGGAGGAGCTGGTGCAGATCGTCGATCTGTTCACCAAGCGCCTCGGCGAGCGTCTGCTCGACCGTGACATGACGATCGAGCTGTCGCAGGCGGCGAAGGAGCGTCTCATCGAGATTGGCTTCGACCCGGCCCTGGGTGCCCGCCCGCTGCGTCGCGCGATGCAGCACGAGGTCGAGGACCGCCTGTCGGAGAAGATCCTGCACGGCGAGCTCAATTCGGGCGACCACGTGAAGGTGGATGCCGCCGACGGGCAGTTCCTGTTCGAGCACGGCCCGCGCGGCGAGAAGGTCGCGGTAGGCGTCAACACCGGCGCCGGCATCTCGGGCACGCCCGACCTGGCCATCACCGACTGACCGTCAAGGGGCGGATGCTGCGGCATCCGCCCCTTTTTCGTGCCGAAATCCGGATGCTCCCCGCGTGTCGTGCACCAGGGACGGTCGGATGCCGCCCGACACGCCGAGCCCTGGCGGCGGCATCCGGAATTCGGTCCGCCGACACGGCACCTAGGCTGGGACGGTGAGCGAGTACATCGTGCGGCCGGCGCGCAGCGCCGACATCATCGGCATCCGCAACCTGCTGCAGCCGCTGGTCGAGCAGCGCGTGCTTCTCGGCAAAGACCTGGCGGTGCTCTACGGTGCGGTGCAGGAGTTCGTCGTCGCCGAAGCCGACGGCGAGCTGATCGGGTGCGGGGCATTGCACGTGATCTGGGAAGACCTGGGCGAGGTGCGCACGCTCCTGGTCCGCGACGACTGGCTGCACCACGGAGTCGGACGCACGATCGTCGACCGGCTCGAAGAGACCGCCCGGATGCTCGGCCTCACGCGACTGTTCTGCCTCACCTTCGAGGTGGAGTTCTTCGGTCGGCGCGGTTACACCCCCATCGGAGAGCAGGTCGTCGACCCCGACGTCTACTCGCAGCTGCTGCGCAGCGGTGACGCGGGTGTCGAGGAGTTCCTCGACCTCGCGCACGTGAAGCCGAACACGCTGGGCAACACGCGGATGCTGAAAGTGCTCAACTAACCTGGAAGCATGCCCCGCCACTCCGCCGCCGTCTATCGTCGTCGGCGGCTGGTGCTCCTGATCGCGCTCGTCCTGTCCGTCGCGGTCATCGGCGTATCGGTGTGGCTGCTGATCGCTCGGCCCTGGGAGGGTGCCGCCGCCGGACCCGCGCCGACGAGCACCGCCACGACCGATACGACGCCGAGCCCTTCCCCGTCGGGCGACACCGTGACCGAGTCGCCGGAACCCTCGCCCTCGGCGGAGCAGACGCCGGCGATCGTCGCGTGCGCCCCGAAGGATATCGAGGTCGCGGCGGTCACCGACGCCGACACCTATGCCTCGGGCGTCCTGCCGAAACTCTCGATCTCGCTGACGAACAAGGGCTCGACGGACTGCACGATCGACGTCGGATCCAGCACGCAGGTGTTCAGGGTGTCGAGCGGCTCCGACGTCTGGTGGCAGTCGACCGACTGCCAGGAGAACCCGAGCAGCATGATCGCCACGCTCGCGGCGGGGACGACCGTCACCAGCAAGGATCCGGTGACGTGGGACCGCACGCGTTCGAGCGTCGAGACCTGCGGTCAGGAGAATCGGCAGCGCGCCCCGGGCGGCGGCGCGTCGTATCACGTCGAGGTGTCGATCGGTGGGTTCACGAGCCTGACGACCAAGCAGATCCTGCTGTACTGACGCGTCGTCGCAGGCGGATGCTGACACGACGGCATCCTTTGGGATACCATAGAAACGACTCTCCGCATCATGCGGCAACATGCCATCCCCAGTGGCGTCGATCCACAGCGTCCCCAGCGCTTCGACACCGCCGCTCGAGAGTCCGAGGGCCCTCTCGAGTACCCCAGTCCCCAATGTGGGACTCGAGAGGGCCCCAATCGTCTTCCGGTCGGGCGCTGCGCCCGATGCGTGGTGCGCACCTTGCGTGGTGCGCACCTTGCGTGGTGCGCCCGATCTGCTCACGGTGTCCCGATTCGCTCAGACTTTCCGGGAATCGGTGAGCACATCGGGACGCGGTGAGCAGATCGGGACGCGGCGCGCCCCGTCATCACGGTGAATAAGCTGGTCACATGGCAGCGAAGAAGGCGAAGGCCTCGAAGAACAAGCCCGCACCGGAGGAGTTCCGCTCCGATGCGCTCGCTCAGGCTCTCGAGAAGCAGGACGTCGCCGCCGTCGCCCTGGCCCTCCGCCACGGAACGACCATCGTGCCGCTGATCAAGCCGGGCGCGAGGGACAACCCGCTCGACAGCGGCGAGGTGTGGACCTACCGCGACCCGAGGACCGGTGACCTGGCGCTGCTTCTGTTCAGCGACGCGAAGAACAAGCCCGCCAACCTGCCGCCGGGGGTGGGTATCTACACCGCCGACTGGCTGCGGAAGTTCCTCGCCGCGCACCCGATCACCACGGTGTTCCTCGACATCGCCGGGCCCCACCCCATGCAGGCCGATCCGATCGAGCTGCTGAAGGCGCTCGACGCGTAGCGGCTGGGTGCCGGGCCGCCCGGCGGCGGAGTGCGGGGCCCTTCGACAGGCTCAGGGACCAGGGCCCTTCGACAGGCTCAGGGACCCAGGCCCTTCGACAGGCTCAGGGACCCAGGCCCTTCGACAGGCTCAGGGGGCCTGGGGCCCTTCGACAGGCTCAGGGGCCCAGGGTGGGGCTCAGGGACCCATGCCGGGGGCCAGGGTCAGAACGGGGGGATGTCGCGGCGTTCGGCACGCCCGCGGTGGCGGGCCCTGATGTCGTCGAGGGCGCCCCGCAGGGTCTTGGAACGGTCGTCGACGACCTGCTCGTAGCCGAGTCGCGCGGCCTCGGAGCGGCGCTGCGCGGCCTGCGTCACCGGACGGATCTCGCCCGCGAGGCTGAGCTCGCCGACCGCCGCGACCGTGCGCGGCACCGACGTCTTCTGCACCGATCCCGCGACGGCGATCGCGATGGCGAGGTCGGCGGCCGGCTCGGTGAAGCGCACGCCGCCGACCGTCGAGACGTACACGTCGAGATTGCTGGTGGGGATGCTCGCCCGCCGCTCGAGGATCGCCAGCACCATGGCGACGCGCGATGAGTCGACGCCGTGCACGATGCGACGCGGGTTCGGCGCCGTCGAGGGGACGGTGAGCGCCTGCACCTCGACAGGCAGTGCCCGACGGCCCTCGAGTGAGATCGCGACGCACGTTCCCTCGGCGGTCGCCTGGGAGAGGAAGAGCCCCGACGGGTCGGGCACCTCGGCGATCCCGGCTCCTGTCATCTCGAAGCAGCCCACCTCGTCGGTCGGACCGAAGCGGTTCTTCAGCGCGCGCACGAAGCGCAGCGCCGTCTGCCGGTCGCCTTCGAAATGACAGACGACGTCGACGAGGTGCTCGAGCACCCGGGGACCTGCGACCTGACCGTCTTTCGTCACGTGGCCGACGATGATGATCGGCAGATCGCGGTCTTTCGCCACCCGGATCAGGGTCGAGGCGACCTCGCGCACCTGGCTCGGCTGCCCGGCCGCGCCATCGGTCAGCGACGACGACACCGTCTGCACCGAGTCGACGATGATGAGCTGCGGCTGCACCTCGTCGATGTGCCCCAGGATGGTCGCGAGGTCGGTCTCGCTCGCGAGGTACAGCTCGTCGTGCAGCGCTCCGGTGCGCTCGGCCCGCAGGCGCACCTGGCCCGGCGACTCCTCGGCGCTGGCGTACAGCACCCGCCGGCCCGCGCGCGCGGCCTGGGCGGCCACTTCGAGCAGCAGCGTCGACTTGCCCACGCCCGGCTCGCCGCTCAGCAGGATCGCGGCTCCGGGAACGATGCCGCCCCCGAGCACCCGGTCGAACTCGCCGACGCCGGTGGTGCGGCGCGGGGCCTCTTGCGTCGTGATCTGCGTGATGGGCCGCGCCGAGCGCTCAGCCGCCGGAGCGAGCGCCGTCACCCGCCGCAGGATGCCGGTCGGCGCCGCCTGCTCCTGCACCGTGCCCCACTGCTGGCACTCGCCGCAGCGACCGACCCACTTCGCCGTGGTCCACCCGCATTCCGTGCAGACGTACGCAGGAGGAGCGGGTTTCCGGGTGGCCATGCACCCAGGCTATCGGCGGCATCCGACATCCCTATCGGTGACGGCATTATTCACGGCCCGAGCCCTCTGCCCGCGCGGGGGGGCTCGGGATAATTGAGTCATGGCCAACGGCGGGCCCGTCTGCGGGCCGATCTCGAGCTACTCCCGGGTGCGCATCCTGCATCTGCTCTTCGAAGCGGGACGCTCCTCGGGCCGTTCCGAACTCACCATCGCCGAACTCTGCGAGGCCACCGCTCTGCACCCCAACACGGTGCGCGAGCACCTGCAGCGCCTCATCGAGGGCGGGTACGTCATCCCCGCCGTCGAGCACCGCACGACGCGCGGTCGTCCTCGCACGCTCTACCGCGCCGCGACCGGCGCCGCCGGCGCGTCGAGCCCGGTCGCCCGCGACAAGGCGAAGGCCGCGGCCCGGCGAGGAGACCTCCTGCGACGGATGCTGCCCGACGCGGCATCCGGTCTCGACACAGACGCGACGTACCAGCTCGACGCCCTCGTCGAGCACCTCGAGGAGAGCGGATTCGAGCCCGTCGTCGACACCGCGCGACTGACCGTCGACCTGAGCCCGTGCCCCCACGCTGCGGGGCGCCTCGAAGACCGCCCGATCCTGTGCCGAGTGCACCTGGGACTCATGCAGGGCGTGCTCGCCGAAGCCGGAGGGCCGTTGGAGGCGACCTGCGTGCAGGCGTCCGATGCGCCGGCGGACTGCGTCGTGCAACTGCAGGAGCGAGTCGTGCACCCGCAGGAGAGAACGGGAGACGCCCATGGAATGGCTTGACCCCCTCATGCTGTCGCGGTGGCAGTTCGGTCTGACCACCGTCTACCACTACCTGTTCGTGCCGCTCACGATCGGCATGGCGCTGGTCGCGGCGATCTTCCAGACCGCCTGGGTGCGCACCGGCACGGTGCAGTACCTGCACCTGACGCGCTTCTTCGGCAAGATCTTCCTCATCAACTTCGCCATGGGCGTGGTCACGGGCATCGTGCAGGAGTTCCAGTTCGGCATGAACTGGTCGGACTACTCCCGCTTCGTCGGCGACGTGTTCGGTGCGCCGCTGGCGTTCGAGGGCCTGCTCGCCTTCTTCTTCGAGGCCACGTTCATCGGACTCTGGATCTTCGGGTGGGACAAGCTCCCGCAGAAGCTGCATCTCGCGACGATCTGGTGCGTCTCGATCGGCAGCATCCTGTCGGCGTACTTCATCATCGCGGCCAACGCGTTCATGCAGAACCCGGTCGGCTACGTCTACAACCCCGAGACGAACCGTGCAGAGCTCACCGACTTCTGGGCGCTGCTGACCAACCCGGTTGCCATCGCCGCCTTCCCGCACACCATCTTCGGCGCCCTGATGTTCGCCGCCGGCGTCGTGATCTCCGTGTCGGCCTGGCATCTGGCGCGCGGCCAGCACTTCGACACCATGCGAATCTCGCTGAAGTTCGGCCTCTGGGCGATGATCGTCTCGACGGCGGGCGTGGTGCTCACGGGCGACCAGCTCGGCCTCGCGATGTACGCCGCGCAGCCGATGAAGATGGCCGCCGCCGAGGCGACCTTCAACACGGTGTGCGGCTACGACGCGTCGTTCAGCCTCTTCACCCTCGGCACCCCCGACGGCAGCTCCGAGCTGTTCAGCATCCGCGTGCCCTACCTGCTGTCGCTGCTGTCGACGCACTCCCTCGATGAATGCGTGCACGGCATCAACGACCTCAACGCCGAGTACGCCACCACCTTCGCCGACACCGGCCTCACCGAGTTCGCGCCGATCCTGTGGGTCACGTACTGGGCGTTCCGCTGGATGATCGGCCTCGGCATGGCCGCCGGCCTCGTCGCCGTGGTCGGCCTGTGGCTCACCCGCAAGGGTGCCACGAAGCCTCCGGCGCCGTGGATGTGGAAGCTCGCCATCTGGTCGTTCCCGCTCGCGCTCGCCGCCAACATCATGGGCTGGGTCTTCACCGAGATGGGCCGCCAGCCGTGGATCGTCTTCGGCCTCATGACCACCCGCGACGGCGTCTCGCCCGGCGTCACCGGCGTCGACGTGCTGATCTCGCTGATCGCCTTCACCGCGATCTACGCGGCCCTGGCCGTGGTCGAGATCCGGCTCATCGTCCGAGCCGCGCAGAAGGGGCCCGACACCGAAGAGCAACCCCACGACGAGACGGCCCAGGTGCCGTCGGTCGTCTACTGAGAGCAAGGAGCCTCATGGATCTCGCCACGCTCTGGTTCTGGATCGTCGCCTTCCTCTTCGTCGGCTACTTCGTGCTCGACGGGTTCGACTTCGGCGTGGGCATGTCGCTGCCCTTCCTCGGCCGCAACGACGTCTCGCGCCGCCAGGTCATCAACACGATCGGCCCGATCTGGGACCTCAACGAGACCTGGGTCATCGTCGCCGGCGCCTGCCTGTTCGCGTCGTTCCCCGAGTGGTACGCCACGCTGTTCAGCGGCTTCTACCTGCCGCTGCTGCTCATCCTGCTCGCGCTCATCTTGCGCGGGGTGTCGTTCGAGTACCGCCATCAGCGCGACGACGTGGCCTGGAAGCGCCGGTTCGACCGCATGATCGTCATCGGCTCGGCGGTGCCCGCGTTCCTCTGGGGCGTGGCGTTCGGCAACATCGTGCAGGGCGTGGCGCTCGACGACGACCACGTCTACGTCGGCGGATTCTTCTCGCTGCTCAACCCGTACGCACTGCTGGTCGGGCTCACGACGCTGCTGGTGTTCTTCCTGCACGGCGTGCTGTTCGTGGCGCTGAAGACCGACGGGCAGGTGCACGCCGACGCGCGACGACTGGTGAAGGTCGCCGCCGGGCCCACGGTCGCCGCCGCCGCCGGCACCGTGCTGTGGACCATCGGAATCGCGGCAGGGCGCGGCGCGCCGCTCCTCGGGCCGGTCGTGATCGCCGGTGCGCTCGCCGCCGTCGCGCTCATCGCCGCCGTGGTGCTCTCGCTGCGCGGACGCGACGGCCGGGCCTTTACCGCCGGAGCCGCGACGGTGATGCTGGCCGTCGTCATGCTGTTCACGGCGCTGTTCCCTTACGTCATGCCGTCGACACTCGACCCGGCGAACAGCCTCACCATCGCCAACGCGTCGAGCACGCCGTATACGCTGCAGATCATGAGCTGGACCGCGCTGATCGCCCTTCCGCTGGTCATCGCGTACCAAACGTGGACCTACTGGATCTTCCGCAAGCGCGTCACCCGATCCTCGATCGAGGCGGCGCCGGCACACGCATGAAACCGGTCGATCCGCGGCTGCTCCGGTATGCCGGTGCTGCGCGCGGATTCCTCGCGGCATCCGCCCTGATCGGCGTGGTGCAGACCGCGGTGACCGTCGCCTTCGCCTGGCTGCTGGCGGATGCCGTCACCGGCGCGATCGCCGGTCGCGACGTCGCGGCGTCGCTCGGGGGACTGCTGGCGGCGGCAGTGCTGCGCGGCATCCTGATCGCAGCGTCGGATGCCGCGGGCACCCGAGCCGCCGCCACGACGGGGATGCAGTTGCGGTCGGCTCTCATCGCGGCGGTCGCGCGCCTCGGACCGGACTGGCTGGCGCGGCGGAATCAGACGGAGCTCGCCGTGACCGCCGGGCACGGGCTCGAAGCGCTCGACGCGTACTTCTCCCGCTACATCCCGCAGCTCGTGCTCACGGTGATCGCCACCCCGGTGATCGTCGCGGTGATGTGGTGGCAGGACTGGCCCAGCGGGCTCACGGCGGTCGTCACCCTGCCGCTCATCCCGCTCTTCCTGATCCTCATCGGCATGGCGACTCGGGCGGTGCAGAAGCGGCAGTGGCAGACACTGCAGCGGCTCGCGGGGCGCTTCGCCGACACCGTGCAGGGGCTGTCGACGCTGCGGCTCTTCGGGCGAGACGGACGGGCCGTCGACCGGATCGCGACCACGGCCGACGAGTACCGGCGCGAGACGATGACCGTGCTGCGGTTCTCGTTCCTGTCGGGTTTCGCGATGGAGCTGCTGGCATCGCTGGCCGTCGCGCTCATCGCGGTGTCGGTGGGCTTCCGCCTGCTGTCGGGAGACCTCGCGCTCGAGGTGGGACTGTTCGTGCTGCTGCTCGCCCCCGAGGCGTTCCTGCCGATCCGCCAGGTCGGGGTGCAGTTCCACGCGGCTGCGGAGGGGGTCGCCGCGACCGAAGACGTGTTCGACGTGCTGGATGAGGCGGAGGGCGTCTCCCGGTCGTCGAGCGAGCGAAGCGAGACGAAACGCGTATCCCGGTCGTCGAGCGAGGGAGCCCGCGACCGAGACGAGACGTCGTCCGACGACCGGCGCCTCATCGTCGCCGACCTCCGAGTGCGCGACCTGCCGCCCGTGTCGTTCACCGCCGAGCCGGGCACGATCACCCTGATCGAGGGACCGAGCGGATCGGGCAAGTCGAGTCTGCTGGCGGCCCTGCGAGGTGCGTCCGCGTTCACGGGTGCGTCGACTTTCGGCGGTCGGGATGTCCGCACGCTCGATCCCGCCGCATGGCTGGCGTGGGCGGGGCAGAAGCCGGGGCTGCTGCGCGGGACGGTCGCCGAGAACGTGGCGCTCGGCGATCCGGCGCCCGACGTCATCGCCGTCCGCTCGGCCCTGGATGCCGCCTGCGCGGAGTCGATCGATGCCGAACGGGAGCTCGGCGTGCAGGGCGCCGGACTCTCGGGCGGGCAGGCGCAGCGGGTCGCGGTGGCCCGAGCCCTCTACCGGCATGCCTCCGACCCGCGCCGGGTGCTCGCTCTCGACGAGCCCTCGAGCGCCCTCGATCCCGAGACGGAGGGCCGACTGTGGCGCACGCTGCGCGAGCGGGCGGATGCCGGGGCGACGGTCGTGCTCGTGTCGCACCGCCGGACGGCGCGGGACATCGCGGATCAGATCGTGATGCTGGGGGTGGGGGTATGACCCTTCGACAAGCTCAGGGACCCAGGGGAGAGCAAGCTCAGGGACCCAGGGGAGAGCAAGCTCAGGGACCCAGGGGAGAGCAAGCTCAGGGACCCAGGGGAGAGCACGCTCAGGGACCCAGGGGAGAGCGCGTGCGCGGCATCCTCCGTCTCGCGCAGCCGCCCATCGGTCGGTTCCTCCCCGGCCTGATCTGGGGAGTCGTGACGGCGGCGGCAGCCGTCAGCCTGCTGGCCGTGAGCGGGTGGCTCATCGTGAGCGCGTCGATCGTCGACTCGCTCGTGCCGCTGTCGATCGCGGTGGTCGGGGTGCGGTTCTTCGCGGTGTCGCGCGCAGTGACCCGATACCTGGAACGGCTGAGCGGCCACGACGCCGCCCTCCGCCAGCTCGCCACGACACGCGCCGACATGGTGCGCCGTCTCATTCCGCTGTCGCCCGCCGGCCTCGGCGCGACCGACCGTGGCCGCGTGCTGGCCGCCCTCGTCGACGACGTCGAGAATCTGCAGAACCTTCCGCTCCGCGTGGTGCAGCCGCTCGGGGTCGCGGCCCTGGTCGCGGTCGGCGCGGTCGGGTTCATCGCGTTCGTCTCACCGATCGCGGCGGTCATTCTCGCGGCCTGCCTGCTCGTCGCCGCAGCGGTGTCGGTCGGTCTCGGGTGGGTCGTCGGCTCGCGGGCCGAACGTCTCGTCTCGGCGCGCCGAGCGGATCTCTCCGCGGCACTCGTCGACTACTTCGGCAGCCTCGACGTGCTCCTCGCGTTCGGCGCCGAGGAGCAGGCCCGCCGTCGGGTCTGCGAGGCGGATGCCGCTCTGCGCCGGCTCGTCGCCCGGTCGTCGCTCGCGCAGGCGATCGCCGCGGGCGTGGTCTCGGCGGTAGCCGGCGCGGCGTCCGTCTGGGCGCTCGCCGCCGCGTCTCCCGGACTCGCGACCGGCGCCATCGACGGCCCCTGGCTGGCGGTCGTCGTGCTCGTGCCGATGGTGGTGTTCGAGATCTTCGGTGCGGTGCCGATCGCCGCGGCATCCTGGCGGAGCGTGCATGCCGGCGCCGAGCGCATCGTCGACGTGCTCCCGGAACGGATGCCGGCAGAGCTCCGCGACGACGACGGCGCGGATGCCGCGTTCACCGGCACGCCCGCGCTGTCGCTCCGTGCTGTGCGCGCCCAGTGGCCGGGCGGCACGGTGGCTCTGGACGGCGTCGACCTCGACGTGCGGCCCGGCGAGCGTGTGCTCGTGGCCGGACCCAGCGGTGCGGGCAAGAGCTCGCTCGCCGCGGTGCTCGTGGGGTTCCTGCGGGCCGAGGGCGAGTACAGGCTCGGCGACGAGGATGCCGCGGCTCTCTCGGGCCCGGCGCTTCGGCGGACGATCGGGCTGTGCGAGCAGCATCCGCAGCTCTTCGACGAGGATGTGCGCCAGAACCTCCTCTTCGCGCGCGACACGGCGACCGATGCCGAGCTGCTCGCGGTGCTCGACCGGGTGGGGCTCGGGGAGTGGGTGCGCGAGCGGGGCGGGCTCGACGCACGCGTCGGCGACCGGGGCGCGCTGGTGTCGGGCGGCCAGGCGCAGCGCATCGCCCTGGCGCGAGCGCTGCTGCGGGGATTCCCGGTGCTGGTGCTCGACGAGCCGACCGCGGGGGTCGACCCGGCGGCATCCGACGCGCTGCTGCGCGATCTGCTCGGGGCTGCGGGGGAGCAGTCGGTGCTTCTGATCTCACACGTCGAGCCGCCTGCCGGCACGGTCGACCGTGTGGTGCGACTCGAGGCCGGCCGTACGGTCTGAGGAAAGGCCGTCAGCCGTACAGCGGCGTCGGCGGCTCCATCACGATGCCCTGCGCTTCGAAGGCGCGGCGGCGCTCCTCGATGCGTCGATGCAGCTCGACCTGCGCGTCGTCGACGAAGCGCGGGTCGAGGGTGACGGTCGGCGGGTGCGGGGCGCCGTGATGCCGGGCGATGTACGCGTCGAGCTCTGGCCCGCTGGTCCACGACGTGATGAGCGCGTAGCGGGGCGCGGTGCCGCGGTGCCACACCGCATGCCAGAACCGCTGTGTATCGACGACGATGCGCGATCCGGCCCGCAGGGGCAGGCGCACCTCGGTCGCGGGATCGAAGCGGTCGGAGCGCAGGATCAGCATCGAATCGGTGTCGTCGGTGAGGTTGAAGAATCCTCGCACGACCCATCCGGTGCCGTCGTCGTTGAGGCGGTTGTTGTCGTCCTGGTGCAGGTTGTAGATCGCGTCGGCGTAGTCGTTGGGCTGCAGCTCGATTACACGGCAGCGCCCGATGACGGCATCCGGTTCGAGCGCCCACCGCTGCAGGGTCGGAGCGACGGCGACCTGGGAGGCGACCCACACCCCGTCTTTGTCGGCGCGCGGCGGCGTGTGGTTCCAGAAGCCGTTGCACTCCACGTCGCCGGCGTAGCTCGCGAGCGGGGCGAAGCGGGTGACGCCGGAGGAGCGCCATCGCACGTATTCGAGTCGGTGCCATTCCTCGGGGTCGATCGGCGACGTCTGGTCGTCGAGAACGACGTAGCCCGTCGTCTCGAGCGCAGCGGATCGGATGAAGCCCATCGCGTGGATCCTTCCCTCGGAAGTGCTTAGGACATCCTAACTCGGCGGCGATCGCGCCGCCGGAGCGTGCGCCGGAGAAAACCCGCCGACCCCCGCCGATATTCTGGGTGCATGACTCAGCCGCAGGGCGCCCTCCTCGTGGGCAGCGTGAACTTCGACGACGCCGAGACCACGATGCGCACTGCCGCCGCGCTGCTCGGCGATCATCTGCGGCGCCTTCCCGACGGCGAGGTCGGCAAGCGGTTCCACTGGATCATGTTCCAGCCCGACGTGATCGGCCAGGCCGCCGGCATCGAGCGCGTCGGCGACGAGCCCATCCCGTTCCCGGCCGGCATCGATGCGCGCGGTCTGCGCATCGCCGAGGGAGCGGATGCTGCCGCCATCGAGCTCCCGCCCCTCGGCTACGCCGCTGCGGCGCTCGAGTCGTACGAGACGTTCGTGCGGCTGCGCGAAGAAGGGGCCGTGCCGGCCGGCATCCGCTTCCAGGTCTCGCTGCCGACGCCGCTCGCGGTGATCTCGTCGTTCTTCGGCGGCGACGACCGCGCGGCGATCGAGCCGGTCTACACCGCAGCGATGCTGCGCGAGCTCGACGAGATCGTGGCCGCGATCCCCCACGACGACCTCGCCGTGCAGTGGGACGTCGCGAGCGAGATGGGCATCATCGAGCGCGCGGCCGGGTACGGCGCCGTCATGGAGGCGTGGTGGCCCGGCGACCCGTTCGAGGGACTCGTGTCGCGCCTCGCCGCGCTGGTCGACGCGGTCCCGGCCGACGTCGAGGTCGGGGTGCACCTCTGCTACGGAGACGCCGGCGAGAAGCACTTCATCGAGCCGACGGATGCCGCCAACCTCGTGCGCTACGCGAACGCGGTGATCGCGGCATCCGACCGACGGATCACGTGGCTGCACCTGCCCGTGCCGCTCGAGCGCGACGACGACGCCTACTTCGCCCCTCTTTCCGCGCTCACGCCGGTCGACGAGCTGTACCTCGGCCTCGTGCACCGCGAGGACGGGGTCGAGGGCGCCGCCCGCCGCATCGCCGTCGCCGCGCGCTTCGCGCCCGTGTTCGGCGTCGCGACCGAATGCGGCATCGGGCGGGCACCGGCCGGATCGACCGACGGCATCCTGCGCACGCACGCCGACGTCGCCGCCGCCTGGTGAGCCGGTCGGTCCGCACCGATTCGCGCCACGGCGGCGTCTCGCGTAAGCTTGTCCGCGGTGACGTGTCCGAGCGGCCGAAGGTGCAACTCTCGAAAAGTTGTGTAGGGTAACCCCCTACCGTGGGTTCAAATCCCACCGTCACCGCCATGGAAACCCCCGAGAAATCGGGGGTTTTTCCGTGTTCGGGAGGGACATGGGTCGTCAGGCGGCGCGGTCCCCAGATCGGTGTCGCCCGGCGACGTCAGGCCTGTTCGATGTCGGAGAACAGGCCGGTGAACGGCACGCCGGTGCCGATCAGTCGCTGGAAGAACTCTCCCGGGCTGGGTCGGTGGGGTTCTCGATGACGAGGGTGATCTTCGTGGGCATGGGCTCAGATTCCTTCCAGGGTCGTTGACTCAGTCGCTATGCGGCCGGTCGGCCGTATGTCTCGAGGAGGCGGAGCCAGACCTCGCTGATGGTGGGGTAAGCGGGCACGGCGTGCCAGAGGCGTTCGATGGGTACTTCACCCACGATGGCGATGGTCGCCGCGTGCACGAGCTCGGCGACGTCCTGCCCGACGAACGTGGCGCCGACGATCAGTCGCCGGTCCTCGTCGACGATCAGCTTCGCGTGCCCGGTGTATCCGTCGGCATGGAGCTTCGCGCCGGCCACCCAGCCGAGGTCGTACTCGACCGCGCGGTAGTGGAGCTGCTTCTGCTTCGCGGTCTCCTCGGTGAGACCGACCGCGGCCACCTCGGGGTCGGTGAAGACGACGCGCGGCACCGCCGTGTGATCGGCGGTGGCGACGTGCTGTACCCACGGCTCGTCGTCGACGGGTGATCCGTTCAGTCGGGCGGCGATGGCCTCTCCGGCCGCTCGCGCCTGATACTTGCCCTGATGGGTGAGCAGTGCGCGCCCGTTGACATCGCCGACGGCGTACAGCCAGTCGGTGCCGGTCACGAGCATGGTGTCGTCGACGGCGATCCCGCGGCCGACCTTCAGCCCCAGTTCCTCGAGGCCCAGGTCGTCAGTGGCGGGGCGGCGGCCTGTCGACACCAGGAACTCGTCGGCGCTGACCGTGGTGCCGTCATCGAGGGTGATGGTGACGATGCCGTCGGCGTCGCGATCGATCCTGGTGGGGTTGGCCGCGGTGTCGACCGTCACGCCCTCGGCGATCAGAGCCGCGGCGACGTGGTCGCTCACGAACGGCTCCTCTCGCTCGAGCAGGCGAGTGCGGGAGAGCAGGGTGACCTGCGATCCGAGAGACGAGAACGCGAAGGCGAGCTCCGTGCCGGCCACGCCGCCCCCGATGATGGCGAGCCGTGCAGGAACGCGGTCGGCCGAGGTGGCCTCCCTCGTGCCCCACGGCGCCGCGTCAGCGAGCCCCGGGATCGGCGGAAGCACCGGCACGGAACCCGTCGCGACCGCGACCGCCTTCGCGAAGTAGACGCGACCGCCGACGGTGACCTGTCCGGTGCCGGTGATGCGACCGCGTCCGCGGATGAGGTCGATGCCGGCGAATTCGAGCCAGGCGACCTGACCGTCGTCGTTCCAGTCGTCGGTGAACGTCGTGCGTCGTGCGAGCACGGCCGCGGCATCCGGCTGATCGGCGATCGCCTCGCGCGCTCCGGCAAGGCGTCGCGCGGCGCGGATCGCATGCCCGCTGCGGAGGAGGGCCTTCGAAGGCATGCACGCCCAGTAGGAGCATTCGCCGCCGACGAGTTCGGATTCGACGATGGCGACGCGGATGCCGCGCTTGATGGCATAGTCGGCCACGTTCTCACCGACCGGCCCACCGCCGATGACGATCAGGTCGTAGTCGTGCGATGCAGTGGCACTCATGCGGCCATCCGCTTCTTGAGCACCACGGACAGGCGGATGGCGGAGATCAGGAAGAAGACCGCGCCGAGCAGGGCATAGCCCGCGACCCCGGTGATCATCCCGCTGCCCTGCAGGCCCTGGGCGACGAATGCGGCGCCGGCGAACAGCGAGATCCCACCGGAGAGCATCTGCGGCACCTGACCGCCGGAGCGGCGATTGCGGATCGCGGTGATGAGCTGCGGGAGTCCGGCGCCGATGGCCCACACGCCCCATACGGTCAGCGCGGTCGCCGCGGACACCGTCGATGCCCAGCCGAGGGTGATCGCCACCAGCAGGCTGACGACGACGTTGACCCACTCCGAGACCTTCGCTAGGCGGTTCTCGCCTTCGGCGCGAATCTGCCAGAACACGGATGCCGCGTCGAAGAGCGGATACACGATGAGCAGGATCGTGAGGAAGGGTCCCGTGGTGCCGCCGGTCAGGAACAGCAGTGCGGCCCAGACGAGGGTGAAGCCGAAGCGGACGAAGTAGAGGCGGCGCAGCGCGCTGCCCAGAGTGGTCGAGGGGCGGATGTCGGACATTCTCGGCTTCTTTCGGTAAGCGGTCGGAGGTAGAGTTACTAGTACGTCTACATCGAGAACCTTAGACTGCTTCCAGAGCTGACGCAACCAGCCCGACCCAGACCGGAGTCAGAAGTGCACGAAGAAACCGACGTTCCCGTGGCGACGAATCGCGGCGCGGGCACGCGACTGCGCATCCTCGATGCCGCGAACCAGCTCTTCTACGAGCAGGGCATCCGCGCCACGAGCGCCGACCGCATCATCGAGCAGGTCGGCATCACGAAGGTCACCTTCTACCGTCACTTCCGCGCGAAGAGCGATCTCGTCGTCGCCTACCTCGAGCAGCAGTCGGCCGCCGAACAGGCCTGGCTGACGAGCACCGTCCACGACGGCGACCCGTTCGGCACGGCGCGCACCGTGGCCGCAGGAATCGGAGCGGCGAGCTGCAGCCCCGGATTCCGCGGCTGCGCCTTCATCAACGCCGCGGCGGAGTATCCCGATCGCGACGATCCGGTGCGCGTCGCCGTCGACGCCCACCGCGGCTGGCTGCTCGACTTCTTCGCCCGCATCGCCGAACAGGCGGGAGTGGACGATGTCGCCTCCGTGGCGAACCAGCTCATGATCCTCCGCGACGGTGCCATGGTGAACGGCTACCTGGGCGACGCGCCGGCGCTGGCGGGTTCGCTCGAGGCCGCGTACGCGTCGATCCTCGGCGGCTGACTCTCCTCAGGGCCGAGCGGCCGATGGCGTACCCGAGGGGATCATCGACTCGCGGACGCGCCGGGGTGAGGGGCTGCTCTGCCGTCGGTGCTGCCCCGCACGACGAGCGACGGCACGAGGTCGATCCGTCGCACCGGGGCGCTGGTGCCCGCGGTGAGACCGAGCACGAGTTCCAGGGCTGCGCGACCTGACTCCTCGAACGGCTGACGGACGGTCGTGAGCCCCAGTCCGTCCGCGAGAGGACCGTCGTCGAAACCCACGATCGCGACGTCGTCGGGCACGGAGAGCCCGAGGGACGTGACGCTGCGCCAGGCGCGGGAGGCGAGCTCGTCATGATTCGCCACGATCGCGGTCGGAGCGTCCGGCGCGGAGAGCGCAGCTTTCAGTGCGCGGGTCGGGTCGGCGCCGAGTGGGCAGGTGACGCGGTCGAACTCGACGAACTCCGACAGGCCCTCCATGCGCAGCATCCCGGCGGAGATGTAGTCCTGCGACAGCTGCGGCTCCCCGAGGTAGACCACGCGCCGGTGGCCCCGCTCGCGCAGGTGCTCGCCGACGAGGCGACCGCCCTCCTTGTCATCGACGAGCACGACCGGTGCCTCATGACCGACCGGCCGAGCCCGACGCACATCGATGAGCACCAGGGGGAGGGCCGATTCGCGGCTGGCCCGCGTCGCCGCGGTGCCGAGCGGCACACCCATCACGATGAGGCCGTCGACGCCGCGACGGGCGGGCAGGGCGTCGAGCAGTGGGGCGGACGCGCTCGCCGCGGAGTCGAGATCGTGTGCGGTCAGCTCGACGGCGGTGTCGCGTGCCCGGGACAGCATCCCGGCGAACCGGCGGAAGTACGTCGAGTAGGTGCTGAAGGGTGCGGCGACGGTGATGCGCGTGCCCGCGGTGTCGCGTCCCGCCGGTGCGCCGAGACGGTAGCCGAGGGCGCCCGCGGCGGCGGTCACTCTGGCGCGGGTCGACTCACTCACCCGATGAGGAGCGTTCACCGCGAGCGACACCGTCGAGATGCTCACCCCTGCGCGCTCCGCGACGCTGTAGATCGTCACCTTCGACTGCTTCGGCATTCGCGACCCTCTCGATAAAAGTATTTCATCGAAGTTCTTCGATCCCTCCACAATGATCGCAGGACCGAAGGAGGTCAAGCCCATGGGATTCAAGAAGGCGCGAGTGGACGGTTTCGTGACCGCGGTGGAGCGCCGGCTCGCCCCGCTGCAGCCGAAGGCGGGGAAGACTGCTCAGGAGCGGCGCAGCCGCGCGGCCGCATTCGATCCGGTGATGACCACCGCTCTGGGGATCGTGCCCGTCGACGTCGCGACCGAGGAGCACCGTCTCACGGTCCCGGGCCATCCGGATGCACGACTGCGCGTGTACTGGCCGACGCCCGAGCGATCGGAACCGGCCGCAGCCAACGGCCTGCCGATCCTCGTCTACTTCTTCGGCGGCGGATTCGAGCTCGCCGGGATCGACTGGGTCTGGTGGGACGCGTCGTTCCGCGAGCGAGCCCGCGATGCAGGGATCATCGTGATCGCCGGTGAGTACTCGCTCGCGCCCGAGGTGACGTATCCCGCGCAGCCGGAGCAGTGCTGGACGATCTTCGAATGGGCTGCGACCCACGCACGACAGCTCGGCGGAGACCCCGACCGGCTGGCGATCGGCGGTGGGTCGGCCGGTGGCAATCTCGCCGCCGCGACGACACTCATGAATCGAGATCGTGCCGACCGGCCGGTGAGACTCCAGCTGCTGGAGGCTCCGCTGCTCGACATGACCGCGCGGCACCTCGACCTGCAGGCACCGGCATCCCTCGCGCACCGCCTGCTGTTCCGGCACCTGGCCGGCAAGATCGTCCGCCAGTACCTCGGACCTGAGCGGAAGACGCGGCTCGAGCCCTACGCCTCGCCGCTGCTCGCCCCCTCGCACGCCGGGCTCCCGCCGGCCGTCATCTACACGGCGGAGCTCGACGCGCTGCGCGGCGACGGCGAGGCCTACGCCCGAGCGCTCAGCGACGCCGGAGTCCCGGTGTCCTGTCTGCGGATGATCGGCCAGCATCACGGCTCCGCGACCTACCGCGGACACGTGCCGATGGCGGACCACCTGCACCGCGACATCGTCGCCACGCTCCGCACCCTGCACGACGACCCGCACCCCTACACGACGGAGCACACCTCATGACGACGCTCGCCGACCTCGACCTCGCCCCGGGCATCCGCCGCTGGATCGCCCGCCTCTCCGAGATCTCTCCCGGCATCCCCGACATCGACAGCCCGGATCCGATCCGCCAGCGCCTGGCCGCACGGGTGCTGTCCGACCGGCTCGCCGTCGACTTCACGTTGCCGATCCCGGACGGGGTGGAGATCACCGACCACGAGTTCGACGGGCCGGGCGGCCGGCTCGCGATGCGTCGCTATCGGGCCGCCGACGCACTCCGGCTCGCCCCGACGCAGCTCTGGCTGCACGGCGGCGGGTTCTACGCGGGGACGATCGACGAGATCCTCAACGACCGGCTCTGCGCGCGCCGTGCACTGCACAGCGGGGTGCAGGTCTTCTCGCTCGAGTACCGGCTCGCGCCCGAGCATCCGTACCCCGCGCCGGAACTGGATGCCGAGGCGGCCCTGCGCGCCCTCGTCGCCGATCCTGACGGGTTCGGCGTCGACCCGGAACGCCTCGGGATCGGCGGCAACTCGGCAGGAGCGGCGATCGCGGCCAGCACGGCGCTGCGGCTGCGCGGCGCTTCCGGCATCCGCCTGCACCACGTCGACCTCGAAGTGCCGCCGCTCGCGATGCGACGTGTCGGTCAGGCGGCGATCGACTACGCGGTCGGCTTCGGGCTCGACCAGCTCGAACAGGTCGTCGCGCTGTACACCGGGCCGGACGGCCCTGCCGACGAGTTCATCTCGCCGCTCGACGTCGACGACCTGACCGGGCTGCCGCCGACGCTCATCACCGCGGCCGAGCACGACCCGCTGCGAGACTCGGGCATCGAGTACGCCGCGCGCCTCCGCGATGCCGAGGTGCCGGTCGAGCTGATCGTCCACGCCGGTCACCTGCACGGCACCCCGGGTATCACCGCAGCTTTCGACGGGGCCGCCGACTGGCAGCTCTCTCACGACGAGCGGATCGCCGAGGTCTACGGCGTCCCCTCGGCACGACCCACCACACCGCAGCACACCCACTAGCTCGACCCCAGCACACCCACTAGCTCGACCCCCGCACCCCCAGGAGACGATGATGTCCCAGACCGCACTCGACCCGATCGGCGCCGTCGGCCCCGACGTGATCCCCGGATCCCCGCAGCCGCGCGGCTTCCTCTTCGCCTTCGTCGCCGCGTGGTTCGGTCTGAGCATCGTGCTCAGCACACTGGCCGGGGCATCGATCCCCAAGGTCTTCGCGTTCCTCGATGACGACGCCAAAGGGCTGAACCTGTCGATCGTCGCGGCGGTCGGCGGGGTGGTGGTGATCGTCATCACGCCGTTGTTCGGACGCCTCAGCGACCGCACGATGTCGAGGCTCGGGAAGCGCCGCCCCTGGATCCTCGGCGGCGCGCTGGCCGGAGCCGTCGGCGTCCTCGTGCTGGCCGGGTCGAGCGAACTGTGGCAGGTGATCGTCGGATGGGCGATCGTGCAGACCGGGTACGGCGCCACGAACGCCGCCGTGCACGCGCTGCTCGCCGACCAGATCCGCATGAGCATCCGCGCCCGGGTCTCGGCCGCCGCGAGCGCCGCCAACGCCATCGCCCTGATCGCCGGATCGCTGATCATCGCCGCGCTGCCCAACGAACTGCAGTGGACCTGGTTCGTGGTGCCCGGCGCCATCGGCACCGTCTTCAGTCTGCTCCTGTTCTTCCGCCTGCACGACATCGTGCGCACCGAGAAGCCGGAGCCGTGGCGGTGGTCGGACGTGCTCTCCACCTATTGGCTCAACCCGGTGAAATACCGCGACTTCTTCTGGGCCTGGATGTGCCGGCTGCTCGTCACGATGTCCATCCTGACCGTCTCGACCTACCTGCTGTTCTTCATCATCGATCGTCTGGGCGTCCCGGCGGAAGACGCGTCGGGCGTCTATGCGACGGTCCTCATCGCGTTCACCCTCACCAGCATCCTCACCACCGTGGCGTTCGGCTGGATCTCCGACCGTACGGGTCGACGCAAGGCGATCGTGTGGATCTCGGCTCTGCTCTCGGCGGCTGGACTCGTGATCGCCGCGCTCGCACCCGATCTGGTGACCTTCCTGATCGCGATGGCGCTCGTGGGAGGAGCGCAGGGCGCGTTCGTCTCGGTGGACATCGCGATGATGACCGAGGTGCTGCCCACGTTCGACGAAGCAGGCAAGGATCTCGGGATCGTGTCGCTGTCGTTCCAGGTGCCGCAAGTGCTCGTGCCCGTGCTCGCCATCCCGCTCCTCGCCATCGGCGGCAGCGGCGAGAACTACGCGGCGCTGTTCATCGCAGCCATCGTCTTCGGGGTGCTCGGCGGACTCGCGGTCCTCCCGATCCGCAGCGTCCGATGAGCTGCGAGCGCTGCCCGCGGAGCAGCGCGCGAAGGCGAGGGAAACCCCTCGATCCGTGGTCTACGCCCGATGAGCGCCGGCCTCCGGGGCCAGTCCCATTCC
Organism: Microbacterium martis; assembly: GCF_047246685.1. Classification (NCBI taxonomy): domain Bacteria; kingdom Bacillati; phylum Actinomycetota; class Actinomycetes; order Micrococcales; family Microbacteriaceae; genus Microbacterium; species Microbacterium martis. Next base: position 82,975 of record NZ_JBFOKT010000002.1, on the reverse strand, counting down.
CTCGCGCATGCGCCCGACGAGGCGGCGAAGGGGTTCGACCATCGAGTGCGGCCATCGCTCGTCGGTCCGGCTCGTGGGCATGGTGATGCTGAGCGCAGCAGCGACACCGGTCTCAGCCGGCCAGGTGAGCGGCATGGCTACGCATCGGCAGCCGTCGATGAACTCTTCATCGTCGACGAAGAAGCCCAGATCTCGTCCCCGGGCGATCGCGGCGAGGATCTCGTCGGGGTCGGTGATCGTCTTGGCGGTCAGGCGGGGTATGGCCACCTGCTGGAGACGACGTCGAGCGTCGTCCTCGCCCAGGGTGCTCAGCAGGGCTTTGCCGATCCCCGTGGCGTGGGCATGGAGGCGCATGCCCACGTTGGATGCGAGGCGCATCGGGTTGGGTGAGGGACTGATCGCGATGTAGACGTTCTCGACGCCGTCGAGTCGAGCCATCTGGACGGTCTCGCCGGTCTCATCGGTCAGTTGCGCCATCAGCGCCGGACCCGACTCGAGCAGCAGACGGTGTCCGTCATAACGCTGCCCGATCTGCCAGGCCTTGAGGCCGAGTGAATACCTCTTGGACTCGGGATCGAGATCGACCCATCCGGCGGAGACGAGGGTGCGCAGGAGCCCGTGGGTGCTCGATCGCGGAAGTGACAGGGCGGCGACGAGCTGGGGGAAGGTCTGCGCCTCGACGTCCGCGAGGTGTTCGATGATCTCCAGCGCGCGCCCGGCGGACTTCACCGCGCCGGGTTCGACATCGGTCATACGGCCTCCTGAAACGAGTTGTGCGGACAGGGGTGATGTGTCACACTATCGCGCGTTCAGGTCTGAGACGGTCAGTTCACATACGTGAACGCATTGGATACCCCTCGTCAATGGAGATGCCCCGATGTCCACTCAGTCCTCCACGCGGCCCGAGCTCGCCGCGATCGTCCGCAAGGTCACGCTCCGGCTGATCCCGATTCTGCTCCTCATGTACATCCTCGCGTTCCTCGATCGCGCCAACCTCGGCTTCGCCAAGGTCGCCTGGCAGGCCGACACCGGGATCTCGGATGCCGCCTACGCCCTCGGCGCCGGCATCTTCTTCCTCGGCTACGCGATCTTCGAGGTCCCGTCGAACCTCATCATGCGCAAGGTCGGCGCGAAGATCTGGCTCGCGCGCATCATGGTCTCGTGGGGCATCGTCTCCGCGCTGATGATGTTCGCCACCAACGAGTGGATCTTCTACGTCCTGCGCGTGCTGCTCGGCATCACCGAGGCCGGGTTCTTCCCCGGCGTCATCCTCTTCCTCACGTACTGGATCCCGCTGAAGTACCGTGCGCGCGTCAATGGCCTCTTCTACTTCGGCGCACCCTTGGCCTTTATCTTCGGCGGGCCCCTCTCGGGCATGCTCCTCGACCTCGACGGCAAGGTCGGCATCCACGGCTGGCAGCTGATGTTCCTCGTCACCGGCATCCTCACCGTGCTCGTCGGCATCGTCGCATTCTTCTACCTCGACAACGGTCCGAAGGACGCGAAGTGGCTCACCGACGCCGAGCGCTCCACCCTGCTGAGCGCCCTCGAAGCCGACGACTCCGTCAAGGAGAACCACTCCCCTCGCGGCGCCCTGCGCGCGCTCGGGAATCCGGTGGTGCTGTACTTCGCCGCGATCTACCTCACGATCCAGATGAGCGTCTACGGCGTCACCTTCTATCTGCCCACCCAGATCGCCACGATCGTCGGCAAGCCGGTCGGGCTCGAGGTCGGCCTCCTCACCGCCGTCCCGTGGACGTTCGCGCTCATCGTCACCTTCGTGCTCTCGCGCCTCGCCGACAGCACCGGCCAGCGCCGTCTCATCGCCACCCTCGCCCTCGCGGCGGCCGGTGTCGGCATCGTGCTGTCGGCCGTGATCCAGGACCCGATCATCGCGCTCGCCGCCCTCAGCATCGGCGCCGCCGGATTCATCTCCGTGCAGCCGGTGTTCTGGACGCTGCCGACATCGTTCCTCCTCGGCGCCGCGGCAGCGAGCGGCATCGCACTCATCAACTCGCTCGGCAGCCTCGGCGGCTTCCTCGCCCCGATCCTGAAGAACTGGGCCGACACGACGTTCGGCGACAGCGCCGGACTCATCGTGCTCGCCGCGATCGCGATCCTCGGGTCGGTGCTCATCGCCCTGAGCCGCGTCGTCAGCCCTGCGGTCCGCGAGACCGACGGCGTCGGACTCTCCACGCCCGCCCCCGCCCGCCAGCGCTGACCTCCGTCGGCACAAGCAAAGGAGACCCGCTCATGCGCGAGCTCGTCCTCACCGAGATCGGACGCCTCGACGTCCGCGACGCCCCGACCCCCGCCCCGGCCGCCGGCGAGGTGCTCATCCGGGTCGCCGCCACGGGGATCTGCGGATCCGACGTGCACGGCTACACCGGAGAGAACGGTCGCCGCCACCCCGGGCAGGTGATGGGGCACGAGTCGAGCGGCACGATCGCCGCCCTCGGTTCGGGTGTCGACGGGCTCGCCGTGGGCGCACCGGTCACCTTCAATCCGGTTGTCGTACCGGCGGAGGATGCCGACGCCTACGCCGGCCGCGAGCAGCACCACCCCGGCAAGTACGTCATCGGCGTCGCCCCGCAGATCCCGGCATCCTTCGCCGACTACGTGCGGGTCCCGGCCCGTAACGTCGTGCCGCTCCCCGACTCGTTGCCGATCGAGCTCGGCGCGCTCATCGAGCCGCTCGCGGTGGCCGTGCACGCCGTCCGGCGTTTGCCGCAGCAGAGCCTCGGCCGCGTGCTCGTGATCGGCGGCGGTCCGATCGGCCAGTCGGTGATCATCGCGCTGCGCGACGCGGGTGCCGGGACGATCGTCGTCAGCGAGATGGATGCCGCGCGCCGCGAGCTCGTGCAGAAGCTCGGCGCCGAGGTCATCGACCCGGCATCCGGGGCGATCGCCGACCAGCTGCGACAGCGCGGAGGGCTCGCGGATGCCGCGGTCGACGCCGTCGGCATCACCCCCACGGTGCGCGACGCGCTCACCAGCACCGTGCTGGGTGCGCCGGTCGTGCTGGTCGGAATGGGGTCGCCGCAGGTCGCCCTCGACGCGTTCCTCGTGAGCACCGAGGAGCGTTCGCTGATCGGCAGCTTCACCTACGGCTCCGACGACTTCGCGCACGCGGCACGGATCATCGGCGACGCCCCCGACGTCTACCGTGCGCTCATCAGCCGCGAGATCGACGTCGCCGACGCCGACGCCGCCTTCGCCTCGCTCGCCGCCGGCGACGGCACCCCGGGCAAGGTGCTTGTCCGATTCGACCGGGGGACCGGTCACGAGAACGATGAAGAGACCGGTCGGGACTCCGACCGAGAGGGAGAGACACGATGACCGGCACCCCCACGATCCGCGAGGTCCGCGCGTACACGGTGCGCGGCGGCGGAGCCGACTATCACGACCAGGGCGCCGAGCACTGGATCGACGACCACATCGCGACGCCCATGAGCGTCTACCCCGAGTACCGCCAGTCGCGTCAGAGCTTCGGCCTCAACGTGCTCGGCACGCTCGTGGTCGAGATCGAAGCGAGCGACGGCACCGTCGGGTTCTCCGTGACGACCGCCGGCGAGATCGGCGCGTTCATCGTCGAGAAGCACCTCGCCCGCTTCCTCGAAGGCCGCGCGGTCACCGACATCGAGCGCATCTGGGACCAGATGTACAAGTCGACGCTCTACTACGGTCGCCGTGGAGTGGTGCTCAACGTCATCAGCGGCGTCGACCTTGCGCTCTACGACCTGCTCGGCCGCATCCGCCAGGTTCCCGTGTTCGAGCTGCTCGGCGGACCGGTGCGCGACGAGCTGCAGTTCTACGCGACCGGCGCCCGCCCCGACAAGGCGAAGGAGCTCGGATTCATCGGCGGCAAGATGCCCCTGCACCACGGCCCCGCCGAAGGCGACGAGGGCCTTCGCAAGAACATCGAGATGCTCGCCGACATGCGCCAGAAGGTCGGTGACGACTTCTGGCTCATGTACGACTGCTGGATGTCGCTCGACGTCGACTACGCCACGCGGCTCGCCCACGCGGCATCCGACTACGGCCTCAAGTGGCTCGAAGAGGCGCTCATCCCCGACGACTACTGGGGCTATGCCGAACTGCGCAAGCGCGCCCCGTCATCGATGCTCATCACGACCGGCGAGCACGAGGCCACGCGCTGGGGCTTCCGACAGCTTCTCGGGACCGGTGTCGACCTCATCCAGCCTGACGTGGGCTGGTGCGGCGGCATCACCGAACTCATCAAGATCTCGGCGCTCGCCGACGCACACGGCACCATGGTCGTGCCGCACGGCTCGTCGGTGTACTCGTACCACTTCGTGGTCACCCGCACGAACAGCCCGTTCGCGGAATTCCTCATGATGCACCCCACCGCCGAAGAGGTCGTGCCGATGTTCTCGCCGATGCTCACCGGCGAGCCGGTGCCTGTCAACGGCCGCCTGAAGGTGCCCGAGACGCCCGGCTTCGGCGTCGAGCTCTCGGACGCCATCGAGAAGCACCGCCCGTACACCCATTGATCCACGCCCGATCTGGAGCACGACACATGGAATTCCTCCGCCTCGGCGACGCCGGCACTGAAACGCCCGCGGTGCGCCACGACGGCCGCATCCTCCGACTCGACAGCCTCACCGGCGACATCGACGGCGCCTTCCTCGCCTCAGATGGCATCGCCCGCACGCGAGCCGCCCTCGATGCCGGTGAGCTACCCGTCTTCGAAGGTGCCGACCTGCTGCGGGTCGGCGCGCCCATCGCCCGACCGCAGGCGGTGCTCTGCATCGGGCAGAACTACGCCGCGCACGCCGCCGAGTCGGGCGACGCCCCGCCGTCGGTGCCCATTCTCTTCCACAAGCATCCGAACACCGTGGTCGGCGCCTTCGACGACGTGCTGATCCCCCCGGGCGCCGACAAGGTCGACTGGGAGGTCGAGCTCGGCGTCGTGATCGGCACCCGTGCCCGGTACCTGTCCAGCCCCGACGATGCCCTCGCGCACGTCGCCGGATACGTCGTCTCGCACGACGTCTCGGAGCGTGCGTTCCAGGTCGAGCAGTCCGGCGGACAGTGGTCGAAGGGCAAGAACGCCGAGACGTTCAACCCTCTCGGCCCGGCGCTCGTGCCCGCCGACGACGTCGATCCGCAGAACCTCCGGCTGTGGTCGACGGTCAACGGCGAGGCGCGGCAGGACTCGAACACGGCAGACATGATCTTCACCGTCGCTCAGATCGTGCACCACCTGTCGCAGTACCTCGTGCTCGAGCCCGGCGACCTGATCAACACCGGCACCCCGCAGGGCGTCGCGCTCTCGGGACGCTTCCCCTACCTGCGCACCGGCGACGTGGTCGAGATCGGCATCGACGGCCTCGGTCAGCAGCGTCAGACGCTGGTGAATGCCGTCGTCTGATTCGCGCGGCATGGGATGCGTGTCAGCGTCATCTCGGCCGCCGCTCTCCGCGTGCAGCGCCGCAGGTCACTCGTCCGTCGAGTCGATGAGCTCGAGCAGCTTGCGCAGCTCGTCCCTGATCTCGGTGTGGTCGTACTGTCCGGCGCGGCTCTCGCCCGAGATGACGCCCGAGCGACGTACTGAGCGGAAGTCGCCGAACGGGAAGCTGTACGCCTTCTTCGTCTCGGAGTCCTCGTCTCTGTCGACCCCGAGATGCCAGTGCGAGAACTCCGTCCATCCGTGTTCCTCGATGAATCGGTTCTCTTCGTCTGCGCTGGGAGCCGCCTCAGACCAGTCGTCGCGTTCGTCTCTGACGACCTTTCCGGCGCGGACGAGTGCGCGCGCGTGCTTCAGGGCGGGGCGATTCAGTTCGATGACCATGCCGGAAATCTAGGTCGCCCGACGAGGGATCCGGAGCCCCTTGACGAACCCGCATCCACCTCCCTCCCGGCTGCTGCCGCACTCCGCGCGGCGCGCGGGAGGGACGATCCGGCGGGTACGATGGGCGGCGGAGTGTCGGGAAGCCTGGTCGACGGATCCGTCGCCGACCCTGGACGACGGAGATCGACCAGAGGAGACCTTCGTGCGTGGACTGACCCGGATCTCGAACGCCCGAGCGCGGACTCGTCGGTGGGTGACCGCAGAGACGACCAGCGGCGTCATCCTCATGGTGGCCGCGGCCGTCGCCCTGCTGTGGGCGAACTCGCCCTGGCGTGAGGGCTACCAGGCGCTCTCGCAGATCACGATCGGTCCTGCCGCTCTGCACCTCGACCTGAGCCTCGCGACCTGGGCGGCCGACGGCCTGCTCGCGGTGTTCTTCTTCGTGGTGGGCGTCGAGCTCAAGCACGAGATCGTCGCGGGCAGCCTCCGCAACGTGAAGACGGCGGCCGTGCCCGTGCTGGCCGCGGTGGGCGGCATGGTGATGCCGGCGGTCATCTTCATCACGATCGTGTCGTTCGCCGGTGACCGTACCGCCGCTCACGGCTGGGCGATCCCGACCGCGACCGACATCGCGTTCGCCCTCGCCGTGCTGGCGATCTTCGGTCGCGGCTTGCCGCGCGCGCTGCGGACCTTCCTGCTCACACTCGCCGTCGTCGACGACTTGCTCGCGATCGTCGTGATCGCCGTGTTCTACACGGGCGACATCGACCTGGTGTCGCTGCTGATCTCGCTCGCCTGCGTCGCGGTGTTCGCGCTGCTGACGCGCATGCGCACGACGCGGTGGTGGCTTCTCGCTCCGGTGGCCCTCGTCGCATGGGTCTTCATGCACGAGTCGGGCGTCCACGCGACGATCGCGGGCGTGCTGCTCGGCCTGACCGTTCCGGCGCGCCGCGTGCACGGCGAGACCGAGTCACGCACGCACCGCTTCGACGATGCGATCCGGCCGTTCTCGTCGGGTGTCGCACTGCCGATCTTCGCGTTCTTCGCCGCCGGGGTCACGCTCGTGGGCGGCGATGGCGCAGCATCCGTGCTTCTGCAGCCGGTCGTGTTCGCGATCGTCGCCGGTCTCGTGATCGGCAAGCTCGTCGGCGTGCTCGGGGTCACGGCCCTCGTCACGCGGTTCACACCTCTGCGACTGCCCGACGCGATCGGCATCCGCGACCTCCTGCCGGTCGGCCTGCTCACCGGCATCGGATTCACGGTCTCGCTGCTGATCGCCGAGCTCTCGTTCCCCGACACCGAGCACACCGACGGGGCGAAGATCGCGGTGCTCCTCGGCACCGTGATCGCCGCGGTGCTCGCCGCGGCGCTGCTGCGGTGGGATGCCAGGGCGGCGCGTCGCGCCGACATGAACGAGGACGGCGTGGTCGACGTCGACACCGCGCGCATCGGCGACGACGACTGATGCTCGGAGCGGCACCACGATCAAGCGGGCAGGGCCCCGAAGGATGCCCTGCCCGCTCGGTTCGCGGATGCCGTCGATCAGCCGATCGCGACCGCCAGCTCGTTCGGCGTGTGGTCGAGCTCGACCGAGGCGATGACCTCGCCGGTGGTGAGATCCACCGCGTGCACGCTGTTCGCGGCGGGCTCGGTCACGTAGGCGATGTCGCCGTCGACCTTGATCGCCGGGTGCGCGTCCTGCCACTCGGCCGGGCCCTCCCACGCCTCAATCACCGGGTACGACTCAGTCAGCTCGCCGGTCTCGGGGTCGAGCACGTGGATCTGCCCGTCGGTCGACAGGATGTACGCGAGGTCGCCGGGGCCGCGCGCGATGTCGCGGAACGTGTACCGCACCTCGGCGGGCAGGTCGACGACCTCGAGGGTCTCAGCGGCGGTGTCGATCAGTGCGACGGCGCTCAGCAGGTAGCCCTCGGCATCCGGGTCGTTCTTGTAGTCGCCGACGACGATCGGGCTGGTCTCCGAGACGAAGGCGTTGCCCATGCGGCCGTATGCGTCGGGCGCGGTCAGCTTCGTGAACGTCTCATCCTTGAACAGCAGCGCGCCGTCCTCGCAGCCGAAGACCACGGCCTCGTCGGCAGCGGTGCCCTCGCCGTGGATGCCGGGGCACTCGGCGCTCGCCGCGGCCTCGTCCCAGTGGTCGTCGTGCGCGTGCAGTGCCATGGCACCGGTGCGCGAGGTCTCGTCGCCGACGGTCGTGACGAGCGTGCCGTCCTCCAGCACGATCGAGACGCCGTGGTGCGCCGCATCTGCCGTGTAGGTCGTGGCCTCGGGCAGTGCGTCGTAGCCGTCGGCGAAACCGTCAGTCGGCACGATCGTTGTGGTGCCGGTGCCGTCGTCGAACAGCACCGTGTTCTCGCCGTGGATGACGACGTGCCCGGCCGTCGTGGCCTCGAACAGCGCGTCGGTGAGGGCGGGCTCGGCCGTATCGAGCATCTGGAAGCCCTTCGAGGTGGTGACGGCGATCGTGCGGCCGTCGCCGAAGGCGTTCAGACGTGTGAACTCCTCGGTGTCGAACTCGTCGACGACCTCGAGCGTCTCGGGGTCGAGCACGGCGATGCCTCCCGGGTAGGAGATCGCGACGCGCCCCGTCTCGGTCGCGGCGGCCGCCGTCTCATCGTCGGAGGGCGCGGCGCTGCCCGCACCGCCGGCGCAGGCGGTGGCGAGCAGCGAGACGCCCGCCAGTGCCGCGACAGCGGCACTCATCCTCATGTGTCGCTTCATTGTGTTTCCTCTCGTGTCGGGCCCCGGTCGGGGTCCTGTCATGGGTTCAGTCCGTCGGCGATGCGCTCGGTGTTGGCGCGCATCATCGTCAGGTAGGTGTGGGCGCCCTCGCCCGGTTCGGTGAGGGACTCGGTGAACAGCTCGACGACGTCGACCTCGATGCCCGCCTCGGAGGCCAGCACCTGGATGAGCCGGTCGGGCTGCGACGACTCGGCGAAGATCGTGCGCACGCACGCCTCGTCGATCGCGTCGGTGAGATCGCGCAGGTCTGCCGCGCTGGGCGCGGCGAGCGTCGTGCCGCCGGGGATGACGGCACCGACGAGCCGGAAGCCGAACCGATCCGCGAGGTAGCCGAAGACGTGGTGATTCGTCACGAGCGCCCGGCGATCCGCGGGGATCTCGGCGAAGGCCGCGGACATCTCCTCGTCGAGCTCGGCGAGTTCGGCGAGGTAGTCATCGGCGTTCGCGCGGATCTGCTCGACGTCGATGCCGTCGATGTCGAGCAGCGCGCTCTCCAGGGCGTCGATCACGTCGACCACACGGGCCGGGTCGGTCCAGAAGTGCGGGTCGTCGGCGCCCCCGGCATCCTCCGACGTGTACGGGAGCACGTCGATCACGTCGCCGGCGACGAGAGTCGGCACGCCGGCGGATGCCGTGCGGTCGATGTGTCTCTGCAGACCCTCTTCGAGCCCGAGGCCGTTCGTGACGAGCAGGTCGGCGGCGTCCATCCGCGCCGCCTCCTGTGCGGAGATCTCGAACGAGTGCGGATCGGCGTTCGGCTTCATGAGGGTGGTGACCTCGGCGGCATCGCCGACGACGTTCTCGACGACGTCGCCGAGGATGTTCGTCGTGACGACGATCTGCGGTCGGTCCGAGCCGGTCCCCTCCGCGCAGCCGGTGATGGCGACGCCGATCAGGGCGGTCGCGGTGAGCAGGGCGCCCGTGCGCAGCATCCTCATCGTCCGACCTCCGTGACGAACGCCGGAGCCGTCGGCGTCTCGAGCGACCGCGCGATGCGGGCTCCGTCGGCGTAGTCGATCTCGTGCACGACGCCGGCCGCCGGATCACTGACGTACGCCCGCTGCTCATCGACCGTCAGCGACGAGGCGGTTCCGCCGTCGGCGAGCAGCGGCTCGGCGGCGCCGACGACCGCACCGCTCTCGGCGAGGTGGACGGCGATCCGTCCGTCGACGTCGATCGCGACGACGTGTCCCTCGGCGTCGTCGACGGCGACCACGCGGGTGAGCGGGCGCTCGGTCGGCACCAGGGTCCACGTGCGCTCGCGGGTGTCGAGCAGCCAGAACCCGGTGGTTCCGGCCACGGCGGCGACGGTCGGGCGGCCTTTGCGTCCGTCGAACGTCAGGGCGCGATCGACCGCGCCTGCAGGGTAGGGGATGCGCTCGGTCGCGAGCTCGCCGTCCTGCCAGGTCGCGAGCACCGCGCCGTCGACGCATCCGACGACGAGTCCGACCCGGGTCGTGATCGCGCCCGCGGGATCGACGCACTCGACGGGTGGGCCGACAGCTTCGCCGTCGCGGTCGTGGTACACGAGGTCATCGCCGTCGGTCACGAGCGCGCCGTCGCCGACCGGGGCGACGAGTCCGGCATCCGCCCCGGTCTCGATGCGGAACAGCTCGTCGATCTGGCCGTCCGAGAGCGCCTTGTTGTCGAGCAGCACGGCCTCGCCGGAACCGGCGAAGAACACCCCCGTGGTCCCCGCGGTCGACAGTGCGCCGGACGTGACCGTCGCCGGGCCGTCGCCCGGCATCGTGCCCAGCAGCGCGGGCTCCGCCAGGTAGTAGTGGAAGTGGTCGCCGTGGTCCCAGCTCCACCGGCCCGAGTCGATGACCTCCACCCCTTCGTCTGTCGTGACGAATCCGTAGCGTCCGTCGCTCGCGAGCGCCGTCGGCGCAGCGGTGGCGCCGAGATCGATCGCTTCGTCGCCGAGCAGGTCGAGGACCGCGGCGTTGCCGTCGGTGTCGATCGAGAGCAGTCCGAGCGGCGGCTCGGCGACCTCTTCCGCACCGGCGATCGCACCGTGGCCGTCGTCGGATGCCGGGTCGGCCGAGGCAGGCGCCGACGGGGCGGCGCCCGGCGCAGGCGCGCAGGCGCTGAGCGCGGCGATGGCCAGGGCGGCGAGGAGGAGGAGCGGGGGACGGGAGGTCATCGGATCCTTTCGGGGAGCGCGGCGGACGCGCGGTCGGGTGCGGCCGGAACGCCGCGGTCGACCGGATGCCGTCGGCGCGCGGCGCGGGTCAGCAGAGAGCGGGCGCTCGCCGAGGCTGCGGCGAGGGCGACGGCGGTCACGGCGATCGAGGCGCCCGCCGCAGTGGCGAAGTGCCAGGAGGCGAGCAGCCCGAGCAGCACGGCCACGGCGCCGATCGCGGACGCCCCGATCATCGTGGTCGGGATGCGGGTCGTCCACGCACGCGTCGCGACCGCGGGAGCGAGGAGGAGTCCGACCACCAGCAGCGTGCCGACGGCCTGGAACGACGAGACGACGGCGATGGTCACCAGAGCGACGAGAACCACGTGCGCCAGCTGCGGACGCAGCCCGAGAGTGCCCGCGATGCGGGCGTCGAACGCGGTGGCGACGAACGAACGGTGGAACGCGATCGAGACCCCCACGGTGACGGCGGCGGCGATGACGAGCACCGCGATGCCGTCGGGCCGGATCGCGAGGATGTCGCCGAACAGCAGCGCGGTGGCATCGGTGGCGAAGCTGCGCGAATGCGAGACGATGATCACGCCGAGCGAGAGCATCGCGACGAAGAGCAGTCCGATGCTGGTGTCGTACGAGAGTCGGCCGCGGCGCTGCAGCAGTCCGATCGCCGCGCTCATGGCAGCCGCGCTCAGTGCGGCTCCGAGCAGCACGGGCGCACCGAGCACGGTGGCGAGCGCGACGCCGGGCAGCATGCCGTGGCCGATCGCCTCGCCGAGGAAGGCCATTCCTCGGATCACGACCCACGTGCCCACGACGCCGCAGATGACGGCGACGAGCATGCCGCCGCACAGGGCGCGGACGAAGAAGTCCACGGCGAACGGTTCGAGCAGGGAAGGCACGAGAAGTGACCTTACATGAAAATGAGAACCATTATCATTTGATACGGTGAGGCGGTGATGACCACCCCGGCGATCTCGGCCCGCGACGTGTGCTTCGGCTATTCCGACGACGACGTGCTGCATTCCGTCGACCTCGACCTGGACAGGGGCGAGATCGTCGCCATCGCCGGGCACAACGGCTCGGGCAAGTCGACCCTCATCGAGATCCTCGCGGGCGTGAAGGAGCCCCGCCGTGGGACGGTGCGCCGCGACGGCGACCTCGCGCTCGTCGTGCAGCGACCGTCAGCGCCTGACGCGCTTCCGGTGACCGCGGCCGAAGTCGTGCGCATGGGCACGTGGAAGCGCGGTCGCCGCCTGCGCCGCGAGGGGGCGCGACGGGCGGTCGAGAGGGCTCTCGGCCGGGTCGGGATGACCGACCTGGCCGACCGCCCGCTCGCCGAGCTCTCCGGCGGACAGCGTCAGCGGGTGTTCCTCGCTCAGGGGCTCGTGCGCGAGCCCGGTATCCTGCTGCTCGACGAGGCGGCTGCGGGGTTCGATCGCGAGAGCGCGGTGCGGATGCAGCGGGTTCTCCGCGAGGAAGCCGCTCGGGGCGCGGTGGTGTGTTCCGTCACGCACGATGACGAGTCGATAGCCGCAGCCGATCGAGTCATCCGGCTGGACGGGGGACGGGTGGTCGCGGGCGGTGCGTCAGGAGTCGTCCGGGCCGGTCCAGGCGATCTTCTCGTCGTCGATGTCGACCACGGTCCAGGTCCCGCAGGCCGTTCCGGTGTCGGGGAGCGTCGCGGGAATCCAGTCGCGTGACAGCGTCGGCTCCGAGTCGACGTCGGCGGGTGTGCAGTGCACGGATTCGAACGGCGCCGCACTGGTCCAGCGGATGACGGTGGCGTAGGTGCCCCGCTCGGCGACCAGCTCGATGTCGGTGGCATCGTCGGGGAGCAGGCCCTGGAAGCGGAAGGAGTCGGGCGACTCCGCGGCCTCCGCGGCGGTGTCGAAGGCGAGGTCGATCTCGCCCGTCTGCTGCTGGCTCCATGCCTCTTCGAGCGGCGCGCAGCCGGCCAGCGCGGCGGTCACCAGGACAGCGCCGGAGAGGGTCAGGGCCGCCGTGCGGATCGTGTTCATGCCTCCACGCTATGCAGCGGCGGCAGGGCCTGGCGTCCCTCTGAAGTCGCGCATCGCGTCCCTCGGAAGCATGACTCCCTGCCCCGATCACCGGGGGTCGAGTCGGCCCGCCCAGGAGGGGGCGGAGGATGCCGCATCACGTGCGCTTGGCCGCCGGCCGGGCGCGCAGGTGGATGCGCTTCCCCTCCTTGCTGAAGATCGACAGGAATTCGGTCGGCCGGGCGCCCACCGCGGTCAGCCAGTGCGGGATGCGGGTGTCGAACTCCGCCGCCTCGCCGGGGCCGAGCGTCACGTCCTGCTCGCCGAGCACGAGGCGCAGGCGCCCCGACAGCACGTAGAGCCACTCCTGACCGTCGTGCACCTTGAGCTGGGGAGGGGCGGTCGCCCCGGCAGGGTTCGGCGGGAACGTGACCTTGTACGTCTGCACGGGGCTCGACTCGGGGGAGAGGGTCTCGTACGAGACCTCGTCGGTGCGCCGGGTCGTGCGGACGACGCGCGGGTCGGGGGCCTTCCGCGGCACGATGTCATCGAGCTCGAGACGGAGCGCGCGGGCGATGGGCACGACCAGCTCGAGGTTCGGCGCGCGCTTGCCGGCTTCGAGACGCGACAGCGTGCTCGTCGAGATCCCGGTCGCCTCGGAGAGATCGACCAGGGTCATGCTGCGCTTCTCCCGCCAGCTGCGCAGGCGCGGTCCGACCAGCGCCACGGCTTCGTCCGGCATCCGCTCATCTCCCCCTCTTTGCCGATTCGGCATGGATATTTGCCACAATCGTATCACCGGCGCATCCTGGGAGCATGACCGGAACATCAGAGTCCCCCACTCCCGCTCCCGACCGTGAGATCTGGGACGTCGTCATCATCGGCGGCGGCGCCGCCGGCCTCAGTGCCGCACTGATCCTCGCGCGGGCGCGCCGCCGGGTGCTCGTGCTCGACACGCAGGAGCCGCGCAACCGCTTCGCCCCGCACATGCACGGCGTGCTCAGCCGCGACGGCTACGCACCCCTCGACCTCGTCGCCGACGGCCGCAGAGAGGTGCGTGCCGCCGACGGCGTGATCGTCGACGCCCGTGCGATCGAGGCTCGTGCCACCGGCGACGGCTTCGAGGTCGTCACCGCCGACGGCGCCCGGTTCACCGGCCGCCGACTGATCGTCGCCAGCGGCATGCGCGACGCGCTGCCCGACATCCCGGGGCTCGCCGAGCAGTGGGGGCGCGGGGTCGTCGCGTGCCCGTACTGCGACGGCTACGAGGCATCCGGTCGGGCGATCGGGGTGCTGCTCGGGTCGGCCGCCGGCGTACACAAGGCGCACATGCTGCGCGCCTACTCCGACGACATCACCGTCTTCACCGCCCTGGCCGAGGCGCTGCCCGAGCAGGATCGACGCGTTCTCGCGCAGCGCGGCATCCGGATCGATGACCGCGTCGTCACCGGCGTCGTGACCGAAGGCGACCGGGTGAACGCTCTGCGCCTCGTCGACGGCGCGGTCGTGCAGGTCGACGTCGTGTTCGCCGAACCGGCGATGGCGGCCCGTGACGACGTGCTCCGTCAGCTCGGCGCCGACCGGGCCGAGGGGCCGATGGGAGCGTGGACCGCGGTCGACGCTCTCGGGCGCACGAGCGTTCCCGGCGTGTGGGCCGTCGGCAACGCCGCGAATCCCGGCGCGCTCGTGCCGATCGCCATGGGGTCGGGCGCGACGGCCGCCCTCGCGGTCAACGGCGAGATGATCGCCGAAGAGGTCGCCGCGGCACAGGCGGCGGTCGCCGTCCGCACATCCGAGGAGGCGGCATGACGAACGCCGCCGAATTCTGGGAGCAGCGATACCTCAGTCGTCGCGACGAGCGCGGACAGGTGTGGAGCGGGCGCGTCAACCCGACGGTCGAGCGCGAGGTGCAGCACCTGGCGCCCGGAACGGCGCTGGAGCTCGGCAGCGGAGAAGGCGGCGACGCCCTGTGGCTGGCTGCGCGCGGGTGGACGGTCACCGCGCTCGACATCTCGCCCGCGGCGCTCGCGGTCGGCGCCGGGCAAGCCGCCGCCCGCGGTCTCGCCGACCGCATCGCGTGGGTGCAGAGCGACCTCGTCGCCTGGCATCCGGATGCGGAGTACGACCTGGTCACCTCCGCCTTCTTGCACGCCCCGTTCGCCTTTCCGCGCGAGGAGATCCTGCGTCGGGCGCTGGACGCCGTGGCTCCCGGCGGGCGCCTCCTGGTCGTCGGTCACGGCGAACCGCCCGCCGGATCGGATCATCGACACGCCGCAGAGGGCCCGCCCCTGCCCACGCCAGACGCGGTGCTCGCCGCGCTCCGCCTGCCGGGCGACTGGACGGTCGAGACGAACGCCCTCGTCGGACGCGAGGCGGCCCTCGCCGACGGAAGCGTCATCGAGGTGACCGACACCGTCGTGAGGGTCAGGCGCCCGCAACGCTGACAGACAGACGCCTCGGCGGGTCGGCCCGCCGAGGCATCTCGCTCCTTCTAGTTGCCCTTGGTCAGATCGATGGAGTGGAGGGAGGCGGTGATGTCGCTGCCCCTGCCGCTGGTGACGACCTGCACGGATCGCAGGTAGGTCTCCGGGTGGATCTGCCCTGCGGGCATATCGAAGTACTCCGCGTACTGCTCGGCGATGGCGGTGAAGTCGATGCGGATGTTCTCCGGCTGATACGCCGTCATGTAGCCGTTGGGGTCGGGGATGGTGATCCGGCATCCGGCGGTGAAGGTGACGCCGTTCTTCGTCTCCTCGCACTCGTTGTGCCAGAGCACGCCGTTGGCGTCGCCCGAGCCGCCCCAGCCGTTGTCGTTGTAGTGGACGACCGAGATCAGATGCACGTAGTCGGGATCGGTCGTTCCCGGGGTGGTCGATCCCTCGACGTAGAGGGGATTCGGCGTGGTCCAGATCAGATCGGTGGTCAGGATGCCGCGCTTCTCACCATCGCGCGTCACGCCGTCGACCGTGATCGGGCCGCACGTGTAGGCCGTGGGCGGCTGGGTGACTTCGGCCGTCATCTCGAAGACGAGGCCGTCGCTGATGCGCGGCACGCGATCCGCGAACTTCTTGAGCGCTCCGGGTGCGTAGTCGTACGAGAAGCTCGATTCCTTCAGCGAGCAGCGCTCGCCGCCGGCGGCCGCGGACCATTGCGCAGTGCCGGCGGGCGAGAGGGCGGCCGCATTGTTCTTCAGAGTGAGCTTCAGTCCGCCGTCGGGCATGTCTTCGACCCAGTGGTCGAAGCCGGGCACGGTGCCGCGCTGAGACGGCAGCCAACCGAACGTGTTGAATCGCCAGCTCGGGCACGACGGCTTCGCGTTCGTGAACCAGACCGCTCCTGCGTTCGGCCAGCAGGCTGATGCCCACTGTCCCGTCTTGGGGTCGGTGTACGAGGCGTTGGGGTCGTGACGCGACGCGCCGGCGGACGCGGCGGCAGCCTCCACGAGACCGCACTCGTGATTCTCGTACGCCTGGCTCAGGGGCACCTGCGGGGCGTGCCCGTGCTCGCGTTCGTCGATGACGCTCCAGCAGCGGTTCGAGGGACCGGGATCCCAGAGCACCGACTCACCCGACGCAGCCTGACCGGTCGCGGCGACCGATGAGACCGCCTCCGTGGGAGCGGCTTCCGCCCGGGCCCCTTGCGCCGGCACGGCGAAGATTCCGGCGGACAGCAGCAGGGAGGCGACAGCGAGCGAGCTCGCCCAGATCCGTCGTTTCATCTTTCTCTCCTTCGAGTATGTGACGGCGGTCACGGCGCAGGCGCGGGGGCGCTCGGCCTACAAAGGAGTGTTATCGATGCCATGAGCAGAGTCAAGAGCTCATTTCAGAGCGACCGCAGCTCATGGCATCGATAACAAGTACGCAGGCACAATGTGCCGGGGCCTCACGGCATCCGACGACTGCGCCTCCTCGACCACGTCAGGAGGATCGCTCCGGGGGCCGTCAGCGCCACCGCGGCGACGAGGAACGGTGCGACCGTGTCGAAGGATGCGCCCGACTCGGCCAGCCCGTCACCCTCGGCGGGCGCGGGGGTCGGCGTTCCGGGGGTGACCGGCGGCGGTGCGACTCCGAAGGCGACATCGATCGACGGGGTGTCGACCTTGCTCGCGACCTCGACGAGTCGGCCGTCGGCATACGTGGTGGCGCCGCTGAAGTACAGTGTCGCCACGATGTTCCCGTCGATGATCTTGTCGACCTGCACGATGTACGATCCCGGGCCGACCGGCGCCGCATAGGTCCCGTCCGCGGCCGTCGAGGCGCTCGCGACGACCGTCTGGCTCAGCGGGTCCCAGATGCTGACCGAGGCGCCGAGGAGCGGGGCGCCCGCATCGGTGACGAGACCGGAGATCTGGCCGTTGGGCCGCAGGGCCGCGTTGATGTCGCCGGTCGTCGCGCCGGCGCTCACCGGCACCGGGTTCTCGGCGGTGGGCTGACTCATGAACACGCCGTTGTAGAACTGCCCCTCGTAACCGAAGGGAGCGTCCGGGCTCGTCATGGCCGACTGGAACATCACCGAGGCGGTGCTCGGAAGGGCGCCGCCCTGGAACTGCACGTAGTACGTGCCGTCGAGCGCCGTCTGTCCGCCGCCCTGGTTGTCGCCGCCGGTTCCGTCATCGTTGGCCGTGACCAGGATGCCGGTCAGGGGAGCACCGGTCAGCGCGTCGGTGACCCGTCCCGAGATGCCCGCCGAGGTGGCGTCGGGCGGGTTGTTGGCCGTGGGGAGGGTGGCCGTCACGGTGGGGCCGCCCGGGGTGATGGTGATCGGGACGGAGGTGTCCTGATCGAGCGTCATGTCCCAGTAGCCCGCGAATCCGTCGGCATTGATCCACAGGTAGTACGGGTTCTGGGCGGCGGTGAAGCCTGCGATCGTCGTCAGATCGAGCGTGCCTCCCGCTCCGGTGACGCCGAACAGCTCGGCGTTCGATCCGGCCGCCTCGATCGTGATGAGGGCACCGACGACGGGAGTGCCGTTGGCGTCGAGCACCTGCACGGTTCCGCCGGGGATGGGGGGCTCCGCCGCGACGGCCGGTGACGGCGCGCCCGCGAGGGGAGCGAGCAGCAGTCCGGCGGCGAGCGCGACGGCGATGCTCCGCATTCGGGAGCGGAAGGGGCGGCCGGCGGACGCTCGGCGGGTCAGGGATCTCATTCAGCGGTCCTCGAGAGAAGTCAGGGATGGTCGGACGGGGGGTCGCAGGTCACTCTATGGGGGCAGGGATCGCGAGCGACTGTCCGTTGTGACCAGGTCGCCCCGCGCGTCCGGCATCGGCCTCGGCATCACGCCCAGCGCGCTGGCACGACGGTGATCGGCTGGACGACGTCGGCCGCGGCCTCGCCCTCGAGCAGGGCGATCAGCGCCCGGGCGCAGACGGCACCGGTCTCCACGGGATCGATGTCGAGGTAGGCGACGCCCGGCTGCGCGCCGACGGCCCGCGCGTTCCCCACGGTCGAGACCTGGAGATCGGTGGGAACCAGAAGGCCGCGCTCGACGGCAGCCTCGAGAACCGCGCTGCTGTACGTCTCGTTGAGGCAGTGCACGCTGGTCGGCCGCTCGGGAGCGGAGAGCAGGGCGCGAGCGGCGTCGAGCGGCGCCTGTCCGAGGGTGAGCGCCGTCAGGGCGGGCGTGCAGCCGTTCCTGTCGCACCAGCCCTCGAAGGCCGCGATCGTGTCGCCGGTGTACGAGTCGATGCGGGGGCCCACGAACAGGGCGGGCCGGAAGTCGCCCGTCGCCGACTCGCGCACGTGGTCGAGGATCGCGGTGATGCCGCTGTCCATGTCGGATCGGACGCTGACGAGCCGCGTCTCGTCGGCGGCGTGCGGATAGCCGCCGTCGGTCACGACCGTCAGCCCGTCGGCGAGACCGTGCTCCACCACCGGATCGCCCGGAATGGGGTCGACGACGATCATGCCGTCGAGGGCGACGTTCGCCGCGAGCCTGCCGTCGGGAGTCGACGGAGTGGCGGCGATCGCATAGCCGTGCTCGACCGCCTCGATCGCGGCGCCCGCGATGATCGACCGGTAGTACGGCATGTACGTCTGCTCCCACACGGCGGAGTCGCGATAGCTCACCACGACGCCGATGATGCGCGAGCGGCCGGAGCGCAGCGCCTGCCCGAGCGGATTCGGACGATAGCCGAGCCGCTCGCCGGCGGCCAGCACGCGAGCCTTGGTGGCCTCGGCGACCTCGCCCTTGCGGTTGTAGACCTGCGAAACCGTGGCGGTGGATACGCCCGCAGCGGTCGCGACGTCGCGGATGCCGACCGCCTTGCGTCTGGCCTCGACCATCTCCCGGTGCCTCCCACGCCGTCGCCGGATGCCGATCCGCGATTCGGACTTGACCGCAGCGCGTCGACAACAGCACAATACCGTGAAACCTAAAACGATTTGGGTTCTTCGAGAGGATGACGAGATGCGGAACACAGCACTGGCGCTGATCCCCGCTGCACTGGCGACGATGCTCGTGCTGAGCGGATGCAGCACCCCGGCGAGCGACGCCGCCGACGGACCCACCGGGAACCCGGCGTCGTACGGCGACTGCGACGTCACGGGGAAGAAGGGCGAGTACTCGCTCGACACCCTCACCGAGAACACGCTCCTCGTGAAGGCCGATCTGCCGAGCCCCGGCTGGTACAACGGCGACACCGTGAAAGACATCAGGAGCGGCTTCGACTTCTGCCTGCTCGTGAACATCGCTCACCGCGCGGGCATCGACGACATCACGCTGCAGAACTCGTCGTTCGACGGTCTCGTCGCCGGCAAGGCGGGCGACATGGATCTCTCGCTCAACCAGATCACCATCACCGAGGAGCGGAAGAAGGTCATGGACTTCTCCGACCCCTACTTCCAGTCGACCGCGGGAGTCCTCGTCAAGAAGGGCGCCGACGTCACGGAAGACGACCTTCCCGACGCGCACCTCGGTGTCAAGCAGGGCACCGTCGGCCAGATCCTCGTCGACGACGTGATCTCTCCGGCGACGACGCCGTCGGTCTTCCCCGGCGACCCCGAGATGCAGGCCGCCGTCGCCGCCGGCACCATCGACGCCGGGATCCAGGACCTCAGCATCGTGCTCGGAGCCGCGACGAAGTCGAACGGCAAGCTCGCCGTCGTGGGCCAGATCGAGACCGACGAGGCCTACGGCGTGATGCTGCCCAAGGGGTCGAAGAACACCGAGACGATCAACCGGATCCTCGCCGACCTCGCCGCCGACGGCACGCTCGCCACCCTCAGCGCCGAGTACCTCACCGAGGCGTACGGCGTCGACCCGGCCAGCATCCCGGTCTGGAAGTGACCGGTGTCGACCGATGAACTCCGCGGCGGTGCTCCCGTCGCGGCGGATGCCGCGCGGCGGGCTCCGCGCACCGATGGCGCGGCGCCGGTCCGCTCGGCCACGCCGATCATCCTCGCCGCGACTCTGCTCACCGCGCTGACGGTCGCCCTCACGGCCTTCGCGGCCTACCTGACGATCATGGTCGCCGACACGGGCATCTGGAAGGTCGTCCTCGGCGGTGCGACGCTCGTCGTCGTCGTGCTCGCCCTCGTGATCACGCGGCCGCTGGCGCGCGGGGTGCGGGCGCAGAGGGCGGGCACGTCGGCTCTCGCCGCCGGCGACATCGTCGACGCTCGAACCTTCCGCCACCGCGCGGCGCAGGCCGGGTGGATCGCGATGGGCGCGTGCCTGCCGCTCGTGTTCGTCGCGATCTTCACGCTGTTCCTGCTCGCGAACGACCATGCGGTGCAGACGACGTTCTTCGACGTCGACTTCATGGCCCAGAGCTTCGGCGACGTCGCGATCGCGTTCGGCCAGAACGTGCAGATCGCCATCCTCGCCGAGATCCTGGTGCTCGTGTGGGGCCTGCTCATCGCCATGGCGCGCCTCCTTCCGGGAGTCGCCGGACGCCCCATCCGGTGGCTGGCGACCGCCTACGTCGACATCTTCCGCGCCGTGCCGTCGATCATCGTCATCTACCTCGTCGGCTTCGGCCTTCCGCTCGCCGGGGTCCCCGTGCTCAGTGAGATGAGCCCGATGTGGGCGGCCGTGCTCGCCCTCACCCTCACCTACGGGGCCTACGTCGCCGAGGTGTACCGCGCCGGCATCGAGGGCATCCACTGGTCGCAGGTGTCGGCGGCGCGATCGCTCGGGCTGTCGTACGGCAAGACGATGCGCTTCGTGGTCGTGCCGCAGGCGGTGCGGCGGGTGACGCCCCCGCTCCTCAACGACTTCATCGGGCTGCAGAAGGACACCGCGCTCGTGACCGTGATCGGCACGGTCGACGCGTTCACGCAGGCGAAGATCTACGCGAGCAACTACTTCAACCTCTCGTCGGTGACCGTCGTGGCGATCCTCTTCATCATCATCACGATCCCGCAGACGCGGTTCGTCGACCGGCTGCTCGAGCGCGATGCGCGCCGTCAGCGCAACAAGGGGTAGTCATGGCTTTCCTCGAACTCAACGACGTCGTCAAGTCGTACGGCGACAACACAGTCCTGCGCGGAATCACGCTGCACGTCGAGAAGCATCAGGTGATCTGCCTCATCGGCGCCTCGGGATGCGGCAAGTCCACGATGCTGCGCTGCGTGAACGGGCTGGAGACGATCCAGGGCGGCGACATCCGTCTCGAGGCCGACGTCGTGTCGGGGCAGGGCGTCGATCTCGACGCCCTGCGCCGCCGGGTGGGCATCGTCTTCCAGAGCTTCAACCTGTTCCCCCACATGACCGTGCTGCAGAACATCACCCTCGCTCCGGTGCGGGTGCTCGGGATCGACCGAGCGGATGCCGAGGCGCAGGCGCTCACGCTGCTCGCGCGCGTCGGCCTCGATGCCAAGGCGGCCGCATACCCGGATCAGCTCTCGGGCGGCCAGCAGCAGCGGGTGGCGATCGTGCGGGCGCTCGCGATGAATCCCGAGGTGCTGCTGCTCGACGAGATCACCTCGGCGCTCGATCCCGAGCTCGTCGCCGAGGTGCTGGCGATCGTGCGCGATCTCGCGGCCGACGGCCTGACCATCCTCATGGCGACGCATGAGATGTCGTTCGCGCGCGAGGTGGCCGACCGGGTCGTGTTCCTCCACGAGGGACTCATCCTCGAGGAGGGGCCGCCGGAGGCGATCTTCGGCGAGCCGCGGGAGGAGCGCACCCAGGCCTTCCTGCGCAAGATCGTCGCGGCGGGGAGGCTGTGATGGCGCGCGTGCTCGTCGTCGAACACGAGGCCAACGCCGGAATCGGCCTGGTGGGGGAGCGGATGCGGGCGGCCGGTGTCGAGATGACGATCGTGGGTCCTGAGGCGGGGAGCGTGGTGCCGGAGTCGCCGGAGGGGTTCGACGGCGTCGTCGTGCTCGGGGGGACGCCGGGACCGACCGACGACGCCGACGCCGCCTGGCTGCCGCGCGTGCGCGCCCTGATCGCCGCGTGCCTCGAGCGGGAGACCCCGTACCTCGGCATCTGCCTCGGCGCCCAGCTGCTCGCGGTCGTCGCCGGCGGGACGGTCGGTCCGGCGCGCGCCGGCGCCGAGGTCGGTCTCACCCCGCTGGCTCTGACGGACGCCGCCGCGGACGACCCCCTGCTCCGATCGCTCGCGCCCGAGTTGCGGGCGATGCAGTGGCACTTCCTCGAGGTGCACGAGCTGCCGGCCGGGTCGGTCTCCCTGTGCACGAGCGACCGCTGCCCGAACCAGGCGTTCCGGGTCGGCCCCGCGGCGTGGGGCGCACAGTTCCATCTCGAAGCGCTCGCCGCGACCGCAGAGGAGTGGGCGAGGGAGGACAGCGCAGACCTTCGCGCCGTCGGCATGACCGCTCAGGAGGTGATCGAGCCGATGCGACGCGACGAGCCGCAGCTGCGCGCCGCCTGGTCGACCGTCGCGGACAACTGGGTGGGAGTCGTGCGGGCGTCGACCGACTAGCATCGCTACGTGATCAGACGACGTCACCACCCCGACGGCACCCAGAACACGCGGCGGCTCGAGGCCTTCACCGACGGCGTCTTCGCGATCGCGGCGACCCTGCTCGTGCTCGACCTCACGTCGCATTCCCTCGGAACGGTCACCACCGACGCTGAGATGTGGGCCGCGCTGGGCGGCATGTGGGATCTCCTGGTCAACTTCGTCCTGAGTTTCGTGCTCCTCGGGCTGCTCTGGCTCACCCACGTGCAGCAGTTCGAGTTCATCGCGCGGATCGACGGGACGATGGCCTGGCTCAACTGCGGCCGGCTGCTGTTCATCGTGCTCGTGCCCTTCGCCACGAACCTCACGACGGAGCACTCCGAATTCCTCGCCAGCCGCCTGGCCATGCCGGTGACCTTCTTCATGGCGATCCTGTTCGGCACCCTGCAGTGGATGTGGGCGCTGCGGCACGCCCCCGTGATGCTCCCCGATCTGGCGCCGGAGGACGCGCGCTCCCTCGGCCGCGGTTCGCTCAGTGCGCTCATCATCTCGGCCGCAGTCGTCGCCGCGTCGCCCTGGATCGGGTCCATCGCGTTCGTGCTGTTCCTGGCGGACGCGCCCCTGACGCGATTCCTCCGGTCGCGAGGGGCATCCGCGGCGTCGCCCGCTGCGTCGGGGGAGTGACCGGACCTGCTCTTCCCCGCGCCTCAGCGCGAGGTCGGCGGGAGCTTGTCGACGCCGTGGCGGTTCGGCTTGCCGGGCTCGGCGGCCGTCTCAGGCGTGGCGTGCGGCGACCCCGACGGCGCTTCGGAGGTCGGGTAGCTCGGCTCGTCGATCTCGATCGCCTTGTCGCGCTCCTCGAGCGGGGGCAGATGGTCGAGCGGCTGCTTGATGTCATCGGGATGGCTCATGCGACCAGCATCCGTCGCGGCGTCGGATCGACGACAGGGGGTTGCGCGGGTGGGCGGAGGGTGTTCCGCCGCGCGATACGATGAGCCCTCCGAGGTTTGTAACCTCTCCTTCCTTTTTCGTCCTTCCTTTTCGTCGAGAGTCGGTCGTCCGTGTCGGATCAGCAGCCCACCCGCGCGACTGCTCGCACGTCGGGGATCTCTGCGACGCGCTACATCCTCCGCTCCCGCCTGCTGCGCGGTGCGTTCGTCAGCCTCGTGATCTCGGGCATCGGGATCTCGATCACGATGCCGCAGATCACCCTGTTCCTGGTCGACGAGCTCCACCTGTCGGATGCCGAGGCGGGACTGTTCTTCCTCACCAACCTCACCGCGCCGATCGCGGGATACATCGTCGGCTCCTTCTCCGACCGTGCGGGATCGCGATTGCTGGTCTTCCGCCTCGCAGCGCTCGCCGGCTTCGTCGGGTGGGCGCTCATGGCCGTCGCCATGCAGGCCTGGATGCCGTTCGCGATCAACGCCGTGCTGCTCAGCGTGGCCGGTGCCGGCGCCGCCCAGCTGCAGGCGGCCGTGCGAGACGAGCTGAATCGCTCGCCCACCGCGGCCGACAACGAGGTGGTCGCCGTCATCCGGATGGCGATGGCCCTCGGCTGGATCCTCGGTCCGGTGATCGGAGCGGTGCTGGGCGCGCTGATCGGATTGCGACCGCTCCTGCTCGTGACCGGGCTGAGCGTGCTGCTGTCGATGGTGCCGCTGATCGGGGTGAAGACAAGCTCGCCCCTCGTGCGCGAGGCGGCGCCGACGCCGCTGCGCCGACCCGACGAATCGCTCGGCGCAGCATCCGATTCCTCCGCTCCGGCACCCGCCGCATCTCCGGCCCTGGACGCTCCGGAGCCGACAGCCGCGCCCCGCACGCACTCGCTCCTTCCGTTGCTCGTCTTCACCGGCGTGTACGTGCTGATCATGTGCGGCGAGACGGTGAAGCTCGCGTATCTGCCGCTCTACATGGACGGCGGCCTCGACCTCGACGCCGGGACCCGCGGCGCGGTCATCGGTCTGCAGCCGCTCGTCGAGCTGCTCCTGATGCCGGTGGCGGCGATGCTGGCGAGCCGGTTCGGCATGACGCGCGTGCTCTTCGTCGGCGCGGTGATGGCCGTGCTGGCGCATGTCTCCTACGCCGTGGCCGACCTGGGCGATCCGCCCCTCGCCTTCCTCATCGCCGGCCAGCTCTTCATGTCGGGTGTGATCGCGACCTTCGGCGTGCTGGGCATCACGGTGGCGCAGCGGCTGGTCCCCTCGCGGGTGGGCGTGGCGTCGAGCATCTTCCTCAGCGCCTACGCGATCAACGCGGCCGTGGGCGGGTTCCTGGGCAGCGTCGGCTCGGCCTGGCTCGGAATGCCGCACCTCTTCTGGATCCCGGCCGGGATCGCCGGGCTCGGAGCGATCGCCTTCCTCGCGCTCGCGGCGTTCGTGCCGCTCGACGGCCGGAAAGATGGTTGATCCACGTCGACTGTTGCTCTTTCGCAACCATTCGCGTATAGTTGCGTAGTATCAACTTTCTACGCAGGAGTTCTCCGTGACCCACACCCCATCCTCCGCACCCGAGGCGACGCGCTCGGCCCGCGAGGTCTTCACCGCGATCTCCGGCCTCGTCGTCGGCATGTTCGTCGCCGTGCTCTCGGGCACCGTGGTGTCGACCTCGATGCCGGTCATCATCGCCGACCTCGGCGGAACCCAGTCCCAGTACACCTGGGTCATCACCGCCAGCCTCCTCGCGACCGCCGTCAGCACCCCGATCTGGGGAAAGCTCGCCGACCTCGTCGACCGCAAGGTGCTCGTCCAGATCTCGCTGATCCTCTTCACGGTCGGCACCGTCATCGCCGGCTTCTCGACCGACACGAACATGCTCATCGCCGTCCGCGTCGTGCAGGGCATCGGCGTCGGCGGGCTCATGTCGCTCGTCATGATCGCCGTCGCGCTGATCATCTCGCCGCGTGAGCGCGGCAAGTACATGGGCGTCGTCGGCGGCATCATGGCCCTCGGCACCATCGGCGGCCCGCTGCTGGGCGGACTCCTCACCGACGTGTGGGGCTGGCGCTCCAACTTCTTCGTCGGCGTGCCGTTCGCGATCGTCGCCCTCGTGCTGCTGCAGTTCACGCTGCACCTGCCCAAGCCGCAGCGCGACACCAAGGTGTCGATCGACTACTTCGGCATCGTGCTGCTCGCCGTCGGCGTCTCGACCCTGCTCATCTGGGTCTCGATGGGCGGCAGCGAGTTCGACTGGGATTCGGGCACGAGCATCGCGCTCGGCGTCATCGCCGGCGTCGCGATCGCCGGATTCGTCACCGTCGAGTTCTTCGTCAAGGAACCGATCGTGCCGATGTCGCTGTTCCGCAATCGCACCTTCACCCTCTCGGTCATCGCGTCGATCGCGATCGGCGTCTCGATGTTCGCCACTTCGGTGTTCCTCGCCCAGTACTTCCAGCTCGCCCGCGGCGCGACGCCGACCGAGTCGGGTCTGATGACGATCCCGATGATCGTCGGTCAGATGGGCGCCTCGATCATCATCGGCCAGCTGGTGAGCCGGTTCGGCAAGTGGAAGGGCTGGATGCTGGCGGGTTCGGCGCTGACGACGGTCGGTGTGAGCCTGATGGCCACGCTCCGCTACGACACCCCGTTCGTGCAGGTGGCCGCCTACATGGTGGTCCTCGGTGCGGGGCTCGGCATGGTCATGCAGAACCTCACCCTGATCGTGCAGAACGACACCGACCCGAGGCAGCTGGGTGCGGCCTCGTCGAACGTGAACTTCTTCCGCACCATCGCCGGCACCATCGGTGTGACGGTCATGGGCTCGATCCTGTCGACCAGCGTCGCGAACTACATGACCGACGCCCTCGACGGATTCGTCCCGAAGACGCCCGACGAGGTCGACGCGTTGAAGCACCTCGCCTCGGGAGACGTGCCGAAGGTCACGCAGCTTCCCGACACCATCCGTGCGATCGTCGAAGGCGCCTACGGCCACGGCATCGCCGACGCCTTCATCATCGCGATCCCGCTGGCGGTGATCTCGATCGTCGCGATCGCGTTCATCAAGAACAAGCCGCTGTCGACGAAGAACGCCGCCGAGCAGCTGCGCGAGAAGGTCGAGGATTCGGTGATCGAGGTCTCGGAGGCCGAGGTCGGTGCCGGCCTGTCGACCGGCACGATCCGCCTCGCGGGCTCCGACCCCGCGTCGCCGACCACCGGATCGGTGACCGTGCTCGAGCGCGGGGACCGGGAGCGGAGGGACTGAGGTGAGCACTCCCGAAGCCGTGGCGTCGACGCACGTGGACGACGCGCTCGGTGACCTGCAGTCGCATCTCAACCTCATCTTCGCCCGCACGCGCACGCTCTGGAAGGAGTCGGCGGCGCGCATCGATCCCGAGCTGCAGGTGGGCGGATACAAACTGCTGACGTTCATCGATCGCGCAGGCTCGGCGAACGCCCACGAGCTCGCCGACCGCTTCGAGATGGACAAGTCGGTCATCAGCCGACAGGTGCGGATGCTGGAGGAGCTCGGTCTGCTCGAATCGCGACCCGACGAGCGCGACGGGCGGCTGCGGGTGCTCACCGCCACCCCGGCCGCCCGGGGCGCGCTGGCCGACCTGCGGCGCGACCACGGAGTGCGCCTGCGCGCCGTCGTGGCCGAGCTGACGTCCGACGAGATCCAGGCGGCATCCAAGGTGTTCCGGCTGCTCGCGGAGGTCTGAGCGAAGCCCCGCCGTCACGACGACGACGGGGCTTCGCCGTAAGCTGGCGAGCATGAGCGACGCCGACGAGACCGCACTCGACGACGCCGTGCACCGGGTCGAGCACGAACTGGGGCGCCTCTTCGCCCGGATCCGCGTGAGCTGGCGCGAAGCGGCCCTGACCGTGCATCCCGACCTGCAGCCCCTCGGCTACCAGGTGCTCACCTCGATCGCGACCGGGAAGGCGACCTCGGCCGGCGAGATCATCGAGCGCCTGCAGACCGATAAGTCGGCGGTCAGCCGTCAGGTGCGCCAGCTCGAACAGCTCGGGCTCGTCGAGAGCATCCCGGCCCCCGACGACCGTCGCGCGCGCGTGCTCGTGGCCACACCGCTCGCCCAGCAGCGCGTGGCGCTGGCACGCTCCCGCTATGAAGAGCGTCTGGGCGAGCGCCTGCGCAAGTGGTCGACCGAAGACCTCGACCACTTCGCCGACCTGCTCGCCGAGTTCGGCGGCTGAGCGGCCCGCCGACCCGGTTTGTCAACGCCCTCTCCTGCGCCGTGAGGGGTTCCTACTCTCGGCGCATGTCATCTCTCCGCACAGGCTGGACCGAGCCCGCCCCCGGATTCTTCCGGCTCGCGGTCGCAGACGCGAACTGCTACCTCGTGAAGAGCGACGACGGACTCACGCTCTTCGACGCCGGATTGCCACGGACCCGAGGTGTGCTGCGCTCCGCCCTTGCCCGCCTCGGCGCCGCCGAGACCGACATCGACGCGGTGGTCCTCACACACGGGCACTTCGACCACGTGGGAATCGCGCGTCATGTGCACGGACTCGGGGCTCGGGTGCTCGTTCATCCCCGTGACGCGCGTCTGGCGCGGCATCCGTATCGCTATCGCCCCGCGAGCCCGCGCCTGCCCTACGTGCTGTCGCACCCGGGAGGCATTCCGGTGATCGGGCGCATGGCGCTCGCCGGCGCGCTCGCCGTGCGAGGGGTCGACGCGGTGGGGGCGATCGTGCACGGACACCCGGTCGACGCACCTGGCGCGCCGATCGCCCTGTGGACGCCGGGGCACACCGACGGCCACTGCGCCTATCTCTTCGAAGACCGCGGGGTGCTGATCACGGGTGACGCGCTGGTGACGCTCGACCCCTACACCGGCGAGGAGGGGCCGCAGATCGTCGCGAGCGCGGCCACCGCCGACAACGCGGAGTCGATGCGCTCGCTCGACGTCATCGAGCAGACCTCCGTCCCGCTGCTCCTCCCCGGGCACGGGACGCCGTGGCGGGACGGCTCTCGATCCGCGGCGACGAAGGCCCGGCAGCGTGGGCCGCACTGATCGCGGGCAGAGGTTACGCGCCTTGGCGGAATATCGGTAGCCCTCTCGCCAGGATCTCCGTCCGCACGTACGTTGGCCATCCCCGCCAGTCCCGACGGTGTCAGATGAAGGAGATGCTCGATGTTCTTCCACAAGCAGGAAATGCAGTTCAAGGCCAGCCCCAGCAAGCCCGACGCGATCTTCGCGCGACGGATGCAGGAGGTGCTCGGCGGTCAGTACGGCGAGATCACCGTCGCGATGCAGTACGGATTCCAGGCGTGGAACGCGCACATCCCCGGCAAGTACCGCGACCTGCTCTACGGCATCGGCGCCGAGGAGTTCGGCCACGTCGAGATGCTGGCGGTCATGATCGCTCAGCTGCTGGAGAAGGCCCCGGTCGAGCAGTCCGAGGCGGCCGCGGCATCCGACCCGGTGCTGGGAGCGGTGATGGGCGGCATGGACGTGCAGGCCGCGATCGTCGCCGGCGCCGGCGTGCGCCCGGTCGACAGCAACGGCAACCCGTGGCAGGGGTCGTACGTCACGGCGAGCGGTAACATGCTGGCCGACTTCACCGCCAACGCGAATGCCGAGATGCAGGGCCGCATCCAGGTCGCCCGCATCTACAACATGACCGACGACCACGGGGTGCGCGACCTGCTGTCGTTCCTGCTCGCCCGCGACACGATGCACCAGAACCAGTGGATCCGCGCCGCGCAGGAACTTCGTGAAGACGGTGTCGAGGACATCCCGGTGCCGATGAACTTCCCGCTCTCCCAGGAGGCCCGCGACGTGAGCTACCAGTACATCAACTTCTCCGACGGCGCGGCCGCGGCCGAGGGCTCGTGGGCGTCGGGCCCGACACCCGACGGGAAGGGCGAGTTCACCTACCTCGACGGTCCGCAGACATCGGTTCCGATGCCGCCGCCGACCCAGCCCGACCCGCGCTTCTTCGGCACCGACGCCAAGCCGAACCTGATCGACAAGGCCGAGGGTGTGATCAAGGACAAGCTCAGCGACAAGTGAGAGCTGCTCGGCAGGAACCGGAGCCCGTCCACCGCGAGGTGGGCGGGCTCCGGTCGCTTCGCCGCACCCCGCCCGCTTTCCGCTCAGCACACGGAGTCAAGCCCCTGGCGGACCCCGGTCCGGTCCGAGAGGATGTGCCTCGCAGCTGCCGAGGATGTTCGAGCTCGGCGGGAGGGAGCAGGCCATGTCGGATCAGAGGCGCGGAGTCGGAGGGATGCGGGCGATGTTCTGGGCCTGGGCGACCCTCATCGCGGGAGGGCTCGCCGTGATGATCGTGATCCCCCTGACGGGGAGGTGAGCATGCGACGCCGCATCCGGGACAACGGGCTCAGCCTGTTCTTCCTCGCCCTCTTCGTGCTCGCCCTGGCGGGCCAGTCGGTCGCGGGATTCATCCGCAACAACTCCGAACTGACCGATCATGGCCGCCCGCCGGTCGACTTCGGCACGTTCATCTCGTCGTCGGACTTCCTCGTCGACGTCGCCGAGAACTGGCAGTCGGAGTTCCTGCAGTTCTTCCTCTTCATCGCCGCGACGATCTGGTTCATCCAACGCGGGTCGCCCGAGTCGAAGAAGCCGGGCGACGAGGGTCCGGGGAGCGATGAGGACCAGCTGCTCGGCCGTCATGCGCGACCCGACTCGCCCGCCTGGGCGCGGGCGGGCGGATGGCGCACCGTTCTCTACGGCAACTCGCTGCTCATCGTCATGGGCGCGATCTTCGTGCTGTCGTGGCTCGCGCAGTCCCTGACCGGACTGGTCGTCATGAACGAGGAGAACGCGATGCACGGCGCGCCGCCGGTCACGTGGCTCGGCTACGTGGCATCCGCCGATTTCTGGGATCGCACGCTGCAGAACTGGCAGTCCGAGTTCCTCGCGGTCGGCACGATGGTGGCGTTCGCGATCTACCTCCGGCAGCGCGGCTCGGCCGAGTCGAAGCCGGTGGGAACCCCGCATCACCAATCGGCTGTGGAGTCCGAATGACCCCCGAAGCCGCCGACGCGATCGGCGCCTACCTCGTCGAGCACGAGTCGGACGTGGTCGAGCGTCTCGCCACCTGGGTGGCCATCCCGTCCGTCGCGTCGGACCCCGACCGGCGGGCCGACGTCGTGCGCTCGGCGCACTGGCTCGCGGGGGAGATGAGGGATGCCGGTTTCACGACCACGATCATCGAGACCGGTGATTCGCGCGCCGTGTACGGCGAGCTGATCGTCGATCCCGCCGCTCCGACGGTGCTGGTCTACAGCCACCACGACGTGCGCCATGCCAAGACGGAGCTGTGGAAGGAGACCGAGCCGTTCACCCCGGTCGTTCGCGACGGCCGGCTCTACGGACGGGGCGCCTCCGACGCCAAGGGACAGGTCCTCGCGCACGTGTGGGGTGCGCGCGCGCACCTCGCCACCGCCGTCGACGAGACGCGGCCGCTCAACATCAAGCTGCTCGTCGACGGCGAGGAGGAGATCGGTTCCCCGAACCTGGAGGAGCTGCTGGAGACGCACACCGAGGAGTTCGCCTGCGACGTGATCGTGTTCTCCGACACCGTGCAGTGGTCGGTCGACGTTCCGGTCGCCGTGACCTCGATGCGCGGCATCGTCACCGCGACGCTGACGGTCACCGGCCCCGCGAGGGACGTGCACAGCGGCGTGGCATCCGGCACCACGGTGAACCCGGCGATCGCGCTCGCCACGGTGCTCGGCCGGATCCAGGACTCCTCCGGCCGCCTCACCCTCCCCGGATTCTACGACGGCGTGTCCCCGCTGTCGGAGCAGCGCCGGGAGGAGCTGGCGGCTGTTCCCTATGACGAGGAGGAGTGGCTGGCGCGCACCGGAACCCGCGTCGTGGTGGGCGAGGAGGGGTACACGGCGAAGGAGCGACTGTGGGTGCGGCCGGCGATCGAGGTCATCTCGCTCGCCTCCGGAGACACGGACCTGGCCCGATCGGTGATCCCCTCCGAGGCCAGCGTGACTCTCAGCCTCCGCCTCGTCCCTGACCAGCACATCCCGGATGTGGCCGACCAGCTGCGCGCTTTCGTCGCGCGCGAGATGCCCGAGGATGCCGCGTACGAGCTCACCGTCGACGAGGATCTCGCGCAGGAGCCGTACGAGTCGCCCGCCGGACCGGTGCTCGACGCCCTGGAACGGGCGCTGGAGCGCGGCTACGGTGCGCCGGCGCAGGGCCGCATGGGCAACGCGGGCGGCGGACCGGCCGACCTCCTCACCCGCGTCTGCGGGGCACCCGTCTACTTCCTCGGCACCGGAGTTCCCGAAGACAACTGGCATGCCGACGACGAGAGCATCGACATCCGGATGCTGCGCCAGGGCGCCGCATCCATCGCGCACCTCTGGCGGGAGCTGCCCGGCGCCCTCGAGAAGGCACTGAGCGGTCGGCCCGCAGGGTCATAGTACACACGCCGTCGTCGGCGCAACCGCGTTCGGCTGAGAAGGACAGGAGCAGTAAAGTTCTCTGATGAGCGACATCCAGACGATGGTCCAGACCGAGCTGATGATCGACGGGATCCCGTCGGTGCTCGCTCAGGATCAGGACGTGGACGTTCTCAAGCGGCGCATCGAAGCCGCTGCAGCGACCGCGGGCGCGTTTGTCGACTTCGTCGTCGTCGGCAACCGGCGGGTCAGCGTTCTCGTGACACGGCGCACGCGCGTCGTGATCTCGGTCGCCACGGTTCAGTTCGACCCGCGCGACACCGGTGACGAGAACCACCCGTTCGGTGGTCTGTACGACTTCTGAACCGTGTTCCGGCGCGTCAGCGCCGTCTCCCAGACACGCGCCGGAACACGGAGACGGTGAGCAGCAGCGCGGCGACCCACGGGCCTGCAACGACGATCGGGTCGAGCCAGGCATGCCGGAGGTCGAGGCGTCCGCGGCCGAAGCGCGAGGCGATCGCGCGGTGCGCCGGCTCGGCCAGGACGCCGGTCTGCGTGACCGGATCGTCGGGTCTCGCCGTGACCAGCGAACGCAGATGCGCGCCCACCGCCTCGATGCGATCGCCCAGCACGAGCAGGAGCCACCGGGTGTTCTTCGTCTCGCTGAGATGGTCGTAGGCGAAGCGCCGCACCCGACCTGAGAGGCCGTGCAGCGGCTGCGCCGTCCCGTACACGGGAGTCAGCATGGCGTGCTCGATCGACCGCTCGCGCTTCGGGTCGTCGAGCTGCCGGTCGGGGAACGACCAGTGCGCACCCGTGGGCTCCAGGTCGTCACGCTGCTGCCAGGTGCGCCGATGCTCCGGCGCCCGGTCGGTGCCCCACCCGGGGACGCGGGCGGCGAGCTCCTCGGGGCTCGGGGCGAGGTCGGGCTTCGCTGCTTCGTACGGCACGGTCACTCCTCTCCGACGACGATGACGGGCTTGATGCAGTCGTCGAGCTTGGCCGAGAACACGTGGTAGGCGTCGGCGATGTGCTCCAGTGGGAACCGGTGCGTGAGCAGCTCGCTCGGGCTCACATGTCCTTCGCGGATGTGGTCCAGCAGCCGCGGCCACTGCCGTTTGACGGGCGCCTGATTCGCCCGGACCGTCAGGCCCTTGTTGACGATGTCGCCGAGCCGCACCGACGACACGAGCGGACCGTAGGCGCCGATGATCGACACCGTCCCGCCTTTGCGAGCCGAGTCGACCGCCCAGTTCACGGCCACGGGAGACCCGCCCTGCAGCTTCAGTTTCGCACCGGTGAGGTGCTGCAGCACGCTCCCGTCGGCCTCGGCGCCCACGGCGTCGATGACGACATCCGCGCCGAGGTGACCGGTCGCCCTCTTCACCGCGAGCACGATGTCGTCGACCTCCGACAGGTGCATGGTCTCCGCGTATGCGAACGCGCGGGCCTTCTCGAGCCGGTAGTCGATGTGGTCGACCACGATGACCCGCCCTGCGCCGAGGAACCACGCCGACCGAGCCGCGGCCAGGCCCACGGGCCCGGCACCGAAGACGACGACCGTGTCGCGCTCGGCGATGTCGCCGAGCTGTGCGCCGAAGTATCCGGTCGAGAACGCATCGGTGAGCATGAGGGCGTCTTCCGAGCTGAGCCACTCGGGGATCACCGAGGGACCGACGTCGGCGAACGGCACCCGCACGTACTCGGCCTGACCGCCGTCGTAACCTCCGGTCGAGTGCGAGTAGCCGTAGATGCCGCCCACCGCCGTGGCGTTCGGGTTGACGTTGTGGCAGCTGGAGAACAGTCCGCGGCTGCAGAAGTAGCAGCTTCCGCAGGAGATGTTGAAGGGGACCATCACCCGGTCGCCGCGCTGCAGGTTCTGCACCGACGGGCCGACCTCCTCGACGATGCCGACGATCTCGTGCCCGAACGTGTGACCGATCCGGGTGTCGGGCATCATGCCGTGGAAGAGGTGGAGGTCGGACCCGCACACGGCCGCCCGCGTGACCCGCACGATCGCGTCGTTGGGGTGCTGGATCTTCGGTTCCGGCTTCTCCTCGACACGGATCTTGTACGGGCCGCGGTAGGCCATGGCTCTCATGTCGTCACCGAGGAGTGCGTCGTCACCGTGCGGTGGCGGTGCCGGACCGGTCGACGCGGGTCGGACGCGTCACGAAGATGCCGAGCAGGATCATGCCGGCGGCCAGGGCGAGGTGCAGCCAGTTGTCGGCGTCGTTCACGGGCAGGAAGTTGATCTGCGGGTTGTTCACGGCGATGAGTCCGTAGATCCACACCACCAGGTACACCAGACCGCCGAGCACGAGGTACAGGCGCGAGGCGCGGATGCGGGCGGCCGCAGCGATGCCGGCGACGCCGAACAGCAGGTGCACGAAGTTGTGCAGGACCGAGACCTGGAAGACTCCGAGCAGCTGCGCCTCGGATTCGGCGCCCGCCCCGTGCAGGTGCCCGCCGTGGGTGAGGCCGGGGATGAACCCGGCGATGCCGACGAGCAGGAAGACGACACCGACGATGAGGGCGGTCTTCTGGATCGCCGTCCTGGCGAATCCGGATTCTGTTTCTGCGGCGGTGCTCATGTGATTCTCCTTGGCTGTGAGAGCGCGGATCGGATGCAGACCGAGCCGGTGGAGGTCCTGACGCTAGCGGGGTCGATGTCCGCGAGAAGAGGGGATTGACGTGGGGCCGTCGGCACCGTACCTTCGACTACTTCCCGACGAACGGCGGTGTCTCGTGCATGATCACGGTCACGGTACCGACCTGTCCCTCGGCCAGGCGATCGTGCTGCTTCCCTTCGCCGCGGCCGCGATCATCTATGTCGCCGCGGCCGTCGCCGAGAGCGGCAAAGGCCGGCCGTGGCCGTGGTGGCGCACCCTGTGCTGGATGCTCGGGCTCGCCGTCGCGGCGCTCGTGATGACGGGGACGACGTCAGTCGCACCCGACCGTCCTTTCACCGATCACGCGGTGGGGCATCTGCTCATCGGGATGGTGGCGCCGCTGCTGCTCGTCCAGGCGGCGCCGGTCACGCTCGCCCTGCGCAGCTTCGCTCGGCTGCCGGCCCGTCGGCTCAGTCGCGTCCTCCGCAGCGCCCCCGCTCGGCTGCTCGGTCACCCTGCCACTGCCGGGGTGCTGAGCGTGGGCAGCCTCTGGCTGCTGTACACGACGCCGCTCCACAGCGTCACCGCGGAGCCGTTCCTGCACCGCGTGGTCCTCCTGCACTTCCTGGCCGCCGGCTTCCTGTTCACCGCGGTGATCGCACCGGTCGACCCCTCACCGCATCGGGCGCCGTTGATCGTGCGCCTGGTCGTCCTGGCCCTGGCGCTCGCCGCGCACGGCGTGTTGATGAAGGCTCTCTACGCCTCGGCATCCGGCGGCACCGGCGTGCTGGCCGACCTCATGCGGGTCGACGACGTCTCGCGGCTCGACCTGCAGACGGGAGCGCAGATCATGTTCTACGGCGGTGATCTCGTCGACCTGGTCCTGATCGCGCTGGTGCTCTGGGGCTGGTACCGCGCGTCGGGGCGGCGCGCGGTCACCGCCCGCCGCCGCGTCCGGCCCGAGCAGCAACCGGCACGAGTGCTCACGGCGACCGCACTGCCGGAAGGGGCGACATGACCAGGCCGACCGCGGCGGCTCGTCCCCGCATCATCCGCACCCGCTCCTTCTGGGGCGCGTTCCTGCTGGGGGCCGGAACGATGGCGGCGATCGACGAGATCGTCTTCCATCAGCTGCTCCGATGGCACCATTTCTTCGACCGGGGAACGGGCGACCTGGGCCTGATCTCCGACGGACTGCTGCACGCCGGCGAGCTGCTCGCGCTCGGTGCCGGGTTCTTCCTCCTGCTCGACGTGCGCCGACGGGGTGAGTTCTCCCGCCTGATCGCGCTCGCCGGCTACCTCGTCGGACTCGGGCTGTTCCAGCTGTGGGATGGGCTGATCGACCACAAGGTGCTGCGTGTGCATCAGGTGAGGTACGACGTCGAGCTGCTTCCCTACGACATCGCGTGGAACGCCGCCGGAGCGATTCTGCTCCTCGCCGGCGTCGTCGTCGCGCTGCGGGCCCGCCGCCGAGCCGCCCGGCGCCACACCTGGTCGGCGTCAGCGGCCTGACCGGGCGGCGCGCGCGACGGCTCCGGCGGCGAGCGCGGCGGTCGCCAGCACGACGACGCGCCGGACGCCGGGGCGCACGGCGAGGCCGGTGTAGACGCTCCACCGGCGACCGCGGCGCGGCAGCATGAGCGGGAGCTCTCCCTGCTGCGGGGCGGCCAGATTGCCGGGGTGGGGGGCGAGCCGTTCGGCTGTATGCATCATCCGCACGCCCCAGCGGCCGAACACCGCGTCGATCGCTCCGGGAGCCGCCGCCTGCAGGAGGGCGAGCATCCGTCCGCCGCCTCCCGCGTAGACCTCCGCGACCGGATGCGCGGCGGCGTACAGGATCGCATCGGCGACCACCGACGCGTCATAGTACGGCGGCGGACCCGACGGCCGGCGCTGCAGATGCGAGCGGGCGTTCGCGTAGATGGGCGTGTCGATCACCGCCGGCCGGATGATCGTCAGCGAGATCGGGTCGCGCTGGTCGCGCAGCTCCCGCCGCAGCACCTGCATGGCTCCCTCGACGGCGCGTTTCGTGGCGGCATACGCGCTGTGCAGCGGCAGCGCCGTCGACGCCTCGACGGACGACACCGCGATGAGCGCGCCGCCACCGGCCCGCCGCAGAGCGGGCAGCGCGGCCTGAGCGCCGTGGATCTGTCCGAGGAAGTTGACCTCCATGAGGCGCTGGAACTCCGCAGGGCTCGTCTCCTCGAAGCGGCCGTAGACCAGCACGCCGGCGTTGTTCACCCAGGTGTCGATCCTCCCGAACCAGCCCTCGACCGTGTCGGCCGCGGCGGCCACCGCCGCGGCATCCGACACGTCGCAGAGGATGTAGCGGGCCTCTCCGCCGTCCGCCGTGATCGCGGCCACCGTCGCCGCCAGTCGCTCCTCGTCTCGGGCGATGACCACCACCGTGGCGCCCGACCGGGCCATCCTCACGGCGGTCTCGCGACCGATCCCGCTCGATCCGCCGGTGACGACGACCACCTGGTCGCGCAGCGGCCGGAGTCGGCCCGGTGTGCGCGGTGCGGTCGTGGCCGCATCGTTCGGTCGCTCGCTCATGCTGGGCTCCTTCCCCGTGCGGCACCTCCGCCCGAGACGTCCATCCCACGCGGCAGAGCGCTGCGTGCCGAGGGCCTTCTCATCGCGGGCGGCAACTGAGACAATCGCGCCGCCGGAGTCCGTGCGCCACCCGCCATCCGTCGTCGTCACTCGTGCTCGGGCAGCAGAGGAGCAGACCAGCCGGGCGCGTGGCCGAGCTGCGCCGCCCGGGCGACCGATGTCGTGCCGAAGCGGTCGCGTACGGCATCGAGCACGGTGTCGATGCGCTCCTCGTCGCCCCAGTCGATCGGCAGCTCGGGCTGCACGCCGTCGGCGCGGTCGAGCTGCGAGAGCGAGAGGCCGATGAGGGTGATGCCGCGGTCGGCGATCTCGGGTCGGGCGGCCGCGAGCAGCGTCCGCGCCATGGTGAGGAGGATCGCCGTGCGATCGGTCGGGGCGGTGAGCGAGCGGGAGCGCGTCGCCTTCGCGAAGTCGCCGAAGCGCAGCCGGAGCACGACCGTTCGACAGACCCGGTCGCCGTCGCGCAGGCGGCGCGCGAGTCGATCGACGATCTGGGTCAGGATCACGTCGAGCTCCTCCGGGGAGCGCGGACGGCTGCCGAGGGCGCGCTGCGACCCGATCGATCGGCGGCGTCTCGTGGTGTCGACGGGTCGCGGGTCGCGCAACCGGGCCAGAGCGTGCAGGTGCGCGCCCGTCGCCTTGCCCAGCAGACGCTCGGCGGTCGCCGCTTCGAGCTCGGCGAGCTGCCCGACGGTACGGATGCCGAGGCGGTGCAGCTTCTCGGCCGTCGCCGCGCCGACACCCCACAGCCGCTCGACCGGCAGCGGCAGGAGGAACGCCTCTTCGCGGTCGGGCTCGACGACCAGCAGTCCGTCGGGCTTGCTGACGGCGCTGGCGACCTTGGCGAGGAACTTCGTGCGCGCCACCCCGACCGAGATGGCGAGACCGACCTCGGTGCGCACGCGCTCGCGCAGCCGCACCGCGACCTGCTCGGGAGTGCCGGCGATGCGCCGGAGCCCGCCCACCTCGAGGAAGGCCTCGTCGATCGAGAGCCCTTCGACGAGGGGCGTGGTGTCGCGGAAGATGACGAACACGTCGCGGCTGGCGGCCGAGTACGCCTCCATGCGAGGAGGAACGACCACGGCATCGGGGCAGAGCTGCAGGGCCTGGCGGCCGCCCATCGCGGTGCGCACCCCGCGGGCCTTCGCCTCGTAACTGGCCGCCAGCACCACGCCCCCGCCGACGATCACGGGGCGCCCCCGCAGAGCCGGGGCGTCGCGCTGCTCGACCGACGCGAAGAAGGCGTCGAGATCGGCGTGCAGCACCGTCGCCTCGTCTCGCATCGCGCCTCCTCGAGGCGATCGTGGCACGGGCCGCCGACATCCCCACGGGCGTCCGTCCCGGCCTCGGCATCCGTCCCGCCCCGGCATCCGTCCCGCCTCGGCATCCGTCCCGCCTCGGCATCCGTCCCGCCTCGGCATCCGTCCCCGGCCCCGGCATTCGTCCCGATCTGCTCACCGCGCCCCGATCTGCTCACGGACTCGACCGATCAGTGAGCGGATCGGGGCCGGGTGAGCAGATCGGGACAGGGTGGCGGGTCGGGGCCGGGTGAGCAGGTCGGGGCCGGGTGGGCGGGTCGGGCAGGGTCAGGAGGTCGGGGTCGAGGCGGGGGCCAGGCGCCTTGAGACCACCTCCGCGAGGGCCAGCACGCGCGCGTCGTCGTGCCGGCGGCCCTGAAGGGTGAGCCCGATCGGAAGTGCCCCCTCGTCGACGGGCAGCGGGACGGTCACCATCGGGCAGCCGAGCACGGTGCCCTGGCCGGTGTTGCGCGTGTAGAGGTCGAAGAGCGACGTCGCCCGGCCGAGGTGCTCGCCCTCGGCTCGGCCGTCGACGCGGGGTGCCGGGGCCGGGGTCGTCGGGAACACCAGCGCGTCGAGGTCGTGCGCGGCGAAGAGTGCGTCGGCCAGACCGCGTGCGGCGACCGTATCCGACTGCGCGGCGGCATACTGATCGGCGCTGACGGGTCGAGCGATCGCGGCGGCGAGGTAGGCGGCGACGTCGGTGCTCTCGACCCCTCGGGACAGCGCCTCGAGAGCACGGTCGGGCGCGAGGCCGAGTGCGCGCGCGGCGGCGAGGCCGAGCTCCCGGACCGACTCCCACCCCACGATCGCCGGTTCGGCGGCGCGGGTGCGCCGCAGGATCGGGGCGAGGGAGACCTCGACGAGCTCGACGATCCCGGCCAGCCCGGCGAGCCCCGACGCGAAGGCGTGCGCGGTTCGCGGGTCGAGGTCGGCGACGAGTTCGCGCGGCACCCCGAGGCGTGGTCGCGCGCGGACGACACCGGCGACCGAGCCCGTCACCCATGAATCCGCGCGGATGGCGTCGCCCACGTCTCGCGTGAACACCCCCGGGGTGTCACGCGTCCACGACAGACCGACCAGGCCCGCGGTGGGCCATCGCCCGGTGCTCGGACGGAAGCCCACGACGCCGCAGTGGCTCGCCGGGATCGACACCGACCCGCCCGTGTCGGTCCCCAGCGCGAAGGGCACGGCCCCGGCGGCGACGGCGGCCGCGCTCCCACCCGAAGAGCCGCCCGCCGCGAACGCGCCGTCGAGCGGCAGCAGCACCGGACCGTACGACGCGTTGTCCGACGTCACACCCAGCGCGAGCTCGTGCATGTTGGTCGTGCCGACGACCACGGCGCCGGCGGCGCGGAAGGCGGCGACCACCGGCGCGTCGGCCTCTTCCGGACCGGTGTCGAGCAGGCGGCATCCCGCCGACCGCGCGAATCCTCGAACACCGATGTTCGCCTTGACCGCCAGCGGGAACGCGACGGGGGAGTGCGTCGAGTCGCGCGCGAGGGCCGCCGCGTCGGCGAGCTCGGTCCAGATGCCGGTGTCGAGGCCGATGGCGGGGGCTGAGATGCTCACGACGAGATCTCCTCCAGCATCTGGTCGCGCGTGCGCGGCGCGAGCAGGTTGAGCAGCGCGCCGACGACGAGGAAGGCCACGAGGCCGAGCAGCGTGCCCAGCAGCGGCAGCTGCGAGAGCACGCCGACCAGGAGGAACACCCCCAGGCCGCCGCCGACATGACCGATGCTGTCGGCGAGCGCGTAGGCCGTGGTGCGGAACCGTGTCGGGAAGCTCTCGGCGGTGAGCGCGTACTGCGCTGGCACCCAGAGGTTCTGACCGAAGAACAGGATCACGGCACCCGCGAACACGATCGCAGGAGAGCCCCCTCCGACGGCGACGACGAGCGCGCCGGCGACCGTGATGAGCGCGCCGACCAGCATCCACCACTTCCGCTCCAGCCGGTCGACCACCGAGCGTGCGACGAGCGCGGCGATGAGGAACCCGCCGAGGCCGACAGCCGAGACGATGCCGGCCTCGGCCGGCGAGAAGCCCTGGCGCACGAGCACCGACGTGAACGCGCCTGCGAAGGAATAGATGGTGATGTAGCCGAGCAGCCATGCGAGTCCGAGGACGACCAGCCGGCGCAGGTACAGCGGAGACGTCAGGAGCTCCCGGATCGCGCGCAGCGTGCTCATCTCCTGCGCCGGAACGGGAACCTTCGCCTGCTCGTCTTCGGGCAGCAGCGGCGATCGCCGGGTGGCGAGCTGCTCCATGCGGGCGATGACGCCCGCGGCCTGGTCGTGGTGGCCGCGGCTGATGAGCCAGCGGGGCGACTCGGGGAGCGCGATGCGCAGGACCAGCGAGACCGCGGCGAGGATCGCCCCGACCCCATAGACCCAGCGCCAACCGGAGGTGAACGAATCGGATGCCACGGCGAAGGGCAGCCCCTCCGGCCAGGGAGTCATCGGTGTGGTGAGGAACAGTCCGAGCCAGATGCCGAGCGCCGATCCGAGAGCAGCCATGAAGAACAGCACGCTGGTGTAGCGTCCGCGCATCCGCCGGGGGGCGACCTCGCTGACGTACACGTTGATGATGGCGAGATCGGCGCCGATGCCGATGCCCGTGATGAGCCGCGACAGAGCGAAGTGCGTCTCGTCGACCGCGAACGTGGAGTACAGCGAGCCGAGCCCCGTGACCACCATCGCGATGATGAGCAGCCGGTGGCGGCCGAACCGGTCGGAGAGCGGACCGAGCACGAGGGCGCCCACTCCGTAGCCGAGGAGGCTCAGGAAGATGGGCAGCCCGATGAACTGGTCCGACGTCGCGGCCGTGCAGCCGCCGATGATCTGGACGCACGTCTGCACGAACGACACGTTGATGTTGAAGATGTCGTACTGGACGAACAGCATCCCCAATCCGATCGTGAGGACGGAGAGGGTGCTGAGGCCCCAGCGCGGGAATCGGTCTATGCGCTGCAGCAACGCCAGCGACGGGCGGGCGGTTCGGGTGGCGACGGGTGACATGGAGACTCCTTCGTGCTCGTGACATCGCTGTCGGATCGAGCCTCGTCGGAGCGGACGGACCGCGCCATCGTCATTTCTGACGATGCGTGACCGTGTAGGTGGCGAGGGCGGCGCGGTTCCGCGCGCCGGTCTTGGCGAACGCGTGCGCGAGGTGCGTCCGCAGGGTCGGATGCGAGATCCCGAGGGTCTCGCAGATCCCTCGGTCGCTCAGCCCCTCGGCCACGAGTCTGGCGACGTCCTGCTCACGCGGCGAGAGCACGGCTGCCGAGGGTTCGGTGTCCCACAGCCGGTGCACGAGGTCGCCGATCGCCTGCAGCATCCGCACGTCCTCAGCGGAGAAGCCCCCGGCGGCCCGGGGGCGCCAGACGCGAAGATCCACGGAGCCCACGGCGGCGTTCGGTGCGAAGTAGTTCATGCCGTGGTGCATGCCGGCGCGGAAGAGGAAGTCGTGCGCGAACTCGTCGTGCGCGATCGGGTTCAGGGTCACGGCCGAGGCGCGACCCCGTCGCTGCAGGCGCGGAGTCAGCGTGTCGATGTGCCGATAATGGGTGTCGTAGGCGCGAAGGCGGTCGTCGCCCAGATTGATCGCCACCGGATCGGCATAGGGACCCGACGGGTCGCTCCGATAGGAGATGAACGAGGCGGCGCCGAACGTGCGGAGGAGACGCTGCCCGAGCTCCTCCCGGCGGCGGGCCAGGGGGTCGGGGGAGGCGGCGATCTCCATGATCTCCCACGCGATGTCCATGACGTGGCGGCCTCCGTCCTCGTCGCAGCAGTCCAGCGTCAGTGTAGACCTGCGCTGAGGAGCGGACCACGGCTCCGCTATGCCGTCGGGACGCCGACCCGCTCCTGAGGAGAGGTCTCGGCCGGCTCGGGCACGAGGTACAGGCCGCTCGGCGCGCTCGCGGTCATCGCGAGGGCTTCGATCCACTCCCGGTTGATCGAGGGCTGACGGCTGCCGTGGTACTTGAAGACGAGTGAGCTGCCGGCATGCACCCAGACGGTGGTGCGCCCGCCGCCGACGCTCATGTCCTCACGCCAGGTGAACCCGAACGGCTCGCCGCGCCGGAGCTTCGCCGTCATCACGAGCTGCAGGTGCGTGAGGGCGCGGTCCTCGATCTCGGTCTTGACGCCGCCCTCATAGATGAATTTGCCCACCCGTTGTCCTTATGTCGCCACCGAACGCGTGCCAGGCGGCGCGACCGAATCGATCACTGAGTGGGTGCTTTCATCATCGCACGTTTTTGCTCCGGTCGGTATTTCGTTCGTCGCGCTACGAATCGGTAAAGTTGCGGCATGGGAGTGATTCATTACGGCGGCGCGTCCGAGCCGCTGCACATCGAAGATCGGGCTCTCGCCCATCTCAAGGTGGTCATCGCCACGAAGCTGCGTCGCAACGAGAGCTTCACTCTGTCGTGGCGGCACCCGGACGACGAGCCGGGCGGCCGTTCCACCATCTGGCTGCATCCGTCGATCCCTCTCCGTTTCACGTTCGGCGAGCCGGAGGTGCCGCAGCTCAACGTCAAGTGGATCGAGGAGCTGATGCACTCCGCCAACTCGACCGGCGGCATCATGCTCGTCGACGAGATGCTCGACGTTCCCGAGACCTGAGTCAGCGGCCGAGACCGACGCGGTCGACCTTGCGGTGGTACCGCA
This sequence comes from Microbacterium martis, assembly GCF_047246685.1. Classification (NCBI taxonomy): domain Bacteria; kingdom Bacillati; phylum Actinomycetota; class Actinomycetes; order Micrococcales; family Microbacteriaceae; genus Microbacterium; species Microbacterium martis. The sequence continues at coordinate 39,839 of NZ_JBFOKT010000002.1, read as the reverse complement.
TCCCGGCGAGACCCCCGAGGACGGCGCCGACCAGCGTGACGACCGCTGCTCCCACCGCGGCGAGGATGCCGGTGACGGTCGCCGTCTCGGGCGTGACCGGGATGCGCGGGAAACCCTGGAGGGTGCTCAGGATGTCCCACTGGGATCCGGCGATCGCCGTGACCACCGCGAGGACGATCGCGACGACGATGGCCCAGATCCAGACCGCGATGCCCTGCTTGGCGCCGCTGAACCGGGCCATCCGACCCGCCACGTAGCCACCGGCGAAGTACGAGACCAGGAGCACCAGGCCGATGACCACGACGGCCAGGATGCCCAGCGGTCCCATCGCCGAGTCCGCGGCCTCCTCGGGGGTGGTGCCGTTGCCGGCTCCGACGGCGGCGCCGATCGCCGAGACGAGGGCGGTCAGCAGCACGGTCGTGCCCATCGCGGTGAGCCAGCCGAAGAATGCCGAGCCGAACTTGAAGCCGCCGAACTCGGCCTTCTCCCGCGCGTGCACGTCGTCGCGAAGGCTGCGGGCGTCGTCGACCGGTGTCGATCCCGTGGGGTGAGGTGCCTTCGGGAGGGCGGCGTCGTCGGGGCGGGCGGACTCGCGCGCCTCGCGAGGCTCGGGGGTGCGATCGTGAGTGCTCATGCGCTGACCGTAGGCGCGGGCGGCGGGTCGCCGAAGGCGGTTGTCCCGACGCCGGATTGCGCGTACCCTGCCCAGCCTTACGGACTAAGGTGCGTTCTCGTCCGCGCGGGGTACACCGTAAACCCGCGCCCGACGTTTACACCGTAAGGCGAATCCGTGCAAGGGTCCTGGCGCGCACTCGTCCGACCGTTAGACAGGGGTCACCGATCCGAACGATCGGTCCGCGAAAAGGAGCACTAATGTCGGACAATTACGAGACGACCGGCCCGAGCGGCCCGGACGTGCAATCCCCCGATTCGTCAGGCAAGGTCGACGCCGCCAAGCACGAGGCGGCGGATCTGAAGGACACGGCCGCGTCCCAGGCGAAAGACGTCATCGGCACCGCCAAGGACGAGGCGGCGACCGTGGTCGGCGAGGCGAAGTCGCAGGCCAAGGATCTGTTCGCGCAGACTCAGCGCGAGCTGAAGGAGCAGGCCAACACGCAGCAGCAGCGCATCGCCGGTGGGCTGCGCTCGGTCAGCGACGAACTCGGTTCGATGGCGTCGAACTCGACCGGTGGCGGCATCGCGGGCGACCTGGTCCAGCAGGTCTCCGGCCGTCTGTCGTCGGCGGCGAACTGGTTGGGCGAGCGCGACCCGGGTTCCGTCCTGGGCGAGGTCAAGCGGTACGCGCGGCGCAAGCCCGGCACCTTCATCCTGGCCGCCGCCGTCGTCGGCGTGGCCGTCGGACGGTTGACGCGCGCGCTCGCCGCGAACGCCTCGGACGAGAAGGATGCTGCGTCGTCGCCGACGACGCCACCGGCGCCTGCGCCCGTTCCGGTGCATCCGGACCCCTCCGTGCCGGTCGCCGTCGGAAGCACGACGGATGCCGCGGCGGGAACACCGCTCTACGACCACACCGCGTCGACCCGACCGGACATCCTCGGGGAGGGCGACTATGACCGACCCCACACCGTCTGAGGCCAAGGCGGCCTCCACCTCGCTCGGCGACCTGCTCAGCGAGGTGTCGCGCGACATCTCGACGCTGATGCGCCAGGAGGTCGCACTCGCCAAGGCCGAGCTGAAGGAATCCGCGACCAGGTCCGCCAAGGGGGCGGGCCTCATGGGTGCCGCCGGCTACGGCGCGCTGATGGCGATCTTCTTCCTCTCCGTCGCCCTGTGGTGGGCGCTCGGCACCCTCATGGGTGGGGGATGGTCGGCGGTCGTCGTCGCCGTGATCTGGGCGGTCATCGCCCTGATCCTGTTCCTGGTCGGACGTGGCCAGATCACGCAGGTCGAAGGGGCTCCGCAGACTGTGGAGACCCTCAAGGAGATACCGGAAACGCTGAAGAGGAATGAGGAGAACCGATGAGCGATTCACCCGATGAGATCCGCGCTGACATCGAGCGCACGCGCCGAGGGCTCGGTCAGGACGTCGATGCGCTGGCTGACAAGGTCTCTCCATCGAAGATCGTCGACCGGCAGATAGGGAAGGTCCGGGGCGCGTTCGGATCGGTGCGCGATCGCGTCATGGGCGCCGCCGACGACGCAGGCTCGTCGCTGTCGGACGCCGGTTCCCATGTCGGCGACGTGAAGGACCGGGCGATGGCGAAGGCGGAGGGGAACCCCCTGGCCGTCGGGCTCATCGCCTTCGGCGCCGGACTCCTGGTCGCGTCCTTGATCCCCGCCTCGACGAAGGAGAAGGACGTCGCGGCGACGGTCAAGGATCAGGCGCAGCCGCTGGTCGACGAGGTCACCGGCGTGGCGAAGGAGGTCGGCGAGCATCTGAAGGAGCCCGCCCAGGCGTCCGTCGCCTCGGTCAAGGACCAGACGCAGGAGTCGATGGCCGCCGTCAAGGACGAGGCGCAGACCGCCGCCGGCGAGGTGAAGGACCAGGCTCAGCAGGCCCGCGAGAACATCACGGATCACTGACCGATCACGGATCGATCGCCGATCGGTTCCGACGGGCGGATCCACCGTGCGGTGGGTCCGCCCCCACATCGAAGGGCACCCCATGGCCAGCAGCTCCCCCTCCACTGATCGCCGTGCTCCCGACCCGGAGGCGCAGGCGAAGCCCGACTCGCCCGACGACCTGCACAAGCGGTCCTGGAAGTACGTCCTGCAGAAGACCATCCGCGAGTTCTCGTCGGATCAGTGCACCGACATCGCGGCGGCGCTGACATACTTCGCCGTGCTGTCGATCTTCCCGGGTCTCATCGCGATCTTCTCGCTCCTCGGCGTCGTCGGACAGGGCAAGGCCGCGAGCGATGCCGTGCTCGAGATCGTCGAGCAGGTCGCTCCGGGCGAGGCTGCCGACGCGATCCGCGGTCCGATCGAGCAGATCGCCGACTCGCCCGCCGCCGGATTCGCGCTCGTGACCGGCATCCTGCTGGCCATCTGGTCGGCGTCCGGCTACGTCGGCGCCTTCAGCAGGGCGATGAACCGCGTCTACGAGATCGAGGAGGGCCGGCCGTTCTGGAAGCTCAAGCCGACCCAGCTGCTCGTCACCGTCATCACCATCGTGCTGTTCGTCATCGCGGCCATCATCCTCGTGGTCTCGGGTCCCGTGACGACCGCGATCGGCGACGCGCTCGGGCTCGGCGACGTGCCTCGGACCATCTGGTCGATCGCGAAGTGGCCGGTGCTCGCCTTCGTCGTCGTGCTGATCGTGGCGATCCTCTACTACGCCACCCCGAACGCGAAGCAGCCGAAGTTCCGGTGGATCAGCATGGGCGCCCTGCTGGCGATCGTGGTGCTCGGCCTCGCCACGCTGGCCTTCGGCTTCTACGTCTCGAACTTCTCCAACTACGACCGCACGTACGGGTCGCTGGCGGGCATCATCATCTTCCTGCTCTGGCTGTGGATCGCCAATCTCGCTCTGCTGTTCGGGGCGGAGTTCGACGCCGAGCTCGAACGCGGACGCCAGCTGCAGGCCGGCATCGCCGCCGAGGAGGACATTCAGCTTCCGCCCCGCGACACGCGCAAGAGCGACAAGGCCGCCGAGAAGGAGCAGAAAGACGTCGACGAGGGTCGCCGGATCCGGCAGGACCCTACCGGCTGAGCCGATCCTCCAGGCGATCGAGCAGTGCTTCGAGTGAGACCTCGAACTCCTCGTCGCTCCGGTCCTCGCTGAGCAGATCGCGCAAGCGGACGACCTCGGGCGCGTCGTCCAGTGGGCGCCTGCCGTCGCCCTCGGGGATCTCGGCGTCTCCCTCGTCGAGGGGCTCCGACACCGGCCCGGTCGCGGCTCCGCGCACCGCCGCCTCGAGGAGCAGCTGGCCGAGCAGGAAGCTCGTGAACGACCGGTAGGCGCCCACCGCCTGCGCGTCGGAGAAGCCGTGCCCGATGAGAGCCGCGAGGAACGCGTCGACCACCTCCACGCTCCGCAGCGGTGGACGCAGCCAGGGTGCCGCAGGATGGCGTGTCGCGATCAGCGGGAACGCTTTCGGGTGGTCCATCGCGATGCGGCGCACCTCATGCGCGACGGACTGCAGGTAGCCCTGCCAGTGCTCCGAGAGCTCGGCGTCGAGTCTCGCGGGAAGGCCACCCAGGAGCAGGTCGACGACCCCCTCGAGCAGATCCTCCTTGCCGTTGACGTACCGGTAGAGCGACATGGCCTCGACGCCCAGCTCCTGCGCCAACGATCGCATCGACAGGCCCTGCGGACCGCCGCGGTCGATCTGCGCGAGAGCCGTCGTGATGATCAGCTCGCGGTTGAGTCGCGCGCTCGACGCACCTGTCGACGTGCTCTGCGAAGGCTGCGGCATGTGCCCACGGTACTCGCATCGCCGCCTCGTCGTCACCCGTCTCCCAGCCGACGTGGCCTACCCTCGCTCCAACCGTCCGCGCGCTCTCAGCCCCTGAAACTAATTCACAGCACCCGAAGAACCCTCCGCGCAATCTGAAAAGGATTTGACAAGGTGGTCACCGCTTGTCATCCTTGTGTCAACCGATTTACAGCACGGAGCACCCCATGACGTCGATGTCAGTTGCGAAGAAGCGCAGGCCGCGCAGACGAGGCGCACTCGTCGGCCTGTTCTTCATCGCCCCCTTCCTGTCGGTGTTCCTCTTCGCCACCGTCCTGCCCCTGGTCTACTCGCTCGGTCTGAGCCTCTTCCAGGAGCGGATGATCGGCGGGGTCACGTTCGTGGGCCTGGACAACTACGCCCGCCAGCTGGCCGATCCCTCATTCTGGGAGGCCGTCGGCCGCGTGACGCTGTTCGTGGCCATCCAGATGCCCGTCATGATGGGTCTCGCCCTGCTGGCCGCGCTCGCGCTCGACAGCGCCCGGCTGCACGCCCCGGCCCTGTTCCGGCTCGGCATCTTCCTCCCGTACGCCGTCCCGGGTGTCGTGGCGACGCTCCTGTGGGGCTACATCTACGGACCCAAGTTCGGGCTCGTGGGCAATCTCAACGACCTGCTCGGCTGGTCTCTGCCCGATCCTCTCTCCGGCGCTCTGATCCTGCCCGCCATCAGCAACATCGGGCTCTGGCTCTACATGGGCTACAACATGCTCGTCTTCTACGCCGCCCTGCGCGTCATCCCCTCCGACCTGTACGAGGCGGCGACCCTCGACGGCGCCGGCGCCTGGCGGATCATCTTCTCGATCAAGCTGCCCGCGATCTGGCCCGCCGTCATCGTCGCCGCCACCTTCTCGGTCATCGGCGGGTTCCAGCTGTTCAACGAGCCGAACATCCTCCGCTCGCTCGCGCCCAACGTGATCAGCACCGACTTCACCCCCAACATGTACGCCTACACCCTGTCGTTCGCGGGCGGCCAGTACAACGCCGCCGCCGCCGTCGCCCTGATCATGGGCGTCATCACCGGCGTCGTCGCGTTCCTGGTGCAGCGCCGCGGATTCCGGAGGGACATCTGATGGCCACGATGATCGATGCCGCCGCGCCCGCGACGCCCGCCGTTCCCGCAGACCGGCGCAGCGGCGCGCGCAAGCGGTACAAGCCCGTGCGCTTCGCCCCCGCCGCCAGCCGGACGCCCCGACGGTCCTGGCTGCTGACCGCGGCGATGACCCTGGTCCTGATCTACGCCCTCTTCCCCCTCTTCTGGCTGGTGGTGAACTCCACGAAATCGGTCGACGACCTGTTCACCTCTTTCGGGCTCTGGTTCGCCGATTCGAACGCCTTCATCGACAACGTCGTCGGAGTCTTCACCTACGACGACGGCGCCTTCCTGATCTGGTTCCGCAACACCGTGATGTACACGCTGATCGGCGCCGGCGGATCGACCCTGCTCGCCGCGCTGGCCGGATACGGCCTGGCGAAGTTCCGCTTCCCGGGGCGGCGGGCGGTCTTCGCGGTGATCCTCGGCGCCATCGCGGTGCCCGGCTCGGCCCTCGCCGTCCCGACCTTCCTGCTTTTCAGCCAGATGGGGCTGACCAACACTCCGTGGGCCATCATCATCCCGTCGCTGGTGACCCCGTTCGGCCTCTACCTGCTGTGGGTGTACGCCGCCGACTCGATCCCGAACGAGCTCCTCGAAGCGGCCCGCGTCGACGGCTCCGGCGAGCTGCGCACCTTCTTCACGATCGGGCTGCGCCTCATGGTGCCGGGTCTCCTCGCGGTGTTCCTCCTCGAGATCGTGGGCAGCTGGAACAACTACTTCCTGCCCTTGATCATGCTGAACGACCCGCAGTGGTATCCGCTCACCGTCGGGCTCAACCAGTGGAACGCGCAAGCCTCCACGGCAGACGGCGACGTGATCTTCAACCTCGTCATCACCGGATCGCTGCTCGCGATCATCCCCATCGTCATCGTCTTCCTCGCCCTGCAGCGGTTCTGGCAGTCAGGACTCGCCGCAGGAAGCGTGAAGGGCTGACGCGCGTCGTCGGCCTCCCTCCTCCCCCCCATCGAAAGGAACACCGTGCAGTCTCGTCATCGCGGCCGAATGCTTCGGCGCGCTTCCCTGGTGGCCTCGGCCACCGTCACCCTCGCCCTCCTCGCAGGATGCGCGACCGGGAACGGAGCCGGTCCCGGCGCCGACCAGTACACCGACGCCGACATCGAGGCGGCCCTGCAGGAGAAGACGGAGATCACCGTCTGGACCTGGTCGGGGAGCCTTCCCGACATCGCCGAGGCCTTCGAGGAGAAGTACCCCGAGATCACGGTCAACGTCGAGAACGTGGGCACGGGCGGCGACCACTACAACAAGCTGCTCAATGCCGTGAAGGCGGGCAAGGGCGCCCCGGACCTCGCGACGATCGAGTACGCGACCCTGCCCCAGTTCGCGCTCTCGGGGGCTCTCGTCGACCTGAAGAAGTTCGGCTTCGACGGTCTCGAAGACGAGTTCACTCCGGCCACCTGGGAGAGCGTCAACGTCTCCGACACGCTCTACGAGCTGCCGCTGAACGCCGGGCCCATGGCGATGTTCTACAACAAGGCCACCTTCGACAAGTTCGGCGTCGCCGTTCCCGAGACGTGGGACGAGTACCTCGAGGCGGCGCGCAAGATCCATGCCGCCGACCCCAATGCCTACATCGCGGCGGACAACGGAAACGCCGGTCTGGCCGAGAGTCTGATCTGGGCCGCGGGCGGGCGGCCGTTCCAGGTCGACGGCGAGGACATCACGATCGACCTCGCCGACGAGGGAACCGTGACGTTCGCCGAGTTCTACCAGAAGCTGATCGACGAGAAGCTGCTGGCCCCCACTGCGGGCTGGAGCCCGGAGTGGTACGCCGGTCTCGCCAACGGCAGCATCGCGACGCTGCTCTCCGGCGCGTGGATGTCGGGCACCCTCAAGTCGGGTGCCCCCGACGGAGCGGGCAGCTGGCGCGTCGCCCCGCTTCCCACCTTCGAGGGGGAGACGGGCAGCTCGATGAACGGCGGCGGCAGCCTCGCGATGATGAAGCAGAGCAAGAACCAGCTCGTCGCCGCGGCGTTCCAGCGGTTCGTGAGCCTGGAGGAGGGTGCTGACATGACCCTCGCCTCCGGATCGTTTCCGGCACGTTCCAGCGTGCTCGAGGACGACGCGTTCCTCGGCGCGAAGGACGACTACTTCGGCGGCCAGGAGGTCAACCGGATCTTCGTCGACTCGCTCGACGCTGTCGGCGAGGGATGGCAGTTCCTGCCCTACGAGGTCTACGCGGGCACGAAGTTCGGCGACACCGTCGGCCCGGCCTTCATCGGCGAGACCACCCTCGAGAAGGGCCTGCTCGCCTGGCAGGACGACCTGGTCGAGTACGGCAACGAGCAGGGCTTCACCGTCACCGGGAAGTAGCCCGCCCTCCGTCGCGGCCGGTCCCTCCGGGGGCCGGCCGCGACGTCGCGCCGCACGTCGGTCCGCGACGCCCCACGGTATGTTCGAACGATCGGCGGCAGCGCCGCCATCAGGAGGAAACGGTGCCAGACGAGACGAACATCAGCCCGCTCGAGGTGCTGCGTGCGGCGCTCCCCAAGCTCTCGGGGGCGAAGCTGCGCGTCGCGGAGCTGATCCTCCGCGATCCTCTGGTGGCGGGGGAGAACTCCATCACCTGGCTCGCGGCCGAGGCCGAGACGTCACCCGCCACGATCACGCGGCTCGCGGCCGGCCTGGGCTTCTCGGGCTTCCCGGCTCTGCGCGCCGCGATCGCCCTCGAGAACGGGCGCGGCGCGCAGGCAGGCTGGGAACGCGATATCGGCTCGGCGATCCTGCCCGACGACCCCGCCGACAAGGTGCTCAGCACGCTGGCCGGGAACCAGTTCCAGGCCGCCCGCAACGCCATGGCCTCGGTCGATCTCGTCGCTCTGGAGCGGCTGGCCGAAGCCATCGTCGGAGCCGGGCGCGTGCACCTGTTCGGTGAGTGGGGCGACGCACCCGTCGCCTACGAGCTCTATCTGCGCCTGTTCCGCGTCGGGCTCCCGATCTGGTTCCATGAGGGCGCGTACTTCTCGGAGGTCGGCGCGGGCCGGCTCGGCGAACGCGATCTCGCGCTCGTGATGTCGCGTTCCGGCGAGAGCGCCATCGCGGAGCGCTTCGTCGACGTGGCCCGCGCACACGGTGCCACGACCGCCGTCATCACCGGCGACCCGTCGGCGGCGATCTCCCGCAAGGTCGACATCGCCGTCGCGACCGGCACGGCGACCATCGGTGTGACGTCGTGGACCGACTACTTCGCCGGACGATCGAGCGACACCCTGATCTGCGCGGCGCTGTGGGCGCTCGTCGTGCAGCGCATGCCCGACCTCGTCTTCGATCGGCTGGAGGCCGACGACCCGGCCGCCGCACCCGGCTCCGGAGCGCCGGGAGCAGTGCCGCGGAAGAAGCGCCGCTAGAGCGTCGGCCCGTCGGCGCTCAGCGGACCTGCTCGGGCCCGAAGGCGCGCAGGGAGACGACGCTGGCCCACTCCGACCCGTTGGTCGCCTGGATCACGAGACGGATGCCGGTCGTCGTCACGCTCGCGTCGAGACGGTGACGGCGCAGTCGCTCCCTGTTGTGCGCGGCCGCGGCCACCGGCATCCATTCACCACCGATGAGGGCCTCGATCCGGTAGTCCCGGACGAGCTCCGGGATCACCGGCCACGGGGTGCGATGGTGGTGCAGGTTGACGAGGTCGATGTCGACGTCGTCGTTGAAGACGACGTCGACCTGCGCCACCTCGACGGGCTCGGGCCAGTCGAGCGCGAGCCACGGCGACCGGTCGTCGGCGAGCCGTTCGGACGACCACAGCCGGGGTCCGTCGTAGGGGCGCTGCAGGCCGCCGATCGCCTGAGCGGGCGAGAGCGCCGTCGTCGCGCCGTGCACGCGGATCATCGGCGAGCGTCGGCGCAGCTCCTCCGCCGACCACGAGTTGCTCTGGGCCTGCTCGCTCGAGGTGCGCGGCGTGCGACTGACGAGGCCGATGATGCCGTAGGGCGCGGGACGGTCTTCGTAAAGGATGCTCGCGCCCGCGGCCCGACGCAGCAGCACGACGACGTTCTCGCCCGCGGGTGCCGCATGCGAGAAGGGCAGTTCCACCCACTGCTCGCCGGCGCGAAGCGGCAGACGGGTCGACGCCAGACGCTCGACCGGGATGTGGTTCTCGCCTCCGGCGGTCGACCAGAGCTCGGCTTCGAGCCGGGTGGGCTGCGTCAGGTGCAGCAGCACCTCGACGCCGTCGAACGACGGCTGCACCGGGAACAGCACGGCCAGGTCGTGGTCGTCGAAGCGGAACCGGTGACGCTCGGCCGCGTCGCCGGGCCGATCGGTCGTGAGGCGGGTGAGCGTCGACGACGCGGTGGCGGTGGCTCGCAGGGCCAGGTCGGCGGGGTCGTGCCACTCGACGCCCAGCAGCGACGCGTCGTGGCGCAGCAGGGTCTGCTGCAGCTCGTCGATGCGCTCCTCGGCGAGGGTTCGGGGCGTGATGCCCTCGCGCTCGCAGATCGCCGCGGCGATCCCCGCGGCCTCGCCCGTGACGGCGCACGTCGCCATGACGCGCGTCGTGCCGAAGGCCACGTGGCTCGCCGAGATGTCGCGCCCCGCGACGAGCAGGTTCGACACATTGCGCGAGTAGAGGCTGCGGAACGGGATGTGATAGAGCCCGGCCGTGAACAGGTGCTTCGACCCGTGGTCGTCGGAGTACATGCCGCCGGGCGGGTGCAGGTCGATGCTCCACCCGCCGAAGCCGATCGCGTCGGGGAAGCGGGTCTGCGCCATGATGTCGTGCTGGGTGAGCATGACGTCGCCTTCGAACCGGCGGTACTCGCGCTTGCCCGGCACCGAGCCGACCCACTCGAGGGTGAGGGTGTCGGCGTCGAACTCGCCGGAGTTCTTGATGTGGTCCCAGACGCCGTAGATGACGCCCCACAGCTCGTCGCGGATGTGCTCGGCATCCTGCACCGAATCGAGTTCGCCGCCGTACTCGATCCACCAGTAGTCGCAGCCGTTCGCGGTCGTGCTGATGGGTCGGTTGCGCACGATGCTCGTCGCGGCGATGTCGGTCGTGATCGAGGGAGGGATGAACCGCACCGGCTCACCGGCATCCTTCGTGTAGAAGAACATCGTGCTGCCGAGCATGTCGTCGTCGGGGATCTCGGGCGCCCAGGCCTCGCCGAACTCGGCGTGCGACTCGCGTCCGGTGCGATAGTGCGCGCCGGCGAGGTGGCCGACGAGCCCGTCGCCGGTGGCGTCGATGAAGAAGGGCGAGGTGAACGTGAGAACGCGTTCGGTGTCCATCTGCCAGCCGGTCACCGATCGGATGCTGCGCGCCTCGGCGTCGCCGGTGGCGTCGACCTCGCGCACGTCGGTGTTGAGGAACAGGCGGATGTTGGGCTCGGCGCGGACGGCGTCGAGCACGACCTGATCCCACAGGTAGGGATTGCCCTCGGGGTTGCGGTACTGGTTCTCGCGGAAGAGCTCGCCCATGATGCCGGTCTCGCGGGCGTACTTCTGGGCGCCGTGCGCGGTCGCGCCGCACACCCAGACGCGGATCTCGCTGCTGGCATTGCCGCCGAGCACCGGGCGGTTGTTGATGAGGGCGACGGTCGCACCCTCGCGCGCCGCGCCGATCGCCGCCGCCGTTCCGGCGAGTCCGCCCCCGATCACGGTGACGTCGGCGTGCACCGGCAGGTGTTGCATCTTCGCTCCTCAAACGCTTGCAAAACAATATCTCTACTGTAGGGTAGCGCTGCAGACAATGCAAAGAATTTGCAAGGGAGAATGCGGATGCTCTGGTACGGCGGCGACTACAACCCTGAGCAGTGGCCGCGCGAGGTGTGGGCGGAAGACGTCGAGCTCATGCAGCGGGCCGGGGTGACGGTGGCCACCGTCGGCGTGTTCTCCTGGGCGAAGCTCGAGCCCGCCGACGGCGACTTCCGGTTCGAGTGGCTCGACGACGTGATCGACGGGCTGCATGCCGCCGGCATCGGCGTCGACCTCGCGACCGCGACGGCCTCGCCGCCGCCGTGGCTCACGGCGGCGCATCCCGAGGTGCTGGCGGTCGACGCGTCGGGGCATCGATGGTCGATCGGCAGCCGAGCCCACCACAACCCCACCTCGCCGATCTTCCGGCACTACGCCGACCGACTCGTGACGAAGCTCGCCGAGCGCTACGCGCACCATCCGGCCCTCCTCGCCTGGCACGTCGGCAACGAGTTCGGCAACGAGGTGCCGCGCGACTACGGCGACGAGTCGGCCGATGCGTTCCGCACCTGGCTGCGCTCGCGCTACGGCACGATCGAGCAGCTGAACGCCGCGTGGGGAACAGCCTTCTGGTCGCAGCAGTACGCGTCGTTCGACGAGGTCCACCCTGCGCGCGCCACCCCGACCTTCCCGAATCCGTCGCAGGCCCTCGACTACGAGAGGTTCGGATCCGACATGCTCCTCGCGGCGTACCGAGCCGAGGTCGCCATCCTGCGCCGGGCGAATCCCGCGATCCCGCTCACCACCAACTTCATGGGACCTTTCAAGCCGGCCGACTACTGGGCGTGGGCGGAAGAGGTCGACTTCGTCAGCGACGACTGCTATCCCGACCCGCTCGACCCCGAGGGGCACGTCTATGCCGCGCTGCGTCGCGATCTCATGCGCTCGCTCGCCGGTGGCAAGCCGTGGGTGCTCATGGAGCAGGCCACGAGCGCGGTGAACTGGCGTCCGGTCAACGGCGCCAAGCGCCCCGGGCAGATGCGGGCGCTGTCGCACCAGGCGATCGCCCGCGGAGCCGACGGCATCATGTACTTCCAGTGGCGTCAGGCGGCACGCGGGGCCGAGAAGTTCCACTCGGCGATGCTTCCCGCCGTCGGCACCGACAGCCGCATCTGGCGCGAGGTCGTGCAGCTGGGGGAGGAGCTCGCGGCGCTGAGCGATCTCGCCGGTGCGCCGGTCGAGCAGGCGCCCGTGGCGATCGTCTTCGACTGGGAGTCGTGGTGGGCGTGCGAGCAGGGGGCGATGCCGGCCCGGACCGACTACCTCGCGACCATCACCGAGTGGTACACCGGCCTGTACGAGCTCGGCGTGCTCGTCGACTTCGCACGTCCGGATGACGACCTGTCCCGCTACCGGGTCGTCGTCGCCGCCGCCACGACGGTGCTGTCGGATGCCGCCGCCGAGGCGCTCGACCGCTACGTGCAGCAGGGCGGCCACCTCGTCGCGACCTACCTCACCGGGCTCGTCGATCCCACGGCGCGTCTTCTCCCGGGCGGGCCGCTCGGTCCGCTGGCCGCGACGCTCGGCATCCGCATCGAGGAGATCGCCCCGCGCGCCGAAGGCGACGCCCTTCGCGAGCGTCTCGGTCTTTCGACCGATGTCCGCGGCAAGGTCACGGGACGGGTCGGTGTGTGGGCGGAGGTGCTTCACGCGATCGGCGCGACGGTCGTCGCCCGATACGGGCCCGGCGATCTGGCCGGGCACCCCGCCGTCACCCGCCACGAGCACGGGCGGGGCCTCGGCTGGTATGTCAGTGCCGAGCTCGACCGCCCGGGCCGGGAGGCACTGCTCCGGATCGTCCTCGAGCGCGCCGACGTCGCCGCGGCGTCGACCCCGCCCGCCGTCGAGCTGGTGCGGCGCGGCGGGCTCGTCTTCGCGATCAACCACGGCACGGCGCCGGTGCGACTGGCGCTGGCGGGTCACGACGTGCTGAGCGGCCTGGACGTCGAGCATGTCGAGCTGGGGCCGCACGGTGTGGCCGTGGTTCAGCCTTCCCCCGAGTCATCCGGTGCTCAGGCCTGAGAAGTCACAACACGCCGCGTGAGCCCGCGGGCATGCGGCGTGTCTTGACTCCTCGCGCACCGCGCGCCCGCCTCGAAAACTTTCCCACATGTCTCTCGACAAAGTAGAAATTTCCGGTACTATCGCTCTGTCGGTAATCATTTCTCACTTCCCTGTCGAGAGGAAATCATGCACGCACGTACTCGCAGCATCGTCGCTGCGGTGGCGGCCGGAGCGATGGCGCTCGTCGGCCTCAGCGGCTGCGCCGCAGCATCCGCCGGATCAGGCGAGCCGCTCGTCGGCCTCGTCATCAAGACCCAGGACAACCCCTTCTACGTCAAGATGACCGAAGGCGCCAAAGACGAGGCGAAGGAGCTCGGGCTCAACCTGCAGGTCGCCAGCGGCGACGGTCAGAGCGACGTCGACTCCCAGATCAAGGCGATCGAGAACTTCACCGCTCAGGGCGCCAAGGCGATCCTGGTGACCCCCGCCGGCGACGGCGTCATCCCCGCCATCAAGAAGGCGCAGGAGGCGGGAATCGTCGTCTTCGCGATGGACTCCCCGCTCGGCGCCGACTCCGGCATCGACGGCACCTTCGCCACCGACAACCACCTCGCCGGCGTGCTCGTGGGCGAATGGGCCAAGGCGGCGCTCGCCGACGAGGAGCCGCGCATCGCGACCCTCGACCTGAGCACCGACCAGATCCCCGTCGACGTCGCCCGCAACCAGGGCTTCCTCGAGGGCTTCGGCATCGAGCTGGGCGACCCGGCGAAGATGTGGGACGAGACCGACCCGCGGCTCGTGGGCCACGAGGTCACCGACGCCAACGAGGCGGGTGGACGCACCGGCATGGAGAAGCTGCTCCAGAAGGACCCGTCGATCAACCTCGTCTACACGATCAACGAGCCCACCGCCGCCGGCGCCTATCAGGCCGTGGTGGCCGCGGGGCTCGAAGACCAGATCACCATCGTGTCGGTCGACGGCGGCTGCCCCGGCGTCACCAACGTGCAGAAGGGCATCATCGCGGCCACCTCGATGCAGTTCCCGCTCGAGATGGCGAAGCAGGCCCTGCAGGCGGTCGACGCCTACATCGCCGACGGCACCAAGCCGAAGAACAGCGAAGGGCTCGACTTCACCAACACCGGCGTCACCCTCGTGACCGATCAGCCCCAGGAGGGCGTCGAGTCGGAGGACACGACCTTCGGACTGGAGCAGTGCTGGGGCTGAGCCCCCGCCGCACCACGACCGGGTGAGGGCCGGCTCTTGCCGACCGGCCCTCACCCCGCACACCTTCCCCCATACAACGACGTAGGAAGTCGATCATGAACCGCAGTGCCACAGACATCCCGGATGACGAGCGGCCCAGCACCGTCACCGCCGGATTCTCGATGGGACTGGTCGAAATCGACCAGCGGACCCGTCTCAGCCCCCTCCAGTGGATCGAACGACGGATGCTGTCGCGACCGCTCATCGGACCGGTCGCGGTCCTCATCATCGCGCTGATCGTCTTCTCGATCGTGTCGCCCAACTTCGGCACCCTGCAGAACTTCTCGCTGATCCTCCAGCAGGTGCAGGTCATCGCGATGCTCGGCATCGCTCAGACCCTCATCATCCTCACCGCCGGGATCGACCTGTCGGTCGCCGCCGTCATGCTGCTCTCGCAGGTCGCGATGGGCCGCTTCGCTGTGGCGATGGGTCTTCCCGTCGAGCTCTCGCTGGTGCTGGGCATCATCGTCGGCATCGCGTGCGGCGCGATCAACGGCTTCATCGTCACGAAGCTCAACATCCCGCCGTTCATCGCGACCCTTGGAACGCTGAGCATCTTCTACGCGCTGAACATCTTCCTCTCCGACGGCGAGAGCGTGCCGTACGCCGAGGTGCCGGCGCTGTTCAACTGGCTCGGCACCGGATTCCGGGTCTTCGGCACCACCTTCACCTTCGGGCAGGTGCTGACGATCCTCATGTTCGTCCTGTTCGCCTACATCCTGCGCAACACCGCCTGGGGCACCCACATCTACGCGGTCGGCGACAACATGGAGGCGGCTCGGCTCAGCGGCATCCGCGTCAACCGGGTTCTCATGTCGGTCTACGTGGTGGCCGGACTCATCATCGGCATCACCGCCTGGCTGCTGATCGGCCGGATCGGCTCGATCTCGCCCACCGCGGGCGCCGCCTACAACCTCGCCTCGATCACCGCCGTGGTGATCGGCGGAACCAGCCTCTTCGGCGGCCGGGGGCGCATCATGGGCACCCTGCTCGGCTCGCTCATCGTCGGAGTCTTCTCGAGCGGCCTCTCGCTCGCGGGCTTCGACAGCCTCTGGCAGGAGTTCACCATCGGCCTGCTCATCATCGGCGCGGTCGCCGTCGACCAGCGCCTGCGGAAGATCGGACGCTGACCATGACCACCGAAACGCAGACCCCGCGCTCCACCGATCTGGTGCTCGAAGCGCGCGGCATCGTGAAGCGCTACGGCCGGGTCGTCGCACTCGACCACACCGACTTCGAGATCCGCGCCGGCGAGGTGCTCGCCGTCATCGGCGACAACGGTGCGGGCAAGTCGTCGCTCATCCAGACGCTCTCCGGCGCGGTCCAGCCCGACGAGGGAGAGCTGCTGGTCAGCGGCGAGCCGACCGAGCTGAAGACTCCGGTCGACGCCCGCCGGCTCGGCATCGAGACCGTGTTCCAGAGCCTGGCGGTGTCGCCGGCGCTCGACATCGCCAGCAACATCTTCCTCGGGCGCGAGCTGCGCCGGCCCGGCATCGCCGGTTCGGTGTTCCGGATGCTCGACAAGAAGCGCATGCGCGCCGAGTCGCTCGAAGTGATGTCGCAGCTGGGACTGCAGACCCTGCAGAACATCGGTCAGTCAGTGGAGACGCTCTCGGGTGGCCAGCGCCAGGGCGTCGCCGTGGCCCGCGCCGCCGCGTTCGGGTCGAAGGTCGTCATCCTCGACGAGCCGACCGCCGCCCTCGGCGTCAAGGAGTCCGGGCGCGTGGTCAAGCTCATCAAGGACATCAACGCCCGCGGCATCCCGGTCATCCTGATCAGCCACAACATGCCGCAGATCTTCGAGGTCGCCGACCGCATCCACATCCAGCGACTCGGCAAGCGCATCGCGCTGGTCGAGACCTCGCAGATCGACATGGCGGATGCCGTGGCGCTGATGGTCGGCGCCAAGACGCCCGAGCAGCTCGGGCTGCCGTCATGACGTCGTCGGCCGCGCCCTCGCCCTTCCCTCACGAAAGGAGCACCGACATGGTGCCGAACTACCTCCCCACCCCCGGCACGGCCCTCGACGGCAAGGTGGCGCTCATCACCGGAGCCGCATCCGGCATCGGCGAAGCCGTCGCCCGGATCTATGCCGCCAACGGATGCCGCGTCGCGCTCGTCGACATCGACGAGGCCCGCCTCGACGAGGTCGCCGCCGACATCGCCGAGCGCGGGGGAGAGGTCCTGCCCATCGTCGCGAACGTGGTCGAAGAAGACGCGGTTCGGGCGTTCTTCGCCGAGACGGTCGCCCGCTGGGGCCGCCTCGACCTGGTCGTGAACAGCGCGGGTCGCGACTCGCTCGCCCCGCCGGTGACCGAGGTGACGCTGGAGGAGTGGAACAAGACGATCGGCCCGAACCTCACCGGGGTCTTCCTCTGCTGCCGCGAGGCGTTCCTGCAGATGGAGAAGCAGGAGTCGGGCGGGCGCATCATCAACATGGGGTCGTCGTCGACCAAGGTGGCCTCCGGTCCCGGTCACAGCCCGTACCGCGCCTCGAAGCACGGCATGCTGGGCTTCTCGAAGAACATCCTCATCGAGGGCATGCACAAGAACATCGGCGTCACGGTGCTCAACCCGTCGCACGTGCGCACCCCGATGACCGAGATCATCGACAAGGGCCTCTACGACGGCGACCTGCCGGCGTACACCGACGGGTGGCTCGACGAGAAGGAGATCGAGGAGGGCCTCTCGGCCAGCTGCATCGACGTCTCGAACGTCGCCGAGGCCGCGCTCTACATCGGCACCCGCACGCCTGACGTCACCATCCCCACGTTCTCGCTGTACCCGACGCACAAGGTGCTGCGGTACGGCATGGAGGTCTGACGACGTGAAGGCTGCAGTGCTGCGCGGCATCCGCGACATCGACGTCGTCGACGTGCCGATGCCCGAACCCGTCGGCGTCGACTCGGTGCTCGTGCGCATCGGGGCGGTCGGCGTGTGCGGATCGGATGTGCTCCGGTTCGGGATCGGCAAGGGCTACGGGTTCCCGCTCGTGCTCGGCCACGAGATGTCGGGCACCCTAGCCGAGGACTCGCCCTCGGGTGCGCTGAAGGCGGGAGACCGGGTCGCGATCTTCCCGTGCATCCCCGAGCCGTCCGACCCGATGACCGAGATCGGGCAGTACGCGCTCGCCGACCGGTACGACTACTTCGGATCCCGCCGCGACGGCGGTCTGGAGGAGTATCTGCGGGTGCCCGAGCGCAACCTGGTCCCCCTGCGCCCGGGCACCTCCCTGATCGCCGGTGCGATGGTCGAGCCGGCGGGCGTGGCCCTGCACGCGGTTCGCAAGGCCGAGATCCCGCCGAACGCCACCGCCCTCGTGATCGGCGCCGGCCCCATCGGCATCCTCGCGGCGCAGTGGCTGCGCATCCTCGGCGTCGTCCGGGTGCTCGTGGCCGACATCGATGCCCGCAAGCGCGAGGTCGCCGAGAGCCTCGGCTTCGAGACGCTCGACGCGTCGGCGGGACCGTCCGACGAGCTGGCGGCCGCGGCGACGGGCGGCCGGGGCGTCGACATCGCCGTCGAAGCGAGCGGCCTGTCGGTGACTCTGGTCCAGGCGATCCGTTCCGCCGCGCACCGGGGGCAGGTCGTTCTGCTCGGCGACCTCGCCGACGACCTGACCCTGCCGAAGGAGCTCGTGTCGCGCGTGTTGCGCCGAGAGCTCGTGCTGCGCGGCACCTGGAACGCGGTCATCACCCCGCGCGTCACCAACGACTGGGAGATGGTCGTCGCCTGCCTGGGCACCTCGCTGGTGGTCGACGGACTCGTCAGCCACGTGGAGCGCATCGACGACGCGCACGAGGTCTTCACCCGGCTCGCCGACCGCGACGGCTGGTCGAACAAGACGATCTTCGCGGTGTCCGACGAGGCCCTCGCCGAGGCGGATTCCGTCCTGGCGGGATCACTCTCCGCCCGATCGGCCCGGCGATGAAGGCCGCGGTCTTCCTCGGTCCCGGCCGTATCGAGGTCACCGACATCCCGGTCCCCGAGGTGGGTCCGGGCGATGTGCTCGTCGAGGTGGGGGCGGCCAGCATCTGCGGCACCGACCTGCGCATCATGAAGCACGGCCACTTCCGCATCCCCGAGGGCACGCGGCGCGTGCTCGGGCACGAGCTCACCGGACGCATCGTGCGCGCCGGCCGCGATGTGCAGGGCTTCGCAGAGGGCGACCGGGTCAGCGTCGCGCCGAACGTGGGCTGCGGTGTCTGCGCCATGTGCCGCCGCGGGCTCAACCAGCTGTGCCCGACGTACGAGGCCTTCGGCATCACGATGAACGGCGGCTTCGAGGAGTTCATGCTCGTGCCGGCCGTCGCGATCGAGCGGGGCAACCTCTTCCACGTTCCGGATGCCGTGAGCGACGAGATCGCCGCGATCATGGAGCCCATGTCGTGCTGCCTGCACGGCCAGCGCAAGGTCGGTGTCACGCCCGACGACTCGGTGCTCATCATCGGCGCCGGCCCGATCGGCTGCTTCCACACGGTGCTCGCCAAGCGCGCGGGCGCCCGTCAGGTGATCGTCGCGAACACCCGCCAGCCGCGGCTCGACATCGCCGGCAGGCTGGGCGCCGACCACCTGATCAACGTCTCGGAGCAGGACCTGCGCGAGGAGGTCATGGCGCTCACCGCCGGCGAGGGCGCCGACGTCGTGATCACGTGCGTGTCGAAGCCCGAGGTCATCGCGTCGACGACCGATCTGGTCGGCCGACTCGGACGCATCAATGTGTTCTCCGGCCTCGGCGACCAGGCGCGGCCGGCGATCGACGTCAACTCCCTGCACTACAAGGAGCAGACCCTCACCGGGACCACCGGCTCGAGCGTCACCGACTACGGCGACGTCCTCGACATCGTGGCCGAGAGCGACGTCGACCTGACGCCGATCGTCACCGCCCGCTTCTCGCTCGATCAGATCGAGGAGGCGATGGAGCACTCGCGCTCCGGGGTCGGCATGAAATCGGTGATCCGTCTAGACTCCACACGTGACTGACCAGGACATGGGTGCGAACCTGCTCCACCAGATCTCGCGTCGTGCGGGGTCGCTCAGCCCGGCGCTGCGCGGGGTCGCCGATGTGATCCTGTCGGATCCGGAGGAGGCGCAGGCCCTGTCGATCACCGAGCTGGCCGGCCGCGCCGGTGTGGCGGACTCGACCGTCTCGCGGTTCCTTCGCGAGCTGCAGCTCGACGGCTACAACCAGCTGCGCCTCGGTATCGCGCAGGCCATCTACTCGCGTCCGGTGTCGACCGAGCAGCGGACCAACTGGGTGTACGAGGGCGTGCTCAAGGGCGACACGAGCGAGCAGATCGTCGAGAAGGTGCTGCACGGCAGCTTCGAGTCGCTCAACCGCACGGCAGAGCGGCTCGACCCCGAGGTGATGAGCGCCGTCGTCGAGCGCATCCACGATGCGTCGGCGGTGTACTTCGCCGCGATGGGGTCGTCGTCGACGGCCGCCGAGAGCGCCATGATGCGCTTCGTGCGCGCCGGCAAACGGTGCCACTTCTTCCGTGATCAGAGCGTGCAGTCGATGGGCAGCGCGACGCTGCGCGAGGGCGACGTGATGATCGCGATCAGCGACTCGGGCGACTCGACCTCGGTGGTCGCATCGGCTCAGATCGCGAAGTTCCACGGCGCATACGTGCTCGGGGTCACCTCGAACGTCGATTCGGCGCTCGCCTCGGTGGTCGACGACGTGCTGCTCACCGCGGGCACCGTCGCGAGCTCCGACGTGTACGGCGAGTCGGTGACGGCGAAGTGGGGGCAGCTCCTCGCGATCGACGTGCTGTACGCCACCTATGCGACGCGCTTCTTCGAGGAGACCGCCGACTACCTGCAGGAGAGCTACCTCTCGGCGATCAAGCCGACCCGCGGCGGCGGCCGGGACTGAGCCGGCGCAGGGGTGGCGCGGGCGGCCGGCCCCGCGCGCGTCTCAGTGGTCGGCCCAGTCGAGGGAGCGCGCGACGGCCTTGGTCCACCCGGCGTAGAGGCGGTCGCGCGTGGCGGCATCCATCTGCGGCTCGAACGTCCGCTCGATGTCGATCGTGGCGCGCAGCTGGTCCTGCGACGACCAGAAGCCGACCGCGAGTCCGGCGAGGAACGCGGCACCGCGGGCGGTCGACTCGGTGACCAGCGGGCGATGCACCGGCACGCCCAGCTGATCGGCCTGGAACTGCAGGTGGAAGTCGTTGGCGACCGCGCCGCCGTCGACGCGCAGCTCGGGAAGCGGCGTGCCCGACTCGGCGGTCATGGCGTCGATCACGTCGCGGTACGAGTAGCTCATCGACTCGAGTGCCGCCCGCACCAGCTGCGCGCGACCGGTGCCGGGTGTGATGCCGAACACCGCCGCGCGGGCGTACTGGTCCCAGTACGGCGAGGCCAGTCCGGTGAACGCCGGAACCAGATAGACCCCGCCGGTGTCGGGAACGGATGCCGCGAGCGCCGCGGTCTCCTCGACCCCGTCGATGATGCGCATCTCGTCGCGCAGCCATTTGATGGTCACGCCCACGCCGAAGAACACCCCTTCCAGCGCGTATTCGACGCGGCCGTCGAGCCCCCAGGCGATCGTCGTGATGAGGCCGGCCTCGGAGTGGACGGGGGTCGTCCCGGTGTTCATCATCACCGAGCCGCCGGTGCCGTAGGTCGCCTTGACCGAGCCGGGCGCGAAGCAGGCCTGGCCGAAGAGGGCGCCCTGCTGATCGCCGGTCGCCGAGGCGACGGGGATGGCGGCGGAGAAGCCCGCCGCGGTGCCGGTCGTGCCGTACACCTCGCTCGAGGGGCGGACGTCGGGGAGGATGCTGCGGGGGATGCCGAGGAGGCCGAGGATCTCGTCGTCCCAGGTGAGATCGCGGATGTTGAAGCACATTGTGCGGGAGGCGTTGGAATAGTCGGTGACGTGCGCGGCGCCGTCGGTGAGCTTCCAGATGAGCCAGGAGTCGATGGTCCCGCACAGCAGCTCTCCGGCTTCCGCGCGTCGGCGGACGCCGGGCACGTTCTCGAGGAGCCAGCGGATCTTCGTCCCCGAGAAGTACGTGTCGATGGGCAGGCCGGTGGCCTGGCGGATGAGGTCGGTGTGACCGTCGGCGCGCAGGGTGTCGCAGAACTCCGCGGTGCGGCCGTCCTGCCACACCAGCGCGTTGTGCACGGGTTCTCCGGTCACGCGATCCCAGATGACGCAGGTCTCCCGCTGGTTGGTGATGCCGATGGCGGCGATGGCCTCGGCGGACACGCCGGATTCGGCGAGCACCCGGTGCGCCACGCGCAGCTGCGATTCCCAGATGACCTCGGCATCGTGCTCGGCCCAGCCGGGGGCGGGGTAGTGCTGCTCGAACTCCTCCTGCGCGATCCCGTCGATCGAGCCGTCCTCGCCGAACAGGATGGCGCGGACGCTTCCGGTGCCGGCGTCGAGCGCCATCACGTGTGTCTTGTTCATCCTCGAACCGGTTCCACTTCGTCGTGTGTTGACCGGGCTTCCTGCCCGTGACTAGAGTGTCCGAAGTTTATTCTGAAAGCAAGTCCAGCAGAGAAATATTTACCGAATGGAGTCCGGATGCGCGCCGCCGTCCTGTACAGCCCGCACGAACCGCTGCGGATCGAAGAGGTGGAGACGCCGGCGACCCTCGAGCCGCACGAGGTCCGCGTGGCGACCGCTGCGGTCGGTCTGTGCCACTCCGACCTGCACGTGATCGACGGCCGCGTGGCCCGGCCGATGCCCGTCGTGCTCGGCCACGAGGCGTCCGGCATCGTCACCCAGGTCGGCACTGCGGTCGCCGACGTCGCGGTCGGCGATCACGTGATCGCGTGCTTCGTCGTCTTCTGCGGCGACTGCCGCATGTGCCGTGCCGGGCGTCCGGCGATGTGTCAGGACCGGGAGGCCACGATGCGGGCGGCCGACGCTCCGCCGCGCCTGTCGCGGGACGGCGCCGAGATCCACCAGTGGACGAACATCGCCGGTTTCGCCGAGGAAATGGTGCTGCACCGCAACGCCGTCACCGTGATCGATCGCCGGATGCCGCTCGACCTGGCGGCCATGCTCGGCTGCGCGGTCGCGACCGGAGTCGGATCGGCGCGCAAGGTCGCCCGGGTCGCCCCGGGCGACCATGTCGTCGTGATCGGCGCCGGCGGGGTCGGGCTCAACGTCTGCCAGGGTGCCGCGCTCGCCGGCGCGGCGACCGTCATCGCGATCGACCGCAGCGCCGAGCGCCTGCAGCTGGCGAAGGAGAGATTCGGGGCGACGCACGGCATCGACGCGTCGCGGGTGACGGATGCCGCCGCCGAGGTGCGCGCGCTCACCGACGGGGGAGCCGACCACGTGTTCGAGGCGGTCGGCATCCCCGGTCTGGTGGGGACGGCGCTCGATGCGACCGCCCGGGGCGGATCGGTGTGGGCGGTCGGCGTGTTCGGCGACGAGGCGCGGATCGACTTCTCGGCCGGTCACCTGCACGCCGGCAAGGGTGTGCACGGAGTGCGCGCGGGGTCGCTCGAGCCGCAGGCCGACCTGCCGCTGCTCGTCGAGGAGTATCTGGCCGGACGGCTCGAGCTCGACGCCCTCGCGGGACGACGGATCGCGCTGGACGACATCAACGACGGGATCGCCGACCTCGAGGCCGGGGTCGGCGCCCGCACGCTGGTGGTCTTTCAGCCGATCGAGTAGCCGCCGTCGACGGTGAGGACGGTGCCGGTGATGTAGGCGGCATCCGCCGAGACGAGGAAGCCGATCGCCTTGGCGACGTCGTCGGCCTCTCCCCATCGGGCGAGAGGGATGCGCGCGGTGATGCGCGCGAAGCGCTCGGCGTCGTCGCGCGCACGCCGTGACATCGGCGTCGCGATCCACCCCGGCGCCACGGCGTTCGCGCGGATGCCGTCGGCGGCGTACGCGACCGCCTGCGACCGCGTCAGCGCCACGATCGCGCCCTTCGATGCGGCGTAGGCCGGGGAGTTCGCCGACCCGAAGAAGCTCCACATCGAGGCGAAGTTCACGATCGACCCTCCTGCCGCCGCGAGTCGGTCGCGCAGCAGCTCGGCGACGGCGAGCACGCCGGTGACGTTGATCCCCAGCACGGCGTCGAACCGCTCCGGCTGCCACTCGTCGTCGCGCAGGACGGCGGCACCGGTGACCAGTGCGCTGACCGGGCCGACGTCGGCGAGCGAGGCCTCCAGCGCGGCCGCGTCGCTGACGTCGCATCGACGGAACGAGATCTCCTCGGGCAGGTCGGCGTCGGCGTCGAGTCCCACGGCGACGACGGTCCAACCGCGGTCGACGAGCATCGTGGCGACGGCGCGGCCGATCCCGGTGCCTCCGCCGGTGATCACGGCGAGCGGGGCGGAGAGAGAAGTGGGGGACATGCGGACTCCTGACGTGTCGAAATTTCTTCGACCGTAGCTTGACAGCGGGTGAAATTTCAATGAGCATGTCTCTCGTGCCCTCACCGACGACGCTGACACCCGCCCGACCGACCTCCGATGCCGCCTTCCTGGCCGACCGAGCCGCCTTCGTGCGCACCGAGGCGATCCGCCTCATCGAGCTCGCGAAGGTCGGCCATTACAGCTCGGTCTTCTCCGCCGCCGAGATCTTCGCCGCCCTGTACTACGGCGTGATGCGAACGGATGCCGCGCGGCCGGACTGGCCCGACCGCGACCGGTTCCTCATGGGCAAGGGCCACGCCGCCGTCGGTCTGTTCCCGGTCCTCGCCGACCTCGGTTACTTCCCCGCCGAGGTGCTCGACGGCTACACGCGGCTCGGCAGTCCGCTCGGCGATCACCCCGACATGACGAAGGTTCCCGGCATCGACTTCAGCTCGGGTTCGATCGGCCATGCGCTGTCGAACGGCCTCGGAATGGCGCTCGGTGGCCGGATGGCGCGACGCGACTTCAGCGTGTTCGTGATGCTCGGCGACGGCGAGATGCAGGAGGGCCAGGTCTGGGAGGCGGCCCTCGGCGCCGCTCACCACCGCCTCGGCAAGCTCATCGCCATCGTCGACCGCAACGGGTTCCAGCTCGACGGCAGCGTCGACGACGTCATCGGCATCGAGCCGCTGACCGACAAGTGGCGCGCCTTCGGGTGGCAGGTCCACGAGGTCGACGGGCACGATGCCGGCGCCGTGCGCGACCTGCTGCTGTCGCTCGCCGAGCGCGGCGACGGCGACGCGCCCAGCTGCGTCATCGCACACACCCGGAAGGGCAAGGGCGTCGCCTACATGGAGGAGGAGCCCGGATGGCACCTCGGATACCTCGTTCCGGCCGACGCGGAACGCGCGGTCGCCGAGATCCGCGAGGGAGGAGCCGCATGACCACGCAGACGCTCAGCGAAGGATCGTGGCAGTACCGCGGTCTGAACGCGCAGAACCCCGGCCTCGACTACCTGTCCGATGGGCTGCTCGACCTCGTCGAGGCCGGCGTGCCGGTCGTCGCCGGCACGGCCGACTTGCAGTACTCGAACGGCCTGGTGACCTTCGCGAAGCGGCATCCGGATCGGTTCGTGCAGTTCGGGATCTCGGAGCAGAACATGGTCTCCGCCGCCGCGGGGCTCGCCACGACCGGTGCCGTGCCGTTCGTCGCGACATTCGCCTCGTTCCTCGGCCTGCTGTGCTGCGAGCAGATCAGGATGGATGTCGCCTACACGAAGCTGCCGGTCCGCCTCATCGGGCATCACACCGGCATCGCGCTCGGGTTCTACGGCACCAGCCACCACGCCACGGAGGACATCTCGACCATGCGGGCCATCGCCGGGCTCACCGTGGTGTCGCCTGCCGACGGCCCTCAGCTGCGCGCCGCGATCCGCGCGTCGGTCGACTGGCCCGAGCCGATCTACTTCCGCACCAGCCGCGGGCGCGACCCGCAGGTGTATGACGACGACGTCGAGTTCGTGTTCGGGAAGGGCGTCGAGCACGCCACGGGAACCGATCTGACCATCATCGCGTGCGGCACGCAGGTGCATCCGGCGCTCGAGGCCGCGGAGACGCTGCGGGCGGACGGCCTCTCGGTCGGCGTCATCGACATGCCGACGATCAAGCCGCTCGACGACGAGCTCGTACGCGCGGCGGCCGCCCGCAGCGCCGTGGTGCTCACGGTCGAGGAGCACAACGTCCTCGGGGGCCTGGGCGCCGCGGTCGCCGAGGTCATGGCCGAGACGCCGTCGGGCTCCCGGCTCGTGCGCCACGGCATCCGTGACGAGTACAGCCTCATCGCACCGCCGACCCATCTCTACCGCCACTACCGGCTCGACGCCCCCGGCATCACCGCGGTGGCGCGGGAGGCGCTCGCATGACCACGACCGACCAGGCGGCGCGCACCACGGTGCTCCCGCACGCCCATTGGCACGCGGCCACCGAGGTGCGCCCGGGCCCTGCGGCCATCTTCGACCTCGACGGGGTGCTGGCCGACGCGATGCATCGGCAGCACTTCCTGCACCGGGAGACGCCCGACTGGGTGTCGTTCTATCGCGACGTGCACGCCGATGCCGTGATCGAGGCGGGCCGTGCCCTGCTGTCGTGCATGCGCGACGACATCACGGTGATCATCCTCACGGCACGGGTCGACGAGGTGGCCGTCGTGACGCGCGAGTGGCTGATCGCGCAGGGCCTGCGCTTCGACCTGCTGGTCTGCCGCCCGCCGCGAGAAGACGACGACGCCACGGTCGCGGTCGACTACAAGCGCATCGAGATCGCCCGCATGCTCGAGTGGGGCATCGAGCCGATCGTCGGCATCGACGACAACCGCAAGATCGTCGACATGTACGCCGAGTTCGGCATCCCGAGCGTCTACTTCCCCAGCGGCTACTACGACAGCAGTTCGCGCTACGACGGCGGCGTCTAGCGTCTCACGGAGGAGGGGCGCAGCGGGAATCCGCTGCGCCCCTCCTCGTCGGGCGTCAGGCCATCGTCGAGCGGGCGATCTCCGACAGCCGGTCGAAGAGTGCGCCGCGAGCGGGGATGTCGATGCCGTGCACCTCGGCGACCACCGAGGTCCAGGAGTAGACGAAGTAGTCCCAGCCGTCTTCGACGACGAGGTCGCGCTCTGCCTGCTGCGCGGCGGCCTGCACGAGGAACGGCCGGGGCCCGCGATAGTTCATGTCCCACACGATCGATCCCTGCGGCATCACGACGTCGTCGGTGAGCGGAGAGCCCGGCCGATCCTTGCCCATGCCGGTCGCGTTGACCAGGACGGATGCCGGCGGCAGGGCCGCGACGACGGCGTCAGCCTCCGCGGCATCCGCTGTGACGTGCGTGACCACCGGAATCGCGAATCCGATGCTGTCGTGCAGTGCCCGCATCTCCTCCAGGCGCCGCGGCGACCGCGCCGTCACGTGGATGCGCGTCGGTACCTCGCGCCCGTCGGTGGCCGCGCGGTGTAGTCCCAGGGTCGTGGCGATCGACGCGCCGCCCGCGCCGAGCAGCAGCAGCTCGCCGCCGCGCGCCCAGTGGCCATCGGGGATGAGCGCCTCGAGCGCGAGACGGCTGGTGCGGTCGTCGAGCGCGGCGCCGCGCAGGGTGCCGTCGCGCACGATCAGGCAGCTGACCTCGTGGAGCAGCCGCGCCGAGTCGTCGAGCTCGGCGAAGAGGTCGCGGGCGGCGGCCAGCACATTGAGCTTGTGCGTGGTGATCAGTCCGCCGATCGAGCCGGGAGTGCTGAGGACGCGCTCGACCGCGGCGCGATAGTCGTCGCGCGGGGCATCGATCGGGAAGTCGACGCCGACGAGGCGCGAGTCGATGCCGAGTTCGGCCATCCAGAGCGGGTAGATGCGCTGCATGGCGGACTGCGCCGTCGACACCCCGAAGAACCAGAACGTCGAGGTCATGCCGAGGCTCCCGAGACGGTGAACGGAACGCCGAGTTCGGGGATGCGCCAAGCGATGTCGTCGACCGAGGTGAGCCGCTGGGCGAGGTCGGCGGGGTCGGCCGAGTTGAACTCGAAGAGTCCCCAGTGGTGGCACACGAGCGACGGGATGCCGGCGTCGCGGCACAGGGTGACGGCCTCGTCGAGCGTGAAGTTGCCGGGAACGCCGTGGTCGCGGCGATGCGCGTCGCGTCCGTTCACGGGCAGGAGCGCGAGATCGACGGAGAGGTCGCGGACGATGCCGGCCTGCCCCGGGTAGGGCGCGCAGTCGCCGGAGTGGTAGATGCGCAGGCCGCCGATCTCGATCACGTACCCGAGGAAGAGGTTCTGCCCGTGCGCGTCGACGGTGAGCTCTTCGTGGGCGGCAGGGACCGCCGTGATCGTCACGCCCTGCCGCGCGAACGACTCACCGGCATCCAGTCCGAGCAGGCGGGGCGCCGGGATGCCGCGTGCGACGCCCTTGACCGCCTCGGCTCGAGGCACGACGAAGAGCGGGTCGCTGGAGGTCTGGAGGTAGGGGATGGACCCGAGATCCATGTGGTCGGTGTGCCCGTGGGTGCAGAGCACGAGGTCGAGGCCCGTGACGTCCGACGGGTTGACGGGACTCGGGTGCAGACGACGGTGCGGGAAGATGCGTCCGCGATACTTGTCGGCCAGGACGTCGCTGAGGTACGGGTCTATGAACAGCAGAGTGTCTCTGAACCGCACCGCGAAGCCGGCCTGTCCGAGCCACCAGAGCGCGACGTCGTCGTCAGAGCCCGGCGGGTTGGGGAACCGGGGGTCGAGGGGAAGTCGGGCGGGCGTCATCGCAGCTCCTTCGAAAGAATTTCTCTAACGATAGCCCGAGCCGAAATATCCTGCAATGCCCCCCGCCCCTTGGGTCCCTGAGCGTGTCGAAGGGCCCTGACCCCTTGGGTCCCTGAGCCTGTCGAAGGGCCCTGACCCCTTGGGTCCCTGAGCCTGTCGAAGGGCCCTGACCCCTTGGGTCCCTGAGCCTGTCGAA
>NZ_JBFOKT010000002.1:0-11427 GCF_047246685.1 Microbacterium martis | reverse complement strand
GGGCCCCCGACGACCCCACGCACCTCAGACCGTGCGCCAGTCGTGCGCTTCGACGGCGACGCCCGCCTGCGGGCCCATCTGCAGCATCCCGCCGTCGATCACGACGGACGCACCCGAGACGTACCCTCCCTCCGGAGAGGCGAGGTACGCGATGAGAGCGGCCACCTCCCGCGCGTCGCCGGGGCGTCCGAGCGGGACGCCGGGGCGGTCTTCGTCGCGCGGATCGCTGTCGACCTGATCGGTCATGGGCGTCGCGATCTCGCCCGGTGCGACGCTGACCGCGCTGATGCCGTGAGCGCCCAGCTCCAGCGCGAGGTTCTTCATCAGACCGCTCAATCCGTGCTTGGCGGCGTCGTAGGCGGCCATGCCCACCATCGGCTGATGCGCGTGCACGCTGGTCACCGCGATGAGTCGTCCACCACGCCCGGCCGCCACCATCGCACGCGCCGCCCGCTGCAGGCACACGAACGCTCCGGTCAGATCGGTGTCGAGCACCGTGCGCCACTCGTCGAGGGGAAGGTCGAGGAACGGGGTGGTCGAGCCCATGCCCGCGTTGTTGACGAACACGTCGACGCCGCCGAGCACGTCGATGAGCCCGTCGACGACGCCTCCGCAGGCAGGGATGTCGGCGACGTCGAGGCGTGCGACGACGGCTCGGGCCCCGTGGCTGCGCACCTCCGCCGCCGTCTCCTCGGCCCCCTGCTCGTCGCTGTGCCACGTGATGCCGACGTCCATGCCGGCCGCGGCGAGGGCGACCGCCGCGGCGCGACCGATGCCCGAGTCGGCTCCGGTCACGATGGCGCGGCGGGGTTCGAGGTCGGTGCTTCTCTCCTGCATGATGCCTCCTGGATGTGGCTACTCGGTGCGGAAACCGGACGCCTTGTGCGTGCCGTCGCAGAACGGCTTGATGATCGACAGCCCGCAACGGCACAGCGCGACGGTGCGTCGCCGCGCTTCGATCAGCTCGCCGTCAGGGGTGCGCAGCTCGATCTCGCCGCGCACGAGCAGAGGGCCGTCCGGATAGGGGGTGATGGTCGTCGCCTCGTGCGCTCCGCTCATGACGCGACTCCCCGCCGGAGCGACGACGAACCCGCCGTCCATGCGTCGAGGACGTGACCGCCCATCCAGCCGTCGACCGTCAGGCACGCGGCCGCGCCGAACATGATGTCCTCGAGCAGCTCCGGGTGGTCCTCGGCGAGGCTGCCCGCCAGATCGCGGCCCGCGATCTGCTCGTGCACGGCATCCGCCTCGACGTGCTCGGCGAAGTACTCGGCGACCTGCTCGTCGAAGCCGAGGCGGCGCAGGCCGTCGGCGTAGAGCCGGCACGGGATCGACGAGGTCATCTCGTAGGCGGCGAGGTGGCCGACGATCGCGCCCACGAGTCGTCGGTTGAGCCCGAACATCGACATCATGTTGAACGACGCGAGCGTGATGGCCGGGATGTCGTCGACATAGGCGCCGTAGGTGTCGTCGAGACCCGCCGCCCGCATGGCGGCGGCGAAGAGCACCTGGTGCACCCGGTGCGGACGGCCCCCACCGTACTCGTCCGACTGGATCTCGACGAGCGCGGCCTTCGCGCGGCCCTCCAGACGAGGAATCGCCCACGAGTGCGGGTCGGCCTCGCGCAGCGTGTACACCGAGCGTTGGATCAGCATCTCCTCCGCCTGCTCACGCGTCGCCTTCTTCGCGATGTACCGCGACAGGCTCGGGCCCGTGTCGGCGGCGGCCAGGGCGAAAAGCGCGCGCCCGACCGCGTCGACCGAGGCCTCGGGCAGTTCGGGCACCGGAACGACTTCGCGGAGCGTGCGCTCGAAAGCGTCTTCCAGGATGCGCCGGGTCGTGATGAGGTGCGGATCCCACTCCAGCGTCTCGTCGAGTGCCGGAAGCGACCCGTACGCCGAGGCGTAGAGGAGGAAGAGGGCGAGCTGGACGTCGTCGTCGCGGAGCAGATCGCCGCTCGCGGCGACGGCCTCGACGGCGAGGGCCGAATGGTCGGCGTCGGCGCCGCTTCCGGTGAGGGCGCGGAGGATCGCATCGCTCAGCGGTCCACGCGGGGTGAAGGCGACGGCGGTGTCGGAGACGAGGGCGGATGCGGTCATGTTCAACGGGCTCCCATCGGATGCATGACCCGATGATCACCGGGGTGCCGGACCGCGGGAAGGGACTTGACGCGGACCCTCCCGCGCGGCAGGGTCGGCCGACCGTCGAGGCGTGCCGCCGTTACAGTGGGAGCATGGCGTCTCCGATCCCCCCGCGCAGGACGCTCGTCGACGAGGTGTACGACGCCGTGGCCGCCCTGCTCCTCGACGGCGACATCGCCCCCGGCGCGAAGGTCAACATCGAGAGCGTCGCACGCGACCTCGACGTCTCACCCACGCCGGTGCGCGAAGCGCTCGCCCGCCTCGAATCCGAGGGGCTCGTGGTCAAACGCGCCCTCCGCGGGTACACGTCGGCGTCGCTCCTCGACGCCGACGGGTTCGACGACCTCTTCCAGCTGCGTTTCCTGCTCGAGCCCGAGGCCGCGCGCCTGGCGGCGGAGAACCTCGTGGACGAGACGCTCCGCGGCCTGCGCGGACTGCTCGACGAGATGACGGCGCTCAGTGAGAGCGCGTCGCCGGGGACGGCGCGCTTCGCGGACTACCGGGCCTTCGCCGCACGGGATGCCGAGGTGCACCGCGTCATCGCCGAGGGGTCGGGCAACCGCCTGCTGGCCGATGCGATCGTGCGGCTGCGCCCGCACCTCCACCACTACCGGCTGCACTTCCAGCGCGGCGACGCGGTCGAGACGAACGCCGAGCACTCCGCCATCATCGCCGCGCTGGAGAAGCGCGACCCCGCGGCCGCCGAGGCCGCCATGCGCCGGCACCTGGAGTTCTCCCGCGCGCGGACGCTCGACTACCTGTTGACCGGCAGCATCTGACGCGAGCGCGTGCCGCGCGGAGGACGTGTCGTGCGCTGCGGGACCGCGGCGACGACGATCCCCACCAGAGCGAGTGCTCCGCCGACGACCTTGACGGCATCGACCGGCTCGCCGAGTGCGACCGCGAACGCGTATCCCAGCGCCGGCACCGCCCCGGTGGCCGTGCCCGACACCGCGGCCGGCACCCGCTCGGCGCCGTAGGTGAACAGGGCCATGGTGGGCCCGGTCACCACGAGGCCGAGGAACGCGACGGCCGCCCAGCCCTCCCCGGTCGACGGCCACGCGGCCGATCCGGTGGCCACCTCGAACAGCAGCCAGGGGGCGAGCAGCACCGCCCCCCAGACGGCTGTCGCGGTGGCGACGACCAGGGGGTCCGCGTCGGCGGCGGCATCCGTGGCGGCGGCATCCGTGGCGGCGGCATCCGTGGCGGTGGCGGCCGTGGCGGAGGTCGACGGACCCGATGGGATCTCGGGCGTCGATCCGGCGCGACGCAGCAGCACCGTGTAGAGCGCATACGACGCGAGTCCGGCGACGATGAGCGCGGCGCCCGTTCCGAGGTCAACGGCGCCGACGGCTGAGACCACGATTCCTGCGGTGGTCAGCGTCAGGCCCATGAGCACGCGTCGGGTCATCCGCTCGCCGAGGAGCCGCCAGGCGATCAGCGCCGTCAGCACCGGGAGCGACGCCGACATGAGCGACGCCGTACCGGCCGTTGTCTGCGTGAGGCCGATGTTGCTGGGCAGGGAGAACAGCGCGACGCCCGTGAGAGCGAGCACGATCGTGCGCGGGCGGCGGAGCGCTCGCAGCACTGCGGCGACGCGGGGTCGTGCGCCGAGGAGGATGAGCACGAGCAGAGGCGGAACGGCGAGCACCAGGCGCAGCTCCGACAGCACGGCGGGCGAGGCCGTCACCAGAGCGATCGCGCTCAGACCGTAGGTCGTCGACCACAGCACCACCGAGAGGAGCACCGCCGCGACGGGCAGCGCAGCGCCGGAGACCGACGACGATCCGTCGCTCGTCACTGCACCTCCCGCGCGTCATCCGCGAACCGACGGAGCCGGTCGCGACGGATACACGCTAGCCGCGGTCGGCGGCGAGCGGTCGAGTGTGACCCTGCGTTCCGTCGGCGCCCGTGGGCTCAGTCCTCGCCGTCGTCGACGCTCATGTCGGGATCGGTGTTGGTCTCCGCGTCGAGAAGCTCGGGCTCGCCGTCGTCGTCGGGACCGGCGGGCGCGGCGGGCGGGTCTTCGGCGAGCTCGCCACGGCGGTCACCGCCGTACTGCACGGCATCCGGTGCGGCCGGGTCGTCGATGGCCGGGTCGTCGGCCGTGAAGGACTTCTCGCCCTCCGGCGTCGCGGCGGCCGCGTCGAAGGGGCCCTTGTCCTGAGGGTAGGGGCTGGGGTCGGTCACGATGCTTCCTTCCTGATCGGTGCCGGGGAATGCCCAGGATGACGGATGCCGCCGCGCGGCGCCCTCCCGTTGACACGGGGATGCCCGTGTGATGAGGCCCGGGCTCGACATCTCCGGTGGCGGGAATGCGAGCGGTCGCCCGGGCGTTCAGGTTCTATGCACGTGCATGGACCATCGAAAGGATCTCACCCGTATGACCACGTACACCGTCGGCTTCCTCGTCGGCAGCATCTCCTCGACCTCGATCAACCGCCGCCTGTCGAAGGCGCTGGTGAAGCTCGCGCCGCAGGCCGAACTGAACCTCGTCGAGATCCCGATCGCCGACCTGCCGTTCTACTCGGCCGACCGAGATCAGGACATTCCGGCCGAAGCCGCCGAGTTCAAGAAGGCCGTCGAAGGGTCGGACGCGGTCATCATCGTCACACCCGAGTACAACCGGTCGGTTCCCGGAGTGCTGAAGAACGCGCTCGACACGGCGAGCCGCCCCTGGGGGCAGAACAGCTTCGCCGGCAAGCCGTCGGCCGTCATCGGGGGATCCATCGGACCGATCGGCACCGCTGTCGCGCAGCAGCACCTGCGCTCGATCCTGTCGTTCCTCGCATCGCCCGAGCTCTCGCAGCCCGAGGCGTACATCCACATGCGCGAGGGCCTCGTCACCGAAGACGGCGACGTCACCGACGACTCGACCACGGAGTTCCTCGTGTCGTGGCTGAAGGCCGTGCACACGCACATCGCGAAGACGCTCAGCCCCGTCAGCTGAACCCTCGCGCGGGTCGCGCGTCCGCTCCCACCATGCGGGTCGCGCGCCCGCGCCGCTCTCGTGATGATCGCGCGCCCCGCGCTCCCGAGACCCCGTGCGACGCGGGGCCCACCCAGCGCTCAGGGGTGCGCGTCGGCGGCGGGCTCGGGCGCGGCGGCCGGCTCGGCAGGGTTGCGACGGATGCCGATCCACGACACGACCCCGCCCAGCACGAGCAGCGCCGCCGTGACCCAGGCCGCGCTGTGGAAGCCGTCGAGGTCGAGCGCCCCGCCGACGATGGTCGAGAGCATCGCGATCACGAGCAGTCCCGCGACTCGGGCGACCGCGTTGTTCACCGCCGAGGCGATACCCGAACGCCGCTCGTCGATCGCTCCCAGGATCGCCGCCGTGAGTGGGGCCACCGTGAGCGACAGTCCGAGTCCCATCACGATCATGGCGGGCAGAACCTGCCACCAGTAGTCGAACTCGGTGCCCACTGTCAGCAGCATCAGCGCTCCCGCGGCCATCACCAGCGGACCGACGGTCATGAAGATGCGCGGACCCCACCGGCCCGCCCATGCGCCCGCCCGCGAGCTGACGAGGATCATCAGGATCGTCATGGGCAGGCTCGCGAGGCCCGCCGCGGTGGCGCTGAGACCGGCGCCCTGCTGCAGGTAGACGCCGACGACGAAGCCGTTCAGCGACAGCGCCGCATACACGAAAAGCGTCGCGAGGTTGCCCCAGCCGAAGTCGCGAACACGGAAGAGGCTGAGCGGCATGAGCGGGGTGGCCGAGGTGCGCTGCCGCAGCAGGAAGAGGGCGAACAGCACCGCCCCGCCGACGGCCGGCGCCCAGATCGCCGGCGACCCCCACCCGAGGTTGGGCTGCTCGATCAGGGCGAAGACCACGGCGCCGAGGCCGACGGCGCACAGCGCGCCGCTCCACCAGTCGACGCGCACCCCGCGCTCGCGCTCGGGTAGATGCAGCCGGCTCAGCAGCAGAAGGGTGACCGCGATCGGCAGCACATTGATGAGGAACACGAACCGCCACGACAGGAAGTCGACGAAGAGCCCGCCGAGCAGGGGGCCGACCAGTTGCGCTCCGGTGGTGAACGCGGTCCAGACGCCGATGGCCCGTGCCTGCACGTCGGCGCGCATGGTGGCGGTGATGAGGGCGAGGGAACTGGGCACCAGCAGCGCGCCCGCCGCACCCTGCGCCGCCCGCGCGATGATCAGCGTGAGGGGATCGAACGCCGCGGCGACCGCGATGGATGCCACGCCGAAGGCGATCAGGCCGATGCGCATCACGAGCACGCGACCGTAGGCGTCTGACAGCGATCCCGCGAGCAGGATCAGTGCGCTGAGGGTGATGAGGTAGGCGTCGACCACCCACTGCTGCGTCGTGATGCCCCCGCCGATCTCTCGGCTGATGGCGGGCAATGCGACGTTGACGACGGTGCCGTCGAGGAAGGTCACGAACGACGCGAGCACGGCGATCGAGATCACGAGCCGCTGAAGAGGGGCGAAGGATGCCACAGGCCGAGACTACTCCCGGCCGCAGACACCGGGGCCCGATTCGCCCCCGCCGGCAGACGCCGGGGCCGGACTCAGGCCGCCGCCGGCAGACGCCGGGCCCGACTCAGGCCGCCGGGGCGGGCGCTGCCGCACCCTCCGCCCGCAGCAGACCCGCGAGAGCCGGCATCCCTCCCGCGGCGAGGGCGCGGCGTTGGCGTGCGGCTCCCGTGCCGGTCGTGCGGATGCGATCCAGTCCGTCGCGCACGTAGTCCTCGTCGCCGAACTGCTGCAGGACGGGGGTCGCGGCGTCCAGCATCCGCTCCGCCACCTGCCAGGCGTCGGCGACCTCGCCGGTGGTGGGGTCGATGATCCGCGCCTCCATCCCGCTGCGCGCGGCCGACCACAGCGACGCGTCGATGCCGTCGAGGGGGTCGTCCGTCGCGGGATCCGCGTCGTTCAGCACCAGCGCCCGGCTCAGAAGGGCGGCGAGCACGGCATCCTCCGCCGTCAGCTGGGTGTCGAACACCCGCACCTCGACGGTGGGGAAGCGCTCCGACAGCCGCACGTCCCATCCGATCGAGCTCGCTTCGCCGATCGTGCCCAGGTCGAGGAGTTGATGCACATGCCGGCGGTAATCCTCGACGTCGTGGAAGCGCGGCGGGCACCAGCCGGTCGGGAGGCGGCGGATCAGGATGCTGCGCCAGCTCGCGAAGCCCGCATCGACGCCGCCGGCGAAGGGGCTGTTGACGGTGAGGGCGAGGAGCACCGGAAGCCAGCCGCGCACACGGTTGAGCGCACGCACGCGCTCGTCGTCGTCGTGCACCTCGACGTGCACGTGCAGGCCGTTCACCTCGTGCTCGCGGGTCAGGTGCGCCAGCCTCGCCGACACGTCGTCGTAGTGCGGCGACGGCGAGATCAGAGGCGACCGGGTGGTCGCGAAGGGCGCGCCGACGGCGGCGGCGATGGCCCCGTGCCCCTGCGTCTGCGCGGCGATGAAGCCGCGGAGGTCGCGAAGCTGCGACTCCGCGTCGGCATGCGAGGACAGCGGATCGGTGATGCACTCCAGCTGCGACGCCAGATACTCGGTCGTCACCCGGCCGATGTCGCGGGGACGAGTCAGACGCGCACGCGTCTCGGGGGAGAGGGACAGAGGCACGAGAGAGGCCTCGTCGAGGAAGAGGAACTCCTCCTCGACACCGAAACGCGTCACCCGCGCCTCAGTGGTTCCGCAGGGCGGAGATGAGCTCGGACTTGCGCTTGCGGCTGTAGCCCGTCAGCCCGATCTCCTTCGCGCGCTTCTTCAGCTCGGGGACCGTCCAGTCGTCGTAGTCGCCGTGCTTTCCGCCGCGTCGACCGACGGTGCTGCGTCCGTCACGAGCGGCTGCGTTCGAGATGCGTGCCGCCTTCTCCTTCGAGGCTCCGTCGTCGCGGAGCTCTTCGTACAGCTCGGGATCTTTGAGCGAGTTGTTCCGACGACCGGGCATGATTCGACCTCCTCATCGTTTGGCACCTGAGAGGTACCTGAGTCAAGCCCCTGTGCGGGCTGGATGAACTGCGGCTAGTTTTATCGGCTGACACGGGCGCACTGAGCCCCGGCGAAAGGAAATCTGATGAACATCCTGTTGATCATCGTCATCGTGATCGCGATCATCCTCGCCATCACCGGCGGCCTCGTGCAGTCACTCCAGTTCCTGCTCTGGGTGGGACTCGTCCTCCTGGCGATCGCCGTGATCGCGTGGCTGATCCGATCCATCAGCGGCAACCGACGGGCGTGACCTGACAGTGAGGCCCGCCCGCCGGCGGGCCTCACTTGTCGAAAGCGGTCTTGGCCGCGTCCTTGACGTTCTCGCCCGCCTGCTTGGCGGACGCCTTGACCTGGTCGCCCTTGCCTTCGGCCTCGAGGCGCTCGTTGTCGGTGGCCTTGCCGATGCCTTCCTTCGCCTTGCCCATGGCCTTCTCGGCGGAGTTCTTGATGTCGTCTGCGGCACTCATGTGCGGCTCCTCTCCTTGACGGATCGATAACACCCCATACCCTCGCAAACGACGCCGTGCGGGGCTACGGGATTGACAATCGCCCGGTGCCGTGTCAACGATCCACCCCCGTCGACGTTCGCGCGATCTGCGACTAGCCTGGCGCCAGGCGGGTGTCCTGCCCGCTGTCTCCGACGAGGAAGCGGTGTGCGATGGACTCGATGATGATGGGCGCCATGTCGAAGAGCATGGAGTCGATGCCCGACATGGCGATGATGGACATGTCGGTCATGCAGGCATGCATGGACGCCTGCGCCGCCTGCGAGCAGGCCTGCACGGTGTGCTCGACCCAGCTGATGGACTGTGCGCCGGCGTGCATGAACTGCGCCGACATGTGCCACACGATGATGCGGTCGATGATGCGGATGCAGGGGATGACCCCCGCGACCATGACGGCGATGCTCGACGCGTGCATCGCCATGTGCCGGCAGTGCATGGACGACTGCCTACGGCACGCCGATCACAGCGACATCTGCCGGATGTGCGCGCAGGCGTGCGAAGCGTGTATGCAGGCGTGCATGGCCATGAAGGACATGATGGCGGCCGCCTGACGCGGACCCTCGTCGCCCCGCGATGAGCCGCGGACGCCCCGCGAGGAGCACAGCGACGAGACGAGAAGCCTCACACCGCGGCGACGTTGAACTGCGTGCGCCCGACTGCGAGCACGCCGTAGCGCGCGTGCAGCGCCACGGGCGTCCCGACAGGAGCCTCGAGCGCTGCCCCCGACCCGTTCCACAGCGCGTGGGCGGCGCCGTCGAGCGTGCGCACCTGGATGTCGCCGGTCGCGGCATCCGCCGTCTCGACGATGCCGTCGATCCAGTCGGCCGGCGTCGCCGACGCGATGCGCGCCTGGATCAGGTGCAGCGCATGCCCGGGCGCGATCGAGGAGCACCGGCCGCCCTGCCGGCACATGCACGCCGCACGCTCACGCACCGGGAGGGGCGACAGGCGGTTCAGCGGCGTGGACACGGGGACTCCTTCGGGATCGGACGATCCGGCAAGCGTAGATCGCGCGTGACCGATCGGTGCGCAGGGCCGACACGGGGCGAAACAAACGGGTGTAGGCTCGCCGGGTGCTGTCGTCGATGTGCGCCGTTCCGGCGCAGAGGGGAGCCGCAGGCGCGCTCAGCGCCGCGGACAGAGGCTGAGGTCGAGCCGGAGGCGGCGTCCGTCTCCGGTGCTTCGTCGCACCCGGCGCCCGTCGCCGGGAACCCCTCACCCGATCGATCCGCCCCGCGGGGCGACCATTCCGAAAGCACGACGACCATGCGTCCCATCGACGAGCGCGCCATCCGCGCCTCCTTCCGCAACGCCTCCCGCAAAGAGGTCTCCGACCTGACCCTCCCGCCCGGCTTCGCCGACATCGACTTCGACCGGATCGACTTCCTCGGCTGGACCGACCCGAAGATGCCTCGCCGCGCCTACGTCGTGACCTGGATCGACGACGTCGCAGTCGGTGTCGTCCTTCAGCGCGCGGAGCAGCGCGTGATCGCACGCGCCCAATGCTCCTGGTGCGAAGACGTCACGCTCCGCAACGACGTGCAGCTGTACGTCGCGCGCAAGGCCGGTGCTGCCGGACGCAAGGGCGACACGGTCGGCATCCTCACGTGCGCCGAGTTCGGCTGCTCGCGCACGGTGCGGATGCTGCCGCCGCTGGCGTACCAGGGCTACGACCGTGAGCTGGCGAGGGATCTGCGCATCGTCCGGCTCCAAGAGCATGTGGCCGGTTTCCTGCGCGAGGTGGCCGGGTAGCCGTCGGCGCTGCCGCGGCGCTCGATCACCGTGGTCGCCGCGACGAGGTGACCGCGCGCACATGCGCCCCGGCAGGCGCAGCCAGCCGACCCGAGAGCCGCGCGAACTCCTCGAAGCTGCGCCGGCCGGGCCAGTCGTCGGGCAGCATCGACGGCGGCAGGCCGGGGTCGGTGTAGGGCAGCACGCGCCAGCGGTCGATGAGGTGCACATAGGCGGCGAACGGCTCGGCGGGCAGCGTGTCGAGCGACGACTGGAACGTCCGGTGCTCGGCCTCCAGCCGGTCGAGATCCCACCAGTCCGCGGCGGCCTCGACGAGCGACCCCGCGGGCGCGGGGGCCGATGCCTGGAACAGGGTCGCCCACGCCCGCGCGTCGAGCTCGTCGAGGATCAGCTCGACCTCGCCCTGCAGATGCCCCGGGCAGATCCACAGAGCGGGCGACACCGTCCCCGCCCCGATCCATTGCAGACGGCGGCGCAGTTGATGACGGATGCTGCGGGCACTCTCCGGAATCGAGAACGACACGAGGCACCACGGGTCGGCGTCCGTCATCTCGCGCATGGCGAAGATGCGGCGGTCGCCGAGCTCCAGCATCCGCTCGGCCGCCGGGTTCAGCCGGTACCCGGCGGCGTCTCGGCGTTCGGCGAGCAGCAGACCCCTCTGCTTCAGGCGGGTGATGCCGGTGCGCGCCGGAGCGTCGGGGATGCCGAGGTCGCCGGCGAGAGCGACGAGGTCGGCGGTCGAGATCCACCCGCCGGACGGCCGCAGGAACAGGCCCACGACGGTGCGCAGGAGGGATGCCGTGCTGCCGGGGCGCGCGTCGATGTCGTCGAGCACCTGGGTCCCTGAGCCTGTCGAAGGGCCCGTACGTTGGGTCCCTGAGCCTGTCGAAGGGCCCGCCCCCGCCCGTTGGGTCCCTGAGCCTGTCGAAGGGCCCGCCCCCGCCCGTTGGGTCCCTGAGCCTGTCGAAGGGCCCGCCCCCGCCCGTTGGGTCCCTGAGCCTGTCGAAGGGCCCGCCCCCGCCCGTTGGGTCCCTGAGCCTGTCGAAGGGCCCGCCCCCGC
>NZ_JBFOKT010000001.1:910797-1635871 GCF_047246685.1 Microbacterium martis | reverse complement strand
AAACATCAATAGTGTTTCGGCGGCCATAGCGTGAGGGAAACGCCCGGTCACATTCCGAACCCGGAAGCTAAGCCTCACAGCGCCGATGGTACTGCAGGGGGGACCCTGTGGGAGAGTAGGACACCGCCGGACTCCCTTTAGTCGAAATGGCCACCCAACGCTGGGTGGCCATTTCGCGTTAACAGCGAGAGAACAGGGAGCATCATGCCGGAAGAGGAAGAGCGCCGTCCGCGCCGCGATGACGACCGCGGATCGCGCGGTCAGCGCCCCGCCGGCGGGCGCCCCGTCCCGCGCCGCGATGATGCCCCTCGTCGTGACGGCGCTCCTCGTCGTGAGGGCGGCTACAACCGTGACGGCGCCGCTCGTCGCGACGGCGCTCCTCGTCGCGACGGTGCACCTCGTCGTGAGGGCGGCTACAACCGCGACGGCGCCGCTCGTCGTGACGGCGCTCCTCGTCGTGAGGGCGGCTACAACCGCGACGGCGCTCCTCGTCGCGACGGCGCGCCGCGCCGTGAGGGCGGCTACAACCGTGACGGCGCTGATCGTCGTGACGGCGCTCCTCGTCGCGACGGCGCGCCGCGCCGTGAGGGCGGCTACAACCGTGACGGCGCTGCCCGCCGCGAAGGTGGCTACAACCGTGACGGCGCTCCTCGACGTGACGGCGCCCCGCGCCGCGAGGGCGGCTACAACCGTGACGGCGCTGCCGGCGACCGGGGTCGCCGGCGTGAGGGCGCAGCACGCGGTCGAGACTCGTTCCCGCGTCGCGAGGGCGGTCGCGATAGCGCTCCGCGCCGTGAGGGCGGGGGCGACTCTCGCGATCGCTCGCGGTCATACCCGCAGCGCGGCGGCACGGGGCGTGAGCGTCCCGTGCAGGCCCGTGCGGAGCGGCCGCGGTTCAACGATCCGCACATCCCTGATGAGATCACCGCGCGCGATCTCCCTGCGTCGGCGCGCAACGAGCTGAAGACCCTGAGCAAGGAGAACGCCGAGCTCGTCGCACGGCATCTTGCCATGGCATCCCGTCTCATCGACGAGGATCCGGCACGCGCGCACGAGCATGCCCTCGCCGCATCCCGCCGCGCAGGACGCATCGCGATCGTGCGCGAGACGCTGGCGATCACCGCGTACGCGACGGAGGACTTCGCCTTGGCGCTGCGCGAGCTGCGCACCTACCGACGCATCTCCGGCAAGGACGACCAGATCGCTCTCATGGTCGACAGCGAGCGCGGGATCGGACGACCCGATCGGGCACTCGAGACCGGGCGTGCCGTGGACCGCTCGTCGCTCTCGACGCCAGTTCGCGTGGCACTCGCGATCGCGATGTCCGGGGCGCGCCTCGACCAGGGCGACCTCGAACTCGCCCTCGGCGAGCTCGAGATCCCCGAACTCGACCCCGACCGCGCCTTCGAGTGGAGCCCCGCTCTGTTCACCGCGCGCGCCGCGGTGCTCGAAGACCTGGGACGCGACGAAGAGGCCGCGT
Organism: Microbacterium martis; assembly: GCF_047246685.1. Classification (NCBI taxonomy): domain Bacteria; kingdom Bacillati; phylum Actinomycetota; class Actinomycetes; order Micrococcales; family Microbacteriaceae; genus Microbacterium; species Microbacterium martis. The sequence continues at coordinate 1,634,391 of NZ_JBFOKT010000001.1, read as the reverse complement.
TCTGGGCGCATCGCGCCGACGTCGCCGCGGAGGCGCTCGGCGTCGACGAGGCCGGCGACGAGGAGATCTACGTCGAGGACGGACTGATCGAAGACGGACTGATCGAGGACGGACTGATCGAGGACGACTCGCTCGAGGAAGCGCCCGAGACCGAGCCTGAGCCCGAGCCGTCGGTCGAAGACGAAGTCCGTGAACTCCTCGGTGAAGAAGACGGGGGCGACGTCGCCGAAGAGGCCGACGGCCTCGGCGACGAACCGGAGCGGCAGGCCTAGTGGCGCTCTTCTCCCGCAGGCGCGCCGCCGGGGCGGGCCCGCTCGACGGTGTCGACACGGTGCTGGCCGATCTCGATGGCGTCGTCTATGCCGGTCCCCACGCGCTGCCACATGCCGTGGACAGCCTGACCAGGGCCGCGGAGAGCGTCCGCCTCGGCTACATCACCAACAATGCCGCGCGCACCGATGCCTCGGTGGCCGCCCACTTGAGGGGTCTCGGCCTCGAGGTCGCGGCATCCGATGTCGTGACGAGCCCGCAGGCGGCGATGCGGCTTCTCGCCGGTCTCGTACCCGCTCCGGCCACCATTCTGGTCGTCGGAGGCGAGGGCCTGGTCGACGAGGTGCAGAAGGCCGGATACACCGTGACCCGCAGCGCCGACGAGTCGCCGGATGCCGTGGTGCAGGGCTTCGCTCCGGAGGTCGCCTGGACAGACCTCGCCGAGGCCGCCTTCGCCCTGAAGGTCCCCGAGGACGAGGGCGGCATCCCCTGGATCGCGACGAACACCGACTGGACGATCCCGCGCGAGCGCGGTGTCGCGCCCGGGAACGGCACGCTGGTCTCTGCCGTGCACACCGCGGTCGGACGCCTGGCGACGGTCGCCGGCAAGCCCGAGACCCCGATCTTCGAGGAGGCTCTCGCACGCTTCGGCGCGCGCAAGGCGCTGTTCATCGGAGACCGGCTCGACACCGACATCATGGGCGCGAACCGGGTCGGCATCGAATCCGCGTTGGTGCTCACGGGCATCGACCGGCCCAAGCACGTTCTCGCGGCGCCGGAGGGTTCGCGGCCGACCTACATCCTGGGCGACCTGCGTGAACTGCATCAGCCGTATCCGGCGGCGGTCGCGAAGGACGGCGCGTTCCAGGTGAACGGCGCCGCGGTGCGCGTGTCCGGTGCCGATGTGGAGATCGTCTCCGAGACCGATTCGCAGATCGATCTCCTGCGTGCCGGTGCGGCCGCCATCTGGGCGTCGGGCACCCCGGTCTTCGTGCTGCGCGTTCCCGAGCGTCTCTACGACGATCCGTTCCACCGCCCGTGAGTCGGCGCCGCGTACAGTAGAGGCGTGAGCGACGAGACGAGCGACGCACCGACCGACGGCCTGTGGAGTCGCCTGCGCCTGATCGAGGGCCAGCCGCTCTCCGACCGAGCCGATGCGTACGCGGCACTGCACGACGAGCTGTCGCGCCGTCTCGAGAGCGGCTCGCGGCTGGATCACCGGGAGACCTCGGGACCGCGATGACGCGACTCGACGCCGCCCTCGCCGCGCGAGGACTCGCGCGTTCGCGCACCCATGCCGCCGCGCTGATCGCCGAGGGCCTGGTGAGCGTCGACGGCCGGCCGGTGGTGAAGGCGTCGACGGCGGTCGCCGACGCGGCCGAACTCACGGTCGCGGCCACCGACCACTACGTCGGCCGTGCCGCTCACAAGCTCATCGCCGGACTCGACGGCTTCGGCATCGCCGTCGACGGTCGACTCGCGCTCGACATGGGAGCGTCCACGGGCGGGTTCACGCAGGTGCTTCGCGAACGCGGTGCGCGTCGCGTGCTCGCGGTCGACGTGGGTCATGGTCAGCTCGCCGCGTCGATCGCCGCCGATCCCGGCGTGACCGCGGTCGAGGGCTACAACGTGCGTCACATGACGCCCGAGAATCTGGCCGAGGCGACGGGGGAGCACGACCGACCCGACCTGATCGTCGGCGACCTCTCGTTCATCTCATTGGAGCTCGTGCTGCCGGCCGTCGCGGCCGTCGCGGCGCCGGCATCCGACGTCGTGCTGCTGGTGAAGCCGCAGTTCGAGGTGGGGCGCACCGCCGTGCGCGGCGGCCTCGTCACCGATCCCGCGACGCGGGCGGACGCCGTGGCGCGCACGGTCTGGAGCGCGTGGGACGCGGGTCTCGGCATGCTCGGCATCCTTCCCTCTCCGATCCTCGGTACGCACGGCAACGCGGAGTATCTCGTGCACCTCGCGCCGGGACGTGGCAGCAATCCGACAGAATGGTTGGACAGCATCAATCGACTGGCAGGGGGACGATGAACGAGCGCAGCATCCTGGTGGTCGCCCATGCGGGTCGGGTCGACACCGTCGCGGCCGCTCGACGCGTCGTCGACGCCCTGCGCAGCGCCGGTGCGCGTCCGATGCTGACGGCCGACGACCACGCCGAACTCTCGGCGGTCGACGGGTTCTTCGCCGACGTCGACGCGATCGAGAGCGCATCCGACGCGACCGCACTCGAGCTCGCCATCGTCCTCGGCGGCGACGGCACCATCCTCCGCGCGGCCGAGCTCGTGCGCGACACCGGTGCTCCCGTGCTCGGCATCAACATGGGCCACGTCGGCTTCCTGGCCGAGATCGACCGCGACGACATGGACGACGCGGTCCGCCGCGTCATCGCCCGCGATTACGACGTCGAGGAGCGTCTCGCCCTGTCGGTGCGGGTGAAGGATGCCGCAGGGGCGGTCGTCTACGACACGTGGGCGCTGAACGAGGCGACCGTGGAGAAGGCCAGCCGCGAGCGGATGATCGAGGTCGTGCTCGAGATCGACGGGCGCCCGTTGTCGAGCTTCGCCTGCGACGGGATGGTCGTCTCGACGCCCACGGGGTCGACGGCGTACAACTTCTCGGCCGGCGGTCCCGTGATCTGGCCGAGCGTCGAGGCGATCGCCGTGGTGCCGCTCTCCGCTCACGCGCTCTTCGCGAAGCCGCTGGTGGTGAGTCCCGATGCCGCCGTGGCGATCGAGATGCTGGAGCGCACCGACGGCTCGGGCATCCTGTGGTGCGACGGTCGGCGCTCGCACGAACTGCCGCCCGGCGCGCGCGTGGTGGTGCGTCGGTCGTCGCGCCCCGTCCGCCTGGCACGGCTGCACCCGACGGCGTTCACCGACCGTCTCGTGCGCAAGTTCCGTCTGCCCGTCGCGGGGTGGCGCGGCCAGGAACCGGGGACGACATCATGATCGAGGAGATGCGGATGCAGGGCCTCGGTGTCATCGCCGACGCCGTGCTGCCTCTCGGTCCGGGTTTCACCGCGATCACCGGCGAGACGGGTGCGGGCAAGACCATGGTGGTCACCGGACTCGGTCTGCTGCTCGGACAGCGCGCCGACTCGGGGGCGGTGCGCGCGGGGGCCGCGCAGGCGTCGGTCGCCGGCGTCTGGATCGTGCCGGAGAAGGGCGAGATCGCCGACATCGTGACCGATGCCGGTGGCGAACTCGAACCCGCCGGCGGCGGCCGCGCCGAGCTGTACGTGTCGCGCACCCTCAACGCCGAAGGTCGCAGTCGCGCGAGCGTCGGCGGGCGGGCTGCCCCGGCCGGCGTGCTGTCGGCCCTCGCCGAGGAGCTCGTGGTCGTGCACGGGCAGTCCGAGCAGCTCCGGCTCCGCTCCGCGGCCGCGCAGCGCGACGCGCTCGACCGGTTCGGCGGCGCGCCCGTCGCCGAGGCGCTGGAGAGGTACGCCGGATCGTTCGCCCGGTGGCGGGCCCTCGACGCCGAGATCGCCGACATCGCCGACAACCGCGATCGCCGCGTCGATGAGGCGACGCGGCTGCGAGAGGCTCTCGCGCTGATCGAGGCGACCGCTCCGGAGCCGGGGGAGGACCAGGAGCTGAGCGAGCGCGCCGAGCGCCTCGCCAACGCCGAAGAGCTGCGGCTCGCGGCTTCCCTGGCGCATGGCGCCCTGTCGAACGAGGAGGGAGAGCCCGACGCGTCGGCGCTCGTGGCCGAAGCGCGGCGAGTGCTCGAACGCGCGTCCGACGCGAAGCTCACCGAGATCGCCGAGACCGTGGCCGACATCGGGTACCGCATCGCCGACGTCGCCGGGCTGCTCTCCGCCTACCTCGCCGATCTCGACGAGTCGGGACCGCACGAGCTCGCCGCGGTCGAAGAGCGCCGCGCGGCCCTCGGCGTGCTCATCCGTGCCCACGGCTCGCTCGACGAGGCGCTGAGCCTGTGGCAGACGGGATCGGCTCGACTCGCCGAGCTCGACGACGACGACGACCGGCTCGAGCGACTGGATGCCGAGCGGACGGCTGTGCGCGCCGAACTCGACGCCCATGCCGCCGCGCTGACCGCCGAGCGCGCATCGGCGGCGACCCGTCTCGGCGCCGCCGTGACCGAAGAGCTCCGCGCGCTCGCGATGCCCGACGCCCGCCTCGAGGTCGCGGTGACCGCGGGCGCGGAGACCGTCCACGGTCGTGACGACGTCGCGATCCTTCTCGCACCGCACCCGGGAGCCGAGCCGCGGTCGGTCGCCAAGGGGGCCTCGGGCGGGGAGCTGTCGCGCGTCATGCTGGCGATCGAGGTCGTCATCGCCGCCACCGACCCGGTCCCGACCTTCGTGTTCGACGAGGTCGACGCCGGCATCGGCGGCGCAGCCGCGATCGAGGTGGGCCGTCGACTCGCGCGGCTCGCCGAGAAGTCGCAGGTGATCGCCGTCACCCATCTCGCGCAGGTCGCCGCCTTCGCGGGCAATCACCTGACGGTGGTCAAGTCTCACGACGGCGCGGTGACGGCGTCGAGCGTGCGTCGTCTGGAGGGGGAGGAACGCGAGGCCGAGATGGCTCGCCTGCTCTCGGGCCTGGCCGATTCGGATGCCGCGCTGACCCACGCGCGTGAACTTCTCAGCCTCGGCGCGCCCGCCGCCTGATAGGATCGAAGCCCGTGATGAACTCTTCCGAAGCGGGACCCCAGAACGACATCAGCCAGCGCTCATCCACCACGAAGCACATCTTCGTGACAGGCGGTGTCGTCTCGTCTCTGGGCAAGGGTCTCACCGCCGCAAGCCTGGGGAACCTCCTCACCGCGCGCGGTCTGCGCGTCGTGATGCAGAAGCTCGATCCGTACCTGAACGTCGATCCGGGCACGATGAACCCGTTCCAGCACGGCGAGGTCTTCGTCACCGACGACGGCGCCGAGACCGATCTCGACATCGGGCACTACGAGCGCTTCCTCGACATCAACCTCACCCAGGCGGCGAACGTCACGACGGGCCAGATCTACTCGCAGGTCATCGCCCGCGAGCGCCGTGGGGAGTACCTCGGCGACACCGTACAGGTGATCCCGCACATCACCGACGAGATCAAGCGCCGCATGCGTCTGCAGGCCACGGAGGAGCCGCAGCCCGACGTCATCATCACCGAGGTCGGCGGCACCGTCGGCGACATCGAGTCGCAGCCGTTCCTCGAGTCGGCGCGTCAGCTGCGCCATGAGCTGGGCCGCGACAACGTCTTCTTCGTCCACGTCTCGCTGGTGCCGTTCATGGGCGCCTCGGGCGAGCAGAAGACCAAGCCCACGCAGCACTCCGTCGCCGCCCTCCGCCAGGTCGGCATCCAGCCGGATGCGCTGGTGCTGCGCAGCGATCGTCCGGTGAGCGCGAGCAACCGCAACAAGATCGCCCTCATGTGCGACGTCGATGCCGAGGGCGTCATCAACACCGTCGACCTGCCGAGCATCTACGACATCCCCTCGACGCTCAACGATCAGGGTCTCGACTCGTACATCGTGCGGCGGCTCGGCCTCGACCGCAAGGCCGCCGCGGAGGTCGACTGGACCCGCTGGAGCAGGGTGCTGCACGCCGTCCACAACCCCAAGCACGAGGTCACGATCGGCCTGGTCGGGAAGTACATCGACCTGCCCGACGCCTACCTCTCGGTCACCGAGGCGCTCAAGGCGGGCGGATTCGCACAGGAGACGAAGGTGCACATCCGCTGGATCCCGTCCGACCTCTGCGAGACGCCCGAGGGCGCCCAGGAGCAGCTGGCCGAACTCGACGGCATCTGCGTGCCCGGCGGGTTCGGCATCCGCGGCATCGAGGGCAAGCTCGGAGCGCTCAAGTTCGCTCGCGAGCAGGGCATCCCGACCCTCGGACTCTGCCTCGGTCTGCAGTGCATGGTCATCGAGTACGCCCGCGACGTCGCCGGCATCGCGGGGGCCTCGTCGAGCGAGTTCGACCCCGAGACGTCGGAGCCGGTCATCGCGACGATGGCGGAGCAGATCGAGATCCTCGACGGGGGCGACCTCGGCGGCACGATGCGTCTCGGCCTGTACCAGGCGGCTCTCGCGGAGGGCTCGCTCGCCAGCGAGGTGTACGGGGCGTCCGAGATCTCGGAGCGTCACCGCCACCGCTACGAGGTGAACAACGCCTATCGCGACCGTCTCGCCGACGCCGGTCTGGTGTTCTCCGGGCTGAACCCCGAACTCGATCTGGTCGAGTTCGTCGAGCTCCCGCGCGATGTGCACCCCTACTACATCGCCACCCAGGCGCACCCCGAGCTGCGGTCCCGTCCGACCGATCCGCACCCCCTGTTCCGCGGACTCGTCGGTGCCGCGATCGAACGTCACCGCGCCAGCGAGCTGTTCGATGTCAGCGAAGACGTCTCCGTCGATGAGTGAGGGGTTCGCGAAACTTCGCGACGAGCCGTTCGAGCCCGAGATCATCGAGAGCGAGCAGGCCTTCCGCGGCGCCGTCTGGGATGTGCGATCCGACCGCATCCGCTACGGCGGCGGCGAGATGGTGCGCCAGTACGTCGCCCACACGGGTGCCGTGGCGATCCTGGCGCTCGACGACGACGGCCGCGCTCTGCTGATCCAGCAGTACCGGCATCCGATCCGTCACCGCGACTGGGAACTCCCCGCCGGACTGCTCGACGTCGAGGGGGAGGAGCCGCTCGCCGCGGCGAAGCGCGAGCTCGCGGAAGAGGCCGACCTCGTGGCCGAGCACTGGGAGCCGCTGGTGTCGTCGTGGACCACGCCGGGGGGCAACGACGAGACGATCCACATCTTCCTCGCCACCGGTGTCTCGCCTGCGGAGACCGCGCACGCGCGCGTCGATGAGGAGGCCGACATCCGGGTCGAGTGGGTGCCGCTCGCCGACGTCGTCGACGCCGTCCTGTCCGGTCGCATGCGCAACGGCATCCTCTCGATCGGAGTGCTCGCCGCGACGCTGAGGCAGCGCGATCGGACCTGAGGATGCTGCTCGAGCGCGCCCTCGACGTCTACCTGCGTCACGTCACGGTGGAACGCGGGCTGAGCGAGCACACCGTCGCGGCGTATCGCCGTGATCTCGACGGCTATGCCGCCTGGCTGACCGCCGCCGGGATCTCGGACACGGGCGATGTCACGCCGGCCCTGATCGGCCGGTTCATCGCCGAGCGGTCGTCGGCCGAGCCGGCTCCGGCGGCGACCAGCATCGCTCGGCTGCAGTCATCGGTGCGGGGCTGGCATCGCTTCCTCGCCCGGGAGGGCATCGAAGACGACGACCCGAGCGGGCGGCTGCGCCCGCCGAAGGCCCCGAGTCGACTTCCGAAGGCGTTGACCGTCGACCAGGTCGAGCGGCTGCTCGCCGCGCCCGCGGCGGATGAGCCGCTCGGCATCCGCGACCGCGCCCTGCTCGAGCTGCTGTACGCCACCGGCGCGCGGGTGTCGGAGGCGATCGGCCTCGACGTCGACGACCTCGCCCACGGCGACGTGCTGCGCCTGAACGGCAAGGGATCGAAGGAGCGCATCGTGCCGGTGGGGTCGTACGCCCGCGCCGCCGTCGACGCCTACCTGACGCGCGTCCGACCCGGTTTGGCCGCTCGAGGGCGGGCATCGGCCCGCCTGTTCCTCGGCGCGCGCGGCGCGCCCCTCTCCCGGCAGAGCGCCTGGCTGATCATCCGCGCGGCCGCCGAGCGGGCGCAGATCACCGCGGAGGTGTCGCCCCACACGCTGCGCCACTCGTTCGCGACGCACCTGCTCCAGGGCGGCGCCGATGTGCGCGTCGTGCAGGAGCTGCTCGGCCATGCATCCGTCGCGACGACTCAGATCTACACGCACGTGTCGGTCGACACGCTGCGCGACATCTACGCGACGTCCCACCCGCGCGCCCGCTGAGGCTCGCGAAGCGCGGCGGCTAGAATCGACCAAGCACGAAGGAGCAGGAGAACCGGTGGCTGAGAAAGCGGCGAAGTCCAGGGCGAAGGCACAGAAGGCCGACGAGACCCCCATGGGACCCACCGGTCGTCCGTATCACGGATTTCCGACGCCGGAGCCGCTGTCGTCGCATGGGCCCGCGCGGATCATCGCCCTGTGCAATCAGAAGGGCGGCGTCGGGAAGACGACGACCTCGATCAATCTCGCCGCGGCCCTGGCCGAGTACGGACGCAAGGTGCTGGCCGTCGATTTCGATCCGCAGGGCGCGCTGTCGGCCGGGCTCGGCATCCAGACCCATGACGTGCCGACCGTCTACGATCTGCTGCTCGACACGAAGCGCGACGCGCACGAGGCGATCGTGCATTCCGGCGTCGACGGTCTCGACGTCCTCCCGGCCAACATCGACCTGTCGGCGGCCGAGGTGCACCTGGTCAACGAGGTCGCCCGCGAGACGATCCTCGCCCGCGTGCTGCGGCAGGTGGCGGGGGAGTACGACGTCATCCTGATCGACTGCCAGCCGTCGCTCGGGCTGCTCACGGTCAACGCGCTCACCGCCGCGCACGGCGTGCTCATTCCGCTCGAGTGCGAGTTCTTCGCCCTGCGCGGGGTCGCGCTGCTCATCGAGACGATCGACAAGGTGCGCGACCGGCTGAACCCGTCGATCACGATGGACGGGCTGCTCGCCACGATGTACGACCCCCGCACGCTGCACTCGCGCGAAGTGCTCGAGCGCGTGGTCGAGGCGTTCGGCGACGACGTGCTCGAGACCGTGATCGGCCGCACCGTGAAGTTCCCCGACGCGTCGGTCTCGGGAGTGCCCATCACCGAGTTCGCTCCGGAGCACGCCGCCGCCCAGGCGTACCTGCGGCTGGCGCGGGAGCTGGTCGCCCGTGGCGCCGTCGCCTGACGAGATCGCTGAGCGGGTCGGCGAGATCTCCGATCCCGTCGACGGGTTCCGGGTCTCGCTGACGAACTTCGACGGTCCCTTCGATCTGCTGCTCACCCTCATCTCGAAGCACGAGATGGACATCACCGAGGTGTCGCTCAGCGCGGTCACCAACGAGTTCATCGCCTATCTGAGCCAGCTCGACGACGACGAGGAGCTCGACCAGGCGTCGGAGTTCCTGGTCGTCGCGGCGACGCTGCTCGACATGAAGGTCGCCGGACTGCTGCCGCAGGGCGAGCTCGTCGACGCCGAGGCGGTCGCCCTGCTCGAGGCGCGCGATCTGCTGTTCGCGCGACTGCTCCAGTACCGGGCGTTCAAAGAGGTGTCCGCGTGGTTCTCCCGCTGCCTGCAGCGCGAGGATCGCCGTCACGCCCGCGCCGTGCGACTCGACGAGAAGCATCGGCGCAAGACGCCCGAACTCGTCTGGTCGCTCACGGTCGACGACTTCGCCGCCCTGGCACTGCTCGCCTTCGCCCCGAAGGAGATCCCGCACGTCGGGCTCGATCACCTGCACGCCCCGCTGGTCAGCATCCGCGAACAGGCGGCGATCGTGGTGACGCTTCTGCGGGGTGCGGAATCGGTCAGCTTCCGCGAGCTCGTCGCCGGGGTGAGCGAACCCGGCATCGTGGTCGCCCGCTTCATCTCGGTGCTGGAGTTGTACCGGCATGCGGCGCTCTCCTTCGAGCAGCTGGAACCCCTCGGCGAGCTGACGCTGCGCTGGGCCGCCGACACCTGGTCGGATGAGACACTCGCGACCCTGGGAGCCGATTATGACCGATGAGACGGCGATGACGGATGCCGTGCCGGATGCCGTGCCGGATGCCGTGACGGATGCCGTGACGGACGGGGCTGCGCGTGAGCACGCCCCGACGACACCGCTGTCGGAGCGCATCGAGGCGATCCTGCTGATCGTCGACGAACCGATCGGGCTCGTGGCGCTGGCCGCCGCGGTCGGCTCGCCGGTGCCCGCGGTGCGGCAGACGCTGGAGACGCTCGTCGACGACTACGACGGGCGCGGTTCCGGACCCCGTCGCGGCTTCGAGCTGCGCGAGGTCGGCGGCGGCTGGCGCCTCTTCGTCCGCGAGGATCACGACGACCTCGTGGCCGAGTTCATCGGCGGGCAGGCGCCCGCCCGTCTGTCGCAGGCCGCGCTCGAGACGCTCGCCGTGATCGCCTACAAGCAGCCGGTCACGCGGAGTCAGGTCGCGTCGATCCGCGCCGTCAACGTCGACTCCGTGGTGCGCACGCTGCTCGCCCGCGGACTCATCACCGAGCTGTTCGCCGACGCCGAGACCGGCGCCATCAACTACGGCACCTCCGACGCGCTGCTGCAGCACCTCGGCATCAACTCGCTCGACGAGCTGCCACCCATCTCACCGCTGCTCGACGACGGCGCCGACGGCTTCGACGAGGGGACGATCCGATGAACGACGCTTCGACAGGCTCAGCGACCCAGGGGGCGGGCGACGCTTCGACAGGCTCAGCGACCCAGGGGGCGAACGACGCTTCGACGGGTTCGGCGACCCAGGGGGCGGGCGGCGCTTCGACAGGCTCAGCGACCCAGCGGGCGAACGACGCTGCGAAGGGCTCGGCGACCCAGGGGGCGAACGACGCTTCGACGGGTTCGGCGACCCAGCGGGCGAACGACGCTGCGAAGGGCTCGGCGACCCAGGGGGCGGGCGGCTCAGCGACCCAGGGGGCGAACCACGCTTCGACAGGCTCGGCGACCCAGGGGGCGGGCGGCTCAGCGACCCAGGGGTCGGGCGGCGCTTCGACAGGCTCAGCGACCCAGGGGGCGGGCGACGCTTCGACAGGCTCAGCGACCCAGGGGGCCGAGGGCGTGCGCCTGCAGAAGGTCCTCGCCGCCGCCGGAGTCGCCTCGCGCCGCGTCGTCGAGAACTACATCGTCGAGGGTCGTATCCGCGTCAACGGCGAGGTGGTCACCGAGCTCGGTCGCCGCATCGATCCCGAGCGCGACCTCGTCGACGTGGACGGCACCGCGATACAGCTCGACGTCTCGAAGCGCTACGTCATGCTCAATAAGCCCACCGGGGTCGTCAGCAGCATGAAGGACGAGAACGGCCGGCCCGACCTGCGGCGGTTCACCGCCGACTACGAGGAGCGCCTGTACAACGTGGGCCGGCTCGACGCCGAGACGAGCGGCCTGCTGATCCTCACGAACGACGGTGAGCTCGCCCATGTGCTCGCGCATCCCTCGTTCGGTGTGACGAAGGTCTACATCGCGAAGGTCGAGGGCACGGTGACGCCGCAGACGATCTCGCGTCTGACGAAAGGCATCGAGCTCGACGACGGTCCGATCGCCGCCGACAAGGCGCGTCTGCTCGATTCCTCACGCGGGTCGAGCCTCGTGGAGCTCACGCTGCATTCCGGTCGCAACCGGATCGTGCGCAGGATGCTGGCCGCCGTCGGCCACCCGGTCACCGAGCTGGTGCGGCGCCAGTTCGGGCCTCTGCACCTGGGAACCCTTCCGGCGGGGAAGACGAGGGAACTGAGTAAAATCGAACTCGGCGCGCTCTTGACCCTCTCGCGTCGTGATTCCGGTGTCGCCGAGGCGCCAGGCGAGCAGCAGGAGAACCAGTGACCGACACGAGTGCGCCCCCGGTGCGCAGGGCCGGTGCCGTCGCGCCCCGGCTCTCCGGCACCGTCCGCATCGTCGGAACCGGTCTGCTGGGGGCGAGCGTCGGTCACGCGCTGCGGGCGAAAGACGTCGACGTGGTGCTCACCGATGCGTCGCCGGCGCAGCTGCGCCTCGCGGTCGACTACGGTGCCGGGCGGCTCGCCGCAGACGACGACGCTCCCTCGCTCATCGTGGTCGCCGTGCCGCCCGATGTGACGGCCGATGTGATCGAGGCCGAGCTCGCGCGCTACCCCGAGGCGGTGGTGACCGACGTGGCCAGCGTCAAGCTCGAGCCCTTCCGCACCCTCCAGTCGCGCGGTGTCGATCTCACCCGCTACATCGGGTCGCATCCGCTCGCGGGTCGTGAGCGCGGGGGAGCGATCTCTGCGCGCGCCGATCTGTTCATCGGGCGTCCGTGGGTGGTCTGCCGCGACGAGGACACCAAGGCCGCCGATCTCGCCCTCGTCGAGGCGCTGGCGCTCGACGTGGGGGCGATGCCGCTCGAGATGACGCCCGAAGAGCACGACCGGTCGGTCGCGCTCACGTCGCACGTGCCGCAGGTCGTCGCGAGCCTCCTGGCTGCACGGCTGGCGGATGCCGAGGAGGGGGCGCTGCGCCTCGCCGGGCAGGGCGTTCGCGACACCACGCGGATCGCGGCATCCGCTCCCGAGCTCTGGGTGCAGATCCTCGGTGCCAACGCCGGACCCGTCGTCGAGATCCTCGATGATCTCGCCGCCGACCTCGAGGAGATCTCGACGGCGCTGCGCCGGCCCGGCGCCCCGGGTTCCCGACGCGTGGTCGCCGACACCATCCGTCAGGGCAACGACGGTGTCGACCGGCTGCCGGGGAAGCACGGCCAGAACCGGCGCTTCGAGTCGCTCGTCGTCATGATCGACGACACCCCCGGTCAACTCGGTCGCCTGTTCGGCGAGCTCGGCGAGCTCGGCGTCAACGTGGAGGACCTGCGTCTGGAGCATTCGCCCGGAGCGCAGTTCGGTCTCGCCGAGATCAGCGTCGAGCCGGCGGCGCTGCACGGGGCGATCACCGGGCTCCAGGAACGCGGATGGCGGATCGCAGGGAACACCAATGACTGACAGCATCTCGACCGCGACGAAGTTCATCGCCATCGACGGCCCGGCCGGATCGGGCAAGTCGAGCGTGTCGAAGGCCGTCGCCCGCCGGCTGGGCTTCGGCTACCTCGACACCGGCTCGGCCTATCGCGCGCTCGCGTGGCACGTGCTCGAGCGCGGTGCCGACACGGCCGACGCGGCTGCGGTGCTCGCCGCGGCATCTGACTTTCCCGTGGTGCTCGGACTCGACCCCGACGACCGTGCGGTGCGCGTCGGCGACACCGAGGTGACCGATGCGATCCGTGAACCGCGGGTCTCCGGCGCGGTCAGCGGCGTCGCCCGGGTGCCCGAGGTGCGTGCGCAGGTCAACGAGCTCTTCCGCACACTGGTCTCGGACGCGCCGTACCCGGCCGTCGTCGTCGAGGGACGCGACATCACGACCGTGGTCGCTCCCGACGCTCCGGTGCGCATCCTGCTGACCGCGGCGCCCGAGGTGCGGGCGGCGCGCCGCGCCGGCGAGCTGGCCGGCGAGAACGCGGATGCCGTCGCCGCCGCCCTGCACCGACGCGATGCGTCCGACAGCGCCGTCGTCGACTTCCTCAACGCCGCCGACGGCGTGGAGGTCGTGGACTCGACGGCTCTCGATTTTTCCCAGACCATCGACGCCGTTCTCGCGGTGATCGAGCAACACCGAGGAGCACACCGTGGCTGACGACGAGTACGAGGGCGGCCCCGACCAGCTCGCCGAGAAGATGGAGCAGCTCGACGAGCAGCTCGCCGAGCAGCGCGCCGAGACGCTCCGAGCCGGACTCTCCGACTACGAGCTCGACGATGAGGATGCTGCGCTCCTCTCGGGCATCACGCTCGGGGAAGACGGTATCCAGTACAGTCCGGCCCTGCCCGTGGTGGCGATCGTCGGGCGGCCGAACGTCGGCAAGTCCGCGCTCGTCAACCGCATCCTGGGTCGTCGCGAGGCGGTCGTGGAGGACACCCCCGGCGTGACCCGCGACCGTGTGACGTACAAGGCGGAGTGGGCCGATCGTCGGTTCTCGCTCGTCGATACCGGGGGCTGGGAGCCCGACGCGCGGGGCATCGACCGGTCCGTCGCCGCGCAGGCGGAGGTCGCGATCGACCTCGCCGACGTGGTGCTGTTCGTCGTCGATGCCATGGTCGGCGCGACGTCGACCGACGAGCACGTGGTCAAGCTGCTCCGCAAGAGCGGCAAGCCGGTGTTCCTCGTCGCGAACAAGATCGACGACGCCCGACAGGAGCCCGAGGCGGCTGCGCTGTGGAACCTGGGGCTGGGCGAGCCGCATCCGGTCTCGGCGATCCACGGTCGCGGAGTCGCCGACCTGCTGGACGAGGTGCTGAAGAAGCTTCCCGAGGTCTCGGCGGTGGCCAAGCAGGAGATCGGCGGCCCGCGACGGGTCGCGATCCTCGGCCGTCCGAACGTCGGCAAGTCGTCGCTGCTGAACAAGGCGGCGGGCGAGGAGCGCGTCGTCGTCAACGATCTGGCCGGTACGACGCGCGATCCTGTGGACGAGGTCGTCGAGCTCGGCGGAAAGATGTGGCGGCTGGTCGACACGGCCGGCATCCGTCGTCGGGTGCACATGGCGCAGGGCGCCGACTTCTATGCGTCTCTGCGCACCTCGGCCGCTCTTGAGAAGGCCGAGGTCGCCGTGGTGGTCCTCGATGTGTCGGAGTCGATCAGCGAGCAGGATGTGCGGATCATCGACCTCGTGCTCGAGTCGGGCCGTGCGCTCGTGCTGGCGTTCAACAAGTGGGATCGCCTGAACGACGACGATCTGGAGAACGCCGACCGCCGACGGTACCTGGAGCGCGAGATCGAGCAAGACCTCGCACACGTGTCGTGGGCGCCGCGGGTCAACATCTCGGCGAAGACCGGACGCCACCTCGACAAGCTCGTCCCCGCGCTCGAGACCGCGCTGGAGAACTGGGATCGTCGCATTCCGACGGGCAAGTTCAACGCCTTCCTGGCCGAGCTCGTCGCCGAGCATCCGCACCCGCTGCGCGGCGGCAAGCAGCCGCGCATCCTGTTCGGGACGCAGGCGTCGACCCGTCCGCCGACCTTCGTGCTGTTCACGACCGGCTTCCTCGACCCGGGCTACCGCCGCTTCATCCAGCGTCGACTGCGCGAGCTGTATTCGTTCGAGGGAACGCCGATCGTGATCAACATGCGAGTGCGCGAGAAGCGGCAGCGCTGACCTGTTGCCGCCTGTGTCGATCGGCGATGCCGATACCCGGATGCTGTGAAAGGCTGAAGTGTGACCGTCGTCCCCCCGTCTTCCGGTGAGCCGCGTCGCCCTCAGGGGCCGCGGAATCCCGGTGATGCGTGGGTGGTCGCGGAGTCGGGCGAGAAGTACTGGGGCCGTTTCGGGGCCGCGGGGCTCCTCGCCGTCGATCCCGACCGCGGCATTCTGCTGCAGCACCGCGTGTCGTGGAGCCACTTCGGTGGGACCTGGGGCCTTCCGGGCGGCGCGCTGCACGAGGGCGAGGCGGCGATCGTGGGAGCGATCCGCGAGGCGCAGGAAGAGGCGGGCGTGCCCGACGGTGCGGTGCGTGCGCGCTTCACGAGCGTGCTCGACCTCGGTATCTGGTCGTACACGACGGTCGTCGCCGACGTGCTGGCGCCCTTCGATCCGGTGATCAGCGACCCGGAGAGCGTGGCGCTGGAGTGGGTGGCCCTCGACGAGGTCGCATCCCGGCCACTGCATCCGGGCTTCGGTGCGGCGTGGCCCGCGCTGCGTGAACAGCTCGACGTCCATCCCGTCGTTGTCGTCGATGCGGCCAATGTGGTCGGCTCCGTCCCCGACGGCTGGTGGAAGGACCGCGCGGGTGCTGCGGCTCGGCTGCGGTCGAGGCTCGAGGGCCTGTCGATTCCGGCCGACGAACTCGGTCTGGCCGGAGACGCGTGGTTCCCGCAGATCTCGCTGGTCGTCGAAGGTCGGGCGCGCGCGATCGACGACGGCGTGGCGGCACCGAGCCCGGTGCTCGTCGTGAGAGCCGAGGGCGAGGGCGACGACGCCATCGTGGACGACGTCGCCCGGTGGGTGTCGTCGGGACGCCCGGTGCTGGCGGTGACGAGCGATCGCGCGCTGCGGCAGCGGGTCGAGCGTGTGGGCGCGTCGCGGGTGCGACCCTCCGGCTGGCTTCTCGAGCTGCTCGAGGGCGGCCGTCGGGAGCGCGGCTGAGGAAATCGCTTCTCGATTGCCCCGCGGCTCCGAGGCGCATGCGGTGCCGAGGCGCATGCGGTTCCGAGGCGCATGCGGTGCCGAGGCGCATGCGGTGCCGAGGCGCATGCGGTGCCGAGGCGCATGCGGTGCCGAGGCGCACGCGGTGCCGAGGCGGACGCGGTTCTGAGGCGGACGCGGTTCCGGGGTCGCACGCGGTTCCGGGGTTGCACGCGGCAGATCCCGGGGTGCAGGCGGCAGGGACGGGTGCGCGCGGAGACGGGTGCACGCGGTGAGCGTGAGCGACCGTGTCAGACGAACATCACGCGTCTCGATGCACGATCGGGGTACGCACGGCCCAGCGGACTGAACCACGTGATCGTGCCATCCTGTCGCTGCTGAGCCGTCCACCGATGCGCGTCGGGAACGTCGGGATGTTTCAGGACGTGGTGCGAACGGCAGAAGTGACTGAGGTTGTCGATGCTCGTCCGACCGCCGCGGGCATGGTCGTGATTGTGATCGATGTCGCAGCGGTGCACCGGCATCCGGCATCCGGGGAACCGACAGTGCTGGTCGCGTGCGCGAAGGAAGCGGCGCATCGCCTCCGTCGGCGTGTAGGTGTCGGTGGAGGTCACCATTCCCGACGCGTCGAGGAAGAGCCGGCTCCAACCGGTGCTGCGGCCGGCGATACGGCGCGCGACCTCGGGGTCGATCGGTCCGTGGCCGTCGAGCTCGGCGGGTCGATCATCGGCGCCGATGAGCGTCGTCGCGGCGACCGTGACCTGAACACGCGCCTGGATGCGGTCGAGCCCCTCGCCCTGGGCTGCACTCGGGTCGGCGGTGAGGAGCATGTCGGCGAACAGATCGGCCTGCACCTGATCCCATGTGCGCTCATCGGCGCCGACGTGCTCGACCTCGGGGTCGACGGCGAAGGTGCCGTCGCCGGCGATGGTGGCGGTGTAGGGGTCGAAGGCGGGGTCGTCGAGTGCGAAGTCGTCGATGAACAGGGAGTCGCCGCTCTCGTCGGCGGTGCGCGGATCGAGCACCGGCTCGCGGTGATCGCGCGACTGGACGACCTGACGCGTCATCTGCGCCAGCCGATCGACGATCGCGGCGGCGGCCCACTCGGGAAGAACCGCTGTGAGCAGGGACAGGCCGTCGCCGACAGAGCGAACCGTCACGCACCGTTCGCCCTCGGCCCGGCGGTGGCGTTCCACGACGGTCTCGCCCACCAGGGCGGCGGCGACCTGCTTGGCGTGAGCGCCCGTACGGGCGGCCGTCTCGTGCTCGGCGAACACGAGTACGGCGGCCTCGTAGAGCTTCATGACCTCGGGATCGACCTTCTTGTTGCGAACAGCTTCGCCGACGACGTCGGCGGCGCGCACGATCTCGCGGACGTGACCGATGCTGACGCGCCCCGCGGCCAATGCCTCGTGCACGCAGGGAAGCGTCGTCTGCATCGTCTGGGCTTCGGTGAACGCGAACTCGATCGAACCCCGCGGTATGCGCGCGGCTGCCGAGAACTCGGCGATCATCGATCGGTAGATCGCATCGCGATGGTGAGGGCTCGCTGCGACGTCGGCGTCATGGATGGCGATCTGCTGCATCAGCAGCTCGGACGCCGCGGCTTCGAGTGCGGCGATCTCGCGGCGCTTCGCGACCCACGAGTCGAGCACTCGACGTCGCGCCTCGAGATCGAGGTCGAGGTCGGTCGGAATCGCCATACGACCATGGTAGAACAGATGTTCGAATGTCGGTGATATTCTAGGTGGGCGGAGGCCCGTTCCGGCCGCGCAGACGATCGATGTCGCGCCGCTCCCGCTTGGTCGGCCGGCCGGCGCCTCGATCACGCAGACCCAGAGCCGCCTGCGGCTCGCGGGCCGGAGTGCGATCCTCGTAGGCGAGCGCAGCCAGCGGTGCGCCGACCCGCTTGACCAGCAGCTGTCGGACGATGACGATGCGATCGAACCCGGCGATGCGAATGCGCACCTCGTCACCCACGCGCACGGTCTGGGCGGCCTTCACCTTGTCGCCGTTGACCCGCACATGCCCCGCACGGCATGCTGTGGTCGCGGCCGAGCGGGTCTTGTACACCCGGATCGCCCAGAGCCAGCTGTCGATGCGCACGGCATCCGTCATCTCGTGCTCCTCTGCTGCAGTTCGGCCAGGGCGCCGGCCACGATGAGTCCCTGACCGAGCGTATAGGTGAGCATCACGGCCGGGTCGCTCCACGCGGGAAGCCCGTCGGGAAGGAACAGGCGCAACGCGAGGATGCTGTCACTCGTGAGGAACAATGCACCGCCTGCCGCGACGAGCGGAGAGCATCGCGCCGAGAACGCCGCTGTGCCGCCGAGGACGAGTCCGTAGATCGCGACACCGAGGAGGAGCCCGCCCGCGTGAGGCCCGACGACAGCGAGCATCGCGACCCACCATGCGGCGTAGATCAGTGCCCACCACGGCATCCGACGACGGGCGAGATGACGTGAGAAGAGCAGGATGTATGCCAGATGGGCCATACCGAAGAACAGCAGCATGACGGGCAGCTCGAAAGCGCCCGGCAGCACGGTGCCCGCGCTGTCTCCTAACCAAGAGAAGAGGAGGGCGACGAGGAGCAGGACGACCGCGGCCGGTGGGGCAGACCGGCGATGAGACACGGCCAGGGGTAGCGCGAGCAGCGGCATCAGGAACAGCTTCGTGATCGTGGCCACCGGGCTTTCGACTGCCAGGAGGATCACATGAGCGGCCGAGACCGTCGCGAACGGGGCGAACGCGCACAGCGTCGGTGCGGGAAGGGCGCGGCGTCGCATCCCCTCATCGTAGGACCGGCGAAGATCGCGTCGCGCTCAGGGCGACGAGTGCCCGCGCCCTTGCTCACGATCGAACGCGCAGGCGGACGAGCGTGCGGCCCGGCTGCGGATCGGCTTGCTGCTCGAAACCGGCGGCGAGGAAGGTGCGGAGAGTCCCGTGGAACAGGTTGTTCGCCTTCTTCCTCTCGCCCCTCGTGTCGATGGGGTACCCCTCGATCACCCGTGCGCCCGATCTCGTCGCGTAGTCGACGGCGGCGCGCAGCAGCTCGGCGTTGAGTCCTTTGCCGCGGTGCTCGCGTCGCACCACGAAACAGGTGACGGCCCAGACCGACTCGTCGTCGAAGGGCTCGGTCGTCGCGGCGGCGATCAGGCGAGTGCGGGGGAGGCGTGCCTGTTTCGTGCGGGGGCCGATGCGGATCCACCCGGCCGCCTCGCCGTCGACGTAGGCGATGATGCCAGGCGGCGGTCCCTCCGCGATCTCCGCGCGCAGCATGTCGGTGCGCTGCGGCGTCGTCGTCTCCTCCCATTCCTTGTTGGTGAGGACCGGCCAGATGCACTGACAGCTCGCGCCGTCGCCCCCTCCCGTCAGGGCGTGCTGAAGGTCGTCCCAGCGGTCGGTCGTCGCCACCTCGGTCGTGATCGTCGGCATGCACGGGACGCTACGCCCCGCATCCGACACCCGCAACGGACCGGTTCGCGGACCGCCGTCGGGTCAGGCTAAGATAGGGGAGTTGCCCGCGCGGAAGTGCGGATCAACGGGCTGTGGCGCAGCTTGGTAGCGCACTTGACTGGGGGTCAAGGGGTCGCAGGTTCAAATCCTGTCAGCCCGACCACATCAGGAAGCCCCGGAGAACCGTGGAAACACGCGGATCTCCGGGGCTGTTTCTGTGCCCGGAAAGAGGTGATCGAGGACGCCAAGCCCCAATGCATATCGCGCGGACCCGCGTCGTCACGCCGCGCGGACGAGCGTGGCGGAGAGCGCGTCGACCTCGGCGGCACGGCTCGGCCAGAGGTGCGAGTAAGTGTCCAGACTTTCGGTGGCGTCCTTGTGCCCGAGCATCGCTGCACGGGCTTCCGACGGCAGCATCAGTCATCGCGCAGACTCAGACCGCGAGCCGCCAATCCCTCACGGAGGATTCGGATCGCCTTGGGGCCGACTCCGTGAATTTCGAGCAGTTCACGTTCGGTCCGCTCGATCAAGTGCTCGTAGCGGGTGATGCCGTTGACCGCCAACTCGCGCGGGGCCACCTTGCCCAGGCTGCGGGGGAACTCGGTGTCATCCATGATCAGTCCTCTCCGGCAAGCGGGTTCGCCACCATAGATGGATAGAGTTCATCAATGGGCAGCATCCGATACGGCGCCGACGACGATACCATCCGCGTCGATGACCGGGCTCTCGCGCACCTCAAGGTCGTCATCGCGACGAAGCTGCGCCGGAACGAGAGCTTCACGCTGTCGTGGAAGCACGGCGACGGTGAGCCCGTCGGACGTTCCACGATCTGGCTGCATCCGTCGATCCCGCTGCGCTTCTCGTTCGACGAGCCCGAGACGCCGCCGCTGAACGTGCGATGGATCGAAGACCTCATGCATTCCGCGAACTCCACCGGCGGGATCACGCTCGTCGATGAGGCCCGCGACGAGCCCGACGACGAACGGGCGTAGGACCGGGCCGCACCGCAGGCGCTCAGTCCACCGCCTCGATCAACGTCTCATCCGCCGGGTCGACCGCGCGGGAGTTGTTGACCTTCCGATCGACGAGCCGCTCTCGGATGGTCGCCGCCACGTCGGCCGAGGTGTGGTCGAGCATCGCGAGCAGCTCGACCTTCGCCTGCCCCGCGACCTTCTCGGGCGAGAGCCAGGAGTCCCAGGTGTCGGACGTGAGGAAGGCCGGCATCCGATCGTGCACCTCGCCGCTCGCGTCGCGAGCCTGCCGCGTGATCACGACGAAGCACCGTGACCGTTCGCCGTTCGCGAGCTCCATCGACCAGGTGAGGCCGGCGGCCGAGAGCAGCCCGTCGCCGTGGAGGAAGTGCGGGGTCTTGTCGCCCTTCTCGCCCGTCCATTCGTAGTAGCCGCGCATCGGGACGATGCAGCGCGCAGCGGAGAAGGCCGGGGCCCAGAAGCCCGTCGCCAGCTTCTCCATGCGCGCGTTGATGATGGGCGGCCCCTTGGGGCGGTTCGCCGGCTTCTGCCAGTCCCATCGCACGAGCTCGAGGATGCGACCCTCGCCCCGGTCGCGCACGATCGGCGCCTCGTCGGTCGGGGCGATGGAGTACGAGCCGCTCCATTCGCTCCACCACTCCTCGGGCTTGCCGCCTTCGGCGACGTACTGCTGGATGAGCTCATCCGTCTTCTCGTCCATCGCGAAACGTCCGCACATGTTCGAGACCCTACGCCCGATCGGCGACATCCGGGGCGTCGGGTCCGCCGATCGCGTCGATGGCGGCCCGCAGCACGCCGGGCGGCAGGCCGAGGGCCCATTCGGCGACGTCGGCGACGACGCGGGTGTGGGCGGGGTGCTCGTAGGGAACCGACGCGTTCACGTACGACCCGCCGCCGTCGATCGCGATGAAGATGCGGATGCCGGCCGCCTCGGCATCCACGTCGGCGAAGTCCCCGCGCGCGATGCCCTCCTCGATGATCGACGTGAGACGCTCTCGGTCGAGGGCGTCCTGCTCCTGGAGTTCGGCGTCGAGCGAGGGGCTGAACCGGGAGAGGTGGCGTGCGTTCAACCACAGCCGGGCGAGCGCCAGCGAGCGCCCGCGCTCGATGTGGTCGACGAATCGTGCCAGCCGGTCGAGGGGGGTTCCCGCACGGGTGAAGAACTGTTCGCGTTCGAGCACCGCCGCGCGGGCGAAGGCGGCGGCGACGAGGTCTTCCGCCACGGGGAAGTAGTGGGTGATGAGTCCGGGGCGCACGCCGAGCCGTGCGGCCACCGCACGCAGCGTGATGCGCTCGAGCCCCTCGTCGATCGCGATGGCCGCCGCGCTCGCCAGGATGTCTTCGCGTCTTTCCTCACGGGGTTTGCGCGTTCGCGGCGAAGAAGTGCTTGACGTCACGACGCCCATGCTATTGAATGAGTGACCAATAGTCCATTGGGCATGTGACCAATAGCAATGACGCTCATCCGGAAGGAACTCCATGACCCAGATCCACCCCGTCGAGGCCGAGGGTCTCGACAGCGCGTCCCGCCCCGAGACGCGCGGCATCGAACTCATCGACGACGACGAGCGACACGGCCGCGCGCGTGACCTCTTCCTGATCTGGGCGGCGCCGAGCGTCAGCATCCTGAACCTCACCATCGGCGCCTCGCTGATCCTGCTCGGACTCGAGGTCTGGCAGGCGATCGCCGTCATCGTCGCCGCCTCGCTGCTGTGGGTGCTTCCCGGCCTCATCGCCGCGAGCGGACCGGCATCCGGCACATCGGGTTCGGTCGTGACCCGCGCGATGTACGGCGTGCTCGGCAACCGGCTCTTCGTCGCCGTCGTCGGCTGGTTCATCGGCGCGGTGTTCCTCTCGCTGACCTGGCTCGCCTCGTCGTTCCTCGGTGCCGATCTGCTGCGCCGAGCGGGCCTGGCCGACCCGGTGTGGGTCCCCATCGTCGTGACGCTCGTCGTCGCCGCCATCACGATCCTCGTCGCCATCTTCGGCCACGGACTCATCCTCCGCGTGTATCCGTACATGGCAGCGGCGCTGTTCGTCATCTTCCTGGCTGTCGCAGGATTCATCCTCCCGACCGTGGACTGGCAGTACGCCCCGACCGCACCGCTCAGCGGCATCGGCCTGTGGTCGGCGGTCTCCATCGGCTTCACGATCCTCGCCTCCACCCCGCTGTCGTTCATCAACAGCCCCGACATCGCCCGCTATCTGCCGCGCGAGACCAAGCCGTCGCACATCGCCGCCGCGACGGCGCTCGGCGGCGCCCTCCCGTTCATCGTCTTCACCATCGTCGGCGTGCTGCTCGCCACCGGACTCAGCGGCGCAGCGTTCGAGGCGGGGATCGACGTGGCCCTGCTCGACCTGCTGCCGGCCTGGCTCGGTCCCGTGCTGGTGCTCGGCGTCGTGCTCAACACGATCGCGCTCAACGCGATGACCGCCTACACCTCGAGCATGGCGCTGCAGGCCATCGGCTTCCGCCTGCGACGCATCCCCGCCGCGATCATCGTCGGGGTGGTCGGCACGGCATTGACGATCTACCTCGTGCTGTCGTCGAGCCTGCTCGAGGCCGCCAACCTCATGCTGCAGTTCCTCGTCGTGGTGTCGGGGCCCGCGATGGCGATCTTCGTCGTCGACGTGATCCTGCGCCGCTACGACTACGAGGGACCCGATCTCTTCGTGAACCGTGCGGGTGGGCGCTACTGGTACTCGGGAGGGTGGAGCATCCCCGGCATCGCCGCGCTCCTCCTCGGCGGCCTGGCGACCGCGGTGTGCCTCTCGACGAGCGTGTGGAGCGGCCCGGTCGCCCAGCTGACGGGCTTCATCGACCTGTCCGTGCCCGTCGGTATGCTCGTCGCCGCAGTGCTCTACGCCGGACTGCTGCGCACCCCGCTCGGAAAGGACGGCCGGCCATGATCACCCGCTACCTCAACGGACACGTCTTCACCGCCGACCCCGATCCTGCCGCCGCCTGGGCCGAGGCGTTCGCGATCGACGGCGAGACGATCGCCTTCGTCGGATCGAACGATGACGCGTTCCACGCCGACGAGACGATCGACCTGCAGGGCAGGCTCGTGCTCCCCGGGTTCACCGACGCCCACACCCACCTGCTGATGATGGGTGCGGCCCTCGGACAGGTGCCGCTCACGGCGTCACGGTCGCTGGAGGAGATCCAGCAGATACTGCGCGCGGCCCGCGAGAGCCGGCCCGATGCCGCGGTGATCCGGGGCCGCGGGTGGCTGTTCGACTCCGTGCCCGACGGGGCGCCTGTGGCCGCGATGATCGACGCCGTCGTCGCCGACATCCCGGTGTACCTCGACGCCAACGACTATCACTCGTGCTGGGTGAACACGGCGGCCCTGACCGAACTCGGCATCGATCGCGACACCCCGGACCCCATCGGCGGTCATATCCAGCGGGATGCCGCGGGCGACGCGACCGGTCTGCTGCTCGAGACCGCCGCGACGCAGTTCGCCTGGGCTCACCGGGATGCGACGACGACCGATGCCGATCGCGATGCCGACATCGAGCGCGTGCTCTCCGCCTACCCTGCCGCCGGGGTCACCGGGGTGGTCGACATGGCGTTCGACGAGTTCGGACTCGCCGCACTCCGACGCGCCCTCGAGCGACGCGGGGGAGAGCTGCCGATCCGCATCGCGGCGCACTGGATCATCGTCAACACCGGCGACGACGCCGAGAACCTCGCACAGGTGGCGCGCGCCGCCGAACTCGCGCGAGACGCCTCGTCGCCCTGGCTCCGGGTGGTCGGCATCAAGCTCGTCCTCGACGGCGTGATCGACGCCTGCACCGCGGCGATGCGGCATCCCTACGCCGACGGCAGCAACGCGGCACCCATCTGGCCGGTGGAGCTGCTGAACCCGGTGGTCGCCGCGGCCGACGCGGCCGGACTTCAGGTCGCCCAGCACGCGATCGGCGACCATGCGAGCGAGATCGCCCTGGACGCCATCGAGAACGCGATCGCCCTCAACGGCGAACTTCCGCGGCGCCATCGCATCGAGCACCTGGAGTATGCGGCTCCGGGCACTGCGGAGCGCATGGCGCGCCTGGGCGTGACCGCGTCGATGCAGCCCGTGCACAGCGATCCCGCCATCTTCGCGAACTGGGCCGAGATGCTCGGCGACGAACGGGTCGAGCGCGCCTTCGCCTGGCCCGAGTACGAGGCCGCCGGTGCGCTTCTCGCGTTCTCCACCGACGCGCCCACCGCGCCCCACGAGGCGCTGGCGAACATGTACGTCGCCTCGACGCGGGCGTCGGCGCTCGACCGCTCGGTGGCCGCCGTCCACCCGCAGTTCGCGCTGCCGCTCACCGCGGCGATCGGACACGGCACACGCGATGCCGCAGCCTCGGTCGGCGACGGCGCCTGGCGCGGACGCATCGCGCCCGGGTACGCCGCCGATGTCGTCGTGCTCGACACCGACCCGTTCGTCGAGGGGGAGGCGGCGCTGCTCGAGGCGCGCGTGGTCGAGACGATCGTCGCCGGGCGCGTGCGCCATCGCGCGGACGGGCACTGAGCGGGGAGGATCAGATGCCGAGCGCGCGCTCGATCTCGCGTGCCCCGCGTTCGGCCGCGGCCGACACGTCGTCGGCCGGGACACGGCTGTAGCTGGTCGCGATGTAGGGGACGGTGAGGGCGGCGATCGCCTCGTCGACACCGCTGCGCAGGATCGGATGCACGATGTCGGTGATCCCCGGCTGCGTGGAGTCGGGGCGGACGAGCGAGCGGTCGTGCCGGATGCCGGCCAGCACGGCCTCGTCGATGTCGACATGCGTCTGGGCGACCGAGCTGAAGGCGGTCAGGACGTGACCCGAGGGGGTGCCGTCGAGGGGGAAGAGCGCGCCGACCCGCACATGGAAGCCGAAGTCGTCGGGACTCTCGACCTGCGCGATGATGCGCACGCCGCCCTGATCGATCACGCCGAGGTTGCAGCTCTGGCGCGTGGACTCGGCCACCCGGCGCATCGCCGGGATCGCGGCGGTGATCAGCGAGCGCAGGGGCTCTTGCCGATGGGCCAGGTCGAACAGCCGCATGGAGAGCTGGTACAGCCCGCTCTGCACGTCGCGGTAGACGTAGCCGCGCTTCTCGAGTCGCAGCAGCACGCGGAAGATCTGGCCGGGGGAGCGGGAGACCGCCTTGGCGATGTCGAGTTGGCTGAGGCCGCCGACGGCGGCTGCGAGAGTCTCGAGGATGTCGAGTGCCTTGTCCACTGCGGGCGCGGCGTACTCCGGTTGCTGTTCGACCAAGGCGGTCTCTCCGTCGTCAGGATGAGGAATCGAGAACTGCCAGGATACGCCGTGCGATGGTCCGCTCGATGTCGTCGGGAACGCCCTGAGGTCCCGGCGAGAGACTGGTCGGGTCGGTGACCACCCGCACGAGCGACAGCGTCTGCAGCAGGAATCCGAGATCCATCGACTCGATCGAGTTGCCGCGCGGCTCGCTGCCGGCGAGGTTGAACATCCGTCCGTCGGCGAGCAGCACGACGTGGCGTCCGTTCGGCAGGTCGATGCGGTCGAGCGCGGGGCCGAGCTCGGTCGTCGACGTCGCGCGTGCGCGGAGAGCGGCGACATCGATCTCCCAGGGGAAGTGGCCGACGTTGCCCACGATCGCGCCGTCCTTCATCCGTTCGATGACGTCGTACGTCAGCACGCCGGGGCGTCCGGTCGCCGTGATGAAGACGTCGCCCCACTCGGCGAAGTCGTCTGCCCGACCGACGCGGAAGCCGTCGAAGGCCGCCTCGAAGGCCTTGAGCTCGTCGGGGTCGACCACGGCGACCCGGCCGCCGAGCGCGCGCAGGTACTGGGCGACGCCCCGGCCGCACCATCCGTAGCCGAAGACGACGAAGCGACGCCCCGGCACCATGGCGTTGGTGATGCGCATGAAGCTCTCGACGGCCGACTGGCCGACCGCGTGACGGTTCTCTCCGATCGCCTTCAGCAGGCTGTCGTTGATCACGATGACGGGGAACGGTACCGCGCCGTCGAGCTCCGAGCGCAGGCGATCGCCGCCGCTGGTCGTCTCCTCGGTGCCGCCGATGACGGTGTCGGTCGTTCCGCGGGCGACGAGTCCGGCGACGAGATCGCCGCCGTTGTCGAGGATGATGTCGGGAGCGCCGTCGAGCACCGCGGCGATGTTGGCCTCGTGCTGCTCGATGGTGTCGTCTCGCCGACCGTGGATCGTGATGCCCGGAAGCGAGTTCAGATAGTCGACGACGTCGTCCTGCGTCGACCCGAAGTTCCCCGTTCCGACCAGCTCGGCACCGCCGGCGGCGAGCGTCTCGACCAGCACGGCGGTCTTCGGCTCGACGTGCAGCGACATGCCGATGCGGTGGCCGGCGAACGGCTGCGAGCGGCTCAGCTCGTCGCGCACGTCGGCCAGGAGCTGCATGCGCGAGCGGATCCAGGCGACGCGGAGGTTGTCATGCGGGGCAGGTTCAGGAATGGTCATGGAGCCGATCATACCGATATGAATTCGGAATGCATATACACATGTGAACCTCATTTGCATATATGCTGACCAGCGTGACGACGAAGATCATCCTCGACTGCGACCCCGGCCACGACGACGCCATCGCGATGCTCCTGGCCCAGGGGAATCCCGAGATCGACCTGCTGGCCGTGACGACGGTGGCCGGAAACCAGACGCTGGACAAGGTCACCCGCAACGCCCTCGCGGTCGCCGACATCGCGGGGATGACCGAGGTCCCCGTGGCGGCGGGGTGCGACCGGCCGCTGGTGCGCGCGCCCCGGGTCGCCCCCGACATCCATGGAGAGTCCGGGATGGACGGTCCCCAGCTGCCGCCGTCGGTGCGCGAGGTCGACGGTCGACACGCGGTCGACCTCATCATCGAGACGATCATGGCGGAGCCTGTGGGGTCGGTGACGCTCGTGCCGACCGGTGCGCTGACGAACATCGCGCTCGCCGTCCGCCGAGAGCCGCGGATCGCCGACCGCGTACGCGAGGTGGTCCTGATGGGGGGAGCGCTCCATCGAGGCAACTGGTCGGCGACGAGCGAGTTCAACATCATCGTCGATCCCGAATCCGCGCACATCGTCTTCAACGCCGACTGGCCGGTGACCATGGTGGGTCTGGATGCCACGCACCAGGCGCTCGCGACGCCCGAGGTGATCGAACGCATCACGGCCATCGGGAACGGGCCGTCCCGGTTCGTGGTCGAGCTGCTGGAGTTCTTCGCGAAGGCCTACCGGGAATCGCAGCACTTCGCATCTCCGCCGGTGCACGACCCGGTCGCCGTCGCACGCGTGATCGATCGCAGCATCGTGCGCACCGTCGGCGTTCCCCTCGACGTCGAGCTCGGCAACGGTCTGACGGTGGGCATGACGGTGGCCGACCTGCGGGCGCCGGCCGATGACGCCTCGCGCACGCACGCCGCGGTCGATCTTGACCAGGAGCGCTTCTGGGGTCTGATCGTCGATGCGCTGGAGCGCCTCGACGATCGTCTCCTCACACCGGAGGAATGAGCCGCAGCCTCGACCGAGAGGCACGACAGGAGAAAGCAATGAAGCTCGAGCTACGCGGAATCACGAAGAGGTTCGGTCCGCTGACCGCCAACGATCACATCGATCTCATCGTCGAGCCCGGAGAGATCCACTGTCTCCTCGGCGAGAACGGTGCCGGGAAGTCGACCCTGATGAACGTCCTCTACGGGCTGTACCGAGCCGACGAGGGGGAGATCCTGATCGACGATGTCGAAAGGGACTTCGCCGGTCCCGGCGATGCGATGTCGGCGGGCATCGGGATGGTGCACCAGCACTTCATGCTCGTTCCGGTCTTCACCGTGGCGGAGAACGTCATGCTCGGACATGAGCCCACGCGCTCCGGAGGACTCCTCGACCTGGCGGAAGCGCGTCAGCGCGTGCGTGACATCAGCGCGCGATTCGGGTTCGACCTCGACCCGGATGCCGTCGTGGGCGACCTTCCCGTGGGAGTGCAGCAGCGGGTCGAGATCATCAAAGCCCTCTCGCGCGACGCGCGGATCCTGGTCTTCGACGAGCCCACCGCCGTGCTCACTCCCCAGGAGACCGACGAGCTGATCGCGATCATGCGGCAGCTGCGCGAGTCGGGCACCTCGATCGTGTTCATCACGCACAAGCTCCGCGAAGTGCGGGAGGTCGCCGATCGCATCACGATCATCCGTCGGGGCAAGGTCGTCGGGGAGGCCGATCCCGACTCGAGCAACGCCGAGCTCGCGGCGCTCATGGTGGGAAGGCCCGTCGAGCTCACCGTGCGCAGATCGCCCGCGAAGCCAGGCGATGACGTGCTCGTGGTCGACGGTCTGACGGTGTTCGACGCCGCAGGTCACCCGGTGGTCGACGACGTGTCGTTCCGGGTGCGTGCCGGTGAGATCCTCGCGATCGCCGGCGTGCAGGGGAACGGGCAGACCGAGTTGGCGGAGGCGCTCCTCGGCGTCCGGGAACGGGTCGTCGGGGACATCCGCCTCGACGGCCGCCGCCTGCGCGGTCGATCGGTGCGGCAGATCCTGCGCGCCGGAGTCGGCTTCGTTCCCGAGGATCGCAAGGAGGACGGGCTCGTCGGCGAGTTCAGCATCGCCGAGAACCTCATGCTCGATCAGATCCGGCCCCCCTTCGTCCGCGCCGCCACCGTGCAGCGCCGACGCCTGCAGGATTTCGCGCGCGAGCAGTCGCGCGAGTTCGATGTGAGATCTCAAGGGATCGACACGCCGGTGGGACGCCTGTCCGGAGGCAACCAGCAGAAGGTCGTCCTCGCGCGCGAGCTCAGCAGGCCCCTTCGGCTCTTCGTGGCCGCGCAGCCGACGCGCGGCATCGATGTCGGCTCGATCGAGTTCGTGCACAAGCGCATCGTCCGGGCTCGTGACGAAGGGACCGCGGTCATCGTGGTCTCCACCGAACTCGACGAAGTGCTGGCGCTCGCCGACCGTATCGCGGTCATGTACCGCGGTGCCGTCGTCGGTGTCGTACCCGGAGACACGCCGCGTGAGGTGCTCGGTCTGATGATGGCCGGCGAGACGCCGCTCGAAGCAGGCGCGGTCCTGACGCCGCATGACGCAACGCAAGGGAGCAACCAGTGAAGAGATCGACGCGGCGACCTCCTCGCCCCGTGAACCCGACGTCGACGGAAGCGTCGACGGAAGCGTCGACGGCCGACGTCGGCACGACGGCACCCCCCGAGGAATCACGACGCGCTCGAGCGATCCTCAACGAGATCATCGGCGGGAACGTCACCATCTCCGTCCTCGCCGTCGTGCTGGCGCTCGCGGCGGGCGGCATCCTGATCGCGGTGACCGACCCCGCGGTGCAGCAGGCGTCGACGTACTTCTTCGGCCGGCCGGGCGACGTCATCGGCGCGGCCTGGGCCGCGGTGGCGGGCGCGTACACCGCCCTGTTCCAGGGAGCCGTCTTCCAGCCCGCCGCGGGAGACTTCACTCTCCAGATCCGACCGCTCACCGAGACCCTGGCCTTCGCGACGCCCCTCATCGTCGCCGGACTGGGCGTCGGCCTCGCCTTCCGGGTGGGTCTGTTCAACATCGGCGGTCGTGGCCAGATGCTGATCGCAGCCGCCTGTGCCGGCTGGGTGGCCGTGACGGTCGATCTTCCGCCGGCGGTGCACCTGCCCCTCGCCATGATCGTCGGCGTCGCGGGCGGTGCGCTCTGGGGGGCCCTGGCCGGAGTCCTGAAAGCGCGCACCGGTGCGCACGAGGTGATCGTGACGATCATGCTGAACTACGTCGCCTTCTATCTCGTCTCGTACCTGTTGCGCACTCCCGTGCTGCAGGCTCCGGGGTCGAACAATCCGAAGTCGGCGCCCCTCGCCGAGTCCGCGACCCTGCCTCTGCTCTTCGGACCCGGCTACAGCGTCACCATGGGATTCCCGATCGTCATCGTCGTGACCGTGGTCGTGTGGTGGCTGATGAGCCGGTCGTCCCTCGGATACCAGTTCCGAGCCGTGGGTCTCAATCCGAACGCCGCCCGCTTCGCCGGAATCGACGTGAAGAACATGTACGTCTGGGCGATGCTCATCTCCGGCGCGCTGGTCGGTCTCGCCGGCGTGCTGCAGGTGCTCGGACCGGCTCGGGCAGGATTCACGTCGGGAGTCGACGCGGGCATCGGATTCGACGCGATCACCGTCGCGCTGCTCGGACGCTCCCGTCCGGTGGGGGTCTTCGTGGCCGGCATCCTCTTCGGCGCGTTCAAGGCGGGCGGGTTCACGATGCAGGCCGCGCAGGGCATCCCGATCGACATCGTGCTCGTGGTGCAGTCGCTCATCGTGCTGTTCATCGCGGCTCCGCCGCTCGTGCGTGCGGTGTTCCGCCTGCCCCGGCCCGATCAGCTGCACGCGCGCCGCCACGCGCGCATCACGACACGGAAGGCGGCGTCCGCATGAACGACCTCGCACCCCGGGTGCTGACGCGCCCGTCCGACACGACGACCGACAGCGCCGTCGCTCACGCGCCTCGCAGTTGGAAGGCGCCGATCGCCTACGGAGTCTTCGCCGCGGCCGCGGTGGTCCTGTTCGTGATCGGCGGACGCGAGGGCATGACGTCGTTCCGGCTCTCGACCGACTCCGATCTGATCGGCATCCCCGACGTCATCGTCCCCGTGCGCGCGACGGGACTGGTCACGGCCCTCCTTCTGGTCATCCTCGCGGTGATCGCGACGCTGATCGTCGTGCGGAACGGCCGCACACGGTTGTGGTTCGGCGTCCTGTTCTCGCTGGTGTTCCTCCTCGGGTTCCTCGCGTGGGCGGCCGCCGGCGAGGTCCTCCCCGTTCCCGGTCTCCTGATCGGGGCGGTAAGCCTGTCGGTTCCCCTGATCTTCGGTGCCCTCAGCGGCGTCATCTCCGAGCGGGTCGGCGTGATCAACGTCGCCATCGAAGGGCAGCTTCTCGCCGGCGCGTTCGCCTCGGCCGTTCTGGCGTCGATCACCGGTGACGCGATCGTCGGCCTGATCGGCGCGCTCGCCGCCGGCGTCATCGTGTCGTTGACGCTCGCCGTCTTCGCGATCACGTACGTCGTCGACCAGGTCATCGTCGGAGTCGTCCTGAACGTGCTCGTGATCGGGCTCACCTCCTTCCTCTACTCCCAGGTGCTGTCCGCCGACCCGGCGCTCAACTCACCGCCGCGCTTCGCCGCGGTCGACGTCCCGCTGCTGTCCGAGATCCCCCTCATCGGTCCCGCCCTCTTCCGGCAGACGATCGTGGTGTACCTGATGTACCTGGCCGTGGCCGTGGTCGCCTTCGCGATGTTCCGCACGCGGTGGGGTCTGCGGATGCGAGCGGTGGGCGAGCACCCGCAGGCCGCCGACACCGTCGGCATCCGCGTCTCGGCGACCCGTTTCTGGAACGTCTCGCTCGCCGGAGCGATCGCCGGACTCGGCGGCGCCTACTTCACCCTGGGGTCGGTGGGCGCCTTCAACAAGGAGATGACGGCAGGCGCCGGATACATCGCCCTGGCCGCGGTCATCTTCGGTCGCTGGGACCCCATCCGTGCGACGCTCGCCGCGCTGCTGTTCGGGTTCGCCACGAGCCTGCAGTACGTGCTGGGCATCATCGGATCGCCGGTTCCGAGCGACTTCATGCTGATGCTCCCGTACGTCGTCACCATCGTCGCTGTCGCGGGCCTGGTCGGACGGGTGCGCGGTCCCGCCGCGGCCGGGCTTCCCTATGCGAGTCGGTGAGGCGGCGGTCATGGGCAACATCGTGTACGTCGTCGGGAGCGTGAACGAGGATCTGCGTCTGCGCATGGAGCGCCTGCCGGAGCCGGGGGAGACCGTTTCCGCCGACTCGGTGGAAACGGGCCTCGGAGGGAAGGGCGCGAATCAGGCGGTCGCGGCCGCGCGCTCCGGCGTTCCGGTCCGGTTCATCGGCGCCGTCGGAGACGACGACCCCGGTGACCGACTGCGCCGCGCACTCTCCGACGACGGCATCGCGGCCGACCGGCTCCGCTCCGTGCCGCATGTGGCGAGCGGACGGGCGTTCGTCCTCGTCGACGACGACGGTCGCAACAGCATCGTCGTCGAGGCCGGTGCCAACGGCGCGCTCGATGCCGACGAGGTGCGGGCCGGACTCGACGATGCCCGGCCCGGAGACGTCGTGCTGTGCCAGCTGGAGACAGGTCTCGACGCCGCCCGCGCGGCCGTGCGCACGGCCCGGACGCGCGGGGCGTACACCGTCGTCAACATCGCGCCCTTCCATGCCGGCGTGCTCTCGCTGCTCGCCGACGTCGACCTCGTCGTCGCGAACGAACACGAGTGTGCTGATCTCCGCTCGGCTCTCGCCGCTGCCGGTGGGGGTACGGTCGCCGACCTGGGTGATCGGATGCTGGTCACCCTCGGAGCGTCCGGATCGGTGCTCGGGGAGGAGACCGTCCGTGTCGCGGGGGACGCCGTGACCGTCGTCGACACCACGGCGGCGGGCGACACCTATGTGGGGTACCTCGCGGCCGGTCTGGCCGAGGGGCGACCGATCGCTGAAGCGATGCGGCAGGCGGGTCGTGCCGCGGCGATCACCGTCGGCCGCGCAGGCGCCGCCCGATCCATCCCGCACGCCCACGAGATCTGACCCGAGGCCTCGGCAGCGGGAACTATCCGAACCATCAACGAAGGAGAACACCATGACCACCGTCCGTTCCCGTCTTCGCGTCAGCGCCGTCGCTGTCGCCGCTGCCGCCGTCGTCCTGGCCGGTTGCGCCACCCCTCCACCACCCGGCAGCGCCGCAGGACCGGGGAGCGGTGACGGATTCCGCCCGTGCCTGGTCGGCGACGCCGGCGGCTTCGACGACAAGTCGTTCAACCAGGCGGGGTACGAGGGCGTGACCGAGGCCGCCGCAGAGCTGAAGGTCGAAGCCATCACGGTGGAATCGACGTCGGATGCCGACTACACCCCGAACGTCCAGAGCCTGCTGTCGCAGGGTTGCGACATCATCGTGTCGGCGGGCTACCTCCTCGCCGACGCCACCCGAGCCGCGGCCGAGGCGAGTCCCGACACGATGTTCGCCATCAGCGACGACAACTCCATCGATCTGCCCAACGTCAAGCCGATCGTCTTCGAGACGTCGGAGGCGGCGTTCCTCGCCGGTTACGCGGCGGCGAGCCATTCGAAGAGCGGTGTGGTCGGCACCTACGGCGGCATGCAGATCCCGTCGGTGACGATCTTCATGGACGGCTTCGCGGAGGGCGTCGATCACTACAACCAGGAGAAGTCGGCCTCGGTCGAGGTCGTCGGTTGGAACGTCGAGGCGCAGACCGGCTCGTTCACCGGCGGATTCGCCGCGGGGGTCGAGTCGAAGACGGCCGCGCAGGGGCTTATCGACCAGGGGGCCGACGTCATCATGGCCGTCGGAGGACCGATCTTCCTCTCCGCGGGAGAAGCGATCCGAGATGCCGGCAAGGACATCGCCCTCGTGGGGGTGGACTCCGACAACTACGAGACGGCGACCGAGTTGAAGGACCTCTTCCTGACATCGGTCCTCAAGGGCGTCAAGGTCGGTGTCGCCGAGGCCGTCACGGCCGCTGATGACGGGACGTTCTCGAACGAGCCGTTCGTCGGCACGCTCGAGAACGGCGGAGTGGGCATCGCGCCGTTCCATGATTTCGCCGACGATGTCGATCCGGAGCTGCAGAACGAGCTCGATGCCATCACGCAGGCCATCATCGACGGTGACATCGTGGTCGAGTCGCCCTCATCGCTCCTGGACTGAGCGGATTCTGCACGGTGGATGCCGGGGCGGCGGATCTCCGCTGCGCCGGCATCCGCCGCCGCCCTCCGCCTCGCTCGTCTCCCTCCTCGGAAAGGCCAGATCTCATGCACCCTGTCGGATTCATCGGAACCGGATTCCATGCGCAGACCAATCTGCTGCCCGCCGCCGCGATCGGAGGCGTCGACATCGTCGCGCTGGCGAGTCGTGACGCCGGTCGATCGGCCACCGCCCTGGCGCGCGCGGGGTTCGGCCGAAGCCGAGCATTCGGCAGCGTGGACGAGCTTCTGGCAGCCACCTCGCGTCCCGATCGGGTGATCGTCTGTGCTCAGCCGGCCGATCAGCCCGCCATCGTGCGCGAACTGGTGGGCGCCGGTGTGCACGTGCTGGCCGAGAAGCCGCTCGGCCGCGACGAGGCTGAGGCTCGGGCCCTGGCGGCGCTGGCGGAGAGCCGCGGAGTCGTGCTGCGCGCAGCCTTCATGAAGCGATTCGCTCCGGCTGTGCTCCGCCTCCGTGCCGACCTCGAGAGCGGCGTGGTCGGCGACGTGCTGTCGTTCGATGTGCGCTTCGGCGCGGATGCCGCGGCGTTCGCCCCCACGCCCGCGGACTTCGTGCGTCTCGCGGCCATCCATCACGTCGACCTCGTGCGCTTCCTGCTGGGCGACGTCGCCCACGTCGACGTCGCGCTGTCGGGGAACGCCGATGCCTACACCGTGATCGTGACAGCGCGTCTCCGCTCGGGGGCGATCGGCGTCCTGCACCTGACGAACAGCCCCGGCCACACGAGCGAGGTCGACATCGTGACGGTCATCGGCACCGAGGGAACCGCGACGCTGTCGGATACGCGTGAGCTGGTGGTGCACCGACGCAGTCCCGACGGTGCCGATTGGGGCCGATCGGCCGAGCAGCGTTCGGTCTTCACCCCGTCGATCAGCACGATGTCCGGCGCCGCGCAGGACCTCGTCCTGCGCGGTTTCGTCGACGAGATCCGCTCGTTCGCCACCGAAGAGCTCGACGACGGTGACGGACGAACGGTGCCCGATCGCAGCGCCGACGAGAACCGGCGCACGATGGCGATGGTCGACGCGATCGTCGGGGGGCTGCCCACGACGGGGAAAGCTTCCCGCCCGCTCGTGTTCGGCGCGCCGGGCGAGGTGCGGGACGCCCTCAACGAGGCGGTCGTCTCGGGGCGCAAGACGAGTTCGACGACGCTCCTGGTCGCCTACGGGGCCTTGGGCGACACCGTCCCGCGTCCCGGCGAGACCCGCGTGCTGCTCGACTCCGACGACGAGCCCCTGGCGACGATCCTGTTCGAGCGGGTCGCACAGCGACGGCTCGGTGATGTCGACGGCGAGGTGACGGCGCTCGAGCACCTGGAGCCGGAGCGCTGGAACGCCGTGCACCGGGAGTACTGGGCGTCGATCACCCCGCAGATCCGAGTGCATCTCTCCGACGACGGCTGGGACCTCTCCGACGACGAGGTGATCGTCACGACGGAGTTCCGCGTGATCCGTCCCGAGTGATCCGGCGCGATCCGTCCGGCTCGATCCGTCGCGGGGCGATCCGTCCCGGGTGATCCGTCCCGGAGTGGGCGCCGTCGGGGATCAGCGCGGGCGCTCGACGAGGGCGGCCAGTGCCGCGGCGTCGTGCGGAGCGTGTCCGCGCGCGTCGTTGTCGAAGTACACGTACACGTCGCGGCCGTGCGCATGGGCGGTATCCGGCGTCGTCCAGCCGGTGATCCGCGCCTCCCAGTCCGCCAACTGTTCGGGGGTGTAGCCGCTGTGATAGAGGACCTCGGCGCCGTGCAGTCGCACGTAGACGAAGTCGGACGTGAGGGTGTCGAACAGCGGCCATCGGCCCGCGGTGTCGGCGACGGCGAGGGCGACGCCGTGGTCGTGCAGGAGCCGCACGCAGCGCTCGTCGTGGAAGGTGTCGGACCGGGGCTCCAGGGCGTAGCGGATCGGCAGGTCGGCTTCGATGTCGACCCAGGCGCGCCCGTCGAGACGCGCGTCGTGGCCTCGCGCCAGGGCGGCCGCCTCTCCCGTGGTCCGGGGGAGGGACTGCAGGAAGCCCTGCAGCACGACCGGATCGAACGCCTGCCGTTCGGGGAGCTGCCAGAGGATCGGACCGAGCTGCGCG
Source organism: Microbacterium martis (assembly GCF_047246685.1). Lineage (NCBI taxonomy): Bacteria > Bacillati > Actinomycetota > Actinomycetes > Micrococcales > Microbacteriaceae > Microbacterium > Microbacterium martis. Next base: position 1,598,060 of record NZ_JBFOKT010000001.1, on the reverse strand, counting down.
CCCAGAGCGAGGACACCCGACGCGAAGAAGTTGGCGAGCGCGGTCTCGACGTTCTGCAGCCGCAGCATGTGCGAGATGTAGCGTGATCCCTTGACGGCGAAGAGGAAGTCGTCGGGCACGCTCGCCCGCCAGCGGCGATAGCTCTCGGGCCGCTGCAGGGAGTAGAACGAGCCGTTGAGCTCGACGGTGGAGAACTGCTGACCGATGTACTCCAGCTCCTGACGCTGCGGTAGCTTCGGCGGGTAGAAGTCGCCGCGCCACCGGGCATAGCGCCAGCCGGACACGCCGACGCGGGCCGTGCCCCTGTGATCGCTGCCGGTCGTGCTCATCCCGGCACGCTACGGAAAGCCGCAGCAGGGTGACCAGCACGTTGACCGGGCGCGCGGCACCCGCTAGGTGTACTGCCAGCTGCGGAGAGCCCGGTGGCGTCAAGCCCCTGGAGGATGCGCCGTAGCGCACGCATCCTGGATCTCGTTCCCGGATGAGAGGAGAGGTCATGTCCTTCGACAGCGACCGGATCGGAAGCAACGGCATCGACCAGGAGAAGCCCGAGGCCGACCGGCAGGAGCAGGAGCGTGACGTGGAGCAGGATCCCGAGGTCGACGCCACCACGCCGCCGCCTCTGCGGGACGACGCGGAGGCGGATGCGGCGGATCTCGCCGACCAGCGGGCCGAGGTGCCGCTCGACGAGGATCGCCCGCGCACCTGACGGTGCCGGCCGGCGCCGACACCGATCGACGAGCATCGTCGGCCGACCCGATGTGTCGGCCCGCGCCGACACCGATCGACGAGCATCATCGACGGAGGTGCGGCCCTCCCGAGCGACCCGGCCCCAGACGGTGTCGTCGAGAGGGCTCACCGTCCTTCCCGGACGGTTGGGGAGGCGGCGAAGTCATCGCTGCTCTCTTCGGCTGAGTCCCCTTTCCCAGCCGCGTAGCCCCCGCTACGGAAGCAGAATATCCCTATTTCGGCTTGTCCACCATTTGGGGGACAAAGAAAGTTACGAAAAACTTTCCCGGGCGATCCCGGTTGTCTTGGTGGACGGCCTTCCTAAGGTGGAGGCATGGACAGATCACTCGTATTCCCGGCTCCCGTCGCCGTCGCTCCGGGGCATCGGGTCGAGGTGACCGAGCTCGTCGACCCGCTCACCGGAGAGGCGATCGCGGTCATGCTGGTCGACCTCGACACCGGCATCCGCTACCGGCGATCCGACGCGGTTCGGGGCGAGTCGGAGCGCTGGATCGGTCGGGTGCTCGAGTGCGCCGTGACGATGACCGGCGGGGGAGCCGTCCGCACAGTGCTGCGCATCGATCCGATCGGCCCCGGTGCGGGGGCGAAGGGCGCGCTGCGCGACGCCGACGCCGCGGCGGATGCGGCGAAGGCGGAGGCCGACCGCTGGGGCGGCACGGATCGCCCGCCGATGGAGGAGCCGGAACGCTTCTGGTGAGAGTCCGCCCCCGGTCGGCGGCGAAGTCGGCGGCAGGTGAGCTCGGCGGCGGACGGATCGGCGAGCGTCGCCAGGGTGAGCTCGGCGGCGGACGGATCGGCGAGCGTCGCCAGGGCAGCTCGATCATCATCGGAAGTCCCGGGATCGATGCGTGAGGCCGGTCCGGAGGTCTTCGAAGGCATCGGCGAGCACGTTGACGACGCCCTCGTCCGATCGTTCCAGGATGCCGCGGACGATGAGGGCGGGCGAGTCGCGGGCGACCCGTCGATAGCGGTTCCAGACGCCGGTCGAGCAGACGACGTTCACCAGCCCGCTCTCGTCTTCGAGGTTCATGAAGGTGATCCCCGACGCGGTCGCGGGGCGTTGTCGGTGCGTGACGAGACCGGCGACCTCGATGCGACGGCCGGACTCGTGCCGGCGCAGATCGTCGGCGGTCAGGACGCGGCGGTCGCGCAGCGCCTCGCGGAAATGCGCCATCGGATGGTCGTCGGTCGACACACCGGTCGCCCACAGGTCGGCCGAGAGCCGCTCGTAGCTCGTCTGGTCGGCGAACAGCGGCGGCTGCACCGCGACCGTGGTGCCGGGCAGGAAGCGCGACCGGTCGTCTGCCGCGGCACCCGCGAGCCAGATCGCCTCACGCCGCTCCAAGCCGAGGCAGGCGAACGCTCCGGCGGTGGCGAGCGCCTCGAGCTGAGCGGCGGTGGCATCCGTGCGCCGCACGAGGTCGTGCAGATCGCGATAAGGGCCGTGCGCCTCGCGCTCGGCGACGATCCTCTCCGCCATCGGCACGCCGATGCCGCGGATGCCGCTGAGCCCCAGTCTCACCGCGAAGCCGCCGTCTCGCCGATGCGAGGCCGACTCATCGGGGGCATCCCTGTCGAAGCGGAGCGTCGGCGGCTGCGGGGTGGCCAGGCACTCGTCCCTCCCGGTGGGACGCCGCTCCCCGGACGCGGTCACCGGCTCGAGGGTCTCGGTCGCGCCCGAGGCATGCAGATCGGGGCGTCGCACCTCGACCCCATGGCGCCGGGCATCTGCGGTCAGGGTCCCGGCGGAGTAGAAGCCCATCGGCTGCGACCGCAGGAGTCCGGCGAGGAAGGCCGCGGGGTAGTGCAGCTTCAGCCAGGAGCTGGCGTAGACGAGCAGGGCGAACGACAGGGAATGCGACTCGGCGAACCCGAAGTTCGCGAACGCCTGGATCTGCGCATAGATGCGATCCGACGCCTCGGCGTCGAGTCCGCGCCTGGCCATCCCCGCGTACAGCTTCTCGCGCACTCGGTCGATCTTCTCCAGGCCGCGCTTGGATCCCATGGCCCGGCGCAGCAGGTCGGCCTCGTCGGCCGTGCAGTCGCCGACCGCCGTGGCCATCTGGATCAGCTGCTCCTGGAAGATGGGGATGCCCAGAGTGCGCTTCAGGATCGGCACGAGATCGCTGTGCGGATAGGGGATCGGAAAGTCCAGAGGCGCTTCGCCGCGGGCGACCCGCTCCCTGTTCTCCTCGTCGAGCCGGTCCTTCGCCATCTTGCGCCGGACGAACGGATGCACCGCCCCGCCCTGGATGGGGCCGGGACGGATCAGGGCGATCTGGATGGTGAGATCGTAGAAGCGTCGCGGCTGCAGGCGGGGGAGCAGGCCGATCTGCGCACGGGACTCGACCTGGAACACTCCGATCGAATCGGCGCGGCACAGCATGTCGTAGACGCCGGGCTCCTCCTTGGGCAGCGTCTCGAGAGTCCACTTCTCGCCCGTGGCCTCGCGGATCATGTCGAAGCAGTGCTGCAGAGCGGCCAGCATCCCGAGACCCAGCAGATCGAACTTCACCAGACCCATGAAGGCCGCGTCGTCCTTGTCCCACTGGATCACCGTGCGATTCTCCATGCGGGCGTGCTCGACCGGAACGACCTCGCCGACCGGACGCGCGGTGAGCACCATGCCGCCGGAGTGGATGCCCAGATGGCGGGGTGCCTTCAGCAGCTCGCTCGCATAGGAGAGCACGTTCTCGGGGATGTCATGCCCTTCGGCCGGCTCCAGGCCGCTGCTCCACCCGTCGACCTGCCGCGACCAGGCGTCCTGCTGGCCGGGCGAGTGGCCGAGCGCCCTGGCCATGTCGCGCACCGCGTTCTTCGGACGGTACTGGATGACGTTCGCCACCTGCGCGGCACGCTCCCGCCCGTACTCGTCGTACACCCACTGGATGATCTCCTCGCGGCGGCGGGAGTCGAAGTCCACATCGATGTCGGGCTCCTCCGTGCGGGTGGTGGCGAGGAACCGCTCGAAGGGGAGTCCGTAGAGGATCGGGTCGACGGCGGTGATGCCGAGCAGATAGCAGACCGCGCTCGCCGCCGCGGAGCCCCGGCCCTGACAGAGGATGCCGCGCCGCCGGGCCTCGGCGACGATGCCGTGCACGATGAGGAAGTATCCGGGGAAGTCCTTCTCCTCGATGACGTCGAGTTCGCGCTCGATGCGGCGATGCTCGTCGTCGGTCAACCGCGGGTACTTCGCGGGCACGGCCTCCCACACCAGGCGTCGCAGCCAGCTCATCGGGGTGTGTCCGTCTGGCACCTTCTGCTTCGGCAGCGCCGGGCGGGCGAGGCGGAGGGGGAAGGCGGATGCCGCGGCCAGGTCGAGGCCGTACGAGATGGCGCCGGGGTGGCGCTGGAAACGGGCCGTCATCTCGGCCCCGCTGCGCAGGTGTGCTCCGCCGTGCGAGGGCAGCCAGCCGTCGAGCTCGTCCATGCTGCGCACGGCGCGGACGGCGGCGACCGCCTCGGCGAGGGGCGCCTGGGCAGGGCTGGCGTAGTGCACGTTGTTCGTCGCGACGACGGGCAGTCGCATCCGCTGGGCGAGGTCGGCCAAAGCGTCGTTGCGCCTGGTGTCCTGCGGGTCGCCATGATCGAAGAGCTCGACGGCGACGTGGTCGGCTCCGAACAGGTCGACGAGTCGCCGGAGCGGGGTGGCGGCATCACCGGCCTCGAGGCCGCGGCGCACGGCGCCCTTGCGGCATCCGGTCAGGATCGTCCAGTGACCGCCGGCGCGCGCCGACAGCTCGTCGATGTCGTACACCGGTCGGCCCTTCTCGCCCCCACGCAGCTGTGCGGCGGTGATCGCGCCCGAGAGGCGGTGATAGCCCTCCATCCCGCGGGCGATGACCAGCAGATGGTCGCCCGTGGGATCGGGGCTGCCCTGCTGCGGGGCGGGCAGGTCGAGGGACAGCTCGGCGCCGTAGACCGTCTGCAGCTCGAGCTTCATGAGTTCGGCCTGATCGGCGAAGCGCGCCGCTCCGTAGAAGCCGTCGTGGTCGGTGAGGGCGAGGGCGGTGAGTCCGAGCCGCTCGGCTTCGGCGAGCAGATCCTCCGGCGAGGAGGCCCCGTCGAGGAACGAGTACGACGAGTGCGCGTGCAGCTCGGCATAGGGCACCGCATCGACCGGCCGCTGGATGCCGGTGACAGGCGTGCGCTGCCGTCGCCGGCTCACCGGACCGGGGTCGGGACGCGTGCCGGGAGGTTCGACGCCCTGCCGCGGAGCCGGTTCCTCGCCGCTCAGGGTGCGCTCCAGCTCATCCCAGGTCTGGGGCGGGTTGTGCCAGCCCATCAGCGGTACCTCCCCTCGGCCCACCAGCGCTCGCCCGCGCGGAAGACCAGCCACGCCCGATCGAGGTCGTCGACGATCTGGAGCCGGTGCCCTCGTCGGCCTCCGTCGGAGGCCCAGCGGCGTTCGTGGACGGGCCAGGGACCCGCCCACGCCTGCACGGCGACACCGTCGATGCGGGCGGGCTCGTGCGAGAGGGCGCCGCGCTCGTCGATGCTGAGCAGCGCTCCGTCGGCATCGAGCACCCCGATGGGCCGGGGCGGCAGGAAGACCTCGGCCGGGAGCGGATCGGGCAGGCTGCCGGGCCACGGAGAGCGCGGGTCGCGCGGGGGGACGGCGCGCTCGCCCCACGGCGTGAGCACCTGACGGTCGGCGAGCCATCGTCCCCCCGACAGGGCGGCCGTGACCACCCCCTGATGCCCCAGCATGGTCTGCACGCGCGACACGGCGTGATGCAGTCGCTCGTCGGTTCCCGAGCCGAAGAGGCCCGGCTGGTGATGGGCGGCGTCGTCGACGGCGGCCGGAACGATGCGCACCGCCACGATCCCGCCGAACGCCCGAGCCTCGTCGACGGGCTCCTTCGCCGTCTGCGCGGCCAGCGCCTCCAGCTGCCACCGCACACGATCGACCAGGTCGGAGGCGTCGAAGCACGTCGGATGCAGCCAGGTGCGCGAGTACACCTTCCCGTCGTCGTCGGTCAGATCGATCCTCACCTCCGTGCACACGACCGAGGCGTCGCCGAGAGCGAGCAGCACGGCATCCGCGGTCTGCCGCACGGCGAAGGCCACCTGATCGGCTCCCGCCAGGGGGGCCTCGAACTCGATGCTCCGCATGAGCTCGGGGTCGGGCGGACGGGGGGTCAGCGGGCGGGAGTCGGCGCCGGCGGCGAGCGCCTGGAGACGGGCGCCGTGATCGCCGAAGCGGTCGCGCACGTCGAGCGGTGCGAGCGCGGTGAACTCGCCGAGGGTGCGCACGCCGAGGCGGACGAGCAGTCCGGTGATCTGCTCGTCCCGCAGCACCTGCACCGGGAAGGGGGCGAGGAACTCCTGCGAGCCGCCCGGTGGTACGACCGTGCAGGCCTGGGGGCCGCGGGCGGCGATCTCGGCGGTGAAGAGCCCGTCGGCGACGCCGATGCGCACCTCGGGCAGACCCGTCTCGGCCAGCATGGTCGCGAGTGCTCCGGCGGCCTCGGCCTCGCCGCCGTGATAGCGGGAGATGCCGCGGGCGCGGAGGATCGCGAGGCCCGGACGCAGCAGGGTGGTCCCGGGGGCGTGCTTCTCGATGAGCTGCAGCACGGGCAGGAAGGCGCGTTCGTCGCGGGCCGGGTCGTGGGGGAGCACCCGCAGCGACGAGAGGTGTCCCTGAGCCTCCCGGCGGCGCTGACCGGTGCGCACGCCGTGCTCTCGGGCCGAGGCCGTGCAGGCGACGACGGTGTTCGCCTGCACCAGGGCGGTGGGGGGATGCGGCGGCGGCCCCCCGAGTGCCGCCCGCAGCGGCCAGTCGGGGAACCACAGCACGAGGACGCGGAGCGGGGCGTTCATCCGGCCTCCGCCCAGTGCAGGAGCTCGGAGGGGGTCTCCGGCTGCGGTGCGGACCTGCCCGGCGCAGCGCTCTCGGTGAGCGAGGGCAGGACGGTGAGCTCGGCCGCGGCGGCCTCGAGAGCGCCGTGCCCGCCGGGCAGCTGCACGCGCACGCTCGACGGTCGAGGGCTGTGCCGGGTCAGGGCGGTGACCGTCACCGTGCAGTCGGAGAGCAGCCCCCACCCCGCCCCGAGTCCGTGCCAGTGCGGATCATGCAGGCGGATGGAGCCTTCGCTCTGCGGCCATCTCCCGGCCGACGATGCCCCCGATGCCGAGCCCGCGGCGGGGGATTCGGTGACCAGCAGCGTGCACCCCCGGTCGCGCAGCCGAGCGCTGAGGCGCGAGACATCGGCATCCCGCACACGGGAGAGGGGGCTCACCGCGATCAGGGGGACGACCTCGGCCAGCGCGGAGGTCGCCGCGAGCCAGCGATCACCGGGTTCGGGGACGAGGATCAGTCGGGACAGGTCGATGCCGAAGGCGGCGGCGGCCTCGACGCCGAGCGTCGGCATGCCGACCACCGCGCACCAGTGCCCCTTCCGAGAGGCCGCGCTGAGCAGGGCGAGCACCAGACTCGGTGAGGGGGATACGGTGTAAGCGGTGCCGGTCTGCAATCCCTCCTCCGGCAGCAGAGCGCCGAACGCGGGGTCGAGGGGGAGCAGCGCGTGCTCGCTGCGACGGCGCTGCATCCTGCTGATCTCGCGGCGCAGCCGCAGCACCTCTCCGGCGCGGGTGTCGCTGGTCGGAGAGAGCGCGGTCACCGCGTCGAGCCCGATCCCCATGCATCCATCCTCGAATCTATGTACGAATAACGCAAGTGCAGAAACGACGATAGTTCGCACATCGGACATCGCCCTCTGCAACCTCGGAGTTATCCACACCCGCCGCCTCGAGGCCTCGCCGATCTCCTAACCTGCCGGGATGGACCCCCGCCTCCTGCTCGTGACGCTCGTGCACGTCGCCCTGCTCGGCATCGGCGGATGGCTGGTCGTGATCGATGCCCGCACCCACCGCCTCCCGAACCGGATCGTGCTGCCGACCCTGGCAGCGCTTCTCGTGGTGATCGCGATCGACGCCCTCGCGACGGGACGGAGCGACGCGCTGATCCGCGCCCTCATCGGGATGCTGCTCCTCGGCGGCTTCTACGCCGTGCTGCGGCTGATCAGCCGCTCGGGCATGGGCGGCGGCGACGTCAAGCTCGCCGCCGTCATCGGGCTGGTGCTGGGCTGGCACGGATGGCCGTCGCTCGCCGTCGGTGCGGCATCCGCCTTCGTGCTGGGCTCGCTCTACGCCCTCGTGCTCATCCTGCTGCGGCGGGCGGACGGCGCGACGCGCATCGCCTTCGGCCCCTGGATGATCGTCGGCGCCCTCCTCGGAGTCCTCGTCGCATGACCGGCGCGAGGCGATCCCGCGCCCCTGTCCGATACACGGACTACTCTGAACGCATGGCACTCGCACGACTCCACGGCGGCCCGCTCGACGGGCAGATCATCCCCCTCGGCGATGCGGACGACAAGCTGATCGTCCCCTACAGCGAGACGCAGGTGGTGTACAACCGCCGCGGCGAACCGCAGAACACCGGCCCCGAAGACGGCCCCACCGAGATCGACTACTGGTTCGACGAAGCCCTCGAGGACCTCACGCTCGAAGATGACTGAGCCGTCGCGCACCGTCGAGGTCGAGCGCAAGTACGACGTCGATGCCGACACGCCCCTGCCGGACTGGCGGGGCATCCCCGGTGTCGATGCGGTCTCGACGGGCGAGTCCCGGTCGCTGGACGCCCGCTACCTCGACACCGCCGACGGTGCCCTCGGGCGCGCGGGCGTGGCGCTGCGCCGACGCGCGGGAGGGCCCGACGCGGGGTGGCATGTGAAGGGCCCGCGACAGGGCGACGGCCGCCTCGAGCTGGGCTGGCCCCTCACCGACGGGGACGAGCTTCCCGACGCCGTCTCCTCGGCGCTCTCGGAGTGGACGACCGAGCCGCTCGCGCCCCTCGCCCGCATCGAGAACGATCGCACCGCCTACCTGCTGACGGGCCCCGCCGGAGTGGTGGCCGAATTCGTCGACGATCACGTGCGCGCCACCGATCTGCGCCGGGGTGATCAGCGGGAATGGCGTGAATGGGAGATGGAGCTCGGACCGGCCGCGCCGACCGACGAGGCGGAACGATCCGCGTTCTTCGCCGCGGTCGACCAGGCGGTCGAAGCCGTCGGCGGGCGCCGTTCCGCGTCGGAGTCCAAGCTCGCCCGTGCGCTCGGCCTTTAGACGGAGACCGCCGCCGCATGCAACCCCTTCGCGCCACCGCGTCGCGCGTGCTTGAGTGACACCATGAGCCGACCGCCTGTGCTTCGATCGCTGCAGACGATCGTCCCCGACACCGTCCTCCACCAGGACGAGGTGCGCGACGTCTTCGCCCAGCAGCCCGACATCGGGCGCCTGGCCCAGCGGATCGTGGCCACGTCGTTCAACGTCTCCGGCATCGACACCCGGCACACGGTGATCCAGGAGCTCTCCCTCGACACCGACGTGGATGAGCCCGTCTTCTTCGACCGCCGCTCCGGAGAGCTCCTCGCCCCGGGCACGAAGCTGCGCAACGACGTCTACACCCGTGAGGCGGCGCGTCTCTTCGTCGAGGTGGCTCGACGCGCTCTCGACGCCGACCCCGACATCGACGCCGCCGACGTGACCCATGTGATCACCGTCTCGTGCACCGGATTCCATGCTCCCGGGCCCGAGTACGAGATCGTGCGGGCACTCGGGTTGTCCGACAGCGTGCAGCGCTACCACCTCGGCTTCATGGGCTGCTACGCCTCGATGCCCGCCCTGCGGGCGGCGAGCCAGTTCTGTGCCGCAGACGAGAACGCGGTCGTCCTCGTCGTCAGCGTCGAGCTCTGCACACTGCATCTCCGGTCGTCCGAAGACCCCGACACCATCGTCGCTTCCTCGCTGTTCGCCGACGGGGCGGCGGCGGGCATCGTCACCGCCAGGGCGCTGCCCGCCGGTGCGACCGCCCTGCGCCTCGACCGCTTCCACACCGCGATCGCGCCGGAGGGCGAGAAGGCCATGGCCTGGACGATCGGCGACACCGGATTCGAGATGATCCTCGCGACGACCGTGCCGCAGATCATCGGCGAGACGATCATCGACGCTCTTCGCCCGCTGTACGCCCCGGAAGACGACCTGGCCGCCGCGTTCGAGGACCATCGGGTCGGAAGCGCGGTGGCGCACTGGGCCATCCATCCGGGCGGGCGCAGCATCCTGGATCGCGTTCAGGAGAAGATGCATCTCAGCGACCTCCAGCTGCATCCGGCTCGCGAGGTGCTGCGCGAGTTCGGGAACATGTCCAGCGCCACGGTGCTCTTCGTCCTGAAGCGGATCCTCGAGGAGGAAGGCGCAGACGCCGGCGATCGGGTCGCGGCGATGGCGTTCGGACCGGGGTTGACCGCCGAGAGCGCGCTGATGACCGTGGTCGCCGCGGAGTCATGAGACCAGACCTCTCGGTTCGCGACGTCGACATCCGCGAGCTGATGGACGACCCGCGGGCGGACGAGCGGATGCTGGCGCGCACCTACGGCCGCTTCGGCCTGGTGAACGCCGTGGTCTCCCGCCCCGGTCTCATCTATCGGCGAGACATCCGACCGCGCGCCGTCGGCGCCCGGCCGCTGCGCATCCTCGACATCGGGGCGGGCGGCGCCGACCTCTGCCGCCTGATCGCCGGCCGTCTGCGTCACGACAGCATCGTCGCCGAGATCACGGCTCTCGACGCCGACGAGCGGGCCATCCGCTGGGCGTCTGCGCATGACCGTGGAGCGGGTGTCCGCTACCGTCGGGCCCTGACGACCGAGCTGGCCGATGCGGGGGAGAAGTTCGACGTCGTGCTGTCGAATCACGTGCTGCATCACCTCGACGAGTCCGAGCTGCGCACGGTGCTCGACGACTCCCGCCGGCTGCTCGCGCCCGGAGGCCTCGCCTCCCATCACGACATCTCCCGCAGCCGGATCGCCTACGGATCGTTCGCGGCGGTCACGTGGCCGATCTCGCGCTCGCTCCTGGCGGATTCGTTCATCCGGGAAGACGGTCTGCTCAGCATCCGACGCTCCTACACCCCCGCCGAGCTGCGCGCGGCCGTGCCACCGGGATGGACGGTCCGCAGGGGAGTTCCCGCCCGGCTGGAGCTGCGGTGGGAGGACCGCCGTGCCCGACCATGACGTCGTGATCGTCGGAGCCGGACCGGTCGGCCTGATGCTGGCGTGTCTGCTGTCGCAGGAGGGCCTGCGGGTGGCGGCATGCGAGCGACGGCACCAGCGCGACCCGCGCACGCGGGCGATCGGCATCCACCGACCGGGTCTCGATGCGCTCGACGCGGCGGGCATCGGCGCGCAGATCCGGGCCGAGGCGCTGCATCTCCGTGGCGGCGAGGTGCGCAGCAGACGCAGAACGCTGGCGTCGCTCGAGTTCACTCCCGATCGCCCGGTGCTGATCATGCCGCAGCCTCGCACCGACGCCCTTCTCCGAGCTCGGCTGCACGCGCTGGCCCCGGGCGCGCTGCGTCCCGGGCACGACGTGCAGACGATCCATGACGACGGCGGCGAGGTGCGTGTCGTCGTCGCCGCAGCCGACGGGCCGCGGGAGCTCACGGCCTCCTGCGTGGTCGTGGCCGACGGCGTGCACAGCCGACTCCGGGCGGAGATGGGGTTCGGATGGCGGCGCCGCGGACGACGGGCGACGTACGCGATGGTCGATGTCGCGGACCCGGAGCCCGGAGACCGCGCGGTGCTGCACTGCGAACCGGGCGGCCTCGTCGAGTCGTTCCCCCTTCCCGGAGGGCGGCGTCGCTGGGTCGTGCGGCAGGGCGCCGACGCGCCGCTCGGTACCGGGGCGGCCTTCCGGGCAGCGGTCGAGGAGCGCACCGGCATCCGTCCCGGGGTGTCGGACGACGACCGCCCCTCGGTGTTCGTCGCCGCGCAGCACGCGGCCCGACGTCTGCAGCGCGGCCGGATCGTGCTGCTCGGCGACGCCGCCCACGAGATCAGCCCGATCGGCGGACAGGGCATGAACCTGGGCTGGACGGATGCCGCGCGCCTCGCGGCCGAGCTCGCGCACTCCGTTCCCGGACCGATGCCCGACCTCGGCCGATACGCCCGGAAGGTCGGGCGGTCGACGCGGGCGGCGCAGCGGCGCACGGCCTTCTACATGTCGATGGGCGCCCCGGCCGCACCCGCCGTCGTCATGCCGAGAGAGATCGTCATGCGAGCCATGGGGTCGCGACCGCTGCGGTCGTGGTCGGCCGGGCTCATCACGATGAAGGGTCTGTGACGCACGACGGCCCCGGCACCCCTCGGGGGCCGGGGCCGAATCGTGCGACGGGGTGTCGACTCAGAAGTTGATCATGTGGCCCGCGAGACCGTGGAAGCCCTCCTGCAGCGCCTCCGACAGCGTCGGGTGCGTGTGCACGTTGCGCGCCAGCTCGAGAGCCGTGAGGTCCCACTTCTGCGCGAGGGTGAGCTCCGGGAGGAGCTCCGAGACGTCGGGCCCGATCATGTGGGCCCCGATGAGCTCGAGGTGCTCGGCATCGGCGATGAGCTTGACGAATCCGACGGGTTCGCCCAGTCCGTGCGCCTTGCCGTTCGCCATGAACGGGAACGTCGCGACTTTGATCTCGCGGCCCTCGTCCTTCGCCTGCTGCTCGGTGAGGCCGAACGACGCGACCTGCGGCGAGCAGAACGTCGCACGCGGCATCATCCGGTAGTCCCCGAGAGTCTGGGTCTCGGCCTTGCCGATCGTCTCGGCGGCGACGACACCCTGCGCCTCGGCCACGTGGGCGAGCTGCAGCTTGGCCGTGACGTCTCCGATGGCGTAGATGCCCTCGACGTTCGTGCGCATGTGGTCGTCGATGTCGATCGCGCCGCGCTCGGTCAGCTTCACGCCCGTCTTGTCGAGGCCGAAGCCCTCGACGTTGGGGGCGAAGCCGACCGACATGAGCACCTTGTCGGCCTCGATCGACGACTGCTGGCCGTCCTTGCCGGTGTACGTGACCGTCACCGACGAGCCGTTGTCGACGACCGACTCGACCTTGGTGGAGGTGAGGATGTCGACGCCGTAGTTCTTGTACTGCTTCGTGATCTCCTTCGACACGTCGGCGTCTTCGTTGGGAAGTGCGCGGTCGAGGAACTCGATGATGGTGACCTTGACGCCGTAGTTCGTCATCACGTACGCGAACTCCATGCCGATGGCGCCGGCGCCGACGATCACGATGGACTTCGGGAGCTCGCGGGAGAGGATCTGCTCCTCGTAGGTCACGACGTTGTCGCTCAGCTGCACTCCGGGGAGGAGGCGCACCTTCGAGCCGGTGGCGATGATGACGTTGTCGAACGTGACCTCTTCGGTGGAGCCGTCCGCCTTCGCCACCGAGATGGCCTTCGGGCCGGTGAAGGTGCCCCGACCGTCGTACTCGGTCACCTTGTTCTTCTTCATCAGGAAATGGATGCCCTTGACCCGGCCGTCGGCGACGACGCGGCTGCGGTCGAACGCCTTGCCGTAGTCGATCGTGAAGTCGCCCGAGATGCCGAAGAAGTCGGCCTTGTGGTTCAGCGTGTGGGCCAGTTCGGCGTTCTTCAGCAGCGCCTTGGAGGGGATGCAGCCGACGTTGAGGCACACACCGCCCCAGTACTTCTCTTCGATGATGGCGGTCGACAGGCCGAGCTGCGCGCTGCGGACCGCAGCGACGTATCCACCAGGACCTGCACCGAGGATGACGACGTCGTAATGAGGCATGGCTCCAGCCTATCGCTCCGCGGGATCGTCGGAGCCGGCCGCGGCGGCGCCGCGACCCCGGACGGAGAGCCAGACGATCAGCGCGACGACGACCAGGATGCCGCCGATCCACAGGACCCAGATCCAGGCGCCGGGTCCCGAGGTCTCGGCGCTCTCGGGCGCGGTGGTGGCCTCCGGCGCCGTGGACGCCTCCTCCTCGGGGGAGGACGTCGTGGGGGCGGCGCTGGGCTGCTCGGTCTCGTCGGCCTCGGTGCCCGCCGTCACGGTGAAGAAGAACTCGTCGGAGGTCGGGTGCCCGTCGCTCGAGACGACCTTCCACTTCACGTGGTACTCGCCTGCCGGGCCCGAACCGACGAGCGGCTGGGTGACGATGGCGCCGTCGACCGTGGCGGCCCCGTCGGTGACCGCGTTCCCCTCCGGATCGAGCACGACCACCTCGGTGGCGCCCTCGCCGTCGATGAGTTTGGCGCTGAACGTCAGGGTCAGCTCGTCGGGAAGGGTCTCGACCTGTTCGTCGGCGCCGGGCGTCGACGATGTGAGGGAGTCGTGCGCGGATGCCGGCAGGGCGGGGAACAGCACCAGGAAGGCGGCGAGAAGCGCCGCGGCGAGGGCGACGGGAGCGAGCGGGAGGCGCAGGGCTGTGGTCTTCACAGGACCACCCTATGAATCCCCGGTATGTGACGGCTGAGTGCGGATGCGGCTCCCGCGGGCGGCCCGGCATCCGTTAGTCTGGACCATCAGGAGGGCACAGTGACTGACAGCGACAGCCGACCGGCCGGAGAAGCCGCGATCCACCGCTCTGGCGAGCAGAAGCACGACGTGACGCAGACGTTCGGACACGATTCCGATCTGTCGTTCGTGCCGTTCGGCGTCGAGCTCACCGACGTCGAGCAGTCCGCCATCGCGGCCCTTCCCTCGGGCTCCGCTCTGCTGCTCGTCCGGTCCGGCGCTCTCGCCGGTGCCCGCTACCTGCTCGACACCGACGTCACGACGGTCGGACGTCATCCCGAGGCCGACATCTTCTTCGACGACGTGACCGTCTCGCGTCGGCACGCCGAGATCACCCGCACCGGCACGACGTTCGAGATCATCGACCAGCGGTCGCTCAACGGCACCTACGTGAACGGCGAGCGCGTCGACCGCAGCGCGCTCGACGACGGCTCAGAGCTCCGCGTCGGCAAGTTCCGGCTGAACTTCTTCGCCTCTCCGCACGACCGCCAGGCGGCGAACGCCTGATGGCGGCCTCTCCTGCCCGCGAACGCTCGGCGTCCGCGGGTCTGTTGAGTATCGGTCAGGTGCTCGCGCGACTCACCCCGGAGTTCCCCGATCTCACCTCCAGCAAGCTGCGGTTCCTCGAGGTGCAGGGCATCGTCGCTCCCTCCCGCACCGAGTCGGGGTATCGCAAGTTCTCGGCGGCCGACATCGAGCGCCTGCGTCTGGGACTCACGCTGCAGCGCGACCACTATCTGCCCCTGAGCGTCATCCGCGAGCAGCTCGACGCCGCCGCCGGAGACACGTCGCTCGCACCGCCGCCGTCGATCGCCCCGGCGCCGCGCCGCTACCGACGCGCCGAACTGCTCACCGCCGCCGGCGCCGGCCCGCAGCTGCTCAACGACGCGATCAGCACGGGGATCATCACCGCGCAGGAGAACTATCCCGAGGCGACCGTCACGCTGCTGCGCGGACTGGTCGCGCTCGATCGACACGGGATCGAGCCTCGGCACCTGCGCGCACTCCGTCAGGGGGCGGAGCGCGAGGTGGCGCTGATCGAGTCGGCCCTGTCGGCGCTGCTGCGACGGACGGATGCCGCGTCGCGCGCGAAAGCCAGCGAGCTCGGCCCCGAGCTGGCCTCGAAGATCGACGAGGTCCGCGCGCTGTTCGTCAAGGACGCGCTGTCTCGCGTGCTTTCGTAACGAACTGATTGCGACACACCTTCGGCGTCGCTCGGATGTCGTTGCCGGTGCCCGAGCACTGCTCTACCGTGGAGATAACCGTTCCAGGGAGGATTTCAGATGAATGCGGATGAGCTCGCAGGCGACCCGCGGTTCGTGCCCGAACTCCTCTTCACCGACGGTCTGCCGGCCATGGACGACGAAGTCGGTTACCGCGGAGCCGTCGCCGCTCGCGCCGCCGGCATCACGTACCGGCAGCTGGACTACTGGGCGCGCACCGAGCTCGTCGAGCCGACCGTCCGAGGGGCGAGCGGCTCCGGCTCGCAGCGGCTCTACGGCTTCCGCGACATCCTCGTGCTGAAGCTCGTCAAGAGCCTGCTCGACACCGGCATCTCCCTCCAGCAGATCCGCACGGCGGTCGACGAACTGCGTCGCGCCGGCATCCGCGACCTCGCCGGGACCACGCTGATGAGCGACGGCGCCTCGGTGTACCTGTGCACCTCGAACGACGAGGTCATCGACCTCGTCAGCCGCGGCCAGGGCGTCTTCGGCATCGCCGTGGGCAAGGTCCTGCGCGAGGTCGAATCGACGCTCGTGGCGTTCGACCCCACCGCGCCCGACCCCGTCGACGAGCTGTCGGCCCGTCGGGCCAAGCGCACCGCCTGAACTCAGGGACCCCTTCGACAGACTCAGGGACCCCTTCGACAGACTCAGGGACCCCTTCGACAGACTCAGGGACCCCTTCGACAGGCTCAGGGCCCCTTGGGTCGCTGAGCCTGTCGAAGCGTCAGGCGTTCTCGGGCAGGGCGATGCGTCCGGTGCGGATGATCCGGTCGAGCAGCTGATCGAAGTCGGCGGCGAGCTCCTGCGCGGAGTCGCCCGGCCAGATGTGCAACGGCTTCGCGGCGCCCTGCGCCTGCTGCAGAGACGTGCGCTCGGGGAGCTGAGGGGACAGGACGAGCGGCCCGAACATGTCGCGCAGCTCTTTGATGCGGAACTGATGCTCGATCGACTGCGGCCGCACCCGGTTCACGACGATCCCGAGCGGCTGGAGGCGCGGGGACAGACCACGGCGGATCTCCTCGATGGCACGTAGCGCGCGGTCGGCGGCGGCGACCGAGAACAGACCGGGCTCGGTGACGACCATCACACGGTCGCTCGCAGCCCAGGCGGTGCGGGTCAGCGCGTTCAGCGAGGGCGCGCAGTCGACGAGCACGAGGTCGTAGTCCGCCTCGACGGCGGCCAGGGCCTCTTCGAGCTTCCAGACGTCGCGGACGCTGGGATGCGGGCCGTCGAAGTTGATGGCGGAGGGGCTGCCGATGAGGACGTCGATGGTTCCGGGGTGCACCTTGGCCCATCCGCTCGACGTGATCGCCTGGCGGACGACCTTCTCCTTCGGGTTCGCGAGGACGTCGGCGATGTTGAGCCGGCCGGCCACCTGGATGTCCATTCCGGTGGAGACGTCGGACTGGGGGTCGAGGTCGACGACGAGGGTCCGGACGCCACGGGCGAAGGCCGCGGAGGCCAGCCCGAGTGTCACGGTCGTCTTGCCGACGCCCCCCTTGAGAGAGCTGACGCTGAGTACGTGCACGGACTCCACGTTACCTTCCCCTAGGCTGAGGGGACACTCAGCCCCGCCCCTGCACGCCAAAACGACGTGCATCGAGCTCTCAGAGGTGAGCATGTTCCAGAAGATCCTTGTGGCCAACCGTGGCGAGATCGCGATCCGGGCCTTCCGAGCGGCATACGAGGTGGGAGCCCGCACGGTCGCGGTGTTCCCCTACGAGGACCGGGGATCGGTGCATCGGCTGAAGGCCGACGAGGCCTATGAGATCGGCGAACGCGGCCACCCCGTCCGGGCCTACCTCGACGTCGACGAGATCATCCGCATCGCCCGCGAGTCCGGAGCGGATGCGATCTACCCGGGCTACGGATTCCTCTCGGAGAACCCGGAGCTGGCCGAGAAGGCCGCCGCGAACGGGATCGTGTTCATCGGGCCGCCCGCGAAGGTCCTGGAGATGGCCGGCAACAAGGTCGAGGCGAAGCGGCACGCGATCGAGGCCGGCGTCCCTGTGCTGCGTTCGACCGAGGCGTCGGACGACGTCGACGCCCTCGTCGCCCAGTCGCAGGAGATCGGATTCCCGCTCTTCGCCAAGGCGGTCGCCGGCGGCGGCGGACGCGGCATGCGTCGCGTCGAGACGCCGGGCGAGCTCGCGCCCGCCCTCGCGGAGGCGATGCGGGAGGCGGCCAGCGCCTTCGGCGACCCGCGGATGTTCCTCGAGCAGGCGGTCGTGCGTCCCCGGCACATCGAGGTGCAGATCCTCGCCGACAAGAGCGGTGAGACGGTGCACCTCTTCGAGCGCGACTGCTCGGTGCAGCGCCGCCATCAGAAGGTGGTCGAGATCGCTCCGGCGCCCCACCTCGACGACAGCATCCGAACCGCCCTCCACGGCTATGCGGTCGCCTTCGCCCGATCGATCGGGTACGAGAACGCCGGAACGGTCGAATTCCTGCTCGAGACCGCGGGAGAGCGCGCGGGCGAGGTCGTGTTCATCGAGATGAATCCGCGCATCCAGGTCGAGCACACCGTGACCGAAGAGGTGACCGACGTCGACCTCGTGCAGACCCAGATGCGGATCGCCTCGGGGCAGGGGCTGGCCGAGCTCGGTCTGCGGCAGGAGAACCTGCACCTGCGGGGAGCCGCGCTCCAGTGCCGGATCACCACGGAGGATCCCACCCAGGGGTTCCGACCCGACACCGGCAAGATCACGACCTATCGCTCGCCCGGCGGTGCCGGCATCCGGCTCGACGGCGGAACGGTGCACCAGGGGGCGCAGATCAGCCCGCACTTCGACTCGATGCTGGCGAAGATGACCTGCCGCGGCCGCGACTTCCCGGCCGCCGTCGCGCGTGCGCGCCGAGGCCTGGCCGAGTTCCGCATCCGCGGCGTGTCGACGAACATCCCGTTCCTGCAGGCGCTGCTCGACGACGAGGCCTTCATCGCCGGCGACGTCAGCACCTCGTTCATCGACGAGCGCCCTGAGCTCCTGCGAGGCCGAGCCTCGAAGGATCGGGGGACGAAGCTGCTGAACTGGCTGGTCGACGTCACGGTCAACAAGCCGAACGGCGAGCACCCCGGCGTCGCCGATCCGGTCACCAAGCTTCCCGCCGTCGACCTCTCGGCCGAACCGCTCGCCGGATCGCGGCAACGGCTCCTCGAACTCGGACCCGAGGGCTTCGCCCGCAGCCTGCGCGAACAGACGGCCCTGGCGATCACCGAGACCACGTTCCGCGACGCGCACCAGTCGCTGCTCGCGACGCGCGTGCGCACCAAGGACCTCGTCGCGGCGGCCCCCTATCTCGCGCGACTGACGCCCGGACTGCTCTCGGTCGAGGCGTGGGGAGGCGCGACCTACGACGTGGCGCTGCGGTTCCTGGGCGAGGACCCGTGGGAGCGGCTCGACAAGCTGCGCGCGGCGCTGCCGAACATCGCCATCCAGATGCTGCTGCGCGGACGCAACACCGTCGGCTACACGCCGTACCCGACGGCCGTCACCGACGCGTTCGTCGCCGAGGCGGCATCCGGCGGCGTCGACATCTTCCGCATCTTCGACGCGCTCAACGACGTCGAGCAGATGCGTCCCGCGATCGCCGCGGTGCGCGACACGGGAACCGCGATCGCCGAGGTCGCGCTGTGCTACACGGGCGACCTGCTCGACCCGAGCGAGAGCCTCTACACCCTCGACTACTACCTCCGCCTCGCCGAGCAGATCGTCGATGCCGGCGCTCACATCATCGCGATCAAGGACATGGCGGGGCTGCTCCGGCCGGCGGCGGCCGCGAAGCTGGTCTCCGCACTGCGGGAGCGGTTCGACCTGCCCGTGCACCTGCACACGCACGACACCCCCGGCGGCCAGTTGGCGACGCTGCTGGCGGCCAGCGCTGCCGGCGTCGATGCCGTCGACGCCGCGTCGGCCCCGCTCTCCGGCACGACCAGCCAGCCGTCGCTCTCGTCGCTCGTCGCGGCGCTCGCCCACACGGATCGCGACAGCGGAATCTCCCTCGACGCGGTCTCCGACCTCGAACCCTACTGGGAGGCCGTGCGCCGGCAGTACGGGCCGTTCGAGTCGGGGCTGCCCGGACCGACGGGCCGGGTCTACCACCACGAGATCCCGGGTGGGCAGCTCTCCAACCTGCGCCAGCAGGCCAAGGCGCTCGGTCTCGCCGACGACTTCGAGCTCATCGAGGACATGTACGCCGCCGCCGACCGCATCCTCGGTCGCGTGCCGAAGGTGACGCCGTCGTCGAAGGTCGTCGGCGATCTCGCGCTCCATCTGGCCGCGGTGCGGGCAGATCCTGCCGACTTCGAGGCGCATCCGGAGAAGTACGACGTGCCCGACTCGGTGGTCGGCTTCATGGCGGGCGAGCTCGGCGATCTGCCGGGCGGATGGCCGGAGCCGTTCCGCTCCAAGGTCCTCGCGGGTCGCTCGGTGCGCACGGGTCTCACCGAGCTCTCCGCCGACGACGAGGCGGCCCTCGCGGGAACGAGCGCGGAGCGACGTGCGAGGCTCAACCGCCTGCTGTTCCCCGTTCCGACGAAGGAGTTCGCCGAGCGCCGGGAGCTGTTCGGCGACCTGTCGGTGCTCGACACGAGCGACTACCTCTACGGACTGGTGCCGGGCCAGGAGCACCTGGTCGAGATCGACCGCGGCGTGCAGCTCTTCGTCGGACTCGAGGCCATCGGCGACGCCGACGACAAGGGCATGCGCACGGTGATGACGACGCTCAACGGCCAGCTTCGTCCCGTGTTCGTGCGAGACCGCTCGATCGTGGTGGACGCGATGGAGGTCGAGAAGGCCGACACCTCCGTTCCCGGTCAGGTCGCCGCGCCCTTCTCCGGCGTCGTCACGCTGAAGGCGGAGGTGGGAGCCGCGGTCCGGGCGGGCGAGCCGGTCGCCTCCATCGAGGCGATGAAGATGGAAGCCGCCATCACCGCTCCCGTCGACGGGGTGATCGAGCGCCATGCGATCTCGCAGACCCAGCAGGTGGATGCCGGTGATCTTTTGGTCGTGATCCGCCCCGCGCACTAATCTTGTGCGGGCGAGGCCCGCGCACCGTGTGCGCCCCCGAGGTCCGCGAAGGCTTGGAGCGACACCGTGACCCCGAAGAACACCGCAGATCCCGAGGACGAACCCACGGGAGTGCTGGACGAAGCCGCGTCCGTCGACACGGCCGGGATCGGCATCCTCGGCGGCACCGCGCAGGTGAGTGTGACCCTCCCGAAAGATGACGACGACGACCTGGCCGATGACGGCGTCGTCGAGGGCGAGGTCGTCGGAGACCTCCTCATCGATGACCCGGTGACGGTCGTGCCCGCCCCGTCGGAGCCCCCGCTGTTCACCGATCGCATCGTGATCGAGGCGCCGGTCGCCGCCACCGCATCGACCGACGAGGTCGTCGACGCCGAGCTGATCGACGCGGATGCCGCGCCCCGCAGTGCGGAGCACGACGCAGCTGACACTCCTTCGGACGCCGCCGAAGATGCCCATGTCATCGACGAGCCGGAGGGCGGCGCGGGGCCGGAGGTCGCGGCCGAGCCCCAGGCCGCGACCGTGCCGCAGGTCGACGCTGCGTCGGTTGCCGGGAGCAGGGCGGATGCCGGGAGCGGGGCGGACGCCGCCGGCGCTCCCGAGGTCACCGCGGTGTCGTCGGCGGCCGCCGGCCGACTGCTCGCGCGCGCGGATGCCGACGCTCGAGCCGCCCGCGCAGCGGTCGCCGCCGCGGCCGCGCGCGCATCCGTCGAGAAGGAGACCGAGCCCGTGACCCGACGAGAGCAGAAATCCGTGGTGCCGCAGCCCGCCCCGGCCGCGTCGCGCGCCGACGTGACGCTGGCCTCCAAGCGGCTGGACGATCTGGGGGAGTCTTCGCGCGAGTCGGCCGATCTGCTCACGGCCGATCGCCTGCTGGACCCGCATCGCGTGGCCAAGCCCGAACCCGAAGGGGCGTGGAGTCATCTCCTCTACACGGTCTCGGGTCGCCGCATCAACATCGGCGACGGCCGACGCGCCCGCGAGCGGAAGGCGCTCTCGGCGCGGATCGCCGCGCCGCTCCCGG
Organism: Microbacterium martis; assembly: GCF_047246685.1. NCBI lineage: Bacteria > Bacillati > Actinomycetota > Actinomycetes > Micrococcales > Microbacteriaceae > Microbacterium > Microbacterium martis. Next base: position 1,576,668 of record NZ_JBFOKT010000001.1, on the reverse strand, counting down.
GAGGGGCGCGATTCGTTCCCGTGCTCTCCCGCAAGGGAGGCGTCGGGAAGACGACCATCACCGCTCTGCTGGGCATGGCTCTCGCCGATGCGCGCGACGACCGGGTGATCGCCGTCGACGCCAATCCCGACCGCGGCACCCTCGCCGAGCGCATCGTCCGCCCGCACCACAGCCGCTCGGTGCGCGATCTCGTCCGCATCCACGACGACGTACGCGGATACCACGACATCTCGGCGATCGTGGCGCGCGACGCGACGCGCCTCGACGTCCTCGCCTCGGACGCCGACCCGCGTATCGCCGAGGCGTTCAGCGACAGCGACTATCGCGATGTCGCCGACGTGGCCGCGCACTACTACTCGCTCGTGCTGACCGACACGGGAACCGGGATCGTGCACTCCGTCATGTCGGCGACGCTCGATCTCGCCGATCAGATCGTCATCGTCTCGGGGCTGAGCGTCGACGAGGCCCGTCTGGCCTCGGAGACCCTCACGTGGCTGGAGACCAACGGCTATGCGGAACAGGCCAGGGAGGCGATCGTCGTGTTGAACCAGTCGACGCCAGGCGCCCCTCTGGTCCGCCTGAACGAGCTGCAGTCGCACTTCGCGACCCGGGCGCGCAGCGTCGTGCGGATGCCGTACGACCCGCAGATCGCCGGTGGGGGGACCATCGTCTTCGCCAACCTCCAGCCTGAGACGCGCGTCGCCGCGCGCGAGCTCGCCGCTCTCCTCGTCGAGGGCCTGCGGGCCAGGGGCGCCTGATGACGGTGCGTGAGATCCGCATCTTCGGCGATCCCGTCCTGCGCACGGTCTGCGCTCCGGTCGAGCGCATCGACGACGGCATCCGTGCGCTCGTGGCCGACCTGGTCGACACGGTCGAGCTGCCCGGTCGCGCCGGTGTGGCCGCTCCGCAGATCGGCGTCGCGCTGCGCGCGTTCAGCTACAACGTCGACGGCGACATCGGCTACGTGATCAATCCGGTGCTGACCGAGGTGCGCGGCGAGCCTGTGCCGACGGGGGAGGGCTGCCTCTCGGTTCCCGGCCTGTGGCACGATGCGCCGCGGCACCCCTGGGCGCGCGTCGAAGGGATCGATCTCGACGGCAACGCCGTGGTGCTCGAGGGCGAGGGCCTCCTCGCGCAGGCTCTTCAGCACGAGACCGATCACCTCGACGGCACGCTGTTCCTGTCGCGCCTCGAGCCCGAGACGCGCAAGAGGGCGATGCGCGAGGTGCGCGAGAGCCCCTGGTTCTGATCCGCTCGGCCCACCGGTCGGGAGACGACGAAGGCCCCGTCGGCGCGGGGCCTTCGTCGTATCGTCATCAGCCGCCGATGGCGACGTTCGTGGTCGAGACCGGCTCGTCGTAGATCGCCGAGATGTCGTCGGCGAAGTCCTTCATGATCACGTTGCGCTTGATGGACAGCTTCGGGGTCAGGTGTCCCGATGCCTCCGTCCACTCGGTGTCGAGGATCGTGAACTTGCGGATCGACTCGGCGCGTGACACGTGCGCGTTGGCGGCATCCACCGCGCGCTGCACCTCGGCGCGCACGGCATCGTTCTTCGCGGCATCGGCGAGCGACATCTTCGCATCGAGGCCGTTGTTCGCGAGCCAGGTCGGCAGCATCTCGGGGTCGAGCGTGATGAGCGCGGAGATGAACGGCCGCTGGTCGCCGACGACGACGACCTGACCGATGATCGGGTTCGCACGGATCGGGTCCTCCAACGCCGCCGGGGCGACGTTCTTGCCGCCGGCGGTGACGATGATCTCCTTCTTGCGACCCGTGATGGTCAGGAACCCCTCGGAGTCGAAGCTGCCGATGTCGCCCGTGCGGAACCAGCCCCCGTCGCTGAACGCCTCGGCCGTGGCCTCGGGGTTGTTCCAGTACTCCTTGAAGACGTTGACGCCTCGGACCTCGATCTCACCGTCGTCGCCGAGGCGCACCCCCACCCCGGGCAGCGCGGGGCCGACCGTGCCGATCTTCGACTTGTCCGCCAGGTTCACCGTCGCCGGAGCGGTCGTCTCGGTGAGGCCGTAGCCCTCGAGGATCACGACGCCGAGACTGTGGAAGAAGTGCCCGAGTCGCGAGCCCAGCGGCGCCGATCCCGAGACGGCGTACACGACGTTGCCGCCCATCGCCGCGCGGAGCTTTCCGTAGACGAGCTTGTTGAACAGGGCGAACTTGAGCTTCATCCCGAAGGGGATCTTCTTGCCCTCTTCGAGCAGCTTGGAGTGCTCGATCGCGACGTCGGCGGCTGCGCGGAAGATCTTGCCCTTGCCGCCGGCCTCGGCCTTCTGCTCGGCCGAGTTGTACACCTTCTCGAACACGCGGGGGACCGCCAGCAGGAAGGTGGGCTTGAACGACCCCAGCGCCGGCAGGAGCTGTCGGGTGTCGGGCTGGTGGCCGGTGCGCACGCCGGCGTGGATGTCGAGGATCGAGATGAACCGCGCGAACACGTGGGCCGTCGTGATGAACAGCAGCGTCGAGGCGCCGGGCGTCTGCACGACCGCGTCGAGCGCCTTGGCGGAGTTGCGTGAGAGCTCGACGAAGTTGCTGTGCGTCAGCACGCAGCCCTTGGGGCGACCGGTCGAGCCGGAGGTGTAGATGAGGGTGGCGATGTCGGATCCCACGGCGAGGTTGCGGCGACGCTCGATCTCGTCGTCGGAGATCGATGCGCCCTGCGCGGTGAGCGTGTCGATCGCGCCGAGGTGGAGCTGCCAGACCTCGCGGATGAGGGGCAGGTCGCCGCGGACCTCGTCGACGCGGGCGAAGTGCTCGGGCGACTCGACGATGAGAGCGATGGCGCCGGAGTCCTCCAGGATCCACTGGATCTGCGAGGGGGAACTGGTCTCGTAGATGGGGACCATGACGGCGCCGGCGTAGAACAGCGCGAAATCGACGAGGGTCCACTCGTACGTCGTGCGGGCGAGGAAGCCGACCTTCTCGCCGGGCTGGATGCCGGCCGCCGCGAACCCCTTCGCCAAGGCGATGACCGCGGTCTGGAAGTCGGCGGCCGAGATGTCTCGCCAGCCGTCTCCGTCGGGAACGGCGAACAGGGCGCGATCGGGGGTGGCTGCGACGCGCTGGAACAAGAGGTCCGAGACGTTCGCGTCGGGGTCGGCGGGGACGATCGCAGGGACTTCAAACTGGACCACGGCAGCTCCTTCGGTACCGGTCGGGCACGGATGTGACTCGAGTCTAGGGCATGGCACCGCGTCGCACCCAGGGTGGAACTCAGTCGCGAACGGTGACGACATCGAAGAACACCCCAGCGGATGCCGCGCGCGACGCTAGACTTCACCTCGATGTTCTACTGGCTAATGAAGTACGTGGTGATCGGCCCTGTGGTCAAGGCGATCTTCCGCCCGTGGATCGCGGGTCGGAGGAACGTGCCCGCGAGCGGAGCCGCGATCCTCGCCAGCAACCATCTCTCGTTCGCCGACTCCATCTTCCTTCCCTTGGTCATCGACCGACCGATGTCGTTCCTCGCCAAGAGCGACTACTTCACCGGACGCGGCCTCAAAGGCTTCGCCACGAAGTTCTTCATGAAGGCGACCGGACAGATCCCGATCGATCGTTCCGGCGGCAAGGCGTCGGAGGCCTCGCTGAACACCGGACTGCAGGTGCTCGGCGGAGGAGACCTCCTCGGCATCTATCCGGAGGGGACCCGCAGCCCCGACGGCAAGCTCTACCGCGGGCGCACCGGCATCGCGCGGATGGCGCTCGAGGCGAAGGTCCCCGTCGTGCCCGTGATCATGGTCGACACCGACACGGCGATGCCCATCGGTCGCCGCATCCCGCGGATCATGCGCGTGGGGATCGTGATCGGCGAGCCGCTCGACTTCTCGCGGTACGCCGGCATGGAGAACGACCGCTACATCCTGCGCTCGGTCACCGACGAGATCATGGTCGCACTGCAGCGCCTGGGTCAGCAGGAGTACGAAGACGTCTACGCATCGACGGTCAAGGACCGCCTCCCGTCCCGCGTCACACAGCGGTCCTAGGGCATCCCGGCGGTACGCCGCCCACTAGGCTGGAGGAATGCTCCCGCACCACATCGACGCCCTTGATGCGTGGCGCTCGCTTCCCATCAAGCAGCAGCCGCAGTGGCCCGACGCGGACCGCGTCGCCGACGTCTCGCGACAGATCGCAGCGCTCCCGCCCCTCGTCTTCGCCGGCGAGGTCGACAACCTCCGCGATCGCCTCGCGCGCGCGGCATCCGGTCAGGCGTTCCTACTCCAGGGCGGCGACTGCGCCGAGACGTTCGCCGGCGCCACCGCCGAGCAGATCCGCAACCGCATCAAGACGGTGCTGCAGATGGCCGTCGTGCTCACCTACGGCGCGTCGATGCCGGTGGTCAAGATGGGTCGCATGGCCGGTCAGTTCGCCAAGCCGCGCTCCAGCGACACCGAGACCCGGGGCGAGGTCACGCTGCCGGCCTACCGCGGCGACATCGTCAACGGCTACGACTTCACCGAGGGCTCCCGGCAGGCCGATCCCGGTCGGCTCCTGCAGGGCTACCACACCGCCGCCTCGACGCTGAACCTCATCCGCGCCTTCACCCAGGGTGGGTTCGCCGACCTCCGCGAGGTGCACTCGTGGAATAAGGGCTTCGCCCAGAATCCGGCCAACCAGCGGTACGAGCGCATGGCCGCCGAGATCGACCGTGCCATCAAGTTCATGGAGGCCGCGGGCGCCGACTTCGACGAGCTGCGCCGCGTCGAGTTCTTCACCGGTCACGAGGGTCTGCTCATGGACTACGAGCGCCCGATGACCCGCATCGACTCGCGCACGGACACCCCGTACAACACCTCGGCGCACTTCCTGTGGATCGGTGAGCGAACGCGCGAGCTCGACGGCGCACACGTGGACTACTTCTCGAAGATCCGCAACCCCATCGGGGTCAAGCTCGGTCCGACGACGACGCCCGAGACGGCGCTGGCGCTGATCGACAAGCTCGACCCCGACCGCGAGCCCGGACGGCTCACGTTCATCACACGGATGGGCTCGGGTCGCATCCGCGACGCCCTGCCGCCGCTTCTCGAGGCCGTCCGCGACTCGGGCGCGCAGCCGTTGTGGGTCACGGATCCGATGCACGGCAACGGCATCACCACGCCCACCGGGTACAAGACGCGTCGCTTCGACGACGTGGTCGACGAGGTCCGCGGGTTCTTCGAGGCGCACCGCGCTGTGGGCACGTTCCCCGGCGGCATCCACGTCGAGCTCACCGGCGACGACGTCACCGAGTGCCTCGGCGGATCCGAGCAGATCGACGAGGCCGCCCTCGCGACCCGCTACGAGAGCCTCTGCGATCCGCGCCTCAACCACATGCAGTCGCTCGAACTCGCGTTCCTCGTCGCCGAGGAGCTCGAGAAGCGCTGAGGAGGCGACCGTCGCCGAAGAGCCGCCCTCTCCGATCGGACGGGCGGCTCTTCGCGTCTCGGACGGAGTCCGGACGTCAGCCGGTCGCGCGGATCTGCACCTTCGTGCCGCGCGGATGAGTGGTGCCGGCCTCCGGGTTGGTGCTGGTGGCGGTGAACAGGTCCCAGACGAGCTCCGGGACGTTCGACGTGGCCTCGAATCCGGCGGCCTCGAGGGTCGCGATGGCTTCGCGGATGCTGCTGCCCGACACGTCGGGCACGGCGATCGGCTCGGGGCCCTTCGACACGATGAGCTGCGCGGTGTCTCCGGGGCGCCAGTTGCCCTCCTCGGCGCGGTCGGCCACGCCGATGACCCGATCCTCGGCGACGCTGTCGCTGAAGACGAACTGAGACTCGGGGTTGACCTCGATGCCCTTGTCGCGAAGGGTCGCGGTCGCCTGCTCGACGCTCATCCCTCCGACGTCGGGGAAGGGACCGGCCGACACGTAGAGTTCGACGGTGTCGGCCTCGAAGAGCTCGCAGCCCTCGCTGCACTGGTACGCCTCACCGCCGGCGCGCGGCGTCACGAACGCGTTGATGACGATCGACTCCGCGGCATCCGAGAAGAGGATGAGCGAGTCGTCGGCGACGACGACGTTGAGCGTGTCGAGGTACGTGCGCGCCTCGTCCTCGCTCTTGCCGTTGAGGGTCTCTACGGTGTGCGGGGCCGGGCCGGCGGAGACGATCACGGCCACCGCGGCGCCCTTGTCGAGTCTCGCGCCCGCGTCGGGTTCGGTCCTGATCGCGATGCCGGCGTCGACGTCGACCGAGAACTCCTCGGTCTGCGACGGGACGAACCCCTCGGCGGACAGCGCATCGGCAGCCTGCTGAGAGGGAAGGCCCGCCACGGCGGGAACGGGCACCAGTGAACCGGGTCCCGAGCCGAACCACCAGCCCACGGCTCCGGCGAGCACCGCCAGCAGCAGCACCAGGGTGAGGAGGAAGGCGCCTCGCGCGCGCCGCCGGGACGCGCGGCGGCGGAGGATCGTCGCGTTGTCCACCGCCGGCACGGCCGGCGCCGCCGGGTCGTCGATGACCATGGTGCCGGGCATGACCGTGGTGACGTCTCCGGAGTCCGCCTGGTTTCGCTGCGCCGTCGTGGCCGCGGCGACGGCGGGAGCGATGCCCAGGTCGCGCTCGATCTCCCGCAGCCGCTCGAGCATCTGCTGCGCGTCGTCGGGACGCTCGTCCGGCGACTTCTCGGTCGCCCACAGCACCAGCTCGTCGAGCTGCTCCGGGACGGCGGGGTTGCGCACGCTCGGGCGGGGCACCGACTCGGTGGCGTGCTGGAAGGCGATCTGCATCGGCTGCTCGCCCTTGTACGGCTGCTCGCCGACCAGCATCTCGTAGAGCATGATGCCGAGCGCGTAGATGTCGCTGCGGGCGTCGGCCGTGCCCCGGGTCACGAGCTCGGGCGCGAGGTAGGCGATCGTGCCCAGCAGCTGCTGCCCGGTCGCGGTGTTGGCGGTCGTGGCCCTGGCGAGTCCGAAGTCGCCGATCTTGATGCGGCCGTCTTCCGCGAGCAGCACGTTCTCGGGCTTCACGTCGCGGTGCACGATGCCGGCCCGGTGCGCGGCCGACAGGCCGGCGAGGATCGCGTCCATGATGGTGATCGTCTGCGCGACGGTGAGGCGCTTCTGCTCGCGCAGCAGCTCGCGCAGGGTGATGCCCGGCAGGTACTCCATGACCAGATAGGCCAGTTCGCCGTCCTGGCCCTGATCGAAGACGTTGACGACGTGAGGGTCCGCGAGGCGGGCGGCGGCCCGCGCCTCCTGGATGAAGCGGCTCTGGAACGCGGAGTCGTCGCTCAGATGAGCGTGCATCACCTTGAGGGCGATACGACGCTCCAGGCGGAGGTCGGTCGCGACGTACACCGTTGCCATCCCGCCGCGGGCGATGCGGGCCCGCACCCGGTAACGGCCGTCGACAAGCCGCCCGATGAGGGGGTCGGCCTGATGATTGGTCGTCACGTCAAGATTCTATGGAGAAGTGCCGGAAAGGCCGGGGAGCGGCTCACCCCTGGCGGCTGCGGGTTTCGGGGTTCGAGGTTCAGCCGTAGAGCGCGAGCCAGCTGTAGGCCTGCGCCTCCCACTGGCCGTACTTGTCGGGATACGCCGAGATCTGCACCGCCTGAGCGGCATCGGTGAAGGCCATCGACTCCCACCCGGGGATGTCGAGGAGGCCGCGGGTCCGCTGACCGTTCGGGTCGCCGGCGCCCCCGTAGAACACCCTCGTGCTGCGGTCGGGGTCCATGATCTCGGTGGGGGAGCCCCATCCGGTGCTGGGGCGCTGCTGGAAGATGCCCAGTGAGTCGCGGTCGCCCCAGTCGAGGTTGCGCAGCCCGGATTCGACCATGCCGGTCGCCAGCGCGATGGCGATGGCCCGGTCGGAGACGCCGATCTCGCGGCCGATGCGGATGATGAGGGCAGCGTTCGCGGCCTGTTCGCCGTCGAGCGCCGCGCCGGCCGCCGCCGGCGCCGCGGGCGCCGCAGCGGTCGCCGGAGCCGACGGAGCCTGCACGGCGAGGGTCTGACCGGGATAGATGATCGATGAGGCGTCGAGGCCGTTCAGGGCGAGGACGGCCGCTGTGGTCGTGCCGTGCATCCGCGCGATGCCGAAGACCGTGTCACCGGCCACGACGGTGTGCACGATCGCCGTAGCCGGGGCCGTCTGCGGCGCCGGCGACGCGGGCGCGGGCGCCGCAGCGATCGCCGCCGGTGCCGCGGGACCGGCGACGACGATCGCCTGCCCGGGGTAGATGATCGATGCGCGCGTGAGTCCGTTCGCCTGGAGGACCGCGTCGACCGTCGTGCCGTACTTCCCGGCGATGCCGAAGACCGTGTCACCGGAGACGACGGTGTGCACGGTCGTCGCGGGAGCCGGAGATGCCGCTGCGGGCGCCGGCGCGGTCGCCGCGGGGACCGCGGGCTGGAGCGCGAGGGTCTGGCCGGGATAGATGACCGACCGCCACGAGAGTCCGTTCCAGGTGAGCACGTCGACCACGCCCAGCCCGTAGCGCGCGGCGATCGCCGAGACGGTGTCGCCGGGCTGGACCACGTAGCTCGCGGGCGCGACCTGAGCCGGGACGACCCGGATCGGAGTCGACCGGTGGCGCTCGACGGGTGCGGGCGGAGTCGCCTCGGCCGGGGCAGCGACCGCCGTTGCGGTGAGCGCGCCGATGACGGCGGCCGGGGCGCCGAGTCGAAGTCGGCGCCTGCGACGCGTCGCGGTGTCGTGTCTCACAGTGACCCCTTTCCGGAGCACACCACGCTGACACGGATGTATAGAGAAGTCAACAGAAGTGACGCAAGTGAAACCTGTGACAGAAGGGGCGACATGCGACGCGACAGCGGAGGTGAGATAGTGGGCAGCGTGTCAGAGAACGCCGCCGTACAGCCCGCCGCCGAATGGCTCACGATGCCCGATCTCGTCGAGGTCCTCGGCGAACCGCTCGGTCGAGTCCGCCGCCTCATCGACGAGCACCACCTCATCGGATCGCGTCGCAGCGGCGTGTTCCAGGTTCCGGCGGTGTTCATCGTCGACGGGCACCCGCTCAGCTCGCTGCGCGGAACCATCATCGTGCTGCAGGACGCGGGATTCGCGGACGACGAGCTGATCGACTGGCTCCTGAAAGAGGACGACACCCTCGGTCGGTCGCCCATCGACGCCCTGCGGGCGGGTCACAAGAGCGAGGTCCGACGCGTCGCCCGCACGCTGGCCTGAACCGCGGCTCAGGCGGAGCGAACCGTCGCCGCGCGACCGAGATCGCGCAGCTCTCCCACCGCGGCGTTGTCGAGGCGAGCGCCCGCGAGGGCGCGATCGGCCTCCCGTGCGAAGTCGCGGATCAGCTCCTCCACGCGCTCCTGCGCTCCCGAGTCGGTGATCGTCGCCTGCAGGAACGCGACCTGCTGTTCGGTGAGCTCGGGGTCGCCCAGCAGCTCGTCGAAAAGGTTCCTGCTCGACGCGTCCAGCGTCTCCCTCGTGAGAGCGACGAGGACGGTGCGCTTGCCCTCGCGCAGGTCGTCGCCGGTGGGCTTGCCCGTGACGGCCGCGTCGCCGAAGACGCCGAGCATGTCGTCGCGCAGCTGGAATGCCATGCCGATCGGGCGCCCGAAGGCGCGCAATGCCGACAGCTGGTCGTCGTCGGCACCGGCGAGAGCACCGCCGAGGACGAGCGGCTGCTCGATGCTGTATCGCGCCGACTTGAGCGACGCCACCCGCAGCGCTCGCTCGGCATGGGATCGCGGATCGTTGACGATCCACGCCGACTCCTCCGCGATGTCGAGGAACTGGCCCGTCGTGACGTCGCGCCGCATCCGGGCGTACTCACGCCGCACCGCGCCGGCGTGGGCGTGGCCGTCGAGCGCCGACTCGAGGAGGTCGTCGCTCCAGGCCACGAGCAGGTCGCCGAGCAGCACGCCCGCCGCCCGTCCGAACGCCTCCGCGTCGCCCGACCAGCCGCTCGCACGATGCGACGACTCGAGTGCACGGTGGGCGGCCGGGCGGCCGCGTCGGGTGTCGGAGTTGTCGATCAGATCGTCGTGCACGAGCGCTGCCGACTGGAAGATCTCGAGAGCCGCGCAGACGTCCCACACGGCCGTCGTCTCGGTGGCACCCCGGTCCGCGAAGCGTGACACCGCGCGCCATCCGGCATGGCAGAAGCGGGCCCGCAGGCGCTTGCCGCCGTCCGTCGTCTGCGCGGCGGCGTCGAGGAATCCGCGGGCCTCGGCACCGTAGTCCGACGACTCGCTGCGCATGAGGGAGAGGAAGCGATCCAGGCGGGCCGCGACGGCGTCGGGCACGGGGGAAGGGGACGGCACGACTCCCAGCATACGTAAAGGAAGCAGGCCCCGATCGGCTAGCCTCCGGCGCCTCGGCGCGCGTAGAATGAAAGGCACGATACCCGAGGGGGACGAAATGCCACTCTCCGAACAGGAGCAGCGTCTGCTCGACGAGATGGAACGCCATCTCCTGCACAATGACGCCGACGTCGTGAGCGCGCCTTCGGGGGATCGCGCCTTGAGCTATCGCAACCTCGTGTACGGCGCGCTGCTGCTCCTCGCCGGTGTCGGCGGCCTCGTCGCCGGCGTCATCATCGGAGACGTGTGGGGGATCGTCGTCGGGGTGGTCGGCTTCGCCGCCATGCTGGCCGGCGTGATGGTCGCCGTGACCCCCGTGCGTCGCACCGGCCCGACGGCGCCTCGTGCCCGGTCCGCTGCGAAGCCGCAGACCTCCGCATCCTTCATGGATCGGATGAACGACCGATGGGACCGCCGCCAAGACGGTCGCTGACCCCTCCTCTTCTCGAGAAGCCCGGATGCTGAGCATCCGGGCTTCTTGCTTTTCTCCTGCGCCTTCGCACTCGACCCCTGCACAGCTGCTCCACTCGTCCTCCACTTCACTCCACCCCGTCTTTCCGCGGAATATCGTGCGCTCCTGCGGGTATGAGCGCTCCTCTTCCGCGTTTGCCCATAGGTTTGTGGAGGAAAGTGGAGTAAAGTGGGGCGCATCTCGAGTTTGGCCGGACGGAGAGGGGGTGATGGCCGATGTTGCTGGGAACGCATTCCCCGAAACTGGACGACAAAGGTCGGGTCATCCTCCCCGCGAAGTTCCGCGAAGACCTGGGCGGCGGTGTGGTCGTCACCCGTGGTCAGGAGCGCTGCCTCTACGTCTTCAGCACCGCCGAGTTCGAGTCGATGCACGAGCGGATCCGTCAGGCGCCGCTCGCCAACAAGCAGGCGCGTGACTTCATGCGCCTGTTCCTCTCCGGCGCGAGTGCGGAGATGCCCGACAGCCAGAACCGCATCACTCTCCCCGCCCATCTCCGGCAGTACGCCGGACTGCAGAAGGAGCTCATCGTCACCGGAGTCGGCGCTCACGCCGAGATCTGGGACGCCGACAGCTGGAACTCCTACCTCGCCGCCGGCGAAGAGACCTACTCCGACCTCGAGCAGGAGGTGATTCCGGGACTCTTCTGACCACGGCTGTGATGCCCCGCCGCTCCCGCCCCGACACACTTCCCCGGTGCCGGGTCGCGAAGCGGAGGGGGATCAGAGCCGGAGGTCGGACCCGACAGAGATCATGAACCTCCGCGACATCCACACCCCCGTCCTGCTCGACCGCTGCGTCGAGCTGCTCGCGCCCGCCCTCCAGCACGACGGAGCGGTCCTCGTCGACGCGACCCTCGGCATGGGCGGTCACTCCGAAGCCCTCCTCGAGCGATTCCCGCGCATCCGGCTGATCGGACTCGACCGCGACACCGACGCTCTCCGGATCGCCGGCGAGCGGCTCGCGCGGTTCGCCGACCGCGTCACCCTCGTGCACACGGTGTACGACGAGATCGGGCTGCACGCGCAGGGCGCCTCCGGCATCCTGTTCGACCTGGGGGTGTCGTCCCTCCAGCTCGACGAGGCGGACCGCGGATTCGCCTACGCGCAGGACGCCCCCCTCGACATGCGGATGGACCAGACGCGCGGCGTCACGGCCGCCGAGGTCATCGCCTCGTACAGCGAGGGCAACCTGCGCCGCATCTTCGAGCGCTACGGCGAGGAGAAGCTGGCCGGCCGGTATGCGCGCTTCATCGTCGACGCACGGCAGAAGGCGCCCATCACGCGATCCGGCGAGCTCGTCGAGCTTCTCATCGCCGCGACCCCCGCGGCCGCGCAGCGGACAGGACACCCGGCGAAGCGCGTGTTCCAAGCGCTGCGCATCGAGGTGAATGCGGAGCTCAGCGTGCTGGCCGACGCCATCCCCTCCGCCATGGACGCCCTCGCCGTCGGCGGACGCATCGTCGTGATGTCGTACCAGTCGCTGGAGGACCGGCTCGTCAAGCAGGCCTTCACCGCGGCATCCGCCTCCACGGCGCCGGCCGGCCTTCCGGTCGAGCTCCCCGAGCACGCGCCGCGGTTCCGGGTGCTCACCAAGGGCGCCGAACTGGCCGACGACGACGAGCGAGCACGCAACCCGCGTGCCATCCCGGTGCGGCTGCGCGCCGCCGAGAAGCTGCGGGAGAACGCATGAGCGTGAACGCCACCGTCCGCACGGCTCCTCGGCCCTCGGCGCCGAACCGCGCGCCGCGTCCGGCACTGCGGCCGGTGACCCGCGCGGCTCACCGTCGCAAGCCGCGGCTCGCCTACGCGCTGGTCGCGCTCGGCGGCGCCCTCGCGATCGGTGCCGCGCAGATCGCGCTGTCGCTCGCGATCACTCAGGACTCCTTCGCCCTCGCGCAGCTCTCGTCCGATCAGCGCGAACTGAACCTCCGCACCCACGCCCTCCAGGAGGAGCTCACCGGCCTGAGCTCGCCGCAGGTCCTCGCCACCGGTGCCGCCGGACTCGGCATGGTCGTCGCCGGATCGCCGTCGTACCTCCGCCTCAGCGACGGTGCGGTCTTCGGCACGGGCTCCGGGGCGGGCTGGACCTCGACGGTCGATCCGCAGGGAGCAGGCGCGGTGAGCAACGCGCTCATCATCACCCCGCCCCCCGAGACTCCGGTGGCGCAGGACGGCACGGTCGATCCCGCGACGCAGCAGCTCCCGCCCGCCATCACCGACGGGCTCCCCAGCCCCACCACCCACTGACCGCCCGACTGCCACGATCCGACGGAGAGATCGAATGACGACACGAGCCACTCGCGGACCGAGGCGACGCACCGTCGTCGCCCTCGCCGTCATCCTGTCGGTGCTGGCCACCTTCGTCGTGCGTCTGGTCGACATCCAGGTCGTGAGCGCCGACGCGCACGTCACGCAGTCGCTCGAACACCTCGGAGAGGGGTCGACGATCCCGGGCCAGCGGGGCTCGATCGTCGACGCCGACGGCACCGTCCTGGCGTCGAGCGTGCTGGTCTACGACGCGCAGCTCAGTCCGCAGCTGATCATGCTGCTGGAGGAGAAGGATCCGAAGCTGCCGTGGGCGGAGGCTTCCGAGAAGATCGCCGAGATCACCGGCCAGACCGGCGAAGAGGTGCGCACGATCGTCGCCGACGCGCTCGCCGCCAACCCCGACAGCCAGTACGCCGAGCTGAAGAAGTCGCTCAACACCGACCAGTACATCGCCCTGCGGGAGCTCGGCCTCGCCTACCTGTCGATGCCGTCGCGCGAGACCCGGGTGTACCCGAACGGCGCGGTCGCCGGGAACCTCCTCGGCTTCCTCGACAACTCGGGCGCCGCTCAGGCGGGCATCGAGCAGCTCGAGGAGGAATGCCTCGCGCCGGTCGACGGCGAGCTGTCGTACCGCAAGGGCAAGGACGGCGTCGTGATCCCGGGCAGCGAGCGCACCGTGGATGCCGTGAACGGCGGAACCGTGCAGCTGACGGTCAACAGCGATCTCAACTGGTATCTGCAGCAGATGATCGCCGAGGAGGCCCAGAAGCAGGGCGCCAAGGGCGGAACGGTCACGGTCGTCGAGGTCAAGACGGGCAAGATCCGCGCGGCCGCGGAGTGGCCGGCGATGGATCCCAACGACCTCGACTCGTCGACGCCGGAGACCCGCTACAGCCAGATCTTCCACAAGGACTTCGAGCCAGGCTCGACCTTCAAGGCCATCACCGCGGCCGCCGCCATCGAAGGAGCGGGCCTCACCCCGTGGAGCACCGTCAGCGCCGCCTCGCGCGAGACGTTCCCGAACGGTGCCGTCATCAACGACTCGTTCGTGCATCCCGCGTTCGAGTACACGCTCGCCGGCGGGCTCATCGACTCGTCGAACGTGGCGCTGTCGAAGTTCGGCACGATGGTCAGCCCCGACGTGCGCTACGACTACCTGCAGAAGTTCGGCGTCGGCGAGAAGACGCTCGGATTCCCGTCAGAGGTCGGCGGCATCCTGCACCCGGTGAGCGACTGGGACAACCAGTCGCTCTACACGACCACCTTCGGCCAGTACTTCACGGTCACCGCCCCGCAGCTCGCCGGCGCCTACCAGGCCATCGCGAACGGCGGCGAGAAGATCGACCTGTCGCTGATCGAGTCCTGCACCGGCGCCGACGGCACCGTGCACGAACCGGACGCACCGGCGCACGAGCAGATCGTGACGGAGCAGACGGCGGCAGAGCTGACGCGGATGCTGGAGAACGTGGCCGTGCAGGGCGGCAACGCCGATCGCATCCAGGTGCCCGGCTACCGCGTGACCAGCAAGACCGGCACCGCGCAGGTGTCCGACGGCAACGGCGGCTACAAGGCCGGCGTCTACTACACCAGCATGGTCGGCTTCGCTCCGGTGGACGACCCGCAGTACGTCGTCGTGGTCACCCTCGACGAGCCGACTAAGGTTGTATCGTCCGCGGCCACCGCTTCCGCCTTCCAGAAGGCGATGACGCAGGTGATGAAGACCTATCGCGTGATGCCGTCCACTGTTCCGATGGACGAGTTGCTTCCCAAGTTCGGATAGTCGGCGAGAGCCGCGCCTGGAGATGACATGATCGCCTTGACGCTCGCGGAGATCGCCACCGCTGTGAGTGGTGAGCTGCGCCTGGCCGGCGACGACACGGCCGAGTCCGTGGTCGAGGGGACCGTCGACACCGATTCGCGCACCATGGGACCCGGCACGATCTTCGTGGCGAAGCGGGGTGCCGAGACCGACGGCCACAACTTCGTCGGCGCCGCCGTGGAGGCCGGAGCCGTCCTGGCCATCGTCGAGCGCGCGGTCGACGCGCCCGTGTCGCAGATCATCGTCGCCGACGCCGTCGCGGCGCTCGCCGACCTCGCCCGCGAGGTCGTGGCCCGTGTCCGCGCCGGGGGGCGTCTGCGCATCGTGGGCATCACCGGGTCGAACGGCAAGACCACGACGAAGAACTTCCTGGCGCGCATCCTGGCCGACGAGGGCGAGACGGTCGCGCCCGTCAACTCCTTCAACAACGAAGTGGGCGCGCCCGTCACGATGCTGCGCGTGACGCACGGCACCCGCTTCCTCGTGAGCGAGTTCGGCGCCGCCGCGCCCGGCAGCATCGCGCGCCTCGCCGGACTGGTCGAGCCCGACGTCGCCGTCGTCCTCATGGTCGGTATGGCCCACGCGGGCGGATTCGGCGGGATCGAGGCCACAGCCCGGGCGAAGTCGGAGCTCGTGGCGGCCGCACGGCCGACGGGCACGGCGGTGCTCAACCTCGACGATGCGCGGGTCGCCGCGATGCAGGAACTCGCACGATCTCGAGGCATGGACGTCGTGGGCTTCGGGCAGGGTGCCGCCGCGGCCGTGCGCGCGCGCGACCTGGAGGTGACGGCATCCGGCACAGCGTGCGTCATCGAGGCCGGCGGCGAATCGTTCCCGCTGCACCTGCGGGTTCTCGGCGCGCACCACATCACCAACGCGCTGGCGGCGATCGCCGCCGCCGGAGTTCTCGGGGTGTCGCCGTCTGACGCGATCGCCCGGCTCGAGACGGTCGAGGTCGCCGAGCGCTGGCGCATGCAGCCGATGGGCAACGAGCGGGTGCGGATCATCAACGACGCCTACAACGCCAGTCCCGACTCGATGGCGGCGGCCCTGCGCACGCTGGCGCAGATCACCGGGCCCGCGGAGCGCACGGTCGCCGTCCTCGGCGCGATGACCGAGCTCGGCGAGAGCGCGGGGGAGGAGCACGACCGGATCGGCCTGCTCGCCGTGCGACTGAACATCCAGCGGATCGTCGTCGTCGGCCCCGAGGCGCGGAGGCTGTTCCTGGCCGCCGTGGGCGAGGGGTCGTGGAACAGTGAGGCCGTGCACCTCGCCGATCAGGACGCCGCGTTCGACTACCTGCGCACCGAGCTGCGCGACGGCGACCGTGTGCTCGTGAAGTCATCCAACTCCGTGGGCCTGCGGCATCTCGGCGATCGTCTGGGAGAATTGTTCTCGTGAGGTCTCTCATCATGGCGGCGGCGATCTCGCTCGCCTTCACCCTGTTCCTGACCCCCGTCTTCCTGCGGCTCTTCCGGAAGTGGGGCTGGGGGCAGGTGATCCGCACCCCCGAGGCGGTGGAGAACCCCAATCACGAGGCCAAGCGCGGCACCCCGACCATGGGCGGCGTGATCTTCATCGCCGGTTCGATCGTCGGATACTTCACCGGCGTCTTCGTCAGCGGCGAGGTTCCCGCGCTCTCGGCGATCCTGGTGATCTGGCTCATGGTCGGCTTCGGCGCCGTGGGCTTCATCGACGACTACATGAAGGTGCGCAGCCAGCGCAGCCTCGGGCTCTCCGGCTGGCGGAAGATCATCGGCCAGCTGATCGTCATCATCCCCTTCGGCATCGTCGCGCTGAACTTCCCGAACAAATACGGGCAGACGCCCGCGAGCGCGTCGATCTCGCTGTTCCGCGACTTCACCTGGCTCGACCTCTTCGCCTTCGGGGTGATCCTCGGGTGGATCCTCTATCTGGCATGGATCGCGATCATCGGCGTCGCCACGTCGAACAGCGTCAACCTGACCGACGGGCTCGACGGCCTCGCGGCCGGAGCGGGCGTGATCGTCGTCGGCGCGTACAGCGTGATCGCCTTCTGGCAGTTCAAGCAGCCCTGCATCGGGGGCGACCCCGACGCCCTCGGCGGATGCTACGAGGTGCGCGACCCGTTCAACCTCGCCATCATCTCCGCGTCGGTCGCCGCCGGCCTGATCGGCTTCCTCTGGTGGAACGCCCCGAAGGCCAAGGTGTTCATGGGCGACGTCGGCTCGATGGCCATCGGCGGCGTCATCACCGCGATGGCGATCCTCACCCGCACGGAGCTGCTGCTCCTCGTGATCGCCGGCGTCTTCGTGCTCTCGTCCGGCTCGGTCATCCTGCAGCGCCTGTACTTCAAGATCACGCGCGGCAAGCGCCTCTTCCTGATGAGCCCGTTCCACCACCACCTCGAGATGCGCGGATGGTCCGAGGTCACGATCGTCGTGCGCATGTGGATCATCGCCGGTCTGCTCGCCGTATCGGCCATCGGCCTGTTCTACGTCGAATGGCTCACCCGTGTCGGCTGAGCGACTGGCGACGCTGACCAGCTGGAACGCCGACTGGCGCGGACTGCGGGTGGCCGTCCTCGGCCTCTCGATGACGGGCTTCTCGGTCGCCGACACGCTGGCCGAGCTCGGCGCCGATGTGCTCGTGCTCAGCGAGAAGGCCGAGGAGGAGTACGAGCGGCTGCTGCCGGTGATCGGCGCGCGACTCGAGCTCGGCCCCCTCGACGGCGTGCCCGCCGTGCTGGCCGGGTTCGCGCCCGAGGTCGTGATCGCCTCGCCCGGTTTCGCGCCGTCGCATCCGCTCATCCGCTGGGCTGAGGAATCGGGCATCGCGATCTGGGGCGACGTCGAGCTGGCCTGGCGCGTGCGCGACAAGGTGCTGCGCGCCGACGGCGCACCCGCCGACTGGATCCTCATCACCGGCACGAACGGCAAGACGACGACGACGCAGCTCACCGCGTCCCTCCTCGTCGAGGGAGGCCTGCGTGCCGCGCCGTGCGGCAACATCGGCGTCCCCGTGCTCGACGCGGTGCGCGATCCCGGCGGCTTCGACGTGCTCGTGGTCGAGCTGTCCAGCCACCAGCTCTGGTACCTCGGCCGATCGGCGCCGGAGGGGCAGCTGTACCCGCTGTCATCGGTGTGCCTGAACCTCGCCGACGATCATCTGGTGTGGCACGGGAGCGCGGCCGCCTACCGCGAGGCCAAGGCCGTCGTGTACCGCAACACCCGGGTCGCCTGCGTCTACAACAAGGCCGACCTCGCGACACGCGAGATGGTCGAGGAGGCGGACGTGGTCGAGGGAGCGCGCGCCATCGGCTTCGATCTCGGCATCCCCGGTCCGAGCGACCTCGGGATCGTGGAGGGGCTGCTCGTCGATCGCGCCTTCCTCGACGAGCGCGCCCGCAGCGCCCTCGAGCTGACCACGGTCGCCGACCTCGACCGGGTGGGACTCTCGGCACCCCACATCGTGCAGAACATCCTCGCCGCCAGCGCCCTCGCGCGCTCGGTCGGCGTGGAGCCCGAGGCGATCCACGCGGCGCTGCAGGGATTCCGCCTCGACGCCCATCGGATCGAGGTCGTCGCGCGTCACGCCGGCGTCACGTGGGTCGACGACTCCAAGGCCACGAATCCGCATGCCGCCGCGTCGTCGCTGCGCGCCTACCCCGGGGCGGTGTGGGTGGTGGGCGGCGACCTCAAGGGCGTCGACATCGGCGATCTCGTCGCAGACGTGGGCGGCTCGGCTCGCGCGGCCGTGGTGATCGGCGTCGAGCGGGGCGACGTCGTCGCGGCATTCCGGCGACACGCGCCCGTGGTTCCGGTGTTCGAGGTCGAAGCTCGCGAGACTGGTCAGGTCATGAGACGCGTCGTGGAGATCGCGGCGGGGATCGTCGGCGACGAGGGCACGGTGCTGCTGGCCCCGGCCGCCGCATCCTTCGATCAGTTCTCCAGCTATGCGGATCGCGGCCACCGCTTCGCCGAGGCGGTGCGGGAGTGGATCGACCGGGGGAGCGCCGATGACGCAGGTATCCCGCCCGCCGCGGTCTGAGTCCGGAGGCCTCGCGGCGCGCGTCTCGCTCGGTCGCCGGTTCACCCCGGTGTCGACGGAGTTCCTGCTGATCGCGTCGACCGCCCTGCTGCTGACCCTGTTCGGCCTGGTGATGGTCCTGTCGGCGACGAGCGCGACCGCGGTCGCCGACGGCGCGAATCCCATGGACGGCGTGCTCCGGCAGGGCGTGTTCGCCCTGCTCGGCATCCCGATCATGTTCCTGATCAGCCGCGTGCCGATCGCCTTCCTCAAGCGGATGGCCTGGCCCGCGCTCTTCGGCGCCGTGGCCCTGCAGATGCTCGTCTTCACCCCGCTCGGGATCGCCGACGGCGGAAACCGCAACTGGATCAAGGTCGCCGGCTTCACCCTCCAGCCGTCGGAGTTCCTGAAGCTCGCTCTCGCGCTCTGGATCGCCGCCGTGCTGCTGCGCAAGCGCACGATGCTCGGCACCTGGCACCACGTGTTCATCCCGGTGATCCCCGTGGGCGCCCTCGCGATCGGCACCGTGCTGGCCGGACGAGACCTCGGCACCGCGATGGTGCTGGTGCTCATCCTGCTCGGCTGCCTCTTCTTCTCCGGGGTGAAGCTGCGGCTGTTCATCATCCCGGTGATCCTCGGCGTGATCGCGGTGCTGGCCTACGCCCTCTCCAGCGAGGACCGGATGCGGCGCATCACGGCCACGTGCGACGACATGTCGCTCTACTACACCGACTGCTACCAGTCGATCCACGGGATCTGGGGGATGGCCTCCGGCGGCGTCTTCGGGCTCGGGCTGGGCAACTCGCAGGAGAAGTACGGCTGGCTGCCCGCCGCGGGCAACGACTTCATCTTCGCGATCGTGGGCGAGGAGCTGGGTCTGATCGGATGCATCGTGGTGCTGGCCCTGTTCACCTTCTTCACCGTCGGTGCGTTCCACATCATCCGCAAGACGCCGGATCCGTTCATCCGCGTGGCGGCCGGGGGCATCACGGTCTGGATCGTCGGCCAGGCGGTGCTCAACATCGGCGTCGTCATCGGCGTGTTCCCCGTCATGGGCGTCCCGCTGCCGTTCATGTCGCAGGGCGGCACGGCACTCCTCGCCGTGCTGATCGCCTGCGGCGTGCTGCTCGCCTTCGCGCGCACCCTGCCCGCCGAGAAGCCCTCAGCCGCGCGGGGTAGGGTCGCCAGGTGACCTCGTACCTCCTCGCCGGCGGTGGCACCGCCGGCCATGTGAACCCCCTGCTCGCCGTCGCCGACGCTCTGCGCGAGCGCGACGCCGCGGCATCCGTCCTCGTGCTGGGGACGGCGGAGGGGCTGGAGTCGCGACTGGTCCCGGAGCGGGGGTACGAGCTGCTGGTGGTCGACAAGGTGCCCTTCCCGCGTCGGCCCGGTCGTCAGGCGGCGACCTTCCCCGTGCGCTTCCGCCGCGCCATCGCCCAGGTGCGCGCGCACATCCGCAGCCACGCGATCGACGTCGTCGTCGGCTTCGGAGGCTATGCGTCGGCCCCGGCGTACGTCGCCGCCCGTCGTGAGGGCGTCCCCTTCGTCGTGCACGAGGCGAACGCGCGGCCCGGGCTGGCCAACGTCCTGGGTGCGCGTCGTGCCGCCGGCGTCGGGGTGGCCTTCGCCGGCACGCCCCTCCGCGGGGGCGAGGTCGTGGGCATGCCGCTGCGACGCGAGGTGATCTCGCTCGACCGCGCGGCGACGCGGGCCGAGGCCGCCGAGCACTTCGGCCTCGATGCGAGCCGGCCGGTGCTGCTCGTGTTCGGCGGCTCGCTGGGGGCGCAGCGACTCAACGAGGCCCTGGCGGACGCCTGGCCGGATGTGCTCGCGACGGGCTGGCAGTTGCTGCACGTGACGGGGGAGCGGAGCGACCTCAGCGATCCCGGAGTCCCCGGCTATGTGCTCCGGCGGTACGTCGACCGCATGGACCTCGCGTTCGCCCTCGCCGACCTCATCGTGTCGCGATCGGGCGCCGCGACGGTGAGCGAGGTCAGTGCCCTCGGCATCCCGGCGCTGTACGTGCCGTACTCCGTCGGGAACGGGGAGCAGCGCCTCAACGCCGCGTCCGCGGTCGCGGCAGGGGCGGCCGAGCTGCTCGACGACGCCACCTTCGACGGCGGCGCGGTGCGGCGCATCGTCGTGCCGCTGCTCGGCGACCGCGAGCGCATCGCCCGCATGGCGGCCGCCGCCGAGACGGTCGGGACACGCAACGGAACCGAGAACGTCATCGCCCTCGTCGACCGTGCGCTGGGCGCCGCGTGACGCGGTCGTTCGACGCGAGGAAAAGTAGACTGAACCCGACATGATCAGACCCGACCTCTCCCTCCCGATCCCCGAGACGATCACCTCCGCGCACTTCATCGGCATCGGCGGTTCCGGCATGAGCGGCCTCGCTCGGATGTTCCTCGATGCGGGCATCCGCGTCTCCGGATCCGACCGTGCGGACAGCGACAACCTCCGCGCGCTGGCGGCCGCGGGGGCGACCGTGCACGTCGGGCACGACGCCGCGCACCTCGGCGACGCCGACACCGTGGTGCACACCGGCGCGATCTGGCCCGAGAACCCCGAGTTCGTCACCGCCAAGGAGCGCGGCCTCCACGTCATCCACCGCTCGCAGGCCCTCCACTGGCTGATCGGCTCGCGGCGCCTGGTCTCGGTGGCCGGAGCGCACGGCAAGACGACCTCGACCGGCATGATCGTGACGGCGCTGCGCGAGCTCGGCGCCGACCCGCACTTCGTCAACGGCGGTGTCATCGAGCAGCTCGGCACGTCGAGCGCGACGGGGGAGGGCGACCTCTTCGTCATCGAGGCCGACGAGTCGGACGGCACCTTCCTCCTCTACGACACGGCCGTCGCCCTGATCACCAACGTCGACCCCGATCATCTGGACCATTTCGGGTCCGACGAGGCGTTCCACGACGCTTTCGCCCGATTCGCGGATGCCGCCTCCGAGGCGGTCGTGATCTCGAGCGACGACGCCGGTGCGCTCCGTGTGCGCGCAGGGATGACGCACCGCACCGTGATCACCTTCGGGCAGGCGGAGGGAGCGGACGTCCGCCTCACCGAGATCGTCGCCGCCGGACCGGTCGCGGCGACCCTCACGCACGGCGGCGAGAGCGTGCGGATGCAGCTCGCGGTGCCGGGCGTGCACAACGCCGTCAATGCCGCGGGGGCCGTCGCGGTGCTGCGCGCGCTCGGTCACCCGCTGGCCGACGCGGTGCGCGCGGTGGAGGGGTTCGCGGGCACCGTCCGCCGGCTCGAGCAGCACGGCGTCGAGCGCGGTGTCGCCGTCTTCGACGACTACTCCCATCATCCGACCGAGGTCCGCGCCGCGCTCGAGGCCATGCGCAGCATCGCCGGATCGGGGCGGATCATCGCCATCCAGCAGCCGCACACCTACTCGCGCACGCAGCACATGTATCAGGAGTTCGCCGACGTGCTCGAGCGGTACGCCGATCACACGGTGATGCTCGACGTCTACGGCGCCCGTGAAGACCCTGTGCCCGGGGTGACCGGTGCGCTGGTGAGCGACGCCTTCCGAGATCAGGAGCACGTGCACTACGTGCCCGACTGGCAGGAGGCCGCCGACTACACCGCGACGGTCGCTCGCGAGGGCGACTTCGTCATCACGCTCGGGTGCGGGAACGTCTATCAGCTCATCCCTCAGGTCCTCGACTCCCTTCGCCGGACTGCCGGAGCCTGACCGTGCGTCGGCCTGCACCGCTTCCGACGGCCCCGGGGGGCCCGGAGCAGAAGGATGCCGTGCCGGCGGACACCGCCGATCGCCGCCGGCGGGACGAGACCTCCGGTCCGGGCGCCGTCGCCGAGGAGGCGCCCCCGGCCGCTCCCGTCGACCCGGCCGTCGAGGAAGAGCCGCAGCCCACCTCGACGCGCGATGTGTGGCGCGCGGCCCGTGCGCGGCGGAAGGCGCTGCGCGCCGAGATCCGGCGATTCACCCAGCGGTCGCGACGTCGCCGCATCGCCTGGCTCAGCGGCATCGCCGCGGTGGTGCTGCTGATCGGCGGCAGCGTCGCCGCGGCGTACAGCCCGCTCTTCGCGGTCGAGAGGATCACGGTGACGGGTGCGACCACTCTCGACACCGCCGCCGTCGAGGCGGCGCTGGCCGGGCAGCTGGGAACCCCTCTGGCCCTCGTCGACACGAGCGAGGTGAAGGCGGCGCTGCTGGCGTTCCCCTTGATCGAGACCTATGCGCTCGAGGCGCGTCCGCCGCACGATCTCACCGTGCGGATCGTCGAGCGGACCCCGGTCGGGGTCATCCGCTCGGAGGCGGGATACACGCTGGTCGATGCGGCGGGCGTCGTGCTGGCGACGACGTCGGATCAGCCCGCGGGTCAGCCCCTGATCGATGTCGAGGGCGGCGTCGACTCGTCGGCATTCCGCAGCGCCGGGCTCGTCGTACGGTCGCTGCCCGCCGACATCCGGGCGGCGCTCACCGGCGTGCGCGCCACGACCGCCGACGACGTCACGCTCACGCTCAGCACCGGGCTGACGGTGGTCTGGGGCAGCGCCGAGGAGTCGGGGCTCAAGGCGCTCACGCTCGCCCGCACGCTGGGTGCGCACCCGGATGCCGCGAGCATCGACGTCACATCTCCCGACGTCGCCGTCGTCGGCTGATCGGTTTCGGGGGAATGGCGCGACACGCCCGTGTCGCTGCGCGTGCGCGGGCATGCGGCGCTTACCTTCGATCACAGGGAACGCAATACCGGGAAATACTTTACACCTCTACTTGAGGTTTAAGGTTCAGCCCGACTCCTCGTCAACGAACACAAGGCTCGAATATCGGAGGCCGGCCATGAGCCAGAACCAGAACTACCTCGCCGTGATCAAGGTCGTCGGCGTCGGCGGTGGCGGCGTCAACGCCGTGAACCGAATGATCGATCTCGGCCTGCGCGGCGTCGAGTTCATCGCCGTGAACACCGACGCCCAGGCGCTGCTCATGAGCGACGCCGACGTGAAGCTCGACGTGGGTCGCGAGCTGACCCGCGGGCTCGGCGCCGGCGCCGATCCCGAGGTCGGGCGGCGCGCCGCGGAGGACCACGCCGAAGAGATCGAGCAGGCCCTGACCGGGGCCGACATGGTCTTCGTCACGGCCGGCGAGGGCGGCGGCACCGGAACGGGCGGCGCGCCCGTGGTCGCGCGCATCGCGAAGTCGATCGGCGCCCTCACCATCGGTGTCGTCACCAAGCCGTTCTCGTTCGAGGGTCGTCGTCGCCAGAGCCAGGCCGAGGCCGGCGTGGCGAAGCTGAAGGAAGAGGTCGACACCCTCATCGTCGTCCCCAACGACCGGCTGCTCGAGATCAGCGACCGCGGCATCTCGATGATCGAAGCGTTCGCGACCGCCGACCAGGTGCTCCTCGCCGGTGTGCAGGGCATCACCGACCTGATCACCACCCCGGGTCTCATCAACCTGGACTTCGCCGACGTCAAGTCGGTCATGCAGGGCGCCGGATCCGCCCTCATGGGCATCGGCTCCGCCCGTGGCGCCGACCGCGCCATCAAGGCCGCGGAGCTGGCCGTGGAGTCCCCGCTGCTCGAGGCGAGCATCGAAGGAGCGCACGGCGTGCTGCTCTCGATCCAGGGTGGCTCGAACCTCGGCATCTTCGAGATCCACGACGCCGCCGACCTCGTCAAGGAGGCCGCGCACCCGGAGGCGAACATCATCTTCGGAACGGTCATCGACGACACGCTCGGCGACGAGGTGCGCGTCACGGTGATCGCCGCCGGATTCGACGGCGGCGAGCCCTCTCTCCGCCTCGACCCGATGGTCGTGTCGCGACCCGCGGCGACCACGTTGCCCGAGGTCTCGCTCACCGAGGTCGAGTCGAGCAAGGGAGCCGCGGCCGAGTCGGAGCCCGTGCAGCAGCGCGTTCCGGCGACGAGCATCGAGCCGGCGTTCGCCGACGATGACATCGACATTCCCGAATTCCTGAAGTGACGGACGAGGCGACCCGAGCCGAGAGCGGATCCCCGCTGGCCGTGCGGCTGTCGGCGATCGACGAACGCATCGCCGACGCCGCGCGGTCCGCCGGTCGCGATCCGGCCGAGCTCACTCGGATCGTCGTCACCAAGTTCCACCCGGCGTCGCTGGTGAGCGACCTGCGTGCGCTCGGCGTGCGCGAGGTGGGCGAGAACCGGCAGCAGGAGCTCTCGGCCAAGGCCGCAGAGCTCGCCGACCTCGATCTGCGTTGGCACTTCATCGGGCAGGGGCAGACCAACAAGGCGTCGGCGATCCGCAGGAGCGCCGACGTGGTGCATTCGGTCGACCGCGAGCGGTTCGCCGACGCGCTCCACCGGGCTGCCGAGGGTGACGACGTGCTCGACGTTCTCGTACAGGTGAACCTCACGGACGATGCCGCCCGCGGCGGCGTCGAACCCATCGGCGCAGCCGCCCTCGCCGAGCATGTGCTGAGGCTCCCGACGCTTCGTCTGCGCGGAGTCATGGCGGTCGCCCCTCTCGATGAGGAACCGGCATCCGCGTTCTCCCGGCTCCGGGAGGTGTCGGAGCGGATACGAGCTCTCGACCCGTCGGCCACCTGGATCTCGGCGGGCATGACGGGGGATTTCGCCGAGGCGATCGACGCCGGCGCGACACACCTCCGGATCGGCTCCGCAATAACCGGACCCCGGCCCGACCGGGGTTAACCTGTGAAAAGACCGCCCGCAACTCTCGAACCGGAGGACACGATGGGTAACCCGCTGAAGAAGACCATGGTGTATCTCGGCCTCGCTGACGAGGAAGAGGTGTACGAAGAGGAGACGCAGACTCCCGCCCGTGCCCACCGCGAGCGCGACCGTGACCGTGAAGAGCCGGCGCCGGCTCCCGTGACGCCGCTGCGTCGCCCCGTCGCCGTCCGCCAGCCCGCAGCAGGAGCCGTGAACGAGATCCTCACCGTCCACCCGAAGCAGTACCGCGACGCGCAGCTGATCGCCGAGAGCTTCCGCGAGGGCGTGCCCGTCATCATCAACCTCTCCCAGATGAGCGATGCCGACGCGCGTCGACTCATCGACTTCGCCAGCGGACTCTCCCTCGGCCTCTACGGCCGCATCGAGCGTGTGACGTCGAAGGTGTTCCTGCTGTCCCCGGAGAACATCGCTGTGTCGGGACACGGGGGAATCGCGCACGCAGACGCCGAGTCTGCGGGCTTCGACCAGTCATAGCCCGTGGAGTTCGTCTCCGTCGTCGCGAGCATCGTCCATCTGGTGCTGCTGCTGTACGTCTTCGTGCTCTTCGCGCGCCTCATCCTGGACTACATCCCGATGTTCAATCGGGAGTGGCGACCCAAAGGCTTCGGTCTGGTCCTGGCCGAATTCGCCTACACGGTCACTGATCCGCCGATCCGGTTCTTCCGGCGGTTCATCCCCCCGTTGCGCATCGGCACGCTCTCGCTCGACTTCGGATTCACGCTCACGGTGCTGGTCGTCCTGATCCTCATGAACATCGTCCGACTGTTCATCTGAACGGCCGTCGACTTCCCCGGGCGCGAGTGTCGCGGCGTCGCGGCGCCTCGAAGCGGGGACTATGCTGGCACCGAGGTGCGCGCCCCGGGTTCGCGCCACATCACGACCGCGCCATACATCGAAACTGGCAACCGAACTCATCGAAAGAGGAGCCACCATGGCACTTACCCCGGATGACGTCGTCACCAAGCAGTTCCAGCACGTCCGCTTCAAGGACGGCTTCGACCCGGACGAGGTCGACGACTTCCTCGACGAGATCGTCATCGAGTGGCGCAAGGCCCTCGAGGAGAACGCCGAGCTGAAGGCCAAGCTGGCCGCCTACGAGTCGGGTGAGACCCCGGCCCCCGCCGCCGAGCAGGCGCCGGCTCCCGTCGCCGAGGAGGCGACCCCGGCTCCCGTCGCCGAGACCCCGGCCGAGCAGGCTCCTTCGGGTTCCGCGACGGCCACCGCGGGCATCATCGAGCTCGCCCAGCGCCTGCACGACGAGCACGTCGCCGAGGGCGAGGCGAAGCGCAATCAGCTCATCGCCGACGCCGAGGCCGAGGTCGGACGCATCCGCAGCGAGGCCGAGGCCAAGCAGCGCGAGGAGACCGCTCGCCTCGAGCGCGAGCGCAACACGCTGGAGGCGCGCATCACCGAACTCCGCAACTTCGAGCGCGACTACCGCTCGCAGCTGCGGGGCTACATCGAGGGCCAGCTGCGCGACCTCGACGAGAAGTCGGCCTCCACGGACTCCACTCCGGTCTCCGCGATCGGCCTGTAAGGCGCCCTCTTGTCAGGACGCCGTCCCCTTCGTCGGTCGGCGGCCGGTGCGATCGTTGCGATTCTCGCAGCGGTCGTGCTGGCCGCCGATCAGTTTGTGAAGCACCTCACCATCGAGAACCTCCCTCTCCACGAGGTCGTGCCCGTTCTCGGTGAGTTCCTGCAGCTCTACTACATCCGCAACTCCGGAGCCGCGTTCTCGCTCGGCAGCGGTGTGACATGGATCTTCACCATCGCCCTCAGCGTGGTGGCCGCGGTCATCGTGTGGAAGGCGTTCAGCATCCGTTCGCGCTGGTGGGCCGTGGTTCTGGGCGCGCTCCTCGGTGGCGTGCTGGGCAACCTCACCGACCGGCTCTTCCGCGAGCCGGGCTTCGGGAACGGCCATGTCGTCGACATGATCTCGATGCCGTGGATGATGCCCGCCATCTTCAACGTCGCCGACATCTTCATCGTCACCGGCATGATCGCGGTGGCGCTCCTGGTCGTGCTCGGGCTGCGGCTCGACGGAACGCGTGAGCGCGACAACGCGACGGTCGAGACCGACGAGGAGGCCGAGGCCGCCGCGGTGGCCGCCGACGCCGACGACGACGGCGCCCCGGCCGATGGCGCGACGGACCGACGCGACATCGACCCGTCGGCGGAATCCTCGCCGCGACCGGAGGACCGCTGACCGTGGAGTCGCGATCGCTCCCCGTTCCCGATGGGATGGACGGCGAGCGGGTCGACGCCGCCCTCGCGCGGATGCTGGGCTTCTCGCGCACCTTCGCCGCCGAGGTCGCCTCCGCGGGAGGGGTGCGTCTCGACGGCAGCGTGCTCGGCAAGTCGGATCGGCTCCGCGGCGGCGGGTGGCTCGAAGTCGAGTGGCAGCCGAAGGAGGCCCCGCGGGTCGTCCCCATCGCCGTGCCGGAACTGGGCATCGTGCACGACGACGACGACATCGTCGTCGTGGACAAGCCGTCCGGGGTCGCCGCGCACCCGTCGGTCGGCTGGGAGGGCCCGACGGTGATCGGCGCCCTCGCCGCGGCCGGCTTCCGCATCGCCACGAGCGGCGCTCCCGAGCGTCAGGGCGTGGTGCACAGGCTCGACGTCGGCACGAGCGGCCTCATGGTGGTGGCGAAGACGGAGCGCGCCTACACGGCGCTCAAGCACGCGTTCAAGGAGCGCACGGTCGAGAAGATCTATCACGCCGTCGTCCAGGGTCATCCCGATCCCCTCGTCGGCACGATCGACGCGCCGATCGGACGCCACCCCAGCCATTCCTGGAAGTTCGCCGTCGTCCCCGACGGCAAGCCGTCGGTCACGCACTACGAGACGCTGGAGGCCTTCCCGCGCGCATCGCTCCTCGAGATCCACCTCGAGACCGGCCGCACGCACCAGATCCGCGTGCACATGGCCGCACACCGGCATCCGTGCGTCGGAGATCCCCTCTACGGCGCCGATCCCACGCTGGCGGCGCGACTCGGCCTCACCCGTCAGTGGCTGCACGCGCATCAGCTGGCATTCACTCATCCGGCGACGGGGGAGTGGGTGCAGTTCGAGTCGCCCTATCCCGCCGACTTCCAGCACGCGCTCGAGGTGCTCCGGGGGGAGTAGAGCCCGCCGGGACGGCGGACCCCGCATCCCGGTCGCTGAGCCTGTCGAAGCGTCGGAGGTATGAGCCAGACTGTGCCCATGAGCAGCATCGAGGTGCGCCCGGCCACCGAGTTCGACGACGTCGCGACTCTGGTGGGCCCGAAGAGCCCGACGTCGAACGTCTGCTTCTGCCTGAGCTACCGCATCGGCAACAAGGAGAACGTCGCGCTGAAGGGGTCGGCGCGAGCGGAGCGCGTGCGTGAGCTGTGCCATCAGGATCCGCCGCCTGGCGTGATCGCCTACCTCGACGACGAGCCGGTCGGCTGGGCGGCGCTGCATCCGCGGAGCGAGACGAGCTTCGCCCGCAATCGGCTCATCCCGCACGTCGACGACCTCGACGTGTGGTCGCTGTGGTGCTTCCGGATTCGGCCGGGGTACCGCAAGCAGGGCATCTCACATGCGCTGATCGAGGGCGCCGTCGCCTACGCGAAGGAGCGCGGGGCCCCTGCGATCGAGGGATATCCTGTCGACAATCGCGGCGAGAAGGTGAACCTGACCATGGCCTACGTGGGCACGCGGAGCCTGTTCGAAGACGCGGGCTTCTCGAAGGCGGCGGACACGGGATCGGTGCTCGACGGCTTCCCGCGTGTGCTGATGAGGCTCGATCTGACGGCATCGACGAGGTCGTCGAAGAAAACGTGAACCGTCGGCACGTTCCGAGGCAATACATAGTGTGAGCACAGACAGCGAGATCATTCAGCGGTCGCTCGGGCATCCCCGAGCTTTCGCCGAACTGTTCGATCGGCATGCCAGGGCGGTGGGCGGCTATGCCGCCCGCCGCCTCGGCGCCGATGCCGGCGAGGACATCCTCAGCGAGACCTTCCTCGTGGCGTTCGCCCGGCGGAGGGCGTTCGACACGTCCTGGGAGTCGGCGCTCCCGTGGTTGTACGGGATAGCGTCGCGACTGATCCGCAAGCACCGGGCTCGGGAAGCGAAGCACCTCCGGTCGAGCGCCCAGTCGGCGCAGCGGGAGGAGCACATCTCCCACGGCGACCTCGAGACGACGATCGCCCGTCTCGACGCGGAGATCTCGACCAGGGAGCTGGCGCCGAGGATCGCCGCGCTGTCGGCCAAGGACAGGGAGACCCTGCTGCTGTACGCGTGGGGGGACCTCACGTACGAAGAGGTCGCCGTCGCGCTGGGGGTGCCCGTGGGAACCGTCCGATCGCGGATGAATCGCGTGCGGACCAGGCTGGATCCGTCGAGGGCGGCCAGCCGGGAACGAGTCGTGAACGACAAGGAAGGAGCGGTCGATGGACGTTTTCGAGCGCGTGCGTGACATCGGGGCGGGGGACGGACTGACGGAGGACCGCATCATCGGCGCCCGCATCCGCCTGCTGCAGGGAATCGAGGGGAGCCGGGGTGCGGAGCGCGCACGGCTGACGAAGAAGCCGGTGTTCCTGATCGCCGGGGCCGTCGCCGGCGTGGCGGCGGCGACGGCAGCGGTCGTCGTGGTGGGCCAGCCGACGTCTCCCGCACCTCGCG
Organism: Microbacterium martis; assembly: GCF_047246685.1. Lineage (NCBI taxonomy): Bacteria > Bacillati > Actinomycetota > Actinomycetes > Micrococcales > Microbacteriaceae > Microbacterium > Microbacterium martis. The sequence continues at coordinate 1,546,468 of NZ_JBFOKT010000001.1, read as the reverse complement.
TCGAGGCGGTTCCGACCGCATCGCCCACTCCGGCGCCCTCGCCGTCGGCGGGCGGACCCTTCGAACGGGCGACAGTGGCGAGCGTGCTCGAGTCGGCCGCAGGTGCGACCGTCGCCGGCGGCGCCCTCGAGGCGGCCCCCGGGCAGTACCTCCGCGTGGAGCACCAGACCACACAGCTCGTGCTCTACCAGCCGACGGGCCAGTACACGCAGTGGGACGCGACGCGCGAGTCGGCGACCGCCGCGTGGGTCGCCCCGGGAACCTACGTCACCTACATCCCCGGCGACCGATCCCAGGAGTGGGTCACCGTGTTCGAGCCGAAGACCACCATCAGCCAGACGTTCGGAGCAGAGGGCGATGCGCTCGCGGCGGAGTGGCTCGCAGGCACCCTGAAGGAGCAGATCGTCGATCGGCATGCGGGTGGTATCGACGACGGATCCGACCCCCAGATGGGCTCGGACGCGTACTACGCGCAGATCCCGCGCGACCCGCAGCAGCTGCTCGACTGGTACCGCACCCTGATGATCGGCGACGTCCTGGACGAGGACAGCCAGATCGCATCGATGATCATTCAGGAGCTGGAGCGGAATGCCGCGCCTGCCGATCTGCGCGCCGCCATGCTCCTGGCGCTCCGCGAGATGCCCAACGGGCGCATCCTGGGCGTCGACGGTTCGTCAGTGACCTTGGGGTTCTCCTTCGCGTGGACCTCGGACCTGTTCGACAGCTGGACCGAGACGCTCACGGTCGACACGTCTTCGGGCTTCGTCTCTGCGAGCTCGAGGACGCTGGGCTCCGGAGGCTCGCTGGTCCCGGAATCCGTGCCGAACTCCTCGGTCGTGACGTCGATCTCGATCGTCGACGACGCGCCCTAGCGATCCGGCGGAGCCTCGGCACCGGACTCGGTGTCGGGGCTCCACGGTGACCGACGTCGGAGGCCGAACGTAGACTCGAACCATGGCATCAGATTCCTTCGCCCACCTCCATGTGCACAGCGAATACTCGATGCTCGATGGGGCAGCGAAGATCGCCGCGATGACCCAGGCGGCCGCCGAATACGGCATGCCGGCCATCGCGGTCACCGACCACGGCAACACCTTCGCCGCCTTCGAGTTCTACAAGGCCGCCAACGCGGCGGGGGTCAAGCCCATCATCGGGCTCGAGGCCTACGTCACCCCGGGAACGCACCGCAGCGACAAGTCCCGGGTGCAGTGGGGCTCGGCCGATCAGAAGAGCGACGACGTCTCGGGCTCCGGGGCGTACACCCATATGACGATGTGGAGCGAGACGACCGAGGGCATGCACAACCTCTTCCGTCTCAGCTCGCGCTCGAGCATGGAGGGGTACTACTTCAAGCCCCGCATGGATCGGGAGCTCCTTCAGACGTATTCGAAGGGGCTGATCGCCACGACCGGGTGCCCCTCGGGCGAGATCCAGACACGGCTGCGCCTCGGTCAGTACGACGCCGCTCGCGCGGCCGCGGCAGAGTTCCAAGACCTGTTCGGCAAGGAGAACTACTTCGCCGAGATCATGGACCACGGGCTCTCCATCGAGCGGCGCGTCATGACCGATCTGCTGCGCCTCGCGAAAGACCTCGACATCCCGCTCGTCGCGACGAACGACTCGCACTACACCCATCAGCACGAGGCCGACGCCCACGAGGCGCTGCTCTGTGTGCAGTCGGGCTCGACCCTCGACGACCCCAACCGATTCAAGTTCGACGGGGACGGGTACTACATCAAGACCGCCGCCGAGATGCGGCAGCTGTTCCGCGACCACCCCGAGGCGTGCGACAACACCCTGCTCATCGCCGAACGCTGCGAGGTCGAGTTCAACACCGCGGCGAACTACATGCCCCGATTCCCGGTCCCCGAGGGCGAGACCGAGGACAGCTGGCTGGTCAAGGAGGTCGAGGTCGGCCTGCACTACCGCTACCCGAACGGCATCCCCGACAAGGTGCGCAAGCAGGCGGAGTACGAGACCGGGATCATCCTGCAGATGGGCTTCCCGGGCTACTTCCTGGTGGTCGCCGACTTCATCAACTGGGCGAAGGACAACGGCATCCGCGTCGGTCCGGGCCGCGGCTCCGGCGCCGGATCGATGGTGGCCTACGCGATGAAGATCACCGACCTCGACCCGCTCGAGCACGGTCTCATCTTCGAGCGATTCCTCAACCCCGACCGCGTCTCCATGCCCGACTTCGACGTCGACTTCGACGACCGGCGCCGCGGCGAGGTCATCGAGTACGTGACGCGGAAGTACGGCTCCGAGCGCGTCGCGCAGATCGTCACCTACGGCACCATCAAGTCGAAGCAGGCGCTGAAGGATGCCGGGCGCGTGCTCGGCTTCCCGTTCAGCATGGGCGAGCGGCTCACCAAGGCGATGCCACCGCCCGTGATGGGGAAGGACATGCCGCTCGACGGCATGTTCGACTCGGCGCACCCGCGCTACAAGGAGGCGAGCGAGTTCCGCGCGCTGATCGAGACCGACCCCGAGGCGAAGACGGTCTTCGACCGCGCGCTCGGGCTCGAGGGCCTCAAGCGTCAGTGGGGCGTGCACGCCGCCGGCGTGATCATGTCGTCCGAGCCGCTCCTCGACATCATCCCCATCATGCGCCGCGAGCAGGACGGCCAGATCGTCACGCAGTTCGACTACCCGTCGTGCGAGTCCCTCGGTCTGATCAAGATGGACTTCCTCGGGCTGCGCAACCTCACGATCATCTCCGACGCGCTCGACAACATCCGCATGAACCGGGGCGAGGAGCTCGACCTCGAGCATCTCGCGCTCGACGACCCGGCAGCCTACGAGCTTCTCGGACGCGGTGAATCCCTCGGCGTCTTCCAGCTCGACGGCGGCCCCATGCGCTCGTTGATGCGCCTCATGAAGCCCGACAACTTCGGCGACATCTCCGCTCTCATCGCGCTGTATCGCCCGGGACCGATGGGCGCCAATTCGCACACGAACTACGCGCTCCGCAAGAACGGCGCGCAGCCGATCACGCCGATCCACCCGGAGTTCACGGAGTCGCTCGCCGACATCCTCGAGGAGTCCTACGGTCTGATCATCTATCAGGAGCAGGTCATGGCGATCGCGCAGCGCGTGGCCGGGTTCTCGCTCGGTCAGGCCGACATCCTGCGTCGCGCGATGGGAAAGAAGAAGAAGTCCGAGCTCGACAAGCAGTTCGAGGGCTTCCAGGCCGGCATGAAGGCGAACGGCTATTCCGACGGAGCCGTCAACGCGCTGTGGGAGATCCTGCTGCCGTTCTCCGACTACGCCTTCAACAAAGCGCACTCCGCCGCATACGGACTCGTCTCGTATTGGACGGCGTACCTCAAGGCGCACTATCCGGCGGAGTACATGGCCGCGCTCCTCACCAGCGTGGGTGACTCGAAGGACAAGATGGCGCTCTACCTCAACGAGTGCCGGCGCATGGGGATCAAGGTCCTCCCGCCCGACGTCTCGGAGTCGATCAACTTCTTCGCCGCCGTCGGCGACGACATCCGCTTCGGACTGGGCGCCGTCCGCAACGTCGGCAGCAACGTCGTCGATGGCATCGTGCAGGCGCGCAAGGACGAGCGATTCGAGTCGTTCCACCACTTCCTCGACAAGGTCCCGCTGCACGTCGCGAACAAGCGCACCGTGGAGTCGCTGATCAAGGCCGGTGCGTTCGACTCGATGGGCGATTCGCGTCGCGCCCTCATGGAGGTCCACGAGGATGCCGTCGAGGCGGCGGTCGATCGCAAGCGCAACGAGGCGCAGGGCGCGATCGGCTTCGACTTCGACAGCCTCTACGACGGGACCGAGGAGGTGGCGCCGACGAAGGTGCCGGTGCGTCCGGAGTGGATCAAGAAGGACAAGCTGGCGTTCGAGCGCGAGATGCTCGGCCTCTACGTGTCGGACCATCCGCTGGCCGGGCTCGAGGTGCCGCTCGCGAAGCACGCCTCGATCTCGATCCACGACCTCAACAACTCCGAGGACCTGCAGGACGGCGACCAGGTGACGGTCGCCGGCCTCGTGACGGGCGTTCAGCACCGCGTGGCCAAGGCCAGCGGGAACCCCTACGGCATGATCACCGTCGAGGACTTCAACGGCGAGGTCACCGTGATGTTCATGGGCAAGACGTACATCGAGTTCCAGCACATCCTCCAGCAGGACTCGATCCTGGCGGTGCGCGGGCGCGTGTCCCGGCGCGACGACGGGCTCAACCTCCACGCGCAGTCCGCGTTCGCCCCCGATGTCGGCTCGTTCGACGCCGCGGGCCCCCTCGCTCTCGTGCTCGCCGAGCAGCGTGCGACGGAGCGCGTGATGAACGAGCTCGCCGAGATCCTCCGCCGGCACAACGGCGACACCGAGGTGCTGCTCCGCGTCCACCGGGGCGGAAGCGCGAAGGTCTTCGAGGTGCCCATGCCGGTGAAGGTGTCGGCCGACCTGTTCGGTGACCTCAAGTCACTGCTCGGCCCCGCCTGTCTGGGGTGAGCGGGTAGGATCGTGAGCCGTCGGAGGTGTGACGAGCGCCCCGGTCGAGCACCGTGACGAAAGGACGACCATGAGCACGGATCTGCCCGAGCAGTCGGAAACCGAAGACGCCACCTTCAGCGACGAAGACGGCGTGCTCTACGACGAAGACGTCACGCCCGAATACGGCGTGCTCGGATTCACCCTGCGCGAGCTGCTCATCGTCGGCGTCTGGCTCGTGGCCTTCGTGGTCTCGTTCTTCCCGTTGAACGGCGGGCTCTCGCTGTGGGGGACCGGCATCCAGTGGGTGCTGCCGATCGGTGTGCCGACGGCCGCGGTGTTCCTCCTGGTGCTGCGTCGATTCTCGCCCGACGGCATCCGCCGGGTGGGCTCCCTCGGCATCGACCAGTTCGCGTCCGTCGCGTTCTCGGTCGCCGCATGCATCTGGATCAGCACGCTCTGGCTCTCGGTCTCCGCACTCATCGACACCGGTTTCTGGAGCCTTCCGTGGAACGGCGTGATCCTGCTGATCACTGCCCTCGCCCTCGTCGCCCTGACGGTCTTCGCCCCGCTCATCCCCGGGCTGAAGGAGGACTTCCACGGCCGGCTCGTGACACTGGCCCATCGCAACGCGAACCCGGTGCGCCCGGTGATCGCACGTCCGCGTCCCGAGGTGCCGGCCGCCGATTCGGCTTCCGCACCCGAGGCAGCGGCCGCGGGTGTGCAGGGCTCGCCCACCGTCCTCGGAGCGGCCGACGGAGCGTCCGCCGACATCGAGCCTGACGAAGAGGCGCACCGGCAGACCACGGCCTTCGGCTCCGCAGGCCCGCTCGACCAGGAGCTGTCCGGGCAGCAGACGACCGACGAGGTCGCTCGACTCGATCTGGCCGAGCAGGTGCCGCTGGCCTCGCACGCGTCGGGCGGCGGTACCGGGACGGAGCAGGTGACCTCCGACGAGGACTACGTGCCGGCCTATTCGCGTCGCTCACGCGGACAGGAGCCGGAGATCGCGTCCGACACCGCGAGCATCGAGGCGATCCTCGAGACGCGCGCCACCCCGGTCGACGCCGGAGGCGACAGTGCATCGCCGGCGGGGGAGCCGGCCGACCTCGATGCCACGAATCCGCGGCAGTCCGAACCGGCCGCCCAGCCGTTCTGGATCCTCGCCCCGACCGAGCGCGATGTGCACGACGAGCGCGGCGAGCCGCTCTTCCGCATCGGACCGAACGCGTGGGCCCTCGTGATCGACGACCGCGGCGGCGCGTACGTCATCCGTCATGACGACGGCCGCATCGGGTACCTCCACGAGATCGCCGACGTCACGAAGGGCTGACATGCGCACGATCGATCTGCGAGGGCGAGAGCTCTCGCCGGCTGACATGCTCGCAGCCATCCCGCGCGCCGCACAGGCCCGCGCCGAGGCCCTCGACGCGGCCATCCGCATCGTCGACGACGTGCGCGACCGCGGGGAGGAGGCGCTGCGCGAGCAGGCGGAGCGGTTCGACGGCGTGACCGGGCACGACCTCCGTGTGCCGACCTCGCACCTGAGCGACGCGCTCGACGAGCTGTCGTCCGACGTGCGTGAAGCGCTGGAGGAGGCGATCCGTCGCGTGCGCGTCGCCTCTGCGGCACAGGTCCCGCCGCCGCAGGTGACGCAGCTCGGACCGGGCGCCCGCATCACGCAGCGCTGGCAGCCCGTGCACCGCGTGGGGGTGTACATCCCCGGAGGCAAGGCGGTGTACCCGTCCAGCGTGATCATGAACGTCGTGCCGGCGCAGGTGGCCGGCGTCGAGCAGATCGCCCTCGCCTCGCCCCCGCAAGCCGATCAGGGCGGACGAATCCATCCGACCATCCTGGCGGCCGCGGCGCTCCTCGGCGTGACCGAGGTGTACGCGATGGGCGGCGCCGGTGCGATCGGCGCCTTCGCGCACGGCGTGCCCGAGATCGGTCTCGACCCGGTCGACGTCGTGTCCGGGCCGGGCAACAACTACGTGGCCTCGGCCAAGCGCGCGGTGACGGGCGTCGTCGGCACGGATTCCGAGGCGGGAGCCACCGAGATCCTCGTCGTCGCCGACGCCTCCGCCGACCCGAGGCTCATCGCCGCCGATCTGGTGAGTCAGGCCGAACACGACGAGCAGGCGTCGGCGGTGCTGGTCACCGACGCGCCCGACCTCGCCGTGCGGGTCGCCGCCGAGGTCGAGCGCCTCGCCGCCGCCACCCGGCACCGCGCAAGGGTGGCCGCCGCACTGGCCGGAGAGCAGTCGGCGATCGTCCTGGTCGACGACCGCGCGATGGCCGTCGCCTTCAGCAACGCCTACGCACCCGAGCACCTCGAGCTGCATCTCGACGACGCCGATGACGCGGCATCCGCATTCACGAGTGCCGGCGCCGTCTTCGTCGGCGATCACACTCCGGTGAGTCTCGGCGACTACATGGCGGGCAGCAACCACGTCCTGCCCACCGGAGGGCAGGCGAGGTACGCGCCGGGTCTGGGTGCGTACACCTTCCTGCGCCCGCAGCAGGTGATCTCCTACGACCGAGCCGCCCTCGCGGCGGTCCGGCGAGGCGTCGTCGCCCTCGCTGAGAGCGAGGTCCTCCCCGCTCACGGCGAAGCGATCGAGGCACGGTTCACCGCGTAGGATCGGTCAGATGCACTGCCCTTTCTGCCGTCACTCCGACTCGCGCGTGATCGACTCCCGCACCAGCGACGACGGTCTCTCGATCCGGCGACGCCGTCAGTGCCCCGAATGCGGCGGGCGGTTCACGACGACCGAGACCGCGAGCCTCAATGTGATCAAGCGCTCCGGGGTGATGGAGCCCTTCAGCCGCGAGAAGGTCATCTCGGGCGTGCGGAAGGCCTGCCAGGGTCGCCCGGTGACCGAGGCGGATCTCGCGATCCTCGCGCAGCGCGTCGAGGAGGCGGTCCGGCAGACCGGGGTCTCGCAGCTCGACACCAACGAGATCGGCCTCGCGATCCTCGGCCCGCTGCGCGACCTCGACGAGGTCGCCTTCCTGAGGTTCGCGAGTGTCTACCAGGCGTTCGACTCGCTCGAGGACTTCGAATCCGCCATCTCCGACCTGCGCTCCGACCACGCCGGACAGGAGCCGGTCGACCGGTAACCTGGCAGGGATGTATCCGCTGCTCTTCCGCGCTGTCCTCTCGCGCTTCGACCCCGAGTTCGCACATCACGCCGGCATGGCGGTGATCCGCCTCCTCGGCGTGCCTCCTCTCGCGCAGCTGACCCGGGCGATGACCCGGCCCGACCCTTCGCTGCGCGTGGAGGCTCTCGGGCTGACATTCGCGTCGCCGTTCGGCATCGCAGCCGGGTTCGACAAGAACGCGGTGGGCGTGCGCGGGTTGGCCGCCCTCGGCTTCGGCCACGTGGAGGTGGGAACGGTGACGGCCATCCCGCAGGAGGGGAACCCGAAGCCGCGACTGTTCCGGCTGATCCCCGATCGCGCCGTCATCAATCGCATGGGCTTCAACAATCAGGGCGCGGATGCCGTGGCGCGACGTCTCGCCACGCTGCGGCGCGGAGCGCCCGATGCCGTCGTCGGCGTCAACATCGGCAAGAGCCGAGTGGTCGACGTCGCCGACGCGACGGCCGACTACGTGGCGTCGGCGACGCGTCTCGCCCCGCTCGCCGACTATCTCGCGGTGAACGTCTCGTCGCCGAACACCCCCGGTCTCCGTGGCCTGCAGGCGGTCGAGACGCTGGCACCGCTGCTGCGAGCGGTGCGCGAGGCGTGCGGGACGACCCCCCTCCTGGTGAAGATCGCCCCCGATCTGCCCGACGACGAGATCACGGCGATCGCCCGCATGGCAGTCGACGAGGGGCTCGCGGGCATCATCGCCCACAACACCACGATCAGCCGCGACGGACTGCTGACGGATGCCGCGACGGTCGAGGCGGCGGGTGCGGGCGGCCTCTCGGGCGCCCCGCTGAAGCAGCGGTCGCTCGACGTGCTGCGGGTCGTGCGCGACGCCGTGCCCGCCGAGTTCTGCGTCATCGCCGTCGGGGGAGTGGAGACCGCCCGCGACGTGCAGGACAGATTGGATGCCGGTGCGACCCTCGTGCAGGGCTACACGGCGTTCCTCTACCGTGGACCCTTCTGGGGTCGGGAGATCAACCGGGGGCTGCTCAGGCGGGGTACTGTCCGCGCTTGACCTGCGGCTTCGGCAGACGCATGAACCGCATCTGCAGCGAGCGCATGGCGGCGTACCAGCCCAGCCCGCGCTCCATCCGCTCGGCGCCGAACTTCGCGGCGACCTTGCGCTTCACCCGGAAGCCCAGCAGGATCATGCCGCCGATCGCGATGATCAGGTACGCCATCATCACGATGTAGGCGTAGAACGAGACGGCCAGGTTCGCGGGGACCAGTGAGGCGATGATGACCAGCACCATGATCGCCATGACGAACTCGGCCGGGTGCCAGCCCGCATCGACGTAGTCGCGCACCCAGCGGCGCTGCGGCCCCTTGTCGCGGGCGGGGAGATACTTCTCCTCGCCCGCGGCCATGCCCGCCTGCGCCCTCGCGCGGCGCTCGTTGAGCTCGGCGCGGGCAGCCGCCTTCGCCTCCTTGGTGTTCGCGACGAGCGGGCGGCGACGGGCCGCCTCCTGCTGTGCACGGGTCGGCGTCGCGCGCCCCTTGCCGACGGTGGGCGTCTCGGAGGCGTCGTCGTTCGTCGAAGGGGAGGCGGGGGTAGTGGCCACGAGGATCCTCGGTTCGCTGGGGTGGGTCACCTTAAGATTACTCGCATGACCTCTCCCGATCCGCACGGCCCCGAGACGCCGACCCGCCCGTCCGACGAAGCCGTCCTCGAGGCGGTCGCGACCGGCCTTCCGGCGGCGCTGTCGGACCTCGGCCGTCTCGTCCGCATCCCCGGCATGGCCTGGCCGGCGTTCGATCAGACCCAGCTCGAGCGCAGTGCGGAGGCCGTCGCGTCTCTCGCCGAGGACACCGGCGTGTTCGATGAGGTGCGCGTCCTGCGCGCAGCCGTGCCGGGGACCGATGAGCTCGGTCAGCCGGCCGTCCTCGCCACGAGGGCGGCGCGGAACGGCCGCCCGACGATCCTCCTGTACGCGCACCACGACGTGCAGCCGCCGGGTGACGACGCGCTCTGGGAGACGCCGCCCTTCGAGCCGACGGTGCGCGACGGTCGGCTCTACGGGCGCGGCGCGGCCGACGACAAGGCGGGGATCATGGTGCACATCGCCTCGGTCCGCGCTGTCAGCGAGACCCTGGGCGACGACCTCGACCTCGGCATCGCCCTGTTCATCGAGGGCGAGGAGGAGTACGGGTCCCGGTCCTTCGGGCAGTTCCTCGCCGACAACCGCGACGCGCTGCGCGCTGACGCGATCGTCGTGGCCGATTCCGGGAACTGGGACTCCGTCACCCCGGGTCTCACCGTGTCCCTGCGCGGCAACGCCCGATTCACGCTCCGCGTCCGCACGCTCGAGCATGCGTCGCACTCCGGCATGTTCGGCGGGGCGGCCCCCGACGCGATGCTCGCGACCATCCGACTCCTGTCGACTCTGTGGAACGACGACGGATCCGTCGCCGTCGACGGCCTGTCCGCGCGTGAGGCGCCGACGCCCGAGTACGGGGAGCAGACGCTCCGCGACGAAGCCGGCTTCCTCCCCGGCACCACCCCGATCGGCGACGGGACCATCCTGAGCCGCATCTGGAACAAGCCGTCCATCACCGTGATCGGCATCGACGCCACGAGCGTGGCCGCGGCATCCAACACCCTCCTTCCCGAGGTGACCGTGGTCATCAGCGCTCGGGTGGCGCCGGGTCAGTCGGGGGAGGAGGCGTACGCAGCGCTCGAACGCCACCTTCGCGAGCACTCCCCGTTCGGCGCCGAGCTGACGTTCTCCGACGTCGATCTCGGCAACGGCTTCCTGGTCGACACGAGCGGCTGGGCGGTGACGATGACGCGCGAGGCGATGGAAGACGGCTACGGCGTCGAGCCGGTGGACCTCGGCGTCGGAGGGTCGATCCCGTTCATCGCCGACCTGGTGCGCGAGTTCCCGGAAGCGCAGATCCTCGTGACCGGGGTCGAGGATCCGCACTCGCGGGCGCACAGTCCGAACGAGTCGCTGCATCTCGACACCTTCCGTCACGCCGTCGCCACCGAGGCGCTGCTGCTGGCGCGGATGAACGACCGCCGCCTCTGAGCCTCCGCGCGCGACCGGCGGTAGAATCGACGGGAGCGCCGTGCCACTGCGGCCCTTCCCAAGGAGCGACATGAGCGACACCACCCTGACGTCAGAGACCACCACCCGCGGCCACGGCATCAGCCTCACCGACGCGGCCGCCACGAAGGTCAAGAACCTGCTCGAGCAGGAGGGGCGCGACGATCTGCGCCTGCGCGTGGCGGTCCAGCCGGGCGGATGCTCCGGCCTCATCTACCAGCTCTACTTCGACGAGCGCTTCCTCGAGGGCGACGAGACCGTCGACTTCGACGGCGTCGAGGTGATCGTCGACAACATGAGCGTGCCGTATCTCGACGGCGCGTCGATCGACTTCAAGGACACGATCTCCGAGCAGGGCTTCACGATCGACAACCCGAACGCCGCCGGAAGCTGCGCCTGCGGCGACAGTTTCCACTGACCGGACGCCCTCGCCAACCTGCGTGGTTGGCATGAATGAGGTGTGAGGTTGCCCTAGACTTGGGTGTGCCCTGTCCGCAATCTGAAAGGTGCATCGTGCCCTCGAATCGTCGCCTTCGCTGGGCCGCTCTTCCTCTGGGAGTCGCGGCAGCCGTGGCCCTGGCGGGATGTACTGCCACCGAGCTGAACGGCTATCTCCCGGGCTTCGTGGAGGGTGAGCCGGCCACCACCAACCAGGCGGAGCGCGTCTCGGGCCTGTGGGTGAACTCGTGGATCGTGCTCCTCGCGGTCGGCGTCATCACGTGGAGCCTGATGGCGTGGGCCGCCATCGCGTACCGCCGCCGCAAGGGTCAGGTCGGTCTGCCGGTGCAGATGCGCTACAACATGCCGATCGAGATCTTCTACACGATCGTGCCGCTCATCCTCGTCCTGGGCATGTTCTTCTTCACCGCTCGCGACCAGTCCGCGATCGAGACGGAGTGGGACGACCCCGACGTCGAGATCACCGCCATCGCCAAGCAGTGGGCGTGGGACTTCCAGTACGACGCCGAGTCGGACGACGACACGGTGTGGACCATGGGCATCCAGGCCCAGCCCGACGCCGAGGGCAACATCGACCAGTCGAAGCTGCCGACCCTGGTGCTCCCGGTCGACAAGAAGATCACCATCGACCTGCAGTCGCGCGACGTCATCCACTCCTTCTGGATCATCGACTTCCTCTACAAGAAGGACATGTTCATCGGGAAGGACAACACCTGGTCGTTCATCCCGACCCGCGTCGGCGAGTACGCCGGCAAGTGCGCCGAGCTCTGCGGCGAGTACCACTCGATGATGCTCTTCAACGTGAAGGTCGTGGAGCAGGACGAGTACGACGCCTACCTCGAGTCGCTCAAGGAGCAGGGCAACACGGGAGACATCACCGACGAGTACGACCGTCTCGGGAACTTCCCCGGCACCACCCCCGAGAACGACTCCGAGGAAGGAGAGGAGTAAGCCATGTCGACGACTGAAGCCCCCCGCACCGATGAGGCCCCTCGCTCCCGCCCCACCACCCTGCCCGCGCGTCAGGCTGCTCTGATGAGCTCCTCGCGCGTCGAGCAGAAGGGCAACATCGTGGTCAAGTGGATCACCTCCACCGACCACAAGACGATCGGGTACATGTACCTCATCGCCTCGGTGCTGTTCTTCCTCCTCGGCGGCGTGATGGCTCTGGTCATCCGCGCCGAGCTCTTCGCGCCCGGCATGCAGATCGTGCCGACGAAGGAGCAGTACAACCAGCTGTTCACGATGCACGGCACGATCATGCTGCTGATGTTCGCGACGCCGCTGTTCGCCGGATTCGCCAACGCGATCCTGCCGCTCCAAATCGGCGCCCCCGACGTGGCGTTCCCGCGCCTGAACGCGTTCGCCTTCTGGCTGTTCCTCTTCGGTTCGACCATCGCCGTGGCGGGGTTCCTCACGCCGGCGGGCGCGGCATCCTTCGGGTGGTTCGCCTATCAGCCGTTGGCGAGCCAGACGTTCACTCCCGGCGTCGGCGGAAACCTGTGGATGGTCGGCCTCGGCATCTCCGGATTCGGAACCATCCTCGGCGCGGTGAACTTCATCACGACCATCATCACCATGCGCGCCCCGGGCATGACCATGTGGCGCATGCCGATCTTCTCGTGGAACACGCTGATCACCAGCCTCCTCGTCCTGATGGCGTTCCCCGTTCTCGCCGCCGCGATCTTCGCCGCCGCGGCGGACCGCATCCTCGGCGCCCACATCTACGACCCGATGAACGGCGGCGTGCTCCTCTGGCAGCACCTCTTCTGGTTCTTCGGCCACCCCGAGGTGTACATCATCGCGCTGCCGTTCTTCGGCATCGTGTCGGAAGTCTTCCCGGTGTTCAGCCGGAAGCCGATCTTCGGATACAAGACCCTGGTCTACGCGACGATCGCGATCGCGGCCCTCTCGGTCGCCGTGTGGGCGCACCACATGTATGTCACCGGTTCCGTGCTGCTGCCGTTCTTCGCCCTGATGACGATGCTCATCGCGGTGCCCACGGGTGTGAAGATCTTCAACTGGATCGGCACCCTGTGGCGAGGCTCCGTCACGTTCGAGACGCCCATGGTCTTCGCGCTCGGCTTCCTGGTCTCGTTCGTGTTCGGCGGTCTGACCGGCGTGATCCTGGCGGCTCCGCCACTGGACTTCCATCTGAGCGACTCCTATTTCGTGGTGGCGCACTTCCACTACGTGGTCTTCGGAACGGTCGTCTTCGCGATGTTCTCGGGCTTCTACTTCTGGTGGCCGAAGTGGACCGGTCGCATGCTGAACGAGCGTCTCGGATACGTGCACTTCTGGATGCTGTTCATCGGCTTCCACATGACCTTCCTCATCCAGCACTGGCTGGGCGTCGACGGCATGGTGCGTCGCTACGCCGACTACTCCGCGGCCGACGGGTGGACGTGGCAGAACCAGGTGTCGACGATCGGTGCGATCATCCTCGGTGCGTCGATGCTGCCGTTCTTCCTCAACGTGTGGATCACCGCGCGCAAGGCGCCCAAGGTGATGGTGAACGACCCGTGGGGATACGGCGCATCGCTCGAATGGGCCACCTCGTGCCCGCCGCCGCGTCACAACTTCACCTCGATCCCGCGCATCCGCAGTGAGCGCCCGGCGTTCGACCTGAACCACCCGGAGGCGGCCGAGTTCGCCACCACCGCCCCCGGCGAGCGAGAGGCCCACTAAGTCATGCGCGACAACGTCATTCTCTGGTGGATCCTGACGGCGTTCTTCGCTCTCATCGGTGTCGTGTACACCGGGTGGAACATCCTGGCCAACCCGACCCTCCCGCTCGTCAACCAGATCGAGTGGGTCGGCACGGTGGCTCTGATCTTCGCCGCCTTCATGAGCGCCATGATCGCGTTCTACCTCGACCGGACCCACAGTGCCCAAGGCGGTGAGCTGCCGGAGGACATCCTCACGGCCGACATCGACGACGGCGACCCCGAGCTCGGCGAATTCAGCCCCTGGTCGTGGTGGCCGATCGTTCTCGCGGCTTCGGCCGGAGTCTTCGTCGTCGGCCTGGCCGTCGGCCACTTCCTCCTGCCGATCGGCCTGGCCATCTTCGCAGTGGCGATCGTCGGCTGGGTGTACGAGTACTACCGCGGCAACTTCGCCCGCTGACGTCGCGCACGTCGAGAAGGCCCCTGGAGCGATCCAGGGGCCTTCTGTCGTCGTCGAGACGCCGATCGCTCGGGGCAGCCTCGGTCGCGTCACGGGGGCGCGCCGGTCCGCGGCCTGGGTTCAGGCGCGGGTGCGCACGCGGGCCACGCCGGTGAGCGGATCGACAGGTCGCCGGTGCACGCCGTCGGCGTCCTCCACCCGGTAGCCCTCCCGGACCCAGTACTCGAAGCCGCCGATCATCTCGCGGACACGGTAGCCGAGCTTCGCGAACTCCAGGGCGCCCTTCGCTCCGGCGTTGCATCCGGGACTCCAGCAATAGACCACCACCTCCGCATCGCGAGGGATCTCCTGGGGTGCACGAGAGGCGATCTCGCTGTAGTGCATGTGCGTGGCTCCGGCAACGCGTCCCTGAGCCCAGGCCTCGGCGGACCGGACGTCGATCACGACGAGCGGCCGGCCGTCGGCGAGGGCGGCGTGGACGTCGCTCGCGTCGGTTTCGTAGGCGAGTTTCGCGGCGAAGAAGTCGGTTCTGTCGATCATGTCCTCAGCCTAGGAGGCCGATCCTGAGCGGGGGAGGCGGCCTCCGGTCACTCGTCGACGGATTGCTGCCAGCCGCATACGCGAAGGGCCCTGTCCTCACGGACAGGGCCCTTCATATATGCGGGGGAGGGGCGCCTACTCGCCGTCCTCCGAGTTGCTCTTGCGCGGCTTCTTGACCGGCTCCGTCGCGATCACGGTGCTCGGCGTGTTCGCCGTCTCGTCGACGTGCGTCTCGGTGGCCGTGAGGGGTGCGTCCGGGGCACCGGCACGCTCGTGCGCCTGCTGGATCTCTTCTGCCTCGATGTCGGCGTTCTGAGCGGTGACGTGGTGCTGGTGCGCGTCCGCAGCCTCCACCTCGGCCTGGGTGAGCGGGGCGAGGCGATCCTCGTAGAACCAGCGCGAGATCGACGATCGCAGGTTTTCGGTCCACGGGATGCGGCCCTTGGCGTTCGGGCGGACGACGAGCGGCTCGTAATTGTCGACGTCGATGAGCTTCCAGCGGTCGTACTGGTCGACCGGCTGGTGCACCTCGATGAACTCGCCGCCGGGCAGGCGCACGATGCGGCCCGACTCGAAGCCGTGGAGCACGATCTCGCGGTCCTTCTTCTGGAGCGCGAGGCAGATGCGCTTCGTGACGAAATAACCGAGGACCGGTCCGATGAACAGCAGCGCCTGCAGGGTGTGGATGACCCCCTCCATCGTGAGCATGAAGTGCGTCGCGATGAGGTCGGAGGATGCCGCGGCCCACAGGACCGCGTAGAACACGACGCCGGCGACGCCGATGGCGGTGCGGGTCGCCGCGTTGCGCGGGCGCTGCGCGATGTGGTGCTCGCGCTTGTCGCCCGTGATCCACGCCTCGAGGAACGGGTAGATGGCCACGACCACGATGAAGAGGCCGAGCACGGCCACCGGCAGCAGGATGCCGAACGACCAGGTGTGATCGAACAGGACCAGATCGAGGTTCGAGGGGGCCAGGCGAAGGGCTCCGTCGGCGAAGCCGATGTACCAGTCGGGCTGCGTGCCCGCCGAGACGGGCGACGGGTCGTACGGACCGTAGTTCCAGATCGGGTTGATCTGGAAGAACGTCGCGATCAAGACGATCACGCCGAAGACGATGAACAGGTATCCGCCCATCTTCGACATGTAGACCGGCATCATCGGGTACCCCACGACGTTGTCGTTGGTGCGACCGGGGCCGGCGAACTGCGTGTGCTTGTTGACGATCATCAGCATCAGGTGCACGACGATGAGTCCGATGACGATCAGCGGGAGCAGCAGGATGTGCAGCGTGTAGAGACGCCCGACGATGTCGGTGCCCGGGAACTCCCCGCCGAAGAGGAGGAACGAGGTCCACGTGCCGATCAGGGGGAGGCCCTTGATCATGCCGTCGATGATGCGCAGGCCGTTGCCCGAGAGCAGGTCGTCGGGGAGGGAGTAGCCGGTGAAGCCTTCGGCCATCGCCAGGATGAAGAGCACGAACCCGATGACCCAGTTCAGCTCACGCGGCTTGCGGAAGGCGCCCGTGAAGAACACCCGCAGCATGTGCACGCCGATACCGGCGATGAACACCAGTGCCGCCCAGTGATGGATCTGCCGGACGAGGAGACCGCCGCGCAGGTCGAAGGAGATGTGCAGCGACGACTCAAGCGCCGCCGACATCGCGATGCCTCGCATCGGGGCGTAGGCGCCGGTGTAGTGGGTCTCGACCATCGAGGCCTGGAAGAAGAACGTCAGAAAGGTGCCCGACAGGAACACCACGACGAAGCTCCAGAGCGCGATCTCGCCGAGCATGAACGACCAGTGGTCGGGGAAGATCTTGCGACCGAGCTCCTTGACGAAACCCGAGAGGCTGGTGCGCTCATCGATGTAGTTCGACGCGGCGCCGACGAAGCGACCGCCGAGGGGCGCCTTCGTGTCCTTGTCGTCTTTGGACAGCGTTGCGGTGCTCAATGGCGCTCCCAGAAGCTCGGGCCGACGGGTTCCGTGAAGTCGCTGCGTGCGATCAGGTAGCCCTCGTCATCGACGGTGATGGGCAGCTGCGGCAGCGGACGAGCCGCCGGGCCGAAGATGACCTTGGCGTGGTCCGTGACGTCGAACTGCGACTGGTGGCACGGGCACAGGAGGTGGTGGGTCTGCTGCTCGTACAGCGCCACCGGGCAGCCCACGTGGGTGCAGACCTTGGAGTAGGCGACGATCCCGTCGTAGGACCAGTCCTTGCGCTCCTCCGACTCGATGAGCTGCTCGGGACGCAGGCGCATCATCAGCACGATCGCCTTGGCCTTCTCCTCGAGGTACCCGTCGTGGTGGCTGAGCTCGGCGAGCTCCTCCGGGATCACGTGGAAGGCGGATCCGAGCGTGACGTCGGCTGCGCGGATGGGCGTGCCGTCGGGGTCGCGGACCAGGCGCGAGCCCTCTTCCCACATCGTGTGCTTGAGCAGGGCGACCGGATCGCCGGCCGTGGGGTCGTCGGGCGTCGAGTGTGGGGCTAGGCCGCGGAACAGCGCGACGCCGGGGATGATCGAGGCCACGATCGCCGCGAACAGCGAGTTGCGGATCATGGTGCGACGGCCGAAGCCGGACTCCTCGTTCGCGTCGGAGAACGCCTTGACGGCCGCCTCGCGCGTCGAATCCTTGCCGCGCGTCGGGTGACGGTGCTCGATGTGCTCCTTGTCGGACATCAGAGCCTTGGACCAGTGGATGGCACCGATGCCGAGAGCGAGCAGGGCCAAGGCGATGCCGAGTCCGATGAAGAGGTTGTTCTGACGGATGTCGATGAGCGCGCCGCTCTCGATCGGGAACAGCATGTAGGCCGCGACGGCCCAGATGCTTCCGGCGAGCGAGAGGTAGAAGAGCGTGTAGACCGTGCGGTCCGCGGTCTTCTCCGAGCGCGGGTCCTTGTCGGTCATCCGCTCGCGGTGCGGCGGCAGGCCCGGGTTCTGCACGGGATCGCTGACTGCGACGCCCAGCCCCGGCGAGGGCTGGTAGGCCCTGTCAAGAGCCTGCGAGTCGTCGTCGTGTGCCATGGTGCTCCTCGTACGTTCCTCTTCGATGATTAAGCGTCAGTTGGACTTCGCCGTGATCCACACGGTGATGGCGACGAGCGCGCCGATGCCGAAGATCCAGACGAACAGACCCTCGGACACCGGTCCGAGCGATCCCAGGTCCATGCCGCCGATCTGCACCGACTCCTGCTGGAAGAGCAGGGCCGAGATGATGTCGCGCTTGTCCTCGTCCGACAGATTCAGGTCGCCGAAGACGGGCATGTTCTGCGGTCCGGTGACCATGGCGGCGTACATGTGCAGCGCGCTGGTGCCGGTCAGGGCGGGCGCGTACTTGCCCTCGGTGAGTGCTCCACCCGCCGCGGCGACGTTGTGGCACATGGCGCAGTTCACGCGGAACAGTTCGGCTCCGTGTGCGACGTCGCCCTCGCCGTCGAGGATGCGCTCCTCAGGGAAGGTCGGACCGGGGGCCTCCGACTGCACGTAGGAGGCCATTGCGAGGATCTGCTCCTCGGTGAACTGGGTCGGCTTCTGCGGCGCCTGCGGGCTCTGGTTCTGCAGCGGCATGCGGCCCGTGGACACCTGGAACTCGACCGCCAGTTCGCCGACGCCGAAGAGGCTCGGACCGTTGGGCGTGCCCTCCAGGTCGAGACCGTGACAGGTCGCGCAGTTGGCGGTGAACAGCTTCTCGCCGTCTTCCACCGTCAGCTCGGTCGCCGCTGTCGGCGCGTCGGATGCCGCGAATGCGGCGGAGGCGCCGGCGTACACGGCACCGGTGATCATGAGGCCTGCTCCGATGAGCGCGGCCGCCGCCAACGGGCTGCGGCGACCGCCAGAACGGCGCTTCTTCTCTCGTGCCATCTCGGGGATCAGCTCCGCTCTTATTTCAGGAAGTAGATAACGATGAACAGCACGATCCAGACGACGTCGACGAAGTGCCAGTAGTAGGACACCACGATCGAGGAGGTCGCCTCCTTGTGCCGGAAGTTCTTGACCGCGTAGGCGCGCCCGATCACGAGGAGGAACGCGATGAGTCCGCCGGTGACGTGGAGGGCGTGGAAGCCCGTCGTCAGGTAGAAGGCCGAGGCGTAGGAGTCGGCGTTGATCGGCATGCCCTCCGCCACGAGCTGCGCGTACTCCCAGACCTGACCGGAGACGAAGATGGCACCCAGGGCGAAGGTGAGGAAGAACCACTCGACCATGCCCCAGCCGAACATGCGACGGCGTCCTGCGCCGTTCTTCTGCCCCTTGGCGATCTTGTACGGCTGCAGGTCTTCAGCGGCGAAGACGCCCATCTGGCAGGTGAACGACGAGAGCACCAGGATCGCGGTGTTCACAGCCGCGAAGGGGACGTTCAGAAGTTCCGTGCGGTCGGCCCAGAGCTCCGGGGAGGTACTGCGGAGCGTGAAGTAGATCGCGAACAGTCCCGCGAAGAACATCACCTCGCTGCCGAGCCACACAATGGTGCCGACAGCTACCGGATTGGGCCGCTTGATCGTTCTCGCCGCCGGGGCATACGTCGCTGAGGTCGTCACCCTTCCATTATGGCCGATGCGCGGGGGTGATTCTCGCACCGGAGCCCGTCGTTTTCCCCGTCGATCACTTAGGGGACCCTAAGAAAACCCTGCGAATGCGACGTGAATCCGCGGGAAACGGCGGATGCCGCAGTGGCGGGCCTCGGGCGTGATCCCGCTGCACGTTTTCCCGGCGCCGATAGGATCGCAGACATGGCTGATTCCCTGACCTGGTCCGACGTGCTCACCTCCCTGCTGGAGCGCCGTGACCTCAGCGTCTGGGAGTCCACCTGGGCGATGCGTCAGATCATGCGAGGCGAGGTCTCCGAGGCTCAGCTCGCCGGTTTCCTCATCGCGCTCCGAGCGAAGGGCGAGACGATCGACGAGATCGTCGGCTTCCGCGATGCCATCCTCGAAGCCGCCGTGCCGCTGCCGGTGTCTCCCGACGTGCTCGACATCGTGGGCACGGGCGGAGACAGGGTCGGGACGGTCAACGTCTCCACCACGGCGGCGATCATCATCGGCGCCACGGGCATCCCGGTCGTCAAGCACGGCAACCGCGCCGCGAGTTCGGCTTCCGGCTCGTCCGACGTGCTCGGGGCGCTCGGCCTGGAGCTCTCGCTCGACCCGGCCGCCGTGGCATCCGTCCTCGACCGCACCGGCATCACATTCGCCTGGGCCGGGGCGTTCCACCCCGGCTTCCGGCACGCCGGTCCCGTGCGCGCCCAGCTCGGCGTTCCGACGGTGTTCAACATGCTGGGGCCGCTGTGCAACCCCGCGCGAGCCGAGGCGAACGCGGTCGGCGTCGCGCAGCTCGAGCGGGTGCCGCTGATCACGGGAGTGTTCCGCACGCGCGGGGCGACAGCACTCGTCTTCCGCGGTGACGACGGGCTCGACGAGCTCACCACCACCGGGCACAGCCGGATCTGGGAGGTCACCCGCGGGGACATCCACGAGCACGACCTCGACCCGCGTGATCTGGGGATCCCGATCGCCGATCTCTCCGACCTCATCGGCGGCTCGCCGCAGCACAATGCCGAGGTGCTGCGCCGGACTCTGGCGGGGGAGGCGGGGGCGGTGCGCGACATCGTCCTGCTCAACGCCGCCGCGGGCATCGTCGCCTTCGAGCTGTCGCAGGATGCGACGCAGGCGCAGCGCCCGATCCTCGAGCGGCTGCGTGACGGATACACACGGGCCGCGCAGGTCGTCGACGACGGTCGGGCTCTCGCGAAGCTCGACGAGTGGATCGGCGTGAGCAGCCAGCTGGCGGCCGGCGAGGCGTGATCATGGACCCCGTCGATGCCCTGCTCGAGATCGCCTCCCTGCTGGAGCGCGAGCGGGCGTCACGGTATCGCGCGAAGGCGTTCCGCCAGGCGGCTGCGACCTTTCAGGACCTTCCTGACGACGTGCAGCGGGATCCCACGCGTCTGCGCGCTGCGCGGGGGATCGGCGAGTCGACGTTCGCCGTGATCCGGCAAGCGCAGTCGGGTGAGGTGCCGGCCTATCTGGTCGAGCTCCGGGGCGATGTCGAGCCCGAGATCGTCTCCGAGCTGCGCAAGAAGCTGCGGGGCGACCTGCACGCGCACACCGACTGGTCGGACGGCACGACGTCGATTGCCGTGATGGCCGCCGCGGCACGTGCGCAGGGCCACGAGTACCAGGCCATCACCGACCATTCGCCGCGCTTGAAGGTGGCGCGAGGTCTCTCCGCCGAGCGGCTGCGCGAGCAGATGCCGCTGGTGCGCGCTGAGTCGGGTGACGGCTTCACGCTCCTCGCGGGGATCGAGGTCGACATCCTGGAAGACGGCTCGCTCGATCAGGAGGATTCCCTTCTCGGCGAGCTCGACATCGTCGTCGCCTCGGTGCATTCCAAGTTGCGTATGGACGCCCGCCCGATGACCGCACGCATGATCGCGGCCGTCTCGCACCCGCGGGTGAACGTGCTCGGGCACTGCACCGGCCGACTCGTCGAGGGCAGCAGGGGGACGAGGCCGCAGTCGCAGTTCGATGCAGCTGCGGTGTTCGCGGCCTGCGCGGAGAACGGCGTCGCGGTGGAGATCAACTCGCGCCCGGAGCGTCAGGATCCGCCGGACGAGCTGATCGCGATCGCTCTGGAAGCCGGTTGCCTGTTCTCGATCGACTCCGACGCGCACGCTCCTGGGCAGCTGTCCCTGCTCGATCACGGGGCGGAGAGGGCCGAGCGCGCGGGTGTCCCGGCGTCGCGGATCGTCACGACCTGGGGTCTGTCGCGCCTGCTGTCGTGGGCGGGGTGACGAGGCGACGGGAGAGCCGGACGCGTCGGGCCCGATCGGTCGTGCTCACCTGATCGGTCGTGCTCAACCGGCCGCGAGTGCCGCCTCGGATACCGCGGTGACGACGCGGGTCATGGAGGAGCCGAGGTTCCACTTCTCGGCGAGTGCCGTGGCGGCGTCGGACTCGGCGGGATCGAGGGCGTGGAGCGGCGCGTCGGGTGCCGAGATGGGCAGTCCGGTCGCCACCGCGACGACCGTCGGTGCGACGTCGAGGTAGGCGGAGGCGGCGAGGATCTTCGATCGCACTCCGGCGCTCATCCCCTCGCCGGCCTCGGCGGCCTCACGGATGCCCTCCAGATCGCCGTGCACCTGGAGCAGGGTCGCCGCGGTCTTGTCGCCGACGCCCGCCACTCCGGGCAGCCCGTCGGACGTGTCGCCGCGCATGGTGGCGAAGTCGGCGTACTGCGAGGGCAGCACCCCGTACTTCGCGACGACGGTCGCGTCTGTGACGACCTCGAGGTTGCTCATGCCCCGCGCCGTATAGACGACGCGCACGTCGCGGGCGTCGTCGACCAGCTGGAAGAGATCGCGGTCGCCTGTCACGATGTCGACAGGCATGGTGGCATTCGTCGCGAGGGTGCCGATGACGTCGTCGGCCTCGTGCTCGGCGACGCCGATGATCGGGATGCCGATGGCCTCGAGCGTCTGTCGGATCAGCGGGATCTGCGCCTCGAGCGGATCGGGGACCTCTTCGATGTCGGGTGCGCCGGGCACCACCTCGACCACGCGGTGGGTCTTGTAGCTGGGGATGAGGTCGACGCGCCATTGGGGGCGCCAGTCGTCGTCCCAGCAGGCGATGACGTGCGTGGGCTGGTAGAGCGTCACGAGCTTCGCGATGATGTCGAGCAGACCGCGGGCGGCGTTGATGGGGGAGCCGTCGGGTGCCTTCACCTTGTCGGGGACGCCGTAGAAGGCGCGGAAGTAGAGGCTGGCGGTGTCGAGCAGCATGAGGCGGTCGGCGCGGGGCATGGACACAGTCTGGCACTCGCGGTTCCGCGTCAGCAGCCTGGCGATGACGGCTTCTGATCGCAGGTGTAGGCGACGAGCGCCGTGTGGGCTTCGAAGATGCGGATCTGCTGCGACGGGCCATCGGCCGTGAGCTCCCCTTCGACGGGGAACCACCCGGTGCCCAGATCGACCTCGGCGGCGTAGCGGACGTCGACGTCGGCGCTGAACGTGCCGCGTTCGCGGTAGACGTGGCTCGTCGCGGTCGGCGTGAACTGCGCCTGGCCGAGGGATGTCCAGCTCTGCCCGCCGGTCGTCGTCGTCGCGTCGGAGCCGTCGCCGTAGTGGAACTCGAACGCCGACGGAGTGAACCGGACGGACACGGGCGCGCCGAAGATCGTCCCTGAGGTGGTGGTGACGGGTGCCGTCGCCACGAAGTTCGTCGGCATGCCGACAATCCCGAGGTTGGACGGTTCGCCGGCGAGCGGAGTCGCCGCGGGGGCGAACTGTGCCAGGTCGGTGATCGTGATCGCCGGGATGCCAGGCGTGGGGTTAATGGAACCCGTGACGTCAGCGTCAGAACGGCGCGGATCGATACAGCCGCGGGGTCTGCTCTTGTCACGCAAACAGAGTTCGTATTCGCTGGGTAGCGTCGGCATCAGCAAGTCGACCTTGCCGGGCCGCGGAGCTGAGTATCCTGGCCAACTCGGCGCGGAGGGGGTGCTCGACTGTTGTTTAGTTCCAGACACGGAGACGGCGCGACCGTCGGAGGAGATCATCAGACCGCTTCCATTCAGCGAGTCATCATCCGATGCTGTGAACGGGAGTATCAAGAGTCCTATGGCGATGAGGCCAGTCGCTGTTGCCGATGGAAACCTCATCCGGTTACAGATCGCAATCGGTCTCGTCCGAATGCTCGGCGGATGCAATCAGAAGATCCCCGTCCTCGACGACGAAAGACACGTTAATTGCGTACGTCCCGGATCGTTCTGGACTTACGTGCGATACGCCAGCCTCGTCCGTGATGAGGACGCCGCTCACGTCGACGCACACCCTCGCTAGTACCTCCGATGTCGAGAGTTTGACGTCGAGAGGAACAAATCCCGTGACGATGTTCGAGCCCGAGATGGTGAGTCCTTCAGCGCTGAGGGTCGAAAGGTTCTTTCGATCGCCGGACTCGAATTCCCCAGTGCTTCGAGCGAAGACTGGCTCGAACGATCCCGGGTCATCTAGATCCACCTCGTTGAGTGCGTCGATGTATGCCCGGTACGTCTCCTCCGCGGCCGCGAACGCCTCCTCCTCTGACGCGAAGGCGGGTGTCGGAGTCGGCGTCGGCTGCGGAGTGGGGGAGCAGGCGCTCACCAGAAGCGAGAGCAGGACGAGCCCGCAGACGGGAAAGAGCGCATCGCGGTGGAGAATCACCCGGCCACCGTAGGCGGAATGAGCGAGGGCCCGCCGGAGTTATCCACAGGGAGGCGACGTGAAACTCGGCTGGCAACGGCATCCGTACTTCTGATAGCCTGAGATGTCACTCGTGGCACGCCTCCGCGTGCCCTCGTGTCGAAATCACCACAATCCAACCGCTGTGAAGCATGCAGTCGGCCGCGCGCGGCCGTTGCCTCACAGCCTGAGTCTCCATCCAACAAGGACAACCCACTACATGACTACCGCAACGACCGCCCCGGCCACCAAGCAGGTCGCCATCAACGACATCGGATCTGCTGAGGACTTCCTGGCCGCGGTCGAGAAGACCCTGAAGTTCTTCAACGACGGCGACATCATCGAGGGCACGATCGTCAAGATCGACCGCGATGAGGTTCTGCTCGACGTCGGCTACAAGACCGAGGGCGTCATCCCCTCGCGCGAGCTCTCCATCAAGCACGACGTCGACCCCAACGAGGTCGTCAAGGTCGGCGACGAGGTCGAGGCCCTCGTTCTCCAGAAGGAGGACAAGGAAGGCCGCCTGATCCTCTCCAAGAAGCGTGCGCAGTACGAGCGCGCCTGGGGAGACGTCGAGAAGATCAAGGAGAACGACGGCGTCGTCACCGGTACGGTCATCGAGGTCGTCAAGGGTGGACTCATCGTCGACATCGGCCTCCGCGGCTTCCTGCCCGCGTCGCTCATCGAGCTGCGCCGCGTCCGCGACCTCACGCCGTACCTCGGCCAGGAGATCGAGGCGAAGATCCTCGAACTCGACAAGAACCGCAACAACGTCGTGCTCTCGCGCCGCGCCCTGCTCGAGCAGACGCAGTCCGAGTCGCGCACCACGTTCCTCAACAACCTGCACAAGGGCCAGGTCCGCAAGGGCGTCGTCTCGTCGATCGTCAACTTCGGTGCGTTCGTCGACCTCGGCGGCGTTGACGGCCTCGTGCACGTCTCCGAGCTCTCGTGGAAGCACATCGAGCACGCCTCCGAGGTCGTCGAGGTGGGCCAGGAGGTCACCGTCGAGATCCTCGAGGTCGACCTCGACCGCGAGCGCGTCTCGCTGTCGCTGAAGGCGACGCAGGAGGACCCGTGGCAGGTCTTCGCCCGCACCCACGCGATCGGACAGGTCACGCCGGGTAAGGTCACCAAGCTCGTTCCGTTCGGTGCGTTCGTGCGCGTCGCGGACGGCATCGAGGGCCTCGTCCACATCTCCGAGCTCTCCAGCAAGCACGTCGAGCTGGCCGAGCAGGTCGTCTCCGTCGGCGAAGAGGTCTTCGTCAAGG
Source organism: Microbacterium martis (assembly GCF_047246685.1). Lineage (NCBI taxonomy): Bacteria > Bacillati > Actinomycetota > Actinomycetes > Micrococcales > Microbacteriaceae > Microbacterium > Microbacterium martis. The sequence goes on along the minus strand of NZ_JBFOKT010000001.1, from coordinate 1,521,213 downwards.
TCATCGACATCGACCTCGAGCGTCGCCGCATCTCGCTGTCGCTCAAGCAGGCCAACGAGTCGGTCGACCCCAACGGCACCGAGTTCGACCCGGCCCTCTACGGCATGGTCGCCGAGTACGACGAGAACGGCGAGTACAAGTACCCGGAGGGCTTCGACGCCGAGACCGGTGCCTGGAAGGAAGGCTTCGACGCTCAGCGCGAGGCATGGGAGCAGGAGTACGCTGCGGCCCAGGCTCGCTGGGAGGCGCACAAGGCTCAGGTCGCGAAGGCGGCAGAGGCCGAGGCGGAGGCCGGTGCCGACTTCGGCGGCCAGGTCTTCTCCAGCGAGGCGACCGGTGCCGGCACCCTCGCCGACGACGAGGCGCTCGCGGCTCTGCGCGAGAAGCTCTCGGGTGGCAACGCGTAAGCACCACACTGCAGAACGGGTCGTCACACTCCCCTCGGGGAGCGTGGCGGCCCGTTTTTCTGGGTTTCAACAGAGCGTTTCCGCTCCGTGACCGAACATTACGTCCGCATTCGTAACATTCGCCACACTCGGACAGCATGGGAGTATGACCGCCCTGCTCCCCGCGTCGCGCACCGCCGACGCTCCGACTTCGGCAGGTCTCGCCCAGGCCGTCCGCCTCGAGGGGGTCGAGCGATCGTTCCCGCTTCCGCAGGGACGCCGCGAGGTCCTCGGCGGAGTGGACGTCGACATCGCCGCCGGTGAGATCGTCGCTGTCGTCGGCCCGTCCGGATGCGGCAAGTCGACGCTGCTGCGCCTCGTCGGCGGTCTCGACGCGCCCACGCGCGGCAGCATCCGTCTCGACGGCACCCGGGTCGCCGATGTCGACGAGCGCACCGCCGTCGCCTTCCAGGAGCCGCGCCTGCTGCCGTGGCGTACGCTCGCTCAGAACGTCGAACTCGGGCTGCCGCGCGGCACCGGCCGGCGCGCGGGGAAGGAGCGCGTGCGCGAACTCCTGCACCTCGTGGGTCTCGAGCATGCCGCCGACCAGCGTCCGCGCGAGGTCTCGGGCGGAATGGCGCAGCGCGCCTCCCTCGCCAGGGCACTCGCCCGCAACCCCGGTGTGCTCCTCCTCGACGAGCCGTTCGGCGCCCTCGATGCCCTCACGCGCCTCCGCATGCACGATCTGCTCCTGAAGATCCACGCGGCCGAGCCCACCACCATCCTCCTCGTCACGCACGACGTGGAGGAGGCCCTCTACCTCGCCGACCGAGTGCTGCTGCTTCGCACGCTCGGCGGCGACACCGCCGATTCCGGATCCTCGATCGCCCGAACGGTCGCCGTGCCCGGCATCCGCCCCCGAGACCGCGCCGATCGCGGCCTCGCCGACCTCCGCGCCGAACTCCTCGAAGGACTCGGCGTGGACACCCATCACCGCATCACCGAGGAGTCCCGATGAGCACCATCACCCGCCGCATCATCCCTGCGATCGCCATCGCCGGGACGATGATGCTCGTCGCCACCGGCTGCGTCGCCGGCGAGAACGCGAAAGCGGATGCTCCCGAGAGCGAGGCGACGGCGGGCGCGACCGAGTGGTCCGCCGACACGCTGTCGATCGACTTCGCCACCTACAACCCTCTGAGCCTCGTCATCAAGGACCAGGGCATTCTCGAAGACATCCTGGGCGACGACGTCGCGGTCGAGTGGATCCAGTCCGCGGGCTCCAACAAGGCGAACGAGCTGCTGCGCTCCGGCTCGGTCGACGTCGGCTCCACCGCCGGCTCCGCGGCTCTGCTCGCCCGCGCGAACGGGTCGCCCATCCAGGTCATCGACATCTTCTCGCAGCCGGAGTGGTCGGCGATCGTCGTCGGCCCGAACAGCGACATCACCTCGGTCGAAGATCTCAAGGGCAAGTCGGTCGCCGCCACGAAGGGCACCGACCCCTACTTCTTCCTGCTGCAGGCGCTCGAAGAGGGCGGCCTGACGCTCTCCGACGTCGAGGTGCAGAATCTGCAGCACGCCGACGGCCGCGCGGCTCTCGACGGCGGATCCGTCGCCGCGTGGGCGGGACTCGACCCGATCATGGCTGCGGCCGAGGCGGAGTCGGGCGACAAGCTGATCTACCGCAACGTCGACTTCAACACCTACGGGTTCCTCAACGCCACCGAGGACTTCGTCACCAACCACCCCGATCTGGCGCAGGCTGTCGTCGACGCCTACGAGCAGGCGCGGGAGTGGGCTCTCGAGAACCCCGAGGAGACGGCCGCGCTGCTGGCCGAGGTCGCCGGCATCGACATCGGCGTCGCCACCACGGTCATCGAGGAGCGCTCGAACCTCGACGTCAGCGGCATCCCCGGCGACGACCAGCTCGACGTGCTCGAGAAGATCGCCCCGGTTCTCGTCGAGTCGGGCGACGTGCAGGGCGGCAAGGAGTCGGTCGACAAGGCGCTGTCCTCGATCGTGAACGACACCTTCGCGAAGAAGGCGGTCGGCGGCGAGTGAGCGAACTCGACCAGCGGGTGGTCGTCCCGGCCGACTCCCGGGAAGCCCTCGACTTCGCGAAGGGCGTGCGGCGGCGTCCGGATGCCGGTGCTCGTCGCGCCTGGGATCGACCCGCCGTGCGGATCATCGGTGGGCTGCTCCTGCCCGCGGTCATCATCCTCGTCTGGCAGATCGCGACCACCGCGGGCTTCGTCGAGCCGTACCGACTGCCGGCGCCCGCCGCTGTCTTCCAGGCGGGGGTCGAGCTCGCCGAGAGCGGACAGCTGTACACGCACATCGCGATCTCCGTGCAGCGGGTGCTGCTTGGTTTCGCGATCGGCTCGGTGATCGGTCTGGCCGCGGCCGGCCTCGTCGGGCTCTCCCGCCTGGGCGACATCCTGCTCAGCCCGACGCTCGCCGCGATCCGCGCGGTGCCGTCGCTCGCGTGGGTGCCGCTCCTCATCCTCTGGATGCAGATCGGCGAGGAGTCGAAGGTCACGCTCATCGCGATCGGCGCGTTCTTCCCCGTCTACACGACCGTCGCGTCGGCGCTGCGCCACGTCGACCCGCATCTGGTCGAGGCCGGTCGTTCGTTCAGCCTGCGGGGCTGGTCGCTCTTCCGCACCGTGCAGCTGCCGGCGGTCGTGCCGTCGGTGGTCTCCGGTCTGCGGCTGGCTCTCGCGCAGGCGTGGCTGTTCCTCGTCGCCGCCGAGCTCATCGCCTCGTCGATGGGACTCGGCTTCCTGCTGACCGACTCGCAGAGCACGGGACGCGTCGACCGCATCCTCCTCTCGATCGTGCTGCTGGCTCTGCTGGGCACCATCACGAACGGCATCCTCGCGCTGCTGGAGAAGTACCTGCTCAGAAGGTGGACCTGACGGTGACCGAAGCTCGACTGCAGGAGTCGCGGAGTTACGCGCCACCTGCGGAATTCACCTCTCAGGCGAACATCGGCGCCGAAACCTATGCGCGGGCGGCCTCTGATCCGACCGCGTTCTGGGAGGAAGCCGCACGTCGGCTCGACTGGTTCACGCCCTGGCACACGGCGCACGAGTGGGAGCCGCCGACCGACGGCGCGATCCCGGCTGCGCGTTGGTTCCTCGGCGGCACCCTCAACGTGGCCTACAACTGCATCGACCGGCACGTCGAGGCAGGTCGCGGTGACAAGGTCGCGCTCCACTTCGAGGGGGAGCCCGGGGACCGGGTATCGGTGACCTACGCCGACCTGGAGCGGCGGGTGTCGCAGGCGGCGAACGCGCTGATCGCTCTCGGCATCCGGCCCGGCGATCGTGTCGTCGTCTACCTGCCGGTGCTCGTGGAGACGGTCGTCATCACCCTCGCCTGCGCTCGCATCGGGGCGGTGCACTCACTCGTCTTCGGGGGCTTCTCGGCCGAAGCCGTGCGGTTCCGGCTCGAGGACACCGGCGCGAAGCTCCTCGTCACCAGCGACGGTCAGTTCCGTCGAGGAGCGGCGACCGAGATCAAGTCGACCGCCGACGTCGCCGCGGCGGACCTGCCCGACCTCGAGCATGTGCTCGTGCTGCGCCGCACCGGTCAGGACGTGCCGTGGACGGAAGGTCGGGACGTCTGGTGGCACGACGTCGTCGACACCGCCTCGACCACGCACGAGGCGCAGCCGTTCGACGCGGAGCATCCGCTCTTCATCATCTACACGTCCGGGACGACCGGGAAGCCGAAGGGCCTCGTCCATACCTCGGGCGGCTACCTCACCCACGCGAGCTGGGCGCACTGGGCGCACTTCGACGCGAAGCCCGACGACGTGCACTGGTGCACCGCCGACCTGGCATGGGTGACCGCGCACACGTACGAGATCTACGGTCCGCTGTCGAACGGGCTCACCCAGGTCATCTACGAGGGCACCCCGGACACGCCCGATCGCGAGCGGCACCTCGAGATCATCGAGCGCTACGGCGTGACCGTCTACTACACGGCGCCCACGCTCATCCGCACCTTCATGACCTGGTTCGGCGCCGACCTCCCGGCCGGGCACGATCTCTCCACGCTGCGCCTGCTCGGCACCGTGGGAGAGGCGATCAACCCCGAGGCGTGGGTGTGGTTCCGGCGCAACTTCGGGCGGGATGAGCTTCCCGTCGTCGACACGTGGTGGCAGTCCGAGACGGGCGCCGCGATGATCGCTCCGCTGCCCGGAGCGACGACGCTCAAGCCGGGGTCGGCGACCGTGCCCCTGCCGGGCATCGATGTGGCGGTGGTCGACGAAGACGGGTCCGAGGTGGCTCCGGGGCGATCGGGCACGCTGGTCGTGCGGCGTCCCTGGCCCGGGATGGCGCGCACGGTGTGGGGCAACCCGCAGCGCTACCGCGACGCGTACTGGGCGGCGTACGCCGGCCACGGGAACTTCGGCGGCTACTACGTCGCCGGTGACGGAGCGACCCGCGACGCCGACGGCTACATCTGGATCCTCGGACGCCTCGACGACGTCGTGAACGTGTCCGGTCATCGGCTCTCGACGATCGAGATCGAATCCGCGCTGGTCGCGCACGACACGGTCGGCGAGGCCGGATCGGCGGGAGTGTCGGATGCTGTCACCGGTCAGGCCGTCGTCGCATTCGTCACGCCGTCCGGACGCGCGGACGTGGCGTCGTCGGAGTTGCGCGCCCAGGTCGCACAGGCCATCGGACCGGTCGCCAAGCCGAAGCACGTCGTCGTCGTCGCCGACCTGCCCAAGACGCGCTCGGGCAAGATCATGCGGCGACTGCTCGCACAGCTCTGGGAGGCTGAGCAGGACCGTCGCGCGGGGCGCGAGCCGCTGCCGCTCGGAGACACCACGTCGTTGCAGAATCCCTGGGCCGTCGACGACATCGCCGACGTGCTCGCCACCGCCGACTTCGCCAGGACGAACTGAGGACAACATGACCGAAGAACATCGTTTCGGGTTCCGCACCAGGGCCCTGCACGCGGGCGGCACGCCCGATGCCGCGACCGGAGCGCGCGCGGTGCCGATCTATCAGACGACGTCGTTCGTCTTCGAGGACGCCACGGATGCCGGCAACCTCTTCGCCCTGCAGAAGTACGGCAACATCTACTCCCGCATCGGCAACCCGACGGTCGCGGCACTCGAGGAGCGCCTCGCGTCGCTCGAAGGCGGCATCGGAGCTGTGGCGACGGCATCCGGCATGAGTGCGGAATTCATCACGTTCGCGGCTCTCGTCGGCGCGGGCGACCACGTCGTCGCGGCCGCGCAGCTGTACGGCGGAACGGTCACGCAGCTCGATGTCACGCTGCGTCGCTTCGGAGTGGAGACGACGTTCGTCTCATCGACTGACCCTGCCGACTACGCCGCCGCGATCCGTCCGGAGACGAAGGTCGTCTACGTGGAGATGATCGGCAACCCGTCCGGCGAGATCGCCGACATCGAGGGCCTGGCGGAGGTCGCCCACGCGGCGGGTGTGCCGCTCGTCGTCGACGCAACTCTCGCGACGCCCTACCTCGCCCGTCCGCTCGAGCACGGCGCCGACATCGTCATCCACTCGGTCACGAAGTTCCTCGGCGGGCACGGCACGACCCTCGGCGGCGTGGTCATCGAGAAGGGCACGTTCGACTGGGGGAACGGGAAGTTCCCGCAGATGACCGAACCCGTCGAGTCGTACGGCGGCATCAAGTGGTGGGACAACTTCGGCGAGTACGGCTTCCTCACCAAGCTCCGCACCGAGCAGCTGCGCGACATCGGTCCCGCGCTCAGCCCGCAGGCCGCGTTCAACCTGCTTCAGGGCATCGAGACGCTCCCGCAGCGCATCGATGCACATCTCGCCAACGCGCGGATCGTCGCCGACTGGCTTGCGTCCGACCCGCGTGTCGCGTACGTCACCTGGGCGGGACTCGACGGGCACCCGCACAAGCAGCGTGCGGAGAAGTACCTCCCGCTCGGACCCGGATCGGTGTTCGCCTTCGGCGTCGCGGCGGAAGACGGCCGCGCCGCGGGGGAGAAGCTGATCGAAAACCTGCAGCTGGCCTCGCACCTGGCCAACATCGGCGACGCGCGCACCCTGGTCATCCACCCCGCGTCGACCACGCACCGCCAGCTCACCGAGGCTCAGCTCGTGGCCGCGGGCGTGCGGCCGGACCTGATCCGCATCTCGGTCGGCCTCGAAGACGCCGACGACATCATCTGGGACCTCGACCAGGCTCTCACCACCGCGACAGGAGTGAACCGATGAGCGCGACGAACGAAGCGACGGCGGATGCCTGCGCCGTTCCTGCAGTGACGGATGCCGCGGCGTGCGCGCTTCCCGGGATCACGCCCGCGGCAATCGGGCGGACCTGGATCGGACCGAACCAGCAGGACCGCTTCGCCCTCCTCCGCCGCGCGAAGTCGGTCGCGATCGTCGGGGCCTCGAACAATCCTGCCCGGGCATCGTTCTTCGTCGCGACGTATCTGCTCTCGAGCACGGCGTACGACGTGTACCTCGTCAACCCGCGGGAGACTGAGATCCTCGGGCAGCCCGTCTACGCCTCACTGGCCGACCTCCCCGTCGTGCCGGACATCGTGGACGTGTTCCGCCGTCACGACGACCTGCCCGGCGTGGCGCAGGAGGCGATCGACCTAGGTGCGCAGGCGCTGTGGCTGCAGCTCGGCTCATGGAATGAAGACGCCGCGGCTCTTGCCGAAGGGGCGGGCCTCTCGGTCGTCATGGACCGCTGCATCAAGATCGAGCATGCGCGCTTCCACGGCGGATTGCACCTCGCCGGATTCGACACCGGCGTGATCAGCTCGCGGCGCCAGCTCCTGGGGCGCTGAGCCGCGAGCCGCGAAGCCTAGACTGGCGGCATGCCCCTCATCGCACTCACCGGCGGCATCGCGTCGGGGAAGTCGACCATCGCGCGGCGTCTCGCCGAGCACGGAGCGATGATCGTCGACGCCGACCAGATCGTGCGTGACGTGCAGGCGCCCGGCTCGCCGGTGCTGGCGCGGATCGCGGAGACCTTCGGGCCCGATGTCATCGGCTCGGACGGCGCGTTGGACCGTGCGGCGCTCGGCGCCAGGGTCTTCGGCGATGCGACCCTGCTGGGCCGGTTGAACGCGATCGTGCATCCGGCGGTGCGCGAGGAATCGCAACGGCGATTCGAGGAGGCTCTGGCGGATCCTCAGGCGGTCGTGGTGTACGACGTGCCGCTGCTCGTCGAGGCCCGGGTCGACGATCCGTGGGACATGATCGTGGTCGCGCACGCACCGGCATCCGAGCGTCTGCGGCGCCTGGTCGAACTGCGCGGGATGGATGCACGCGCGGCGCAGGAGCGGATCGATGCGCAGGTGTCGGACGATCAGCGGCTCGCGATCGCCGACGTCGTGATCGACACGGCCAGCGACATCGCGGAGACGCACGCCCAGACCGATGCGCTCTGGGAGCGCATCCGCGCGCGGTGACGGACGACCCGTTCCGCGGGCATGCTCCCGGCTCGGCGGAGTACCGGCGCCTCATCGTGGGACTCTTCTTCGCCGGCGTCGCCACCTTCGCGCAGCTCTACTCGACGCAGGGCGTGCTGCCGCAGATCGCCGACGACCTCGAGGTCGCGCCGGCGACCGCCGCGCTCACCGTGTCGGCCGCGACCCTGGGCCTCGCGATCGCGGTGATCCCGTGGTCCGCCGTCGCTGACCGGATCGGACGCCTGCAGGCCATGGCCCTCGGCGTGATCGCGGCGACCGCCCTCGGGCTGTGCGCGCCTCTCAGCTCGGAGATCGGCCTCCTCCTGGTCCTACGGCTCGCTGAGGGCATGGCACTCGGTGCGATTCCCGCTGTGGCGCTCGCCTACCTGAGCGAGGAGGTGAGCGCGCGTCATGCCGCCGCAGCCGCCGGCAGCTACATCGCGGGCACCACGGTGGGAGGGCTCCTGGGCCGCATCGTCGCCGGCGTCGTGGGGGAGCTGACGGCCTGGCGCGCCGGTGTCTGGGCTGTCGCCCTGCTCTGCGTCGTCGCAGCCGTCCTCTTCCTGTGGCTCACCCCGCGCGCGCGGGGATTCGTGCCTCGTCGGCGGAACGAGCGGTACAGTCCGACCCTGCTCCGTCGACTGCTGGTGCCACTGCGGTCTCCGCAGCAGCTCGCGCTGTACGCGCAGGGCTTCCTCCTTATGGGCGCCTTCGTCGCCGTCTACAACTATCTGGGATTCCACCTGTCCGCGCCGCCGTTCCTGCTCCCGGTGTGGCTCGTGACGCTCCTGTTCCTGGCCTACCTGGCCGGCACCGTTTCGTCGCCGTGGGCCGGCGGCCTGGCGACCCGATTCGGCCGGTATCCGGTTCTCCTCGGCGCGCTCGGACTCACGGCGACGGGGGCCCTGCTGATGCTCGTTCCGGCCGTAGCCGTCCTGCTGTGCGGTCTGTTGCTCTTCACGGCGGGATTCTTCGCGGCCCATGCGGTGGCGTCCGGGTGGGCTCCGACCGCGGCGAGCACCGAGACCCGCGCCCAGGCGTCGTCGCTGTACTACTTCGGCTACTACGCCGGCTCGAGCCTTTTCGGCTGGGCCCTCGGCCTGGTTTTCGGGTCGACGAGCTGGTCGCTGTTCGTCGTGCTCATGGTCTCGATGTGCCTCGCCGCCGCCGTGATCGCGGTCGCCGCTCTTCGCACCACGGCCTCCGGGCGTCCGATGGCGGGCTGACCCGCGGGCGACGGCCTCGATGTCGGAGGGGCGGCCTACGCTGGAGGTATGCAGACCACGCGCAGCGTCCGTCCCTTCGAGGTCATCAGCGAATACGCACCCGCGGGCGACCAGCCGCAGGCCATCGCCGAGCTCGCGGGGCGGATCAACGCGGGGGAGACCGATGTGGTGCTGCTCGGCGCCACCGGAACGGGAAAGTCGGCGACGACCGCCTGGCTGGTCGAGCAGGTGCAGCGACCCACGCTCGTGCTCGCGCACAACAAGACCCTGGCGGCACAGCTGGCCAACGAGTTCCGCGAGCTCATGCCGAACAACGCCGTGGAGTACTTCGTCTCGTACTACGACTACTACCAGCCCGAGGCCTATGTGCCCCAGACCGACACCTTCATCGAGAAGGACTCGTCGATCAACGCCGAGGTCGAGCGGCTGCGGCACTCGACCACGAACTCGCTCCTCAGCCGGCGCGACGTCGTCGTGGTCTCCACGGTGTCGTGCATCTACGGCCTCGGTGCGCCCGAGGAGTACCTCCGGGCGATGGTCGCGCTGCAGGTGGGCGAGCGCTACGACCGCGACGCGCTGATCCGTCAGTTCATCGCCATGCAGTACAACCGCAACGACGTCGACTTCTCGCGGGGCAACTTTCGCGTGCGAGGAGACACCATCGAGATCATCCCGGTCTACGAGGAGCACGCGATCCGCATCGAGCTCTTCGGCGACGAGATCGAGGGACTGTACTCGTTGCATCCGCTGACCGGCGAGGTCATCGAGAAGCTCGATTCGGTGCCGATCTTCCCCGCCTCGCACTACGTCGCGGGGACCGACGTCATCCAGCGCTCGATCGGCACGATCGAGCACGAGCTCGAACAGCGTTTGGAGGAGTTCGAACGACAGGGCAAGCTGCTCGAGGCGCAGCGACTGCGCATGCGCACCACCTTCGATCTCGAGATGCTCCAGCAACTGGGCTTCTGCTCCGGCATCGAGAACTACTCCCGTCACATGGACGGGCGGATGCCGGGCGAGCCGCCCCACACCCTGCTCGACTTCTTCCCCGACGACTTCCTCCTCGTCATCGACGAGTCGCACGTGACGGTGCCGCAGATCGGGGCGATGTACGAAGGCGACGCGTCGCGCAAGCGCACGCTCGTCGATCACGGGTTCCGGCTGCCGAGTGCCATGGACAACCGCCCGCTGCGCTGGGACGAGTTCAAGAACCGGGTGGGACAGACGGTGTACCTCTCGGCGACGCCCGGAAAGTACGAGATGGGCATCGCCGACGGCGTGGTGGAGCAGATCATCCGCCCGACCGGCCTCGTCGATCCGCATATCGTGGTGAAGCCGTCGAAGGGTCAGATCGACGACCTGCTCGAGGAGATCCGCGTGCGCGTCGAGAGGGATGAGCGCATCCTCGTCACGACGCTGACGAAGAAGATGGCGGAGGAGCTGACAGACTTCCTCGGCGAACACGGCGTCCGCGTGAGATATCTGCATTCCGACGTCGACACGCTGCGTCGGGTCGAACTGCTCACGGAGCTGCGCACGGGCGTGTACGACGTGCTGGTCGGCATCAACCTCCTGCGAGAGGGCCTCGATCTTCCGGAGGTGTCGTTGGTCGCGATCCTCGACGCCGACAAGGAGGGGTTCCTGCGTTCGGGCACCTCACTGATCCAGACGATCGGACGAGCCGCACGAAACGTCTCCGGCGAGGTGCACATGTACGCCGACAAGATCACCGACTCGATGGCCAAGGCGATCGAGGAGACCGATCGCCGACGCGAGAAGCAGATCGCCTACAACAAGGAGAACGGCATCGATCCGATGCCTCTGCGCAAGCGCATCGCCGATATCACCGAGGTGCTCGCACGCGAGGGCGCCGATACGGCCGACATGCTCGCCGGCCGCGGGCGGGGGAGCGGCAAGGGCAAGTCGCCCACGCCCAACCTCCGACGCACCGGCATCGCCGCCGAGGGGGCCGAGCAGCTGGAGGCGACGATCCAGGACCTGTCGAACCAGATGCTCGCCGCGGCGGCCGAGCTCAAGTTCGAGCTGGCCGGGCGGCTGCGCGACGAGGTGCAGGACCTCAAGAAGGAGCTCCGAGCGATGGAACGCGCCGGTCACGCGTGAGCGGCCGCGGTGTGAGGGGAGGAGCTGACCATGGATGCCGCAGGTGAAGAGCTCGCCGACCGCGTCCGCGCACTCCTGAGCATCGGGGCGGAGATCGAGGAGCGGAGGATGTTCGGCACCCGCGCATTCCTCCTCGACGGTCGCATCCTGGTCGGTGCGCGAAAGAACGGGGTCCTGCTGGTCCGGGTCGACGACGAGAACGGACCCGCGCTCCTCACCGAGCCGGGCGCCTCGCACGCGGTCATGGGAACGCGCACGATGGGCTCGGGTTGGCTCGACGTCGCCCCCGAGGCGATCGCCGACGACGACGGCCTCATGTTCTGGCTCGATGCCGCACGTGAGACGAACCGCCGCGCCGACTGAGTCCGTCGGGGCTCAGGGGCAGTGCACCATGGTGCGCGGGCCGCTGCGGTCGATCTCGTGCTCCGACATCGGGGCACCGCACAGGGGACACGCACGCTCCGCGCGCTCGGCCGCACTCGGCGGCGGCGTCTTCTCGTACGGCCCCACCGACGCCGGCCCGGCGAAACGGATCAGGTTCGCGTTGACCCACGCGTAGAGTCCGCCGGCCTCGCGGATGCGGGTGCGGAGGGCGGGGCGATCGGAGTCTCGGCGCATGATCATTAGTGTACTAAGCATTAGGCCGCATGTATATTCGGCTGTGTGATGGCAACCGACGATCTGCTCCGCCTCGAGAATCAGCTCTGCTTCGCGATCGTGACCGCGGCGCGCAACGTGGTCGCCGTCTACCGACCCATCCTCGAGCCGCTGGGGCTCACCCATCCGCAGTACCTCGTGATGCTCGCGCTCTGGGAGCGCGCACCGCGCACGCTGCATGACCTGGCCGCCGATCTGGCTCTCGAGCCGGCCACCGCGTCGCCCCTCGTGAAGCGCCTCGAAGCCGACGGTCTCGTGACCCGTCAGCGCAGCACCCGGGACGAGCGGCGTCTCGAGATCACGCTCACCGACGCGGGCGCCGCGCTCCGCGAGAGGGCGGTCGACGTGCCGCGTCAGGTCATGGCTGCCGTGGAGATGGATCCGGCTCAGATCGCGCTGCTCCGCGACGGACTCGGCGCCTTCGCCGGGCGGCGTCCGAGAGCCGACTGACCCCGACCGGGGGCGCTGGACGGCACACTCACAGGCTGCGCGGAGCCGATGTCCGTGGCCCCTCGTAGACTTGTCCGGTGCCCATCGTCCCCGTTGCCTCCCCAGGAAAACTCAGTGTTCGCGGTGCCCGCGTGCACAATCTCAAGAACGTCGACATCGACATCCCGCGCGACTCCCTGGTCGTGTTCACCGGCCTCTCCGGGTCGGGAAAGTCGAGCCTCGCCTTCGACACGATCTTCGCCGAGGGCCAGCGTCGCTACGTCGAGTCGCTGAGCGCTTACGCCCGCCAGTTCCTCGGCCAGGTCGACCGCCCCGACGTCGACTTCATCGAGGGTCTGAGTCCGGCGGTGTCGATCGATCAGAAGTCGACCAACCGCAATCCGCGCTCGACCGTCGGCACGATCACCGAGATCTACGACTACATGCGACTCCTGTGGGCGCGCATCGGGGTTCCGCACTGCCCCGAGTGCGGCGAGCGCATCCAGCGGCAGACGGTTCAGCAGATCGCCGATCAGCTCATGGAGCTCCCCGAGCGGACGCGCTACCAGATCGTCGCCCCGATCGTCTCGCAGAAGAAGGGCGAGTTCGTCGACCTGTTCCGCGAACTGGGCGCGAAGGGATACTCGCGCGCGATCGTCGACGGCGATCTGATCCAGCTCTCCGAGCCGCCCACGCTGAAGAAGAGCTACAAGCACGACATCGCCGTCGTGGTCGACCGTCTCGTCGCGTCGCCCGACATCCTCGGGCGCATCACCGACTCCGTCGAGACCGCGCTGGGCCTGGCGGGCGGCGTGGTGCAGGTGAACTACGTCGACGGTGAGGGAGAAGACGCCTGGCAGACCTTCTCCGAGAAGCTGGCGTGCCCGAACGGGCATGCCCTCACCCTCACCGAGATCGAACCGCGCACCTTCTCGTTCAACGCGCCGTTCGGCGCGTGCCCCGCGTGCTCGGGCCTCGGCACCCGCATGTCGGTCGACGTCGACCTGATGCTCGGCGACGAAGACCTCTCCATCCGCGAGGGCGTCATCATCCCGTGGACCACGCAGGGCAAGGGGCTGTTCCAGTACTACGAGCGACTGCTCGAAGGTCTCGCGCGAGACCTCGACTTCTCGCTCGACACTCCATGGAATCGGCTTCACTCCGACGTGCAGGACGCCGTCCTCCGCGGGGAGAACTACAAGGTGACGGTGAAGTGGAAGAACCGGTACGGGCGCGAGATGCGCTACGCGTCGGGCTTCGAGGGCGTCGTGCCCTATATCGAGCGGCAGTACCTGCAGGCCGAGTCCGACACGCAGCGCAGCCGCTGGGGCGAGTACCTGCGCGAGGTGCCGTGTCCGGTCTGCGACGGCAACCGCCTGAAGCCCGAGGTTCTCGCCGTGCAGGTGCACGGCCACTCGATCGCCGAGGTCTCCCATCTCAGCCTCGCCGATGCCCGCTCGTTCATGGAGACACTGACCCTGACCGATCGAGAGGCGCAGATCGCCGCGCAGGTGCTGCGCGAGATCCGGCTGCGGCTCGACTTCCTGCTGCAGGTCGGTCTCTCCTACCTCAACCTCAGCCGCTCGGCCGGCTCGCTCTCGGGCGGCGAGGCGCAGCGCATCCGCCTGGCCACGCAGATCGGGTCGGGACTCACGGGTGTGCTCTACGTGCTCGACGAACCGTCGATCGGACTCCATCAGCGCGACAATCGTCGGCTCATCAACACTCTCCTCAAGCTCCGCGACCTCGGCAACACGCTGATCGTGGTCGAGCACGACGAAGAGACGATCGAGGCGGCAGACTGGGTCGTCGACATCGGGCCGGGCGCCGGCGTGAACGGCGGGGCGGTGGTGCACTCCGGCCCGTACTCCGCCCTCCTCGGCGACTCTGAGTCGATGACCGGCCAGTACCTCTCCGGTCGCCGCGAGATCCCGATGCCGACGAAGCGGCGCAAGATCGACAAGAAGCGGATGCTGAGCGTGGTCGGCGCGCGCGCGAACAATCTGCGCAACGTCACCGCCGACTTCCCCCTCGGAGTGCTGACCGCGGTGACCGGGGTCAGCGGGTCGGGCAAGTCGTCGCTCGTCAACGACATCCTGTACCAGGTGCTCGCCTCACGTCTCAACGGCGCCCGCACCGTGCCGGGCAAGCACACGCGGGTGACCGGGCTCGACAACCTCGACAAGGTCGTGCACGTCGACCAGGCGCCGATCGGGCGCACGCCGCGATCCAACCCGGCGACGTACACGGGCGTGTTCGACCGCATCCGCACCCTCTTCAGCGAGACGCCCGAGGCGAAGGTCCGCGGATACCTCCCCGGACGCTTCAGCTTCAACGTCAAGGGCGGGCGCTGCGAGGCGTGCTCGGGCGACGGCACCATCAAGATCGAGATGAACTTCCTGCCCGACGTGTACGTCGACTGCGAGGTCTGCCACGGCAAGCGCTACAACCGCGACACCCTGGCGGTGCACTACAAGGGCAAGAACATCGCCGAGGTGCTCGAGATGCCGATCGAGGAGGCCGCCGAGTTCTTCGAGCCGATCCAGGCGATCCACCGGTACATGAAGACCCTCGTCGACGTGGGCCTCGGGTACGTGCGGCTCGGTCAGTCGGCGACCACGCTGTCGGGCGGCGAGGCGCAGCGCGTGAAGCTCGCGACCGAGCTCCAGCGGCGCAGCAACGGCCGCAGCATCTACGTGCTCGACGAGCCGACCACCGGTCTGCACTTCGAAGACGTGCGCAAGCTGCTGGAAGTCCTCAACGGACTCGTCGACAAGGGCAACACGGTCATCGTGATCGAGCACAACCTCGACGTCATCAAATCGGCCGACTGGGTGATCGACCTCGGGCCCGAGGGCGGCTCCGGCGGTGGTCAGATCATCGCCACCGGCACGCCCGAGCAGATCGCGCGCGTCGAGGAGAGCCACACCGGGCTCTTCCTCGCTGAGATCCTCGACGGCTCGACCGGATCAGCGACGCAGACAGGACCCGTGCGGAAGGCCAGCTGATGGCGGCTGTCCTTCCGTACAAGCCGAGAACGGGGGAGATCCCCACCGACCCCGGTGTGTACCGGTTCCGCGACGCCGACGGCCGCGTCCTGTACGTGGGCAAGGCGAAGAACCTGCGTCAGCGGCTGTCGAACTACTTCGCGCCCCTGCGCACGCTGCACGAGCGCACCCGGCGCATGGTCACCACGGCCGCATCCGTCGAGTGGACGGTCGTGCCGACCGACGTCGACTCGCTCCAACTCGAGTACATGTGGATCAAGGAGTTCGATCCGCCGTTCAACGTGCGGTATCGCGACGACAAGTCGTATCCCTTCATGGCGGTCACCCTCGGCGACGAGGCGCCGCGGGTCATCGTCACCCGCAACCGCAAGATCCCCGGCGCTCGATACTTCGGCCCCTTCCCGAAGGTGTGGGCGGTGCACGAGACCATCGACCTGATGATCAAGGCGTTCCCGATCCGCACGTGCAGCGACGCGAGCTACAAGCGGGCGATGCAGACCGGGCGCCCGTGCTTCCCCGGGCAGATCGGCAAGTGCGGCGGACCGTGCTCCATGACGGTGACCATCGAAGAGCACCGTGCCATGGTCGACGACTTCGTCGCGTTCATGGCCGGCGGAGACGAGCGGTTCACTCGGGATCTGACGAAGCGGATGCTGGCCGCCTCGGCTGCGATGGACTACGAGGCCGCCGCGAAGTACCGGGACAAGCTCAGCGCGATCGAGGCCGTGCTCGGAAAGAGCGCGCTGGTGCTCCAGCCCGACGAGGACGCCGACCTGTTCGGGATCGCCGAGGACGAGCTCGCCGCAGCCGTGCAGCACTTCGTCATCCGCGGTGGCCGCGTGCGCGGAGTGCGCGCGATGACGATCGAGAAGGAGATCGACATCACCACGGGCGAACTCGTCGACCAGGTGCTCCAGCGCGCCTACGGCGATGCCCAGGACGTGCCTCGGCGCATCATCGTTCCGACCCTTCCCGATGACGCCGCCGACCTCGAGGCGTGGCTGCGGGAGCGCAGGGGGAAGAAGACCGAGATCGCGGTGGCACAGCGGGGTCAGCGCGCCGACCTCATGCGCACGGCGACCGTGAATGCGCAGCAGGCGCTGATCCGGCACAAGACGCGTCGCACCAGCGACTACGTCGCGCGGACCCAGGCGCTCACCGACCTGCAGGCGGCGCTGGGCATGAGCGAGGCGCCGTTGCGCATCGAGTGCTTCGACATCTCGCACCTGGGCGGCACGAACGTCGTCGCATCGATGGTGGTCTTCGAAGACGGACTGCCCCGCAAAGACCAGTACCGGTCGTTCAACATCCCCGAGACCACCGACGACACCGATTCGATGTACCAGGTGCTCCGCCGGCGGCTCGCCTACCTGGATCGGCCCGAGGAGAACGACGACGACGCGGCCGACGAGAATGGGCGACGGCGTCCGCGCTTCGCCTACCCGCCCCAGCTGCTCCTCGTGGACGGCGGCAGACCCCAGGTCGAAGCGGCAGCACGCGCGCTCCGCGACGCCGGGCACACCGAGATCGCCGTATGCGGCATCGCCAAGCGCCTCGAAGAGGTCTGGCTGCCCGGCGACGACTACCCGGTGATCCTGCCGCGCACCAGCGAGGCGCTGTACCTGCTGCAACGACTCCGCGACGAGGCACACCGCTTCGCCATCACGCACCAGCGGAAGAGGCGGAAGAACGACATCTCCACCGTGCTCGCCGAGGTGCCGGGCCTCGGGTCGTCGCGGATCAAGGTGCTGCTGAAGCACTTCGGCTCGGTCACGGCGCTTCGCGCCGCCCGGCCCCAGGAGATCCAGCAGGTGCAGGGAATCGGTCCGGTCCTCGCGCAGAACATCCACACGCATCTCGCGACTCGCTAGGCTGGACGGCGGGGGAGAAGGGGCGCTGAGATGACGGACGAGGAGAAGGGCGAGTTCCTCATCGTCACGGGGATGTCCGGCGCCGGCCGGACCACCGTGGCGAACGCACTGGAGGACCTCGGCTGGTACGTCGTCGACAACCTGCCGCCGCAGATCCTGCGCCCGCTGCTCGACCTCACCGACATGGGCGGGAATGCGCTGCCCAAGGTCGCCGCGGTCGTCGACGTGCGCGGCCGCAATCTCTTCGACGACTTCCCCGGTGTGGCCCGCGCCCTCCGCTCCCGCGGCTCGGTGCGTGTGCTCTTCCTCGACGCCTCCGATGACGTGCTCGTGCGACGCTTCGAGTCGGTTCGGCGGCCGCATCCGCTCCAGGACGACGGCACCCTGCTCGACGGCATCCGCACCGAACGCACCCGCCTCGCGCCGATCCGCGAGGCGGCCGACCTCGTCATCGACACCTCCGCGCTGAACATCCATCAGCTCGCCACCCAGGTGTCCGACATCTTCTCGGAGGAGGGCCAGGCCCGGCACCGCGTCACCCTCCTCAGTTTCGGCTTCAAGTACGGCCTGCCGACCGACGTCGACATCGTCGCCGACATGCGCTTCCTCCCGAACCCGTTCTGGAACGAGGAGCTGCGCGGCCTGACCGGCCAGGACGAGTCCGTCCGCGACTACGTGCTGTCGCGCGACGGCGCCCTCGACTTCCTCGACGCCTACGCCGCGGCATTGGCCCCGGTGCTCGAGGGGTACCAGCGTGAGAACAAGAGCCACTCCACCATCGCCATCGGGTGCACGGGCGGCAAGCACCGCTCCGTGGCGATGTCGGAGGAGCTCGCGCGCAGGCTCACGGCCATCCCCGGCGTGGCCGTCAATGTCCGTCACCGGGATCTGGGCAGGGAGTAGCCGGTCGCCCGGCCGAGTAGGCTGGACGTTTGCGTCGCGATCCGGCGCGTGAACGTGAAGGAGTGTCGTGGCCCTAACCACCGACGTCAAGGCTGAGCTGGTCAGCATCCGCAACGCACCGCCGACGGTGCGCGTCGCCGAGGTGACCGCGATCCTCCGGTTCGCCGGTGGTCTGCATTCCATCGCCGGCCGCGTGGCCGTCGAGGCGGAGGTCGATGCCGAGACCCTCGCCCGCCGCGTCGCCCGCGATCTCGCCGAGATCTACGGCGTCCGCCCCGAGATCGCGCAGGTCCAGTCGAGCAGCGCGAGCGACGGTGCCCGATGGGCGGTGCGCGTGATCGCGCAGGGCGAGACGCTCGCGCGACAGACCGGACTCCTCGATCAGCGCCGTCGGCCCGTGCGCGGGCTGCCCAACCGCCTGACCACCGGTTCTCGTGCCGAGGTCGCCGGTCTCTGGCGCGGCGCGTTCCTCGCCGCGGGCTCGCTCAGCGAACCCGGTCGCTCGGCCATGCTCGAGGTCGTCTGCCCGTCATCCGAGGCTGCCATGGCTCTCGTCGGCGCCGCGCACCGGCTCGGCGTGGCGGCGAAGGCCCGCGAGGTGCGCGGCATGCCGCGCGTCGTCGTGCGCGAAGGGGAGGCGATCCGCACGATCCTCGCCGAGATGGGCGCGCAGCGCACCGCCGTCGCGTGGGAGGAGCTCCGGCAGCGCCGCGAGGTGCGCGCCGGCGTCAACCGCCTGGTCAACTTCGACGACGCGAATCTGCGCCGGTCCGCCCAGGCTGCGGTCGCGGCGTGCGCCCGCGTCGAACGCGCACTCGAGATCCTCGCGGACGAGGTCCCCGAGCACCTGCGCGTCGCCGGCGAGCTGCGACTCGCGCATCGCGACGCCAGTCTCGACGAGCTGGGGCATCACGCCGACCCGCCCCTCACCAAAGACGCCGTCGCCGGTCGCATCCGTCGTCTGCTCGCCATGGCCGACAAGCGCGCGCAGCAGGACGGAATCCCGGGCACGGAGGCCGCCGTACCGGCGGGCATCGACGTCTGACACGTCGAGGGTCTTCGTCACACGACGGAAGGATCTGGTCCGGCCGCGCGTTGTCGTCACTAGGATGATGGATGTCCGCTCTACGCCGCACATCGGCGGCGCGGAGGATCGGCAAGCGCCGCGGCGCGGCGCGGATTGGATGAATGCGATATGGCGATTTACACGCTCCCCGACCTTCCCTACGACTTCGCAGCGCTCGAGCCGCACATCAGCGGAAAGATCATGGAACTCCACCATGACAAGCACCACGCGACCTACGTCGCCGGCGCGAACACGGCTCTCGAGCAGCTCGCCGAGGCCCGCGAGAGCGGCAACCTGGCGAACGTCAACAAGCTTGAGAAGGACCTCGCGTTCAACCTCGGCGGACACGTCAACCACTCGATCTTCTGGACCAACCTCTCCCCGAACGGCGGCGGTGAGCCCGAGGGCGAGCTGAAGGCGGCGATCGACGAGTACTTCGGCTCGTTCGAGAAGTTCCAGGCGCACTTCACGGCCGCCGCGACCGGCATCCAGGGCTCCGGCTGGGCGGTTCTCAGCTGGGATTCGATCGGCCGGCGTCTCATCATCCAGCAGCTGTTCGACCAGCAGTCGAACACCGCTCAGGGGACGATCCCGCTGTTCCAGCTCGACATGTGGGAGCACGCCTTCTACCTCGACTACCTCAACGTGAAGGCCGACTACGTCAAGGCGGCATGGAACATCGCCAACTGGGAGAACGTGGCTCAGCGCCTCGACGTCGCCCGTCAGCAGACGAACGGCCTGCTGGTACTGTCGTAACCGGGTCGCGTCCCGGCGGGCCTGGTCTCGTCGGGACGCCATCTCAGCCAAAACCCCCCGCGCGTCGCGCTGCACGACTGCCGCGCCCGCGCACGAGAAACAGGGAGACCTCCGTGTCTGTCAAGATCGGCATCAACGGCTTCGGCCGTATCGGACGCAACTACCTTCGCGCGGCTCTCGCGCAGGGCGCAGACCTCGAGATCGTCGCGGTCAACGACCTCACCGACAACAAGACCCTCGCGCACCTGCTGAAGTACGACTCGGTGGGCGGCGTCCTCGACGCCGAGATCAGCTACGACGAGGAGAGCATCACCGTCGACGGCAAGTCGATCAAGGCGTTCGCCGAGCGCGACCCCGCCAACCTCCCGTGGGGCGAGCTGGGTGTCGACATCGTCATCGAGTCGACCGGCTTCTTCACCAAGGCGGAGCTCGCCAAGAAGCACATCGAGGCCGGCGCCAAGAAGGTCCTGATCTCCGCTCCCGGCACCGGCGTCGACGGCACATTCGTGATGGGCGTGAACGAGGACACGTACAACCCCGAGACCGACCACATCATCTCGAACGCCTCGTGCACGACGAACTGCCTCGCGCCGCTGGCGAAGGTCTTCAACGACGCGTTCGGCATCGACCGAGGCTTCATGATGACGGCGCACGCCTACACGGCAGACCAGAACCTGCAGGACGGCCCGCACAGCGACCTGCGTCGCGCACGCGCCGCGGCCATCAACATCACCCCGGCGTCGACCGGTGCCGCCAAGGCGATCGGCGAGGTGCTTCCGGAGCTCCAGGGCAAGCTGAGCGGCTCGTCGTACCGCGTGCCCGTCCCCACCGGGTCGATCGTCGACCTCACGCTCATCACCGATCGTCAGGACCTCACGGTCGACGAGGTGAACGCGGCGTACAAGGCGGCCGCCCTCGACGGTCGTCTCGCCGGCTACCTGCAGTACAACGCCGACCCGATCGTCTCGAGCGACATCGTGCACAACCCGCACTCGTCGATCTTCGACTCGACGCTCACCAACGTCAGCGGCAACCTGATCAAGGTGTCGAGCTGGTACGACAACGAGTGGGGCTACTCCAACCGTCTCGTCGACCTGACCGAGTACGTCGCCGAGCGCATCTGAGCCGCGGCACATGACTCTGCGCACCCTGGACTCACTGGGTTCGCTCGAGGGCAAGCGCGTCATCGTCCGTTGTGACCTGAACGTCCCCCTGCGGGACGGGGTCATCACGGACGATGGCCGTGTCCGCGCCTCGTTGCCGACCCTCAACGCACTCATCAACGCGGGCGCCCGCGTCGTCGTGTGCTCGCACCTCGGACGCCCGGAGGGCGCTCCCGATCCGCAGTACAGCCTCGAGCCGGTGGCCCAGCGGCTCTCCGAGCTGCTGGGTGCGCCGGTCGCGTTCGCGCGCGACACCGTGGGCGAGTCGGCTCAGGATGCCGTGGCGTCGCTCGAGGACGGCGGGGTCGTCGTCATCGAGAACCTGCGCTTCAACGCGGGGGAGACGGCGAAGGACGACGCCGAGCGCTCGGCGTTCGCCGAGCAGCTGGCGGCGCTCGGTGACGTCCTCGTGTCCGACGGATTCGGGGTCGTGCACCGCAAGCAGGCCAGCGTCTACGAGCTCGCGGAGCTCCTGCCCTCCGCAGCGGGGCTGCTGATCGAGACCGAACTCGATGTGCTCGACCGCCTCACCGAGAACCCGGAGCGGCCGTACGCCGTCGTCCTCGGGGGATCGAAGGTCAGCGACAAGCTCGGGGTCATCTCTCACCTGCTGCCCCGCGTCGACCGCATCCTGGTGGGCGGCGGAATGCTCTTCACGTTCTTGAAGGCGCAGGGCCACGAGGTCGCCGCCAGCCTCCTCGAGGAGGACCAGCTCGACACCGTTCGCGGCTATCTCGCCGAGGCCGAAGAGCGCGGCGTCGAGCTGGTGCTGCCGACCGACGTGGTCGTCGCCGCCTCGTTCGGTGCGGATGCCGACCACGAGGTCGCCGCAGCCGATGCCATCGAGGCGACGAGCTTCGGCGCCGCCGGCATCGGACTCGACATCGGTCCCAAGACCGCCGCCCGGTTCGCGGAGGTCATCCGCGCGTCGAAGACGGTGTTCTGGAACGGGCCGATGGGCGTGTTCGAGTTCCCCGCCTTCGCCGCCGGCACCAAGGCCGTCGCGCAGGCGCTGACCGAGGTCGACGGGCTCAGCGTCGTCGGCGGCGGCGACTCGGCCGCGGCCGTTCGTCAGCTCGGCTTCCGCGACGACCAGTTCGGTCACATCTCGACCGGCGGCGGCGCCAGCCTCGAGTTCCTCGAGGGCAAGAAACTACCCGGCCTGGAGGTGCTCGGATGGCAGTGAACAGCCGTACCCCGCTGATCGCGGGCAACTGGAAGATGAACCTCGACCACCTGCAGGCGGTCGCTTTCGTGCAGAAGCTGCACTGGACCCTCAAAGACGCCAAGCACGAGGACGGTTCGGTCGAGGTCGCGGTGTTCCCGCCGTTCACCGACATCCGCAGCGTCCAGACGCTGATCGACGCCGACAAGATCCCGTTCGCCCTCGGTGCGCAGGACCTGTCGGCGCACGACTCGGGCGCATATACCGGTGAGGTCTCGGGGGCCTTCCTCGCGAAGCTCGACGCGAAGTACGTGATCATCGGTCATTCGGAGCGGCGTGAGTATCACGCCGAATCCGACGAGGTCGTCGCGTCGAAGGTCCAGGCTGCGCTGCGTCACGGCCTGGTCCCGGTCATCTGCGTCGGCGAGACGGCGGACGACCTGGAGAAGTTCGGCGCGAGCGCGGTCCCGGCCGGTCAGCTCGAGGCGGCACTCCAGGGCGTGTCGAAGGATGCCGACATCGTCGTCGCCTACGAGCCCGTCTGGGCGATCGGCTCCGGTCAGGCGGCCACGCCGCAGCAGGCGCAGGACGTCTGCGCCGCTCTGCGCGGCGTCATCGCGAAGGTCCTCGGCGACGACGCGGCGGCACGCACCCGCATCCTCTACGGCGGTTCGGTGAAGTCGGCGAACATCGCCAGTTTCATGCGAGAGCCCGATGTGGACGGTGCGCTGGTCGGCGGGGCGAGCCTCGTGGTCGACGAGTTCGCCGCGATCATCCGCTTCGAGAAGCACGTCGGCGTGTGAGTGCGGCGGGGTCCCGGCCCCGCCGCACCGTATACTTGACCGTTACGGGGGCGCTCCTGCCCCAGCGAAAGGCTCTTTCTCGTGGCAATTCTCGAGTTCGTCCTGCAGGTCGTGCTGGGCATCACCAGCGTCCTGCTGACCCTCCTCATCCTCTTGCACAAGGGCCGCGGCGGTGGCCTGTCCGACATGTTCGGCGGCGGAATGACCTCGGCGGTCGGATCGTCGGGCCTCGCGGAGCGCAACCTGAACCGCTTCACCGTCATCCTGGCACTGACCTGGTTCGTCGCCATCGTCGCGCTGGGTCTCATCACGAAATTCGAGGTGATCTGATGGCCACCGGTGGCAACGCCATTCGCGGCACCCGCGTGGGCTCCGGCCCGATGGGGGAGCAGGACCACGGCTATCACGCCGACCGCATCGCCGTGTCGTACTGGGACGGACTCGGGAACGAGACGGTGCGCTACTTCGCGGCGGGTCTTCCCGAAGAGGAGATCCCCGAGATCATCGACCACCCGCAGTCCGGTCTGCCCGCAGGTCGCGACAAGGAGAACCCGCCGGCCCTCGCGAAGGCCGAGCCGTACAAGACGCACCTCGCCTACGTGAAGGAGCGCCGAACCGACGAGGAGGCTGTTCAGCTCCTCGAAGACGCCCTCTCGCAGCTGCGGGAGCGCCGCGGTCAGTGACCTGACGAAGACATGACGAAGCCGCCGCGATCACTCGCGGCGGCTTCGTCATGCGCCGAGGAGTTCGGCGCTCGGTGCGACGGTCAGCGGCATCCCGCGGCGGCATCGATGTAGCTCTGCGGCGGATAGCCGTAGGCCCAGACGCCGTTCGCGTCATCGGTGAACCCCATGCTGATGGCCCACGCCGTCGCCCACTTCTCGATGCTGTCCTGCGTGGACGAGTCGTACATGTCCTGGCACTTGACGCTGATCGCATGCCCGACCTCGTGCGCGACCAGCGCCTGGCTTCGGTCGGCGGGCCACTGCTCGGCGACCGAGTTCGACAGCTGGATGACCGAACGGCCGGGATCGTCCCACCACCACGTCGTGTACCCGCCCATGCTGCCGTTGTAGCCGGCGCCGTTCACCACGGGGGCCCAGTCGAACTCCAGCAGGACGCCCGGAGCGAGGGCGCGCGCGAACGCCTCGATCTCGAGTCGGGCGCCGAGGAGGGGGCCCGCCTTCTCGGCGAGCTCCTCGGTCTCCGTCGCGACGACCTGTGCCGCGGCATCCTGCAGGGCGATGTAGGTCGTCGCTGCCGCATCGTCGATCGTCGAGATCGTCAGCACGTCGGCCGCGGCGTCGCGCAGGGCGACCACGGCGTCGTTCCGGGCCGAGATGTGCGCGGCCTCGAACGGCACCGCCGCCTCGCCGGCGGTCGACAGCAGCGCGATCCCGCTCTCGACGAGCGCCGTCGACGCCTCGCCGACCTCGGCCGACGTCGTGTCGAGGTCGGCGGCGAGTCCGGCGGCGTCGGCGCTCCGACCGTCCAGCTGCGCCGTCGATCCGAACAGATCCCAGAACAGCGCCGGCTTCTCGCCGGCGGGCGGCAGCTCGCTGGCCACGAGGGCGTCGGCTGACGTCGTCGCCTCATCGGCGGCCGCGACCGCCGCGCGCAGGGCGTCCTCCGCAGCGGCATCGACGACGAGCACGTCGGCGGGATGGTCGACGATCAGGAGGGCGGCCTCGGACACCGCCTGCAAGTCGGAGCTCTCGGTGCGGAGGTCCGACTTCTCCCGCGTCACGGTCGCCGTGGCGTCGTCGTAGTTCTCGGCGGCGGCGTCGTAGCCGAGACTCGCGGTCAATTGGGTGATCCCGAGCGTCGCGAGCACCGCGGCCCCGCCCAGGATGCCGAGGATGAGACCGGTGCGGCGAGGGCGCGGCGAACGCGGGTCCGTGCCGACGACGGCGTGCCCTCCGTGGAAGCGTGGAGCGAGGGCATGGCCACCGCTCGACGACGGCGTGGACGTCGCCTGCGGATCCGACGGAGAAGGGGCGGTCACGGCATCCTCTTTCAACGGGCCTCGTGTTCGGAGCGGCGAACACGGCACTGCCAGAGTATGCGAAGGCCCCTGCCATGCGGCAGGGGCCTTCGGTATCGCGGAGGGGCTGACGGGAATCGAACCCGCATCATTAGTTTGGAAGACTAAGGCTTTACCACTAAGCTACAGCCCCGAATCCCTGAGGATGCTGCGCTCTGCCCAGCACACCGGGGAATCGAGCCGGAGTGGGACTCCGACCTGATCGATCATACCCGACAGTCGGCCCACCTCCCGTCCGTTAGACTCGTGGGGGCTGAATCTGCGCGCGGGTTCCCCGGGGCGTAGCTCAGTTTGGTAGAGCGCCCGCTTTGGGAGCGGGAGGTCGCAGGTTCAACTCCTGTCGCCCCGACACGGCATCTTCAAGCCTGACAGCCGCGGTTCAGCGCGGAGACAACAAGGAGAACACACCAGCATGGCGAACAGCACCGTCGAGAAGCTGACCCCCACCCGGGTCAAGCTCACCATCACGGTCACCCCGGACGACCTCAAGCCGAGCATCGCTCACGCCTACGAGCACATCGCTCAGGACGTCCAGATCCCCGGCTTCCGCAAGGGCAAGGTCCCGGCCCCGATCATCGACCAGCGCATCGGTCGCGGCGCCGTCATCGAGCACGCCGTGAATGAGGGGCTCGACAAGTTCTTCCGCGAAGCCGCCTCCGAGCACAAGCTCCGCATCGTCGGCCGTCCCTCCGCCGACATCACCCAGTGGCCGGCGGAGAAGGACTTCTCCGGCGACCTCCTGGTCGACGTCGAGGTCGACGTGCGCCCCGAGATCGAGATCCCCGCGTACGACGGCATCACCCTGACCGTCGACGCCGTCGAGGCGGATGACGCCGCCCTCGACGCCGAGCTCGACAACATGCGCGCGCGCTTCGGCACGCTCGTCCCCGTCGACCGTCCCGCGGCGAAGGGCGACTTCGTCGACCTCGACCTCGTGGCGACGATCGACGGCGCCGAGATCGACCGCGCCGAGGGCGTGTCGTACGAGATCGGCTCCGGCGAGCTGCTCGAGGGCATCGACGACGCCGTCGAGTCGCTGACCGCCGGTGAGGACACCACGTTCCGCTCGACCCTCGTCGGCGGCGACCACGCCGGCTCCGAGGCCGAGGTGTCGGTGACGGTCAAGGCCGTCAAGGAGCGCGAACTCCCCGAGGCCGACGACGACTTCGCACAGATCGCCAGCGAGTTCGACACGATCGCCGAGCTGCGCGCGAGCCTGGCCGAGCGCGTCGCCCAGCAGGGCGTATTCACGCAGGGTTCCGCCGCGCGTGACAAGCTCGTCGAGACGCTGCTCGAGCAGATCGACATCCCTGTGCCGCCGCAGCTCATCGAGGACGAGGTGCACAACCACCTCGAGGGCGAGGGTCGACTCGAGGACGACGTGCACCGCGCCGAGGTCACCGAGGCGAGCGAGAAGCAGTTCCGCACGCAGGTGCTGCTCGACACGATCGCCGAGCAGGCCGACGTGCAGGTCTCGCAGGAGGAGCTCAGCCAGTACCTCATCCAGTCGGCATCCCAGTACGGCATGGCGCCGCAGGAGTTCGTCGAGGCGCTGCAGTCCTCGAACCAGCTGCCCGCGCTCGTCGGCGAGGTCGCCCGCAACAAGGCTCTCGCGATCGCTCTGGGCAAGGTGAAGGTCGTCGACACGAACGGCAAGCCGGTCGACCTGTCGGACTTCGTCGTCACCGATGATGAGGCTGCCGACGAGACCACCGAGGCTCCGGTCGAGGAGAAGGCTCCCGCCAAGAAGAAGGCACCGGCCAAGAAGGCTGCGGCCAAGAAGGCCGACGACGCGGAGGCCCCTGAGAAGCCGGCCGCGAAGAAGCCGGCCGCGAAGAAGCCGGCTGCGAAGAAGGCGGCCGACAAGGCCGAGTGATCGGACACGATTCAGAAGGAGGGCGGATGCTGCGGCATCCGCCCTCTTTCTCATCGAGCGGGGCAGCACCATGAAGAGCTGGGACGAGCGGATCGACGAGGTCTGGGCGGATGCCTCCGGCGACGAGGAGCAGCGCTCCGCCGACGGGCCGTATCGCGACGCCGTCGCGGCGGTGCACGCCCTCATCCAGGCGAGTGCGGGGCGGCCGGCGCGAGGACTCTCCGTCGCCCTTCTCGCGCTCATTCCTCACCTTCCGCGGTACCACCGGTCGATGACCGCCTGCGCCCGCGAGATCGCCGACTCCGACACCTGATATGCCGACGGCGAACACGGCCTGAGCGTCGCCCCCGCGCCGGTAGATTCGAAGCACGATCAAGGAAACAGGAGCTGAAATGGCTGCAGAACCCCTCGTCGCGACGAGCGTCTTCGACAGGCTGCTGAAGGACCGCATCATCTGGCTCGGCTCAGAGGTGCGCGACCAGAACGCCAACGAGATCTGCGCGAAGATCCTTCTTCTCGCCGCAGAGGATTCAGAGAAGGACATCTACCTCTACATCAACTCGCCCGGCGGCTCGATCACCGCGGGCATGGCGATCTACGACACCATGCAGTTCGTGCCGAACGACATCGTCACCGTCGGCATCGGCATGGCCGCGTCGATGGGCCAGCTGCTGCTCACGAGCGGCACGAAGGGCAAGCGGTACATCACCCCGAACGCCCGCGTCCTGCTGCACCAGCCGCACGGCGGCTTCGGAGGCACGTCGAGCGACATCCAGACGCAGGCGCAGCTCATCCTGTCGATGAAGAAGCGTCTCGCCGAAATCACGGCGGGTCAGACGGGCAAGTCCGTCGAGCAGATCAACGCCGACGGCGACCGCGACCGCTGGTTCACCGCCGAGGAGGCGCTCGAGTACGGGTTCGTCGACCACATCCGCGAGCACGCCAGCGACGTCACGGGTGGCGGCGGCACGGCGGACGACGCCGAGTAAGACGGATTCGAGAGGACACCATGTACACGCCCACTTTCCGATCCGCAGGCGACCTGCCCTCCAGCCGCTACGTGCTCCCGCAGTTCGAGGAGCGCACGGCCTACGGCTTCAAGCGCCAGGACCCGTACAACAAGCTGTTCGAAGACCGCGTGATCTTCCTCGGCGTCCAGGTCGACGACGCGTCGGCCGACGACGTGATGGCGCAGCTGCTGGTTCTCGAGAGCCAGGACTCCGACCGCGACATCACGATGTACATCAATTCGCCCGGCGGCTCGTTCACCGCGATGACGGCGATCTACGACACGATGCAGTACGTCGCGCCGCAGATCCAGACGGTCGTGCTGGGCCAGGCGGCGTCGGCTGCGGCCGTGCTGCTGGCCGCCGGCGCTCCGGGCAAGCGCCTCGCGCTGCCGAACGCCCGCGTGCTGATCCACCAGCCCGCGATGGGCGAGGCGGGTCAGGGTCAGGCCTCCGACATCGAGATCCAGGCCGCGGAGATCCTCCGCATGCGGACCTGGCTCGAGGAGACGCTCGCGGCCCACACGAACAAGACCCCCGAAGAGGTGAACCGCGACATCGATCGCGACAACATCCTGTCGGCGGCGCAGGCGCTGGAGTACGGCATCGTCGACCAGGTGCTCACCACGCGCAAGCGCGCATAGCGGGAGTGCTCGGAAGGGGGCGCCGGTCATCGCGACCGGCGCCCCTTCGTCGTCCGCCCTCGGATGCGCGGCCGCGCCGGGTGAAAGTGCTCATATGAGCATGACCGTGCGCGAACGCGCCACGACGCCTATCCTGAAACAGGAAGGAGGATGCCGTGGAGGAAGACCTGCTCATGGTCCGCGTCGCCGAGCTGTACTACGACGAGGCCAAGACCCAGGATGAGATCGGCGGCCTCCTCAGGATCTCGCGCTGGAAGGTCGGACGGCTGCTCACGCAGGCGCGGGAGCGGGGGATCGTGCGCATCGAGATCGTGCATCCGCGCGCGCGCCGGCTCGGCCTCGAGCGGGAGATCGTCGAGCGCTACGGCCTCGCCGACGCGGTGGTGGTGCCCGCCCCCGAAGGCGACGAGGGAACGCTGGAACGGGTGGCGCAGGCCGCCGCCGACCACCTCACCGCTCTTCGTCCGGTGCCCCGCACGCTGGGGGTGAGCTGGGGCCGCACTCTGCGGGCCGTCGCCGAGGCGCTGCCCGACGGGTGGGCGAGCGGCGTCACCGTCGTGCAGCTCAACGGGGGAGTCAGCCTCAACCGTCGCTCCGGCGGAGCCGCCGGACTCGCCGTGACGATCGCCCAGCGCGCGTCCGGCCAGGTATCACTCCTTCCGAGCCCCGCGATCCTCGAGCGGGTCGAGACCAAGCAGGCGATCGAAGCGGATCGCACCGTCGCCGGCATCCTGGAACAGGCCGCCGCCGCCGAGACCTTCCTCTTCACCGCCGGACCCTGCGATGCATCGTCGGCGCACGTCGAGAACGGCTACCTCAGCGTCGAGGACGTCGAGGAGCTCGCCCGCAGAGGAGCCGTCGGCGACGTCCTCGGGCGCTACGTCGATGCGGAAGGCAACATCGTCGATGCGCAGCTCGACGCGCGCACGGTGGGCGTCCCGCTCGACCGGCTGCGCGGTGCCACCCGCGCGATCTTCGTCACCGCGGGGCCCGCGAAGCACGACATCGCGCGTACAGTCGTGAGCAGCGGCCTGTGCGGCGTTCTGGTGACCGATGAGACCACAGCACGAGCATTGTTGGAGGAACAGTGACGACCAAAGAACTCAGCCGCAGGACGGCGGTGGACGTTCTGGGCGGTGAGCCCGACGACGCCACTCTCCGGCGCTTCCTGCACGGACTCCCGGGCGTCGACGCCGTCGGCCTCGAGCAGCGGGCCGCGGGGCTCGGCACCCGATCGATCAAGACGACGTCGAAGGCCTGGGCCCTCGACACGATCATCCGGCTGATCGACCTGACGACGCTCGAAGGAGCGGACACGCCCGGCAAGGTGCGGTCGCTCGTCGCCAAGGCGAAGAACCCGGATGCCACCGACCCGTCGACGCCCCGCGTCGCGGCGGTGTGCGTGTACGGAGACATGGTCGGCGACGCGATCGCGGCGCTCGGCGGGATGCACGGCGACCCCGACGACGGGCTGATCTCGGTCGCGGCCGTGGCGACCGCGTTCCCGAGCGGGCGCTCGTCGCTCGCGATCAAGCTGGCCGACACCGCCGAAGCGGTCGCCGCGGGCGCCGATGAGATCGACATGGTGATCGATCGCGGTGCGTTCCTCTCCGGTCGATACGGACTGGTCTTCGACCAGATCGCCCAGGTGAAGGAGGCGTGCCGCCGCGAGGACGGCAGCTACGCGTCGCTGAAGGTCATCCTCGAGACCGGCGAGCTCACCACCTACGACAACATCAAGCGGGCGTCGTGGCTCGCCATCCTCGCGGGGGGCGACTTCATCAAGACGTCCACCGGCAAGGTGCAGCCGGCGGCCACGCTGCCGACGACGCTCCTCATGCTCGAGACGGTCCGCGACTGGTATCGGGGGACGGGCGAGCGCATCGGCGTGAAGCCGGCGGGCGGCATCCGGGCCTCGAAGGACGCGGTGAAGTACCTCGTGACCGTCGCCGAGACCGTGGGGGAGGAGTGGCTGCAGCCGCACCTGTTCCGCTTCGGCGCCTCGAGCCTGCTCAACGACGTGCTCCTGCAGCGCCAGAAGCTCACCACCGGCCGGTACTCCGGCCCCGACTACGTGACGATCGACTGATGCTCCGACAGGCTCAGCAACCGGAAGGACGCCGCTCCGCGGCGAGAGGACGAGGATAGCCATGTCATTCCTGGAATACGCACCCGCGCCCGAGTCGAAGGCGATCCTGAAGCTGAAGGACAGCTACGGCCTGTTCATCGACGGCGAGTTCGTCGACGGGTCGGGCACCGGATTCAGCACGATCTCGCCCGCCGACGAGTCGCGCATCGCGGAGATCGCGACCGCGAGCGATGACGACGTCGACCGCGCGGTCACCGCTGCGCGTCGCGCCTACGAGAAGACGTGGTCGCGGATGAGTGGTCGCGATCGGGGCAAGTACCTGTTCCGCATCGCGCGTCTGGTGCAGGAGCGCGCGCGCGAGCTCGCCGTCGCCGAGAGCCTCGACAACGGCAAGCCGATCAAGGAGAGCCGCGATGTCGACGTGCCCCTCGTCGCGTCGTGGTTCTTCTACTACGCGGGCTGGGCGGACAAGCTCGATCACGCCGGACTCGGAGCCGACCCCCGTGCCCTCGGCGTCGCCGCACAGGTCATCCCGTGGAACTTCCCCCTTCTCATGCTGGCGTGGAAGGTCGCGCCGGCCCTCGCCGCCGGCAACACCGTCGTGCTGAAGCCGGCGGAGACGACGCCGTTGACGGCGCTGATCTTCGCCGAGATCCTCCAGCAGGCCGACCTGCCCGCGGGCGTGGTGAACATCGTGACCGGTGCCGGAGCGACGGGAGCGACGCTGGTGCGGCATCCCGACGTCGACAAGGTCGCCTTCACCGGCTCGACCGGCGTGGGGCGCGACATCGCGAAGGCGGTCGCCGGAACCCGGAAGAAGCTCACGCTGGAGCTGGGCGGCAAGGCCGCGAACATCGTCTTCGACGACGCGCCCATCGACCAGGCGGTGGAGGGGATCGTCAACGGGATCTTCTTCAACCAGGGGCACGTGTGCTGCGCGGGCAGCCGCCTCCTCGTGCAGGAGTCGATCCACGACGAGGTCATCGACCGCCTCAAGACGCGTCTCTCGACCCTCCGGCTGGGAGATCCGCTCGACAAGAACACCGACATCGGAGCGATCAACTCGGCGGCCCAGCTGGCGCGGATCCGCGAACTCAGCGACATCGGCGAGGCTGAGGGAGCGGACCGCTGGACGGCGGAGTGCGCGATCCCGGAGAAGGGCTTCTGGTTCGCGCCGACGATCTTCACCGGTGTCGAGGCATCGCATCGCATCGCCCGCGACGAGGTCTTCGGACCGGTGCTCTCGGTGCTGACCTTCCGCACCCCCGCGGAGGCCATCGCCAAGGCGAACAACACCCCCTACGGTCTCTCGGCGGGGATCTGGTCGGACAAGGGGTCGCGCATCCTCGCGGTCGCCGACCGCCTCCGCGCCGGCGTCGTGTGGGCGAACACTTTCAACCGTTTCGATCCGTCGAGCCCGTTCGGCGGCTACAAGGAGTCCGGATACGGCCGCGAGGGCGGTCGCCAGGGACTCACCGCGTACCTGCAGGGAGCCGCAGCATGAGCAAGCGACTGACCGTCCCCAAGACCTACAAGCTGGCCATCGGCGGAGCGTTCCCGCGGAGCGAGTCGGGCCGGACCTACGAGGTCCTGTCGGCCAAGGGCGCCTTCCTCGCGAACGCCGCGCAGGGATCGCGCAAGGACGCCCGCGACGCGGTGGTCGCGGCCCGGGCCGCCGTGAAGGGCTGGTCGGGTGCGACCGCCTACAACCGCGGCCAGGTCCTCTACCGCGTGGCGGAGATCCTCGAGGGCCGGCGCGCGCAGTTCATCGACGAGATCGTCGCCCAGGAGGGCGGGCCGACGGGCTCCGCCGCGTCTCAGGTCGACGAGGCGATCGACCTGTGGGTCTGGTACGCCGGCTGGTGCGACAAGTACGCCCAGGTCGCGGGCAACGCCAACCCCGTCTCCGGCCCCTACTTCAACATCTCCGTGCCGGAGCCGACCGGGGTCGTCGCCATCGTGGCGCCCCAGGAGTCGGCGCTGCTCGGCCTGGTGTCGGTCGTCGCACCGGCGCTGGTCGCGGGCAACACCGTGGTCGTGGTCGCGAGCGAGCGGCATCCGCTCTCGGCGATCAGCCTGGCGGAAGTGCTGGCGACCAGTGATCTTCCCGGCGGTGTCGTCAACGTGCTCACCGGCTCGGCGGCCGAGATCGCCCCCTGGCTCGCGTCGCACGACGACGTCAACGCTCTCGACCTCGCCGGAGCCGGAGCCCTGGAGTGGGTCGACATGCAGATCGCCGCTGCGGAGACGTTGAAGCGCGTGCTTCCTCCCGGAGACGTCGTCGCGTCGCCGGAGCGCATCGCCGCGTTCACCGAGGTCAAGACGGTGTGGCACACCAAGAGCATGGTCTGATCCGCTCCCGCGCCAATGCGGCCCTGTGTCCGATGCAGAGGTTAGGCTCGGAGGACGATCTCTGGATCCCCGAGGAGGACGCGCATGGCCCGTATCGGTGAAAGCGCTGACCTGTTCAAGTGCTCGTTCTGCGGAAAGAGCCAGAAGCAGGTGCAGCAGCTCATCGCTGGCCCCGGTGTGTACATCTGCGACGAGTGCGTCGAGCTGTGCAACGAGATCATCGAGGAGCGGATGGCCGAGTCGTCCGCTCAGGGCGTTGCGGAGTTCGACCTGCCGAAGCCGCGTGAGATCTTCTCCTTCCTCGAGGAGTACGTGGTCGGGCAGGAGCCGGCCAAGCGCGCACTCGCCGTGGCGGTGTACAACCACTACAAGCGCGTCCGCGCCCACGGCACGCTCCAGAGCGCCGAGCAGAAGGCCGAAGAGGTCGAGATCGCCAAGAGCAACATCCTGCTCATCGGACCGACCGGGTGCGGCAAGACCTATCTGGCGCAGACCCTCGCCAAGCGGCTGAACGTGCCGTTCGCCGTCGCCGACGCGACCGCGCTCACCGAGGCCGGCTACGTCGGCGAAGACGTCGAGAACATCCTGCTCAAGCTCATCCAGGCGGCCGACTACGACGTGAAGCGCGCCGAGCAGGGCATCATCTACATCGACGAGGTCGACAAGATCGCCCGCAAGGCCGAGAACCCCTCGATCACGCGCGACGTCTCGGGCGAGGGCGTGCAGCAGGCGCTGCTGAAGATCATCGAGGGAACGGTCGCCTCGGTGCCGCCGCAGGGCGGGCGCAAGCACCCGCACCAGGAGTTCCTGCAGATCGACACGACCAACGTGCTCTTCATCGTGGCCGGTGCCTTCGCCGGACTCGAAGACATCGTCTCGTCGCGGGTCGGCAAGCACGGCATCGGGTTCGGTGCTCCTCTGCACGACAAGACCAAAGACGTCGACCTGTTCAGCGAGGTGCTGCCGGAGGACCTGCACAAGTTCGGCCTCATCCCCGAGTTCATCGGCCGCCTCCCTGTCGTCACCAACGTCTCGCCGCTCGATCAGGAAGCGCTCATGGAGATCCTGACGGGTCCCCGCAACGCGCTCGTGAAGCAATATCAGCGCATGTTCGAGCTCGACGGCGTGCAGCTGGAGTTCGACGAGGAGGCTCTGCGCTCGATCGCCGATCTGGCCGTCGAGCGCAAGACGGGCGCCCGGGGCCTCCGCGCGATCCTCGAAGACGTGCTCGGACCGATCATGTTCGAGATCCCCTCGGCCGAAGACGTCGCCAAGGTCATCGTGACCCGCGCCGCGGTCGACGAGGGAGCGCCCCCCACCATCGTCATGGAGCGCAAGCGCAAGAGCGCCTGATCGTGCGACCGGTCCGCGAGTCGCGCGCTCCCGTCTCCGGAACGATCGTCGCGCTCGGCGGAGGCGGGTTCTCGATGTCGGAAGACGGTCGTTCCGCGATCGACGACCACATCCTCGAGCTCACGGGCGTCGACCGCCCCCGGGTGTGCTTCGTCCCCACCGCCAGCGGGGACTCTGCGGACTATCGTCGCCGATTCGAGGAGGCGTTTGCAGGCCGGGCCGAAACCTCGGTGCTCTCGCTGTTCGGCAGTCCGCCCCACGGCTATCGGGATCCGACGGTCCTGCTCGAACAGGACGTGATCTACGTCGGGGGAGGGTCGACGGCGAACCTGCTCGCCGTCTGGCGGCTGCACGGACTCTCCGCCATCCTGCGTGAGGCGGCTCAGGCGGGCGTGGTGCTCGCCGGGATCAGCGCCGGAATGAACTGCTGGTTCGACCAGAGTTCGACCGACTCCTTCGGACCGCTCGCGCCACTGCGCGACGGACTGGGTCTCCTCGCGGGGAGCGCCTGCCCGCACTACCTCGGCGAGCCGGGCCGGCGGGATCAGTACCTCGAGTGGGTGCGCACGGGAGAGCTCGCCGACGGGTACGCCGTCGATGACTTCACGGCGCTGATCTTCCAGGACGGCGCACTGGCGGATGCCGTCGCCGAGCGCGCCGCCCGCACGGCGTTCGCGGTTCGCCGAGACGGTGACGGGGTGATCGAAGACCCGATCGAGGTGCGCGAGCTCGTATGACTCGGCGGCCTCAGGGCGTGAGGCCGCGCCGCTTCAGGAGCGGGGAGATCTCGGCATCCCGCCCGCGGAAGTCGCGATAGGCCTCGAGAGGGTTCCTCGATCCGCCGACTCCGAGCAGGCGCTGCCGGAACCGGTCGCCGTTCTCCCTGGTCAGGCCGCCGTTCTCACGGAACCAGTCGACCGTGTCGGCGTCGAGCACCTCGCTCCAGATGTACGAGTAGTACCCGGCGCTGTAGCCGCCGGAGAACACGTGCGCGAAGTAGGGGGACGAATACCGGGTCGGGACGGCCGGGTCGTCGAGGCCGATGTCGGCGAGCGCGGACGCCTCGAACGCGGCGACGTCGTCGGGCACCGCGTCATCGGGCCCGAGGCGGTGCCAGGCCTGGTCGAGCCAGGCGGCGGCGAGGTATTCGCTCGTGGCATGCCCCTGGTCGAAGGTCTGAGCCGAGCGGAGTCGCTCGACGATGGCGGCATCCAGGGGCTCGTCGGTCAGATGGTGGCGCGCGTAGTTGTCGAGCACCTCGGGCCAGAGGATCCACATCTCGTTGACTTGGCTGGGGAACTCGACGAAGTCGCGGAACACGTTGGTGCCGGCGAAGTGCGGGTAGGTGACGTCCGCGAACAATCCGTGCAGCGCGTGACCGAACTCGTGGAAGAGCGTGGTGACCTCGTCGAGGGTGAGGAGCGTCGGCTCTCCCTCGGCCGGCCGCGGCACGTTGAGGTTGTTCACCACGACGGGGCGGGTTCCGCGCAGCCGCGACTGACTGACGATCGGGTTCATCCACGCACCGCCCCTCTTGGTGTCGCGCGTGTACAGGTCCAGAACATACAGCCCGAGCTCCGTGCCGTCTTCGTTGCGGACCTCGAACACCCGTGCACCCGGGTGGTAGGCCACCAGGTCGGTGCGTTCTGCGAACGTCACTCCGTAGAGCCGCGTCGCGGCGAAGAACACGCCGTCGTGCAGCACCCGCTCGGCTTCGAACCAGGGACGCAGCGCCGCCGTGTCGATGTCGTAGCGCGCGGCACGCACCTTCTCCGTCAGGTACGCCCAGTCGTGCGCCTCGACCGGGAACCGCTCAGGTTCGGTCTCGTCGACGATCTCCTGCAGGGCCTCGCGCTCCGCACGGGCGTTGCGGGCCGACGGCGCGGCCAGATCGCGCAGCATCCGCTCGACGGCCTCCGGCGTGCCCGCCGTCTCGTCCGCTGAGACGTACGCCGCGTGCGAGGAGTACCCGAGCAGGGCCGCGCGCTCCGCGCGGAGCCGCGCGATCTCGATGAGCACGGGACGGTTGTCGTTCGTGTTGCCCCGCGACGCCCTGCTCCGGGACGCCTCCATGATCCGCCGACGCGACTCGCGGTTCTGCAGCTGTGCCAGATACGGGTGGCCCGTGAAAAGGGGGAGCGAGACGAGGTATCCGTCGAGTCCGCGCTCGGCGGCCGCGCGGGCGGCGGCGGAGAGCTCGCCCGCGCCGAGTCCTGCGAGTTCTTCGGCGCTCTCGAACAGCACCGCCAGATCGTTGGTGTCGTTCAGCAGGTTCCGTTCGAAGGTGTTGCTGAGTGACGAGAGCTGCTGGTTCAGCAGGGTGAGGCGGGCTTTCGCCTCATCGTCGAGCGCGGCGCCGGCATGGGTCATCTCGCGGTGGTGCCGCTCCACGAGATACCGCTGCTCGGCGTTCAGGTCGAGTTCGTCGAGCCGGGCGTGCACCTGCTGCACCCGCCAGTACAGGGCGCCGTCCAGGGTGATCGCGTCGTGATGGGCGGCCATGAGCGGTGCGAGCTGCTCGTCGACGGCCTGGATCTCGGGCGTCGCATCCGCCGAGCTGACCGTGTAGAAGGCGTGCGAGACGCGCTCGAGCAGTTCGCCCGAGTGCTCCAGCGCCTCGATCGTGTTCTCGAACGTCGGCATCGAGCGCACCATCGTGATCCGCGAGACCTCGCGGAGCTGCTCGTCGAACGCGGCCCGGAAGGCCGGCAGGTAGTGCTCCGCGCGGATCGCCCGATAGTCGGGCAGCCCGAAGGGGAGGGCGGACGGCTGGAGCAGCGGGTTCGAGACGTCGGTCATTCCTCGAGCCTACGGCCGGGCTTCGCCGGAGAGGCGGATGCCGCTGCGCCCGGGTCCGCGGACACCTCCACCGAGCATTCTTTGCAAAGGAATACTTGCAAAGATCCTTTTGCAAGGGTATCTTTGCATTCATGACCGATCGACGGGAATCCCGCAGCCTCGACCCCGGCGCGCTCAAGGCGCTGGCACACCCCCTGCGCGTCCGCATCTTCGACCTGCTGAGCGAGCGCGGTCCGCAGACGGCGAGCACCCTGGCCTCGCTCGTCGGGGAGACGTCGGGCTCGATGAGCTACCACCTCCGCGCGCTCGCCGCGCACGACCTCATCCGCGAGGTCGAGGGGCGCGGCACCGCGCGGGAGCGCTGGTGGGAGCGACCGAAGGGGCGGATCGACCTTCCGGGGCCCGATGACAGCATGACCCCGTCGAACCGGGCCTCGGCGCAGATCGTCACCGCGGAGTTCTTCCGGCTGCGCCACGAGACGCTCATGGCGTACCTCAACCGCTCCGAGGCCGACATTCCCGAGGAGTGGCGAGACGCCGGCGTGCTCATGACGACGTATCTCGACCTCACGGCCGACCAGATGGCCGAGCTCAAAGCCGAACTGACCGCGGTCGTCGACCGCGTCGTCGAGCGATATCAGGGTCAGGCCGGGCCCGGCACGCGGAGGGTCACGCTGCGTGCCGAACTCTTCGACCTTCCCACCGACGCACGTACGGAGGAATCATGACCAGCGCAGCACTCCACCTGACCTCACCGACCCTGCTCGAGCAGCGGCTCCTCGCCGTCGCGAAGCGCCTGACCGCGTTCGTGGAGCATCGCATCGCGGCGCGCGCGGATCGCCGCGAGATCGCCCTCGACCTGCTCCGGGAGCAGCAGGCGCGACGGCACGACCCGCGGGCCGTCGAGCACCTCCTCGCGCAGCGAGGCGTGTCGCCGCGCTGACCTGCCGAGACCCCGCTTTAGCGCCGAGACCCCCGGCTGCAGACGTCCGCAGCCGGGGGTCTCGGCGATAAGCGGGGGTCTCGGCGAGAAACCCCGGGCGCGGGGTCAGTCGGTGAACGGGCGGGCGACGACCTCGCCGGACGACGTCTGCACGACCTCCCAGCCGGCATCCAGCTCGGCGATCGCTCGTCCTTCCAGCCAGGTCAGCGTCCAGTGGCCGGTGAGGCCGCGGGCCTCGACCTCGGCGATGGCCGGACGGAGCGCCGCCGGGACGGATGCCGGTGGCTCCGCTCCCGTCGACCATCGGGTGCCCAGCTGCATCATGCCCCCTCGGCCGGAGCGAGATCGATCGCCGTGATCGCGAAGTCGGCGGCCTCGGTGACCTCGAGGTCGGCGATGCGTCCGACCGCGCGCAGGTCGTCCGCCGCGGCGCGCAGGGCCTCGAGCTTCGCGGCGGGGGCCGTGATCGCCGCCCGCGACACCGGCGTCTTCTGCGACGCCTTGGCCTCGGTCTTCGCGCGGCGGATGCCGATGAGTGCCTCGCTGGCCACGGCGAGCACGGCGGGGTCGCCGTCGATGCCCAGCGGCTCGGGCCAGGGCGCCGTGTGCACCGACCCCTCCTCGAACCACGACCAGACCTCTTCGGTGGCGAAGGAGATCACCGGCGCGAGCAGGCGCAGCAGCGTCGACAGCGCCAGGCGCAGCGCGAGCGCCGCCGACGCCTGCCCCACGTCGGCCCGGTCGTAGGCGCGCTCCTTGACGAGTTCGAGGTAGTCGTCGCAGAAGGTCCAGAAGAACGCCTCGGTGACCTCGAGCGCGCGGGCTGCGTCGTAGCGGTCGAAGGCGGCGGTCGCCTCGATCACCACGGCATCGAGGGCGGCGAGCATCGACGCGTCGAGCGCGTGGGTCACCTGCGCGCCCTCAGGCACGGGGAACGACAGCACGAACTTGGCGGCGTTGAGCACCTTGATCGCCAGCCGTCGCCCGATCTTGACCTGCGTCGGGTTCTGCGGGTCGAACGCGGCATCCATGCCGAGGCGGCTCGACGCCGCCCAGTAGCGCACGGCATCCGATCCGTGGGTGTCGAGGATGTCGGCCGGGGTCACGACGTTCCCCTTCGACTTCGACATCTTCTTGCGGTCGGGGTCGACGATGAAGCCCGAGATCGCGGCGTTGCGCCAGGGCGAGCGGCCGTCTTCGAGCGTCGACCGCAGCATCGTCGAGAAGAGCCAGGTGCGGATGATGTCCTGCCCCTGCGGGCGCAGGTCGAACGGCGCGGTGAGCTGCCACAGCTCGTCGTCGCGCTGCCATCCGCCGGCGAGCTGCGGGGTGAGCGACGACGTGGCCCACGTGTCGAGGATGTCGGCTTCGGCCTCGAACCCTCCGGCGACGCCGCGCTGATCCTCGGTGAATCCGGGCGGCACGTCGGTCGTGGGGTCGATCGGCAGGGAGGCGACGTCGGGGGTCAGCACGCGGTCGTAGTCGCGGTCGCCGTTCTCGTCGAGGGCGTACCAGAGCGGGATCGGCACACCGAAGAAGCGCTGACGAGAGACGAGCCAGTCGCCGGTGAGGCCGCCGACCCAGTTCTCGTACCGCACGCGCATGAAGTCCGGGTGCCAGGCGAGTTCCCTGCCCTGCTCGATCAGCTGGTCGCGGAGCTCGACGTCGCGAGCGCCGTTGCGGATGTACCACTGACGCGTCGAGACGATCTCGAGCGGACGGTCGCCCTTCTCGAAGAACTTCACCGCGTGGGTGAACGGCTTGCCGACCGCCGTCATGTCGCCGGTCTCCTGCAGCTTCTCGACGATCGCCTTGCGGGCGGAGAACACGGTCTTGCCGCCCATGTTCTCGGCGTACCACCGGGTGCCCTCGGCG
The DNA here is from genome assembly GCF_047246685.1 of Microbacterium martis. Classification (NCBI taxonomy): domain Bacteria; kingdom Bacillati; phylum Actinomycetota; class Actinomycetes; order Micrococcales; family Microbacteriaceae; genus Microbacterium; species Microbacterium martis. Next base: position 1,481,233 of record NZ_JBFOKT010000001.1, on the reverse strand, counting down.
TCGTGGACGGATGCCGGCGCCTCGGGCAGGAACCGGCCGTCGAGGCCGATCGTGGTCATGTTCGGAAGCGAGGCGCCCGCCGTCGTGCGCAGCTCGCGCCACCACACGATGTCGGTCACATCGCCGAAGGTGCAGACCATCGCCGCCCCGGTGCCCTTGTCGGGCTGGGCGAGGTGGTGGCCGTGGATCTCGATCTCGGCCCCGAAGAACGGCGTGCGCACCTTCGTGCCGATCAGGTGCTTGTGCGGCCCCTCGGGGTGGGTCACGATCGCGATGCAGGCCGGCAGCAGCTCGGGGCGCGTCGTGTCGACCGTGATCGATCCCGTGCCGTCGGCGAAGGGGAACTCGATGGTGTGGTAGGCCGCCTGCTGATCGCGGTCTTCGAGCTCGGCCTGTGCGATCGCCGAGCGGAAGTCGATGTCCCACAGCGTCGGAGCGAGCGCCTGGTAGGCCTCGCCGCGCTCCTTGTTGCGCAGGAAGGCGAGCTGGCTCTGGCGGATGGTGTCGTCGGAGATCGTCCGGTAGGTCTGCGTCCAGTCCACGCTGAGACCGAGCTGGCGGAACAGCGCCTCGAACTGCTTCTCGTCTTCGACGGTGAGCCGCTCGCACAGCTCGATGAAGTTGCGCCGGCTGATCGGCTGCTGGTCGGCGGCGCGGCTCGACTTGTTGTCGCCGCCCTCGAACGGAGGCGTGAAGTCGGAGTCGTAGGGGAGCGACGGGTCGCACCGCACGCCGTAGTAGTTCTGCACGCGCCGCTCGGTGGGCAGGCCGTTGTCGTCCCAGCCCATCGGGTAGAACACGGTCTTGCCGCGCATGCGCTCGTAGCGCGCCTTCACATCGGTGTGCGTGTAGGAGAAGACGTGCCCGATGTGCAGGCTGCCGGACGCGGTCGGCGGGGGAGTGTCGATCGAGTACACGCCCTCGCGGCCCGCCTGGGCGGCGCGGGAGCGGTCGAACAGGTAGGTGCCGCGCTCGGCCCACGCGGCATCCCACTTCGCTTCGAGACCTTCGAGTGCGGGCTTGTCAGGGATCTGAGAGGGTGCGGACTCGGACATGGAGGTCTCCTCGAGCGATGTATGCGGCACTGTGTGAGCGTGCCTGAGTGTGGGGTGCGGCATCCAGTCTACCGAGGGGTGCCTGACCGAGGATGCCGTCGCACATCGACCGAGTCCAACAATCGGCCCTAGACTGGCATCATCCCGACCCGTTCTTCCGAGGAATAGTCATGCCCGCACCCTCCGCACGTCGCGTTCTTCCCCTCGCCGCCCTCACCGCCGCGGCGGCGCTCGCCCTCAGCGCCTGCGGCGCCGGTTCGTCCGACGCCGACGGCGGCGAGCTGGTGTGGTCGATCGAGGGCGCCAACCTCGCGGCCGGTCACATGGACCCCCAGACGAGCCAGCTCGACGTCTCGGGGATGGTGCAGCGCGCCGTGCTCGACTCGCTCGTGTTCCAGGAGGAGGACGGATCGTTCAGCCCGTGGCTCGCAGAGGAGTGGGAGGTGTCGGACGACAGCACCGAGTACACCTTCACGCTGCGCGACGACGTCACCTTCACCGACGGCGAGCCCTTCGACGCCGAGGCCGTGAAGGCGAACTTCGACCGCATCGCCGACCCCGAGACCGAGTCGGCCCAGGCGGCGAGCATGCTCGGCGCCGACTTCTACGAGGGCACCGAGGTGGTCGACGAGCACACGGTGAGGGTGTCGTTCAGCCAGCCGTACGCGCCGTTCCTGCAGGCGGCCAGCACCCCGCAGCTCGGCTTCTACTCCCCGGCGGTGCTGGAGGAGTCGGCCGATCAGCTCAAGGCGGGCGGGCCCGGCATCACCGTGGGCACCGGACCCTTCGAGCTCACCGAGTACACGCCCGACCAGGAGATCGTGTACACCCGCAACGACGACTACGCCTGGGGCCCGCACGGCGAGAAGGCACCGAAGGTCGAGACGCTCCGCGTCGAGATCCAGCCCGAGGCGTCGGTGCGCGCCGGTGTGGTGGAGAGCGGCGAGGCCGACGTCGCGAGCAACATCCCGCCGAACCTCGCCGGCGACCTCGGCGAGGGCATCACGGTCGATTCGATCGAGTACCCCGGCCTGCCCTATTCGCTTTACCTGAACGAGAAGCACGGCGTGTTCGCCGACGAGAAGGTGCGCCAGGCGTTCGCGCGCGGCATCGACATCGACGCGGCGGTCGAGGAGATCTTCTTCGGCCAGTTCCCGCGGGCATGGAGCATCCTCGGACCGACGACGCCGGGCTACGACGCGGCGCTCGAGGGCAGCTGGCCGTACGACCCCGAGGCGGCGAACGCGCTGCTCGACGAGGCCGGGTGGACGCAGCGCGACGCCGACGGCATCCGCACGAAAGACGGTCAGCCGCTCTCGGTGCGCTGGATCGCCTACACGCCGGTGCCCGACGACCGAGCCGCCCTCGCCAACGCGATCCAGTCGGATCTCAAGGCGATCGGTATCGACGTCGTCCGCGAGGTGCTGGAGCCCGGCGCCTACAACGAGCAGTACGGACCCAAGACCTTCGACCTGACCGACTGGGGCTTCTCGGGCGTCGACCCCGATCTGCTGCGCAACCACCTGCACACCGACGGGTTCCAGAACGCCTCTCAGGTTTCCGACCCTGAGGTCGACGGTCTGCTCGAGCAGGCGGTCGCGACCAGCGACCAGGGCCAGCGGGATGCGCTGTACACGCAGCTGCAGGAGTGGAACGCGACCCACCAGGCGATCGTCCCCCTCTACGTCCCGTCGGCGATCACCGCGGTCGGCGAGCGCGTCGGCGGTCTGCAGTACGACCTGTACGGGCGGCCGCTGTTCTACGATGTGACGGTCGGCTGATCGAGAGCGGTCGCTGACCGACACTTCGACTCGCATTCGCTCGCTCAGTGCGGGTCTGCGCGGGAGGAGAGGGATGAAGGCTGCGCTCATCCGCATCGCGGGGCTCGCGGCATCCGTCGTGATCGTGCTCTGGGGCGCGGCGACCCTGGCCTTCCTCGCCTTCCGGATCATCCCCGGCGACCCGGTCTCGGTGATGCTCGGACCGCAGGCCCAGGTGAGCGATGCCGTCAAAGACGGGATCCGCGCCGAACTAGGGCTCGATCGTCCGCCGTTCGAGCAGTACCTGACCTTCATCGCCCAGCTCGCGCGCGGCGATCTGGGGGAGTCGTATCAGCTGCGGATGCCGGTGAGCGAGGTGATCGGACGCCAGCTCGGGCCCACGCTGCAGCTGTCGGCGCTGGCGCTGCTCATCGCGGTCGTGCTGGCGCTCGCCGTCACGGTGCTCGTCCGCGGTCGTGTCGGCCGGTCCGTCGCAGCCGGCGTCGAGCTCGTCATCCTGTCGTCGCCCGTGTTCTGGATCGGGCTCGTGCTGCTGAGCGTCTTCGCCTTCGGACTCGGATGGTTCCCCGTGTCGGGGGCGCGCAACCCCGCGACGATCGTCCTGCCCGCGATCACCCTCGCGCTCCCCGTGGCGGCGCTGCTCAGTCAGGTTCTCCGCGACGGGCTGATCCAGGCGGAGCGGATGCCGTTCGCCGAGACCGTGCGCGCACGCGGCGCCAGCGGCTCGTGGTTCATCCTGCGCCACGGACTTCGCCACGGCGCCGGCGCAGCCGTCACCCTCGCCGCCTTCCTCACCGGCTCCGTGCTCGGGGGAGCGGTGCTCGTCGAGACGGTGTTCGCCCGCGCGGGGCTCGGCCGCGTGACCCTCGCGGCGATCAGCAACCGGGACCTGCCCGTGATCACCGGCATCATCCTGCTCAGCGCCGTCGTGTTCGTCGTCGTGAACCTCGCCGTCGAGGTGCTGCATCCCTTCATCGATCCGCGGCTGCGCGCCGGGCGCGCCTCGATCGGCGCGCGGACCACCACGGCGGTGCTGCGATGAGGCGCGCGTCGGCGGTGCTCCTGTGGTGCGCCGTCGCGGTGCTGGCGGTCCTGGCCTTCGCCGCCCTGTTCCCCGGTGTGCTGGCGACGCACGATCCGCTGCAGACCGACGTGCGTGCGGCCCTGCAGCCGCCCGGGGCCGAGCACCTGTTCGGCACCGACCAGAGCGGACGCGACGTCTACTCCCGCGTCGTGTTCGGGGCGGGGCGCTCCATCGGCATCGGGCTCCTCGCGACCGCGATCGCCCTCGCCGCCGGTCTGCTCGTCGGCGCGCTCGCCGGGGTGGCGCCGCGGCCGGTCGACACCACGCTCATGCGGGTGAACGATGTGCTGTCGGCGTTCCCCGAGTTCCTCGTGGCGCTCGTCGTCATCGCCGTGCTCGGGCCCGGACCGGTGAACGTCGCCATCGCGGTGACCCTCGCCGCCGTGCCGGTCTACGTCCGCCTCGCTCGGGTGCAGACCCGCGTGCTGCGGCGGGCGGAGCATGTCGAGGCGGCGCGGATCCTCGGCGTGCCTCCCGTGACCGCCTTCCTGCGGCACGTCGCACCGGGCGTGCTCGGCTCGCTGAGCGTGCTGGCCACGATCGGCATCGGCTCCAGCATCCTCGCGGCGGCGGGACTGAGCTTTCTCGGGCTCGGGCCGTCGGAGCCGACACCCGAATGGGGGCTCATGCTCGCCGGAGGCCGCAACGTGCTCGGTCAGGCGTGGTGGATCGCCGTGTTCCCCGGCATCGCCATCACGGTGACGGTCATCGCCGCGACCGTCGTCGGACGCGTGCTGCGCGCACGAGCGGAAGGACGACCCGCATGAGCGCCGCGCTGGAGCTCGACGGCCTCCGCATCGACTTCGGAGGTGCGCCCGCCGTCGACGGCGTCTCGCTGCGCGTCCACCGGGGCGAGTGCGTCGCGATCGTGGGGGAGTCGGGCGCGGGAAAGTCGCTCACCGCGCGGGCACTGCTCGGACTCGCCCCGGCGGACGCGCGCGTGAGAGTGGAACGGCTCGCGATCGACGGGACCGATGCCCGTGCGCTGAGCGAGCGGCGGTGGCGGGGACTGCGCGGCAGGCGGATCGCTCTCGTCTCGCAGGACGCCCTGGTCTCGCTCGACCCGCTGCAGCGCGTCGGGGCGGCAGTGGGCGAGCCCCTGATGCTGCACGGCATCGCCGCCGGACGCGACGATCTGCGGCAGCGGGTGCGCGCGCTCCTGCACCGGGTGTGGATGCCCGACCCGGATCGCCGTGCCCGGCAGTACCCCCACGAGCTGTCGGGCGGGCTTCGACAGCGGGCGCTGATCGCATCGGCGCTGGCCGCCGAGCCGGCGGTGCTCGTGGCCGACGAGCCCACCACGGCGCTCGATGCCACGGTGCAGGCGCGGATCCTCGGATTGCTGCGCGACATCGCGGATGCCGGCACCGCCGTCGTCTTCATCAGTCACGACTTCGCGGCCGTCCGTCGCGTCGCCGACCGCGTGCTGGTGATGCGCGCCGGCGAGGTCGTGGAGTCGGGGCCGGTCGCCGAGGTGCTCGGCGATCCGCAGCACGAGTACACCCGGCAGCTGATCGCGGCGACGATCCACGATGCCCGTCACCGGCCCCCCGAGACGTCGTCGCCGTCGCCCGTGCTGGTCGCGACAGGTGTCACGAAGTCGTTCGGCGATCTCGTCGCGGTCGACCACGCCTCGTTCTCGCTGGCCGAGGGGCGCACGCTCGGCGTGGTCGGCGAGTCGGGCTCGGGGAAGACGACGCTCGCCCGCATGATCGTCGGCATCGAGCGCCCCGATGAGGGTGCGCTGCGATGGGCGGAGACCCGACGCGTGCAGCTCGTTCACCAGAACCCTCTCGGAGCCCTCGATCCGCGCTGGACGATCGCACGCTCGCTGCGCGAGGCGCTCGGTGCCGGGCGGGTGCCGCGGGCCGCACGTGCTCAGCGCGTCGTGGAGCTGCTCCGCGAAGTGGACCTCGACCCGGCTCTCGCACGACGTCGGCCGCACGCACTCTCCGGCGGGCAGCGGCAGCGTGCCGCCATCGCCCGAGCGCTCGCCGCCGACCCGGAGGTGCTCGTGCTGGACGAGCCCGTGTCGGCCCTCGACCCGTCGGTGCGGGAGCGCATCCTCCTGCTCCTGCTCCGGCTGCAACGCGAGCGCCGGCTGACCATGGTCTTCGTGTCGCACGATCTCGATGTCGTCGGCGCCGTCGCCGACGACGTGCTGGTGATGCTCGACGGTGTGATCGTCGAGCAGGGGACGGCGGCGTCGGTGTTCGCTGCGCCGCAGCATCCGTTCACGAGGGAGCTGCTCGAAGCGAGCGGTCCCGTCAGTCGATGACGAGGATGCCGATGCTCGCCGCGAGCACGGAGGCGAGCTGCTGCACCTGGAACGACGACAGAGTCGTGCCGCGCAGGCTGTTCGCGTCGAGGAACGCTCCGGCGTCGAGTCCGCGGAGGTCGACGTGGCCGGCGCGGAGCCCGCGCGGGTCGACCTCGTCGGTTCGCGTATCCGCGAAGCGCACGCGCGTCAGCTCGGCCTGGGGCATGTCGAGGGTGCGGATGCCGCAGTCGGTCACCTCGACGTCGGCGGCCTTCGCGCCGCCGAGGTTCAGGTAGTCGATCCGCACGCCTCGGAGTTCGAGTTCGTCGATCCGCGCACCGCTGAGATCGAGTGTGCCGATGCGGCCGCCGCGGATGCAGACGCGGCGGAGGCTCGCGTCGCGGAGCCGCAGCGAGGCTATGCGCGCATCCGCGATCTCGACGTCGATCAGCGTCGCTCCCGTGAGGTCGACGGCATCGGCATCCGCATCGATCGTGCACTGCTCGAGCGAGGAATGAGCGAGGTCGACCGTGCCGCCGAGATCGAGCCGAGAGGCGAGCAGGTCGGCGCCGCGAGCGGGCCGGGCGTCTTCGAGCCGGGGTGGCAGGTCGGGCGGAGAGACGCGGGGGGCCACGAGGGCGTCGGATGCGCGAGCCATGAGTCGAGGATAGGGCGGGGGTCGGACGTGGGGACGTCACGGACGCGCGTCCGGGCCGCGGGCAGGCCGACCCGCGCGCGTGCGCCTGGCAAGGATTTGTGCGCTTCGGAAGGATCACTTCGGCGCATCGCACCTTGCGAAGCGCACAAATCCTGCGCAGGCGTGCGGGGCGGATGCCGGGGCGGGCGGATGCCGGGGCGGGCGGGTGCCGGGGCGGGCGGGTGCGGGACGGATGCCGGGGGCTGCGGCCGGCGCGTACAATGGACGCACGAGCATCGATCCGGCCATCACCGGGGAGCTCTCGGAAGAACGCTTCGACACGCTCAGCGCGAGCCGCGGGTCGAGGTCAGTAGAACCGAGCGGGGCAGGCCCGTCACAGCCGCAGTGAGAGTGGTCGCGCCGTAAGGCGAGGCACGCGAGGTGGTACCGCGGTCACCGGGAGCGAGATCCGGAGGTCGTCCTCGCAGCAGCATCCGCCACGACTCCTGCGAGACGACATGACCTACCCGCGTTCCTCCTTCGGCCCCGCCGCCGACCAGGCTGCCTCCGTCGCCCCGAGCCCCCGCTTCCCGCTGATCGAACGCGAGGTGCTCGACTTCTGGAAGCACGACGACACGTTCCGTGCGTCGATCGAGCAGCGCGAGGGCGCCGAGGAGTGGGTGTTCTACGACGGCCCGCCGTTCGCCAACGGACTGCCGCACTACGGTCACCTGCTGACCGGGTACGCGAAGGACGTCTTCCCGCGCTTCCAGACCATGCTCGGCAAGAAGGTCGACCGCGTGTTCGGGTGGGACACGCACGGGCTGCCCGCCGAACTCGAGGCCATGAAGCAGCTCGGCATCACTGAGAAGGCGCAGATCGAGGAGATGGGCATCGACGTCTTCAACGAGAAGGCGCGCTCGTCGGTGCTGAAGTACACCCACGAATGGCAGGACTACGTCACCCGCCAGGCGCGCTGGGTCGACTTCGAGCGCGGCTACAAGACCCTCGACCTGGGCTACATGGAGAGCGTGCTCTGGGCGTTCAAGACGCTCTACGACAAGGGCCTCGCCTACGAGGGCTACCGCGTGCTGCCGTACTGCTGGCGCGACGAGACCCCGCTGTCGGCTCACGAGCTGCGCATGGACGACGACGTGTACCAGATGCGGCAGGACCCCTCGGTGACCGTCACCTTCCCGCTGGTCGGGCTGAAGGCGGAGTCGCTCGGCCTCACCGGCGTCCGCGCCCTCGCCTGGACCACCACCCCGTGGACCCTCCCGACGAACCTCGCCCTCGCCGTCGGGCCCGACATCGACTACGTCGTGCTGCCCGCCGGTCCCGCCGGCGCCGCCGACGTGCACCAGGGTCGCGGCGCGCCCGCCGCCGATCACCTCGCGGTCGAAGCATCCGCCCACCGCTATCTCCTCGCGCGCGACCTGGTCGGCGGTTACGCGAAGGACCTCGGCTACGAGTCGGCCGACGAGGCGCTCGCCGCGGTGCAGGCCACGCTGAAGGGCGCCGAGCTCGGCGACATCGCCTACGACCGTCTCTTCGACTACTACGCGGATGCCGAGGTCTACGGCACCGAGAACGCCTGGCGGATCCTCGTCGACGACTACGTGACGACGACCGACGGCACCGGCATCGTGCACCAGGCGCCCGCCTACGGTGAAGACGACCAGCGGGTCGCCGGTGCGGCCGGCATCCCCACGATCCTCTCGCTCGACGACGGCGGACGGTTCCTGCCGAACGTGACCGACGTGGCCGGACAGCTCTGGATGGACGCGAACTCGTCGATCGTCCGCCTGATGCGCGACAACGGCAGGCTGGTGCGTCTGCAGAGCTACGAGCACTCGTACCCGCACTGCTGGCGCTGCCGGAACCCCTTGATCTACAAGGCCGTGTCGAGCTGGTTCATCCGGGTCACCGAGATCAAGGACGACCTGCTCGCGAACAACGAGCAGATCACCTGGGTGCCCGAGAACGTGAAGCACGGCCAGTTCGGCAAGTGGCTCGAGGGAGCGCGCGACTGGTCGATCAGCCGCAACCGCTACTGGGGCTCGCCCATCCCCGTGTGGAAGAGCGACGACCCCGAGTACCCGCGCGTCGACACCTACGGATCGCTCGAGGAGCTCGAGCGCGACTTCGGCACGCTGCCGCGCAACCCCGAGGGCGAGGTCGACCTGCACCGTCCGTACATCGACGACCTCACCCGGCCGAACCCCGACGACCCCACGGGGAAGAGCACCATGCGCCGCATCGACGACGTGTTCGACGTGTGGTTCGACTCGGGTTCGATGCCCTACGCCCAGGTGCACTACCCGTTCGAGAACCGGGAGTGGTTCGACTCGCACGCACCGGCCGACTTCATCGTCGAGTACATCGGGCAGACCCGCGGATGGTTCTACGTCATGCATGTGCTGTCCACCGCGCTGTTCGATCGTCCCGCCTTCACGGGTGTGAGCTGCCACGGCATCGTGCTCGGCAGCGACGGGTACAAGATGTCGAAGTCGCTGCGCAACTATCCCGACGTGTCGGAGGTGCTCGACCGCGACGGCTCCGACGCGATGCGCTGGTTCCTCATGTCGAGCTCGGTTCTGCGCGGCGGCAACCTCGCGGTCACGGAGGAGGGCATCCGCGCCGGAGTGCGCGAGTTCCTGCTGCCCCTGTGGAGCTCCTGGTACTTCTTCGCCACCTACGCCAATGCGGCGAAGGACGGCGGGTACGAGGCGTCGTGGCGTACCGACTCCACCGACGTGCTCGACCGGTACATCCTCGCCCGGCTCGGCGACCTCGTGCGCGAGGTGCGCGAAGACCTCGAAGGGCTCGACTCCACGACCGCCTCGGCCCGTCTCCGCGACTTCGCCGAGGTGCTCACGAACTGGTACATCCGTCGATCCCGCGACCGCTTCTGGGAGGGCACCTCCACCGACGCGTTCGACACGCTCTACACGGTGCTCGAGACGCTCACGCGCGTCGCAGCGCCCCTCGTGCCGCTCGTGAGCGAGCGCGTCTGGCAGGGTCTCACGGGCGGACGGAGCGTGCACCTGCAGGACTGGCCAGACCCCGACGCGTTCCCCGCCGCCGACGACATCCGCGACGCGATGGACGCCGTGCGCGAGCTCTCCAGCGTGGGCAACGCGCTGCGCAAGAAGGAGAAGCTGCGCGTCCGGCTGCCGCTCGCGATGCTCACCGTGGTGTCGCCGCACGCGGCGGCGCTCGGCCGCTTCGACGACATCCTGCGCGAGGAGCTGAACGTCAAGGCGGTCGAGCTCGTTCCGCTCGCCGAGGGCACGGCCGCCGACTACGGCATCACCCACCGCCTCAGCGTCAATGCCCGCGCGGCGGGACCGCGTCTCGGCAAGAACGTGCAGGCGGTCATCCGGGCCGCGAAGGCCGGCGACTGGTCGGAGACCGACGGCCTCGTGATCGCGGGCGGGATCGTCCTCGAGCCCGGCGAGTACGAGCTGACCCTCGAGACCGCCGGCCGGCCGGAGGGGGAGTCGCTCGCGATCGTCCCCTCGGGCGGGTTCATGCTGCTCGACACCCGGACCACACCGGCACTGGAAGCCGAGGGGCTCGCTCGCGACGCGATCCGCGTGGTGCAGGAGGCGCGCAAGAACGCCGGTCTCGATGTGAGCGATCGCATCGTGCTGGCGCTGAACGCCGCCTCGGAGGATGCCGCCGCGCTGAAGGCGCACGCCGACCTCATCGCCGCCGAGACCCTCGCCGTGGCCTTCGCCGTGCACGCGACCGAGGAGATCGAGTCGCTGGTCGACGATGCGACCAGCCCGGGTGACGGTGTGTTCCGCTCGGGTGCCCGCGCCCTCGGAGCCGGGAAGGCGCCTATCATCGTGACCATCGACGCGACGGATGCCGTGCGGGAAGGTGCCGCCTCATGAACGATCGGGATCGGGCGGATGCCGTCTACGAGACGCTGCTGAGCCGCGCCGGTGAGCGCTGGGTGCAGCCGCGCAAGGAGCGCACCGCGCGCATCCTCGCCTTCCTCGACGATCCGCAGCGGACCTACCGCGTCGTGCACGTCACGGGCACGAACGGGAAGACCTCGACGGCCCGGATGATCGAGAGCCTGCTGCGTGCGCACGACCTGCGCACGGGGCTGTTCACGAGTCCTCACCTCGAGCGGTTCACGGAGCGCATCCTCATCGACGGCGAGCCGATCGCCGACGCGGCCGTCGCCGACGCCTGGGACGAGATCGAGCCGTTCGTCGAGATCGTCGACGCCGAGCTCGAGGCGGCCGGTGACGCGCCCCTGACGTTCTTCGAGCTGCTCACCGTGCTGGCGTTCGTGGCGGTGGCCGACGCACCCGTCGATGTGCTGGTTCTCGAGGTCGGCATGGGCGGGGAATGGGATTCGACCAACACGGCCGACGGGGACGTGGCGGTCTTCGCTCCGATCGACATCGACCACGCCGACCGCCTGGGCCAGACCATCTCCGAGATCGCGACGGTGAAGGCCGGGATCATCAAGCAGGGCGCCGCCGTGGTCTCTGCGCAGCAGCAGCCCGAGGCGGCGGAGGTGCTCCGCCGGGTCGCGTCGCAGCGCGAGGCGACCATCGCCTTCGAGGGCGACGACTTCGGTCTCGTCGAGCAGAAGCTCGCCGTCGGCGGCCAGCTGCTCACGATCCGAGGAATCGCGGGGGAGTACGTCGAGGAGTACCTGCCCCTCTACGGAGCGCATCAGGGCCACAACGCCGCTCTCGCCGTCGCCGCCGTCGAGTCGCTGATCGGGGGTGGGACGCAGCGCATCGCGAATGCCGTCATCACCGACGGACTGCAGGGGGCGACATCTCCGGGGCGCCTGCAGCTGCTGGGCATCGCGCCGACCGTCGTGGTCGACGCGGCGCACAATCCGCACGGCGCGAAGGCGCTGGCTCAAGCCCTGGACGACAGCTTCGACTTCGACGAATGGGGTCTGGTCCTCGGCGTCCTCGCCGACAAGGACGCCGCGGGCATCGTCGCGCAGCTGGCGCCGGCGGTCGCACACGTCTTCGCGACTGCGCCGGACTCCGACCGCGCGAGCGACGCCGACTCCATCGCCGACCTCGTCGAGCAGGCGGGACAGCGCGCCACGGTGCACGACTCCCTGGCCGACGCCGCGGATGCGGCGCGGGAGTGGGCGGCATCCTCCGACCGTCGCGCGGTCGTGATCGCGGGATCGGTCGTGCTGGCGGGCGAGGCGATCGCCCTCGCCGAGGACGAGGACTGGAAGTCGGGGTGGAGGGCATGACCTCCGACGCCGCGCCTGCCCGTCGTCCGCGTCGTCCGCGCCCGCCGCGCACGCTGGTGCAGAAGCTCGCCCCTGTCGTCCTGGGCTTCGAGGCGATCGTGGTGTTCCTGATCGGCTTGACGATCTTCGGCCTGAAGGCCCTCCCCGACGGCGTCGAGCCGTGGTGGGCGATCGTCGCCGGAGGCGTCGTGGGCCTCGCCTGCATCCTCCTCGCCGGTCTCATCACGCAGCCGTGGGCGATCACCGCCGGCTGGGTGATCCAGGTCGTCATCGCCCTGGCGGCGCTCCTCGTGCCGGCGGTTCTCCTCGCGGTGCTGATTTTCGGCGGCATGTGGGCGTATGCGACGATCGTGGGGGCCCGCCTGGACGCACGACGCCCGACCGGACCCTCGACCGAGACTCAGACAGAGAGTGAATGACATGGCCACCGAAGAGACACTCGTCCTCGTCAAGCCCGACGGCGTCGCACGCGGACTCACCGGCGCGATCCTCGCCCGCATCGAGGCGAAGGGCTACGCGCTCGTCGACATCCGTCTCGTCGAACCGGACCGCGACCTGCTCGCCGCCCACTACGCCGAGCACGAGGGGAAGCCCTTCTACGAGCCGCTGCTCGAGTTCATGCTCTCCGGCCCGTCGGTCGCGATCCGCCTGGCCGGCAACCGCGTGATCGAGGGCTTCCGTTCGCTCGCCGGCACGACCGACCCGACGACGGCCGCACCCGGCACGATCCGCGGCGATTTCGGTCGCGACTGGGGACTCCAGGTGCAGCAGAACCTGGTCCACGGCTCGGACAGCCCCGAATCGGCTGCTCGCGAGCTGGGCATCTGGTTCGACTGAGCCGCACAGCACCGACGAAGCCCGCCCCGGATCGATGATCCGAGGCGGGCTTCGTCGTGGTCGGTGCGGATGTCAGAAGATGAGCTTCGCCATCTCGCCCAGGAAGTCGAGTCCCTGGAGCTGGGCGAGGAGGATGATGACGGCGTAGGCGACGATCGTCAGCAGGGGAACCCAGACCATGAGCGCGCCCGCGCGCTGCTGCGCCTTCTCGTTGCGCGTGAGGGTTCCGTTGCGGATCAGGTGGAGCACCGTGGCGAAGAAGGTCGGAATCGTCACCGCCCACGTCACCATGCACCAGGGGCACAGGACCAGCAGATCGTAGAGGCTCTGGCCGATGAGCCAGCAGACGAAGCCGATCGCGAAGACGATGCCGGCTCCGAACGCCGCCCAGAACCAGCGGGCGAACCGGGCCCCGGCGAGCAGGGCGACCCCGACGACGATGGGCGCCATCCAGCCCGTGAGACCGATGAGCGGGTTGGGGAACCCGAACACCTCGCCCTGCCACGACTCCAGGTTCTTGCTGCATTGGATGAAGGGGCTGACATCGCAGGCCAGCGCCTCCTGCGGATTCTCGAGGAGGGCGAACTTCTCGACGGTCAGCTGGAAGGCGGCGAACCAGCCGATGACGCCGGCGATGATCAGCCAGACGGCGTAGACGACGGGGCGGGTGCGCTGCTCGCTCATGCTCGGGATTATCTCAGCGGCGCCTATGGATGCGGCGACAACGGGCCGGAGATAACACGGTGGAGGGGCGGGATGCCGCGATCGGGGCGATGTGGTGCGATAATGACCTGTGATGCGATGAACGGCCCCGCCGCGACACGCATCGACGCAGACTTCGGGGTCCCGTGCCCCACGCGATCAGAGCCATGAGCCGGTCGCACATCGATCGAGTTCGCGGCACCCGCGGGTGCCGCATGAGATTTCGCGGAGCATCCGTGCACCGCGCAGGGAGTACGCCAGAGATGGCCGATGAGAACAATGACCACAACGTCCCCACTCTCGACATCGCCACGGAGGCGACCGACCCGCTGACGCAGCAGGACGCGCCCACGATGTCCGAATCGGCCACCGTGGCGGTGGCCGAAGCCGAGATCGCCGCGGATGCGGCGAACGGTGCGGATGCTGCCGAGGCGGATGCCACCGAGCAGAGCGAGAGCGGCGTCGAGGCCGTCGCCGAGGCCCTGACGGCCGCCGACGCGGAGATCGCATCGCCGGTGGTCGAGGAGCCCCCGGTGGTCGAGGAGCCCGTGGTTCCCGAGGAGCCCGCGGCTCCGGCGCCGGTGACGGCGGTGTCGCTGGGACTCCTGCCCGAGGTGTTCGTCTCGCAGGTCTCCACACGGCTGCACTTCTACGCGCCGGAGATCGTGCCGCTCCCCGCCCGGCCCGAGCGCGTCTTCGACCGCGTCTCCGAGCGCGATCAGGACGAGCAGGGCGGAGGTCGCCGCGGCCGCCGTCGCCGCGGAGGATCCGACGGCGACGACCAGCGCGACGAGCCGCGTCAGCGGCAGCGCGTCGTGGAGTACATCACCGAGCCGAAGGCGATCAAGGGGTCGACCAGGCTCGAGGCGAAGAAGCAGCGCCGTCGCGACGGTCGCGACGCCGGTCGCCGACGCCCCGTCGTCACCGAGGCGGAGTTCCTCGCGCGCCGCGAGTCGGTCGACCGCAAGATGGTCGTGCGCGCCAAGAACGGTCGCACGCAGATCGGCGTGCTCGAAGACGGCGTGCTCGTGGAGCACTACGTCGCCCGCAACCAGGACGCGTCGCTCATCGGGAACGTGTACCTCGGTCGGGTGCAGAACGTCCTGCCGAGCATGGAGGCCGCCTTCGTCGACATCGGCCGCGGGCGCAACGCCGTGCTGTACTCCGGCGAGGTCGACTGGGACGGCGTCGAGACGGGCAACCAGCCGCGACGGATCGAGCTGGCGCTCAAGCCGGGCGACCGCGTGCTCGTCCAGGTCACCAAAGACCCGGTGGGCCACAAGGGCGCCCGCCTCACCAGCCAGATCTCGCTCCCGGGTCGCTACCTCGTGTATGTGCCCGGCGGGTCGATGAACGGCATCAGCCGCAAGCTGCCCGACAACGAGCGGGCGCGGCTGAAGCGCATCCTCAAGGAGGTGCTGCCGGAGTCGTCGGGCGTGATCGTCCGCACCGCCGCGGAGGGGGCGACGGAGGAGCAGCTCACGCGCGACGTGCAGCGCCTCACCTCGCAATGGGAGCACATCCAGAAGCAGGTCGAGAACCAGCAGGCGCCCGCCCTGCTGCACGCCGAGCCCGATCTGCTGGTCAAGATCGTCCGCGACGTCTTCAACGAGGACTTCACGAAGATGCTCATCCAGGGCGAGGAGTCGCAGCGCACGATCCGCGCCTACCTCGAGAGCGTCGCTCCCGACCTCCTCGAGCGGGTCGAGGCCTACGAGGACGAGACCGATCCGTTCGACGCGTTCCGCATCACCGAGCAGATCGAGAAGGCGCTCGACCGCAAGGTGTGGCTGCCGTCCGGCGGATCGCTCGTGATCGACCGCACCGAGGCCATGACGGTCGTCGACGTCAACACCGGCAAGTTCGTGGGATCGGGCGGGAACCTCGAGGAGACCGTCACCAAGAACAACCTGGAGGCGGCTGAGGAGATCGTCCGTCAGCTGCGCCTGCGCGACATCGGCGGCATCATCGTCGTCGACTTCATCGACATGGTGCTCGAGTCGAACCGCGACCTCGTGCTGCGGCGCCTCGTCGAGTGCCTCAGCCGTGACCGCACCAAGCACCAGGTCGCCGAGGTCACCTCGCTGGGTCTCGTGCAGATGACCCGCAAGAAGCTCGGCCTCGGACTCCTCGAGACGTTCAGCGAGGCGTGCGAGGTGTGCGCCGGCCGCGGGGTGATCGTGCACCACGACCCCGTCATCAAGCACCGGTCGAACGGCAATGGCAACGGCAACGGCAACGGCAACGGAAACCGCCGTCAACGCGGCGGCGGTGGCGGCAACGGTCCCGGGTCGAGCGCTGCGCCGTCGGCCGCCGTGACGCACAGCATCCCCGAGGGGGCGAAGTCGGCGCTCGCGCAGATCGCCGCATCGACGCTGGCGCCGAGCCTCGAGCCGGTGGAGATCGCAGCGGATGCCGGGTCGGCCGAAGCCGCGCACGAGGTGGCGCCGGAGCGGGCGAAGAAGCCGCGGAAGAAGCGCGGCTCCGAACGCAAGGGACCCAAGTCGCCGGCCGAGCAGCTGCTCGACTCGGTGCTAGACGCGCTCCCGGAACCGAAGGCGCCCGGTCAGGGTCGCGGCCGCCGTCGGGTGAGCACCGCTGCGCTCACGGGCACTCCGGTCGCCGTGTCGTCCGACGCGTCAGCGCCGGTCGCGGGCCCGGACTCTGAGGCCTGAGGCGATCAGCCGCCGGACGAGCTCCTTGCCGTCGACGTGCTGAGCGCCTCCGGCGATGAGTCGGGGCACCAGCTCCTCGGGCACGTCGTAGTGGTCGCGGTCGAACGCCCGTGCAGGCACGTCATGGGCGCGCGCGAAGGCGTGCAGCTCGTCGAGGTCCGCGTCGCTGACCAGGTGCGCCCACAGGCGTCCGTGGGCGGGCCAGCGCGGATCGTCGACGAGAACGGTCATCCCGTCAGCCTAGGACCGTCGCGGAGGAAGGGGCGCGGCGCTCCCGCGGCGGACGGCCGGCACGCTTTGCGACACCGCCGAGCATCCGGTAAAGTAGTCCCTTGGTGCGCATGCCGCCTCGTCCTCGTCGGTCGGAGCGGAGAGCCTTGCGTTCGCACCCGCCGCACCGCGGCGCAGGCAAGCAACAGTCTTCCCGTGAGATTCCCGGAGCTCTCGCTCCCCAACGAAACAGGTATGAAGTGGTTTACGCAGTAGTGCGCGCCGGTGGGCGGCAGGAGAAGGTCGAGGTCGGCACGATCGTTCAGCTCGACCGTGTCAAGGCCGCCCAGGGCGAGAAGATCGAGCTGGCCGCCGTGCTGCTCGTCGACGGCGCCTCTGTGACCACCGACGCCGACCAGCTCGCGAAGGTCAAGGTCACGGCTGAGGTCATCGGCAACCTCCGCGGCCCGAAGATCGTCATCCAGAAGTACAAGAACAAGACCGGCTACAAGAAGCGCCAGGGCCACCGTCAGGAGCTCACGCGCGTCAAGATCACCGGCATCAAGTAAGACCGAGGAGACCAGGACATGGCACACAAAAAGGGCGCAAGCTCCACCCGCAACGGTCGTGACTCCAACGCACAGCGCCTCGGCGTGAAGCGCTTCGGCGGCCAGCAGGTCCTCGCCGGCGAGATCATCGTCCGTCAGCGCGGCACCCACTTCCACCCCGGCGTCAACGTCGGCCGTGGTGGCGACGACACGCTCTTCGCTCTGGCCGCCGGTGCGGTCGAGTTCGGCGCGAAGGGCGGCCGCAAGGTCGTCAACATCGTCGCCGCTGCTGAGTGATCACAGCGCAGCACTGAACATCCGATTCGGGGCGGGCTTCGGCCCGCCCCGAATTTCTTTATGAGGAGAGAGACATGGTCACGTTCGTCGACACCGTGACGCTGCACCTGCGTGCGGGCAAGGGCGGCAACGGCTGTGTCTCGGTGCATCGCGAGAAGTTCAAGCCGTTGGGCGGACCCGACGGCGGCAACGGCGGAGACGGCGGAGACGTCGTGCTCGTCGCCGACCCGCAGACGGGGACACTGCTGTCGTACCACCACTCGCCGCACCGCTCCTCGGGCAACGGGGGCCCCGGCATGGGCGACCACCGCGCGGGCTTCGCGGGCGAGACGCTCGAGCTTCCCGTGCCGGTCGGAACCGTGGTCAAGAACGGTGCGGGCGACGTGCTCGTCGACATGATCGAGCCGGGCCAGAGGTTCGTCGTCGCCGCCGGCGGCCAGGGCGGACTCGGCAATGCTGCCCTCGCGACTCCGAAGCGCAAGGCGCCCGGATTCGCGCTCCTCGGCACGCCCGGCTTCGAGGGCGATGTCGTGCTCGAGCTGAAGACCGTCGCCGACGTCGCGCTGGTCGGGTATCCGTCAGCCGGCAAGTCGAGCCTGATCGGTGCGATCTCGGCGGCGCGGCCGAAGATCGCGGACTACCCCTTCACGACGCTGCACCCCAATCTCGGCGTCGTGCAGGCCGAGGACTTCCGCTACACCGTCGCCGACGTGCCCGGCCTCATCGAAGGGGCGAGCGAGGGGCGGGGTCTGGGCCTCGAGTTCCTCCGGCATGTCGAACGGTGCTCGGCGCTCCTCCACGTCCTCGACTGTGCGACCCTCGAGCCCGGACGCGACCCGATCTCGGATCTCGACGTCATCCTCGCCGAGCTGGCGGCCTACCGCGTGCCCGACGGGCAGACGCCGTTGCTGGAGCGGCCGCAGATCGTCGCCCTGAACAAGATCGACGTCCCGGAGGCTCGCGACCTGGCCGATCTGGTGCGCCCCGATCTCGAGGCACGCGGATTCCGCGTCTTCGAGATCTCCACGGTCTCGCACGAAGGTCTGCGTCCCCTCACCCTCGCCCTCGGTGCGCTCGTCGAGAAGCACCGCGCCGAGTCCGTGGTCGCGGCGGCGCCGCGCGAGCGCGTGGTCATCCGCCCGCGCGGATCGAAGAAGGACTTCGAGATCCGCGTCGAGGGCGGCACGTACGGCAACGTGTACCGCATCCTCGGCGAGAAGCCGGTGCGCTGGGTGCAGCAGACCGACTTCCAGAACGAGGAGGCCGTGGGGTACCTCGCCGATCGGCTCGAGAAGCTGGGCGTCGAGGACGAGCTGTTCCGCGTCGGGGCCGTGCAGGGATCGACGGTCGTGATCGGCGAGGGCGACAGCATCGTCTTCGACTGGGAGCCGACGATGAGCTCCGCCGCCGAGCTGATGACCGCTCCCCGAGGAACCGATCCGCGACTCGCTCCGAACAGTCGTCGCACCACGTCGGAGCGCCGGGAGCAGTACTACGAGCGCATGGACGCCAAGGCCGCGGCTCGTGCGGAGCTGGAGGAGCAGCGCCTCGCCGCCTATCGCGAGGACGGCGAGTGACCGCCCGCTCGCGCGCCGACCTCGCGACCGCGTCGCGCATCGTCGTGAAGGTCGGCAGCTCGTCGATCAGCGGCGAGTCGTCGTGGCGGATCCCGGTGATCGTCGAAGCCCTCGCGGCTGCGCACGCGCGCGGTGCGGAGGTCGTGCTCGTCTCGTCCGGCGCCATCGCCACCGGCATCCCGTTCCTGCGTCTCGACGCGCGTCCGACGGATCTCGCCACGCAGCAGGCCGCGGCCGCCGTGGGGCAGAACGTCCTCGTGTACCGCTACCAGGAGTCGCTGCGTCCGTTCGACATCGTGGCCGGCCAGGTGCTGCTGACCACGGGCGACCTCGAGAACCCCACCTCGCGTTCCAACGCCCGCCGTGCCATGGAGCGTCTGCTGGGACTGCGCATCCTGCCCATCGTCAACGAGAACGACACCGTGGCCACGCAGGAGATCCGCTTCGGCGACAACGACCGCCTCGGCGCCCTCGTCGCGCAGCTGATCGAGGCGGATGCCCTCATCCTCCTCAGCGACATCGAGTCGCTGTACACCAGGCCGCCGTCCGACCCGGGCGCCGAGCCGATCGACGTCGTGGCCCCGGATGCCGATCTGTCGGGACTCGAGTTCGGTGCCACCGTCGTGAACAGCGTCGGCACCGGCGGCGCGGCGACCAAGGTGTCGGCGGCGCGTCTGGCCGCGGCATCCGGCATCGGGGTTCTCGTGACCAGCGCCGACCTCGTCGACCGCGCCCTCTCCGGCGCCGAAATAGGAACCTGGTTCGAACCGGCGACCTCCTAGACTGGGCGGATGACCGACCAGTCCCCTCAGGCGCGCCTGGAGCGTGCGAAAGAGGCGTCGCGGGCCACCGCCGCACTCACCAGCGACGACAAGGCGCGCGCGCTCGAAGCGATCGCCGTGGCGCTCGAGCGCAACGCCGCGCGCATCATCGAGGCGAACGGCCGCGACATCGAGCGGGGGCGCGCCGACGGCATCGGCGACTCGCTGATCGACCGCCTGCGCCTCGACGAGAAGCGCGTCGCGTCGCTCGCGGCGGCGGTGCGCGAGGTCGCGGCCCTTCCCGACCCCGTCGGCCGCGTGGTCGGCGGCCACCGCATGCCGAATGGCGTGTCGCTCGAGCAGGTGCGGGTGCCGTTCGGAGTGGTGGGCGCCATCTACGAGGCTCGGCCGAACGTGACGGTCGACATCGCCGCGCTCGCGCTGCGGTCGGGCAACGCGGTGGTCCTGCGCGGAGGCAGTGCCGCGCGCGAGTCGAACACCGTGCTGGTCGAGGTCATGCGTCAGGCCCTCGAGGGCGCCGGCGTGACCGCCGAGGCCATCCAGACCGTCGACGACTTCGGGCGGGAGGGCGCGAAGGCGCTCATGCACGGGCGGGGCTTCATCGACGTCCTCGTGCCGCGGGGGAGTGCCGGGCTGATCGAGACGGTCGTGACCGAGTCGACCGTGCCGGTCATCGAGACCGGTGCGGGGAATGTCCACATCGTGCTCGACGAGTCGGCCCCCGACGACTGGGCCCGAGACATCGTCGTGAACGCGAAGGTGCAGCGTCCCAGCGTGTGCAACGCGGTCGAGACCGTCCTCGTGCACCGTCAGGCGGCCCCGCGACTCGTTCCGCTCGTGGCGAGCGCGCTGCAGAGCGAAGGGGTCGCGATCCACGGCGACGACATGGTGGCCGGCCTCGTGTCGAACGTGATCCCGGCGACCGAGGAGGACTGGGAGACCGAGTATCTGAGCCTGGACATCGCGATCAAGGTGGTCGATTCGCTCGACGAGGCTCTCGAGCACATCCGGCGCTACAGCACCGGTCACACCGAGTCGATCGTCACCACCGACTCGCGCAACGCCGAGCGCTTCCTCGCGGAGGTCGACTCGGCCGTGGTCATGGCCAACGCGTCGACGCGTTTCACCGACGGCGGGGAGTTCGGCTTCGGAGCAGAGGTCGGCATCTCGACGCAGAAGCTGCATACGCGCGGACCCATGGGCCTCTCCGAGCTGACGAGCACCAAGTGGCTGGCGCGGGGATCGGGGCAGACGCGCGGGTGAGGGCTAGACTGGGGGGCGCTGTACCGCACAGGATCCCGCGCAGCACGCCACACGAAACGGAGTCAGGATGAACCTCGTCGCACAGATCGCGATGGCCGCCGCCGAGACCGAGCACCACGGGAACGTCGCGCTCGAGACGGTGATCTTCGGAATCATCGCCGCGATCGTGTTCGCGTTCCTGGCCCTGGTCACCCTGTCGTACCGGAACGTCGCCAACCGTCACTCGGCCAAGGCCGAGGCGTGGGCGGCCCGCCACGGCAAGGACGGACACGAGGCGGGGCACGGCCACTGAGCACGATGAGCATCGCTCCCTCATGACAGCAGCTGCGATCACGCGCGCCCCGCGCATCGGCGTGATGGGCGGCACGTTCGACCCCATCCACCACGGTCACCTGGTCGCTGCCAGCGAGGTCGCGCACTCCTTCGGGCTGGACGAGGTCGTCTTCGTCCCGACGGGTCACCCCTGGCACAAGGCCGACGTCACGCCCAGTGAGCACCGGTACCTCATGACCGTGATCGCGACGGCGTCGAACCCGCAGTTCACGGTCAGCCGGGTCGACATCACCCGGGAAGGGCCCACGTACACGATCGACACGCTGCGGGATCTCAAGCGCGAGCGGCCCGACGCCGAGCTGTTCTTCATCACCGGAGCGGATGCCGTGGCGCAAATTCTCAGTTGGAGGGACCATGATGAGTTGTGGGAACTGGCTCACTTCGTCGCGGTCTCCCGCCCCGGACACGTTCTGAGCACGGACGGCCTCCCGAGCGACGACGTCAGCCAGCTCGAGGTGCCGGCGCTGTCGATCTCGTCGACGGTCTGCCGTGAGCGCGTCCGTGACGATCAACCGGTGTGGTACCTGGTTCCCGACGGGGTCGTTCAGTACATCGCGAAGCATCATCTGTATCGGAGCAAGGCATGAGTACTTCGGATCAGCAGGGTCAGGGTCCGCTGACGCGCAAGCAGCTGCGGGAGATCCGGTTGACGGGATCGACCCCGGTCATCAGTGCGGAGGAGGCGGCGGCCGCCGCAGAGACGGCCCCGCCCGCACCTCCGGTGCCCGAGCCCGTCGTTGCCGAGCCCGACGTCGTCGAGCCCGCTGAGGAGCCCGCCGCCGGGACCGCGCCCGAAGAGCGTGGCGCGGCGGCATCGGGCTCCGCTCCGCTCACCCGTCGGCAGGCTCGTGAGCAGGAGCGCATCAGGACGGCATCCGTCCCTCTCATCGACAGCGGCGCGGAGACGGCCGATCGTTCCCCGGAGGCCGACGCGATCGTCGCGGGCGTCCCCGAGTTCCCCGCGGCGCCCGCCGCTCCGAGTGCCGACACGGCCGGCGACGACGACGACGTCGACCACGACGAGATCGTGATCGAGCCGATCCGTGCGTCGGAAGCCGCAGAGCCGGCGCGGGTGGTCCCGCTCGAGGTGGTCGACGACGGCTCCGACGCCGAACAGCAGCGTGTCGACGGCGTCGACGAGCTCGGGCTGACCGGGGAGCGGGTGTCCGACGCCGACGACGTGCTCACCGAGGCGCCGGAGCGCGACGAGGAGCCGGACGGCGATGCGCGCCCGACGGTGAACTCCGCCTTCGGCGAGGGCGTTCTGGCGGACGCGTCCGAGCCGCACGCTCCGTTCCGCCCGTCGTTCGACGAGCTGCTCGGACCGGGTGATTCCGCCGGGTCGCAGCACACCGCGCCCAGCGCCCTGATCTTCACCCCGTCGCCCGGCGAGGGATCGCTCTCCGGTCCCGTCGCGTCGACGGGAGAGATCCTCGTGACGGGCTCGTACGAGCTGCCTCGCGGGCTCGGCTCGCAGGGGCACGCGCACGGCACCACCGACGGCAGAGACGTCGACGCCGTGCTCATCGACGGTGAGCTGCCCCCGGCATCCTCACCGACGCCGATCGCCGCCAGCGCCGCGGTCAGCACCATCAAGCCGGCCGGAGAAGTCATCCGCCCGCCCGCGCCCGAAAAGGGCAACAAGCTCATCATGATCATGACGATCGTCGCGGGAGGCCTCGCCCTCGCCGTCGCCGTCGCGGTCATCGTCGCCTTCTCAACGAATGTGTTCTGATGCAATCACCTGAAACCGCAGAAGAGATGCTGCGGCTCGCAGCCGAGGCCGCCGTCGCCAAGGGCGGTGAGGACCTCGTCGCACTCAACGTCTCGGAGCCCCTGCCTCTCGTCGACATCTTCCTGCTCGTCACCGGCACCAGCGAGCGCAATGTCGCCGCCATCGCGGACGAGATCGAAGACCGGCTCATCGAGTCGGGTCACAAACGCGTCCGGCGCGAGGGGCGCGCGGAGGCGCGATGGGTGCTGCTCGACTTCGGCGACCTCATCGTGCACGTCTTCCACCAGGAGGAGCGGGTCTACTACGGGCTCGAGCGCCTGTGGAAGGATTGCCCGGTCGTTCCGATCGAGGTGTCCGAGACCGCCGCCGATCGCCCGTGACATGGCCACGCACCTGATCACGGGTGCCGGCTCCGGCATCGGTGCGGCCCTCGCGCAGCGGCTCATCGACCGCGGCGATGGCGTGGTCGCTCTGGCGCGCGATGCGGGTCGCGCCCGGCAGATCGCCACCGATCTCCCGGGGGTCGCGACGCTCGTCGGCGATCTCGCCCAGCCGGGCAGGCTCTCGTGGGCACTGTCGAAACAGCAGCTGCCCGACCGCATCGACTCGCTCCTGCACGTCGCAGGCGTCGTCGATCTGGGAGCGGTGGCCGACCTCCCCTCGGCGCTGTGGGAGCAGCAGCTGGCGGTGAACCTGGTCGCGCCCGCCGAGCTCACGCGACTGCTCCTGCCCGTCCTGCGGGTCTCGCGGGGTCATGTGGTGTTCGTCAACTCGAGTGCCGGCCTGCGTGCTCATGCCGGCTGGTCGGCGTATGCGGCGTCGAAGCACGGTCTGAGGGCGTTGGCCGACGCGTTGCGGGCGGAGGAGGCGGCACATGGCGTGCGCGTGACGTCGATCCATCCCGGGCGCACCGCCACGCCGATGCAGGAGCGGGTGCATCGGCAGGAAGGCGCGGACTACGACCCCCAGCGGTTCATCAGCGCGGATGCCGTGGCCACGACGATCCTGACCGCACTCGACCTCCCGCGCGACGCACAGCTCACCGATCTCACGGTCCGACCCGGGCGGTGAGCAGCCTGCATCTCGCGCTCTGCCTGTCAAGGGCCTTCTGAATCGCCTGGGCTGCACCCATGATCTTCCTGAGAGAGTCCGGGAGGGCCAACCGATGTCAGACGTCCCAGATCCACGCTACGTGATGAAGCGCCTCACGGCATCGGAGTGGGTGATCAACGACCTCCGCTATCCGCCGAACGACCCGCGGCATGTCGTCGCCTGCGTCTACGAGGTCGCCGACACGGAGGTCGAGGTGACCTGGCTGCGTGAGCTGCCGCTCGCGAGTCGGTACTGCTCGGTGTTCGAGGTTCTGGAAGACGTGGAGCGCATGCACGGCGCGGCGCGCTCGGCGCGTGCGACGCGACCCATCGCCATCCCGTCGCGTCCTCCGCTCCTCGCGACCTGACCACCCGGTCTCCCCGCCCCGTCACCGCGACGCGCCCTCCCGGAATCCGGAAGGGCGCGTCTTCGTCGGTGGCGGCGGGTCAGTGCTCGTCGTCGGTTTCGTCGGCTTCCGCCGCGACGCGGTCGGCTTCGGTTTCGTCGGCTTCCGCCGCGACGCGGTCGGCTTCGGCACTGTCGACGAGTCCGTCGTCGATGTCGGTGTCGGGCACGTGCTCGCCGTCCACCGTCTTCGTCGGAACGCCTTCGGGCTCGTCACCGTCGGGGAACGGGACGAGAGGAGGAATCGGGTTCGACATGGTCGCATCCTTTCATCGGTGAAGCCGGATGCGGCAACGGTACGACGAGACCGGGGGAGCGCGCAGCGGGTTGACCGAGCAGAGCGGTCGCGCTAGACGGGAAAAGCCCCCGGGGCATCCCGGGGGCTTCTCGGTGGACCTGAGGGGACTCGAACCCCTGACCCCCTGCATGCCATGCAGGTGCGCTACCAGCTGCGCCACAGGCCCAGAACATCGCCCCGATCTCCCGGAGCAACTCGAAAAGACTACTACACGAATCAGGCTCAGCACCAATTCGGGCGGGGCACCGGGCGCGCCGCCGCTCGGCGGAACAACTCCGCCGTCATCGCTGTTCTCCTCATCGTGAGCATCCTGGACAGCGTCGTGATCGGCGCGGGTCAGGCCGGCCTCTCGGCCTCGTACCATCTGCGTCGGCTGGGGATCCGACACGTCGTGCTCGACGCGGCGTCGCAGCCCGGCGGGGCATGGCAGCACCGGTGGGATGCGCTGACGATGAGCGACGTGCACGGCGTCGCGGAACTGCCCGACGACGTCGCGCCCGCCCGTGACGGCGAGCGCGCCAACGTGGTGGTGCCCGCCTCCTTTGCGGCGTACGAGAGACGGCACGACCTTCCGGTGCTGCGTCCGGTGACCGTCGACCGCGTCGAGGATCGTGACGGACTGCTCGTCGTGCGCGCCGGGGAACGCGAGTGGACGACCCGCACCCTGGTGAACGCCACAGGGACGTGGACGCATCCGTTCGTGCCCCACTATCCCGGCAGGGAGACGTTCCTCGGCGAGCAGCTGCACACGGTGGACTATCCGGGGCCTGGGCACTTCGTGGGACGACGGGTGCTCGTGGTAGGCGGTGGCGCATCGGCGGTGCAGTTCCTCGGAGCCCTCGCCCCTCTCACCGAGACCGTCTGGGTCACCCGTCGGGAGCCGGTCTGGCGGACGGACGACTTCACTCCCGAGGCCGGCGCCGCGGCCGTCGCCCTGGTCGAGAAGCGCGTCGCCGCCGGCCTTCCACCCGAGAGCGTCGTCAGCGTCACCGGGCTCATGCTGCGGTCGCAGGAGCGCGAGGCCGAGCGTCTGGGCGCGTACGCCGCGCGACGGCCGATGTTCGAGCGGATCGAGCCCGACGGGGTGCGCTGGGCTGACGGGGCCTTCGAGAGGGTCGACGTGATCCTCTGGGCGACCGGATTCCGCCCGGCCGTCGGTCACCTCGCACCGCTGCATCTGCGCAGCGCCGCGGGAGGGATCCAGCTCGACAGACAGGGCCGCGGGACGACGGCCGTGGCCGACCCGCGCATTCAGCTGGTGGGCTACGGTCCGTCGGCGAGCACCATCGGCGCCAACCGGGCTGGTCGTTCCGCGGCGAAGGGCGTGCAGCGGATGCTGCGTGCGCCGCTCGAGCCCGCTGCTGCGGGGGATCTCGCCGACGTCGGCACCGGCGCGTAGGGTGAAGGGCATGTCACGCATCATCGTGTTCGGCGGTCACGGCCGCGTCGCCCTGCTCCTCACCCCGCTCCTGGTCGCCCGCGGAGACGAGGTCACGGCCGTCATCCGCAACCCCGATCAGACGGCGGAGGTCGAGCAGGCGGGGGCCGGTGCCCTCGTCGCCGACATCGAGGAGATGGATGTCGACGCCCTCGCCGACATCATCCGGGGGCACGATGCCGTCGTGTGGTCGGCGGGGGCCGGCGGCGGAGATCCGCGACGCACCTACGCCGTCGATCGCGACGCCGCTCAGCGGACGATGGATGCCGCCGAGCGGGCGGGAGTGCGTCGCTACGTCATGGTCTCGTGGATCGGCTCGACAGCCGAGCACGGAGTGCCGGAGGACGACGCGTTCTTCGCCTACGCCGACGCGAAGTGGGCGGCCGACGAGTATCTGCGCGGAACGGAGCTCGACGGCACGATCCTCGGACCGGGCGGCCTCACATTCGACGAGCCGACGGGCCGGATCGAGCTCGACCCCGACGGCTCGGGCGCTGTCGCGCGCGCCGATGTCGCCGCCGTGATCGCGAGCGCGCTGATCGAGCCGTGCACGATCGGGCGTACCATCCGCTTCGGCAACGGCGACGGAGACTCGTCGGTCGCCATCGCCGACGCCCTCGCCTGCTGACGGGCGCTCCAACGCGCCGAACGGGCCCGGACATGAGGCGACAGCGACGAGGTCGGGTCGGATCGCTCGTGGGGACGACGGTCGCGCTGCTCTGCGCGGCGCCGGCCGTCGCATCGGCCGCGACGTCGGCACCCGCCCCGGCACCGTCGCTGTCCGCCTCGGTGGTCGTCGCACCGGCGGTGTCCGCCGCCCCGGCGGGCCTCAACGCGGGCTCCCGCGCCGAGGCTCTGGTCGCCGAGATGACCGTCGCGCAGCAGGCCGCCAGCATCGTCATGGGGCATGTGGCGGGAACCGACCCGGCGGCCCTTACGTCGTATATGGCGTCGGGACTCGGCGGGTTCATCCTCATGGGGAACAACATCCCCGACTCCGAGGCCGAGCTCGTGAGCCTCACGACGGCCCTCGCAGTCGACCCCGCTCTGCCTCCGCTGATCGCGGTCGACCAGGAGGGCGGGCTCGTCTCGAGGCTGCACGACGACGGGTACCCGGCATCGACGACGCTGAAGGCGCTTCCCGCCGACGACACCGCGGCCGCCTTCGCCGCCCGCGGCGCACTCGCGGCGAGGGCGGGGATCTCGGTGAACTTCGGGACCGTCGCCGACGTCACGGCCGACTCCGGCTCGTTCATCCACGGGCGGGCGCTCGGCACCGACCCGCAGACCGCCGCCGAGCGCGTGGCCGCGGCCACGACGGCGCAGGAGCAGTTCCTCGCCTCGACCCTCAAGCACTTCCCGGGTCACGGTGCGGCGCCCGGCGACTCGCACCGCGGGATCCCGAGCTCGCCGATGAGCCTCGACGAGTGGCGTGCGACCGACGCGCTGCCATTCGCGGCCGGCATCGACGCGGGCGCCTCGCTTCTGATGTTCGGGCATCTCGCCTACACCGCCGTCGATGCCGCTCCCGCGTCGCTCTCGGCGGAGTGGCACCGGATCGCGCGCGACGAGCTGGGCTTCGACGGAGTCGCCGTGACCGACGATCTCGGGATGCTGCTGTCGTCGGGCGACCCGGCGTACGCCGATCCTGCGGCGAACGGGGTGGCCGCCGTGGCGGCGGGCAACGACCTCGTCGTCATGATCGCCGGTTCCGATGCCGGGACGGCCGAGCGGATGGCTGCCGGGATCTCGGGAGCGGTGGAGGCCGGGACTCTCCCCGCCGAGAGGCTCGCCGAGGCCGCGACACGGGTGATGGCGCTGCGACTGCAGCTGTCGTCGGCCGCAGCTCGGTGGAGCCTCTGCGGCGACTGCGTACCGGCGGGCTGAGGCCTGGGGGAGCGCTCAGGCGGCCCGGAGGGCGTCGTCGCCGAGCCAGGACGACAGCAGAGCGAAGCGCAGTGCGGCGCCGCGCTCCGCGAACGCGCGCTGTCGACGCACGTACTCGGCCTTGCCCTCCGGCGTCTCGATCGGCACCGGTACGACGCCCCACGGGCTCAGGTCGTAGGGAGCGGCCTCCATGTCGAGGAGACGGATGTCGCGCGCGAGCTCGAACGCATCGAGCAGCAGGTCGCCGGGCACGAGCGGACCGAGCTTCATGGCCCACTTGTACAGGTCCATGCCCGCGTGCAGGCAGCCGGGCTGCTCGACGAGCGGCTGGGCGTCGCGCGTCAACGACGCGCGGTTGCGCGGCACCGCAGCCGGGGTGAAGAACCGGAAGGCGTCGAAATGCGTGCAGCGCAGGTCGTGCGCTTCGACGACCGCATCGGTGCCGGCCTGTCCCAGCCGCAGCGGCACGGGGTGTCGGTGCTCGTCGGCGCGATACACCATCGCCCATTCGTGCAATCCGAAGCATCCGAACTGACCGGGGCGCGACGCCGTGCGGCGCAGCATCCGCTCGACGAGGCTCGCCAGCTCGGGTTTCTCGCGAGCGAAGGCCTGGGCGTCGGGCACGACGGCGTCGGGGGTGGAGCCGGGGGAGTACCAGCGCCAGGTGCCGCGCTCCGCCGCGTCCGCCAGTTCGACGCCCGCTCCGGGATGCCACCGCCGCAGCTGCGCGGGCTTGTAGGCGTAGTAGGTGAAGAGGAAGTCCCACACCGGATGCTTCTCTCCGCGGCCGATCCGGGTGCGGTGCTCTGCGGTGAGCGCGTCGGCGCGCTGCTCGTGCGCCTCGCGGCGCGCCGTCCATTCGTCGCGGGAGAGAACCATCTCAGCGCAGGATGCCGACGTCGCCGAGCTGGTCGCGGAGTCCCGCTCCGTCTTCGGCGCTGACCCACGGAGCGGCATCGGCGGCATGCGGTTCGGGTTCCGCGCGACCGCCGGCGAGCACCGCTTCGGCGGGCAGCAGTCGACGGATCGCGACGCCGGCGACCGAATCGGGGTGCTCCTGCATGAACTGGGTGTAGATGGCCTCGTCGTGCTGACCGTCGTCGCCGATGAGCAGCCACTTCACGTCGGGGAACTCGGAGGCGAGCCGCCGCAGGTTCGTCAGCTTGTGCTCGCGCCCGCTGCGGAACCAACGATCGTGCGTCGGCCCCCAGTCGGTGAGCAGCAGCGAACCCGCCGGGAACAGATGGCGCCCGAGGAATCGCGACAGCGTCGGGGCCACGTTCCAGGCACCGGTGGACAGGTACACCATGGGCGAACCGGGGTGTTCGCGCAGCAGCTGGTCGAGCAGCACGGCCATGCCGGGAACCGGGATGCGGGCGTGCTCGTCGAGCACGAAGGAGTTCCAGAACGCGATGAAGGGGCGAGGCAGGGCGGTGACCATGACCGTGTCGTCGACGTCGGAGAGCACGCCGAAGGTGGTGCCCTCCGCGACGATGAAGGCCCGCGCCTCGACCGGCTCCTGCCCCTCGACCGAGATCGTGAAGGTCTGCCAGCCGGGCTCGAGGTCGGCGCGGATCACGGTGTCGACGACCCCGCCTCGGTCGGCGACGACCTGATGCGTCGATTCGCCGAAGTGCACGCTGACGGCGGCGAAGCTGACGGGGATCCCGACGAAGCTGCGCCACCCCCGCACGCTCGCCGGCTCGCCGTCGCGCGTGCTCCGCTGCGGCGGCACGATCAGCACACGCCCGACCACGCGCACCCAGCCGGGACCCCCGTAGCCGGGGAACGGCAGCACCGTGGCGATGCGCCCGCGCCGACGCGCACGCCCCTCCCGCCAGACATGCAGGCGGTGCTCGAGTCGCGCGAACCAGTGGATCCGGGGCGCCGGGGGTGCGGAAGCCATTGCCTCAGTCTTTCACGTCGGCGTCCGTCGCCGCGGAATCGGCGTCGAGGTGACGGGACTCCAGGCGGTGGAGCAGCTTCTTGCCGAGGTAGATCAGCACGAGGAAGAGCGCGATCACGCCGACGAAGATGTAGCCGGCGAAGTGCACCCGGTCGACGAGCTCTCGGAAGCTGCCGGCCGCGAGCGACGACACGCTGACGTAGGCGGCCGCCCACAGGATGCAGGCGGGCGCCGTCCAGGCGAGGAAGCGCCGGTACGGGTACACGCTCATCCCCACCGTCAGCGGCACGAGCGAGTGGAGGACGGGAAGGAAGCGGGAGAGGAAGATCGCGATGCCGCCGCGGCGTGCGAGGTATCTCTCGGCCCGCACCCAGTTCTTCTCGCCGATGCGCCGACCCAGCCAGGAGGAGCGGATGTGCGGGCCCAGCCAGCGGCCGAGGAAGAAGCCGATGCTCTCGCCGATGAGCGCGCCCACGACGACCGCGACGCCCATCGCGATGCCCTCGAGCGGGGAGGCGACGCCGATCGACGCGATGATCACGATGGTGTCGCCCGGGACGATGAGCCCGATCAGGATGCTGGTCTCCAGCATGACGGCGAGTCCGGCCACGAGCGTGCGAGTGATCGGATCGATCGACTGCACCGTGTCGAGGAGCCAGAGCAGGAGGTCATCCACCCCATGAGGATACGGGAGCACCCCGGTCCTAGGCTGGAAACGTGCGCGAACGCCTGAGTGCCCGACAGCTCCCCGCCTGGGTCGAGCCCGCCGCCGTGTTCCGAACGGTCGAGATCGAGGCTCCGGCGGTCTTCTGGCTCGACGCGGGCTCCGCCGCAGAGGAGGGCTGGAGCTTCGTGGGCACGGGGGAGCCGTCGGAGCTCCCCGACGACGTCGAGCTGGACGCCGCGGACGTCGACGAGACGCTGCCGCCCTTCGTCGGCGGCTGGGTGGGATGGCGCGACTACGAGAGCGGCGCGGCGGTCGCCGGCGCGCCGGTCGCCGACACCGCAGACGCCGGGGCGCCCTCCTGGATCCGGGCGACACGCGTCGTCGCCTTCGATCACTCCTCTCGCACGGCCTGGGCCCTCAGTCCGCCCGCGGACGCCGAGGAATGGGCCGCGCGCGTCGCCGCGGCATCCGTTCCTCCCCGGAGCGGGTCGGATCGGCTCGCCGACGTGCCGCGCACGGCCGTGGCTCGGCACGATCCGGTCGAGTACGCGGCCCTCATCGAGCGGTGCCGGGAACTCATCCGCGCGGGCACGGCGTATCAACTGTGCCTCACCACCCGGTTCACCGTTCCGGGTCGCCACGACCCGGTGCGCGTCTACGAGCGTCTGCGCGCGGCCATACCGGCGCACCACGGCGGCTTCGTGCGCATCGGACGACGTGCCCTGCTGAGCGCCAGCCCCGAGCAGTTCCTCCACGCCCGGGGAGGACTCATCCGATCGCGACCGATCAAGGGGACTCGGCCGCGGGGCGCGGACCGGGAGGAGGATGCCGCGCTCGCCGCGGAACTGGCCGCCGACCCGAAGGAGCGGGCAGAGAACGTCATGATCGTCGATCTCATGCGCAACGACCTGTCACGCGTATGCGTCGCCGGATCGATCCGGGTCGACGGGCTGTGGGTCGTCGAGACCTATCCGGCCGTGCACCAGCTCGTCAGCACCGTGAGCGGCACGGCGGACGAGGGGACCACGGTGGGCGCCCTGCTGGAGGCGACCTTTCCGGCCGGCAGCATGACCGGCGCCCCGAAGCTGTCGGCGATGACACAGCTGCACGGGCTCGAGGACGCTCCCCGCGGCGTCTACGCCGGATGCTTCGGGTATGTGGGGGTCGACGGCGCGGTCGATCTCGCGATGGTGATCCGCAGCATCGTGATCGATGAAGGGGGCGCATCCGTCGGCGCCGGGGGCGGGATCACCTGGGGATCGGTCGCGGCCTCGGAGGTCGCTGAAGTGGCGACCAAAGCGCGTGCGCCCCTCGCCGCCCTGGGCGCCGGAATGCCCGCGCGCTGGCGTTCCGATATCCTGAACTGATCCCGTTTTTCTCCCTGAGATTGGTCGTGCGTTCGTTGTCTGAGAACCTGTCTTCCGCCTCCGTCGACGAGGAGACCCCGTCGGCGCACGCCATTCAGAGCAAGTGGCAGAAGTACTGGGCGGAGAACGGCACCTTCCTCACCGGGGGCGACGACGACACCCGCCCCCGCCGCTACGTGCTCGCGATGTTCCCGTATCCGTCGGGCGACCTGCACATGGGGCATGCCGAGAACTACCTGTACTCCGACATCGTCGCCCGATTCTGGCGCCACCGCGGGCACAACGTGCTCAACCCGATCGGCTGGGACTCGTTCGGCCTGCCGGCCGAAAACGCAGCCATCCGTCAGGGCGCCGACCCCCGCGAGTGGACCTATCAGAACATCGCC
Source organism: Microbacterium martis (assembly GCF_047246685.1). Taxonomy (NCBI): domain Bacteria; kingdom Bacillati; phylum Actinomycetota; class Actinomycetes; order Micrococcales; family Microbacteriaceae; genus Microbacterium; species Microbacterium martis. The sequence goes on along the minus strand of NZ_JBFOKT010000001.1, from coordinate 1,448,760 downwards.
CAGCAGAAGAAGGCGTTCCAGTCCTACGGCGTCTCGTTCGACTGGTCGCGCGTGCTGCACACCTCCGACCCGGAGTACTACCACTGGAACCAGTGGCTGTTCCTCAAGCTGCACGAGCGCGGTCTGGCGTACCGCAAGAAGAGCGCCGTCAACTGGTGCCCCAACGACCAGACCGTGCTGGCCAACGAGCAGGTCGTCGACGGCCGCTGCGACCGCTGCGGCTACGAGGTCGTGAAGAAGAAGCTCACCCAGTGGTACTTCAAGATCACCGACTACGCCGACCGCCTGCTCGACGACCTGAATCAGCTCGAGGGATTCTGGCCGCACAAGGTGCTGCAGATGCAGCGCAACTGGATCGGCCGCTCGGTCGGCGCCGACGTCGACTTCCGCATCGAGGGCCGCGACGAGCCGGTCACCGTGTTCTCGACGCGCCCCGACACGCTGCACGGCGCGACGTTCTTCGTCGTGGCGCCCGACTCCGACCTCGCCGCGGAGCTCGCGGCAGGTGCCTCCGGCGAGGTGCAGGAGCGGTTCCGCTCGTACCTGGAGCAGGTGCAGAAGGAGACCGACATCGATCGGCAGTCCACCGACCGGCCGAAGACCGGCGTCTTCCTCGAGCGCTACGCCGTCAACCCCGTCAACGGCGAGAGGCTGCCGGTCTGGGCGGCCGATTACGTGCTGGCCGACTACGGCCACGGCGCCGTGATGGCCGTTCCCGCCCACGACCAGCGCGACCTCGACTTCGCGCGGGCGTTCGATCTGCCGGTCAGGGTGGTCGTCGACACCACGGCTCCCGTCACCGGCGCGATGCCGGTCATCGAGGTGGACGACGAGGGGGTGCCGATCGACACGGGCGACCTCCTCGATGAGCAGCATCCGTCGACGACGGGCATCGCTCTCACGGGCGAGGGCCGCATGATCAACTCCGGCGCGCTGAACGGCCTCTCCAAGCGCAACGCGATCGCCCGCGCGATCGAGCAGCTGGAGTCGACCGGCACCGGACGTGCCGCGAAGAACTACCGGCTGCGCGACTGGCTGATCTCGCGCCAGCGGTTCTGGGGCACGCCGATCCCGATGCTGCACGCGGAGGACGGACGGATCATCCCCGTCGCCGAGGATCAGCTGCCCGTCAGGCTGCCGAGCGTCGAAGGCCTCGATCTCAAGCCGAAGGGCACCTCGCCGCTCGGCGCCGCCGAGAGCTGGGTGCGCACGATCGACCCGGCGTCGGGCGACCCGGTTCTGCGCGACCCCGACACGATGGACACGTTCGTCGACAGCTCGTGGTACTTCCTGCGCTTCCTCTCGCCGAACAGCGACACGCTCGCGTTCGAGCCCGCTCAGGCAGCCAGGTGGGCTCCCGTCGACTCGTACATCGGCGGTGTCGAGCACGCGATCCTGCACCTGCTGTACGCGCGGTTCATCACCAAGGTCCTCTTCGACATGGGCCTCATCGACTTCACCGAGCCCTTCTCGAACCTGATCAACCAGGGCATGGTGCTGCTCGACGGGGCGAAGATGTCGAAGAGCAAGGGCAACCTGGTGCTCTTCGAGGAGGAGCTCGACGCCTACGGCGCCGACGCCCTGCGCGTGGGGCTCGCCTTCGCCGGTCCGGTGGAAGACGACAAGGACTGGGCGGACGTGTCGACGACCGGCGCGCAGAAGTTCCTGAGCCGCGCGCTGCGCATCGCCGGCGAGGTCGCCAGCCCCGTCGACGTCGTCTTCGCCGGGGGCGACGCGGCGCTTCGACGTGCGACGCACAAGCTCCTCGCCGAGGCGCCCGCGCTGGTCGAGCAGACGAAGTTCAACGTGCTCGTCGCGCGGCTGATGGAGCTGGTAAACATCACGCGCAAGACCATCGACGGCTCCGCCGGAGCGGCGGATCCCGCCGTGCGCGAGGCCGCCGAGACGATCGCGGTGATGCTCGACCTCATCGCCCCGCACACGGCCGAGGAGATGTGGGAGCTGCTGGGTCATGAGCCGTCGGTGGGCCTGGTGACCTGGCGTTCCGCCGACCCCGCGCTCCTGGTCGAGGACTCGATCACGGCCGTCGTTCAGGTCGGCGGCAAGGTGCGCGCCCAGCTCGAGGTGTCGGCACGCATCGGCGAGGCCGAGCTCGAAGCTCTGGCGCGTGCGGACGACCGTGTGATCCGGTCGATCGGCGACAAGGAGATCGTCAAGGTGATCGTCCGCGCGCCCAAGATCGTCAGCTTCGTCGTCAAGGGCTGAGCGGCTCTCCTCCACACGGTCCGCCTCGGGCGGATTCTCCCCGGAGAGCGAGGTCTCGCTCGTCGGCGGGACCGGCCGGACGCCTAGCGTGGTCGGGTGCCCGCCGACGAGACCCCGCCCCCGCCCCCGCGCCGCCGTCTGCGCCTGAGCGTGGGTGCGGCCGTGGCGCTGGGATTGGTCGTGCTCTCCGCGGCCGTGGGCGTCGGCATCCTACGAGGGCAGGCTCCGCCCGCAACGTCGGTGCCGCTGACCGATGACGCGGCGGTCGACCCGGCGGCACCCTCCGGCGAGCTCTACGTGCACGTGCTCGGCGCGGTCGAGCGGCCGGGACTCTACGTGCTCGGCCTCGACTCCCGAGTGGTCGATGCGCTGGCGGCCGCGGGCGGCACGACGACCGATGCCGATCTCGCCGCCGTGAACCTGGCGCGCCTGGTCACCGACGGCGAGCAGGTGGTGGTTCCCGTCGCGGGCGCCGCGCCGGGGTCGGGCGCCGCATCCGGAGCGCCCGCGATGCCGCCCGGCGACGGCCGGGTCGATTTGAACACCGCCGATCAGGCCGCCCTCGAGACGCTGCCGAGGATCGGTCCGGCGCTGGCCGAGCGGATCGTCGCGTGGCGCGAGGAGAACGGGCGCTTCGCCTCGGTCGACGACCTCCTCGCCGTGCCGGGGATCGGAGAGAAGCTGCTGGAAGGCCTGCGTGACGGGGTGCACGTGTGACCGGCTGGCGTCACCGTCGCTCGTCGACCTGGCGCACGGCGGCAGGGAGTTCGCGCGAGAGGTCGCGGGCGAGGAAGCCGAGACCCATCCGCTCGGTGAGCAGGCCGCCTGCGCGGGCATGACTCCAGGCGCCCCAGACGGCGGCCCGTTCCGGGGCGAGCCCGCAGGCGGCGAAGCCGGTGATCGCTCCCGCGAGGACGTCGCCCGAGCCTGCGGTGCCGAGCCCCGGGCCGCCGTCGTCGAGCTTCCAGACGGCTCCGTCGGGAGAGGCGACGGCCGAGTAGCAGTGCACGACCGCTCGGAGTTCGCGCGCGAGGTGCGGCAGATCGCGGAGGAGGTCGTCGACCGGGCGGTCGAGAAGGAGCTCCGCCTCTTCGAGATTGGCGTTGACGATCAGCGACTCGGGCAGCCGATCTCGGGCGACATCGCGTAGCGCGCCGACGGCGAACGCGTCGACCACGAGGCAGGTGACGTCCTGCGTGGACAGGCGGGTCAGCCACGCGCGGGCGTCGGCGGGGTCGTCGAGTCCCGGTCCGACGAGCACGGCGTCGGCGTCGTCGCAGGAGGTGCTCCACGCGGCATCCGCCGTTCGGCCCGCCTCCGACGACTCGTAGACCCCTGCCTCCGGGAAGGCCACGCGGACCACGTCGCAGAGAGCGGCCTCGGTCGTCACGCCGACCTTCCCCGCTCCGACCCGCAGGGCGGCCTCACCGGCCAGGACGACCGCTCCGGCCGAACGCCGCGAGCCCCCGATGATCATGGCCGTGCCCCGCGATTTCTTCGACTCACCGGGATCGGGCAGCCCCCACTCCCGCAGGAGTGCCGGGGTGACCTTCGTCGGCTCACTCGGGACGGACATCGGGGCTCCCGGGGTGCACGGTGACGCGCGCGCCCAGCTGTTCGAGGTGACGGACGTCGGAGAAGTCCCCGAGCTGCCAGCCCTCGCCGTCGAAGCGCAGTCGGGTCACCGACGCGTTCAGCACCGTGTGGGCGGCGGCGAACTGCAGCAGGCGGGGTTCGTCCATGCCGACCAGGAGCGCGACGATCAGCATGACGACGGCATCGTGCGCCACGACGAGTCCCACGCGCGCGTCGGAGTCGGACGCATCGCGGAGGAACGATCGCAGGCGCAGCGCCACATCGGCCCAGGATTCGCCGCCCGGCGGGCGGTGGTAGTACTTGCCCAGATGGGCTCGGCGCTCCGCCTCCTGCGGATGGCGTGCCGCGACGCCACGACGCGTCAGCAGGTCGAGAACGCCCAGCTCTCTGTCGCGCAAGCGCTCGTCGATGAGCACACGACCGATGGCGGGACCGTCTTCGACGCTCAGGGCGAAGGTCTGCTGCGCCCGCACATACGGCGACAGCCATGCGATCTGCGGCGTCTCGGCGGCCGCGCGGAGGGGAGCGCCGAGCGCTCGCGCCTGCTCCACTCCCGTGCTCGACAGAGGCACATCGGCATCGCGGGTGTCGAGGGCGATGACCTCCGCGCCGGTCACCTCGGCTTGGGTCGCGGCGACGTTTCCCACACTCTCTCCGTGCCGGACCAGCCAGAGCTCCTGCACCGTCGACGCCATGCGCGCTCCTTCCCGTGACCTCATCGAGGATTGCACGTTCGGCGCGACCGGTGCACGGGGTTGACCCGTGGTCGCCGGGTGGGTAGCGGCGCGGGGGAGTCGATCGTTCGATGCTGCACGATGCGGTCTTCGCGGCGGGTTGTGCACAGTCGCGGGGGGCGGGTCGCAGACGCCGGGTCGTCGCGCCGTACCGTTCTCGGATGCATGCACCGGTCAGGCGTCGAGACCTGCGTCTGCTGCCACCGGCGGCGGCGGCGTGGTCGGCGTCGTTGGCGGGCGTCTTCTGCCCCGCGGCGGCGTGGGGGCTGGCGGGCGCGGGCGCGCTCGGCATCGTCGTCAGCGCGTTCATGTACGTGCGGCGGGCTCGCCGCACCCGTGCGCGCCCCGGGGGACTGGCCGTCTTCTGCTCAGCCGTGATGGCCGCGGTCTCGGTGTCGGTCGGCATGGCGATGCCGGCGCGCGACGACGCAGCCGAGTGGGACGGTCGGGTCGTCGAGATCGTCGCGGAGGTGTCGTCGTCGGCCTCGATCGGCCGAGACGGTCGGCTGTGGTTCGACGCGCAGACCATCGGCATCGGGCCACCCGGGAGGCCGGCGCCGCTCGTCGCGCCGATCCGCGTCGGTGTCGCACCGGCGGACGGCTTCGACCTCGGCGCCCGGGTCGGGCTCGTCGGGGAGGCGATCGCGACCGACGCGGGGGAGCGGTCGGCGCTCGTCGTCTTCTCGTCCGACTCCGAGGTCGTGACACCCGCGTCGGGTGTCTTCGGCGCGGCGGCGGCCATGCGACTCGCGTTCATCGAGCGGGCGACGCGCCTGCCCGAACCGGGGGCGGGGCTGCTCCCGGGCCTCGCCGTCGGCGACACCCGCGCCGTGTCAGAAGGACTGAACGATGACATGCGCACGAGCGGCCTCAGCCACCTCACCGCCGTCTCCGGGGCGAACTGCGCGATCGTCGTGGGTGCGGTCTTCTGGCTGGTGGCGCTCTGCGGGGGCGGACGGATGCTGCGCGTCGTGGTCGCCGCTCTGGCGCTGGCGGGTTTCGTGGTCCTGGTCACGCCCGAGCCGAGCGTCATCCGCGCCGGAGTGATGGCCGGTGTCGGCATGCTCACCGTGATGCTCGGTCGGCCGAGCGCCGGCGCGGGGGTGCTGTCGCTCTGCGCGATCGGCATCCTCGTCGCCGATCCGTGGCTGGCCGCGACCCCCGGATTCGCGCTGTCCGTCGCCGCTTCGGGCGCCCTGATCCTCTTGGCGCCGCCGATGGCGAAGCGCCTGGCTCGCGTGATGCCGTCGCCACTGGCCCTCGCTGTGGCCGTTCCGCTCGCGGCCCAGCTGGTGTGCGGACCGATCATCGCGCTGTTCGCCGAGCAGCAGTCCCTCGTCGGGATGGCGGCCAACATCGTCGCGGCGCCGGCTGCGCCGATCGCCACCGTGATCGGTCTGCTCGCCTGCCTGGCGGCGCCGGTGCCGCCGCTCGCCGATCTGTTGGCGGCCTCGGCCTGGCTGCCTGCCGCCTGGATCGCGACGACGGCCACGACGACCGCTGAGCTGCCTGCCGCAGCAGTCGTCCTTCCTGCAGGCATCGGCAGCGCGCTGCTGGTGGCCCTGATCAGCGCCTGCATCGCGATGGTCGTGCTGCGACCGCGCGGCACCGGCGCCCGCAGCGTCCGCCGACTCGCCCTGGTGCGCGGCGCATCGGCGGCGACGCTCGTCGTGCTCCTCGCGCTCGGCGGGGCACGTCTCGTGCTCGACGGGCCGCTGGCGACGTCCACCGCGCCCGATGACTGGAGCCTCGCCGCATGCGATGTGGGCCAGGGCGACGCGCTGCTGGTCCGCTCCGGTGACGCGGTCGCGCTGATCGACACCGGTCCCGATCCGGCACTGCTCGACGCCTGTCTGCGGTCGCTCGGGATCGACCACATCGACCTGCTGATCCTGACCCACTTCGACCTCGATCACATCGGGGGGACATCGGCCGTTCAGGGGCGGGTGGATGCCGTGCTGCACGGTCCGCCCGGAGAGGGCGCCGATGATCGGCTGCTCGACTCTTTGGCGGATGCCGGTGCGACGCTGACCCGTGCGTCGGCGGGGATGCACGGGGGCCTGGGAGGCGCGACCTGGCGCGTGCTCTGGCCGCGCCGCGAATCGGCCGCCTTCCTGCCCGGCAACGACGCGAGTGTCGTCGTCGACTTCGACGGGGGAGGCGTGCCCCGCTCGCTGTTCCTCGGCGATCTGTCGGCGTCGCCGCAGCGGATGCTCGCGCGCACGGCCGCCCTCCGACCGTACGCCGTCGTCAAGGTGGCGCATCACGGCAGTGCGGATCAGGATCCCGGGCTCTACGCGATCGTGAGAGCCGATGCCGCCATCTACAGCGCAGGAGCCGACAACGACTACGGCCATCCGCGAGACGAGGCGCTCGAACTCGCGACGGCGAACGGCTCGCACGTGCTGCGCACCGACACGCAGGGACGCATCCTGCTCGGCGTCCGCGACGGCGCGCTGCAGGTGTGGACCGAGGTGCCGCCGTGACCTCTCCGGCGTCGGAGGCCGCCGGTAGGCTGGATCCATGGCAGCCACGCGTCCCCCTTCCCGCGGCGGCGCGAAGTCCGTGAAGATCCCGCAGGTGTCGTGGCGCGAGCCGCAGCCGGCGCCGATCGTCCTCGTCTCCGGCCCCGAGGAGATCTGCGCCGAGCGCGCCATCGCCGGCGTGCGCGACTACCTCCGGGCGGAAGACCCGTCGCTCGAGGTGAGCGACGTGCGCGCCGACGACTACGAGCCGGGCACCCTGCTGTCGCTCACCTCTCCGTCGCTGTTCGGAGAGCCCCGACTCGTGCGCGTGTCGGGGGTCGAGCGATGCACCGACGCCTTCATCCAGGAGGCGGTCTCCTACCTCGACCACCCGCAGGAGGGGGCCACCGTCGTGCTGCGCCACACGGGCGCCAGCGTCCGCGGCAAGAAGCTGCTCGATGCCCTCCGTGCCGGCACCGGTGGCGGTATCGAGATCGCCGTCCCGGCGATCAAGCGCGACAGCGACCGGGTCGACTTCGCCGCCGGCGAGTTCCGCGCCGCGAAGAAGCGAATCGCTCCGGCAGCCCTCCGCGCTCTCGTCTCCGCCTTCGCCGACGACCTCACCGAGCTGGCCGCCGCCTGCCAGCAGCTCGTCGGCGATGTCGATGGCGACATCACCGAAGAGGTGGTTACCCGGTATTACGGCGGCCGGGTCGAGGTGTCGGCCTTCGTCGTCGCCGACACCGCCATCGCGGGCCGATACGGTGAGGCGCTGGTCGCCCTGCGCCACGCGCTCTCCTCGGGCGCCGATCCCGTTCCGATGGTCGCCGCCTTCGCCATGAAGCTGCGCACCATGGCGCGGGTGGCCGGCAATCGCGAACCGAGCAGACAGCTCGCGCAGCGCCTCGGCATGAAGGACTGGCAGGTCGACCGCGCGCGTCGTGATCTCGCCGGCTGGAACGAGCGGTCGCTCGGCATGGCCATCCAGGCGACGGCCCGGGCCGACGCCGAGGTCAAGGGTGCGGCGCGCGATCCGATCTTCGCGCTCGAGCGCATGGTCACCGTGATCGCCACGCGCGAGCCCTTCGGCGCCTAGCGGAGGAGTCCGATCGCAAGACCGCGGTAAGGCGGGCAGAGAAAAAGCCCGCCTCGGAGAGGCGGGCTGATTCTGGAGCTGATGCTCAGAGCGCGGAGACCTGCTTGGCGATGGCCGACTTGCGGTTCGCGGCCTGGTTCTTGTGCAGAACGCCCTTGCTGACGGCCTTGTCGAGCTTGACGGACGCCTTCTTGAGGGTCTTCTCCGCAGCAGACTTGTCGCCGGCGGCGATGGCCGTGCGGGTCTGACGGATGAGAGTCTTGAGCTCGCTCTTGACGGCCTTGTTGCGCTCGTGAGCCTTCTCGTTGGTCTTGTTGCGCTTGATCTGCGACTTGATGTTTGCCACGTGTGGACGCTTTCTGTACAGGAGTGGTGGGAATGCCGACAGCAGAAGAGGGCTGCTGCACGGCGGTCGTGAGGGAAGAACCCACACGCAAGCCAAGAGTCGAGTCTATCAGCAGTCGCCATGATCGCGCGAAACGGTCGGCGCCGCCGGGACTGCGTCGCGGATCCGGCGGTACGGGGTGCAGAATCGACACCATCCGGACACCGATGTCGAGGAGTCACATGACCGCCGCACCCGCTCATCCGGCCGCGCCCGCCGCGCTCCGTTGGTCAGCCGCCACGTCCGCGTTCCAGATCGAGGGATCGAGGGATGCCGACGGCGGCGGGAGGTCGATCTGGGACGCCTACCTCGAGGCGCCGGAGGCGATCGTCGACGGATCGACCGCCGACCCGGCGTGCGACAGCTACCGGCATCCCGAATCCGACATCGCCCTCGTCGCCGGACTGGGGCTCGACCGCTACCGCTTCTCCATCCCGTGGTCCCGGGTGCAGCCCGAGGGGAGCGGAGCGACCAACACCGCGGCGCTCGATCACTACTCCCGGTTCGTCGATCTCCTTCTCGACGCCGAGGTGACCCCATTCCCCACGCTCTATCACTGGGAACTGCCCGAGGCCGTCGAGGCGGCCGGCGGCTGGCTGAGCCGCGACACCGCTGAGCGCTTCGCCGACTACGCGGCCGCCGTCGCCGACCGTCTGGGCGATCGGGTCGCCCACTGGTACACGGTGAACGAGCCCGCGATGACGACGCTCCAGGGCTATGCGGTCGGAACGCTCGCCCCGGGACGACAGCTGCTCTTCGACGCGCTCCCCAGCGTGCACCACCAGCTCCTGGCGCACGCCCGTGCCGCGACGGTGCTGCGCGAGCACGGCGCGACGCAGGTCGGGCTCGCGAACAATCACACGCGCGTGCTCCCGCTCCGGCAGACCGACGACGACCAGCGCGCCGCGGCGCTCTACGACCTCCTGCACAACCGTCTGTTCAGCGAACCGCTCCTCGCCGGCGTCTACCCCGACCTCGCGGGGCAGGGGCTGCCGGAGATGCCGGTGCGCGAGGGAGACCTCGAGGCGATCTCCGGCTCCATCGACTTCTACGGCATCAACTTCTACAACCCGACGACGGTCACCGCCGCCGATCCCTCCAGTGCCGTCCCTTTCGACATCGTTCCGACCCCGGGGGTGCCGATCACCGGCTTCGGCCCGGAATGGCCGATCATGCCGTCGGCTCTCTGCGACCTCCTGATCGACCTGCGTGCGCGGCATCCGCATCTCCCGCCCGTCATCATCGGCGAGAACGGCGCCTCGTTCCCCGAACCCGACCGAGCCTCCCGCATCGACGACGCCGATCGCATCGACTACCTCGCCTCGCACATCGACGCCGTGGGTGAGGCCATGGCCGCGGGCGTGCCCGTCGAGGAGTACACGGTGTGGTCGCTGCTCGACAACTGGGAGTGGGCCGACGGCTACACCCAGCGATTCGGGCTCGTTCACGTCGACTTCGAGACGGGGCGACGAACGCCGAAGGCCTCGTACGAGTGGTATCGCGAGGTGATCGCCCGGGCGAGACGAGCCCGGCTCGCGACGGAGCGCGTCCGATGAGCGCCACGACGACGACGTCGGCGGGGGTGCGGTGGATGTCGCTGTTCACGCTCGCGTGGCTGGCGATCTGGACGGTCCAGCTCACGCCTGTCCAGCTGCTCCTGCCGCTGCAGCTCGACACCCCCGAAGACGACTGGATCGGCGGAGTCGTCTCGTCAGGGCTCGTCCTCGGCATCGGCGGACTGGCCGGGGTGGTGGCCGGTCCCGCCGCGGGCGCCCTCTCCGACCGTGCTCCGGCGGGCCGGCACCGCCGACGACCGTGGGCACTCGGGGGCCTCTGGCTGACGGCGATCTGTCTGGTGGTCACCGGATTCGCGAGCGGCCCCTGGGGCGTCGGCCTGGCGTGGGTGGGGGTATCGATCGGAGTCGCCGTCTCGTCGGCCGCCTTCACCGCGCTGATCGCCGACCAGCTGCCCACGGCGCAGCGCGGGGCGGCAGCTGCGGCGATCGGGTCGAGCCAGGCGGTCGGCATCGTGCTCGGCGTCGGCCTGGTCGTGCTCCTCGGCCTCGACGTCATCGCCGGCTATCTGCTGCTGGCGGGGATCATCGCCGTGATCGGCACCGGAGCAGCGCTGCTCCTGCCCGATCCGCCCGGCTCACCTGCGACGCGCCCACCGGGCACCACCCGCAACACGCTGACAGCTCTGCGTGACCGCGACTTCGCGTGGATGCTGTCCGGGCGACTGGTGACGAACGTCGGCAACGCGCTCGGCACGGCCCTGTTCCTCTTCTTCCTGCTGCACGGACTCGGCCAGCCGAGCGCCGTCGCGCAAGACAATCTGCTGCTGCTCATCGTCGTCTACACCGTGTTCGTCGTCGTCGCCTCGGTGGTCTCCGGGATCGTCTCGGACCGCACCGGCAGGCGGCGCGGTCTCGCGGTGGCCGCGACCGTCGTGCAGGCGGCATCCGGAGTGGCGATCGCGCTCGTGCCGACGTTCGAGATGACGATGGTCGCCGCCGCGCTCATGGGCGCCGGGTACGGCGCCTTCTCCACCGTCGGGCTCGCCTTCGCCGCCGATCTGCTGCCCGACGAGCACGATCACGCGCGCGACCTCGGCCTCGTGAACGTCACAGCGGCCTTGGGGCAGCTCATCGGGCCGGTGCTCGGAGCCGGGCTCGTCGCGCTGGTGGGCGGATTCTGGCTCGTGTTCGCCGCTGCGGCGGTGCTGTCGCTCGTAGGCGGCATCCTCACTGCTCGTGCGCGGCCGCCGGCGGTCTCATGACGCCGCCGAATGCTCGATCGTCGCCATCGCCAGCTGCAGCACGGCGTTGAAGATGCGCGGACGCATGGCGGTGACCAGATGCGTCGTGCGCGGGACGATCACGAACTCGGCGCGGGGCGCCAGGCGGCGGAACAGTGGCTCGTTCAGCCGCAGCTGGTCGTACTGGCCGTTCACGAACCACAGCGGGACGTCGATGCGCCGCACAGCGGTCGCGATGTCGAGCGCGGCGAGACTGCGCAGGGCGGTGTCCTGCATGTCGAGTGCGTATCCGCCCGCGGCGAAGTCGGAGCGGGTCTCGACGGGGATCGTGGCGGCCAGCATCCGGCGCGTGAGCCACAGTCCGCGATCGGGCAGCGAGTCGACGGCCCGCGCGAAGAGGCGGTAGGCGGCGAGCCCGCCTCCGCGGGGGAGCGAGGTGCACGCCGCGGCGACGAGTCCCGCCACCGGCGGACGCCGTGCCCCTCCCGTATACGCGAGGCAGAGCAGGCCGCCCATCGAGTGACCCACCAGCAGCACGGGGCCCGCATCGGCGGCAGCCCGCACCGCGACATCGATCGTGTGGAGGGCCTCGTCGAGCGTGAACTCCTCGTCCATGCGCGTGCCATGGCCGGGGAGGTCGATCGCCGTCCAGGCGGTGCCCCGGGCGTCGAGATACTCGGCCTGAGAGCGCCACATCGTCGCCGACGTGCGGATGCCGTGCACGAAGACGACCTGGATGCTCACGCCCTCAGCATAAGGAGAAGCGGGGCCGGTGGATGAACCACCGACCCCGCTCCGTGTTGCAGGACAAGGGTCGCGTCACCGACCGCAGTATCGAATGCACTTGATGACCGGGGCGTCGGCGCCGCCCCAAGCGCCCCCGCCCGTCCCCACCTCGATATCCCATGCGCCAGTCGACACAGGGAGTGGATCCCGCTGAGCGACGGAAGCGGACGGAGCGAGTGTGAGGCATCCCAGCAGCACCGCCCCGATCGCGCCGAAACTCGCTGTCGCCTTGGTGAGGACGCTTTCTTGATTTCTCATCGTCTTCCCTCCGGTATCTACGGGTGGTCGCCCGCGCGACCACCCAAGCATCATCCGAAACGGACATCAAGGGGAAGGTTGACGCAGAAGCGGGGCCGGTGGATGAACCACCGGCCCCGCTCCGTACTCAGAACGAGTGCTTACTTCTCCCAGCCGACGTTCTCGACCGGTGTGATGCCGAACAGGTCGAGTCCGACGTAGGGCTCGGGCGTGAGGTTCGCCAGACCGTTCTTGACCACGTAGATCGACGGGCCGTTGTAGAGCGGGATGACGCCCCAGGTCTCCTCGATGATCTTCGGCTCGAGCTCCATCGAGGCCGCGGTCCAGGACTCGGCGTCCTTCTGCGACTCGACCTCGTCGGCGATCTGCTTGTCGATCTCGGGGGTACCCGTCGCCGACAGGTTCAGGCCGCTGTCCGAGCAGTAGAGCTGGCAGAACCACGCCGGTCCGAACGGGTCGGAGTCGGTGAAGCGAAGCGAGAACATGTCCCAGTTCTTCGACGTGAAGTCGTTCGAGAAGTCAGCGGAAGCGCGGACATCGATCTGGACGTCGATGCCGATCTCCTTCTGCTGTGCCTGGATCGACTTGGCGAGGGCCTCGATCGTGGGATCTTCGCCGAAGATCGGGTATACGACAGAGAGCTTCTCGCCGTCCTTCTCGCGGATGCCGTCGTCGCCCTCGACCCAGCCGGCCTCGTCGAGGAGCTTCATCGCCTCTTCGGGGTCATGCTTCAGACCTGCAGTCTCGAACGAGTTCTTGTAGCCGTCCTGGAAGTCGTACAGGTTCAGCGAGCCCGCCGGAGCCTCTTCGTATCCGAGGCCGTTCCAGGCGATCTGCTTCTGCTGGTCGATGTCCACGCCGAGGAAGAACGCCTTGCGAACGTTGAGGTCCTCGAACTGCGGCTTGTCGGCGTCGACGATGAGAACTGTCTTCGCAGTCTGCTGGGCGCGGCGAACCACGGTGTCGTCGACGTCCTGGACCTGCTTCAGTCGGTCGTTCGTGTTGGCGCCGACCATGTCGATCTCGCCGTTCTTGAACGCGTTCAGCGATGCGTCCGGCTCCATCGCGGTGTACGTGACCTTGTCGAGCAGAGGCGCGTTGCCCCACCACTCGGGGTTCGGCTTGAAGGAGACGAAGCCTGCATTCGCGTCGAACTCGTCGACCGTGTACGGGCCCGCGCCCCACTCCGGGTGCATGTCGCCGATGAAGCCCTCATTGAAGACGGCCGGGTCATTCGCGATGGCGGGGTGGAGGACGCCTCCGGTGAGGAACGCCATGGACGGCCAGGCGTAGATGCCGTCGAACGTGACGATCGCCGTCTTCGGGGTGTCGCCCTGCTCGACCGAGGCGATCTGCTTGTAGCCGTCGGTCGCGTTCGGGTTGTAGCCCTCGTCGTAGGAGCGGTTGGCCTTCCAGGTTCCCTCGATGGCGGTCCAGTCCATGGCTGTTCCGTCGTTGAAGTGCGCCTCGTCCGTGAACGTGAACGTGATGGTGGTGTTGCCGTCCTTCTCGCCGATCTCGTAGGCGTCGAGATAGGCGTCGTTCTTCGTGACCTCGCCTTCGGGCGAAACCAGGAGGACCTGCGGCATGTACCACGACCAGAGGCGCTGAGTGTCGGCGCTGCCGTCGCTGTTGAAGGCGTTCAGCTGCTCCGGAACCTCGTTGATCGGGAAGTTGACCTCCCCGCCCTCCTGAAGGTTCTCCCGATCCTGCGGGTTGTAGTCGGCTGCCTTGGTCTCGACGGCTTCGCCGCCGCCGTTGTCCCCGCCGCCGGTGTCGCCGGACCCGCTAGCGCATCCGGCTAGGGCGAGGGCGAGGACGCCGCCGATCGCGACAGCCCCCATCAACTTCTTGTGCTTCATGGTGCTCCTTCCGCCTTTCGGCGTGTCATAAGGGGAGGATAGTTCGTGTCTCGGCCTACGACATCGGTCAGAAGTGAATACTCCCTAACTGTTATCGGACGGTGATCCGCGCCTCGTGGCATCCGGTCTCACGGCTGCCGCTCAGACGAGCAGCGGTTTGGTGCTCATCGTCTCGGCATCGAAGATCACCCGCTGGCGGTTGCGCTCGATGTCGGGGTCCGGAACGGGGATGGCCGACAGCAGCGCCTGGGTATAGGGATGCTGTGGGTTCTCGAACACGTCGTCCACATCACCGTGCTCGACGAAGTCGCCCAGGTACATCACGGCCACGCGATCGGCGATGTGGCGGACCACCGAGAGGTCATGCGCGACGAAAAGGTAGGAGAGACCGAGCTTCGCCTTTAGCTCGTCGAGGAGATTGATCACGCCGGCCTGAATCGACACATCCAGGGCGGAGACCGGCTCGTCCAGCACGACGATCTTGGGGTTTGTCGACAGGGCACGGGCGATGCCGATGCGCTGACGCTGACCGCCCGAGAACGCTTGAGGGAAGCGGTCGCTGTGCGCGGGATTGAGGCCGACGAGATCCATCAGCTCGTCGACGCGCTGGTGCGCCTCCTCTTTCGGCGTGCCGATGGCGAACAGCGGCTCGGCGATGATGTCGGCCACGGTCATGCGGGGATCGAGAGCACCCATCGGGTCTTGGAACACGATCTGGATGTCGCGACGCAGCTGTCGCTCGACCTTGTGATTCTGGATCTCGTTGACACTCGTTCCGGCGATCACGATGTCGCCGTCGGTCTGCTTGACCATGTCCATGATCTGCAGCAGGGTCGTGGTCTTGCCACTTCCCGACTCGCCCACGATGGCCATCGTCTCACCTTCGCGCACGTCGAAGCTGATTCCCTTGACGGCATGCACCTCGCCCACCTTGCGCTTGAGGAACGCGCCCTTGAGCAAGGGGAAGGTCTTGGTGAGGTTCTTGACTTCGAGCGTCGCGGCCCTCTGCTCGCGCGGAACGAGTGCCAGCGCGCTGTCTGGGATCTCTCGCACGGGATAGACAGGAAGGCCGCCGAGGAGGCCGCCGTCTTCGATCTCGTCCGCGCGGATGCAGGCTGCGCGATGCATGTCCCCCGAGCCGGTGGACACGGGAAGAAGGGCCGGCTCCTGCGCCCTGCAGGCGTCGAGGGCGATCGGGCACCTGTCGGCGAACGGACACGCGTCGGGCAGATCGATCAGCAGGGGAGGGTTCCCCTTGATCGGCGTGAGCGGTTCCTTCTCCGACTTGTCCACGCGAGGAATGGCGCCGAGAAGGCCGATAGAGTACGGCATCCGCGTCTTGTGGAAGAGCTCATGCACGGGTGCCTGCTCGACGGGTTTGCCGGCGTACATGACCATCACGTCGTCAGCCGTGCGGGCCACGACGCCCATGTCGTGGGTGATCATGATGACCGCGGCGCCCGTCTCTCGCTGCGCCTTCCCGATGAGGTCGAGGATCTGCGCCTGGATCGTCACGTCCAGCGCCGTGGTCGGCTCGTCGCAGATGATGAGCTTCGGGTTGTTCGCCATGGCGATCGCGATCACGACGCGCTGGCGCATCCCGCCGGAGAACTCATGCGGGAACGACTTCATCCGTCGCTCGGGCTCAGTGATCCCGACCAGTTGCAAGAGTTCGACCGAGCGATCCCAGGCGTCCTTTTTCGACAGTCTCCGATGCACCGTCAGCGCCTCGATGAGTTGGTCGCCGATCGTGAAGACCGGTGTCAGGGATGTCAGCGGATCCTGGAAGACCATCGACATGCCGTTGCCGCGGATCATGGAAAGCTGCCTGTCGCTCATGCCGAGCAGCTCCTGGCCTTCGTACATGATCGAGCCCGAGACCTTCGCGTTCTCGTCGAGCAGACCCATGATCGCCAGCGAGGTCACCGACTTGCCGGATCCCGACTCGCCGACGATCCCGAGGGTCTTGCCGGCTTCGAGGTCGAACGAGACACCGCGCACGGCGTCGACCCGCCCCGCTTCCGAGGGGAAGCTGACGGTGAGGTCTCGGACGGAGAGTACGTTGTTCATGCTCGGCCTCCAGCTGCCGAAGTCGGATCGAGGGCGTCGCGCAGGCCATCGGCGACCAGCGCCATCGACACCGTGAGAAGGGTGAGAGCCGCCGCGGGGAAGTAGAAGAGCCACGGCGCCGTCGTGAGCGAGCTCGACCCGGCACCGATGAGTGCGCCGAGGGAGACATCCGGGATCTTCACACCGAACCCCAGGAACGAGAGTCCTGTCTCCGTCACCACGGCGTTCACCACGCCGAGAGTGAAGTTGATCACCAGGAGGGAACCGATGTTCGGTAGGAGGTGACGGACCACGATCCGCATGCCGCGGACGCCCATGTACCGGGCGGCGCTGACGTACTCGCGCTCGCGGAGCGACAGAGCCAGGGTCCAGATCACGCGGGCGGGGAAGTACCACCCGATGACGAAGATCATGATGAGTGCGATGACTCGCCAGTCACCGCCCGACTTGTTGGAGATCATCGCGAGGATGAGGAAGCTCGGGATGACCATCATGAAGTGGATGACGAGCAGGGTGATGCGTTCGGTCCATCCGCCGAAGTACGCGGCGGCGGTTCCGACGAGCGCAGAGACGATGGTGACACCGATCGAGACCGTGATCGCGATCATCAGCGAGCGCTGCAGGCCGACGGCGACCTGAGCGAAGAGGTCGTTGCCCGCGTTGTTCGTCCCGAACCAGTGCTCGGGGCTGGGTCCCATGCTCAACGCGAGGAAGTCGAGCTCGATGTGGTCGTATCGAGCGACCAACGGGCCGATGACCGCGAAGAGCACGAGCGCCACGAAGATCACCAGGCCGGCGACCGCTCCTTTGTTGCGGGCGAAGCGTCGGGAGTAGAGGGTCCACTTCGACAGCCGCTTCGCCGCGACCTTCGTCGTCTCGACCGGCGCAGGCCGCGCCTCAGGGTGCATGGTCGGGTCGATCATTTCGGTGCTCATGTCAGCTCACTCTCACTCGAGGATCGAGTACGACGACGGCGATGTCGGCGAGGATGGCGCCGATGGCTGTCAGAACGGCACCGAAGGCCGCGATGGCCACGGTTCCATGGATGTCGTTCTTCGTGATCGCATCGATGAAGTATTTGCCCATCCCGTTCCACGCGAAGATCGTCTCGGTGAGGACGGCGCCGGTGAAGATGGCGGGGATCGTGAAGGCGACTTGTGTGGCGACGGGGATGAGAGATGTGCGCAGAGCGTGCTTGCGGATCGCCTGCTGCTTCGTCAAGCCCTTCGCCCGCGCGGTGCGGACGTAGTCCGCGTTGATGTTGTCGAGAAGCAGAGAACGTTGCAGGAAGTGAATCGATGCGTAGCCCGTGAGCACCAGTGCCACGGTCGGCAGCGTCAGGTGTTGCAACACGTCTATCAACACGGGGAAGAAGCCTTCGACTCCGCGGCTGGCGTTGCCGGTCACGTAGAAGATACGGACGCCGGTGGCGTTGTTGAGGCCGATCGCGAGGAGCACGATTCCGAAAGCGGCGACCACGATGGGGATGTTGAGCGTGATGATGCTGGTCGCCTGACCGATGCGATCCGCGAGCTTGTACTGGCGCGACGCTGTGTAGACTCCGAGCGCGATTCCGAGGATCGTCGTCAGGATGGTCGCGCCGAGCACGAGCTCCGCGCTGACCCACATGCGGTACGCGACCTGCTCGTTGACAGAACCGCCGGTCGGACTGACTCCCCAATCCCACCGGAGGACGATGCCGGTGAGCCAGGTCCACCACCGTTCGATGAGGGGAACCGAATCGCTGAGGTTGCGGGGCTCGAGGGTGTTGACGATCTGCTCTTCGGTGAGCGGCGGACGACGACCGACGTAGTTGCTCCTCGGATCGAGAAAGCCCCACGCCAGGAAGTACGTGATGTTCGTGGCGACGACGATCATGAGCAGCCAGCCTGCTGCCCGGCGCACGAGATACTTGATCAAGGTGTTGATTCTTTCTCTTTTACAGACGCGCTCGGGATCTGCCGACGCAACGCTGAGCCGGGTAGTTATTCAACCACCATCCGCCATTCTGCGCGATCGACGACATCACGTGGTCTGTGACGGAGTCCTATCGCTCACGGGATCCGGTGTCACGGATGTCTCCCGGGCAACCTGGGCAGAATATCACCGGTATACCGGAATCGGGCATTAGGCGGACCTGACCGTAGAATCGACGGGACATGTCACCACGCGCCCTCACTCCGCTTCAGCCTGCCGCGACGCCGCCCGCGCAGATCCGCAATTTCTGCATCATCGCCCACATCGATCACGGCAAGTCGACCCTCGCCGACCGGATGCTGCAGATCACCGGTGTCGTGGCTGATCGCGACATGCGCGCGCAGTACCTCGACCGCATGGACATCGAGCGCGAGCGCGGGATCACCATCAAGAGCCAGGCGGTGCGGATGCCGTGGGCCCTTCGGCAGGCTCAGGGACCGGAGGACGTGTTCGCCCTGAACATGATCGACACCCCCGGCCACGTCGACTTCACGTACGAAGTGTCGCGTTCGCTCGCCGCCTGCGAAGGCGCGATCCTGCTCGTCGACGCGGCCCAGGGCATCGAGGCGCAGACGCTGGCGAACCTCTACCTCGCCCTCGAGAACGACCTGCACATCATTCCTGTGCTGAACAAGATCGACCTGCCGGCCGCCGATCCCGAGAAGTACGCCAAGGAGCTGGCGTCGCTCATCGGCGGCGATCCCGACGACGTGCTGCGCGTCTCCGGCAAGACCGGCGTCGGCGTCGAAGACCTGCTCGATCGTCTGGTGCAGGAGATCCCTGCCCCGGTCGGAGACGCCGATGCTCCGGCGCGCGCGATGATCTTCGACTCGGTGTATGACGCCTACCGGGGCGTGGTGACCTACGTGCGGATGGTGGACGGCAGCCTTTCTCCGCGCGAGCGCATCCAGATGATGTCGACGGGCGCGAACCACGAAGCGCTCGAGGTCGGCGTGTCGAGCCCCGAGCCGACGCCGACCAAGGGATTGGGCGTGGGCGAGGTCGGGTACCTCATCACCGGTGTGAAGGACGTGCGCCAGTCGAAGGTCGGCGACACGATCACGAACGCCCGGAAGCCGGCATCCGATCCTCTCGCGGGGTACACCGACCCGAAGCCGATGGTGTTCTCGGGGATCTATCCGATCGACGGCAGCGACTACGCCGAGCTGCGCGAGGCTCTCGACAAGCTCAAGCTGTCGGATGCCTCGCTGCAGTACGAGCCCGAGACCTCGGTCGCGCTCGGATTCGGCTTCCGCTGCGGCTTCCTCGGACTGCTCCACCTCGAGATCGTCACCGAGCGTCTGTCGCGCGAGTTCGGCCTCGACCTGATCACCACCGCGCCGAGCGTGATCTACGAGGTGTTGACGTCGGACACCGGCGAGACGGTTACGGTCACCAATCCCAGCGAGTACCCCGACGGGCGCATCGGCTCGGTCTCGGAGCCGATGGTGAAGGCGGCGATCCTGCTGCCGAAGGACTACGTCGGCACCGTGATGGAGTTGTGCCAGTCGCGCCGCGGCTCGCTGCTCGGCATGGAGTACTTCTCCGAGGAGCGCGTCGAACTGCGGTACATGATGCCGCTCGGTGAGATCGTCTTCGACTTCTTCGACCAGCTGAAGTCGAAGACCCAGGGCTACGCATCGCTGGACTACGAGCCGGCCGGTCAGCAGGAGGCCGACCTCGTCAAGGTCGACATCCTCCTGCAGGGGGAGAAGGTCGACGCCTTCAGCTCGATCGTGCACCGCGACAAGGCCTACTCGTACGGCACGATGATGGCCGAGCGGCTGCGCAAGCTCATCCCTCGCCAGCAGTTCGAGGTGCCGATTCAGGCGGCGATCGGCGCGCGCATCATCGCCCGCGAGACGATCCGCGCGATCCGCAAGGACGTGCTCGCGAAGTGCTACGGCGGTGACATCACCCGTAAGCGCAAGCTCCTCGAGAAGCAGAAGGAGGGGAAGAAGCGCATGAAGATGGTGGGTCGCGTCGAGGTTCCCCAGGAGGCGTTCATCGCCGCGCTCTCCGGCGACGTCGAGGGCAAGGACAAGAAGTAGCCGTGCGCCTGCCGGCGTACGGGCGCGGCATCACGCGGCATCCGCTCGTCGCCGTGCCCCCGGGGATGACGGCGTCGGAGCGTCGGGCGCGCGTGTCGCCCGAGGCGCACGCGCGGGTCGCCGCTCTCGTGAGCTCGTGGGAGTTCAAGCGGCGGGCTGGGTTCGAGGTGCCGTCGGACGCTCCGGTTCCCGATGCGGAGGGCGTTCTGGTCGCTCGTCTGCTCGGCATGCGCTTCTCCGAGCCCGTTCGCGTCGTCTGGGCGGATGCGCGGGGCTTCGGCTACGAGACGCGGCCGGGGCACCCGATCTACGGCGAGGAGTCATTCCGGCTCGACGACGACGGATGGTTCTCGGCGCGGTCGGTCTCGCGGTCGTCGACCTGGTTCTGGATGCTCGTCTCGCCGGCTCTTCGCCTCCTGCAGCGCCGGGCGCACGACCGCTACGTCCGCATCGTGCAGGATGCCGCCGCCGAGGTGTGACGGCCCTTCGACAGGCTCAGGGACCCAGGCGTCGCGGTCGGGTCGCTGAGCCGTGCCCCGGTTGGGTCGCTGAGCCGTGCCCTGGTTGGGTCGCTGAGCTTGTCGAAGCGTTGCCGGACGGGGTGGGTGTGCCGTGCCCTGGTTGGGTCGCTGAGCCGTGCCTCGGTTGGGTCGCTGAGCCGTGCCCTGGTTGGGTCGCTGAGCTGTGCCCCGGTTGGGTCGCTGAGCCTGTCGAAGCGTTGCCGGACGGGGTGGGTGTGCCGTGCCCCGGTTGGGTCGCTGAGCCGTGCCCCGGTTGGGTCGCTGAGCCTGTCGAAGCGTCGGCTGCGCGATTCCTCGACAGCCGCGGCAGATCCCGACCGCGCAACTCGATCAGTGCCTGCTTCTTCGCACGACTCCAGCCCTGGATCTGCTTCTCCCGCCGGAACGCTGCATCTACGGTGTCGAATCGTTCCGCGTAGACGAGCGAGACCGGGCGACGCTTGCGCGTGAACGTCGCGGCGAACTCGTCGTCGTGATTGTGCTCCCACACGCGCGATTCCAGCTCTCCGTTGGTGCTTCCGGTGTAGAACGAGCCGTCACGGCATTCGAGAATGTAGGTCCAGGGCATGACTCAGTCTGTCGCGGGAGGCGCGATGCGGACGGCCCTGTGGAAAAGTCGTACCGGCCCTTCGACAGGCTCAGGGACCCAGGGCCCTTCGACAGGCTCAGGGACCCAGGGCCCTTCGACAGGCTCAGGGACCCAGGGCCCTTCGACGGGCTCAGGGACCCAGGGCCCTTCGACGGGCTCAGGGACCTGGGGCCCTTCGACAGGCTCAGGGACCCAGGGGCCCTTCGACAGGCTCAGGGACCCAGGGGCCCTTCGACGGGCTCGGGGACCGAGGGTGACCACCCAGGGAAGCCGAAGTAGGCTGGAACCCATGCGGCGCGGGACTTTCCGAGACGACACGGTGGACTATGCGGCCGTGGGTGCCACCCACGCGCCCGATCTGATGCAGTACCCGCCGGAGCGGAGCGTTCCCGCGGAAGAGTCGTGGCGGATCGGCAGCGGCGTCGAGCGCTTCCAGACGGCGGGGGAGGCACTGCTGTCGTGGACCGCCCAGCGCGCCGCCGGCCTCTCGATCGAAGACGTGCGCCCGGCTCCCGGCCCCGCCTACGCCGGGGTGAGCTTCGACGCCGAGGGCAATCCCATCGCGCCGAGCAAGCGCGACGTCGAGCCGCGGTACGACGCCGAGGGCACGCCGTTCGTCGGCGCCGGCATGACCCTCCACCTGAAGGGACGCATCGGCGGCATGCGCGCCGACGCCGAACTGCGGGTCATCTCGGTCACGGAGGAGACGCGGCGCATCGGCTTCGTGCTCGGGACGGTCGGCGGCTCGGTGGTCAGCGGCGAGGAGTCGTTCGACGTCGAATGGCGCGAAGACAATGACGAGGTGTGGTTCACGGTGCGCGCCTTCGACGCGCCGAACTCCTTCCTCTACCGCCTCGTCCCGGCGCTCGTGAAGCGCCGCCGTCGTGAGCTGTTCGCTCGCTACCTCCGCGCCATCTCGCCGCTGTACGCGACGCCCGTCTGATGCCGACGCCACTCTGATGGCGGGACTACTCCCGCTCGGTGATCCCGCGCCGTCCGACGGGCGCCTACCCGGCGACCTCCCGATCGACACCGCGGTTCCGTTCTCGGCGTATCTGCACGTGCCCTTCTGCCGCGTGCGATGCGGCTACTGCGACTTCAACACCTACACGTCGAGCGAACTCCGCGGAGCGACGCAGGACGCCTACGCCGACACCCTCGTCGGAGAGATCGCGCTCGCCCATCGGGTGCTGTCCGAGGCGGGAGCGCTGCGCCCGATGGACACGGTGTTCTTCGGCGGCGGAACGCCGACGTTGCTGCCGGCAGGCGATCTGGGGCGGATGCTCGACGCCGCGGCATCCGGCTTCGGATTGGTCGACGGCGCCGAGGTGACGGTCGAGGCCAACCCCGACACGGTCACCCCCGAGGTCGCCCGCACGCTCGCCGCAGCCGGCGTGAACCGCCTGTCGATCGGCATGCAGTCGGCCGTGCCGCACGTGCTGGCCGCCCTCGACCGCACGCATCGCCCCGACAACGTGCGAACGGCGGTCGCCGCGGCGAAGGACGCCGGGCTCGACGTCAGCGTCGATCTGATCTACGGCGCGCCTGGCGAGTCGCTGGGTGACTGGGAGGCGTCGCTCGACGCTGCGCTCGCGCTCGAGTCCGACCACATCTCGGCCTACGCGCTCATCATCGAGGACGGCACGAAGCTCGCCCGTCAGATCCGGCGCGGCGAGGTGCCGACGCCTGACGACGACCTGCAGGCCGACATGTACGAGCTGGCCGACAGCCGTCTCGCGTCCGCGGGATTCGAGTGGTACGAGGTCAGCAACTGGGCCCGCACGACCGCGGACCGCTCGAGGCACAACCTGGCGTACTGGCGGGGGAGCGACTGGTGGGGCTTCGGGCCTGGCGCGCACAGCCACGTCGCCGGGCTGCGCTGGTGGAACGTCAAGCATCCGGCCGCATACGCGCAGCGGCTCGCGGCATCCGAATCGCCCGCCGCCGGCACGGAGCGCCCCGACGAGGAATCGCGGATGCTGGAGCGGATCCTGCTGCAGAGCCGCATCCGCGAGGGCATCGCGATCGACCATCTCCCGTCGGCGAAGAGGACTCGGGTGGCGGGCCTGATCGCGGACGGACTGGTCGATCCCGCAGCCGCGATCCGCGGCCGGATCCAGCTGACACTGCGCGGGCGGCTGCTCGCCGACGCCGTGGTGCGCGAACTGGCCGACTGACTCAGAGCTTCGTCTGCTGCGCGCGGTAGGATTGGCACTCGGGACGTCAGAGTGCCAACGAGCGTCCGGGAGCGAGCGGAAGGGGAAGGCCATGGTCTCAGAGCGAGGGCTCCAGGTCCTCCGAGCGATCGTGCAGGACTACGTCGAGACGCACGAGCCCGTCGGCAGCCGCTCGATCGTCGACCGCTACGCGTTCGGGGTGTCGGCGGCGACGATCCGCAACGACATGGCGCTGCTCGAGGACGAAGAGCTGATCACCGCCCCGCACACCTCATCGGGCCGCGTTCCCACCGACAAGGGATATCGGGTCTTCGTCGACCACCTCGCCCAGCTGCGGCCGCTCAGCGTCGCGCAGCGCACGGCGATCGAGTCGTTCCTCACCGCGCCCGCCGATCTCGACGACCTCATGATCCGCACGGTGCGGGTGCTCACGCAGCTCACCGGACAGGTCGCGCTCGCCCAGTACCCGTCGTTCGCCCGGGCGCATCTGACGCACCTCGAGCTCGTGCCTCTCGCCCCGAACCGCATGCTCATCGTCCTCGTCACCGATGCGGGCGGCGTGTCGCAGCGCGTCACCCCGCTGCCGGTCGACGTCGACGAATCCGACGTCGCGCTGCTCCGCGCGCGGCTGTCGTCACTCATCACCGGTCAGGCGGTCAGCGATGCGGCGGAGCGGCTGCAGAATCTCATCGCCGTCGAGGACCGGCCGCAGGATACCGCACTTCGCACCCTCGCCGCGGTCGTGATCGAAGAGCTCGGCGAGTTCCGGCAGGAGCGGCTCGTGATGGCCGGCGCCGCCACGCTCGCGCGACGGGAGCACGACTTCCGCGGCAGCATCCATCCGCTTCTCGAGGCGATCGAGGAACAGGTCACGCTGCTGCGCCTGATGAGCGAGATGGTCACCGACGAGCATGGTCTCGCGGCGAGCATCGGCACCGAGAACGCGCCGTTCGGGCTCGGTGAGGCGTCGATCGTCGCCAGCAACTACGCCGCCCCGAGCGGCACGGCGCGCGTCGGCGTGATGGGACCCACCCGCATGGACTATCCGAGCAATCTCGCGGCGGCGCGGGCGGTCGCCCGCTACCTGTCGCGGATGCTCGACGAAGACGAGGCCGCCCGCTGACGCGGGGGCCGCACGAGATCACACGCAGAAAGGCGATCGTGGCCGACCACTATGAGATTCTCGGGGTGTCCCGGGACGCATCCACCGATGAGATCAAGAAGGCGTATCGGCGATTGGCGCGCCAGCTGCACCCGGATGTGAACCCGGGCGACGACGCGGCGGAGAAGTTCAAGCTCGTCACCCACGCCTACGACGTGCTGAGCGACGAGGACTCGCGGCGCCGCTACGACATGGGCGGCGGCGAGGGCGGAGCAGGCGGCTTCGGCGGATTCGGCGGCTTCGGCGACATCTTCGAGACGTTCTTCGGCGCCGCTCAGGGCGGTGGCCGCGGCGGACGGCCGCGGTCGCGCCGTGAGCGCGGTCAGGATGCGCTGGTGCGGGTCTCGCTCGATCTGGGCGACGTGGTCTTCGGCGCCCACCGCGACATCGAGGTCGACACGGCCGTGCTGTGCGAGACCTGTCATGGCTCGTGCTGCCAGGAGGGCACCTCGCCGGTGACCTGCGACATCTGCGGGGGCACCGGGCATGTGCAGCGACAGGTGCGCAGCCTGCTCGGCAACGTCGTCACCTCGCAGCCCTGCGGCACCTGCGAGGGCTACGGGACGACCATCCCGTACCCGTGCGGCACCTGCGGCGGGCAAGGACGCGTGCGGTCGCGTCGCACGGTGTCGCTCGACATCCCCGCCGGCGTCGAGACCGGACTCCGCCTGCAGCTGCCCGGCTCCGGCGAGGTCGGCCGGGCCGGCGGTCCGAACGGCGACCTCTACGTCGAGGTGACGGTCAACGCGCACCCGGCGTTCAGCCGCGAGGGCGACGACCTGCTGGCGACTCTCGAAGTCGCCATGACCGACGCCATCCTCGGCACCGAGACCTCGATCCAGGGGCTCGACGGCGAGGTCGAGCTCGAGATCCGCCCCGGTGTGCAGTCGGGCGACGTGCTGACGATCAAGGGGCGCGGCATCACGCCGCTGCGCGGCACCCAGCGCGGTGATCTGCGCGTCGGCGTGCAGGTGGTGACGCCGACCAGGCTCGACTCGGCGCAGCGCGCCCTCATCGAGGACTTCGCGAAGAAGGCCAAGGCGCCGGCTCCGCAGCTGGCGCAGTTCCAGCAGGGGCTGTTCTCGAAGCTCCGCGATCGCTTCCGCGCGCACTGATCGTGGCCCTGCACTTCCTCGTCGAGACGGCGACCGGCGCCGCCGTCGGCGACGTCGTGACGCTGACCGGCGCCGAGGCGAAGCATGCGGCGGTGGTGCGGCGCCTGCGCGTCGGCGAGGCGGTGACCGTCGGAGACGGCGCCGGGGTGTGGCTGACCGGCGCGGCCGAGCAGGTGTCGCCCGGCCGGGTCGACGTGCGCGTGACCGCTCGGGAGGAGACCGCGTCTCCCTCGCCGCGCATCACGCTCGTCCAGGCGCTCGCGAAGGGCGACCGCGACGAGCTCGCCGTGCAGGCGGCCTGCGAACTCGGCGTCGACGAGATCGTCCCGTGGCAGGCGGCGCGCAGCGTCTCCCGCTGGGAGGGACCGAAGGCCGCGAAGGGACGTGAGCGGTGGACCACCATCGTGCGCGAGGCGGCGAAGCAGGCGCACCGCGCGTGGGTGCCGATGGTCGGCGCTCCGGTGACCACGGCGCAGCTCGCCGGGCGGGCCGCCGAGGAGCGGATGCTGCTGCTCGACCCCACGGCATCCGTCCGTCTCTCCGAGCTGCACCCGGACGGACGCGACCTCGTGCTGGTGGTCGGTCCCGAGGGCGGCATCTCCGCCGACGAGCTCGATCGTCTGACGACGGCCGGCGCGGAGCGCGTGCTCCTCGGCGAGACCGTGCTGAGGACGTCGACGGCCGGCCCGGCGGCCATCGCGGTGCTGTCGGTCGCACTCGGCCGCTGGTGACCCTTCGACAGGCTCAGGGACCCATCGACAGGCTCAGGGACCCATCGAAAGGCTCAGGGAACCATCGACAGGCTCAGGGACCCATCGACAGGCTCAGGGACCCATCGACAGGCTCAGGGACCCATCGACAGGCTCAGGGACCCATCGAAAGGCTCAGGGACCCTTCGACAGGCTCAGGGACCTTCGACGGGGCGCGCCCCGACCCGACGTCGGGGCCGTCAGTAGACTGGAGAGCATGACGGAACCCTCGATCTTCACGCGCATCCTGAACGGGGAGATCCCGGCCGAGATCATCGGTGAGACAGATCGCGTGTTCGCCGTGCGCGACATCGCTCCGCAGGCGCCGATGCACCTGCTGGTGATCCCCAAGACCGCCGAGTACCGCGACGTGGCGGAACTCGCCTCCGGCGACCCGGAGCTTCTGGCCGAGATCGTCTCGTTCGCCCGCGAGCTCGCGGCGCAGCACACCGACGACGGCGACTTCCGCCTCGTCTTCAACACCGGCGCGAACGCCGGACAGACCGTCTTCCACGTCCACGCCCATGTGCTGGCCGGGGGACTGACAGAGAAGAGCGTCGGTGCCTGACAACCCCGAACCGCAGGAGCGTCGCCTGGGAGCCCCCGCGCCCGAGGCGGTCGAGAAGATCTACGCCGACGGCGTCGCCATGGTGCAGCTGCTCGGCCCGCAGGACCGGCTGCTGCGGATGCTCGAGAAGGAGCACCGCGACGTGCAGGTGCTGGTGCGCGGCAACGAGATCACGCTGAGCGGCGGCCACGAGGCGGTCGCGGCGGCGAAGAATCTGGTCGACGAACTGCTCGCGATGACGAAGGCGGGCCACGACCTCGCCCCGAGCGATGTGTCGAGTTCGGCCCGTATGCTCCGCCAGGACGGCGGACTCCGACCGAGCGAGGTGCTGGGCGAGGCCATCCTCTCCACCCGCGGCAGGGTGATCCGCCCGAAGACCCTCGGGCAGAAGGAGTACGTCGACGCGATCGAGGAGAACACGATCGTCTTCGGCATCGGTCCCGCCGGAACGGGCAAGACCTACCTCGCGATGGCCAAGGCCGTGCAGGCTCTGCAGCGCAAGGAGGTGACACGCATCATCCTCACCCGTCCGGCCGTCGAGGCGGGGGAGCGCCTCGGATTCCTGCCGGGGACGCTGACCGACAAGATCGACCCCTACCTGCGGCCTCTGTACGACGCGCTCAACGAGATGATGGACCCCGAGATCGTCCCTCGGCTCATGGCCACGGGCACGATCGAGGTCGCTCCGCTGGCGTACATGCGCGGGCGTACGCTGAACGACTCTTTCGTGGTGCTCGACGAGGCGCAGAACACGACCCCCGAGCAGATGAAGATGTTCCTGACGCGCCTCGGCTTCGGCACGAAGATGGTGGTGACCGGCGACATCACGCAGGTGGACCTTCCGCAGGGTGCGTCGGGCCTGCGACTCGTGACGCGGGTTCTCGACGGGATCGACGACATCCACTTCTCCCGATTGACCAGCGACGACGTCGTGCGTCATTCGCTGGTCGGCCGGATCGTCGACGCGTACAGCGAGTACGACGAGAAGCGCACGGCGCAGCGGTATGAGCGGGAGCAGGCCGCGGCCCTTCGACAGGCTCAGGGACCGGATGCACGGACCGAGCGGCGCGGTGGCCAGCGCCCGGGCCCGCGCGATCGGATGCCGAAACGAGGCCTCTCCTGATGAAACGAGCACAGGCATGATCGAGATCAACAACGAGTCGGCCATCGACGTCGACGAGACCGTTCTGCAGCGGCTGACCGATTTCAACCTCGCGCAGCTGCACGTCAGCCCGGATGCCGAGGTGGCGATCGTGCTCGTCGACGAGGGCGCCATGGAGGCCCTCCACGTGCAGTGGATGGACGAGCCCGGGCCCACCGACGTGCTGAGCTTCCCGATGGACGAGCTGCGACCCGGCAGCGAGGATCGCCCGACGCCGCCCGGTCTGCTGGGCGACATCGTGCTCTGCCCGCAGGTCGCCGAGGCCCAGGCGCAGGCCGCCGGACACAGCCTCATGGACGAGCTGATCCTGCTGACGACGCACGGACTGCTGCACCTGCTCGGATTCGATCACGCCGAGCCCGACGAGGAGCGTGAGATGTTCGGTCTGCAGAAGGAGCTCATCCAGGGCTTCGCCGCGGCCGAGCGCCGACGATGACCGCGACCCTCCTGCTCATCGCCGCCGTGCTGCTGGTGGCGTTCGGAGGCCTGATGTCGGCGATCGACGCCGCCTACGGAGTCGTCTCCCGGGCCACCCTGGAGGAGATGTCGACCGAGGGGCGCCGGGCGAAGGCGCTCGGGCGGATCGCCGGCGACCTCGATGCGCACGTCAACGCCGTGGCGTTCATCCGGGTCCTGGCCGAGGTCACCGCGGCCGTGCTGGTCACCGTGGCCTTCACGATCCTCATCGAGAACAACTGGCTGGCGATGCTCGCGGCCGCGGTGCTGATGACCGGCATCACGTTCGTGCTGGTCGGGGCGAGTCCGCGGGCCTTCGGGCGACAGCACGCCGAGGGCATGATCCGCGGAAGCGCGTCGATCGTGCGGGCGCTGCGGATCATCCTCGGACCGATCGCGCAGGGTCTCGTCGTGCTGGGCAAGCGCGTCACCCCCGGAGGAGGACGCAGCTCCTTCACCAGCGAGGATCAGCTCCTCAACATGGTCGACGAGGCGGCGTCGAACGACCTGATCGAGGAGGACGACCGCGACCTCATCCATTCGGTGTTCGACTTCACCGACCAGTTCGTGCGCGCCGTGATGGTGCCGCGCACCGAGATGGTCACGGTCGACGCCACGGCGACCACCGACGAGGCGATGTCGCTCTTCCTCCACCGGGGCGTCTCGCGCATGCCGGTCGTCGACGACGAGGCCGACGACGTGGTCGGCGTGCTGTACCTGAAGGATCTCGTGCAGTTCGCGTATCGCGACGACAGCGCCTGGCGCGCAGCATCCATCCGTCCCATCGCGCGACCGGCCACCTTCGTCCCGGAGTCGATGCGCGCCGAGACGCTGCTGCAGCAGATGAAGCGCGACGCGGTGCACGTGTGCCTCGTGATCGACGAGCACGGCGGCATCTCGGGACTCGTCACGCTGGAGGATCTCATCGAGGAGCTCGTCGGTGAGATCTCGGACGAGTACGACCAGGTCTCCGCCGAGGTCGTCGAGCTCGGTGACGGACGGTATCGCGTCAGCGCCCGCCTCTCGCTGGAAGACGTCGGAGACCTGTTCGGTCTCGAGCTCGAAGACGACGACGTCGACTCGATCGGCGGGCTGCTGGGCAAGGAGCTCGAGCAGGTGCCGCAGCCGGGCGCGACGGCGACCGTGTCGGGTCTGGTGCTCACCGGAGGCGCATCCCGCGGCCGCGGCCGCGGCATCGCCACGGTGTTCGTCGAACGCGCGGCGGACGAGCCCGAGACGTCGCAGGAAGAGGGAGAGCGCGATGACTGAGAGCAGAAGCGGGTTCGTGACGTTCGTGGGGCGCCCGAACGTCGGGAAGTCGACGCTCACCAACGCCCTGGTCGGCGAGAAGATCGCCATCACCAGCGAGAAGCCGCAGACGACCCGCCGCGCCATCCGCGGCATCGTCAACCGGCCTGACGGCCAGCTCGTCATCGTCGACACCCCGGGGATCCACAAACCGCGCACCCTCCTCGGGGAGCGGCTCAACGACCTGGTCGAGCAGGTGCTGGGCGATGTCGACGTGATCGGATTCTGCGTGCCGGCGACCGAGAAGGTCGGACCGGGCGACCGGCGCATCGCCGCGTCGCTCGACGGATACCCGCGCGCGAAGAAGATCGCGATCGTGACGAAGACGGATGCCGCGGGCCGCGACGAGATCGCCGAGAGGCTGATGGAGGTCGATTCGCTCCGCGAGGACTGGGCGGCGGTCATCCCGCTCTCCGCGCTGACCCGCGACCAGCTCGACGTGCTCGCGGACGAGGTGCTGAGCCTGATGCCCGAGGGGCCGGCTCTGTACCCGGAGGGTGTCGCGACCGACGAGTCGCAGGAGGACCGCATCGCCGAGATGATCCGCGAAGCTGCGCTCGACGGCGTGCGCGACGAGCTCCCGCACTCCATCGCCGTCATCATCGACGACATCGCGCCCCGTGAGAACAGCGACCTCACCGACGTGCATGCTTCGATCGTCGTGGAGCGCGACAGTCAGAAGGCGATCATCATCGGGCACAAGGGGAAGCGGCTGCGCGACGTCGGCGCCCGGGCGCGCGCGGGCATCGAGGAGCTGCTGGGCACCCGCGTCTTCCTGGGGCTGCACGTGAAGGTCGCCAAGGAGTGGCAGCGCGACCCGAAGCAGCTCGGCCGCCTCGGATTCTGACATGATGCCGCGTCGCGCCCGTCACTGGATCGCCCCCTCGTGGGGTGACCCCTCCGGCTGGGAGTTCGTCGAGCACGACGTCGCCGCGCCCGGCGAGGGAGAGATCACGGTTCGTGTGCGTGCCGCCGGCGTCAACCCGGCAGACGCGAAGCACGTCGCCGCGCCCCGACCCGGTACGGAGCTTCCGGTGGCCATCGGGTACGAGATCTCGGGCGAGATCGTGGCGATCGGCCCGGACACCCGCATCGGCTCCGGAGCGGCGGAGGTCGGCGATCAGGTCGTGGCGTTCCGGGTGAGCGGAGGTTACGCCGAGGAGCTCACGATCCCCGCCGAGAAGGCCTTCGTCAAGCCGAGCACGCTGAGCCACCCCGAAGCGGCGAACCTCCTACTGGCGGGGACGACCGCCGCCGAGATGCTCTGGGTGACCGGAGCCGCCCCCGGCGAGACCGTCCTGCTGCACGGCGCGTCGGGAGCAGTGGGCGTGAGCGTGCTGCAGCAGGCGGCCCTCCGGGGCGTGCGGGTCATCGGCACGGCGAGTGCGGCGCGCGCCGACGTCGTGCGGGAGTTCGGCGGGATCCCCGTCGAATACGGCCCGGGTCTGTCGGACCGCGCGCGCGCCGCGGCGGGCGGAGCCGTCGTGGCGGCGCTCGACGCCGTCGGCACCGCGGAGGCGATCGACGTCTCGCTGGAACTGATCGCCGACCGGCGTCGCATCGTCACGATCGCGGCCTTCGACCGGGCGCGCGACGACGGCATCATCGCGATCGCCGGATCGATGCCGGACAGCGCCCGATTCCGCGACGAGGTCCGCGCCGATCTCATCGCGCTCGCGCAGAACGGCGACCTGGTCGTGCCGGTCGCCGAGACCTTCCCTCTCGAAGAGGCGCCCGCCGCCCTGAAGATCCTCGCCGGCGGACACCCCGGCGGCAAGCTCGCCCTCGTCCCCGCCGGCGAAGTGACGGCATCCGCCTGATCGCCGCCCACGGTCGATCCGTGGTCCGCACGCCTGCTAGCATGGCCCCATGCCTTTCGGCGGTCTGCTTCTTCTTAGCTGCCGCGACGAGTCCTGAGAGCTAGGGCCTTCCTCGTCGCGGCGCTCGTGTTGGCCCGTACATCTTGACGAAGAGAAGAAGCCCACCATGAAGAACACTCAGCGTCCGTCCGCGATGCCGATCCAGAAGTACCGACCGTTCCACGAGCAGATCGCCGTCGACCTGCCCGACCGCACCTGGCCCGACGCCCGCATCACCGAGGCCCCGCGCTGGTGCGCCGTCGATCTGCGCGACGGCAACCAGGCCCTCATCGACCCCATGTCGCCCGAGCGCAAGAGGGTGATGTTCGAGCTCCTCGTGAGCATGGGCTACAAGGAGATCGAGGTCGGCTTCCCGTCGGCGAGCCAGACCGACTTCGACTTCGTGCGCCAGCTCATCGAGGAGAACCTGATCCCCGACGACGTCACGATCCAGGTGCTGACGCAGGCGCGCGAGCACCTCATCGAGCGCACCTACGAATCGATCGCCGGCGCCAAGCAGGCCATCGTGCACCTCTACAACTCGACCAGCGTGCTGCAGCGCGAGGTCGTCTTCCGCACCGACAGGCAGGGCATCATCGACATCGCGCTCGAGGGTGCGCGCCTGTGCCGGAAGTTCGAGAAGACCATCCCCGACACGAAGGTGTACTACGAGTACTCGCCCGAGAGCTACACCGGCACGGAGCTCGAGTTCGCGGTCGACGTCTGCAACCAGGTCATCGACGTCTTCGAGCCGACGCCCGACCGCAAGGTCATCATCAACCTGCCGGCGACCGTCGAGATGGCCACGCCGAACGTCTACGCCGACTCGATCGAGTGGATGAGCCGGCACCTGAACCACCGCGAGAACGTCATCCTCTCGCTGCATCCGCACAACGACCGCGGCACGGCGATCGCGGCCGCCGAGCTCGGTTACATGGCCGGCGCCGACCGCATCGAGGGATGCCTGTTCGGCAATGGCGAGCGGACGGGCAACGTCGACCTGGTCGCACTGGGCATCAACATGTTCACCCAGGGAATCGATCCGCAGATCGACTTCAGCGACATCGACCAGGTCAAGCGCACGGTGGAGTACTGCAACCAGTTGCCCGTGCCCGAGCGCAGCCCCTGGGCGGGCGACCTGGTCTTCACCGCATTCAGCGGCTCGCATCAGGACGCCATCAAGAAGGGGTTCGAGGCGATGGCCGCGACGGCCGAGTCGCGTGGCGTGACCGTCGACGAGATCGAGTGGGCCGTGCCCTACCTGCCGGTCGACCCGAAAGACCTCGGCCGGTCGTACGAGGCGGTCATCCGCGTCAACTCGCAGTCCGGCAAGGGCGGCGTCGCCTACCTGCTGAAGTCGGATCACGCGATCGACCTGCCCCGCAAGCTGCAGATCGAGTTCTCAGGCGTCGTGCAGGCCAAGACGGATGCCGAAGGCGGCGAGGTCACGTCCGACCAGATCTGGTCGATCTTCAACGACGAGTACCTGCCCGCCGACGACGCCACGGCCAAGTGGGGACGCTTCGAGCTGCTCGCCACGCAGACCCGCAGCGACATGTCCGGCGAGGTCGTGCTCGACGTGGTGCTGCGCGACGACGAGCAGCAGCTCGCGGTCGCGGGTGCGGGCAACGGCCCGGTGGCCGCATTCGTCGAGGTGCTGCGCGCGCAGGGCTTCGACATCACCGTCTACGACTACGTCGAGCACGCGCTCAGTGCCGGCGGCGACGCGCAGGCTGCGGCCTACGTCGAACTGCAGGTCGGCGACCAGCGGCTGTGGGGCGTCGGCATCGACGGTGACATCTCGACGGCGTCGCTCAAGGCGATCGTGTCGGGCGTGAACCGTTCGATCCGTGCCCGCCAGTCGGAGCTCGCCGCGGTCTGAGTTCCTGGGTCGCTGAGCCTGTCCGACCTGGGTCGCTGAGCCTGTCCGACCTGGGTCGCTGAGCCTGTCGGACCTGGGTCGCTGAGCCTGTCGAAGCGTCGCGTAGGACCCTTCGACGAGCTCAGGGACCCAGGGGTCACGCCCTTCGACACGCTCAG
This sequence comes from Microbacterium martis, assembly GCF_047246685.1. Taxonomy (NCBI): domain Bacteria; kingdom Bacillati; phylum Actinomycetota; class Actinomycetes; order Micrococcales; family Microbacteriaceae; genus Microbacterium; species Microbacterium martis. Next base: position 1,414,790 of record NZ_JBFOKT010000001.1, on the reverse strand, counting down.
GGACCCAGGGGTCACGCCCCCGGGCCGCGTTCAGTCGCGCGGCTTGACGATCGCGATCGCGCCGGTCTCGGCCGCGACCTTGCGCCGGTAGAGCCGCCGCTGCTCGGGCAGCGACACGTCGAAGCTGACAGCCAGCACGCGGATGATCGCCGTGACGACGATCCCGATGATCGCGGCGAGGGTGATCGGCACGCCGAACGCGTTCGCGATCACGATGAAGGTGCATCCCGCTCCCGCTGCGACGGCGTAGAGGGAGCCCACGTGCATGATCGCCGTCGGGAGTCCCATGAGCATGTCGCGGAGGATGCTGCCGCCGACGGCCGCGCACACCCCGATGAACACGGCGGGCACGGGTGGGATTCCGAGGGCGATGGCCTTGCTCGTCCCGAACGCGCCGAACATGCCGATCACCACGGCGTCCAGCACGACGATGACGGTGTTCAGTCGGGTGAAGAGTCCCGCGAGCAGCATGCCCAGCAGGGCGGCGCCCACAGCGGTCAGCAGGTACCAGTTGCTCTGCAGCGTGGCCGGGGTCTGTCCGAGCAGGATGTCGCGGATGAGGCCGCCGCCCATGCCGATCATGATGCCGATGATGGCGACGCCGAGCCAGTCCAGCCGCCGCTGCCCCTGGAACCCCGACGCGAAAAGCGCACCCTGCACCCCGCCGAGACCGACGCCGAGAAGGTCCGCCCACAGCGGAATGGTGAAGAGCGGTTCGGTCACCCGTCCATTCTTCCGCACGGAGGATAATCGAGAGGTGCCCACGTACCGAGACGAAGTGGTGATCCTGCGCACCCACAAGCTGGGTGAGGCGGATCGCATCGTCACCATGCTCTCGCGTCGGCACGGCAAGGTGCGCGCGGTGGCGAAGGGCGTGCGTCGCACCTCGTCGAAGTTCGGCTCGCGGCTCGAGCCCTTCATGGTGGCCGACGTGCAGCTCTATCAGGGCCGCTCTCTCGACATCGTCCAGCAGGCCGAGTCGCTCGGGTCCTACGGAACCGACATCGCCGCTCACTACGACCGCTTCACGTCGGCGAACGCCATGGTCGAGACGGCCGACCGCCTCAGCGACGCCGAGGCCACCCCCGAGCAGTACCTGCTCCTGGTCGGCGGCCTGAGGGCGCTCTCGCGCGGCGAGCACGTTCCGCGCAGCATCCTCGACTCCTATCTGCTGCGGGTGATGGCGTTGTCGGGCTGGGCCCCGTCTCTCGACGACTGCGCGCGCTGCGCCGCACCCGGGCCGCACACGCACTTCGTCGGACAGCTGGGCGGGGTGGTGTGCGTCAATGACGCCCCGGCGGGCAGTCCGCGCGTGGCGGAGAAGACCCTGTCGCTGCTGCGCTCCCTGATGCGCGGCGAATGGGACGTCATCGACGCGGCGCCTCCTTCCGACACCGCCGCCGCGTCGGGGCTGATCTCGGCCTACGCCCAGTGGCATCTGGAACGCGGCATCCGTTCGTTGTCCCACGTATCCGACATCCGAGGGGAAGGGGCACGGTGAGCCCGAAGCCGTACACCCACAAGGACGCCGTGGCCTACCGCCCGCTCGACTGGACGGGCGTGCAGCCGCCCGACTTCCCCGCCGTGCCCGAGCACGTGGCGATCGTGATGGACGGCAACGGCCGGTGGGCGAACCGCCGCGGACTGAATCGCATCGAGGGGCACAAGGCAGGGGAGGAGGTGCTGCTCGACGTCGTCGCCGGTGCCATCCAGGCCGGGGTGAAGCACCTGTCGGTCTACGCGTTCTCGACCGAGAACTGGGCGCGCTCGCCCGAGGAGGTGCGCTTCCTCATGGGCTACAACCGCGACGTGCTGCACCGCCGACGCGACCAGCTCAACGAGTGGGGCGTGCGGGTGCGATGGGCGGGGCGCAAGCCGCGGCTGTGGGGCAGCGTCATCAAGGAGCTGCAGTACGCCGAGCAGCTGACGCGCGGCAACGACGTGCTGACTCTCACGATGTGCGTCAACTACGGAGGACGCATCGAGCTGGTCGACGCGATGCGGGCGATCGCGGCGGATGTCGCGGCAGGACGGGTGAAGCCCAGCGCGATCAGCGAGAAGATGATCCGTCGTCACCTGTACGTGCCCGACATGCCCGACGTCGATCTGTTCGTGCGGAGCTCGGGGGAGCAGCGCACGTCGAACTTCCTGCTGTGGGAGTCGGCGTACGCCGAGATGGTGTTCCTCGACACGCTGTGGCCGGACTTCTCGCGCGAGGAGCTGTGGCGTGCGATCGGCATCTACCTCTCGCGCGACCGGCGCTTCGGCGGGGCGGTCGACGCCCCGGACGCGTCCGCCTGAGCGCGCAGCCACCCCTCGGTCTCGCGCGGATGGCGCATCCGCACGATGGTGAGGTGGGGGAACTGCTCCTGGAGAAGGGGGAGACGCTCGGCCCAGAGACGCAGCGTCTTCGTCTGCCAGGCGAGGATGTTCTTCTCGGGATCCCGGTTGAGCATGTTCCACGGTCCGGGTTCCCGTTCGGCCCGTGGAACAGCGCGTCGATCTCGACGTGTCGTAATCCCCACGCTTCGCCGATACGTCGGGCGAGGGTGGTTTTCCCCGACCCTGAGACGCCGGCGATCAGCACCCGATCGGGCCGGATCGGCAGGGGATCGTCGGCGGAGAGCATCCGAGAATCCTATCGACCGGAATAGCTCTCCTGCGGATGCGGTTTGATGGGAGTGTGACTGAACCCATCTCGATCGACATCTGGTCCGACATCGCCTGCCCCTGGTGCTACATCGGCAAGCGCAACCTCGAGAAGGGCCTCGAAGCCACGGCATCCGATGACGACGCTCCACAGGTGACCATCACCTTCCACTCGTTCGAGCTCTCGCCCGACACCCCGGTCGACTTCGACGGAGACGAGATCGACTTCCTCGCCGGGCACAAGGGCATGCCGCGCGCACAGGTCGAGCAGATGCTCTCCAACGTCACGGGCGTCGCGGCGAACGCCGGTCTCGAGTACCGGTTCGACCTGCTCCAGCACACGAACACCGTGAAGGCGCACGAACTGCTGCACTTCGCGAAGGCCGAGGGCCTCCAGCACGAGATGGAGGAGCGCCTCATGTCGGCGTACTTCACCGAGGGCAGGCACGTCGGGCGGGTCGACGACCTCGTCACGCTCGCGACGGAGGTCGGGCTCGCCGCGGATGCCGCCCGCGAGGCGCTGGAGACGGAGCGGTACCTTCCGGCCGTCCGGCAGGATCAGGCTCAGGCCCGAGCGTACGGAATACAGGGCGTGCCGTTCTTCGTCATCGACGGCCAGTACGGCATCAGCGGCGCGCAGCCGCCGGCGGCCTTCGAGAACGTGCTCCGCGACCTGTGGGCGAAGCGCGGCGAGGTCGAGCCGGAAGAGGCGACCGCCTAGCGGGTCAGGGCCGCCTCGATCGCCTCCACGATCTCGGGAGCGTCCGGCTTCTGCTTGGGCCGGAAGCGCAGCACGTCGCCGTCGGGCAGCACGAGGAACTTCTCGAAGTTCCACTCCACCCGCCCCGCCTTGCCATCGGCATCCGCCGTCTGCTTGAGGGCCTTGTACAGCTCGGCTGCGTTGCGCCCGTTGACCTTGACCTTGTCGTTCACCGGGAAGGTGACGCCGTAGGTCGTCGAGCAGAACTCGAGGATCTCGTCGACCGAACCGGGCTCCTGGCCGAAGAACTGGTTGCACGGGAACCCGACGACGCTGAACCCGCGATCGCCGTAGAGGCGCTGCAGTTCCTCGAGCTGTTCGTACTGCGGGGTCAGGCCGCACTTCGAGGCGACGTTGACGACGAGGACCACGTCGGCGCCGAGGTCGTCGAGGGTCTTCTCGTTGCCCTGAGCGTCGGTGAAGGGGATCGAACGGAGCGCGGAATCGGTCATATGCACAGCTTAGGTCGCCGCATCCGCACCGGCTCGTCGTCTGGGAGAATGGAGACGACATGACTCTCGCGACCGCCACCGCCCGCCCCCTCCGCATCGGCCCGATCGAACTCGACGTGCCGGTCGTCCTCGCACCCATGGCGGGGATCACGAACACCGCCTTCCGTCGGCTGTGTCGCGAGTACGGGGCCGGGCTCTACGTCAGCGAGATGATCACGTCGCGGGCACTGGTCGAACGCAACGAGACGACCATGCGCCTGATCCGGCATCACGAGTCCGAGACGCCGCGGTCGATCCAGCTCTTCGGCGTCGACCCGAAGACCATCGCCGAAGCCGTGCGCATCATCGTCGCGGAAGATCACGCCGACCACATCGACCTCAACTTCGGGTGTCCGGTGCCCAAGGTCACGCGCCGAGGCGGAGGCGCCGCGCTTCCCTGGAAGTCGCGGCTGTTCGCCGAGATCGTGCAGCAGGCCGTGAAGGCCGCGGGCCCGCTCCCTCTCACGGTGAAGATGCGCAAGGGCATCGACCGCGACCACCTCACCTTCCTCGACGCCGGCCGGGCCGCGGAAGACGCGGGGGCTGCCGCCGTCGCGCTCCATGCCCGCACGGCGAGCGAGTTCTACTCCGGCTTCGCCGACTGGAATGCGATCGGGGAGCTGAAGCAGGCGGTCACCAGCATCCCGGTGCTCGGCAACGGCGACATCTGGTCGGCCGACGACGCCGTGCGCATGATGGAGCAGACCGATTGCGACGGCGTCGTCGTCGGACGCGGCTGCCTCGGTCGTCCGTGGCTCTTCGGCGAGCTGGCCGCCGCTTTCGGCGCGAGCCCGTCGACGAGCTCGGAAGGCGGTCGGGTGGTCGACGCGACGCTCGGCTTCGTCGCCGACGCGTTCCGCCGTCACGCGCAGCTGCTCGTCGAGTTCTTCGAGGACGAGGACCGCGGATGCCGCGACATCCGCAAGCACGTCTCGTGGTACTTCAAGGGCTACCCGGTCGGCGGCGACATCCGCACGGGTCTCGCCACCGCGTCCAGCCTGGCGGAGATCGACGAGCTGCTGGGTCGGCTCGATCGTTCCGCGCCCTACCCCGGGGCGGATGCCGAAGGCCAGCGCGGGCGCGCCGGCCATCCGAAGCGCACCGCCCTGCCGGACAAGTGGCTCGAGTCCCGCGAGATCGAGTCGTCGGCGTCGGAGATGATGCGCGGAGCGGAGATCGAGAACAGTGGCGGCTGACGCTTCGACAGGCCGGGGCGGGCACCGCGCCGACGGCTACGATCCCCGCGACGCCGAGCGGTTCTTCGCCGAGACGCATCGCTCCGAGCGCGACGACTTCGCGCGAGACCGGGCCCGGGTCCTGCACTCCGCGGCGCTGCGCCGTCTCGCCGCGAAGACCCAGGTGCTGAGTCCCGCCAGCACCGCCGACTTCGCGCGCAACCGCCTCACCCACTCCCTCGAGGTCGCCCAGGTCGGCAGGGAGCTCGCCGCAGCCCTCGGCGTCTCCGCCGACGTCGTCGACACCGCCTGCCTGAGCCACGACCTCGGGCACCCGCCGTTCGGGCACAACGGCGAGCGCGCCCTGAACGAATGGGCCGCGGACATCGGGGGCTTCGAAGGCAACGCGCAGTCGCTGCGCATCCTCACCCGGCTCGAGGCCAAGGTGCTCGACGAGGGTGAGCGGTCGGTCGGTCTCAATCTGACCCGGGCGAGCCTCGACGCGACCTGCAAGTACCCGTGGACGGTCGACAGCCCGGTGCCCGACCCCAGCGGACGACTCAAGTTCGGCGTGTACCCCGACGACGAGGCGGTGTTCCGCTGGATGCGCGAGGGGGCTCCCGGTCGGCTCCGCTGCATCGAGGCCGAGATCATGGACCTCTCCGACGACATCGCCTACTCGGTGCACGACTTCGAGGATGCGATCGTCAACGGCTACGTCGACGTCGCGCAGCTCGCCGAACCGCGGGAGCACGATGCGCTCGTCGGCCGCATCCAGCAGTGGGTCGGATACGACTTCACGCGTGACGAGCTGGCCGATGCGCTCTACCGACTGGCGTCGCAGCCGATGTGGCTCGCCTCCTTCGACCGCTCACGACAGGCGCTCGCCCGGCTCAAGAACCTGACCAGCGACCTCATCGGCCGGTTCGCGCGTGCGGCCGTCTTCGCCACGCGCGAGGCCTTCGGCGGCCATGCGCTCGTGCGCTACAACGCCCACGTCGTGGTTCCGCGCGTGGTCGAGGCGGAGATCGCGGTGCTCAAGGGCATCATGGGGCAGGCGATCGTCACCATCGACGCGCGCAAGGGCGTCTACAAGGAGCAGCGGCGGGTGCTCACCCGGCTGGCCGATTCACTGTGGTCGACCGACGCCCTGTGGTCGGCCGGCGCCGACGTGCTCGAGCCGGCGTTCGCGGCCGACTTCCACGATGCGGTCGACGACGCCGCGCGGGCGCGCGTCGTCGTGGATCAGATCGCGAGCCTCACCGATCAGAGCGCCATCGATTGGCACAACCGCCTCGTCGGGGAGATCGATCCGGCGGAGGTCGGCATCTGGACGCCGAGGCACGTCCGCCCGGGTGCGCGCTCGCACGTCGGAAGGCGGCCCGTCGCCGAAGGGGCCCGCTGACATGCCCCGTATCCGGCAGGCCGACGTCGACGAGGTCAAGGCGCGCACGAACATCGCCGACATCATCGGCGAGCGCGTCGCACTGAAGTCGGCCGGTGTCGGCTCGTTGAAGGGCCTGTGCCCGTTCCACGACGAGAAGAGTCCGAGCTTCCACGTGCGGCAGCAGGTCGGCTATTACCACTGCTTCGGCTGCGGCGAGTCCGGCGACGTGTACTCGTTCCTCCGCGAGATGGACCACGTGAGCTTCACCGAAGCCGTCGAGCGCCTGGCCGGGCGCATCGGCTACACGCTGCACTACGAAGACGGCGGTGCCGCCCCCGAGACGAGCGGTCGCAGCCGCCTGTACGCGGCGAACACGGCGGCGGCCGAGTTCTTCCGCTCGCAGCTGCTGTCGCCCGACGCCGAAGCTGGTCGCCGCTTCCTCGGCGAGCGCGGATTCGATGCCGGCGCCGCAGCGCATTTCGGCGTCGGCTTCGCTCCACGCGGGTGGGACGGCATGCTCAAGGCCCTCACAGCGCAGGGCTTCACCCGGGAGGAGCTCGTCACCGCCGGACTCGTCTCGACCGGACAGCGCGGTGTGTACGACCGTTTCCGTGGTCGGCTGGTCTGGCCGATCCGCGACGTCTCAGGACAGACGATCGGTTTCGGTGCGCGCAAGCTCTTCGACGACGACCAGGGTCCGAAGTACCTCAACACGCCAGAGACGCCGATCTACAAGAAGGCGCAGGTGCTGTACGGCCTCGATCTGGCCAAGCGCGACATCTCGCGCGGCGATCCCCGCCGTGTCGTGGTCGTCGAGGGCTACACCGACGTCATGGCCTGCCATCTCGCGGGGCTCACGACCGCGATCGCCACCTGCGGCACCGCGTTCGGCTCCGAGCACATCAAGGTGCTCCGCCGGGTGATGGGCGATGACAACGCGTCGGGAGAGGTGGTCTTCACGTTCGACGGCGACGAGGCCGGGCAGAAGGCCGCACTGCGCGCATTCACCGAGAACGACAGGTTCAACGCCCAGACCTTCGTCGCCGTCGCGCCGGACGGGCTCGACCCCTGCGACCTGCGTCTGCAGCGCGGCGATGCCGCGGTGCGCGGTCTGATGCACGCCAAGCAGCCGATGTTCGAGTTCGCGATCGACCGCAAGCTGAGCGGATTCGACCTCGCCACCGTCGAGGGTCGCGTGGGCGCCCTCCGGGCCGCTGCGCCGATCGTCGCCGAGATCCGCGACCAGCTCCTCCGCCCGGGGTACGAGCGCGTGCTGGCGCGGCGCCTCGGCATGGATCCGACCGAGGTGCGCAGCGAGGTGGAGCGCGCCGCGCGTGGCGCCTCCCGTGAGCCGGCTGTCCGCAGAGAGCCGTCGCCTGCCGAGCCGAGCGCGAGCGGGGGCGCGGCGGGGGTGATGCCCGTGACGCTGGCGAGCCTGCCGCGCACGGCTGACGTCGCGGTCGAGCGCGATGCTCTGATGGGCGCGCTGCAGTACGGCCATCAGGTCGAGCAGGAGCTGCTGAACAGGGCTCTCGGCGCCCCGTTCCGCACGGCCGGGCTCGAAGCCGTGCGCGAGGCCGTGGCATCCGCCCCCGATCGCACGCGCGCCGGCTGGGTGACCGACGCCGTGAACGGTGTGCGGGAGCCGTATCGCTCCCTCGCGGGTGAGCTGCTGATGACGCCCTTCCCTGCGAAGAACGAGGAGGGCGCCGTCGCCTCGGCCACCGATCTCGCCCGGCGCCTCATCCTCCGCCAGCTCGAGCACGAGAAGCAGGAGCTGCTCGGCGCGGTGCAGCGGGTGCCCGCCGATTCCGACGGTGGACGGGCGCTGCGCGTGCGTCTGCGCGACATCGACGTCGAGCGCCAGCGGTTCGCCGAGTCGTAACACCTCAGCCCGTCGCGCAGAGGGCAGGATGGAATCATGTCCCGCACGCCCGACTCGTCTCCCGCCATCGAGTGCTCGGACCTGGTGATCGACCGGGTGGGACACGGCGCTCCGACGCGGGCGGTCGACGGAGTCACCTTCTCGCTCGCTCCGGGTGAGCTGATCTGCGTGGCCGGACCGACGGGTTCGGGCAAGTCGACCCTCGTCGCGGCGCTGGCGGGATCCACCGATCCCTCGGTGCGGGTCGTGGGCGGCAGCGCCGAGGTCTGCGGCGTCAACATCCGTCGCCCGGGGCGCAAGCACCGCATCCTCACCTACCGCACGGGCTTCGTCCCCCAGGGCGCCGGCGCCGACCTTCCGCCGCGCCTCACGGTGAACGAGGTCATCGCCGAGCCGATCCTCATCCGCGAGCGCCGGGTGAACGCGAAGGCACTGTCGATCCGCGTCGCCACCCTGCTCGACGAGCTGCATCTGCCGCTCGGCACGGCGGCGAAGTTCCCCTATGAACTGAGTGCGGGCATGCGTCAGCGGGTGGCGATCGCGCGGTCGTTCGTCTTGGAGCCGCACGTGCTGATCGCCGACGAGGTGCTCGCGAACCTCGATCTCGAGGTCCGTCCGGTCGTCTTCGACGCCATCACCCGTCGACGGAAGGAGCAGGGCATGGCGGCGCTGCTCGTCACGAACGACGCCGATTTCATCCGCGAGCTCAACGCCGAGACCCTGATGCTCCGCGGCGGTCACGTGGTGGCCAGAGGAGTGGGCAAGGACCTCCTCTGGGCGCCGAACGCGGAGTCCGATTCACGCCACTGAGCGCGACACGCCCGACCCGCGCGACGCAGTGCCGGGTGTCATGAGTCGGGCCCGGAGTTTGCTAAGCTTGTCGAGTTGCCCGCTCGTCGGAGCACATTCCTCGGTAGCTCAATTGGCAGAGCAGCCGGCTGTTAACCGGCAGGTTCTTGGTTCGAGTCCAAGCCGGGGAGCCAAGACCCCCGGTCTTCTTCGGAAGGCCGGGGGTTTCTCCGTTCTCGGGGGACGGTGGAGGTACAGCCGCCCACCGCGCACGACGGGGTGAACGAGGAGAGGCCCCGCCGATGGCGGAGCCTCTCCTCGGTGCTGTCGGGCGATCAGCGCGCGGCGCCCTTGAGGGTGCCGGTGACGGGTCCGGCCGGGTCGGAGATCACGCACTGGATGACGCGGTCGTTCAGCTGCTCCCAGGTCTCCTTCGTCGGAGTGATCGGGTAGACGTCGAGCGTCGACTCGTCCCAGATGACGCCGACGAAGTCGGTGTAGGCGTCGCCGATGCATCCGTCGGTGGCGGCGTCGACCGCCTCCTCGGAGAACTCCCCGTCGTCCATCCTGAACTCGTGGTAGACCTCTTCATCGTGGGGCTCGTCGCACGGCACGACGTCGACCGCCTCGATGAGTCCGGTGGCGCTCGACATCTTGCAGTCGCCGACCTTGAGCGCGAACACGTCGATGTTCGCGCTCTCGGTGACCTGGCCGGTCTCGTCGTCCCGGTCGGCGTCTGCGGGACCACCTCCGAGGATGCTGTTGAGCGCGCTGCAGCCGGTCAGGGCGAGCGAGAGCGCCAGAGCGGCCCCGGCGAGTGCGAGCGCGCGTCGGTTGCGCAATTTCATCATGGTCGTGTGTCCCCTCCACAGAGCGTGAGTGCGCCAGAATACCGATATATCGGCTGCGCGCGTCCACGCTATCCGCGGCGGAGTCTATGACGCAACTCCGAGGATGCTGTGTCGCAGCTGGAAGAGCGGGGTCAGCCTTCGAGGTCGTCCACGCCCGGCATCCAGCTCATGCCGGGACGGCCCCAGCCGCGCTTCTTCGCGATCTTCTGCACCGTCTTCCAGTCGCCGTCCGAGAGCCGGTCGACGTACAGGACGCCGTCGAGGTGGTCGAACTCGTGCTGCATGATCCGTGCTCGCCACCCGTCGACATCGATCGTCACCGGGCGACCGTCCAGGTCGATCGCCGTCACGTGCACCCGGTCCGATCGTCGCAGCGGGAACCGCTCGCCAGGAAAGGACAGGCATCCTTCCGATTCGAGCTCGGGATCGGGCTCTCCGGGCTCGACCGGGGCGATCCACAGCTCCGGATTGATGAGGACGCCGCGCCAGGGCCGGTCGTCGTCGTCGACGTAGGCGTAGGTGTAGATGCGCAGCGGGACGCCGACCTGGGGTGCCGCGAGTCCGACGCCGGGGGCGGCATCCATGGTCTCGAACATGTCGGCGACGAGGGTGCGGATGTCGTCGGTGACCTCCTCGACGGGGGAGGCGGGGGAGTGAAGCACGGGGTCGCCCATGATGCGAATCGGAAGTACAGCCACGTCACAACCCTACTGCGCGGGGTGCGGCGGGTAGGGTCGTAGTGTGAGCGCAGGGGTGTGGACGAACACGGCGGAAGAGGTCGGCGACCAGCTCGTCGGCGCCTTCCAGAACCCGGGACTTCTGCTCGGCATCCCGCTGGCACTCGCCGGCGCGGTCTTCATGTCGTTGGGTGCGCAGTACCAGCACCGCGGCGTCGAGAAGGTCGAGCGACTCAGCGGTGCCGACGGGGCCGCCGGTCTCACCGGCCGTCAGATCAAGGCCCTGCTCACGAGGCCCTCGTGGATCGCCGGAACCCTCATGCTCGGTCTCGCGATCGTCTGTCAGCTCGCCGCGCTCGTGAAAGCACCGCTGATCGTCGTCCAGCCGCTGGGCGCGATCGCCCTCGTCATCACCACGCTGCTGAACGCCCGCATCTCGGGGCATTCGCCCACCCGCAAGTCGTTGACCGCCATCGTCTTCTGCGTCGGCGGCATCTTCCTCTTCGTGTTCTTCGCGGCCATTTACGCCACCGAGAAAGAGGTGACCGAACGCGAGCTGTTCGTCATCCTCGCTCTCCTGCTGGTCGTGATCATCGTTCTGGGGGCATGCTGGCTGATCCTCCGGCATCGCATGCGCGCCCTGTTCTACGTCATCGGGGCGGGAATCCTCTACGGCTTCGTCGCCACTCTCGCGAAGGTGGTCATCAAGCGCATCGAGGCCGGTCACTTCGAATGGATCACCGCGATCTGTGTGATCGCGCTCCTGGCCGCGGCATCCGTCGGAGCGTATTTCGTGCAGACCGCCTACAGCTCGGGACCGCCCGACCTCGTCATCGCCGGCCTCACCGTCGTCGATCCGCTCATCGCCGTGCTCATCGGCATGATCGTCCTCGGCGAGGCGGCCGCCGCGCCGTGGTGGGTCTTCATCGTCTTCGCGGTCGCCGGGGCCATCGCCGTCTGGGGCGTGGTCAACCTGGCGCGCTATCACCCGCAGGTCCTCAGCGAGAGCCAGGAGCTCCCGATCGTGCGCGGGAGTGATCCCCAGGCTCAGTAGGCCTGATCGATCAGATCGGGGGAGACCTCGGCCGCCGCCGCCTCGTCGACGAAGAAGACGGTGCGCTTGCGTCCCTTCGCTCCGGCAGCGGGGACACTCGTGTAGCTCGCTCCGGCGAGAGCGAGACCGAGCGCGGATGCCTTGTCGGCGCCGGTCAGCACGAGCCAGACGCGCTTCGACGAGTTCAGCACCGGCCGCGTCAGGGTGACGCGCTCGGGAGGCGGCTTCGGCGAGTCGCGCACCGGCAGGGCGGCGGCATCCGTCACCGTCACCTCATCTCGATCGGGGAAGAGTGATGCGATGTGCCCGTCGGGTCCCACGCCGAGGAAGCAGACCGCGAAAGAGGGCCATGGATGCTCGTCGGTGCCGTGCTGCGCGAGCTCGGATGCGTAGGCCGCGGCGGCCTCGTCGAGGGTCAGACCGCTGTCTGATCCCGCGACCTCGTGGATGTTGTCCGCGGGGACGGGGATGCGGTCGAGGAATGCCTGTCGGGACTGCCGGGCATTGCGGTCGGGGTGGTCTCGAGGGACGAACCGCTCGTCGCCCCACCAGAAGTGCACGAGCGACCAGTCGATGTCGTTCACCCGCCGGTCAGCGGATGCCGCCTCGAGCACCGCGCCGCCCATCGATCCCCCGGTGAGGGCGATGTGAGCGATCCGGCCGTTCTTCGTGCGCGCGCGCACCCGCGTGAGGAAGCGATCGGCCACCCGGGAGGCGAGATCGGCGGGTGTCGGCTCGACGACGACCCGCTTCTCCGCTGACGAGACCTGCATCGACGTCACGCTCCTGTCTCGGGCGGACCCAGCTGTTCCCACCCGTCGGTGATCACACGACCGTACAGGAGATCGGGGTCGAGCCGGCGCAGCTCCTCGGCCAGACACTCGCGCAGCGTGCGACGCGGGAGGTGCAGGTCGTGGTGGGGCTGATCCGGCTGCGTGAGAACGGCGACGCCGGGGGACGGCCGTTCGAGCAGGATGTCGCCCGCTTCGCGCGTCAGCCGCACCGACTTGATGCCCTCCTGCCAGTGCTCCGGATCCTCGTACGACCAGCGCACCGGGACCTCGAGCGCCATCTGCAGCCAGGCCGCGAGCAGGGCCGTCGACGGAGAGGCAGCCGCTCCGCGCACCTCGACGTCGGTGATGGCCTGATACGGCGGCTGGTCGAGCACGGCCGCGAGCTGCTCCCGCCAGTGGGTCAGCCGCGTCCAGGCCAGGTCGGTGTCGCCGGGGGCGTGCGTGCGGCCGAGCAGTGCGAGTCGATCCCGCACATCCGGCGACGTGGCGGCATCCGTGATCCGACGCTGGGCGATCCTACCCAGGGGAGAGGTGGAGGGCGATTCCGGAGCCTCTTCCGGCCACCAGGCGACCACCGGGGCGTCGGGCAGGAGCAGACCGGTGAGCAGGCTCTCCTCATTGCTCGCCGCCTCGCCGAACGCGCGCAGCACGACCACCTCGCTCGCGCCGGCGTCTCCGCCCACGCGGATCTGGGCGTCGAGGCGCGACTCGCCCTCACCCGTCGTGAGGACGATCACGCGCATCGGGTGCTCACGCGACGCGTCGTTCGCCGCGTCGATCGCCGCCTCGGCGACGCCGTTGCGCGCCGCGATGACGAGGGTGAGCACGCGGCCGAGGGCGACGGCGCCGCCCTCCTCGCGCACCTTGACGAGCTGTTTCGCGACCTGACTGACGGTCGTGTCGGGAAGGTCGATGATCACGGGCGTCTCCAGACTCGTCCGTCGCGCGCCAGGAGGTCGTCGGCGGATGCCGGACCCCACGAGCCGGGCGCGTACTGCTCGACCGGGCCGCCCTCGGCCGCCCAGTACTTCTCCACGGGGTCGAGGATCTTCCACGAGAGCTCGACCTCTTCGTGCCGGGGGAAGAGCGGCGGGTCGCCCAGCAGGACGTCGAGGATCAGGCGCTCGTAGGCCTCGGGGCTCGCCTCGGTGAACGCGTGCCCGTAGCCGAAGTCCATCGTGACGTCGCGCACGTTCGATCCGCTGCCCGGCACCTTCGAGCCGAAGCGGATCGTGACACCCTCGTCAGGCTGCACGCGGATCACCAGGGCGTTCTGACCGAGCTCCGACGCGTTGCCGCGCCCGAACAGGTGCTGCGGCGCACGGTTGAACACGACCGCGATCTCGGTGACGCGGCGACCGAGCCGCTTGCCGGTGCGCAGGTAGAACGGCACTCCCGACCAGCGGCGCGTGTCGATCTCGAGCTTGATCGCCGCGTACGTCTCGGTCGTCGACTCGGGGTTCATCCCCTCCTCTTCGAGGAAGCCGGTGACCTGCTCGCCGCCCTGCCAGCCGCCGGCGTACTGTCCCCGTGCGGTCGCGAGCGAGAGGTCCTCCGGCACGTGCACCGCGGCGAGAACCTTCTCCTTCTCGTTCCGCAGGTGCTCGGCCGACAGGCTGATCGGCTCCTCCATGGCCGTGAGGGCCAGCAGCTGCAGGAGGTGGTTCTGGATCACGTCGCGCGCCGCGCCGATGCCGTCGTAGTAGCCGGCACGCCCGCCGACCCCGATGTCCTCGGCCATCGTGATCTGGACGTGGTCGACGTAGTTCCGGTTCCAGATCGGCTCGTACAGCTCGTTGGCGAAGCGCAGAGCGAGGATGTTCTGCACCGTCTCCTTGCCGAGGTAGTGATCGATGCGGAAGATCGAATCGGCCGGGAAGGCCACCTCGAGGGCGGCGTTGAGGGCGCGAGCCGACTCGAGATCGTGGCCGAACGGCTTCTCGATGACGACGCGACGCCAGTGCTCGTCGTCATCGGCGTCCTCCCCGACGAGACCCGAGTCCTTGAGTTGCTTCGCGACGAGCGGGAAGTCCTTCGGCGGGATCGACAGGTAATACGCGTGATTGCCCATGGTGCCGCGCTCCACGTCGAGCGTCTCGACGGTCTCGCGCAGCTTCCGGAACGAGTCGGGGTTGTCGAATTCGCCGGAGACGAAGCGGATGCCCTGCAGGAGCTGGGTCCAGGTCTCCTCACGGAACGGCGTGCGCGCGTGCTGCTTGACGGCGTCGTAGACGACCTGGGCGAAGTCCTGATCCTCCCAGTCGCGTCGGGCGAAACCGACGAGCGCGAAGCCCGGCGGCAGGAGGCCGCGGTTGGCCAGGTCGTACACCGCGGGCATCAGCTTCTTGCGCGACAGGTCTCCGGTCACGCCGAAGATCACGAGCGCACTGGGCCCCGCGATCCTGCTGAGGCGACGATCGTCGGGGTCACGCAGCGGGTTGTGCCCGCGCGAGAGGGGAACAGACATCGGTCGAGGATTCTCCTGCGGTCTACTTCTGGGCGGCTTCGAAGAGGGAGAGCACGTCGGCCGACGACTCGGTGATCGTCAGCGTGACGACCGGGCGGCCGTGCTCGGCGAGCACCGCCGCATCGCCGGCGGCCTGCGCCTGGATGAGCTGCCCGAACGTGAACGGACGCCCGGGGATCTCGAGGTCCACCTCGGTGCGCTCCAGGATCTGGAGGAACACGCCCTGCGCCGGACCGCCCTTGTGGTACTGGCCCGTGGAGTGCAGGAAGCGGGGACCCCAGCCGAACGTCGTCGGGCGACCCGAATCGGCGGCGACGAGCTCGCGCAGGCCCTGGAGCTGCGGGACCTCGAGGCGGTTGACGTATGCCTGGATCGACACGTATCCGTCGGCGGGCAGCTGCGCCCAGAGCGCATCGAGCACGCCCTCGACGGTGCCCGACGCGGCGAGGGCGGGATCGGAGACCCGCACCTCGATGCCGTGCTCGACGAACGCGGGAGCGGTCGGCTCGGGCCGGGCGTCGAGCAGGCCGCGGGCCGCGACCTTCGCCGACTCGACGTCGGGCTGGTCGAACGGGTTGATCCGGAGCAGGTGACCGGCGATCGCGGTGGCGTACTCCCAGACGATGAGCTGAGCGCCCAGGCTGCCGCTGACGAGGATCTCGCCCGGGTGGCGCTCGTGGAGGTGGAACTCGTTCGCGTCGTCCACGAGGCGGACGATCTGCAGATCGGCCGGCTTCGCGTCGAGCTCCGGCGACACCGGGAGCAGAACGACGGGGAGGATGCCGGTGCCGTCCTTGCCGGTGGACTCGGCGATGAGCTGCTCGATCCAGTCGGGGAGACCGACGATGTGCGTGCCGTCGGTGATCAGGCCGAGCTTGTCGCGGCGAGGGGTCGTCGCAGCGATCGCCGCGCCCAGGCGGAGGGCGGGGTTCTCGGCGGAGTCCACCGCGACCTCCAGCAACGACGCCTCGGCCTCGTCGAGCAGTTCGTCGATGTCGACGCCGGCGAGTCCGGAGGGCACGAGGCCGAAGGCCGTGAGCGCCGAGTAGCGCCCACCGACGTGCGGATCGGCGTTGAACACGCGGTATCCCGCCTCGCGCGCCGAGGCGTCGAGGGGCGAACCCGGGTCGGTGACGACGACGATGCGCTCGGTCGGGTCGATGCCGAGGTCGCGGAAGGCGGCCTCGAAGGTGCGGCGCTGCGAATCGGTCTCGACGGTGGACCCCGACTTCGACGAGACGACCAGCACCGTCTCCTCGAGACCGGCGTCGAGCGCGGCGAGCACCTGCCCGGGAGCGGTCGAGTCGAGGATGGTCAGCGGCACGCCGGCGGTCTGCGCGATGACCTCGGGGGCCAGTGACGATCCGCCCATGCCCGCGAGCACCACGCGGGTCACGCCGCGCGCGCGCAGATCGTCGCGCAGCGCGACGATCTCGGCGACGAGCGGTCGCGAGATCGAGACGGCCTCCACCCAACCCAGGCGGATGGACGCCTCCTGCTCGGCGGCGGCCCCCCACAGCGTGGCGTCGCCGCCCGTGATGCGGGAGGCGACGAGGTCGTGGACCAGACTCGGCACGGTCTCGTCGATCGCCGTCCGGGGCGCACCCGAGGTGTGGATGGCGAACGTCATCGCTGCGCCTCCAGCGTCTCCGCGACCTGGGCCAGCAGGTCGTGCCAGGAGTCGATGAACTTCGCGACGCCCTCGTCCTCGAGGACCTGGGTGACGTCCTCGAGGTCGATGCCGACGGCGGCGAGCTCGTCGAAGACCCGGTGGGCCTCGGCGTAGCCGCCCGTGATGGTGTCGCCGGTGATCACACCGTGGTCGAAGGTGGCCTCCAGCGTCTTCTGCGGCATGGTGTTCACGACGCCGGCCGCGACGAGCTCGGTCACGTACAGCGTGTCGGGGAGGTTCGGGTCCTTGACGCCCGTCGACGCCCACAGCGGTCGCTGCAGGTTGCCGCCGATCGCCAGGAGGTCCTGAGCGCGCTTCTCGGCGAATTTCTGCTCGAACAGCTCGTAGGCGAGGCGGGCGTTGGCGAGGCCGGCCTTGCCCTTGAGCGCCGTCGCCTCGTCGCTGCCGATGGCGTCGAGTCGCTTGTCGGTCTCGGTGTCGACGCGCGACACGAAGAACGAGGCGACGGAGTGGATGCTCGCCAGGTCGAAGTCCGCGCTGTGCGCGCGCTCGAGCCCTGTCAGGTAGGCGTCGATGACCTCGGCGTAGCGCTCGAGGCTGAAGATGAGCGTGACGTTGACGCTGATCCCCGACGCGATCGCCTCGGTGATCGCGGGGAGGCCGGCCTTCGTCGCCGGGATCTTCACCAGGAGGTTCGGGCGATCGATCTTCGACCAGAGCTCCTTCGCCGACGCGACGGTGCCCGCGGTGTCGTGGGCCAGGTCGGGGGAGACCTCGATGGAGACGCGCCCGTCGACGTGACCCGACTTCTCCCACACCGGCCGGAAGATGTCGAGTGCGTCGCCGACGTCCTGCGTGGTGGCGGCGAAGACGGCGTCTTCGGGCGAGGCACCCGACGCGGCGAGCTCGGTCACCTGCGCGTCGTAGGACGTGTCGTTCTTGTCGGTGATCGCGTTGGCGAAGATGGTCGGGTTCGTCGTGACGCCCGTGACGTTGCGGGACTCGATCAGCTCGGCGAGGTTGCCCGAGGAGATGCGGGTGCGCGACAGGTCGTCGAGCCAGATGCTGACGCCCGCGGCGGCGAGCTGTTCGGTGGGGGTGCTCATGCGTTCTCCTTGGTGCTGTGTGCGGCGATGGTCTCGCGCGCGGCCTGGACGACCGCGTCGGTGGTGATGCCGAACTTCTCGAACAGTGTCTTGTAGTCGGCGGAGGCGCCGAAGTGGTCGATGCCGACCGAGCGCCCGCGGTCGCCGACGATGCCGCGCCAGCTGAGCACGGACCCCGCCTCGACCGAGACGCGTGCCGTCACCGACGCCGGAAGCACGCTCTCGCGGTAGTCGTCGTCCTGCTCGGCGAACCATTCGAGCGAGGGCGCGGAGACGACGCGGACGTTCACGCCGTCGGCGGCCAGCCGCTCGCGGGCAGCGACGGCCAGCTGCACCTCGGATCCGGTGGCGATGACGATGACGTCGGGGGTGCCGCCGGGCGCCTCGGCGAGGACGTAGGCGCCGCGCACGGCCTGGGAGGCCGCTGCGAGCACGTCGCCGGATGCCGCGCCGTCGCCGCGCTCGAACACCGGGATGTTCTGACGGGTGAGGGCGATGCCCGACGGGCCGCCCTGACGACGGAGGATCTCGAGCCACACGACCGAGGTCTCGTTCGCATCGGCGGGGCGCACGACCGTGAAGTTCGGGATCGCGCGCAGCGTGGCGAGCTGCTCGATGGGCTGGTGCGTGGGGCCGTCTTCGCCGAGCGCGACGGAGTCGTGCGTCCAGACGAAGATCGACGGGATGTCCATCAGCGCGGCCAGACGCACCGACGGGCGCATGTAGTCGCTGAAGATGAGGAACGTCCCCCCGAAGGGGCGGGTCGGACCGTGCAGCTTGATGCCGTTGACGATCGCGCCCATCGCGTGCTCGCGGATGCCGAAGTGCAGCACGCGACCGTAGGGGTCGCCCGTCCACTCGTGGGTCGACCATTCGGCCGGGATGAACGACGCCGCATCCTTGATGGTGGTGAGATTCGACTCGGCGAGGTCCGCCGATCCGCCCCACAGCTCGGGGAGCTCGGAGGCCAGGGCGTTGATCACCTGACCCGACGCGGCGCGCGTCGAGACGTCCTTCCCGCTCTCGAACACGGGGAGGGCGGCATCGATGTCGTCGGGGAGCCGGTGCGCCTCGAGCCGGTCGAGGAGCTCCTTGCGGTCGGGATTGGCGGCCGCCCACTCGTCGAACGCGGTCTGCCAGTCGGCGCGGGCCGCGGCGGCGCGATCGGCCAGCCCGCGGGTGCGCTCGAGCACGTCGTCGGCGACGACGAACGTCTGCTCGGGGTCGAAGCCCAGCACCTTCTTCGTCGCGGCCAGCTCGTCGGCTCCGAGCGCCGATCCGTGGATCTTGCCGGTGTTCTGCTTTCCGGGCGACGGCCAGCCGATGATCGTCTTGAGGATGATGAGCGACGGCTTGCCGGTCTCGCCGTTCGCGGCCTCGATCGCGGCAGAGAGCTCGGCGACGTCCTCGACGTACTCGCCGGTCTTCTTCCAGTCGACGACCTGAACGTGCCAGCCGTAGGCCTCGTAGCGCTTCGCGACGTCTTCGGTGAAGGCGACGTTGGTGTCATCCTCGATCGAGATCTGGTTCGAGTCGTAGATCGCGATCAGGTTGCCGAGCTCCTGGTGGCCGGCCAACGACGACGCCTCGCTGGTGACGCCCTCCTGCAGGTCTCCGTCACCGGCGATCACGTAGACGAAGTGATCGAACGGGCTCGTGCCGGCCGCGGCATCCGGATCGAACAGCCCGCGCTCGTACCGCGCGGCGTACGCGAACCCGACGGCCGAGGCGAGCCCCTGGCCCAGCGGGCCCGTGGTGATCTCCACGCCCTTCGTGTGGCCGTACTCGGGGTGGCCCGGGGTCTTGGAGCCCCAGGTGCGCAGGGCCTTGAGGTCGTCGAGCTCGAGGCCGAACCCGCCCAGGTACAGCTGCACGTACTGCGTCAGGGACGAGTGCCCCGCCGAGAGGATGAAACGGTCGCGGCCCAGCCAGTCCACGTCCTTCGGGTCGTGACGCAGCACCCGCTGATACAGCAGGTAAGCCGCCGGTGCGAGGCTCATCGCCGTGCCGGGATGACCGTTGCCGACCTTCTCCACGGCATCCGCCGCAAGGATTCGCGCAGTGTCCACCGCGCGCCGATCGAGCTCATCCCACTGCAATTCCGACACGTTCATGCCCTTTCCGACAGTTTCGAGGGCGCCCGTATTCCCTGGCGCATCCGCAACGTCACGGAGAGAGTGTGCACAGCGCCGGGCGCGAGTGGTCCCAGCATAGCGGGGGGCTCCACCGCATCACGCGGCCTTGACAACCGGATGACGTCATCGCGTGTCATACACTGGAGAGGTTGTCCGGGTACGCGTGCGGAGGAGGCGATCGAGATCTCGACGATGTCTGATCAGGCCGTGAAGAGGTCGTCCGTCGGTCGCACCGTCAAGGCGTACGTCGCGCTGACCAAACCGCGCGTGCTCGAGCTCCTGCTCGTCTCGACCGTGCCGGTGATGTTCCTCGCGCAGGGCGGGCTGCCCGATCTCTGGCTGGTCCTGGCGACCGTCATCGGCGGCTCGCTGAGTGCGGGATCCGCCGCCGCGTTCAACATGTATCTCGACCGCGACATCGACGCGCACATGCACCGCACGTCGAGCAGGCCTCTCGTCACCGGCGAGGTGAGCCCGCGCGGCGCGCTGATCTTCTCGTGGACCCTCGCGGTGACCTCGACGCTCTGGCTCTGGCTCACCACCAACTGGCTGGCGGCGACGCTCTCCGCGAGCGCGATCTTCTTCTACGTCGTGATCTACACGATGATCCTCAAGCGCCGCACCGAGCAGAACATCATCTGGGGCGGCATCGCCGGATGCTTCCCGGTGCTCATCGGGTGGTCGGCGGTGACCGGCTCGCTCGACTGGCCGGCGTTCATCCTGTTCCTGCTCGTCTTCCTCTGGACCCCGCCGCACTACTGGCCGCTGTCGATGAAGTACAAGGACGACTACGACGACGTCGACGTGCCGATGCTCGGAGTGACGCGCAACGCGTCGCAGGTGGGCCTGCAGGTCATCCTCTACGCGTGGGCGACCGTGGCATGCTCGCTGCTGCTCGTCCCGATCGCCGGCATGGGTCTCGTCTACACCGTGTCGGCCCTGGTGTTCGGCGGCTGGTTCATCTACGAGTCCCACCGCCTGTACAACCGGGCGGTGCACGGCACCGAAGCACGTCCGATGCGGGTCTTCCACGCCTCGATCACGTATCTCACCCTGATCTTCGTGGCGGTGGCGGTCGACCCGCTGCTGCCGTTCTGACTCGACGCCGGAAGGCGACGGCGGCGACCGCGACGAGCTGAGCGGCGCCGATCGCTCGGCGCCGCTCGAGGGGGTCAGCGAGTGACCGCGGGCGCGTGCGGGGCGTCCGTCTCGCTCTGCTCGATCGCGGCGTCGCTCTGCGGCTCGCTCGTCCTGTCCGCAGGTGCGCTCGTCTCGACGGCCGGCTCGACCGTCTGATCCGCGGGCTCGCTCTCCGGCTCGACGGCGTCCGCCGACACGGGGGCGTCCACCGGCTCGGCGGTGCCCACCGGCTCGGCGGCGACGGGGCGCGTGACCACCGACGTCACGGCGGCCAGCCCCACGGCGAGCAGCACTCCGATGATCCCGGCCCCGAGGACCGCGGCGCCGACGACCACGAGCGACTGGCCCACATAGACCTCCACACCGGTGGCGGTGCCGTCGAGCAGCGTGGTCGTCATCGTTCCCAGCTGACTCGCGATCATCCATCCGCCCACGAGCACGGAGACCAGGGCGAGGACGAGGAGGAGCCAGAAGGCGATGGTGCGTGAGAGTGAGGTTTTCATGGCGCCCACCCTTCCCGACCTGCCGATGAGACGTCGATGGGGGCGCTATGGATTCACTGTGCGGCTTCGGCGGGCTCGCCGGCGGCCGGGCGCTTCAGATGCAGGACGACCACCGTGTAGGTCGCCGCCGACAGCGCGGCGAGCACCATGTGGATGCCGACGAGCACGGGCGGGAGTCCCTCGCGGGCCTGCCACACTCCGACGCCCACCTGGACGGCGATGGCGACCACGAGCACGAGGAGCCAGCTCCGCGGCTCGAGGCGCAGCATCCACGCGGCGACGGTCAGCGTGAGCACCAGCGCGGCGAGGATGTATCCCGGCCACGAGTGCACGTGAGCGAGGACGGTCGCGTCGAAGCCGTGACGGAGCACGTCGGCATCGCCGGAGTGCGGACCGGACCCGGTCGTCAGGACCCCGAACACGATCGTCACGGCCAGAGCGAGTCCGGTCACGTGGCTCAGGATCGCGAACCAGGTCGGCACCGCGCGCTCGCGCGGGCCTGGCACGGCGGAGAGGCGCACGAGGAAGGCGGCCGTGACACACACGAGCAGCAGCGACGAGGTGTAGTGGAATCCGACGATGAACGGGTTGAGCCCCGTCAGCACGGTGATGCCGCCGACGAGCGCCTGCGCGACGACGCCGATGAGGACGATCCACGCCAGGGTGAGGAGGTCGCGTCGCTCCGGCGCTCTGCGCGTGAAGCGCACGGCCGCGACGATCACCGCGAGCAGCAGCACCGCCGTGGCGACGGAGAACACCGGGGTGTCCTGTCCCGGTGCGACGAGGTTCGCGACCAGCGTCGCGACGCCGAAGGCGACGGCGGCGGCCACGATGCCGCCCGCGGCGAACCACAGGGCCGAGACGACGCTGCGCCGACCGCCGGTGCGATGCAGCACGAGCAGCACCACGACGAGCGCGATGATGCCGACGACGCCGGTCATCAGCCGGTTGCCGAACTCGATGAGACCGTGCACGCCCTGATCGGCGTAGATCGGCACGAGCGATTCGGGGGTGCACAGCGGCCACTCCGAGCAGCCGAGGCCCGATCCGGTGAGCCGGACGGCCCCGCCGGTGCCGATGATGATCGTCTCGGCGACGAACGACAGCCAGGCGAAGATCCGCAGCAGCCGAGCCCACACGTCGGTGCCTGCCGCCGCCGGAACGGCGGGGCGAGAGGAGGGGGCGGTGGTGGTCTCGGGCATTGGCGTCTCCGAACCGCGCGGACACGGCGAGCGGCCCTGTCGTCAGGCGGAACCTGTAGAATCGGATTGTTGCGATGAGCGCTGACAGCGCGAAAGCATCGACAACAGTTTAGGCGCGAAGAATGCGCCGGTGATGAGGGCCCACAACGGCACACACTTCCGCAGACTCGACGGGGATCCGGTGTGCCGGGGCGGATGACACCGTTTCGGGACCTGATAGGAGAGTGTGTGATGTCGGATGTGCTGATCGACCGCCCGGAGCTCGAAGGTCTGGGGGTGTACGAGTTCGGATGGCACGATGAGGACGCCGCCGGAGCGGTCGCGCAACGCGGCATCTCTGAAGAGGTCGTCCGCGGGATCTCCAGCCTCAAGAACGAACCCGAATGGATGCTGAAGACCCGACTCAAGGGTTACCAGCTCTTCGGACGCAAACCGATGCCGACCTGGGGCGCCGACCTCAGCGAGATCGACTTCGACAACATCAAGTACTTCGTGCGCTCCACCGAGAAGCAGGCGCAGTCGTGGGAAGACCTCCCCGAGGAGATCCGCGAGACCTACGAGCGTCTCGGCATCCCCGAGGCCGAGCGCCAGCGTCTCGTCGCCGGTGTCGCCGCGCAGTACGAGTCGGAGGTCGTGTACCACCAGATCCGCGAGGATCTGGAGGAGCAGGGCGTCATCTTCATGGACACCGACACCGCCCTCCGCGAGCACCCCGAGTTCTTCGAGGAGTACTTCGGCTCGGTCATCCCCGCCGGCGACAACAAGTTCGCCGCGCTGAACACGGCGGTGTGGTCGGGCGGATCGTTCGTCTACGTCCCCAAGGGCGTGCACGTCGAGATCCCGCTGCAGGCGTACTTCCGGATCAACACCGAGAACATGGGCCAGTTCGAGCGCACGCTGATCATCGCCGACGAGGGCAGCTACGTGCACTACATCGAAGGCTGCACGGCTCCGATCTACAAGTCGGACTCGCTGCACTCGGCCGTGGTCGAGATCATCGTGAAGAAGAACGCCCGCGTGCGCTACACGACGATCCAGAACTGGTCGAACAACGTCTACAACCTCGTCACCAAGCGGGCCGTCGCGCACGAGGGCGCCACCATGGAATGGGTCGACGGCAACATCGGCTCCAAGGTGACGATGAAGTACCCGTCGATCTACCTCATGGGCGAGCACGCCAAGGGAGAGACGCTCTCGGTCGCCTTCGCGGGTCCCGGCCAGCACCAGGACGCCGGCGCGAAGATGATCCACATGGCGCCGTACACCCAGTCGTCGATCGTCTCGAAGTCGATCGCCCGCGGCGGCGGACGAGCCGGGTACCGCGGCGAGGTGCGGGTGGACGCCGCCGCTCACCACTCCGCCAACACCGTGCGGTGCGACGCTCTGCTGGTCGACACGAAGTCGCGATCCGACACCTATCCTGCGATCGACATCCGCGTCGACGACGTGCAACTCGGTCACGAGGCGACCGTGTCGAAGGTGAGCGAGGAGCAGCTGTTCTATCTGCAGTCCCGCGGCATGCCGGAGGACGAGGCGATGGCGATGATCGTGCGCGGCTTCATCGAGCCGATCGCGCGGGAGCTGCCCATGGAGTACGCGATGGAACTGAACAAGCTCATCGAGATGGGCATGGAAGGATCGGTCGGCTGAGATGACGACCCCCACGACGACGCCCACCGCGTCGCGCTCCTCGAGCGCGCACGTGGACCCCGCCGCCCAGGTGTCGGACGCCGGCTTCGTGCCCGTCCAGACCCGGTCCGAACGGCCGCACTCGTACGACCCCGGCGACTTCGGCACCCCCTCGGGGCGCGAGGTCAACTGGAAGCACACCCCGGTCGCGAAGCTCGTGCCGCTGTTCGAGGTCGCGGGCTCGACCGACGGGGTGGCCCACGCGTTCGGCGCGGGGGAGCAGTACCTGGCAGCGCCGCTCGCCGCCGACGCGGCACCGCGCGGCGAGGTCTTCCTGGCCGAGGACGTCACGTCGGCCGTCGCCTGGCAGGGCGCGGCCGAGGCTCTCCACATCCGCATCCCGCGTGAGGAGGAGGTCGCAGAGCCGATCCTTCTCGCCATCGAGGGTCAGGGCGCCGATCAGCGCGCCGACGCCCACATCGTGATCGAGGCGCTGGAGCACAGCGCCGCGACGGTCGTGCTGCAGCACACCGGCTCCGCCCAGTACGCACAGAACGTCGAGATCATCGTCCGCGACGGCGCGAAGCTCAGCGTCATCAGCCTGCAGCAGTGGCAGGACGATGCGGTGCACGCCTCGGCCCACCAGGCCCGGGTGGGTGCCGATGCCACGCTCAAGCACTTCGTCATCAGCTTCGGCGGCGGCGTCGTGCGCGTGAACCCGAGCGTCGAGCTCGCGGGTGCGGGATCCGAGGGCTACCTCTACGGCCTCTCCTACGCGGACGCCGGTCAGCACCTCGAGAGCCAGGTCTACCTGCACCACAAGGGGCCGCACACCACCGGAGACGTGCTCTACAAGGGCGCCCTGCAGGGTGAGAGCGCCCACTCGGTCTGGATCGGCGACGTGCTGATCGGACCGGATGCCACCGGCACCGACTCCTACGAGGCCAACCGCAACCTCGTGCTCACCGAGGGCGCCCGCGCCGACTCCATCCCGAACCTCGAGATCGAGACCGGCGACATCGTCGGCGCAGGTCACGCCAGCGCCACCGGTCGTTTCGACGACGAGCAGCTGTTCTACCTGCAGGCCAGGGGCATCACCGAGGAAGAGGCGCGCCGCCTGGTCGTGCTCGGCTTCCTCAGCGACATCGTGCAGCGTCTCGGCATCCCCTCCCTGGAGGAGGAGCTGCTGGCTGCCATCGAGACCGAGCTCGCCGAGGTGGACGCATGACGGCTCAGCGCGTCTGCGGCGTCGCCGACCTCGAGCAGGACACCCCGCTGCGCGTCGAGCCCGACGGTGTCGCGATCACCGTGATCAAAGACTCCGAGGGCGTCGTCCACGCGATCGGCGACACCTGCACCCACGGTGACATCTCGCTCTCGGAGGGCTTCGTCGAAGGCGAGACGGTGGAGTGCTGGGCTCATGGCTCGGCGTTCTCCCTGCTCACCGGCAAGCCCCAGAACCTCCCCGCTTATGAGCCCGTCCCGGTCTACGTCGTCGAGATCGACGGCGACGACGTGCTCATCGACCCGACTGTGACGAAGGAAGTCTGAATGTCTGTTCTCGAAATCCGCGACCTGCACGTGACGGTCGAGACCGAGGCGGGGACCACCCCGATCCTCAACGGGATCACTCTCACCATGAACACGGGTGAGACCCACGCCATCATGGGCCCCAACGGCTCGGGCAAGTCGACCCTGGCGTACACGATCGCCGGCCACCCGAAGTACACGGTGACGTCAGGCACCATCACCTTCGACGGCGAGGACGTGCTGGCGATGAGCGTCGACGAGCGCGCGCGTGCCGGTCTGTTCCTGGCGATGCAGTACCCGGTCGAGATCCCCGGCGTCACCGTCACGAACTTCCTGCGCACCGCGAAGACGGCTCTCGACGGGGAGGCGCCCGCGATCCGCCAGTGGACGAAAGACGTCAAGGCGTCGATGGCGAACCTGCGCATGGACCCGAAGTTCGCGCAGCGCAACGTCAACGAGGGCTTCTCGGGCGGCGAGAAGAAGCGCCACGAGATCCTGCAGCTCGAGGTGCTCAAGCCGAAGTTCGCCGTGCTCGACGAGACCGACTCGGGTCTCGACGTCGATGCTCTCAAGATCGTCTCCGAGGGCGTCAACCGCGCCAAGGAGGCGACCGGCCTCGGCGTGCTGCTGATCACTCACTACACCCGCATCCTCCGCTACATCCGTCCCGACTACGTGCACGTCGTCGTCGCCGGCCGGATCGTCGAGGAGGGCGGCCCCGAGCTCGCCGACCGTCTCGAGGACGAGGGCTACGACCGTTTCCTCGACCCCGCGGCCCCGCTCGAGGCGTAGGCTGGCCGCATGACCGCGACGCTCACCGACCAGAAGTACGACGAGGTCACCGAGGCGCTGAAGGACGTCATGGATCCCGAGCTCGGGATCAATGTCGTCGACCTCGGCCTCATCTACGACCTCGCCTGGGATGACGAGAACGACGCCCTCGTCATCCACATGACGCTCACCAGTGCTGGCTGCCCGCTCACCGACGTGCTCGAGGACCAGACGGCGCAGGCCCTCGACGACGTCGTCGAGCGATTCCGCATCAACTGGGTGTGGATGCCGCCGTGGGGTCCCGAGCGCATCACCGATGACGGCCGCGACATGATGCGCGCCCTCGGTTTCGCGATCTGAGGATGCTCCGGGTCACGGCGCTGCCCCTCGCCGAGCTGCGCGAGCGCACCAGTGAGAAGTGGCGGGAGTATCCCGCCGATGTGCTCCCGCTGTTCGTGGCGGAGACCGATTTCCCGCTGGCCCCCGCGGTCACCGCCGCCCTGCAGCGCGCACTCGATCTCGGCGACACCGGCTACATCGCCTCCCGTCCGCCTCTCGCCGAGGCGTATGCGGCGTTCGCCGAACGCCGGTTCGGCTGGCGACCCGATCCCGCTCGGATGCGGAGCACGGCCGACGTCAGCATGGGCATCGTCGAGCTCCTCCGCCGGGTCACCCAGCCCGGCGACCGGGTCGTCGTCACTCCGCCCGTGTACCCGCCGTTCTACGAGCTGGTCGACGAAGCGGGCGCGGAAGTGGTCCGCGTCCCGCTGCGTGACACGGGCACGGCGTGGGAGCTCGATCTCGACGGCATCCGCTCCGCCTTCGAAGACGGCGCCACCGCGATCCTGCTCTGCAACCCGCACAATCCCACCGGGACCGTTCACGATCGCGACTCGCTCGTGGCGCTCGCGGAGCTGGCCGAGGAGTTCGGCGCGGCCGTGGTCTCGGATGAGATCCACGCGCCCCTCGTCCAGCCGGGGAGCGGCTTCACGCCCTTCCTGGCCGCGGGAGACGCAGCCGGCCGCGTCGGCTACGCGGTGGTGAGCGCCAGCAAGGCCTTCAACCTCGCCGGCCTCAAGTGCGCCCTGATGATCGCCGCCGACGAGCAGACGAACGCCGTGGTGCGGGCGCTCCCGGTCGAGGTCGAATGGCGCACCGGCCAGTTCGGCCTGATCGCCGCGGTCGCCGCGTTCTCGGAGGAGAGCGATGCGTGGCTCGACGGGCTTCTGCGCACCCTCGACGAGAACAGGCTGCTCCTGGAGGACCTCCTGGCGTCGCGGCTGCCCGGCGTCCGCTACCGGATCCCCGAGGCGGGGTACCTGGCGTGGCTCGACTTCTCGGCGATGGCGTGGGGAGACAACCCGGGGCGCCGCATCCTGAAAGACGCCAGGGTCGCGCTGCAGGACGGGCCTGCCTTCGGTGAGGAAGGCCGCGGTCACGCTCGGCTGAATTTCGGCACGAGTCCCGAGATCATCACGGAGGCGATCGAGCGCATCGCATCGCTGGCCGGACGATGAGCGGGGCGGCGCCGGTCGTATCGATCTGGGACCGCGAGCGGATCTGGGTGACCAGCGGTTCGGTCGCGCTCATCTTCCTCGCGGCGATCGAGGCGCTGGCCGTGACCACCGTGATGCCGATCGTCAGCGAAGCGCTCGACGGGCAGGCGCTCTATGCGGTCGCGTTCGCCGGCACCCTCGCCACCAGTGTGATCGGCATGGTCGCCGCCGGAGCGTGGTCGGACGCGCGCGGCCCCCGTGGGGCGCTGTACGTGGCGGTCACCCTGTTCATCATCGGGCTGCTCATGTCTGGTTTCGCCACGACCATGCACCAGTTCCTGGTCGGGCGGCTCGTGCAGGGGCTGGGCACGGGCGGGCAGACGGTCGCGCTGTACGTCGTCGTCGCCCGGCTGTACCCGCCGCACCTGCACGGTCGGGTCTTCGCCGCGTTCGCGGCCGCCTGGGTCGTGCCCTCCATGGTCGGGCCGTTCCTCGCCGGAGCGGTCGCGGAGTACCTCGACTGGCGCTGGGCCTTCCTCGGCGTCGCGGTGCTGACGGCGATCGCGTTCGCGATCATCGCCCTGCGTCTCCGCGGCCTCGATCTCGGACGGGGCGAGCCGCAGGACCGCCGAAGCCTCGCGGTGCGGATGGCGTTGGCCGTCGTCGTCGCCGTCTTCGCGGTGCTGGTCGGTTTCAGCGCCGACATGGATGCCGCGATCGGGTGGCCCGTCGCGCTGGGGGCGATCGCCGTGATCGCCGTCGCCGTGCTCCCCCTGCTCCCGCGGCGAACCCTGCGCGCGGGGCGGGGTCTTCCGAGCGTCGTGCTGATGCGGGGGATCGCGGCCGGGACGTTCTTCGCCGCCGAGGCGTACATCCCCTACCTCCTCATCGAGCGCTACGGCTTCAGCGCCACCTGGGCCGGTGTGGCGCTGATGCTGGCGGCACTCGCCTGGGCGGGTGCCTCGCAGCTGCAGGGGCGGTACGGCGAGCGTCTCGGCAACGCCCGCATCACACTGATCAGCACGTCGGCGCTCCTCGTCGCCCTCGTCTCGGTTCTCGTCGCCGCGCTCGGCACGGTCTCGCCCGTGCTGGTCATCGTCGGGTGGGGCTTCGCCGGGGGCGGCATGGGCCTGCTCTATCCGCGTCTGACGGTTCTGACCCTCGCGTACTCGACTCCGGGGAACCAGGGGTTCAACTCCTCGGCCCTCTCGATCTCGGACTCGACCGGGTCGGCCATCGTGATCGCGGTCGCCGGCCTCGCCGTGGCGACCCTGGGCGGAGGAGCGGACGCGTTCGGTATCGTCTTCGCGCTGTGCATCGCTCTCGTCCTCGCTGGGCTGGTGCCAGGACTCCGCCTCGGACACGCGGCGGAATCCACGGCGGTCTGATCACGAGCCTCTCGCCGATCGGAACGATCAGGCGGAGGCGCGAGCGCGCGCGGAGCCGATGAGCGCCGTGACGCCGAGATCGAAGACGCGATCGAGTCCCTCCGTCACGTCGAGCCCCGCGTCAGAGGGCAGGGCGCCGTGGCTGTCGGCGTGCATGCGCTGCTGCACGAGGGTGGCATGGCCGAGCACGAAGTGCAGGATCGCCGCTGCGCGATCGTCGGCGTCGTCGGCGCCGTCCCGCCGGAGGGCGGTCGCCAGCGCGACCTGGGCGTCGAAGGAGCCCAGCTGGAGCGCATACGTGCTCAGGACCAGCTCGGCGCCGTCGCGATGCGCGAAGAGCGCGTCGCGGATGCGGCGAGCGATCGACAGCGCACCGCCGTCGATGCCATGGATCGACGCGGTGATGCGGTCGCTGAGTTCGGCCAGCAGCTCCTGCTTGCTCGCGAAGTGCCAATAGAGCGCGCTCGGCTGCACGTCGAGGCGCGCGGCGATGCGGCGCATCGACAGATCGGCCAGACCTACCTCGTCGAGCAGGTCGAGCGCAGTGCTCGCCACGCTTTCGCGGTCATGTCTGCTCGAGTTGTGCTCGGGGCTCATCGCCTCAGTATAGTGAACACCGTTCAGGTGAACACTGTTCAGGAAGTAGGAACCATGTCGTCGTCTCGTACCGAACTCGGGCGCGATCTCGCCCGCATCGCCGTCTTCGCGGCCCTCATCGTCGTGCTCGGCACGGTGACCGTGCCGTTGCCGGGCGGCGTTCCCATCACGGCGCAGACACTCGGCGTCATGCTCGCCGGCACCGTGCTGGGCCCTCGACGGGCGCCGCTCGCCGTGCTCGTCGTCCTGGTCCTCTCGGCGATCGGACTCCCGGTGCTCGCCGGAGGGCGCGGAGGCCTCGGCGTCTTCGCGGGGCCGACGGCAGGGTATCTGCTCGGGTGGGTCGTGGGCAGCATCGTGATCGGACTCATCGTGCGGGCCTCCCGGATCACGTGGTGGCGCACCGCCGTCGGCACCGTCGTCGGCGGCATCCTCATCGTCTACGCATTCGGCATCCCGGTGCAGGCGCTCGTGCTCGGCGTCGACCTCGTGCCGACCGCGCTCTCCAGCCTCGCCTTCCTTCCCGGCGACCTGCTCAAGGCCGCCGCCGCGACCGCGCTCACCCTCGCACTGCTGCGGGCCTACCCGCCGGCATTCGGGCGACGCCCCGCCGGGGCGGTGCGGGCGCGTGCGGCCTGACACGCGCACCCGAGTCATCGCCCTCGAGGCGGTGAACGTGCAGCGCGAGGGGCGCGACATCCTGCACGACGTGAGCATCGAGCTCGACGCGCCGCGCATCGCGGTCATCGGGGCGAACGGATCGGGCAAGTCGACCTTCGCGCGGCTGCTCAACGGCCTCGTCGCGCCGACGACCGGACGCGTCTCGGTGCACGGCGTCGACGTGCAGCGGAAGACCCGCGAGGTGCGGCGTCGCGTCGGCTTCGTGTTCACGGATCCGCAGGCGCAGATCCTGATGCCGACGCCGGCCGAGGACCTCGCACTCTCGATCCGGGGAGCCTCCCGGGTGGAAGTGGACCGCCGGGTGCGGGCCGTGCTCGCCGAGCACGGCCTGCAGGACCATGCCGATGTGCCGGCCTCGGCTCTCTCGGGCGGCCAGAAGCAGATGCTCGCCCTGGCGTCGGTGCTCATCACCCGGCCCTCCCTCATCGTGGCCGATGAGCCGACCACCCTCCTCGATCTGCGCAACGCACGGCGGATCGGCGATCTGCTGCTCGCCCAGGAGGCGCAGGTCATCGTCGTCACCCACGACCTCGAGCTCGCCGGCCGCTGCGATCAGGCGGTGCTGTTCGACGACGGGCGGATCGCGGCGTCGGGCCATCCGGGCGAGGTCATCGCCGCGTACCGGAGGTCGTGCGCGTGATCCGGCTCCGTCGACCGGGCACGAGCGTCGTCCACCGCCTGCCGGCGGGACCGAAGCTCGCCACGCTGGCGATCATCGCGATCGCGCTCTCGGCCTTCCCGCACGACGCCGGGAGCATCGCCGTGACCCTGGCGGCGGTGGCCGGGCTCTTCCTCCTCGCCGGTCAGTCGCCCCGCGTGCTCGCCGCCGAGGTCTGGCGACTGCGGTGGCTCGTTCTGGTGCTGGGCCTCGCGCTGTGGATCTTCGTCACCCCGCAGGTCGCATGGATCAACACGGGCCGGGTCGTCGCGCTGATCCTGCTGGCGAGCCTCGTCACGATCACCACGCCGATGGGCGACCTGCTGGCCGTGCTGAGGCGGATGCTCGGCCCCCTGCGTCGGTGGATCGACGTGGATGCCGTGGCGATGACCGTCTCGCTGACGATCGCGATGATCCCGGTCGTCGCGGGCTTCGCGGGCGACACCGCCGACGCCCAGCGAGCCCGCGGCGTGCGCCTCGGCGTCCGGGCAGTCGTGCCGTTGCTCGTGCGCACTCTGCGCCACGCGGACGACGTCGGCGACGCCCTCGCCGCCCGCGGGCTCGTGTGAGCGGAGCGCGAGGCGCAGTGCCGTCAGCAGTCCGACGACGGCGAGCGACGCCGTGGCCGCGGTCGTGCCGACGACGAGCAGCATCGCGATCATGCCCACTCCGATCAGGGCCGCCCCGGCGAGGCGTCGGGACGAGGTCGTCGCCGCGGGTGCGGGACGTGTCTCGGAGCGCGTGAGTGCGACCGCGACCACCGCGCTGAGGACGAGAGCGGTCAGGAGCCACAGCGGGCGGCCGGCCCACCAGGCGGCGCTGCTGGGATCGGGAAGAACGGCGCCGCTGACGAGGGCGATGAGAGCGGTGACGCCGGCCATCGCCAGCAGCACGGGCATGTGCCAGAGGTAGATCGTCATGGCGCGACGGTTCACGAACTGCGAGAAGGCCGCGGGCAGGGTGCGGCGGCCGAGCCGGTCGATGCGGTCGCGAAGCAGGGAGACGAGACCGAGGTGCACGATGCCGACGAGCACGAGCGCACCGGTGGGCGGGTTGATGTTGGCGACGAGGTCGGGGGAGTAGATCCCGGCCGCGAAGGCGCCGATGAGTGCAGTGAGAGCCGTGCCGGCGGCGATCCGGCGGGTGCGGCGGCTCAGCGCGTCGATCGTGCCGTCGGCGAGGAAGAAGCCCAGCTGCTGGAGCGTCAACCACACGAACGCGAGATTGAGGAATCCGATCGCGTCGACTCCGGTGTGCCCACGGAGGAGGTCGACGACGACCACCGCCCCGGCGAGCAGACCGACCGTGGCTACGGGGGCGCTGCGGTGCGCGGCGGCGAGCACGGGAAGCAGCGCCTGACACAGCAGGAACACGCCGAGGAACCAGAGCGGCTGCGCGAAGCGGAATCCGGCGGTCGCCACGAGATGACCGGGAACGCCGGCCAGCTGAAGCATCGCGAGCAGCGCTCCCGCCACGCCGATCACCAGGACCGCCGGGCGCAGGAGACGGTGGATGCGGGCGGCGACGAACGCGGCATCCGACCGTCCTCGCTCGCGACCGCGACGGTGGGCGAGGAAGCCCGCGAACCCTCCGATGATGAAGAACAACGGCATGACCTGCAGCGCCCAGCTCACCGGGACGATCCACCAGGTGCCGTCGCTCGCGTTCTCGAACACCGGACCCCCGGCGGTCACCGTGACACCGACCATGATCGCGTGCAGCAGCACCGCGCCGGTCACGCACAGCGCGCGGAGGAGGTCGATGCCGGTGTCGCGACCGGGCGGCGTCGGGGAAGCGGGCGGTCGGGGGGTGTGGAGCTGCGGTGCCTCGACGGTGGCCATGTGTCCTCCTCGGTGGGGTGTCCGAGGAGCGTACGGACGGGGTGATCGACGGGGGATCACCCTCGGGGGTCGTCGCACCCCTTACCTAGGAGTGATTCAGGAGGCCGGTTCGACGAGTCCGGTGTCGTACGCGAGGATCACGGCGTGCACGCGGTCGCGAAGACCGAGCTTGGAGAGCACCTTGCCGACGTGCGTCTTGACGGTCTGCTCGGCGATGAACAGCTCGGCGGCGATCTCGCTGTTCGAGCGGCCGCGGCCGATCAGGACGAGGACCTCCCGCTCGCGTTCGGTCAGCCCGGCGAGCACGGTCTGCGAGCGCGGCGCGGCGGGCCTGCGACCCGCGAACTGCTCGATCATCCTGCGGGTGACGCTCGGCGCGAGCAGCGCGTCGCCCGCCGCGATCACACGAACGGCGTGCACGAGCTCCTCGGGGAGGGCGTCCTTGAGCAGGAAGCCGCTGGCGCCCGCTTCGAGGGCGTCGTACACGTAGTCGTCGATGTCGAAGGTCGTCAGCATGAGGATGCGGGGCACATGGGCGGCCGGATATCCGGGCCCGAGGATGCGCCGCGTCGCCTCGATGCCGTCGAGTTCCGGCATCCGCACATCCATGAGGATGATGTCGGGGTCGAGCCGGGCCGCCAGCGTGACCGCCTCGGCGCCGGTCGCCGCCTGCCCGGCGACCCGGATGCCGTCGTGCGCGTCGAGGAGGGCCGCGAAGCCGGCGCGCACCATGGCCTGGTCGTCGGCGATGAGCACGGTAACGGTCATGGGTTCTCCTGGGGGTCCGGCGAAGCGGCGTCCGGCGGGCTCGTCGAGCCGGCGAGAGGCAGGGACGCCGCGACCTCCCATCCTCCCTCGTCGGTCGCCCCGGCCGAGAATGTGCCTCCGAGCAGTTCGACGCGTTCTCGCATGCCGCGCAGGCCGTGCCCGGAACCGCGGGAGTCGGCCGGCTCGATCGGTGGGGAATTGCGCACGCGGATGCCGACGGAGGACGCATCCGCCCGGATCCGCACGGTGACGGCGGCGCCGTGCGCATGACGCACCGCGTTGCTCAGCGCTTCCTGCGTGATCCGGTACGCGGCGATCTGCACCGCGGACGACGCCTCGGCGATCGGTCCGGCGATCTCCAGACCGACCGTCACGCCCGCACGTCGGAGGGTGTCGACCAGGGCGGCGACGTCGTCGATGCGCTGCTGCGGAGTGAGCTCCGTCGACTGGTCCTCGGTGCGCAGCACGCCCAGCATCCGGCGCATCTCGGTCAACGACGTGCGCGCCGTCGCCGCGATGCTCTCGAACTCGGCGACTGCTTCGTCGTCGAGGTCGGAGAGGCGGTAGCGAGCGGTGGAGGCCTGCACCTGGATCACCGACATGCTGTGCGCGATCACGTCGTGAAGCTCGCGGGCGATGCGCGTGCGCTCCTCGACGAGGACGCGCTTCGACTCCTCGAGCGCCGAGTGCTCGCGCTCGCGGGTGAGCTCGGCCGCGACGCGCAGGCGGCCGGCGATGAGGAGGGCGATCAGGTAGGCGGCGGTGGCGACGGAGGCGGCGACGATGAGGTTCGCGGTGACGTTGGCGGCCGTGGCGGCGCTCGACGCGACCTCGGGCCGCAGCATCGGGGCGATGAGCGAGCCCAGCGCGCCACTGACCAGGGGCAACACTCCGAGCCGCCCGCCGTGACGCAGCGTCACCACGCCCACGATGAGCACGAACGACAGCAGGGCCGGCACCGACCAGGGCCACGGCGCCTCGGTCGCGAGAGCGGCCGGAACCACGAGCGGCAGCGCGAACGACCCGGCCGTGAACGACACGATCGCCCAGCGCGGCCGGGACTCGGCGAGCAGCGGAGCGCCGCACACCGCGGCGGCCAGGAGGAACGACAGGGGGAGCGGGATGCCGTAGAGAGTCGCGGCCAGCGGCACGAGGGTCGCGGCGAGAGCGACCGTCCCCGCCGCCAGAAGCACCAGGGCCAGGACGGGTCGACGGATGCGGGGGTGCTCCGTGCGCATCCGATCTCGAGCCATGGGAGTCATCCTGCCAGGTGTGCCACCGGCGAGCGGCGGCGGCGGATCGCGGTGGCGCGGTCGATCGTCACCCCGATGGCCAGCGCGATCACGATGCCGATGCCGGCGCTCAGCAACGGCTGGTCCTTCACCCAGCTGCCCGCGACCAGGCCGATGATCAGGCTGAGCACGCTCCAGCTCGCGCCGGCGATCAGGCTCAGCGGCAGGAAGCGTCGCCAGGCGAACCCGAGGGCGCCGGCAGACATGTTCACCGCCACACGTCCGACGGGAACGTACCGTGCGCCCAGGATCAGCGCGGCGCTGCGCCTGTCGAGAGCCGCCTCGGCGTGAGCGAACGCCGCCGCCACCCGCGGTCGTCGCATCCACCTCCATCGCACAGTGCCGACGCGGCTTCCGATCGCGAACGCGATGTTGTCGCCGATCGCCGCGCCGACGGCTGCGACGAGACCGAGCGGCACCAGCATCCACCATTCGCCCGTCGACGACGCCACGGCGGCCGCAGCCACGAGCACCGTCTCGCTTGGCACCGGGGGGAAGAATCCGTCGATCACCGTCACGGCGAAGAGCACGAGGAAGAGCCACGGTGACGCGACGGCGTGAAGGATGAGCTCGTTGATGACGTCCACCCCTGAAGGCTAGGAACGCGGGCTCGCGACGACATCACCCTGCGGTATCGTCTGCGTCACCCCGGAGAGTGAGATCGCGAGGCGGCGGTCGTCACCGCCCGGCGATCTATACTGGGAGGCTGGCCCATCGGCCGACTCCCACCCTGAACGAACGGACATCCGCTGTGCTCGCCGTGCACGACCTCGAGATCCGCGTTGGCGCGCGACTGCTCATGGAGAACGTCTCCTTCCGCGTCGCCGACGGTGACAAGATCGGACTGGTCGGCCGCAACGGTGCCGGCAAGACGACGTTGACGAAGGTGCTCGCCGGCGATGTGCTTCCGTCGGGCGGGAACGTGACCCGTTCCGGCGAACTCGGCTACCTCCCGCAGGACCCGCGGTCGGGCAACCCGGATGACCTCGCACGCACGCGGATCCTCGACGCACGCGGCCTGGGACAGCTGAACCTCGGCATGACCGAGGCGTCGCTGGCGATGGGATCCGACGACCCGGCCGTCGCCGCGAAGGCGATGAAGCGCTACGCGACGCTGACCGAGAAGTTCGAGGCGCAGGGCGGCTACGCCGCCGAGGCCGAGGCCGCATCGATCGCGCACAACCTGTCGCTGCCCGACCGCATCCTCGACCAGCCGCTCTCGACGCTGTCGGGTGGTCAGCGCCGGCGCATCGAGCTGGCGCGCATCCTCTTCTCCGACGCCCAGACGATGATCCTCGACGAGCCGACGAACCACCTCGACGCCGACAGCGTCGTCTGGCTGCGCGAGTTCCTCAAGGGCTACAAGGGCGGGCTGATCGTGATCAGCCACGACGTGGAGCTCGTCGGCGAGACCGTGAACCGCGTGTTCTACCTCGACGCCAACCGTCAGGTCATCGACACGTACAACATGAACTGGAAGAACTACCTGCGTCAGCGCGCAGCCGACGAGGAGCGCCGCAAGAAGGAGCGCGTCAACGCCGAGAAGAAGGCCACGACGCTGCAGCAGCAGGCCGCCCGCTTCGGCGCGAAGGCCTCCAAGGCCGCGGCCGCTCACCAGATGGTCGCTCGCGCCGAGAAGCTGCTGGCCGGACTGGAGGAGGTGCGCCAGGAGGATCGCGTCGCCAAGCTGCGATTCCCCAAGCCCGCCCCGTGCGGCAAGACGCCCATGATGGCCTCCGGCCTGTCGAAGTCGTACGGGTCGCTCGAGATCTTCACCGACGTCGACCTCGCGATCGACCGCGGATCGAAGGTCGTGGTCCTCGGACTCAACGGCGCCGGTAAGACGACCCTGCTGCGCATGCTCGCGGGGGTCGACCAGCCCGACACGGGTCAGCTCGAACCCGGTCACGGGCTCAAGGTCGGCTACTACGCGCAGGAGCACGAGAATCTCGACGTGAGCCGCTCGGTGCTCGAGAACATGGTGTCGGCCGCCCCGCACATCACCGAGACCGAGGCGCGGAAGGTGCTCGGCTCGTTCCTCTTCACCGGTGACGACGTGCTGAAGCCCGCCGGTGTCCTCTCCGGAGGGGAGAAGACGCGCCTGTCGCTGGCCACGCTCGTCGTGTCGTCCGCGAACCTGCTGCTGCTCGACGAGCCCACCAACAACCTCGATCCGGCGTCACGCGAGGAGATCCTCGGCGCTCTCGCGCACTACGAGGGCGCGGTGGTGCTCGTCTCGCACGACCCGGGAGCGGTGCAGTCGCTCAATCCCGAGCGCGTGCTGATCCTCCCCGACGGCGTGGAGGACATCTGGAGCCAGGAGTACCAGGACCTCATCGAGCTCGCGTAGATCGGGACTGCCTCGACGGCGTCATCGCGCGTCGAGGAGCTCGTCCTCGACGTCGGCGTCGCGGTCGCGGCGTCGGGGCCTGCGCGCCGGCGCCTCGACACCCTCGACCTCCTCGCGATGCTTCACGATCTCGGTGCGGATGATGTAGGCGATGAAGATGAAACCCATCACGGCGAACAGGATCCACTGGATCGCGTAGGAGAGATGCGGTCCCGGATCGTCGGTCGGCGAATCGAACGTTCCGAGGGCGCCGTCTCCGGCCGGCCGCTCATCGACGAGCTGGCCGTACGCTCCGGTGATCACGTCGCCGCCGACGAGCTCGGCGATCGACGGGAGATGGATGGTGGGCACCTGGCCCTCGGGCGCGCCGCGGCCGGAGGCGGGCAGCTGCTCGCCGGGCCGGAGCCTGACCGTCACCTCGACCCGGCCCTCCGGCGGGGCCGGGACGGCGTCCGGTGCGTCGCCGTCTCCCGGCGGCACCCATCCGCGATCGACGATGAACACCCTCCCGTCGTCGTCACGGAAAGGCACGAGCACCTCGAAGGCGCTCGTGCCGCCGTGCGGCCGATTGCGCACCAGCAGCTGCTGGTCGGCGAGGTACTCGCCGTGCAACGTCGCCGGATGCCACTGGTCGGCGGGGTCGAGCGCGCCGTCCTGGTCGATGAGCTGCGCGAGCGGCGCCGGATCGGCGTCGTAGTTCTGCTCGACGAGCGCGATCTGCTCCGATCGGGACTCGTTGCGCTCGAACTGCCAATGGGAGAGGAAGGCGCACGCCACCGCGAATCCGATCGCCACGAGCACGTAGACGCTCCACCGCGTCATCCGACCGCTCATGCGGGAACACCGTCGCGAACGGTCACGGGGAAGTCGCGAGCGGCGAGATAGTCGCGGAGGAACGCGACGTGCTCGTCGCACGCCAGCCAGATCTTCTCGCGATCAGCCGAATGGATGCGCGGATTGCGCCAGACGACGTGCCGGGTCGCCGCGCCCCGGCATCCGGCGCGCGAGCATTCGAGCTCGGTCACGATCGATCCCGGCGGCTCTCGTGAATGGTGAAGACCTGCGGATCGGACGTCTCGATCACGGTGTGCTCGGGCGTCGGCGCCTCGATCTCGCGCTGCGGCGACTCGGCGGTGGTCTCGGTGCTGTCGCTGCCGGCGTTGGCGAACACCACGGCGATGTAGGGCAGCACGGCCGCGGCGATGCCGAAGACCCAGGTGTACCAGCCGTAGGGCTGGACCAGCACCATCAGAGCGAAGCACACGATGCGTATCGTCATCGTCAGGGCGTACCGGCGCACACGATGGTCGGCCTCATCCCGCGGGGACTGCGGCAGTGAGGTGACAGCCGGGACCTGACGTGCGTTCTTCACGATACCTCCAGCCTACGCCGGTCCGGCGGGCTCGGGGCGCGCGAGGAAGCCGCTCAGCCGGCGTAGAGGAACGGCAGCGTGAACGCGCCGAAGAAGAGGAGACCGACGATGGTCGAGACGATCGTGAAGACCAGCAGACCCGCCACGACGTAACCGAGGATGAGGCCCGCGAACGCCATGCCGCGACCGCCGATCGCCGGGTCGCGCTTGGTCTGGCGCAGGGCCATGTGGCCGGTGATCACGGCGGCGATCGAGGCGAGCATCGGAATGAGAGCCCAGAACAGCACCAGTCCCGCGATGCCGCAGACGAGCGACGTGATCGCGAGACCGCTGACCGGCCGGGGCGGCGGAGCGGGATAGCCGGGAGTCACGTACGGCTGCGGGGCGGCGGCGCCGTAGGGTGCGGCGGGCGGCGGTGCGTACGAGGGAGCGGCGCCCGGATACGCCTGCGTCGGCGCCAGGGGAGCCGGGGCGGCGGCGGGAGCCGGCGGTGCGAACGGAGCCGGCGCGGCGGGAGCCGAGGCCGCGAACGGAGCCGGGGCGGCGGCGGGAGCCGGCGGTGCAGGCGGTGGGGTGAGCGGCGGCTCCTGCGCTGCGGGTGGGGGGTTGTAGCTGTCGTCGCTCACGTGTTCGCCTTTCGTCCCGTTCAGCGTTCCAGCCCGGGTCGCCCCCTGTCAATCGGACCGCCGGCGATCGCAGGGCTCGCCGATAGGATCGAGGACGGCCGCGAAACCCCCGGCCACCGGCTTGCGAATCAGGAGTGGTACCCATGAGTGCTCAGCGCGTCGTCCTCGTCACCGGAGGCAATCGCGGTATCGGCCGCGCCATCGCCGAGCGATTCGTCCGTGAGGGGTACCGCGTCGCGGTCACCGCCCGGTCGGGAGAAGGCCCGGAAGGCACGCTGACCGTGCGCGCCGACGTGACGGATGCCGCGGCGCTCGATGCGGCGTTCACCGAGGTGGAGCAGCAGCTCGGCCCGGTGGAGATCGTCGTCGCGAATGCCGGCATCACGAAGGACACGCTTCTGCTGCGCATGAGCGACGACGATTTCGACAGCGTGGTCGCCACGAACCTCGGCGGCACCTTCCGGGTGGTCAAGCGCGCATCGAAGGGCATGCTCCGCGCCCGGTTCGGCCGAGTCATCCTGATCTCGAGCGTGGTGGGCCTCTACGGCTCCGCGGGTCAGGTGAACTACTCCGCGTCGAAGAGCGCGCTGATCGGCTTCGCGCGCTCGCTGACGCGCGAGCTGGGAGGTCGGGGGATCACGGCGAACGTCGTGGCGCCGGGATTCATCGAGACCGACATGACGGCCGAACTGCCCGAGGAGACGCAGAAGCAGTACAAGGCGAACATTCCCGCCGGACGCTTCGCGACGGCCGACGAGGTCGCCGGCGTCGTGACCTGGCTCGCCGGCGACGACGCCGGCTACATCTCGGGCGCCGTCATCCCGGTTGACGGCGGACTCGGGATGGGGCACTGATCCCGCGGCCGACCCGTCGGCTCAGCGTGTGACGGCTGCGTCGATCAGGGCGGCGAGCCTCGCCGGCACGGAGAACTGCGGCCAGTGGCCGGAGCCGATCCGCACGACCTCCGCGTCGTCGATCGCGTGGTACTCGTCGGCGTACGGGCCCCACTGGTCGATCATGCCGTCGAACGTCTCCTGATCGAGTGCTCCCATGAGCAGCGTGACCGGAACGCGGTGGCGCGCGCTGTCGCGGAGCACGATCGCGTCGGTCGGAACTCGGGCGGGCACGCTGAGAGTGAGGGGAGCGGTGCGCTCGCGCGTCTCGTCGTCGAGATCGCTGACGTCGTCATCGGGGAAGTGGTCCCAGCCCGGGAACGGCACGACCCCGTCTGCGACCGCGAACTCGCTGATGCCGTTGCCGGATGCCGGAGGCACGGTGTCGACGAAGATCACTCGGGCCACGCGCCCGGGCCGTGCGTCGGCGACGCCCCACGCCACGTTGCCCCCGCCGCTGTGACCCACCACGATCACGTCGCCGTCGAGCGCGTCGACAGCGGCCACCGCGGCGTCGACCCAGTCGGCCATGCCGATCTCCGCGGACTCGGCCGCCGGTGCGCCCAGTCCGGGAAGCGTGAGCGGATGCGTTCGATGCCCCGCCTTCTCGAGGATCGGGACCACGTCGTTCCAGCTGGAGCCGTCGAGCCAGAGGCCCGGAATGAGGATGATGTCCATGACCCGACGGCAGTCACGGCCACCGACATCCACCAGGCGCGCCCGCGGTCTACGGCAGCAGCGGGATGACCTCGGCGAGGTCCTGCCGGGCCACGACCAGGCTCGCGGCCTCGCGGACCGCCGGCTTGGCGTTGAAGGCGAGCCCCAGACCCGCCGTCGCCATCATCTGGAGGTCGTTCGCCCCGTCTCCGATCGCGATCGTTGCGCGCCGGTCGATGCCCAGCTCGGACGCCCACTCGGCGAGGGTCGACGCCTTGACCGCGGCATCCACGATGGCGCCGTCGACCCGGCCGGCGAGCGCGTCGTCGGCGATCTCGAGCCGGTTCGCCCGCCAGCGATCGACGCCGAGCTGCGGGGCGATGTGATCGAGGATCTCGTGGAACCCGCCCGAGACGACGCCGACGACGCCACCGCGCGCGTGCACGGCCGCGATGAGCTCGTGTACCCCCGGAGTGGGCTCGACGCGAGCTCGCACGCGCTCGAAGGCCGACACCGGCACTCCTTCGAGCGCCGCCACGCGCGACCGCAGGCTCGCCGCGAAGTCGACCTCTCCTCGCATGGCCGCCTCGGTGGCAGCCTCCACCTCGTCGCGCCGACCGGCCTCGTCGGCCAGCAACTCGATCACCTCATCGCGGATGAGCGTGGAATCGGCATCGAGGACGACGAGGAATCGCGCGGAGGTCACGTCGTCGAGCCTACCGATCGCCGCGACCCGGTTCGTGCCGGTGACCGCGTCACCGCTCGATGAAGACGCCCTTGCCGACGACCGTGATGCCCGACTCGGTGACCGTGAAGCCCCGGGCCAGGTCGCGCTCCCGATCGACGCCGACGGTGGCTCCGTCGGCCAGCACGACGTTCTTGTCGAGGATGGCGCGGTGCACCCGCGCCCCCTGGCCCAGTCGCACATGGTCGAAGACGACCGAATCGGTGATGGTCGAGCCGCCGCCCGCAAGCGTCCACGGGCCCACGACGCTGCGTTCGAGATGGGTGCCCGAGAGCACCGACCCCAGCGAGACGATCGAGTCGATGGCATTGCCGATGCGACCGACGGAGTCGCGGACAAACTTCGCCGGCGGCGAGTTGACGGCCTGCGAGTGGATCGGCCACTCCATGTTGTAGAGGTTGAAGATCGGCAGGGTGGAGATGAGGTCGCGGTGGGCGTCGAAGAACGAGTCGATGGTCCCCACGTCGCGCCAGTACGACCGGTCGCGCGGCGACGATCCCGGCACGTCGTTCTGCTTCATGTCGTAATAGCCCGCCTCGCCCCGGTCGACGAAGTAGGGGACGATGTCGCCGCCCATGTCGTGCCCCGACGTGGGCGACTCGCCGTCGGCCTCGACGGCGGCGATCAGCGCGTCGGTGTCGAAGATGTAGTTGCCCATGGAGGCGAGCACCTCGTGCGGCGAGTCGGCGAGGCCGGTGATCTCGGTGGG
The DNA here is from genome assembly GCF_047246685.1 of Microbacterium martis. Classification (NCBI taxonomy): domain Bacteria; kingdom Bacillati; phylum Actinomycetota; class Actinomycetes; order Micrococcales; family Microbacteriaceae; genus Microbacterium; species Microbacterium martis. Next base: position 1,372,089 of record NZ_JBFOKT010000001.1, on the reverse strand, counting down.
CTTCTCGAGGAACTGCTTGATGCGCCCGGTCTCGGCGTCGGCGTCGATGACGCCGAACTGCGAGGCGAGGGCGAGCGGCTGACGGATGCCGGCGACGGTGGCCTTCGCGCCCGAGGCGATGTGCGCGTCGAGCATCTGCCGGAAGTCCATCCGGTAGACGTGGTCGGCGCCGATCACCACGACGATGTCGGGCTTCTCGTCGTTGATGAGATTGAGGCTCTGCAGGATCGCGTCGGCGGAGCCCGAGAACCATCGTTTGCCGAGCCGCTGCTGGGCGGGAACCGACGCGACGTACGAGTCGAGCAGAGCCGACATGCGCCAGGTCTGCGAGATGTGGCGGTCGAGGCTGTGCGACTTGTACTGCGTCAGCACGACGATCTGACGCAGGCCCGAATTGATGAGGTTGGAGATCGCGAAATCGATCAGCCGGTACTGTCCGCCGAAAGGCACCGCGGGTTTTGCGCGATCGGCCGTCAGGGGCATGAGGCGCTTGCCCTCGCCTCCGGCGAGGATGATCCCGAAGACCTTCTTTGGAGCGGACATGGCTCCACCATAGAGGTCGACGAGGCGCGCTCCTAGCGCCTGGACAAGTGAGTCGCTAGCGTCTAGAGCATGCGAGTCGAGATGATCACGAAGGAATATCCGCCGGAGATCTACGGCGGTGCCGGCGTGCACGTCGCGGAGCTCGTGACCGCTCTGCGACGCAGCATCGAGGTGAGCGTCCGGGCGTTCGGCGCCGCCCGCGATGAGCCGGGAACCTTCTCGTACCGGGCTCCGCAGGAGCTGGCGTCTGCCAACGCCGCACTGCAGACCCTCGGCACCGACCTCGAGATCGTCTCGGCGATCGCGGATGCCGACCTCGTCCACAGCCATACCTGGTACGCGAACTTCGCCGGGCACCTCGCCTCGCAGTTGCACGGCATCCCCCACGTCCTGACCGCGCACAGCCTCGAACCCCTCCGGCCGTGGAAGGCCGAGCAGCTGGGCGGCGGCTACGCGGTGTCGAGCGGAATCGAGAAGCTCGCCTACGAGAACGCCGCCGCCGTCATCGCCGTGAGCGCGGGCATGCGCGCTGACATCCTGCGCAGCTACCCGCAGGTCGACCCCGACCGGGTGCACGTGATCCACAACGGCATCGACGTGGAGCGCTGGCGTCCGGTGGAGGATGCGGCCTTCCTGCAGTCGATCGGCATGGATCCCGCGCGGCCGTCGGTCGTCTTCGTCGGTCGCATTACGCGTCAGAAGGGGCTTCCGTATCTGCTGCAGGCCGCCCGGCTCCTGCCGCCCGAGGTGCAGCTGGTGCTGTGCGCCGGTGCGCCGGACACCCCGGAGATCATGGCCGAGGTGCAGGAGGGCGTGCGTCTGCTGCAGCAGAGCCGAGACGGTGTCATCTGGATCGAACGGATGCTGCCGCGCGACGAGCTCTCGGCGATCCTGACGGCCGCGACGACCTTCGTGTGCCCCTCGGTGTACGAGCCGCTGGGCATCGTGAACCTGGAGGCCATGGCCTGCGGCGCAGCCGTCGTCGGCACCGCCACCGGCGGCATCCCCGAGGTCGTCGCCGACGGCGTGACCGGGCGGCTCGTGCCGATCGAGCAGGTGCAGGACGGCACCGGAACCCCGGTCGACCCGGGGAGGTACGTCGCCGACCTCGCCGCGGTGCTCACCGAGGTGGCCTCCGATCCGGAGCGGGCGCGCGCCTACGGCGAGGCCGGACGGGAGCGCGCCAGGCACGAGTTCAGCTGGGGCGCGATCGCCGACACCACGCGCGCGCTGTACGCGGAGCTGATCCGCTGAGCCGATAGGCTGGCGATATGTCGAGCGCTCTGGAATTCACCGACGTCGTCGTGCGCCGTGAGGGGCGCAACATCATCGATCACGTGACCTGGCAGGTCGACGACGACCAGCGGTGGGTCGTCCTCGGACCGAACGGCGCCGGCAAGACGACGCTCCTGCAACTCGCCGACACCCTCATGCACCCGACGTCGGGAACCGTGACGGTGCTGGGCGAGACCCTGGGCCGAACCGACGTCTTCGAGGTCCGCCCGCGCATCGGATTCGCCTCGTCGGCGATGGCCAAGCGCGTGCCCCGCGACGAGACGGTGCTCGACACCGTGCTCACGGCGGCCTACTCCGTGCTCGGACGGTGGAACGAGAGCTACGAGGAGATCGACGAGCGCCGCGCGCGGCGGGTGCTCGCCGACTGGCGCCTGGAACACCTCGCCGAGCGCACCTTCGGCACGCTCAGCGACGGCGAGCAGAAGCGCGTGCAGATCGCGCGGGCCGTGATGACCGATCCCGAGCTGCTGCTGCTCGACGAGCCGACGGCGTCGCTCGACCTCGGCTCCCGCGAGGAGCTGCTGGCGCTGCTCAGCGGCTACGCGTCGTCTCCGACGACGCCGGCGATGCTGATGGTCACCCACCATGTCGAGGAGATCCCGGTCGGCTTCACGCATGTGATGCTGCTCCGCGAGGGACGGGTCGTCGCTGCGGGACCGATCGGCGACACGCTGACCGCCGACGCCCTGGGCGAGGCGTTCGGAATGCCGATCGCTCTCAGCGCGGAAGACGGCCGCTACGCCGCCCGCGCCGCTTCCTGAGACGCTCGCGCCCCGGCTCGCGATCCGATTCCTCAGCCGGGCGGAGAACTGATAGAATCGACCCTTGGTGCTCTCGCGCCGCAGACTTCCCTCGTCCCTGGCACAATCCAGGGCAGCACTTAAGGAATCCCATGAAGACTGACATCCACCCCGACTACCAGGCCGTCGTGTTCCGCGATCTCGGCTCGGGCGAGACCTTCCTGACGCGTTCGACCGTCACGAGCGACAAGACCATCGAGCTGGACGGCGTGGAGTACCCCGTCATCGACGTCGAGATCTCCTCGGCCTCGCATCCGTTCTACACGGGCAAGCAGCGCATCATGGACTCGGCCGGTCGCGTCGAGAAGTTCAACCAGCGCTTCAAGGGCTTCGGCGGCTCCTCCAAGTAAGGTCCGCCACGAGATAGGCCCCGGTTCCTCGGAACCGGGGCCTATATCTTTCTCCTGCCCTTTCTCCTTCGGCGCGCCAGAATTCAGATGTCGAGGACGATGCGACCGCCGTCGATCCTGCTCGGCGGGTCTCCCGGCGATGGCGCCGGGGCCGTCCGCCGGGTCTGACGATCCCGCTCCTGACCGGCCTCGTGCGCGGTGGGGGACCAGACCGCATCGAAGGCCCCGCCGAGCCCTCCGGACGCACCGCGGTCGTACTTCTCCTCGACGGGCTTCCGGGAGAACGTGTGCATCATGCCGGAGACGAGCAGGATCGGTCCGAGGGCCAGCGCGAGGGCCAGCGTCATCCACCCCATGACCTCGCTCATGGGGCCAGGATAGACGGCGCCCGCCCATCCGGCATCCGTTGTCGGAGGGATGCGCTCAGCGGATCCGACGCCCCTGCGCCAGGTCGATCAAGTGCGTCAGCACCGGTCCGGAGCGCAGCCCGTTGTGCTCGTGCTCGCTCGTCACCCACAGGTGCACGTCGCGGAGCAGTCGTCCGGTCTCGAGCGAGAACTCCAGGGGCACATACGTGTCGTTCGCGTACACGACTGCGGCACCGGTCGTTCCCGAGGTCTCGATCGCGCCCGGGTCGTAGAGCCGCGGCCACTCGAACTCGGCGAGCTCGAGCGCGACGTCGCGCCAGGGCTGGAACGCCGGCACCGTCTCGGTCCATTCGCGGCGGATGTGCTCGCCGGTGAACAGCGTCACGTCGTCGCGGAAGTCATCGGGCTCCGTGCGCTCCGCCGACCACCGCGTCGCGTGGCCGTCGGCGTAGCTCGATTCGTGAAAGGCGAAGTAGAGCGGGTTGCGACCCCCGAACGGCATCGCGTTCATGAGGTCGTACCGGAAGGCGTTCGAGCGGTGGTCGCGTTCGAGCAGCGACCACACCGTCTGCCAGCCGTCGTTCATGCCGAGCGCCGACCCCGCGGACCGTAGGCGTGAGGGCGAGACGACCTCGCCGTCGGGGAGGACGATGTCGCCGGCACGAGCGTGGTCGACGAGTCTGCGCATGCGGTCGCGGTGCTCCGGGAACCGACGGTAGTAGCGTTCTGAGGCGTCGCGCATCTTGTCGTAGCAGAGCGCGTAGACGTCGTCGGGGTGGCGTCCGACCGCGCTCAGTCCGCCGGTGATGAACACGTCGGCGAGCGAGGCGGCGGCCGTCGAGATGTAGGCGAGCGTCGTGAAGCCGCCGAACGACTGGCCGAGCACGGTCCAGGTGGCGGCGCCGAGGTGCTCGCGCATCGCCTCGCAGTCACGCACGATCGAGTCGGCGCGGAGGTGGGTGAGGTGCTCGGCGACGGCGGATGCTCCGCGGGCCAGGTCGTCGTCGCCGACGGGCGTCGACAGGCCGGTGCCCCGCTGATCCAGCATGACCACGCGGTAATGGGCCAGCGCCTCGTCGAGCCATGCCGGGGCTGTCGACGAGTGGAAGGGGCGGGGAGCCTCATGCCCCGGCCCGCCCTGCAGGTAGACGAGGTAGGGGAGCGACTCGCCGTCGTCGCGGGTCACCACGCGGGCGAAGATCTCGATCGTGCGGGTGTCGCCCGGGTCGTCCCAGACGAGCGGGACGGTGAGGGTGTGCTCCTCGACCTCGAGGTCGAGGAGGTGGTGGATGGTCGTGGTCATGTCACATCACGTTCCCGATGTAGGAGTACTTCACGAAGACCTCGGCGGCGATGCCCGCCTCGTCGAGGACGCCCTGGACGGCGCTCATCATGTAGGTGGAGTCCCAGCCCATGTAGAGGTGGTGGGAGTGGTCGAGCTGATCCCACTGTCCCTTCCACGCGGTCTCCTCGTAGATCGGCCCGCCGTGCGCGGCACAGTACGAGACCGCCGCGTCGCGCGTGTCGCTCCACGCGCGCCGGAAGACGCGGTTGAAGAGGTGCTTGACGTCGTACACCTCCCAGCGCTCGCCCCGGTACTCGACGTAATCGAACTCGCGCTCCCAGCCCGCCGGCCAGCCCCGTCGCCGGACGGCGTCGAGGATGGGGGTGAGCCCGTCGTCGTCGATCTCGGGCAGCGCAGGACGCGCCCAGAGGGGCAGCAGCCGGGTCGTGAGACGTACGGTGCGCTGCGCGATGGCCGCGGTGTCCCAGCTCTCCGTCGCCTGCAGCTCCGCCGTTTCGGGCACGGTGCTTCGGGCGTAGGCCGAGGCCCGTTTCACCGGATAGGACTCGCCGAAGGAGCGCTCCGCCAGGCTCTGCTCCAGAAGGGTGAGGTTGCCGAGCGTGGGGGCGAGGGCGCGATGGGCGTTCCGCTCGTCGTCGGAGTAGTCGAGCCACTCGCGCACGCCGTCACCAGACCATGCGTCGGCCGGCACGGTCGGGACGATGTGCTCGACGTCGTAGTCGGTCGTGTCGTCGACGCCCTCGAGTCGGCCCAGCACGTAGGCCGGATGGGGGAGCTCGCTGTACTTCAGCACGGCGCTGACGCGCTCGTCCGAGGGGGTGATGCGCGCGAAGGCGCGCTCGAGCGCCTCGCTGCCGTCGCGACGCGCGCGGCACAGACGGGCCACGAGACGCTCGTTCGGGAGGTTGACCAGCGTCCGCCGAAGGTACATCGCCTGGATGCGCTCGAGCGTGAGGATGAGCTCGTCGCGAGAAATGAGGCCACGGGCGTGATCGCTGTACGCGCTCAGCACGAGAGGGTACGAGGCGCGACCGAAGGTGTTGACGAAACGGAGCTGCCGCGCGATCTCGGCATCCTTTTCGAGGGAGGGATCGAGCAGGATGCCGTAGATCTCGGCGTAGTGGCGCCAGAGCGCCGCATCCGCCTGCAGATGCTCCACGTCGACGCGAGGGAAGGAGCTCCGGAACGCGCTGTAGACGCCGTGCTCTCCGTTGGCCGCCACCTCCCGGCCGGTCGTCATGACGAGGTAATGACGCCAGAAGGCGCCGATCGTCTCGCCCGTGTGGCGTTCGATGGGGAGCCAGAACCGGGCCTCCACATCGAGCTGCTCCGCGTGCGTGAGCCCCATGAGGATGTAGTTGTGGATGAGCTCGTGGTCGCGCAGCGGCTCGCCCGTCGAGTTCAGGCTCTCGAAGATCTGTTGCGCGTTGGCGCCCGCGCCGAGCGTGATGGACACGTGCTCGAGCCGCTTCAGGCCGCGCCAGATCGCCGCCGCCTCGTCGGCGTGCACCTGGCTGCGGAAGAACGCGTAGTTGTCGTCGAAGCGGGACTCGCGGTCGGCGCCGTCGCCGCGCTCGAGCACGACCGACTCGTACAGGTCGGCCCAGGCGTCGTGCGGTCGGAGTTTAGTGCGCGTCGGATCGTCCGGGCGGACGAGCACGCGGCCGAGTTCGGCTGCCAGATCCGGATGGGAGTCGCGGACCGTGTGCTGCAGGGCGGCCGCGAGCAGCATCAGGGTGGTGATGCGCTGCTGTCCGTCGATGAGGACGAGGTCGGTGTCGGCATCCGAGTCGTCCGCCGCCGACAGGATCGAGCCGAGGAAATGCCTGTGCGACCCGTCTTCTGCCGCGACCGCCCGGACGTCGGCGAGGAGCTGCTCGCACCCTCCGATGTCCCAGCGGTACTGACGCTGATACACAGGGACGACGATGCCCGTCGTCCCTGCCGCGAGCCATTCGATCGTGTTGACTGCCGTCGCCTCGACGTTGGTCGCGGTGCTCATGCTGGTGTCTCGTCCCTCCTCGACACGGGGCGCTGCCGACCCGCTGCGCGCCCGGTCCAGTCTATTCGGTTATGCACGGCGCCCCTCCGAGGGGCGGGCCGGCGCCGCTGTTAGGCTTGCCTTATCAGGGCCTGTTAAAACGTGCTGGCCCCCGATGAAAGGATCTGACTCAGATCATGGGATACATCAAGTCCGCGGCTCTCGAGGAAAAGGGATTCGTCGTCCTCGACAGCTACGACCAGGAGCTCGACCCCAAGGAATGGCTCGACATCGAGTACAACGATTGGAAGTCGTCGGGTGACACCCGCTTCGCCCCCCTCGCGAGCGCCTTCGGCGACATCGAGTGCAACGGCTTCTGGAACCACAAGCCGCCGCGCACCGACAAGGACGGCGTCTGGATCGACTCGCAGGTCGCCAAGGCACCCAACCTGACGCGCCGCGCGCAGGAGCCGGGCGCCAACGTCGGCCGCTGCCGGGTGATCGAGCTGCAGCCCACGCCCTACGGCGACTGCCTCTACAACCTGCACCAGGACGACAACAACCGTCTCAACCCCGACGGCACGGGGTGGGTCGTGCGAGGATTCTTCAACCTCACCGACGACAAGGACAGCTACTTCGTCCTGCGCGAGAACCGCACCGACCCGAGCATCGAGTACCGCATCGCGCTGCCGGCCGGCGCTCAGCTCATCGTCGACACGCAGCGCCTCTGGCACGCCGCGACGCACAACGGCGACGAGCCGCGTTACTGCCTCATCACGTCGTGGACCTCGGGCCCCGAGCTCGACGCGTACATCGAGAAGTACCACGGCACCGACGACGTCCCGAACGTCGAGGTGCCCCAGGACGTGCTGGAGCACGGCTACGCCGAGCAGGCGCGGAAGGATGCTGCGCGTGCGGCGTACTACGCGGCCAAGGGCCAGCAGGTCAAGCAGGCGATGAGCGAGGCCTGACGCCCCGCTTCCGTTCCGCGAGACCCCGTCTTCGCGCCGAGACCCCCGCCTGTGAGCGTCTGCAGGTGGGGGTCTCGGCGCGAAGCAGGGGTCTCGACGAGCAGCGTCGAATCACACGCTTGTGATTTCGGATCGGCTCGGGGAGAATGGGCGCATAACCGCATATTCTCGCCACTCCCGTGTGGGTTAGGTCGTTGGGGAAGACGCACCTGATGAAACGGAGAGATCATGGCGACGGCTTACGCACGCGGAGTGGTGTTCATCCACTCCGCGCCTCGCGCGCTCTGCCCGCACCTGGAATGGGCGGTGGGGCGCGCTATCGGGCGCGCGGTGAACTTCGACTGGACAGAGCAACCCGTCCTCGAGGGTTCGCGCCGCGCGGAGTTCTACTGGGACGGTCCGGTCGGCACCGGTGCTGCTCTGGCGACCGCGATCCGCGGGTGGGAGCACCTCCGGTTCGAGGTCACCGAAGACCCGACGCCGCGGAGCGACGGCGGCCGCTGGCTGCACACGCCGGATCTCGGCATCCACTACGCGCAGACGGATGCCGCGGGCAACATCGTCATCGGCGAGGACCGCATCCGCTACGCCATGGAGATCGCGGCCGGCAATGCGGTCGAGCTGCAGCGCGAGCTCGATATCGCTCTCGGCTCGGCCTGGGACGAGGAGCTCGAGCCGTTCCGCCACGCGAGCGATGACGCCCGCGTGGTCTGGTTGCACAAGGTCGGGTAGCCACGAGCCCGGAGTGCGGGAGGCGTGAGTATCGGATGCCGGTGATTCGTCCCGGACGCTGAGAAGACGTTTCCCCCTCCGCTCGACGAGGGCTCCGCTCCGATTCCGGAGCGGGGCCCTCGTCGGTGGAGCGACGCGGTTCAGTCGGCGCCGGCCACCACGAGGACGGCGTTGTGGCCGCCGAAGCCGAACGAGTTGCTGATCGCGTATTGGGGGCCGTCGCCGAGGGGCGTGGGCTCGCCGGAGAGACGGAACGGCACGGCCGGGTCGGGCTCGGTCATGTTGATGGTCGGGGGAGCGACGCGGTCGCGCAGCGCGAGCAGCGAGAAGATCGCCTCAAGCGCCCCCGTGCCGCCGAGCAGGTGACCGGTCGAGGCCTTGGTCGCGGAGACGGGGATCTCGTCGATCCGGTCGCCGAAGACCTTCTTCAGCGCGACGTACTCGTTCGGGTCGCCCACGGGCGTCGACGTGGCGTGGGCGTTGATGTGGGTGATCTGGTCGGGGGTGAGACCTGCCTCGTCGAGCGCCTGGACGACCGCGCGTGCCGCGCCGTTGCCCTCGGGGTCGTTGCCCGTGATGTGATACGCGTCGGCCGTGACCCCACCACCGAGGACGTATCCGTAGATCTTGGCGCCGCGCGCCTTCGCGTGCTCCTCGGTCTCGAGGATCAGCGCCGCAGCGCCCTCGCCCATGACGAAGCCGTCACGATCGATCGCTCCCGGGCGCGAAGCGTGGGCCGGGTCGTCGTTGCGACGCGACAGTGCCTGGGCCGACGCGAACGACGCCATCGTGATCGGGTGGATGGCCGACTCGGTGCCGCCGGCGATCACGACGTCGGCCAGACCCTCCTGCAGGTGGTGGAAGGCATGGATGAGCGACTCGGTGCTCGAGGCGCAGGCGCTCACCACGGTCTGGGCATAGGCTCGGGCGTGGAACTGCAGCGACAGGTTTCCGGCGGCCGCGTTCGGCATGAGCATCGGCACCGTCAGCGGCATCACGCGGCGCGGGCCCTTCTCGCGCAGCGTGTCCCACGCGTCGAGCAGGGTCCACAGCCCCCCGATGCCGGTGGCGAAGTCGACGCCGAGGCGCTCGGGCGCCACCTCGGGCGCTCCCGCGTCCTCCCAGGCCTCACGGGCGGCGATGAGGGCGAACTGCGACGACGGGTCGAGTCGCTTGGCCTCATGCCGGGGGAGCACCTCCTCCGGGCGCACGATGGCCTCCGCGGCGAACGTGACGGGGAGGTCGTACTGCTCGACCCAGTCGTGCTCGAGGGTGCGGGTGCCGGAGACGCCGGCGAGCAGGTTGCTCCAGTTCTCGGGAGCGGTCCCGCCGATGGCGGACGTGGCGCCGATGCCGGTGACGACGATGCGCTTGGTCATGGTGTGGTTCCTTGTCGGGGCGGGGGTCGAGCGGAGGGCGGGCAGAGGCAGAGGATGCCACGCCCCGCAGGCGCGGGGGTGGCATCCTGAGCGGACTACTCCTGGCCCGCGACGATGAAGTCGACCGCGTCGCCGACGGTCTTGAGGTTCTTGACCTCGTCGTCGGGGATGGTGACGCCGAACTTCTCCTCGGCGTTGACGACGATCGTCATCATCGAGATCGAATCGATGTCGAGGTCGTCGGTGAACGACTTCTCGAGGGCGACCTCGGAGGCGTTGATGCCGGTCTCGTCGGTGATCAGCTCTGCGAGGCCGGCGAGGACCTCATCGTTGGTGAAAGCCATGTGGTCTTCCTCTTTCTTACGGGTTGTTTTCGGAACCGTGGAACAGTCTAGGCAAGGTGGCGCGATCTCAGGGGAGGACGACGACCTGGGCGGCGAACACGAGTCCGGCGCCGAAGCCGATCTGCAGAGCGAGCCCGCCGGAGAGTTCCGGGTGCTCCTGCATGAGGCGGTGGCTGGCCAGCGGGATCGACGCCGCCGACGTGTTGCCGGTGGTCTCGATGTCGCGCGCGATCACCGTGGTCTCGGGCAGCTTCAGCTGCTTGGCGAACTCGTCGATGATGCGCATGTTCGCCTGGTGGGGGATGAACGCGGCGATGTCGGACGGCTGGACGCCCGCCTTGTCGAGCGCCTCGCGCGCGACCTTCGCCATCTCCCACACCGCCCAGCGGAAGACCGTGGGGCCTTCCTGACGGAGGGTCGGCCACGGCGCCTCCCCGTCGCGGAACTCGGTGAGCGTGGCGTTCATGCCGACGGCATCCGCCTTCGAACCGTCGGAACCCCAGACGGCCGGGGCGATGCCCGGGGTGTCGCTCGGCCCGATCAACGCGGCGCCGGCGCCGTCGCCCAGCAGGAACGAGATGCTTCGGTCGGCGGGGTCGACGACGTCGGACAGCTTCTCGGTGCCGATCACCAGCGCGTAGCGGGCGGCGCCGGCCTTGATGAGGGCATCGGCCTGCGCGACCGCGTAGGCGTAGCCGGCACAGGCGGCGTTCACGTCGTACGCCGCGGCGGGGTTCGCCCCCACCCGGTCCGCGACGATCGCCGAGACCGACGGCGTCTGCTTCGGGTTGCTGATGGTCGCCACGATCACGAGATCCACCTGATCGGCGGGGACCCCGGACTTCTCGATGGCCTCGGATGCCGCGGCGGTGGCGAGGTCGATGGCGTCGGTGCCCTTGTCGGCGCGGACGCGGGTGATGATGCCGGTGCGCTGGCGGATCCACTCGTCGCTCGAGTCGATCGGACCGATGAGGTCTTCGTTCGGCACGGCGTTCTCACCGCGCGCTGCTCCGAACGAGTAGATGCGCGTGTAGGCCGGTCCGGCGACCTGGGCGAGGGTGGCGCTCATGCGGCTTCTCCGTTCAGCAGCGCGACGGCCGCGTCGAGGTCTTCGGGGGTCTTCACGGCCACGGTCGGGATGCCGCGCAGCCCCCGCTTGGCGAGTCCGACCAGTGCGCCGGCGGGAGCGAGCTCGATCAGACCGGTGATGCCGTGTTCGGCGAACGAGGTCATGCAGAGGTCCCAGCGCACCGGCGAGGAGACCTGGTCGACCAGGAACGAGAGCGCCTGAGGGCCGCTTTCGACGATCGAGCCGTCGCGGTTCGTCCAGAGGGTGATCGAGGGGTCGGCGGGCGTCACCGTCTCGACGGCTTCGCGCAATGCGGCCACCGCCGATGCCATGTAGTCGGTGTGGAACGCCCCGGCGACCTGCAGCGGGATGACGCGCGTGCCCTTGACCGGTTCGGTCGAGAGAGCCTCGAGTCCGCGCAGCTCACCGGCGACCACGAGTTGACCGCCGCCGTTGTAGTTCGCGGGCGAGAGACCGAGCTCGGACAGGCGCTCGAGCACTGCCGTCTCGTCGCCGCCCAGGACGGCGCTCATCCCGGTCGGCGTCTGGGCGGCGGCATCCGCCATGGCACGCCCGCGGATGCCGACGAGTCGCATGCCGGTCTCGGCATCGATGACGCCGCTGGCGACGAGCGCGGCGATCTCGCCCACGGAATGACCGGCGATGCCGTCGGCACGGCGGCCGGCGCGTTCCGCGAGGACGTCGCCGGCGATCAGCGACGCGGCGACGATGAGGGGCTGCGCGATCCGCGTGTCGCGGATCGTGTCGGCATCCGACACCGTGCCGTGCTCGCGCAGATCGACCTCTGCTGCCTCCGAGTAGGCGTCGAGGCGCTCGGCCACCCCGTCGAGCTCGAGCCAGGGAGCGAGGAATCCGGGGGTCTGCGAGCCCTGTCCCGGGCATACGACGACAATCACCTCTTCAGTCTGCCAACGATTCGGGCAGAGCGGTGGATGATCCATCACAAGATTCCGAAGAACCCTTGTGAGTGGCGCACAGTGATCGGTCGGTCAGCGCGGCGGGCGGCGCAGGTTCGCACGCCGACGGGTCTGATCGGTGACGCCGATGGAACCGAGGATCAGAGCCGTCTGCAGGATGAGCGCCTCGCGCGGACCCGTGGCGTCCCACCCGATGACCTCGCTGACGCGCTTGAGCCGGTAGCGGACCGTGTTCGGATGCACGAACAGCTCCCGGGCGGTCGCCTCGAGCGAACGCCCGTTGTCGAGGTAGCTCCAGAGCGTCGTGACGAGATCGGTGGAGTGCGCCTGCAGCGGGCGGAAGATCCGTTCGATGAGGGTCTGCTTCGCGAGCGGGTCGCCGGCCAGCGCTCGCTCGGGAAGGAGGTCGTCGGCCTCGACCGGTCGCGGGGCGCTGCGCCAGGCGCGGGCGACGGCGAAGCCGGCCAGCGCGGCGCGGGCGCTCTGGCTGGCGTCGACCAGCGCCGCGACCGCTGGACCCAGCACGACGTAACCCGGACCGAACGACGGCTCCAGACGCCCGGCGATCTCCTGGAATCCCAGTTCGTCCTCGTCGCCCTCCTGCTGGCCCTCGACGCGTGCGCGCCCGAGCACCAGCACCAGACGGGAGCCCTGCACTCCGATGAGCACGTCGACAGCGAGCTTGCGGGCGGTGCGGCGCACCAGGTCGACGTCGAACTGCGGGGGAGTCGTGCCCACGAGCACGGCGACCTCGCCGTGGCCATGCCAGCCGAGCGCCGCGATGCGGCTGGGCAGCTCCTCGTCGGCCTCACCGGTCAGGATCGAGTCGACGACGAGCGCCTCGAGACGGGCATCCCACAGCCCGCGCGCCTCCGCGGCGCGCGCGTACACGTCGGCGGCCGCGAAGGCGACGTCGCGCGAATACAGCAGGATCGCTTCACGCAGATCATTGCCGCGGCCCGCCACGCGCTCCTCCGTCACCTCGACGGTCACGCGGATCAGCTGCAGCGTCTGCTGGAGGCTGACGCTGCGCAGCAGCTCACGGGGAGCAGCGGCGAAGATATCGGCCGCGATCCACGGAGTCGAGGTGGGGTCCTCGTACCACTGGATGAACGAGGTGATGCCGGCCTGGGCCACCAGCCCGACCGCGGAGCGGCGGGCCGGTGGCATGTCGGCGTACCAGGGGAGGGTGTCTTCCAGCCGCTTGATCGTCACCGAGGCGATGTCGCCCGAGATCCGGCGCAGCCAGGTGAGGGTTGCGGCCTTGTCCATGCCGCTGGAAGGCGGAGCTGTCACCGAGGGCTCAGCTTTCGCCGCCCGCGTTGCCGCTCGTGCCCGCGTTCACGTCGTGCAGGCTGTACTTCTGGATGGCCTGCGCCGCGAGCGACCGGTCGACGGCCCCTTCTTCGGCCAGCGACTGCAGCGTGCGGACGACGACCGAGGGGCCGTCGATCTTGAAGAAGCGTCGAGCGGCGGCGCGCGTGTCGGAGAAACCGAACCCGTCGGCGCCGAGCGTGGCGAAGCGGTTGGGAACCCACGGGCGGATCTGGTCCTGCACGGCGTGCATGAAGTCGCTCACCGCGATGACCGGGCCCTCGGCGCCCTGCAGCTTCTGCGTGAGGTAGGCCGTGCGCGGCTCCTCCTCGGGGTGCAGGAAGTTGTGCTCGTCGGCGGCGAGGCCGTCGCGGCGCAGCTCGGTCCACGACGTGACCGACCAGACATCGGCGATCACGCCCCAGTCGTTCTTCAGCAGCTCCTGGGCCTCCAGCGCCCACGGAAGACCGACGCCCGAGGCGAAGAGCTGTGCCCGGGGGCCGTCGCCCTCGCCGACGGAGACGCGGTGGATGCCGCGGACGATGCCGTCGACGTCGACGTCTTCCGGCTCGGCCGGCTGCACCAGAGGCTCGTTGTACACCGTGAGGTAGTACATGACGTTCGGGTCTTCGTGGTTCCCGCCGTACATGCGCTCGAGACCGGAACGCATGATGTGTGCGATCTCGTAGCCGTACGCCGGGTCGTACGAGACCGTCCCCGGGTTCGTCGCCGCGAGGAGGTGCGAGTGCCCGTCGGCGTGCTGCAGCCCCTCGCCGGTCAGGGTGGTGCGGCCGGCCGTGGCGCCGATGATGAAGCCGCGGGCCATCTGGTCGCCTGCCGCCCACTGGGCGTCACCGGTGCGCTGGAAGCCGAACATTGAGTAGAAGAGGTATACCGGGATCAGCGGCTCGCCATGTGTGGCGTACGACGTGCCGGCGGCCGTGAACGCGGCGAGGGCGCCGGCCTCGTTGATGCCGACGTGGACGATCTGACCCTGCGGGCTCTCCTTGTAGGCCAGGAGCAGCTCGCGGTCGACCGAGGTGTAGTGCTGGCCGTTCGGGTTGTAGATCTTCGCGGTCGGGAAGTACGCGTCCATTCCGAAGGTGCGTGCCTCGTCGGGGATGATCGGCACGATGCGGTGGCCGAAGTCCTTCGAGCGGAGGAGGTCCTTGAGCAGACGCACGAACGCCATCGTGGTCGCGATCTCCTGCGTGCCCGAGCCCTTCTTGGGGAGCGCGTACGCGGAGTCCTCGGGCAGCGACAGGCCGACGTGCGTCGAACGGCGCTCGGGCAGGAACCCTCCGAGCGCACGACGGCGCTCGAGCATGTACTGGATCGTCTCGTCCTGCGGCCCGGGGTTGTAGTACGGGGGCAGGTACGGGTTCTCCTCGAGCTGCGCATCCGTGATCGGGATATGCATCGCGTCGCGGAACGTCTTCAGGTTGTCCAGCGTCATCTTCTTCATCTGGTGGGTCGCATTGCGGCCCTCGAAGTGTGGACCGAGGCCGTAGCCCTTGACGGTCTTGGCGAGGATGACGGTGGGCTTGCCCTTGTGCTCGGTCGCCGCCTTGAAGGCCGCGTAGACCTTGCGATAGTCGTGGCCGCCGCGCTTGAGGTTCCAGATGTCGTCGTCGGAGTAGTCGGCGACGAGGGCGGCGGCGCGCTCGTCGCGCCCGAAGAAGTGCTCGCGGATGTACGCGCCCGACTCGGCCTTGTAGGTCTGGTAGTCGCCGTCCGGGGTGATGTTCATCAGATTGAGCAGTGCGCCGTCGGTGTCGCGGGCCAGGAGGTCGTCCCATTCCCGACCCCAGACGACCTTGATGACGTTCCACCCGGCGCCGCGGAAGAACGACTCCAGCTCCTGCACGATCTTGCCGTTGCCGCGCACCGGTCCGTCCAGGCGCTGGAGGTTGCAGTTGACGATGAACGTCAGGTTGTCGAGTCCTTCGTTCGCGGCCACCTGCAGCTGGCCGCGGCTCTCGACCTCGTCCATCTCGCCGTCGCCGAGGAAGGCCCAGACGTGCGAGGCCGAGGTGTCTTTGATGCCGCGGTTCTCGAGGTACTTGTTCGACATCGCCTGGTAGATGGCGTTGATCGGGCCGAGGCCCATCGAGACCGTCGGGAATTGCCAGTACTCGGGCATCAGACGCGGGTGCGGGTATGACGGGAGGCCGTTCGGAGCGTGCGACTTCTCCTGTCGGAAGCCGTCGAGCTGGTCCTCGGTGAGACGGCCCTCGAGGAAGGAACGGGCGTAGGTGCCGGGGGAGGCGTGCCCCTGGATGAAGATCTGGTCGGCGCCGCCGGGGTGGTCGGCGCCCTTGAAGAAGTGGTTGAAGCCGACCTCGTAGAGGGCGGCCGACGAGGCGTACGTCGAGATGTGGCCGCCGACCCCGATGCCGGGGCGCTGCGCCCGGTGCACCGTGATCGCGGCGTTCCAGCGGATCCAGGCGCGGTAGCGGCGCTCGATCTCCTCGTCACCGGGGAACTCGGGCTCGTTCTCCGGTGCGATCGTATTGATGTAGTCGGTGGTCGGCACCATGGGCACGCCCAGGTGCAGCTCCTTCGAGCGCTTGAGCAGGCTGAGCATGATCTCACGGCCGCGGCCGTGGCCCTTCGCCTCCACCAGCTCGTCGAGCGACTGCTGCCACTCGCCGGTCTCCTCCGGATCGCTGTCGAGGGGGCCCTGGGAGTACGGATCCTGGTCGTGAACGGTCACGGGTGGAGCCTTTCGTCAAGCTGGCAGGTCGTGCCAAGGAAACGGGAAGCGACGCGGGCAGCCTTGTCGGCTGTGCACAACGCGCGCCGCACTCAGCCTAGCCCTGATCCACGACACCGGTGCACAAACGGGTCCCCGATACACTGAGGGCGTCAGGGCCTTTAGCTCAGCTGGTAGAGCGCCACGTTTACACCGTGGATGTCGTCGGTTCGATCCCGGCAGGGCCCACAGAGAATCGCCGGTCCTCCCGGATCGCGGAGATCGCACTGACGGCGATCGCCACTGCGCCGTTCACGCCGCAGCCAGCCGGTTCTTCGAGCGGCGGCGTTCGCCGACGAGGAAAGCGACGAGCAGGATTGCTCCGGTCACGATCACCAGGTACGTGCTCAGCGTCGGCAGGAGGCCCAGGAGGCTCTCTGACGGGTATTCACCGTGCAGGAAGAGCGTCGGGTCGGTGCTGGCATGCACGAGCATCGGCGCGATCAGGGTGCGGGTGACGCGGAGGATCAGGAACATGCAGATGCCGAAGAAGAACGTGTACACGATCTGCAGCAGCGTGACCCCCAGCCCCTGAGTGGACGTGAACAGATTGGTGAAGTGCAGTGCGGCGAAGATGCCGGCGGAGGCGAGGGCGACGGCGATCTCGCCGTGACCACCCTTGCGCATCAGATCCACCGCGAACCCGCGGGTGACGAGCTCCTCGACGAACCCGACGAACAGACCGGTCAGCAGCCAGGTGAACACCACAGTCAGCGGGGCCTTGGCGTAGTCGATGCTGAGCAGCGCAGCCACGTTGATGGCGAGGACGACGATCAACGCGATCCACATCCACCGGCGACCGCCCAGGCTTTGCCGGGCGAACAGCTCCCGCAGCCATCCCACGGACGCCGCGAAGGCCACGAGCAGGATGCTGGTGACGATGATCGGCAGCGCGGTGGCGAAGAACACGTGCGACGCGCTGCCTTCCTCGCCTTGCACTCCTTCATCGACGAGGCCGAGCAGGAATCCCGTCAATTCGTAAACGCCCAGGTATGCGGCGGCGAGCAACAGTGCACGCCAGAATCCGCCGCGGTTCCAGAATCGCTTCCATGCTGAAGACTGCGCGACCATGACAGCTCCATCCCGGAACGCGATGTTCAGGCATCGGATCGGCCTCGCGTCTGAACGGCATTCTGGCAGAAGACGGCGGCACACCGATGAACATCCTCGGGTCCGCGTCACAGAGTGTCCTGCGTTCGGTGACCCTCACACCGTGGATGTCGTCGGTGCGATCCTCCTTTAGCGGCGGTCGCTTCGCGGGTCAAGCGGCTCGGACCCGCGGCATCCTGCTTGATAGCGTGGCGGTCGCCACGATCCGCATGGTTCGGGCGGATCGCGGGAGGCGCGCATGATGGGATTGTTCCGACGGCCGGAGGAGCCCGCACCCGAGTCACCGGGCCTCTGGTCCCGCGGGTTCGGTCTCGTCGCCAGCCGCAGCTTGCAGACCCTCGCCGTGCTCGCGCTCGTGGCGGTGGGCGTGCTCGTCGTCACTCAGCTCTCGCTGGTGTTCATCCCCGTGACCATCGCGCTGATCCTCGCCAGCGCGATCCATCCCCTCGTCAGCCTCATGCGGCGGCGCGGCGTGCCCTCGATCCTCGCCACCTGGATCGCCCTCATCGGCATTCTCGTCGTGCTCGGCGGCGTGGTCTGGGTGATCGTCCTCACCGTCCGCAGCCAGTGGGACGACCTGGTCGAGTCGGCCGCCGACGGCCTCACGCAGGTGACGGCCTGGCTCGACACGCTGCCGTTCGACCTGCAGGCGTTCGACCTCGACGAGATCTGGTCGTACGTCAGCGGCTTCCTGACCAGCAGCTCCTTCGGGCAGGGCGCCATCGCGGGCGTCTCGGCCACCGCCAGCTTCTTCACCGGCCTGGTGCTGATGATCGTCGTCCTGTTCTTCTTCCTGAAGGACGGCCCGCGCATCTGGGAGTTCCTCCTGCGACCGTTCACCGGTCCGAGCTACGCGCGAGCGCGGCGCATCGGTGACAAGGCCGTCGAGGTCTTCGGGGGATACGTGCGCGGCACATCGATCATCGCGGCGGCCGACGCCGTCGGGATCGGGCTCGGGCTCGTGATCCTGCAGATCCCCCTGGCCCTGCCGCTGGCCGTGATCGTCTTCCTCACGGCCTTCATCCCGATCGTCGGCGCGACCCTCGCGGGCGTGCTCGCGGCGCTGGTCGCCCTCGTCACGCACGGCCCGGTCGCGGCGCTCATCGTCATCGGCATCGTCGTCGTCGTCAACCAGGTCGAGGGCAATCTTCTCCAGCCGATCGTCATGGCCCGGTCGCTCCGTCTGCATGCGCTCGTCATCCTGCTGGCCCTGGCGGCCGGCACCATCCTGGGCGGCATCGTCGGAGCAGTGCTCTCCGTCCCGCTCGCGGCCGCCGCCTGGGGCGTGATCTCGGTGTGGGACGGCCCGCACACCGCGGCGCGCCCCTTCCGCAAGAAGCGACCCGAGACGGTCGACGGCGGCGACGGCTCGACCGTCCACGCGGCGTCATGAGCGCCGACGCGGGCGCGCCGACGACGCGGCGCATCGTCATCAGCGGGGCATCCGGATTGATCGGCAGCGCCCTGACCGCTTCCCTCCGCGCGGACGGCATCGAGGTCGTCACCCTCGTGCGTCGGCCGCCGGGAGATCCGTCGGAGCGCGAGTGGATGCCGGGGGAGCGCGAGCTCGATCCCGAGGTGCTCGCCGGCGCCGAGGCCGTCGTGGCGCTCGGCGGCGCGAGCGTCGGCCGCCTGCCGTGGACCCGCGGCTATCGTCGGGAGCTGGTGGAGTCGCGGTTGCAGGCGACGAAGACGATCACGACCGCCCTGCGCGCCCTCCGCGCCGACGCACCGGCGCTGGTGTCGGCATCGGCCGTGGGCTACTACGGATCCGCGCCGGGGGAGCACCTGACCGAGGACTCGCCGGCCGGAGACACGTTCCTCGCACGGTTGTGCGTGCGGTGGGAGGGCGAGGCGCGCCGTGCCGAGGACCACACCCGTGTCACCCTTCTGCGCACGGCGCCCCTCATCCACCGGGAGGGCGTGCTGAAACCGCTCATCCGGCTCACCGCCCTCGGCGTCTCGGGGCCGCTCGGCCCTGGCACGCAGATCTGGCCCTGGATGTCGCTGGACGACGAGGTGCGTGCGATCCGCCATGTCATCGACCACAGGATCACAGGTCCGGTCAACCTCACCGGGCCGGCACCCGCATCCGCGGACGACATCGGACGTGCGCTGGCGCGGGAGATGCGCCGTCCCTTCTGGCTGCGCGCGCCGTCGTGGGCGCTGCGCCTCGGCCTGAGCAGGGCGGCGGCCGACTCGCTCCTCCTCGCCGACGCCGATGTGCGGCCGGCGGCGCTCGAGGCGACCGGCTTCCGCTTCCGGCATTCGACCGCGGCGGAGGCGGTCGCCTCGGCGATCTGATCTTCTGCGACCGGCTGCGCTCGGCTGCCAGACTGAGCGCATGCAGATCATCGAGAACTCGAAGCTCACGGTCGTCGGCGCGGGAAGCGTGGGGTCGAGCGTCGCGTACGCAGCGCTGATCCGCGGGTCGGCCCGTCATGTCGCCCTGTACGACATCGCGACCGACAAGGTCGAGGCGGAGGTTCTCGACCTCGCGCACGGCACGCAGTTCACCGGCTCCAGCGACATCGTCGGCGGCAGCGACATCTCGGTCGCGGCGGGATCGCACGTCGTGGTGATCACGGCGGGAGCGAAGCAGAAACCCGGCCAGACACGCACCGAGCTCGCCGAGGTGAACGCCGCGATCCTCCGCACCATGATGCCTCGGCTGCAGGAGGTGGCCCCGAACGCGGTCTACATCATCGTGACCAACCCCTGCGACGTGCTCACGGTCATCGCGCAGGAGGCGACGGGCCTGCCTCCCGAGCGCATCTTCGCATCGGGCACGGTGCTCGACACCTCACGTCTGCGCTGGAAGCTCGCCGAGCGCGCCGGCGTCTCGACCGCGAGCGTGCACGCGAACATCGTGGGCGAGCACGGCGACACCGAGTTCCCCCTCTGGTCGCGTGCCACGATCGGATCCGTGCCGATCCTGGACTGGGAGGCGCCGGGGCATCCGCGCTTCACGGTCGACGAACTCGATGCCATCGCCGTCGACGTCCGCGACGCCGCCTACAAGGTGATCCAGGGCAAGGGGGCGACGAACTACGCGATCGGGCTGTCGAGCGCGCGGATCGTCGAGGCGGTCCTGCGCGACGAGCATGCCGTCATGCCCGTCAGCACCGTGCTCCGCGACTTCCACGGCCTCGACGGCGTCGCCCTGTCGGTCCCGTCCATCGTGAGCGCGCAGGGAGCCTTCCCGATCCGGAACACGTCGTTCTCGGATCGGGAGCTCGCCCTGCTGCGCCACTCGGCCGATGCGCTTGCCGGAGTCACCGCGTCGCTGCGCGGCTGATCGCCGACCCGCTCCGGTCGCAGGTCAGCGGCTGTGAGGATCGCGACCGTTCAGCGTGGCCACGACCTGGGCGTAGTCCCCACGCGCCTCGCCGTACCGCAGGAACTTGACGTTCTCGACCTGGATCTCGCTGGCGTCGGGATGGGCCGCGATGAGTCCGACGACCTCGCTCACGAACGCGTCGAGCGGCATGGCGACGTCGCTCTCCTCCTGACCCGGCATCAGGGCGGTCCGCACCGCCGGAGGCTCCAGCTCCACGACCTTCACGCTCGTGCCGGCGAGCTGGAGGCGGATCGATTCGCTGAGCATGTGGATCGCGGCCTTCGTCGCGTTGTACGTGGGCGTCACCCGCAGCGGCGCGAAGGCGAGTCCCGAGGAGACCGTCATGATCGTCGCATCCGGAACACCCTGCAGGTGCTCGATGAACGCGCCGATGAGCCGGATCGGGCCGAGCAGGTTCGTCACCACGGTCTCCTCGGCGGTCTCGAGGAATCCCTCGGGCCGGGTCCAGTCCTCGGCGCGCATGATGCCGGCCATCGCGATGACGACATTGAGATCGGGATGGGCTGCGATCACCTCGGATGCGGCGGTGCGGATGCCGGCGGCATCGGTCGTGTCGATCCGCACGGTGCCGATCGCCGGATCGGCCGCCGCGATCTCCTCGAGCAGTTCCGTGCGGCGCCCGCCGACGATGACGGTGTTGCCCTCGGCGCGCAGCGCCCGGGCCAGCGCCAGTCCGATGCCGCTGGTCGCGCCGGGGATGAAGATGGTGTTTCCGCTGATGTTCATGCGCCCAGCCTTCCGGGCCGGTCGCGACGCGACCAGGGACGGCTCAACCCGGGATCGGCGGTCCCTGGATGCGGTCGTCGGCCGCCGGGGATACTGGGAGCGTGAATCGAGAAGCACTGGCCGATTTCCTGCTGCGGCGACGAGCGGCGCTGCGACCGTCGGACGTCGGCCTGAGCGCCGGGGCGCGGCGGCGCACTCCGGGTCTGCGTCGCGAAGAGGTCGCCCAGCTGGCCGCGATGTCGACCGACTACTACACCCGTCTCGAGCAGCGGCGCGGGCCTCAGCCGAGCGTGCAGATCGTCGCGGCGCTGGCCAGGGCGCTGCGCCTCTCCACCGACGAGCGCGACTATCTCCATCGAGTGGCGGGGTACAGCGCGCCGGATCGCACCGTGTTCACGGATTACGTCCGCCCGGGTCTCCAGCGCATCCTCGATCGCCTGCACGACTCGCCGGCGTTCGTGGTGTCGGCGCTCGATGAGGTGCTCGTGCAGAACGAGGCGGCGCGAGCCCTGCTCGGCGACGCGAGCCACCTGACGGGCATCGAGCGCAGCGGCATCTACCGCTGGTTCGCCGATCCCGTCGGGGAGCGGCGCCGATACCCCTCGGCCGATCATGCCCGGCAGAGCCGATCCCTCGTCGCTGCGCTCCGGGCCGCGCACGCCGCGGAGGGGACCGCACCGCGTGCCGCCGAGATCGTGCGCGCGCTGGCCGCCCGCAACCCCGAGTTCGTCGAACTCTGGGAGACGCACGAGGTGCGGCGACGATTCGAGGAGCACAAGGTGCTGATCCACCCCGAACTGGGGGAGATCGAGGTCGACTGCCAGGCCCTGTTCACCGAAGACGAATCGCAGGCCCTGATCGTGCTGACCGCTGTGCCCGGGAGCGAGGCGGCCGACAAGCTCGACCTCGTGCGCGTTCTCGGCACACAGCGGGTCTGAAACTCAGGACTCCTCGTGCGTCGCAGGATCGGCGCCGAAGAGGCGGCCGTCCGGGCGACCGAGCGCCGTGATCGCCCCGACCTCGGCGTCGTCGAGCGACGCCTCGGCGGCGCGGAGGTTCGCGACCTGATGCTCCGCCGACGACGCCTTCGGGATCGCGACGGTCTCGCGGGCGATGTGCCAGGCGAGCACGGTCTGCGCGGGGGTGATCCCGTGATCGCTCGCGATCTCGCGGATGACCGGCTCGTCCAGCAGCTCCTTCGCGCGCCCGAGGGGACTCCACGCCTCGGTCAGGATGCCGCGCTCGCGGTGGTAGGCCAGCTGCTCCTCCTGCGGGAAGAAGGGATGCACCTCGATCTGATTCACGACCGGACGCACGCCCGTCTCGCGCTCGATGCGTTCCAGGTGCTCGGGGAGGAAGTTCGACACGCCGATCTGGCGCACGACGCCGCGCTGCTGCGCGTCGACGAGCGCGGCCCAGGCCTCGACGTACTCGTCCTGACTCGGATTGGGCCAGTGGATGAGATGCAGGTCGGTCGCGTCGACCCCGAGCCGCGACCGGCTCTCCTCGATGCTCGCGCGAGCCCGGGCCGAGGCATGATGCCGGCCGGGGAGCTTCGTCGTCACGATGATCTCCGACCGGGCGACGTCGGAGTCGCGGATGCCGCGGCCGACCGAGCCCTCGTTCTCGTAGTTGAACGCCGAATCGATCAGGCGGTACCCCGACGACAGGGCCGCGGACACGGCCTCGGCTCCGGCATCCCCGTCGAGGGCATAGGTCCCGAGACCGATCGCGGGGAGGGCGAAGCCGTTGTGAGCGGAGAAGGTGGGAACGGTGGACATCGGGTCTCCTTCGGGTGCGGTCCCTCCCAGGGTAGGCGCTGCGGTGAGCGCCGCGTTCCCCACGCCGGAAGGGTCCGCCGGCCGCGTCCGGCTTGAGCCGAAGTGCACGGGTGGGAGAGGCTGGCGACCATGACCTCGTGGATCGCGCTCTCGTGACTGCCGCCGATCAGTGCCCGTGCCTCTCCGGCAACACCTTCGCGACGTGCTGCGGACCGCTGCTCGCGGGTGCTCCCGGTCCGACGGCGGAGCGCGTCATGCGATCCCGATTCACGGCCTTCGTCCGGCACGACGATCGTCACCTCCTCCGCACGTGGCATCCTTCCACCCGGCCGCGTTCGATCGCGTTCGAGCCCGATCTGCTCTGGCGGCGTCTGCTGATCGTCGACCGCGTCGCAGGCGGCCCTTTCGACGACGAGGGGATCGTCGAGTTCGAGGCGTTCTGGCGGCAGGGCGCGCAACGGGGAGCGCTGCGCGAGCGCAGTCGTTTCCGGCGAGAGCAGCACCAGTGGTACTACGTCGACGGAGACGTGCGGTGATGGGCGGACGCCGCCGCAGCGACTAGATTTGACTGCGTGAACGCCAGTCCCGAGAACCAGCGCACCCTGCTCGACATCGCCGACATCGACCGGCGCATCGCGCAGGCGGAGCGTGCGCGCACGCAGCCGACGCAGGGCCCGCGCATCACCGAGCTCGTCGCCATCCGTCAGGATCAGCTGCGCGAGCTCACCGCGCTGACCGGAACGCGTGACGACGTGCGCACCGAGTTGACCCGCCTCGAGTCCGACGTGGCGCTCGTCGAGCAGCGGCGCGTTCGCGACGCCGAACGCCTGGCCGCCGCCACCAACCCGAAGGAGGCCCAGGCGCTCGAGCACGAGCTGGCCAGCCTCGCGCGTCGTCAGAGCGACCTGGAAGACGCCGAGCTCGACGTGATGGGTCGCCTCGAAGAGGCCGAGGCGGCCGTCGCCGCCCAGCAGGCGCTGCTCGACACCACCACCACCGAGGGTTCCGCTCTCACCGCGCAGGCGAAGGCCGACGTCGCCGCCGCCACCGAACTGGGCGCACAGCTCGTGCGAGACCGTGCCGCTGTCGCCGCCACCGTGCCCGCTGCGCTCCTCGCCGACTACGACCGCCGTGCCCGCAACAGCGCCG
Organism: Microbacterium martis; assembly: GCF_047246685.1. NCBI lineage: Bacteria > Bacillati > Actinomycetota > Actinomycetes > Micrococcales > Microbacteriaceae > Microbacterium > Microbacterium martis. The sequence continues at coordinate 1,347,816 of NZ_JBFOKT010000001.1, read as the reverse complement.
GTGCCGCACTCCTGACCCGCGGCACCTGCGAGGGCTGCCGCATGGTGCTGCCCAGCACCGACCTGAACGACATCCGTCGCGCGCCGGACGACGCCGTGGTCTCGTGCCCCGAGTGCGGCAGCATCCTCGTGCGCACCGAGCAATCCGGACTGTCGTGACCGGAGAGTTCGCGCGGCGACGATGAGCGGGTCGTCGACGGTGGCGGAGCGGCGCATCGCGCTGGTCGCGCTCGGCGCCGGCGAGTATGCGGCCGTCGATCTCGACGCCGAGGGCGGAGAGCAGGCGAGGACGTTCATCGGATCGGGCGAACTCGCCTCGTGGGTCTCCGCCGCCGAGGGGGCCGACCGACCGCGCTGGATCATCCGATCGGCCGACGAGGTGTACGCCGAGCTGCTCGCAGCCGGCGTCCGGCTGAGCCGCAGCCACGATCTCGTGCTCTGCCATGCGATCCTGCGCGACACCGCCCGGGTTCCCATCCCGCTCCCGCCGTCGACGGCGTGGCGGCGGCGCGACCCGGTCGCGTCGGAGCCGTCGCTGTTCGATGCGCTCGGGGAGGAGCGCCATGACGACCCGATCGCCGAGCTGCTCGAGCAGTACCGGTCGCAGCGCGAGGTGATCGCGAGAGAGCCGGACGGGCGACTGACCCTGCTGTGCGCAGCCGAGTCGGCGGGCGGGCTGATCGCGCAGGAGATGCGAGCGGCCGGGCTCCCGTGGGACGAGCGGGTGCATGACGAGATCCTCACCGAGACGCTCGGCGCGCGTCCGATCGCCGGCGGTCTGCCGAGCCGGATGGTCGAGCTGGGCGACCGGGTGCGGTCGCTCCTCGACGATGCGACACTGCATCTCGACAGCCAGCCGAAGCTGCTGCGGGCGCTGCACCGCGTGGGCGTTCCGGTGGAGTCCACCGGCCGGTGGGAGCTCGCCCAGCACGACCACCCGGTGATCGAGCCGCTTCTGGCGTACAAGAAGCTCTCCCGACTCCTCAGTGCCAACGGCTGGGCTTGGCTGGCCGAATGGGTGCACGAGGGGCGCTTCCGCCCGATCTACATCCCGGGAGGAGTGGTGACGGGACGGTGGGCGTCGGCGGGTGGGGGCGCCCTCCAGCTGCCACGGAGTCTGCGACCGGCTGTGCGGGCCGACCCCGGGTGGACCCTGATCGTCGCCGACGTCGCCCAGCTCGAGCCGCGGATGCTGGCGGCCATGGCCGCGGACGAGGCGATGGCGCGCGCCGCGCAGGGCACCGACCTGTACGCCGGCGTGGTCGCCACAGGAGCGGTCGCGACGCGCGAGGAGGCCAAGTACGCGGTGCTGGGCGCGATGTACGGCGCGACCACCGGCGACAGCGGCCGGTTGGTGCCCCGACTGCGCAAGGTGTATCCGAAGGCCATGGCGCTGGTCGACGCCGCCGCTCGCACCGGCGAGGACGGGGGAATCGTGTCGACCTGGCTCGGTCGGTCCTCGCCCCGTCCGTCAGACGAGTGGATGCGCCTGCAGTCCGATGCCACGGCGGCCGACCCCGACCCGGCCGTCGTCGCGCTCGCCCGTCGACGCGCACGGGACTGGGGGCGGTTCACGCGGAACTTCGTGGTGCAGGGCACGGCGGCCGAGTGGTCTCTGATCTGGTTGGCGGAGATCAGGCACCGGCTGCAGCAGATCCCGCCGGTGTTCGCCGAGTCGGCGTCGGCCACCCCGTTCGCTCAGGAACCGCATCTCGCGTTCTTCCTCCACGACGAGGTGATCCTCCACGTGCCCGAGCAGCATGCGGATGCCGCGGCCGAGGCCGTGCGCGAGGCTGCGGTGGTCGCGACCCGCCGTCTGTTCGGCACTTTCCCGATCGACGTGCCGCTCGACCTCCGCATCGCGCGGTCGGCCGAGAAGCGGCATCCGGTCGCGGGCGCCTCCGAGACGTAGACTGGAGGGGCGAATGGGTCGACCGGACGGTCGCGTGGCGGGTGACCGCACCGAGGAACGTCCGGGCTCCATAGGGCAGGGCGGTGGGTAACACCCACCCGGAGAGATCCGCGAGAAAGTGCCACAGAGAGCAGACCGCCCCGTATTCCGGTCCCCGAGCTCGTCGACGGGCCCGGAGGGGTAAGGGTGAAAGGGTGGTGTAAGAGACCACCGGGGGTCGTGGTGACGCGACCCGCCAGGTAAACCTCGCCCGGAGCAAGGTCAGACAGAGGATGATGACGCGGCCCGCCGAGTCCTCGGGTAGACCGCTGGAGCGGCACGGCAACGTGTCGCCGAGAGAGATGGCCGTCGAAGGGGCGAAGAACCCCGGAACAGAACCCGGCGTACAGGTCGGCCCATTCGCCCCGCTTCGACAGGCTCAGCGACCCACGGGTCCCTGAGCCTGTCGCGCCTGGGTCCCTGAGCCTGTCGAGCCCTGGGCCCCTGAGCCTGTCGAAGGGCCGAGCCGTGGGTCCCTGAGCCTGTCGAGCCCTGGGCCCCTGAGCCTGTCGAAGGGGGTGAGCCCTGGGTCCCTGAGCCTGTCGAAGGGCCGCGCCCTGGGCCCCTGAGCTTGTCGAAGGGCCGAGCCGTGGGTCCCTGAGCTTGTCGAAGGGCCGAGCCGTGGGTCCCTGAGCCCGTCGAAGGGGGTGAGCCCTGGGCCCCTGAGCCTGTCGAAGGGCTAGTCGCCGGCGAGCGACGCGGCGCCGATGATGCCGGAGTTGTTCCGGTGGATCGCGGGGACGATCGGGGTCTTCAGCTCGAGGAGGGGGAGGAAGTCGCCGGCGTTCTTCGAGACGCCTCCGCCGACCACGAACAGGTCGGGGCTGAAGAGGAACTCGATGTGCGAGTAGAACGCCTGCAGTCTCTCGGCCCAGGCGGCCCAGCTGAGGTTCTCCCGTTCCCGCGCCGACGTCGCCGCCCACTGCTCCACCGACTCGAACTCGCCGAAGTTCAGGTGCCCGAGCTCGGTGTTCGGCAGCAGCACGCCGTCGTAGAGGAACGCCGAGCCGATGCCGGTGCCGAGCGTCGTCAGCAGCGTGAGTCCTCGCACGTCTCGGGCGGCACCGTGTCGCACCTCCGCGACGCCCGCCGCATCGGCATCGTTCACGAAGACGATGTTGCGACCGAGGCCGTCGCGGAAGAACCGCTCGGCGTCGAAGTCGATCCACTCCTTGGAGACATTGGCTGCCGAGAGGGTCTTGCCGCGCTTGACGATGGCGGGGAACGCGACGCCGAGCGGCATGGTCGAGTCGTGCACGTCGAGCGTCTTCAGCACCGACTGGACGGCGACGAGGACGTCTTTCGGCGATGCCCCTTCCGGGGTGGGGACGCGCACCCGGTCGGATGCCATGATGCCGTGTTCGAGGTCGACGATCCCCGCTTTGATTCCCGTGCCGCCGATGTCGACGCCGATCGCTTTTGCCATGGGCGATAGCTTAGCGACGAAGGTCCGCGCCAGTAGGATCGATGACATCACGGGAAGAAGGGACAGTCATGTCTGACGGCGACGCGAAGTACTGGTACAACTCCGAGACCGGCCAGGTGGAGTTCGGCATGATCTCGCCGTCGATCGACCGGGTCGGTCCGTTCGACACGGCCGAGCAGGCCGCCCGCGCACCCGAGGTCATCAAGGAACGCTCGCGCGCCTGGGCCGAGGAGGAGGCCGCCGAGCAGGGCTGGGACGTGCGCAGCGGCGACGCGAAGGGCCAGGGCGCGGAGTAGTCATGGACAAGCAGAGGGACTTCGTGCTCCGGACCATCGAGGAGCGCGGCGTCAAGTTCGTGCGGTTGTGGTTCACCGATGTGATCGGGACCCTCAAGTCGGTGGCCATCGCGCCGGCCGAGGTCGAGGGAGCCTTCGCCGAGGGCATCGGGTTCGACGGGTCGGCGATCGAGGGACTCACCCGGACCTTCGAGTCCGATCTGCTGGCGCAGCCCGACCCGACGACGTTCCAGACGCTGCCCTGGCGCGGTGAGATCGATCCGACCGCCCGCATGTTCTGCGACCTGACGACCCCCGACGGCCAGCCCGCTGTCGCCGATCCGCGGCACGTGCTCAAGCGCTCGCTGGCGAAGGCCGCCGACGCCGGATTCACCTTCTACACGCACCCCGAGATCGAGTTCTATCTCCTGAAGTCCTCGTCGTTCGGACCCGAGGGCCCCGTTCCCGTCGACTCGGCGGGATACTTCGACAACGTGCCAGGGGGAACGGCCCACGACTTCCGGCGGCGCTCGGTGCGGATGCTGGAAGACCTGGGCATCTCGGTGGAGTTCAGCCATCACGAGGGCGGACCGGGCCAGAACGAGATCGACCTCCGCTACGCCGACGCGCTGACGACGGCCGACAACATCATGACCTTCCGCACGGTGATCAAAGAGGTGGCGATCGAGCAGGGCGTCTACGCGACGTTCATGCCCAAGCCGCTCAGCGGGCAGCCGGGCAGCGGGATGCACACGCACATGTCGCTCTTCGAGGGCGATCAGAACGCGTTCTACGAGGAGGGGGCGAAGTACCAGCTGTCGAAGACGGGTCGGCACTTCATCGCCGGTCTGCTGCGGCACGCGAACGAGATCGCGGCCGTCACGAACCAGTTCGTCAATTCGTACAAGCGCCTCTGGGGAGGCGACGAGGCGCCGAGCTTCGTCACGTGGGGTCACAACAACCGCTCGGCTCTCGTGCGCGTGCCGATGTACAAGCCGAACAAGGGACAGTCCTCGCGCGTCGAGTATCGCGCGCTCGACTCCGCGGCGAACCCGTACCTGTCGTACGCGCTGCTCCTCGCCGCCGGCCTGAAGGGCATCGAGGAGGGTTACGAGCTGCCGCCCGAGGCCGAGGACAACGTCTGGGCCCTCAGCGACGCGGAGCGCCGCGCCCTCGGGTACGCCGCGCTTCCGGCCAGCCTCGACCATGCCCTCGAATACATGGAGGCGTCGGAGCTCGTCGCCGAGACGCTGGGGGAGCAGGTGTTCAACTACGTCCTGCTCAACAAGCGCAAGGAGTGGGAGGCCTACCGGGGTCAGGTCACCCCGCTGGAGCTGAAGAACAACCTCGAACTCCTCTGAGCATCGACGCATGGCTCGCCCGGACGACTCCGTCTCCCTCTCTGCTCTGGCGAGGCTCGGCTTCTCCGAGCTGAGCGAGGCTTCGGCATCCCTCTCCGAGCTCGCATCGATCCTCGACGTGCCGCGTGCGTCGCTGCTGGAGGGGGCGGACGCCGCCGATCCCGACGCGGCGGTTCGCGGACTCGTGCGCGTGGCACGGCGGGACGCGTCGCCGCTCCGGGCGCTCCTCGCGAGCCCGGAGGGGCGTCATCGGGCCTGGCGCGTCTTCGGTGCATCCGAGGGCCTGGCCGACTTCTTCCTCCGGCATCCCGATCAGCTCTCGGTGCTGTCGGAGTCGATCGACGCTCTGCCGTCGCGGGAGGCGCTCCGCGACCGGCTGCTCGCCTCGGTCGATGCGGAAGACGGGGTCGCGAGATCGGGCGATGACGCGGCGGTCGTCGCGGCACGGGTCGCGTATCGCCGCAGCCTCGCCGCGATCGCGGCGTACGACCTCACCCACCCGGCGCCCGAGACCGTGGTCGGCGACGTCGCGGCGGCGTTGGCCGACGCCGCCGGTGCCGCCCTCGAAGCCTCGCTCGCGATCGCCCGCGCCCGCCTGCGCGCGAGCGTGCCGGCGGAGCAGATCGCGGCGACGCGCCTCGCGATCATCGGCATGGGGAAGTCGGGAGCGCGGGAGCTCAACTACGTCAGCGACGTCGACGTGATCTTCGTCGGCGGCAGCAGCGACGAGGAGGTCGTCGCCGAATCCCGCGCGATCGACATCGCCACGCGGCTGGCGCGCGACACGATGCGAGGACTCGACGGCATCGAGGTCGAGCCGCCGCTCTGGGAGGTCGACGCCAACCTGCGGCCGGAGGGCAAACAGGGTGCGCTCGTGCGATCGCTGGCATCCCATCTCGCGTACTACGACCGCTGGGCGAAGAGCTGGGAGTTCCAGGCTCTGCTCAAGGCGCGCCCGCTCGCCGGCGACGCCGACCTGGGCGCCGAGTACATCGCGGCCGTGCAGCCGAAGATCTGGTCGAGTGCGGCTCGGCAGGACTTCGTCGAGAGCGTCCAGCGCATGCGCGAGCGCGTGATGGAGCACATCGACCCGGACGACGCCCCCTACCAGCTGAAACTGGGCTCCGGCGGACTCCGCGACATCGAGTTCACCGTGCAGCTTCTCCAGCTCGTGCACGGTCTCACCGACGAGTCGTTGCGCACACGCGGCACGCTCGAGAGCCTCGACGCGCTCGTCGCCGGCGGATACATCGGACGGACGGATGCCGCGGCCTTCGCCGACGACTATCGCGTCCTGAGACTCATGGAGCATCGCCTTCAGCTGCGCGAGCTGAGCCGCACGCATCTGCTCCCGCGCACGCCCGCGGGACTGCGGGTGCTGGCCCGCAGCACCGGGCTGGCGGAGTCGGGCGACGCGATCTGGACGCGGTGGGAGAGTGTGCGCCGCGAGGTGCGCGAGATCCACACCCGGCTGTTCTACCGCCCGCTCCTCAGCGCCGTGGCCGGACTGCCCGAGGAGGAGCGCACCCTCTCCGCCGCGCAGGCGCACGATCGCCTCGCGGCCATCGGGTTCCGCGATCCTGCCGGCGCACTGCGTCACATCGGCGCCCTCACGACCGGACTGAGCCGGAAGACGACGATCCAACGGCACCTCATGCCGATCATGGTGCGCTGGTTCGCCGACGGCAGCGACCCCGACTACGCCCTGCTGGCCTTCCGCCGGATCAGCGAGCGACTCGGAGACACCCCGTGGTTCCTGCGCATGCTGCGTGACTCGTCCGGGGCGGCGGAGAGTCTCACCCGCCTGCTGTCGTCGTCGCGGTACATCGGCGAGCTCATGGAGTGGATCCCCGAATCGGTGGCCTGGCTCGACAGCGCCGAGCGGCTGCGCCCGCGCGGGGCGGCCGCCCTCGACGAGGAGGCGCGGGCGATCCAGACGCGTCATGACACCGTGAGCGACGCGCTGCGCGCCGTGCGCGCTCTGCGCCGCCGCGAGCTGCTCCGCACCGCTATGGGCGCGGTGCTCGACGTGCTCACCATCGAAGAGGTGGCGACGGCGCTCACCGAGATCACCGAGGTGACGATCCAGGCGGCGCTGCGCGCCGTCGTCCGAGAGGTGGTCCCGCCCGAAGACGCCGCGCTCGACTTCGCCGTGATCGCCATGGGGCGCTTCGGGGGTGCCGAGCTCGGATTCGGCTCCGACGCCGACATCCTCTATGTCTACGACGCCAACGGCGTCGACGGTCAGCGGGCGCAGGCGCTCTCGACGCAGATCGTCGCCGGCCTCCGCGAGCACCTCACCGATCATCGGGTACCTCTCGATCTCGATGCCGACCTGCGCCCGGAGGGCCGCCAGGGGCCGCTCGTGCGCTCGATCGAGGCGTACACGGAGTATTACCGGCGGTGGTCGCTCTCCTGGGAGGCGCAGGCGCTTCTGCGCGCCCGAGGCGTGGCGGGCAGCGCGAAGCTGATCTCCCGCTTCACCGACCTCGCCGACTCGATCCGCTATCCCGACGCGGTCGACCTCCAGGGCACGCGCGAGATCAAGCGGATCAAGGCGCGTGTCGAGGGGGAGCGGCTGCCGCAGGGGGCCGATCCCCGTCGGCATCTCAAGCTCGGGCCCGGAACACTGAGCGACGTCGAGTGGCTCGTGCAGCTGCTCCAGCTACAGCATGCCCATGCCGTCGTCGGGCTGCGGACGACGTCGACCCTCTCGGCGCTCGAAGCCGCGGTGGACGCCGATCTCGTGCCGGAGGTCGAGGCCGAGCGTCTGCGCGAGGCCTGGCGGCTGGCGAGTCGGCTGCGATCGGCGATCACTCTGTCGACCGGCAGGACCAGCGACATCCTCCCCGCCGATCGGCGCGAGCTCGACGCGATCGCACGGCTTCTCGGCTATCCCGATCGGTCGGCGAGCGACCTCGAGCAGGACTACCTCGGCGTCACGCGGCGCGCGCGCAAGGCGTTCGAGCAGCTGTTCTACGGATGAGGCGGCATGCCGGTTTGCAGTATCCGCCGCCGTGACCCAAGCTGACGATATGACCCCTGAGCGCATCGCGATCGTCTGGAATCCTTCGAAGACCGAGCGGGCGCTGCTGGAGGATGCCGTCGCCGAGGTGTTCGGCGATGCGCACGACGTGCGGTGGTGGGAGACGACGCCGGAGGACCCCGGGCGCGGCATGGCCGAGGAGGCCCTCGAGGACGGGCGCGGGATGGTGATCGCGGTCGGCGGCGATGGAACGGTCCGCGCCGTGGCCGAAGCCCTCGCCGGAACGGATGCGATCCTGGGCATCATCCCTCAGGGAACCGGAAACCTCCTCGCACGCAACCTCGACATCCCCCTCACGCCCGCCGCGGCCGCGTTCGAGCGACTGCGCGACGGCGAGCCGCGGCGCATCGACCTGGGCTGGGTCTCGTACGAGGGCACCGAGCATGCGTTCGCGGTGATGGTGGGATTCGGCATCGACGCGCAGATGCTGGTGGAGACGGACGAGGACCTGAAGTCCAAGGCCGGCTGGCTGGCATACGTGGAGGCCATGGGGCGAGCGCTGGCAGCCACGGAGATGACCGAGCTGACGCTCACCGTCGACGGCGAGAAGGCGGCGGCGGTGCAGGGTCACACCATGCTCATCGGCAACTGCGGGATGGTGCAGGGCGGCATCCGTCTGCTGCCCGACGCGGTGCTCGACGACGGCAAGCTCGACGTGCTGATGGTGAGCGCAGACGGCGCCCTGCAGTGGCTCGACACGCTGCGCTCGTTCGTCTGGGACAACGGCATCCGTCGGTTCTTCGCCGGGGCCGACGAGGCCGTGAGCACCGACTCGGCCCGCCACCTCCCGGTTGAGACGATCTCGGTCGAGATGGAGAAGGCACTCATGTTCGAGATCGACGGCGAGGAGGTCGGGGAGATCTCCTCGTTCCAGGTCCGTGTGCAGCCGGGAGCGATCCTCGTCCTCTGATCGGGCCGGCCGGGCCGGCTACATCGTCACGGCCGGCGGGATGACCTTGCGGTCCTGCGCGGGGAAGACGACCTTCTGCACGATGATGATGATGCTGGCGGCGACCGGGATCGCGACAAGCGCTCCCAGGATGCCGCCGAGCGCTCCGCCCGCGACGGCGGCGATGACCACGAGCGCACCCGGCACGGCGACGGCCTTGCTCATGATCCGCGGCGACAGGACGTAGGCCTCGATCTGCATGTAGACGAGGTAGTAGCCGATGGCGATCAGGGCTGTCACCGGCGAGACGAACAGGCAGATCAGGGAGTTGATGATCGATGCGCTCAGCGTTCCGACCAGAGGGATCATCGAACCGATGAAGGCGATCAGGGCGAGCAGCGCGGGGACCGGCGCGCCGATGATGCTGAGGAAGATGAGGCTGAGAACACCGTTGACGAGCGCGAGCCCGGCCTGGCCGATCACGTAGCGGCCGACCGCCCCCGACACGTCTTCGAGCAGTTCGCTGAAGGTCTCGCGGTGATAGGCGGGGACGAAACGGATGGCCATGCGCTTCATGCTGCGCAGCGACGCCATGAAGTACAGGGTGAGGATCAGCACGATCGTGACCCCGGTGAAACCGCCGGCGATTCCGGCGCCCACGGCGAACACACCGCCGCCGATGTCGAGGAAATTGTCGGGATCCTGCACGAAGCCGAGCACGCCTTCGACGGCGTCCTCGATCGTCGAACCGAACTGCCCGCTCACATCCTTGAACCAGGCGCTGTTCATGAAGTCCTCGATCATCTGCGGACCGTCGGAGATGAGGTTGCTGATCTGCTCGATGAGGAGCGGGACGATCGACAGGATGATGCCGGCGAAGGCGACGACCACCGCGGCTACGACGATGGCGACCGCGGCGGCGCGCGGAAGCTTCCTCTCGATGAATCTCACGATCGGGTCGAGGCCGAGGGCGAGGAAGATCGCGACGCCGATGTACACCAGCACGGTCGCCAGCTGATCGACGATGCCGCCGATGACGAGAGCGACCAGCACACCGAGGGCTCCGAGGAGCCCGAACATGAACGGGTTGGCGCGGGCGTACTTGGCGACGGCGTTCGACGGCTGCGTCTGCGCCACCGGCTCGGCGACGGTCGCGAGGTCGGTGTTCGGTGCCATTCGTCTACGGCGCATGGTTCCCCCGGTCGGGTGTCGGACTCACCCGTCGATCATCCCGCATCGCCGGGTGCTGTCCGTCGGACACGCGCGAAGACTCCGGAAGCGTCACGCCTTCGGGTTCCTGTGCCGCAGGACCCCGAAGGCGAGGGTGGCGACGAACAGGGCGATGCCGATGATCGCGAGCCAGACCAGACCGTCGATCACGAAGCCCACGACCGAGAGCGCCGCCCATGCGACGAGGAGGATCACCAGAACGGTCCACATGAGGTCACCGACCGGTGAGGTCGACCGTCTCGTTCTCGGCGTCGTACTGCTCCCCGGTGAGCTTGGACTTGACGAAGCTGAACAGCGACGCGATCCTTCCGCCAGGGCTGTCCCAGTACTCCGCGGTCTCGGCGGTGAACCTGAGGAGTCCGACGTCGGGGTCGTCGGGACCCTCGGGGAACCACGCCTCCACCGTCGAGCTCCACAACTCGTCGATCTTGGCCCGGTCCTCGACCAGCTCGGCGCGGCCGGACAGCGAGACCCAGGAATCGTCGGAGCTGAGCGAGATGCCGACGCGTTCGTCCTGCCGGATGTCGGCGACGAGCGACGCGCTCTTCGAGACGAGGAACCACAGGTCGCCGTCGAACTCGGCCTCCTGCACCGTCAGCGGATGCGAGACGAGTCGATCATCGGCGTTGCGGGTGGTGAACATGGCGAAGCGGAACTCCTTGACGAGCTCTGCGACGCGCTGGACGGGGGAGGTGTCGGACATGGGGTCGCCCTTTCGTGCACGGTCGGTTCCGTCCCATGATGCGTCGAGGCACCGCGGGCGAGGAGGGGCTTGCGGTCGGTCGTGCGGCGCGATAGCCCGGAACCGACGCACAGGCTCTGGTGCGGGCACCGACCGCGTGATAGGTCTGTACGGGTCGACAGGCGGGAGAGGGGTCCGGTGTGAAGCTGCTGCTGACGTCGGGAGGCGTCACGAACGCCTCCATCCACCGCGAGCTGCAGCAGATGCTCGACAAGCCGATCGAGGAGTGCGACGCGCTGTTCATCCCCACAGCGCAGTGGGGCCATCCGATGTGCTCGCCGCGCTCCGCGTGGAGGTCCGCCGCCGGCACCGGCTCCGATCTCGTCGACCTGGGATGGGCATCCGTGGGACTCCTGGAGCTCACCGCCCTACCCAGCATCGACACGTCACGGTGGCGGGACTGGGTGCTCGATGCCGACGTCCTCCTCGTCGACGGCGGCGAAGCCGTCTACCTCGCGCACTGGATGCGGGAGTCGGGGTTCGTGGACCTGATCCCCGAGCTCTCCCGGACCGTCTGGGTCGGGGTGAGCGCCGGAAGCATGGTGCTCACGCCTCGCGTAGGCCGGGAGTTCCTGGAGTGGAGACCCGACGGCGACGACGGCACGCTCGGACTGGTGGACTTCTCCGTCTTCCCGCATCTCGACTACCCGGGGTGGGACGAGAACACCGGCGAGAACGCTCGGCGGTGGGCCGAGAGCATCGGCGGCCCCGCCTATGCCATCGACGACCAGACGGCGATCGCCGTCGTCGACGGTCGGGCACGGGTCGTCTCGGAAGGCGACTGGCTCGCCTTCGGTCTCGAACCGCGGGACTCGTCCTCGAAGGAGTGAGCGGGCGTCCCTAGCCGTAGAGCAAGTGAGAACCGCTCCACAGCGAGATCTGGAGGGCGAGAATGCCGGCCAGGATGAACAGGGTCGGCAGCAGCGCGAGCGAGTCGATGACGATCCCGACGATCATCATCCATCGCGGCCGGGCCCCCCGACGATGTGCGAGCGCGGCGACGATGAGCCCGATGACCGCGATCGGCAGGGTGGTCAGAGCCGCCCCGAAGCCGATCGGCAGACCCGCGAGGCCGGGAGTCATCGACGACCAGATGAGGCCGACGCCGATCACGGCGAGCGACAGGCATCCGAGCACGAGAGACCAGACGGCGAATCCCGACGGCGATGTCTGCGACGTCATGGCGCGCCCTTCCTGGTCGCCCGCGCTCTCCCCGGTGCGGAATGAGACACAGGGTAGCGCGTTCGCGCCCGGAGACGGGAGAACCCCTCCGCATCCGGCGATGTCGCGCGGTTGCGGAGGGGTTCGGGCGCCTGCGGAAGATCAGACTCCGAAGTACAGCTCGTACTCGAACGGGTGCGGACGCTGCGCCATCGGCAGGATCTCGTTCTCGTACTTGTACGAGATCCAGGTCTCGATGAGCTCCTTCGTGAACACGCCGCCCTCGAGGAGGAACTGGTGGTCGGCTGCGAGCGCGTCGAGCGAGTCGAGCAGGGAGTTCGGCACCTGCGGGATGCCCTTCGCCTCCTCGGGCGGGAGCTCGTAGAGGTCCTTGTCGACGGGCTCGTGGGGCTCGATGCGGTTCTTGATGCCGTCGAGACCGGCCATGAGCTGAGCGGCGAAGGCGAGGTACGGGTTGCCCGAGGCGTCGGGCGCGCGGAACTCGATGCGCTTGGCCTTGGGGTTGGAGCCCGTGATCGGGATGCGGATGGCGGCGGAGCGGTTGCCCGCCGAGTACACCAGGTTGACCGGGGCCTCGAAGCCCTTCACCAGACGGTGGTAGCTGTTCAGGGTCGGGTTGGTGAAGGCGAGCAGCGCCGGCGCGTGCGCCAGGATGCCGCCGATGTACCAGCGTGCGATGTCGCTGAGCTGGCCGTACCCTGCCTCGTCGAAGAACAGCGGCTTGCCGTCGTTCCACAGGGACTGGTGGGTGTGCATGCCCGAGCCGTTGTCGCCGTAGAGCGGCTTCGGCATGAAGGTCGCGACCTTGCCCCACTCGTTGGCGGTGTTCTTGACGATGTACTTGAACTTCAGGATGTCGTCGGCCGCGTGCACCATGGTGTCGAAGCGGTAGTTGATCTCCTGCTGGCCGGCGGTGCCCACCTCGTGGTGCGAGCGCTCGAGGATGAAGCCGGCGTCGATCAGCTTGAGCGTGATGTCGTCGCGCAGGTCGGCCGTCTTGTCGACCGGGCTGACGGGGAAGTAGCCGCCCTTGTACGGGGTCTTGTTGGCGAGATTGCCGCCCTCCTCCTCACGGCCCGTGTTCCATGCGGCCTCTTCGGAGTCGACCTTGTAGAAGCTCTCGCCGGCGGTGACCGAGTAGCGCACGTCGTCGAAGATGTAGAACTCGGCCTCGGGGGCGAAGAACGCGGTGTCGGCGATGCCCGTCGAGGCGAGGTACTTCTCGGCCTTCTTGGCGACCTGGCGCGGGTCCTTCGAGTAGATCTCGCCGGTGCGCGGGTTGTAGATGTCGAAGATCATCACGAGGGTGGTGGCCTCGCGGAACGGATCGATGTACGCCGTCGTCACGTCGGGGATCAGCTGCATGTCCGATTCGTGGATGCTCGCGAAACCGCGGATCGAGGAGCCGTCGAAGAGCTGTCCCTCGGTGAAGAAGGCCTCGTCCACCGTCGCGGCGGGAATGTTGAAGTGCTGCTGCACACCGGGGAGATCGGTGAAACGGATGTCAAGGAATTTGACGTCGTTCTCCTTGATGTAGGTCAGCACCTCGGACGAATCTTTGAACATGTACGACTCCTGTAACGCGGATCGATGGCTTCGGGGCCATTGTGCACAGTACGGCCGGGGCGTTTCCCCGGGGTGTCCGCTTTGTTTCGGGCATGTTACAGGGGTCGCCTAGGCTGGGACGGTGACGGATGCTGTGAACACCTACCCCGGCGAACGACTCGGTTTCCCGGAATCGGGCCCGGGGAGCATCGGCCGACCGGGGCGCCGCATCGGCGCCCTCGCCATCGACTGGGTGGCGGCCGTGATCATCTCCATCGCCTTCTTCGAGTACGACTCCCTCGCCACGATGGCCGTCTTCGCGGTGGTCCAGATCCTGTTCATCCCGACCGCGGGCGGGAGTCCGGGCCACCGCATCCTCGGCATGCGCGTCGTGCGGCTCGACGGCGCCTGGGTGGGGCTCTGGCGCCCGCTGGTGCGCACGGTGCTGCTGATCCTGGTGATCCCCGCGGTGATCTGGGACGCCGACCAGCGCGGCCTGCACGACAAGGCGGCCGGCACGGTGCTCATCCGCGCCTGAGCGGGTCGGCCCGTCGGCCGATGCGGCTCAGGCGCGCCCGCGGTTGCGGCGCCGCGCCTCGCGAGGGGCCCGACCGCCGAGGAAGGACCGTGCCGGGTCGACGATGTAGCCGTGGCGCAGGGCCTCGCGTCCGATCAGCATCCGGAAGCCCATCTCGTCTCGATTGCTGAGCGTCACCTCGGCGAACACCTCGCGATCGACGAGACGGATGAGGAGCTTCACGACCAGACGCTCCTGGGCGTGACCGGACGAGCTGCGCACAGCGCGGCGGTCATGGACGGGGGTCTCGACGACGACGGCGTCTTCGTGCGTGTCCTGCCAGGGGTTCACCCGGAAGCGCACCCACGCCTCGCCCTCGCGCTCGAACTCCGTCACGTCGAACGCATGCAGCGACGAGGTGCGGGCACCCGTGTCGATCTTCGCCTTGATCCAGTCGACTCCGAGATCGGGAAGGGTCACCCACTCTCGCCACCCCGTGAGGGTGTTTGAATGGGGAGACCTACTCACCTAATACATCCTGGCAGGAAATCCCCCGTGAAGATCGCAGTGCTCTCCCGTGCGCCACAGGCGTACTCCACTCAACGACTGCGTGCAGCGGCGCTTCAGCGCGGACACAACGTCAAGGTGCTCAACACGCTGCGCTTCGCGATCGACCTCACGTCGGATGAGCCCGACCTGCACTACCGCGGTCGTCAGCTCAGCGACTACGACGCGATCCTCCCGCGCATCGGCAACTCGATCACGTACTTCGGCACCGCGGTGGTGCGGCAGTTCGAGCAGATGGACGTCTACACGCCGAACACCGCGAACGGCATCTCGAGCGCCAGGGACAAGCTGCGCGCGAACCAGATCCTCTCGCGCCACAACATCGCGATGCCCCCCACGGCGTTCGTGCGCAATCGGGCCGATGTGCGACCGGCGATCGAACGCGTCGGCGGCGCGCCCGTGGTCATCAAACTGCTCGAGGGGACGCAGGGGATCGGCGTGATCCTCGCGCCGCAGGTGAAGGTGGCCGAGGCGATCATCGAGACGTTGCACTCGACGAAGCAGAACGTGCTCATCCAGAAGTTCATCTCCGAGAGCCGGGGGCGCGATATCCGAGCGCTCGTGGTGGGGGATCGGGTCGTCGCCGCGATGCGGCGCTCCGCCGCCGGCGACGAGTTCCGCTCCAATGTGCATCGCGGCGGGTCCGTCGCCGCCATCGAGCTCGATCCGGTCTACGAGCGCGCCGCCGTCCGCTCCGCCCAGATCATGGGTCTGCGCGTCGCCGGCGTCGACATGCTGGAGGGGGAGGACGGCCCGCTCGTGATGGAGGTCAACTCGTCGCCCGGCCTGCAGGGCATCGAGACGGCCACGAAGCTCGATGTCGCGGGTGCGATCATCGACTACATCGCCGGTCAGGTGGCCTTCCCCGAGATCGACGTGCGCCAGCGCCTCACGGTCTCGACGGGCTACGGCGTCGCCGAGCTGATGGTGCACGGAGCCGCCGATCTGGTCGGCAAGACCCTGGGGGAGGCGGGCCTCTGGGAGCGCGACATCACCGTCTTGACGCTGCATCGTGGCGTCAGCGTGATCCCGAACCCCCGCAAGCACGTGGTGCTCGAAGCCGACGACCGTCTGTTCTGCTTCGGCAAGCTCGAGGAGATGCGGTCGATGGTGCCCGAGCGCCGACGGCGCCGCGCCAAGGTGCGCCGCCTGCCTCGGCAGCCCCTCTCGGAATGAACGAGAGCGCGGCCGCCCCGGACGGGACGGCCGCGCTCCGACGACGCGCGGATGCCGGACTCAGCGCGGACGCTGCGCGCGGACCTTCGTCGGGTCGATGCCCTTCGGGATCGGGAGGGACGAGAGCGACTGCGAGACGGATTCGATCCGACGGATGACCGCGGCCATGGTCGTCTTGTCGATCGCCTTGGGCAGCTTCTTGATGGTCTTGGCGAGGTCGGCGATGGCGACCTCGTCGTCGCCGTGGCCGACGTAGAGAACGGTGACGGGCACGCCGTGGGCCACGCGCTGGGCTTTGCTCCGCTCTTCGTTGACGAGACGCGTGAGCCGACCGCGCGCGCCTTCGCCCACCACCACGATGCCGCCGCGACCCACCGTCCGGTAGACGGCTTCCTGGGTCTTCGGGTTGATGCCGACGGGGGTCTCCGACGCCTGCCACCGGCGCCCGAGGCTCGTGCTCAGCACGTGGCCGGTCGCGCCGGGCATGCCGTCGATCTTCGTGTACATCGCCGAGGTCGACAGGCGCGTCATGAGGAACAGCGCTCCCAGCACACCGAGCATGAGCCCGGTGATGCCCCAGAGGATGAGGGTCCACACCTGGAACGGCGGGATGAGGTAGCCGGCGATGAGGCCGAGGAGGATTCCGATCAGCAGGATCCCGACCTGCGCCCACGGCAACCAGGCGTATGCCTCACGGGTGAACCGGAAGAGGGACTTGATCTGGGAGATGAACCCAGGACGCTTCTCGGGTTCAGGAGCACGCTTCGCCATGACTACCAGCCTACCGAGTCGACGGATGCCGTGATGATGAGTTCGCGCCCAGCGGAGCGACGAGGGCTGCACTGCGCCTCCACAACCACGCGTACTGCGGCGATCCGTCCACACTGCCTCGGATCGCTGCCGCGAGGGTGCTCGACGCGATGGGATGAGGGCATGACAGACGTCGAGACGATGGATCGTTCCGAGGTGCTCCTCCCGGGTGCTCATCGGGTGGTCCGCGTGCTCGACCCGACGGAAGGCCCCTTCGCGGGTGCTCTGGTCACGCAGGGGGAAGCGGTGGCCGTGCGGGTCGACGCGTCCGCTCTCGCGGGGTGGGCGGGGTGGCGCTTCGCCGGAGCGGAACACGTTGCGGGTCCCGTCGATGTCATCCGTC
This sequence comes from Microbacterium martis, assembly GCF_047246685.1. NCBI lineage: Bacteria > Bacillati > Actinomycetota > Actinomycetes > Micrococcales > Microbacteriaceae > Microbacterium > Microbacterium martis. The sequence continues at coordinate 1,330,757 of NZ_JBFOKT010000001.1, read as the reverse complement.
GGGTCGACGGGCACGATGCACTCCTGCCGTGGTGCACGGAGCAGGTGCTGGGGTACCTGGCCCGCCGCTCGGCGGCGGGCGCTCCGCTGCCGGCGGGGGAGTGCAGCACGCTCGTCGTGAGCCTTCTGCGAGGGCTCGACGAACTGGGGGCGGACGCCGACGGGGTGCGCACGGGGGTGTGGTGGCTGACCGACGGCGGCCGCCCCACCCTCGTCATCGGCGATGGGCACGACGCCCGCGATGACGCGGCGCAGATCATCGAGCGACTGATCGGCGGCTGCCGCGACAAGGGATCGCTGCGCGTGCTCTCCACGGTGCGTCAGGGACTCCTCGCGGCTCTGCCGCACCCCCGTGTTCCCCGGCCGCTTCTGAACCAGTGGGAGGGGGAACTCCTCGCCATCGCCGCACCGCGACCGCTCACACGCGATACCTTCGCACCGGAGCGGGCGTGCGACATCGCCCGCGTCCGCGATCCGAAGGAGCGGCTGGTCCGGCCGACGCGCGCCGATCGCCCGACCACGCGCCGCGCGCTGTCGCGGCGGAAGAGCCGCGTTCGGCCGCGCCTCTCCTCGATCGGATCGCCGATCATGGCCGCCGTCGACGCACTTCGCGTCTGGAAGGAGAGCCGGGTCCGAGGAACGCGTTCGAACCGGTCGCCGGTACGGGCCGCGCACGATCGATCCGCACCCGGACGGAGGCGCCCCGCGCTGATCGTGGCCGGGGGCGCAGCCGTCGTCGTCCTCGTCGGGGGGCTGGTGTGGCCGACCGGGGAGTCCGGGGAATCGGCGGCGCGGGCGGGTGGCGCGGCCGACCTCGAGTCGCCGGCATCGTCGTCCGACCCGGGCGCCGCGCCCCCGTCACCGGAGAGCTCGTCCGCCGTGACTCGCGCGACGGAAGATCCCTCCGCCGGGAGCCCCGAGGCGGCCGTGACGGCGCTTCTCGCGCGCATAGCCGAGTGTCGGGATGCGGGCGATCAGATCTGCGCCGATGCGGTGGCACCCGGGGCCACCGGCGTCGTCGCATCGGTCAGCCTGCCCGCGGATCGCTTCCCGACGACGGAGCTCGTGGATGAGTATGGCGACGTCGCGGTGATCCGGCTCGGATCATCGGGCGACATCGGCGGACCGGCCCCGGGTGACGACCGAGCGCCGGCGATGACCGAGCAGATGCTGGTGCTGGCGCGTCTGAACGAGAAATGGCTGGTCCGCGACGTCTACGGCGTCGCGGACCAGCCAGGGTGAGGATATGTCGTCAGGCGCCGAGCTGAGCGGCGAACTGCGCCGACTCGAGGCGCGCCTTGACGGCGCCCAGGAATCGTGCGGCGTCGGCACCGTCGATGATGCGGTGGTCGTACGACAGCGCGAGGTAGACGTACGAGCGCACGGCGATCGCGTCGGTCCCTCCGACCTTGACCAGACCCGGGCGCTTGACGACCGTGCCCGTGCCCAGGATCGCCGACTGAGGGAGGAAGACGACAGGCGTATCGAACAGGGCGCCTCGCGAACCGGTGTTGGTCAGCGTGAACGTGCCGCCGGCGAGCTCGTCCGGCTTCAGCTTGTTGTCGCGCGTACGTGCGGCGAGGTCTGCGATCTCGTGAGCGATCTGCGCGATGTTCTTCGACGCCGCATCACGGAGCACGGGAGTCAGCAGGCCGCGCTCGGTGTCGACGGCGATCGAGACGTTCTCCGATGCCGGGTAGACGATCTGGTCGCCGTCGACGGTCGCGTTGACGATCGGGAACGCCTGCAGAGCTTCGGCGGCCGCGAGTGCGAAGAAGGGCAGGAAGGACAGCTTGTCGCCGGTCTTCTCGAGGAACGAGGCCTTCACGCTGTCGCGGTAGTCGGCGAGGGCCGTGACATCGACCTCGACGACCGTCGTCAGCTGAGCCGTCTGCTGCATCGACTCGACCGCACGCTTCGCGAGGACCTTGCGCAGGCGCGACATCGGCTGCGTGGTCCCTCGGAGCGGCGACACCTCGAGCGGCGCCGGTGCCGGGGCGCCGGCTGCGTCTGCGGCAGGGGCGGGCGTGGCAGCGGACTCGGCGGCCTTCAGCACGTCTTCCTTACGGATGCGACCGCCGACGCCGGTGCCGGTGACCGACGCGAGGTCGACGCCCTGCTGGGCGGCGAGCCGACGCACGAGCGGAGTGACGTACAGGTTGTCGCTCTCGGTGGGCAGACTGAGCTTCGGCGCGGCCGATTCGGAAGCGGATCCGGTGGTCGACTCGGCAGCGGCGGGAGCCGGCTTCGGCGCGGCCGCCTGCGCGGCACCGCCGGTGGCCTCTTCCGGGGCCGCCTCAGCGGGAGCGGCGACCGGGGTCTCGGCCTCCGGCCGCTCGGCGGGCTGCTCGACGGGCGTCTCGGAGACCGACGCCGCAGCACCCGGAGCCTCGGCGGCGGTCGGCGTCGCGGCCGGAGCCGCGTCGGCGGCAGGTGCCGCGCCGGAACCGACCCGGGCGAGAACGGCGCCGACGGCGACGGTCTCGTCTTCGGCGGCCAGGATCTCCTGCAGCACACCCGCGACGGGCGAGGGAATCTCGGTGTCGACCTTGTCGGTGGAGATCTCGAGCAGCGCCTCGTCGACCTCGACGCTGTCACCGACCTGCTTCAGCCAGCGCGTCACGGTGCCTTCCGTGACGCTCTCGCCGAGCTCGGGGAGCACGATGTCCTTGGCGTCGCCGGACGGCGCGGCATCCGCGGCGGCTGCCTGCGAGCTCGCGTCCTGCTCGGTCGAGGCCTGGGGGGCGGGCGCCTCCTCGGCGGGCGCCGATGTGTTCTGCTGCTCGGCGGGCGCCTCGGCCGGGGCCGACTCCGCCGGGGCTGCCTCTTCGGCGGCGGGGGCATCCTGCGACGGGGCGGCGGCGCTGCCGTCGCCGATGCGCGCGAGGAGGGCGCCGACCTCGACGGTCTCGTCCTCGGCCACGAGGATCTCCTCGATCACGCCGGTGACCGGCGAAGGGATCTCGGTGTCGACCTTGTCGGTCGAGATCTCGAGCAGGCCCTCATCCGCCTGAACGGTGTCGCCCACCTGCTTGAGCCAGCGGGTGACCGTACCCTCGGTGACGCTCTCGCCGAGAGCGGGGAGGACGACGGATGTGCTCATGACTGAGTCTCCTTCAACAAGTTGTATGACGCGTGTCTAGCTTAGTGACTCGGGCACCGGTTGGTGCTCAGAGGGCGTGCAGCGGCTTCCCGGCCAGCGCGAGGAAGGCCTCGCCGAGCGCTTCGCTCTGCGTCGGATGCGCGTGGATGAGGGGAGCGATGTCCTCGGGGTGGGCCTCCCATGCGACGGCGAGCTGCCCCTCGGTGATCAGCTCGCCGACCCGGTCGCCGATGAGGTGCACGCCGACGACCGGTCCGTCCTTCAGCCGTACGACCTTCACCGATCCGCCGGTCCCGATGATCTCGCTCTTGCCGTTGCCGGCGAGGTTGTACTCGTAGGCGACGACCGCGTCGGCACCGTGCTCGGTGATCGCTGCATCCTCCGTCACTCCGACAGATGCCACCTCCGGGCTCGAATACGTGACCTTCGGGATCTGCGAGTCGGGCACCGTCACCGGCGAGAGGCCCGCGATCCGCTCCGCGACGGCGATGCCCTGCTGGAATCCGCGGTGCGCCAGCTGCAGTCCGGGAACGATGTCGCCGACGGCCCAGACGCCGGGCGCTCCGGTGCGCAGGTCGGAGTCGACGACCACGAAGCCGCGATCGAGCGCCACGCCCGCCTCCTCGTACCCGAGGTCGGCGGTCACCGGTCCGCGTCCGACCGCGACGAGCAGGTAGTCGGCGGTGAACTCCGTGCCGTCCTCGAGCGTCACCGTCACCGAATCGTCGTTCTGCGTGGCGCTCTGGAAGCGCACGCCGAGCGAGTACCGGATGCCGCGGCGGCGGAACGCACGCTCGAGGCCCTTGCTCATGGTGACGTCTTCGTTCGGGACCAGGTGGGGCAGGGCCTCGATGATGGTCACCTCGGCGCCGAAGGATCGCCACACGCTCGCGAATTCCACGCCGATCACGCCTCCTCCGAGGACCAGCACCGTGCCGGGGATCTCGTCGAGGGCCAGCGCCTGCTCGCTCGTGAGGATGCGCCCGCCGATGTCGAGTCCGGGGAGCGACCGGCTGTACGAACCGGTCGCGAGCACCACATCGGCCCCGACGTAGACGTCGTCTCCGACGCTCACGCTGCGGTCGGGGTTCAGGCGTCCGTGCCCGACGACCGTCGTGATGCCGCGTGCCTTGACCAGGCCCTCGAGTCCCTTGTACTTCTTGGCGACGATGCCCTCGCGGTAGTCCCGCACTCCGGCCGGATCGATGCCGACGAGCGTGGCCTCGACTCCGACCGATGCCGCGTCGCGCACGTTCTCCGCGACCTCCGCCGCATGCAGGAGAGCCTTCGTCGGGATGCAGCCGCGATGCAGGCAGGTGCCGCCGACCTTGTCCTTCTCGATGAGGGCCACCGACTTGCCGAGCTCGCTCGCACGGAGCGCGGCGGCGTAGCCGCCGCTGCCACCGCCGAGGACGACGACGTCGAAGCTGTGATCTGCCATGTGTCATGCCTCCTTGTGGGATGCTGCCGCGGATGCTGCGGCGAAGGCGATGAGCGTTCTGACCATCGCCCCCGTGGGGCCCTTCTCGGTGAATCCGTACGGCGCGCCCCCGTGTTCGCCGGACCCCGCGATGTCGAGGTGCACCCACGGGATGCGCGGCGCGTCCTCGTCGTCGGAGGTGCGGCCGACGAACCGACGGAGGAAGAGTCCGGCGTAGGACGCCCCGCCCATGCGGTCGCTCATGTTGACGTTCTGCAGGTCGGCGATGGGCGACTCGAGGGACTCCTCCATGTACGCCGGCAGAGGCATGTGCCAGACGAGCTCATCGGCGTCGCCTGCGGCGGCGAGGATCTCGGCGACCGTGTCGTCATCGCCGAAGACCCCGGTGTGGCGATGCCCGAGGGCGGCGACGATCGCGCCGGTCAGCGTGGCGACGTCGATCACCACGTCGGGGTTCTCCCGGCTGGCGGCGACGAGCCCGTCGGCCAGCACCAGGCGGCCCTCGGCATCCGTGTTGAGGACCTCGACCGTCGTGCCGTCGAGGATGCGCACCACGTCACCGGGCCGCAGAGCGCGTCCGGACGGCATGTTGTCGGTGATGCAGAGCCAGGCGGTCACGTGGACCGGGAGGCCGAGCATGGCGATCGCGCGGATCGCGGCGAGGCCGGTGGCGGCCCCCGCCATGTCGAACTTCATGCCGACCATCGACGCGGCGGGCTTGAGCGAGAGACCGCCGGTGTCGAAGGTGATGCCCTTGCCGACGATCGCGATGTGGCGGGCGGCGTCGGCGGGCGAGTAGTCGAGGCGCACGAGGCGCGGCGGCCGGTCGGACCCCTGCGCGACGCCGAGGATGCCCCCGAAGCCCTGTTCGGCCAGGGCGTTCTCGTCGAGGATCTCGACGGCCACGTCGAGGTCGGCGACGCTGTCGGCGGCGCTCTGCGCGAGCTGCGCCGGGCTCTGCCATTCGGCCGGGACGTTGACGAGGTCCTTGATCAGTGCCACGGCCTCGCCGGCGGCCTTCGCGCGGTCCAGCGCCGCGTCGTCGATGTCGGCGTGCAGCGTGACGGCGGTCGCTCGCGTCTTCCCCTTGTCGGAGCGGTACGTGTCGAACCGGTAGCCACCGAGCACGGCGCCTTCGGCGGCGGCCTCCGCGTAGCCCTCGAGACCGGCGGCGAGGCCGACGGCGACCCGGTCGAACCCGGTCAGAGAGCGCAGTGCCGTGCCCACCGCGTTGCGCACAGCGGCGGCGTTCGGCGTGGCGCCGACTCCGACGACCGCGAAGGGCAGCGAGGTGACGTCGGGAGCGTGAATCCGGAGGTAGGACGACGGTGAACCGGTGAAACCGACGGCCGAGAGGGTCTCGGCCAGTCCGGGATACGCCTCCAGCGGGTCCGCCGCCGCGGAGATGTCGGGGACGACGAGCACTGCGGCGTCTGCAGCGCTTCCGGGGAACTGAACGGTGGTGTGCGAGAGCACGGGAAGCGTCATGCCTCCCATCCTAGGAGCCCGGATCCGGGCGGGCGCCCGGCCGCCCCGCGCGTGTTCGCTCTCAGCATGACGTCGCCAGCCCCCGCATCCGGCGCTGCTCGTAGCATGGAGGCATGCCCTTCTCCGGTGAGATCCACGAACGTGTCGCGAACGCGCCGACGGTGCCGCGCGGATTGCCCCTGGTGGTGCTCCTCACCGGCTTCACCGATGCCGGCAGCGCGGTGGCGGGCCTGATCGAGCATCTCCGCGAGACGGCGTCGCCCCGTCCGATCGCGGTGTTCGAGAACGATCTGCTCCTCGACTATCGCGCGCGCCGTCCGATCATCTCCTTCGATCAGGATCATCTCACCGAGTTCCGCCCGGCGCGGCTCGAGCTCTCCCTCGCGACCGACGCCCTCGGCCAGCCGTTCCTGCTGCTGGCCGGCTACGAGCCGGACTTCGCCTGGAACGCGTTCGCGGAGACGGTGCTCGACCTCGCTGCCGAGTTCGAGGTCGTGGGCCTCAACTGGGTGCACTCGATCGCGATGCCGGTCCCGCACACGCGGCCGATCGGCACCACGGTCAGCGGGAACCGCCGCGATCTGGCCGTCGCCCATTCGGTGTGGCGGCCGCGCACGCAGGTGCCCGCGACCGCGGGCCACCTTCTCGAGTTCCGTTTCGTCGAGAGCGGCCACCGCGCCGTCGGTTTCGTGCTGCTGGTGCCGCACTACCTGGCCGAGACCGAGAATCCGGATGCCGTCATCGCCGCCGCGGACAAGCTCATGTCGGCGACCGGGCTCGTCCTGCTGCTCGACACCGTGCAGGAGCGACGCGAGGACTATCTCGCCCGCGTCGACGAGCAGGTGGCCGGCAACGACGAGTTGCAGCAGATGGTGCACAACCTGGAGCGTCGCTACGACGCGTACATGGCCGGTCGCAATCCCGACGACGAGTCGTACGACGAGGGCGGTTTCAACGAGCGCGATCTGCCCAGCGCCGACGAGCTGGCGGCCGAGCTGGAGCGCTATCTCGCCTCCCGGCCCTCGGGCGACGACGACAAGCCGGGCCGCGGCTGAGCGCGTCCGGCCTGCCATCCCCGGCGGAATGCATCCGCATCGCCGCACGTGTGCGATACTAGGAGTCCGACCCGTTGTCAATCAGTGTTTTCGAACACCGCACTTGACAAGGGTCTTACTAGTGTCCGAAATGTCCCGGGGCGGCCCCCAGCCCCGTGAAAGGCGAAACGTGACTCCTGCCACGACGAAGAAGACCCGGACGAAGAAGGCCGACGAGATCACCGTCGACGAGGTCGACATCGAGGTCGACGCTGCCGAGAAGCCGGCGCCGCTGAGCGCTGCGAAGCGTGCGGCTGCGAAGCGCGCACCGGTGAAGAAGAAGAAGTCGGATGACGTCGTCGATGAGGACGAGTCTCCTGCGGCTGCGGCCGCCGAGGAGGGCGAGGACGAGGAGGACGACTCCAAGCCGGCGTTCACCGAGCCGCTGCCGACCGGCGCGATCGTCATCTCGTCGAACGACGACGAGGACGTGCCCGTCTACTCGACGCAGATCACCGGTGCCACGGCCGACCCGGTCAAGGACTACCTCAAGCAGATCGGAAAGGTCGCGCTGCTGAACGCGGCCGAAGAGGTCGAGCTCGCGATGCGCATCGAAGCCGGACTCTTCGCCGAGGAGAAGCTCTCGGCCATGTCGGCCGCAGAGAAGACCAGCCAGCTGGGTCTCGACCTGCAGTGGGTCGCCCGCGACGGGCAGCGGGCCAAGAGCCACCTGCTCGGCGCGAACCTCCGCCTCGTGGTCTCGCTGGCCAAGCGCTACACGGGCCGCGGAATGCAGTTCCTCGACCTGATCCAGGAGGGCAACCTGGGTCTCATCCGCGCCGTCGAGAAGTTCGATTACACCAAGGGCTTCAAGTTCTCGACCTACGCGACGTGGTGGATCCGCCAGGCGATCACCCGCGCGATGGCCGACCAGGCGCGCACGATCCGAATCCCCGTGCACATGGTCGAGGTCATCAACAAGCTCGCCCGCGTGCAGCGGCAGATGCTGCAGGACCTCGGCCGCGAGCCCACGCCCGAGGAGCTCAGCCGTGAGCTCGACATGACGCCCGAGAAGGTCGTCGAGGTGCAGAAGTACGGCCGTGAGCCGATCTCGCTGCACACTCCGCTCGGCGAAGACGGCGACAGCGAGTTCGGCGACCTGATCGAGGACACCGAGGCGGTCGTCCCGGCCGACGCGGTGGGCTTCACCATGCTGCAGCGCCAGCTCGAGCAGCTGCTCGATTCCCTGTCGGAGCGCGAGGCGGGCGTGATCCGCATGCGCTTCGGGCTCGGCGACGGTCAGCCCAAGACGCTCGACCAGATCGGCGACACGTTCGGGGTGACGCGGGAGCGCATCCGTCAGATCGAGTCGAAGACGATGGCCAAGCTGCGCCACCCGAGTCGCTCGCAGTCGCTGCGGGACTACCTCGAGTGATGCAGGCGAACGAGGGCAAGGCGCTCGAGACGAGCGTCGACGGGAAGAGCTATGCGCGCATCCCCCTGCGCACACGCGTCGTCATGCCGGACGACGACCTCGACGCCGTCATCACGGAGTACGCGAAAGAGGCGGTGCGCCCCGGCGATCTGCTGTTCGTGACCGAGAAGATCGTCGCGATCACGCAGGGCCGGTCGTACCGCCTCGACGAGATCCGTCCGCGCCGACTGGCCCTCTTCCTGTCGAAGTACGTCACGCGCACGCCGTACGGCATCGGCCTGGGCATGCCCGAGACGATGGAGATGGCCCTGCGCGAGTGCGGCACGCCGCGCATCCTGCTGGCGGCTGCGGTCGCGGCCGTGACGAAGGCCTTCGGGCGCAAGGGCGACTTCTACCGCATCGCCGGTGACAAGGCGCGTGCGATCGACGGGCCGACCAAGCACACGATCCCTCCCTACAACGAGGCGGTCGTGCTCGGTCCGAAGGATCCGCGCGGGGTGGCCGCCCATCTGAAGTCGATCCTCGGCGGCTCGCTGGAGGTCGCAGTGGTCGACATCAACGACCTCGGCGGCAACATCCTCGGCTCGACCCTCGACAAGGAGGGGGAGCGCCGTCTGGTGAGGATCCTCGGCGACAACCCGCTCGGTCAGGGGCTCGAGTCGACGCCGTTGGGGATCGTTCGCGCGGTCTGACCCTTCGACAGGCTCAGGGACCCAGGGCGGGCTCAGGGACCCAGGACTCTTCGACAGGCTCAGGGACCCAGGGCGGGCTCGGGGACCCAGGGGCCGAGGGTCAGAAGCCGATGATCTCGCGATACCGCGGCTTGTGCCCGGTGCGGATGCCGGTGACGCTGGGCTTGTTCTCGTAGACGCCGGCGCCCCAGTTGCCCTCCACGAGCACCGGGCCCTCGGGCGACACGACGATGTCCCAACCGACGTACTGCACCTGCGGGACGACGCGCGCCACTCGGTCGACGAAGGCGCGCACCTCGTCCATGAACGGCAGCTGGAAGTCGGCGATCGGGAAGCCCGAGTCGGGGTGGTTCCGGTGCACGTGCCCGTGCGAGTCGTATCCGGCGCCGACCGCATGCCCGTTCTCGTCGAGCATCGTGTAGAAGCCGCCGAAGGTCATCTGGTCGCTCACCGCGCCGCGGCCGAACTTCTGCGCCATCGCCAGGATGTGCGCCTTCTCTCCGTCGAAGAAGGCGGTGACGCGGGTGGTGTTCACCGTGCCGGGGCACACGGCGGCGAGATCGTCGTGCTGACGGATGACCTCTTCGATCAGCAGCTCGCCGCGATCGAGCAGACCGCGATGGAATGCCGTCCAGTCCTCGACGTCCGATGCGTGGTAGCGGTGCACGCCCGTCCCGGCCTGCCCGACGGGCTCCTTCGTGACGATGGTTCCGAGGCGCTCGGTGAGCGTGCGCACGGCATCCGCATTGGTCTCGTCGACGACGAGCCACTCCCGATGCAGGTGGTCGGCGAAGTGGCGGTTGAACTCGATCTTGTCCTGGAAGATCCACCGGTAGTCCGGGTGGTCATAGCGCTGCGAGAGCTGATTCGATACCGGGTGCGTCATGTACGTCTCGCGCTCGGCCCGGCTGAGCATGGCGAAGTCGTAGTCGATGTAGTCCTGGAATCCGACGTTGTGCCTCGCCGCCGACCACAGCATGTCGGCGATCACGGCCGGCACGGCCTTGTGATGCTGCTCCGACGCCTCCTTCGCGCGCTCCACCACCGATCCGATGTCGATCCGACGGGCACGTCCCATCAGATAGCGGATGCGGGGCGCGAGTGAGAGACGAGACATGGGGCTCCGGGGGTAGGGGACCCGATCAGTCTACGGGCCGCTCGCTGATCGTCCGGGGAGCCGGAAGCTAGGCTGGGGACGTGTGCGAGACGACCTCCAGCGCCCTGCCGCGCGCCCTGATCTCCCGCTCCGCACTCGCGGCAGCCGCCACCGCAGCCGTGCAGGCGGGCGGACGCACCGCCGACCTCCGACGCGACGCCTGGGGACACGGACTGCTCGCCGTCGCGCACGCGGTCGTCGCAGCCGGTGCGGATCGCGTGCTCGTCGACTCCGCGGGCGAGATCGACGCGCTGGCGCTCGAGGGGATCGTCGGCGCCACCGCCGGTCACGCCGACATCGATCCCCGCCTGCTGTACGGACTGCCCGACGGGGACGGCGTGCCGGCCACCCGTCCCGTCATGCGACTCGTCGGTCGCGTGATGTCGACGAAGCGGCTTCGGGCCGGCGACGCCGTCTCCTACGGCTACACCCACCGCGTGAGCGCGGACACGACGGTGGCCCTCGTGACCGGAGGATACGCGCAGGGTGTGGTCAGGGCGCTCGGCAACCGGGCGCACGTCGAGGTCGACGGCGTGGCCCGGCCGATCATCGGACGCGTCGCGATGGACGTCTGCGTGGTCGACCTCGGCGCACGCGTCGTCGCTCCCGGTGCGGATGCGATCTTCTTCGGAGGCACCGGTCCGGCGGCGCCGGCCCTGGCCTGGTGGGCCTCCGTCACCGGGATGACCGTGGCGGAGCTCGTCGCCGTCGCCGGAGCGCACGCCGTTCGGGGGTGGGAGGCGTGAACCGCCCGGAGCTGAGGATCAGCAGCAATGCCTTCCGGACGAACATCGCGGCCGTCCGGGCGCGGATCGCCCCATCCGCGCTCATGCTGGTGCTCAAGGACGACGCCTACGGGCACGGGCTCGGCTGGGCGGTCGAGACGGCCGTCGAGGCGGGTGTCTCGTGGTTCGGCAGCTACGACGTCCGCGGAGGCGTACGGGTGCGCCGGATCGTCGGCGGCGATGCGCGGATCCTCGCCTGGGCCACCTCGACCGACGACGAGATCGACGAGGCGCTCGCCCACGACCTCGACCTGGGCGTCGGCACGGCCGACTACCTGCGCCGGGTCATCGCCCGCGCCGAGATCCTCGGTCGTCGTGCCCGCGTGCACCTCAAGATCGACACCGGGCTGCATCGCAACGGCATCCTGCCCGACGAGTGGGCGGCGGCGATCGCCGAGGTGCGAGAGGCGGAGGTGCGGGGGCACCTCACCCTCGCCGGCGTCTGGAGTCACATCGCGGAGGCGAGCGACGCGGACGACGACGCCTCCCGTCTGGTCTTCCTCGACGCGGTGCGCGTCGCCGGGGAGGCGGGAGTCTCGCCCGACGTGCTGCACCTGACGGCATCCGCGGCGTCGTGGTGGCGGCCCGAACTCCGCGGGTCGGTCTCTCGGATCGGGGCGTTCTGCTACGGCATCCGTTCGGCGGACGGACCCGAACTCGACGGCATCCGTCCCGTGGCCTCTCTGTGCGCAGTGGTGTCGGAGGTCGTCGGCGGAGACGCGGTGGTCGGCGTCGGCAGCTTCGACGGACTTCCGTCCACACTCCGAGACGCTTCCGTCGGCACCCCCGCCGGGGCACGGCGGCTCCGCGCGATCGGAGAGACGACGTCGATCGTCGAGGGGTGGTCCGGTATGCGTCCGGGGGACGAGGTGACGATCTTCGGCGACGGGCGGTCCGGCGAGGTGAGCGCCACCACGCTCGCGGAGCGCATCGACACCGTCGGGGAGGAGATCCTCACCCGGCTCAGCCCGCGCGTCCGGCGCGTGATCGTCGACTGAGGCGCGGAACGAAGAAGACTCCGGGCCCGCGCCGATGCGCAGTCCCGGAGTCGGGTTCCGGCCGGAGCCGTGAGTCGGGTCGGATCAGGGGGCGTCGACGAGGCGGGCGCTCTCGTCGTGCCAGCTGGTCGCGATGCTGCGGAGCTTCTCCTCGTACTTGCGTCCGTGGTGCGCGCAGAACAGGAGCTCGGATCCGTTGACCTCTGCGGCGATGTACGCCTGTGCGCCGCAGGAATCGCAGCGATCCATCGCGGTCAGGCGGAACTCGACGGCGGAAGCCTCGCGTTCAGTCGTTGCATTCATCTCGGTGCCTCCTCGGGTGTCGGCCTCGCTTGGGTCGTGCTCAATACAACCACGCTGCACCTGGGGTGATGCCCGGATCGCGGCGTGTTTCGCTCAGCGCGTACGTCTCCGGCGCGAGCTGACCTCGCCCGGGGAGTGTCTGACGGCTCCCGGACCGGCCCCGCAATAGAATCGGAGATTGTGACCGCCGAGTATTCCGCCCATCATCTCCAGGTGCTCGAAGGGCTCGAGGCCGTCCGCAAGCGCCCCGGCATGTACATCGGCTCGAACGGATCGCCCGGGCTCATGCACTGCCTGTGGGAGATCATCGACAACGCCGTCGACGAAGCCGTCGCGGGCAACGGCGACAAGATCGACATCATCCTGCACGACGACGGCAGCGTCGAGGTGCATGACCGGGGGCGCGGCATCCCCGTCGATGTCGAGCCGCGCACCGGCCTCACCGGCGTCGAGGTCGTCTTCACGAAACTGCACGCCGGAGGAAAGTTCGGCGGCGGGTCGTACGCCGCGTCCGGTGGACTGCACGGCGTCGGCGCGTCGGTGGTGAACGCATTGTCGGAGCGGCTGGACGTCGAGGTCGACCGCGGGGGCAAGACCTACGCGATGTCGTTCCACCGCGGCGAGCCGGGGATCTTCCAGGATGCGGGGGAGAAGCGGCCGGACGCGCCCTTCACCCCGTTCGAGGACGACAGCGAGCTGCGCGTGGTCGGGAAGGCTCCGCGCGGGGCGACCGGCACCCGGATCCGCTACTGGGCGGACCGCCAGATCTTCACCAAGGACGCAGCCTTCCAGCTCGGCGACCTCGAGACCCGCGCCCGTCAGACGGCGTTCCTGGTGCCCGGGCTCGAGATCGTGGTGCGCGACGACCGGGCGAAGAGCGGCTCCGGTCCCGCCGACGTCGCCGCCGTGGCCGAGGGCCTGCTGTCCGCCTCGGTCGACGAGGCGTCGAACGAGGTCTCGTACCGCTACGAGGGCGGGATCTCGGAGTTCGTCGACTATCTCGCGACGGACCCGCCGGTGACCGACAACTGGCGCATCCAGGGCGAGGGAACCTTCCGCGAGACCGTGCCGGTCCTGCAGGCCGATGGGCACATGGTCGCCACCGAGGTCGAGCGCACCTGCGCGGTCGACATCGCCCTGCGTTGGGGAACGGGCTACGACACGACCGTGCGGTCGTTCGTGAACATCATCGCGACGCCCAAGGGCGGCACGCATCAGCAGGGCTTCGAGCAGGAGCTGCTGAAGGCGCTGAGATCGCAGGTCGAGCAGAACGCCCGTCGGCTGAAGGTCGGGAACGACAAGCTCGAGAAGGACGACGTGCTCGCGGGCCTCACGGCCGTGCTGACGGTCAACGTCCCGGAGCCGCAGTTCGAGGGGCAGACCAAGGAGGTCCTCGGCACGCCCGCCGTGCGGCAGATCGTGGCGCAGGTGCTGCGCAAGGACCTCACGTCGCGGTTCGCCTCGACGAAGCGCGACGACAAGAGCCAGACCGCCCAGCTGCTCGACAAGATCGTCTCGGAGATGAAGGCACGCGTGTCGGCGCGCGCCCACAAGGAGACGCAGCGTCGCAAGAACGCCCTCGAGTCGTCGACCCTGCCGACGAAGCTCGTCGACTGCCGCACCAATGACGTCGAGCGCAGCGAGCTCTTCATCGTCGAGGGCGACTCGGCGCTGGGCACGGCGAAGAACGCGCGCAACAGCGAGTTCCAGGCGCTGCTGCCCATCCGCGGCAAGATCCTGAACGTGCAGAAGGCGTCGATCAGCGACATGCTCTCGAACGCCGAGTGCGCGTCGATCATCCAGGTGATCGGGGCGGGATCCGGTCGCACGTTCGACATCGACGCCGCCCGCTACGGCAAGGTCATCCTGATGAGCGACGCCGATGTCGACGGTGCGCACATCCGCACGCTCCTGCTCACGCTCTTCTTCCGCTACATGCGTCCGCTGATCGAGAACGGCCGCGTGTTCGCCGCGGTCCCGCCGCTGCATCGCATCATCGTGATGAACCCCGGTTCGAAGCCCAACGAGACCATCTACACCTACAGCGAACAGGAGATGCACGCGCTTCTGGCGAAGCTGCGCAAGGCCGGCAAGCGGTGGCACGAGCCGATCCAGCGCTACAAGGGCCTGGGTGAGATGGATGCCGAGCAGCTGGCGAACACCACCATGGATCGCTCGGGCCGACTGCTGCGGCGGGTGCGGATGGAGGACGCGGAGGCGGCCGGACGCGTGTTCGAGCTGCTCATGGGCAACGAGGTGGCTCCGCGCCGGGAGTTCATCATCGACTCCTCCGGACAGCTGTCGCGCGAGGCCATCGACGCCTGACCGTCCCGCGCTCGGCTCTCGGCCGGCGCCGCCTCAGACGATCGTGCGGCCGATGCTGCCGATGACGCCGTCGATCGCCTGTCCCGAGGCATCGCGTCGCGCCCCGGCTTCGGGGAGCTTGCGCACCGCGCCGGTCGGGTCGACGGCCAGGGCGGGGTTCGGTCCCACCCAGGCGACCGTGAGCCGGTCCTCGCCCTTGAGGAAGGCGTGCGCCCGTACGCCGCCGGTGGCGCGGCCCTTGCCGGGATACTCCGCGAACGAGGAGACCTTCGCCCGGCCGGGATCGGTCCCGGGAAGCGCGCTGTCGCCGCCCGAGACGGTCGCGACGACGGCATCGGCTCCCGAGCCCACCACGCCGAAGAACAGCACCGACGACCCGGCCCCGAGCTTGATGCCCGCCATCCCGCCCGCGGGGGCGCCCTGCGGCCTGACGGCGGATGCCGCGAAGTGCAGCAGCTGCGCGTCGGAGGTCACGAAGACGAGCTCGGCGTCGTCGGGCGCGTCGGCGGCGCCGACCACCGCGTCGCCGGGCTTCATCCCGATCACCTCGAGCTCGGGCCGGACCGGGAGCGATGCCGGGACGATGCGCTTGACCGTGCCCTGGGCCGTGCCCAGCGCGATCGGCGTCTCGCTGTCGAAGCGCACGAAGCCCACGATGCGCTCGCTCTTGGCGGGAATGCCGAGGTAGTCGCGCAACGGCGTGCCCGCGGCGAGCTGTACCGAGGAGGCGGGGACCGACGGCAGGTCGACGGGCGAGAACCGCACGACACGGCCGGCGCTGGTGAGGGCCCCGATCTCGGCGCGCACCGTCGTCTCGACGGTGGCGAGGACCGCGTCGTGCTTGCTGCGTCGGGCCGGGGCACTGAGCTCCTGCCCCTCGCCCAGGTCGACGCGAACCGCGCGGCCCGTCGTGGACAGGACGAGCACCGTCGGCGAGTCGGCGATCTGCAGGTCGGCCGAGCCCTTGGTCGCGCGCGGCTTCGGTGGTGCGGCGTTCATCAGCAGGGTGCGGCGCGGGGTGCCGTAGGCATCGGCGGCCGCGTCGAGCTCGCGCGCGACGGCGGCGCGCAGCAGTACGGGGCTGGCCAGGAGCTCGCGCAGGGTCGCGATGTCGGCGAGCAGCGCATCGCGCTCGGCCTCGAGCTCGATGCGGGAGAACTTCGTGAGTCGTCGGAGGCGCAACTCGAGGATGTACTCCGCCTGCAGCTCGCTCAGATCGAACACGGATCGCAGTCGGGTGCGCGCCTGCTCCGAGTCGTCCGACGAGCGGATGACCTGGATGACCTCATCGATGTCGAGGATCGCGATGAGGAGGCCCTCGACCAGGTGCAGGCGCTCCTCGCGACGCGCCAGGCGGTAGCGGCTGCGCCGGGTGATCACCTCGAGCCGGTGACCGACGTAGACGCTGAGCATCTCCTTCAGTCCGAGCGTGCGCGGCTGACCGTCGACGAGGGCGACGTTGTTGATGCTGAACGAGTCCTCGAGCGGCGTCAGGCGGTACAGCTGCTCGAGCACGGCGTTCGGGTCGAATCCGGTCTTCACGCCGATCGCGACGCGGAGGCCGTGGTTGCGATCCGTGAGATCGGTCACGTCGCTGATGCCCTGCAGCTTCTTCGACTGCACGGCGTCGCGGATCTTCTCGATCAGCCGCTCCGGCCCGACCATGTACGGCAGCTCGGAGACGATGATGCCGGTGCGGCGCGGGCCGAGCGGCTCGACCGACACCCTGCCGCGGACCTTCAGGGCGCCGCGGCCGTTGGTGTAGGCGTCCTTCACGCCGTCGAGGCCCATGAGGATGCCGCCGGACGGGAAGTCCGGGCCCGGCACGAACTCCATCAGCTCCTCGGTGGACGCCTCGGGGTTCTCGAGCAGATGGGTGGCCGCGGCGACGACCTCGATGAGGTTGTGGGGCGCCATGTTGGTCGCCATCCCGACCGCGATCCCGCTGGCGCCGTTCACGAGGAGGTTCGGGAACGCCGCCGGCAGCACGGCGGGCTGCTGGAACTGACCGTCGTAGTTCGGGATGAAGTCGACGACGTCCTCGTCGAGGTTCTCGGTCAGGGCGAGCGCAGCCGCCGCCAGACGGGCCTCGGTGTATCGGGCGGCCGCCGGACCGTCGTCGAGCGAGCCGAAGTTTCCGTGGCCGTCGACGAGGGGCACCCGCAGGGCGAAATCCTGAGCCAGGCGCACCAGGGCGTCGTAGATGGCGGAGTCGCCGTGAGGGTGGAGCTTTCCCATGACCTCGCCGACGACGCGGGCGCTCTTGACGTGCCCGCGATCGGGTCGGAGCCCCATCTCTGCCATCTGATACAGGATGCGGCGTTGCACCGGCTTTAATCCGTCGCGGGCATCGGGCAGCGCGCGCGAGTAGATGACCGAGTACGCGTACTCGAGGAACGAGCCCTGCATCTCGCTGGAGAGGTCGATGTCCTGGATGCGTTCCGCGACGGACTCGGGCGGCGGGGTTTTCGGCATGGACTTCCTGAGGGCGTAGAGGAGCCTGTGTCAGACTGGCTCGGATGTCCCTCATGCTACCGTCCGAGTCGCCGAGCACCCGGAGCCTCGTCGGGGTGGCGGACGACCTGCTCGCCGCGCTCCGCGGCGATGCCGATGCCCTGCCACGGGCCTCGTCGGTCGTGCTCGTCGTCGTCGACGGTCTGGGGGCGATCTCGTTGCGGTCGCACGCCGGACACGCCCGTGCGCTGACGAGCGGCATGACCAAGCGAGATGTGGCGCGATCGGTGTTCCCGTCGACGACCGCGGCCGCGTTGACGAGCATCCTCACCGGAGTGGGCCCGGGCGAGCACGGTCTCGTCGGCTACCGGGTTCTCGACGCCGAGCGCGACCGCCTGGTCAATCAGCTCAGCGGCTGGGAGTCCGACGGCCTCGACCCCCTGACCTGGCAGCCCGCCACCACGGTCTTCGAGCGCGCAGGCGCCCTCGGGCACGAGAGCTTCGCCGTCGGGGTGGCCGCCTATGCGCAGAGCGGGTTCACCCGGGCGACGCTCCGCGGCGCCGAGTTCGTCGCCGCGGCGACTCCGGCGACGCGCGTCGAGACGGCGTACGACCTCGCGCGGCAGCATCCGGGATCGCTGGTGTACTGCTATCTGCCGGAGGTCGACAAAGCGGGCCACCGGCACGGCATCGACTCGGCCGAGTGGGTGGCGGCGCTCGAAGAGATCGACGCGGCGCTCGCGACGCACGTGCCCGCCGGCGTCGGCGTGCTCGTCACCTCGGATCACGGGATGGTCGATGTCCCGGTCAACCGGCAGGCCGTGCTCGACGAGCGGCACCTCGTCGGCGTGCGACATCTGGGCGGCGAGCCGCGGATGCTGCACGTGTACCTCGCACCGGAGGCCGACGGCGCCGAGATCGGCGCCCGCTGGCGCCGCGATCTCGCGGGCGTGGCCGACGTCGTCGATCGACAGGAGGCGATCGCCCGGGGCCTCTTCGGGCCCACGGTGACGCCGGCCGCGGCCTCCCGCATGGGCGATCTGATGGTGGCGTCCCGCGGCGCGAACGCGGTCTACGACGGCACCGCCGCCGATCAACGCAGCCGGGGGATGGTCGGCCAGCATGGAGCTCTCACGCCGGAGGAGCGCCTCGTGCCGCTGCTCCGGCTCGGCGCCTTCGCTCGCTGACCGAGGTCGCGCGCAGTCGGCCGTCTACTCGTCGGTGCGGGCGCCGAAGACGATCTCGTCCCACGACGGCATGGCATTGCGGCGCCGCCGACGGGCGTTGCCGTCGGCGGAGTCGTTCGACGACGGCTGCGGAGCCGGCTCCGGCGCGTCGGGTTCGTCGCCCTGGTCGAAGGCGTCGAAGAGCGCGATCGGATGCTGCTCCGAGTGGTCGTCGGTCTCGTCAGGGAGCACCGGCGCCGTCTCGCGCTGTCCGCGACGCCGACGGAGCGCCTCGAGCAGGTCGGCGGTCTCGGGGTTCGTCGTCTGCGACTCGGGCGCTCGGTTGATCGCGGCATCCTGCGCCGCGGCGTTCGAGCGCTCCGGGCCCCCCGGTTCCTCGGTGGTCTCGGGGGTCGGCACCAGGCGCGGGCCGAACGCGCCGGAGTCGAATCGGCTGTCGTCCTTGTACGGCGACGCCGTGCGCTCGTGGTCGACGGCGCGCAGACGCGGGATCAGGCCTTCGGGCAGCGATCCCTGGCGCGACAGCTGCGTCGCATCGGCGTTCAACGGCGAGAGGGAACTGCGTCGCGGGTCGAAGCTCCAGCGTGCATCGTGGTCGACGTCGTTGGCGGTGAACTCCAGCTTGACGACCCAGCCCGATTCCTCCTTCCAACTGGCCCAGCGCTCGGCCGTGGCTGCGACCTCGGCGAGCTTGTCGCGGACCGCGGCGCCGAAGGTGGGTTGGGCGTCGGGCTCCACCTCGCTGCCGATGAGCACGGGGACGGCGAGAGCCTGACCGATGATGTGCTCGCGCTCGGCGAGCACCGGTCCTTCGAAGCGCACGACGTCGTCGATGCTGATGCCGAGCAGTTCGGCGACCTCGGCCGCCGTCAGGCCGGCGCGGATCTGCGCCTGGATGTCGCGGGGGCTCGCCGCGAGCCTCTGGGCGGTGGGATCGGCCTGGCGCGTCGCGCGCCGGATCTCGCGCTGCAGCACGTCGTCGATGGGCAGCGCGAAGCGCTCGCCCGACTCGGTAGCGAGGACGAGAACCCCTGCTTCTGTGCCGACGATGGTGACGTTTTCCATGCGAATGCCCCTCTGGTGGGTGTGCGTTCATGGTGTCACGCGGTAGGCGCCGGGAGCGGGAATACCCTGGGCGCGCCGTGAGTTTGTCCAGACGCACGGACCCGCATTTGCGAAAAGCGATCCGGTCATGCAAACTATGGCCGCCGATTACCCGACGGCGCACCACCCACTCGCACCATGAAAGTGGAGATCTAACCCCATGGCAACCGATTACGACGCGCCCCGAAAGAGTGAAGACGACTCCGAGTCGATCGAAGCCCTCAAGGAGCGTGTGCCGGACAAGCTGTCCGGCGCCAGCGGCGACGAGGACTCCGACAACCCCTCGAGCTTCGACCTGCCCGGTGCCGACCTCTCCGACCTCGAGCTCGATGTCGTCGTGCTGCCCGCGCAGCAGGACGAGTTCACCTGCATGAGCTGCTTCCTGGTGAAGCACCGCTCGCAGCTCGACCACGAGGGCGCATCCGGACCCATCTGCAAGGAGTGCGCCGCCTGAGCGCATCCGAACGAGACGCGCGCCCCCGACCTCGGTCCGGGGCGCGTTTGTCGTTCCCGACCTCTTTCCCGTTCCCGCCTTCGCTGAGTCGCGAGTCAGGAGCGGGTCACGAGCGAATCACGAGCGGGCGGCGCGGATGGCGGCGGCGAGGCGGTCGGGCGTGCGCGTCGAGATGGTCCACGCGGTGACGGGGTCGTCGGGATCGACGTCGGGGACGACCACGATCCCGTCGATCCCGCCGCGGATGAGATGCCAGCCGCGGGCGGGGAGACCGGGACCGCGGGCCTGCCGCGCATCCTCTCCGGTGAGGGCGATCGGCTCGCCGAGGAAGCGGACGTCGATGTGCGCGCGACCTGCCCGAAGGACTCCGCCCGCGACGGCGACGACCGGAGTGGCCACGATGAACGCCGTCACCAGGGCGGCCGACACGACCGCGCCGATGACGAGCGCGATCGTCGAGCCGACCGGCACGAAGATCAACGAGACCATCGGGCCCGCGAGGGCGACGGTCACCAGCAGCCACAGGCTCGGGGCCAGTCGCTCGCGGTAGAGCGGACGTGCGTCGGCGACGGTGTTCTGCATTAGCCTCATGGGGTGATCGATTCCGTTGATGTGCCCATTATCGCCGCTGCGCTCCCGGGATACGCCCACCCCGGGGATGCCGGAGCCGACCTCGTCGCAGCCGAAGCCGTGCATCTCGCCCCGGGTGAGCGCGCCCTCGTCCCGACCGGGGTGCGCATCGCGCTGCCGGACGGGTACGCGGCCTTCGTCGTGCCGCGCAGCGGCCTCGCCGCGAAGCACGGCATCTCGATCGTCAACGCACCCGGCACGGTCGACGCCGGCTATCGGGGCGAGATCAAGGTGAGTCTGATCAACACCGATATCCACAGCGCGTACGATGTGGCCGTCGGCGACCGCATCGCGCAGCTGATCGTCATGCCCGTGACACGAGCCACGTTCATCCCGGTCGAAGAGCTGCCGGAGAGCGTGCGCGGCGACGGAGGATTCGGATCCACCGGATACCAGGCAGGTGTCCACCAGGACGGAGCAGGACGAGGCTGATGACTGACGACAACGCGACTCCCACGAAGTCGGCGCCCGAGAACCGGGCGACCGAGGGCCCCTTCGACGACTCCGAGGCGAACCCGGTCCGGCCGTACATCGATCTCGGCGGGATCAAGATCCTGCCGCGGGAGGGCCTGAACCTGCGGCTGGAGGTGGAGGAGCAGTCCAAGCGCATCGTCGCGGTCGGACTCGACTACGCCGACTCCTCGCTCCAGGTGCAGCCGTTCGCCGCACCGCGGTCCGGCGGGCTCTGGGACGAGACCCGCGTGCAGCTGCGCGACCAGGTGAAGGCGCAGGGCGGGCGTGTCGAGGAGCGCGAGGGTGCTCTGGGCAAGGAGCTGCTCGCCGAGGTGCCGGCGCCGGCGAGCGAGGGTTCCGGACTCCGCCTCGCACGCTTCATCGGCATCGATGGACCGCGTTGGTTCCTCCGCGGAGTGATCGGCGGAGCCGGTGCATCCGACCCCGAGGCGGCCGCGAAGGTCGAAGACCTGTTCCGCTCGATCGTGGTCGTCCGGGGTGGCGCGCCGATGCCACCGCGCGATCTGATCCCGCTGAAGATGCCGGCCACGCCGGGATCGGCGTGACCGCGCCCGGCCCCGGCGAGGAGCGCGAGCAGAGCGCATCCGACGTCTTCGGTGCCGCGCTCGGCGGCGCGGCTCGTCGTGCGGGCATCGACCCTGCGCAAGGCGCGAGCACGCAGACGGTCGTCTGGTCGGCCATCGGCGGCTGGCGCGGCATCCTCGAGTCGGTCCTCCCGAGCCTGGCGTTCGTCGTGCTGTTCACGATCAGCCCCGAGCCGCTCATCCTGTCGCTGGGTGTCTCGGTCGGACTAGCGGCGGTTTTCACCGTCATCCGTCTGCTGCAGAAGTCGCCGCCGTCCGCCGCCATCGGCGGCCTCGTCGCGGCGGGTGCGGCAGCCGCGCTGGCGCTGTGGACCGGTCGTGGTGCCGACAACTTCGTGCCCGGTCTCATCACCAACGCCGCCTACGGCACGGTCCTGCTCGTGTCGGCACTGATCGGCTGGTCGCTGATCGGCCTGGCGGCCGGGTTCCTGATGGGGGAGGGGACGGCGTGGCGGAACGATCGCCGCAAGCGGCGCGCCTTCCGGTGGCTGGGGATCGCCTGGGCCGCGCTCTTCTTCGCGCGTCTCGCCGTGCAGCTGCCGCTGTATCTCGCCGACGAGGTCACCGCTCTCGGCACGCTGAAGCTCATCATGGGTCTGCCGCTCTTCGCTCCGCTCATCGCGGTCACCTGGCTCGTCGTCCGGGCGCTGTATCCGCGGGAGGCCGCGCACGACGGCCCCGCCGAGGCGTGATAGATTTATCTCGACATCAAGATAAATCGCAGGCTTTCGCCGATGACCTGCGCGGCGCAGACTGGTTAGGACCACCTTGCTAGCCGCAGGGGCTCAGCGGCGAGCAAGATGGAGGCGCCTGTCGCTCCCATCCGAATAGAAGGAGACGGATTCGTGTCCACGGTGAACAGCTTCGGTGCCCAGAGCACCCTGACGGTCGGCAGCACCGACTACGAGATCTTCCGCATCGACACGGTGCCCGGTTTCGACAAGCTCCCGTTCAGTCTCAAGGTGCTCCTCGAGAACCTGCTGCGCACCGAAGACGGCGCGAACGTCACGAAGGCGCAGATCGAGGCGCTCGGGTCGTGGGATGCCGCGGCCGAGCCGAACACCGAGATCCAGTTCACGCCCGCCCGCGTGGTCATGCAGGACTTCACCGGCGTGCCCTGCATCGTCGACCTCGCCACCATGCGCGAGGCCGTGACGGCGCTCGGTGGAGACGCCAACAGGATCAACCCGCTGTCGCCCGCCGAGATGGTCATCGACCACTCGGTCATCGCCGACCTCTTCGGCTCGGAGAACGCGCTCGAGCGCAACGTCGAGATCGAGTACGAGCGCAACGGCGAGCGCTACCAATTCCTGCGCTGGGGCCAGACGGCCTTCAGCGACTTCAAGGTCGTCCCGCCGGGAACCGGCATCGTGCATCAGGTGAACATCGAGCACCTGGCGAAGGTCATCTACGACCGCACCGTCGACGGCGTGCTCCGCGCCTACCCCGACACCTGCGTCGGCACCGACTCGCACACGACGATGGTCAACGGCCTCGGCGTGCTCGGCTGGGGCGTCGGCGGCATCGAGGCCGAGGCCGCGATGCTGGGCCAGCCCGTGTCGATGCTCATCCCGCGCGTCGTCGGCTTCAAGCTCTCGGGCGAGATCCCCGCAGGAGTGACCGCGACCGACGTCGTGCTCACCATCACCGACCTGTTGCGTCAGCACGGCGTCGTCGGCAAGTTCGTGGAGTTCTACGGCGAGGGCGTCGCATCCGTCCCCCTGGCCAACCGCGCGACCATCGGCAACATGTCGCCCGAGTTCGGCTCGACCGCGGCCATCTTCCCGATCGACGACGTGACCCTCGACTACCTCCGTCTCACCGGACGCAGCGACGAGGCGGTGGCCCTGGTCGAGGCGTACGCCAAGGAGCAGAAGCTCTGGCACGACCCGTCCCACGAGCCCGTCTTCAGCGAGTACCTGGAGCTCGACCTCGGCACGGTCGTCCCCTCGATCGCCGGGCCGAAGCGTCCGCAGGACCGCATCCTGCTCTCCGAGGCCAAGGCGCAGTTCGAGCAGGACATCCTCGCCTACGCCACCGCCTCCACCTCGGACGACGTCGTCGACCTCGAGTCGAAGCACTCCTTCCCGGCGTCCGACCCGGGCGCCGTCCCCGGT
The DNA here is from genome assembly GCF_047246685.1 of Microbacterium martis. NCBI lineage: Bacteria > Bacillati > Actinomycetota > Actinomycetes > Micrococcales > Microbacteriaceae > Microbacterium > Microbacterium martis. Next base: position 1,306,994 of record NZ_JBFOKT010000001.1, on the reverse strand, counting down.
GAGGAGGAGCCGCGGACCACGCGTCCGGTGCACATCAACAGCGGTGCGCCGACCAACGCCTCGAAGCCCGTTCCGGTCACCACGCCCGAGGGGGAGAAGTACATCCTCGACAACGGCGCGGTCACGCTTGCGGCGATCACCTCGTGCACCAACACCTCGAACCCGTCGGTCATGATCGCCGCCGGTCTCGTGGCGCGCAAGGCACGCGAGAAGGGCCTGAAGCAGAAGCCGTGGGTGAAGACCACGCTCGGCCCGGGGTCGAAGGTCGTCACCGACTACTACGAGAAGTCCGGCCTCGACAAAGACCTCGAGGGCCTCGGCTTCTACACGGTCGGCTACGGCTGCACGATCTGCATCGGCAACTCCGGCCCCCTGATCGAGGAGGTCTCCGAGGCGATCAACTCGCACGACCTCGCCGTCACCGCCGTGCTCTCCGGCAACCGCAACTTCGAGGGGCGCATCAGCCCCGACGTGAAGATGAACTACCTCGCGAGCCCGCCGCTGGTGATCGCCTACGCGCTGGCCGGATCGATGCACTTCGACTTCGACACCGACGCTCTCGGCACCGACCCCGAGGGCAACGACGTGTTCCTCAAGGACATCTGGCCCACCCCGGACGAGGTGCAGGAGATCGTCGACTCGTCGATCTCCCGCGACCAGTTCATCAAGCAGTACGCCACCGTGTTCGACGGCGACGAGCGCTGGCGCAGTCTTCCCACCCCGGACGATGCGATCTTCCAGTGGGACGAGGACTCGACCTACGTCCGCAAGGCGCCGTACTTCGACGGGATGACCATGGAGCTCACCCCGGTGAAGGACATCGAGGGCGCCCGCGTCATGGCCACGCTCGGCGACTCGGTCACGACCGACCACATCTCCCCGGCGGGCAACATCAAGCCCGGCACGCCCGCGGCGCAGTACCTGACGGAGCACGGCGTCGACCGCAAGGACTTCAACTCCTTCGGCTCGCGCCGCGGCAACCACGAGGTGATGATCCGCGGAACGTTCGCCAACATCCGCCTGAAGAACCTCATGGTCTCAGCGGTCAACGACGGCCAGGTCGTGGAGGGCGGCTACACCCGCGACTTCACGCAGCCGGACGGCCCGCAGTCGTACATCTACGACGCGAGCATGAACTACCAGGAGCAGGGAACGCCGCTGGTCATCTTCGGCGGCAAGGAGTACGGCTCCGGTTCGTCGCGCGACTGGGCGGCCAAGGGCACGAGCCTGCTGGGCGTGAAGGCCGTCATCACCGAGAGCTTCGAGCGCATCCACCGCTCGAACCTCATCGGCATGGGCGTCGTCCCGCTGCAGTTCCCGGCCGGCGAGAGCTGGGAGTCGCTGGGCCTCGACGGCACGGAGATCGTGTCGATCACCGGGCTGGAGGAGCTGAACAACGGCGTGACGCCGAAGACCGTCCACGTCACCGCCGCCCCCAGCGAGCACTCGCCCGAGGGCAAGCAGACCGTGGAGTTCGACGCGGTCGTCCGCATCGACACCCCCGGTGAGGCCGACTACTACCGCAACGGCGGCATCCTGCAGTACGTGCTGCGGTCGCTCGTCTGAGAGCATCGCGAAGGGGGTCCGGTTCCGTGAACCGGACCCCCTTCGGCGTGTCAAGGGGCCCGGCGCTCTCGGCGCTTTCCCGACGGGCCGGGGTAGGATCGAGACGGCGCGCGACCCGGATCGCGCGCCCCGACGGAGCCTGCGAGGAGGTGCAGATGCCGATTCTTCCGAGCATCTCAGGACCCCGTGACCTGGACGCCCTGTCCACCGATCAGCTCGAGGAGCTCGCGGAGGAGATCCGCGCCTTCCTGGTCGAGAACGTCTCTCGCACCGGCGGTCACCTCGGCCCGAACCTCGGCGTGGTGGAGCTGACGATCGCCCTGCATCGGGTCTTCTCGTCGCCCGACGACCCGTTCATCTTCGACACCGGGCATCAGTCCTACGTGCACAAGCTGCTGACCGGACGCCAGGACTTCTCCGGGCTCCGCCTGCGCGGCGGTCTGGCCGGATATCCGCAGCGCAGTGAGAGCCCGCACGACGTCGTGGAGTCGTCGCACGCATCGAGCTCGCTGAGCTGGGCCGACGGGGTGTCGCGTGCGCTGACGGCGACCGGGCGCAGCGACCGGCACGTCGTCGCCGTCGTCGGCGACGGCGCCCTCACCGGCGGCATGACCTGGGAGGCGCTGAACAACATCTCCGACGACAACGACCGCAACCTCGTCATCGTCGTCAACGACAACGGCCGCTCGTACGCGCCGACGATCGGCGGCATGTCGCGGTTCCTCAACCGGGTGCGCACCGCCGCGGCGTACAAAGACCTGCACAAGCGATCCGACCGCCTCTTCCGCGCCCTCGGCCCGGTCGGACGTGCGGTGTTCCGCGGCGTCCGGGGCGGCACCCACGGGTTCCTCTCGCGCTTCACCAACAACGAGGCGCTGTACTCGAACCTCGACATCAAGTACCTCGGCCCGGTCGACGGTCACGATCTGCCGGCACTGCTCGAGACCCTCGAGCTGGCGAAGACCTACGGCGCACCGGTGATCGTTCACGCGATCACCGAGAAGGGTCGGGGATATCAGCCCGCCCGCGACGACGAGGCCGATCAGTTCCACGCCGTCGGCCGCATCGATCCGTCCACGGGGGAGACGCTCTCTTCGGGCGGACGCGGCTGGACCGATGTCTTCTCCGACGCGCTGGTCTCGGTCGGCGAACGCCGCCCCGATGTGATCGCCATGACCGCGGCCATGCTGCGCCCGACAGGGCTCGCGCCGTTCGCCGAGCGATTCCCGGAGCGCGTGTACGACGTCGGCATCGCCGAGCAGCACGCTGTCGCGTCCGCCGCCGGTCTCGCCTTCGGGGGACTGCACCCCGTGGTGGCGCTGTACGCCACGTTCATGGGCCGCGCCTTCGACCAGGTGCTGATGGACGTCGCGCTGCACCGCGCAGGCGTGACCTTCGTGCTCGACCGCGCCGGGGTCACCGGGCCCGACGGGGCCAGCCACCACGGCATGTGGGATCTCGCGATGCTGCAGATCGTGCCGCACATCCGCATCGCGGCGCCTCGCGACGCGGCACGCCTGACCGAAGCCCTCGACGAGGCGATCGACGTCGACGATGCGCCGACCGTCATCCGCTTCCCCAAGGGCGAACTCGCCGACGACGTGCCCGCGCTGGAGCGACTGCACGACGGGGTCGACGTGCTCGCGCGCGGCGAGTCGGAGGACGTGCTCATCGTCGCGATCGGACCCTTCGCGGGCCTCGCCCTCGACGTCGCGGCACGCCTGCGGGCGCAGGGGATCGGTGCCACCGTCGTCGACCCGCGGTGGGCCATCCCGGTCCAGCCCTCGGTCGTCGCCCTGGCCGCGCGTCACCGCCTGGTGATCACGCTCGAAGACGGCATCCGGGTCGGAGGCATCGGAACCCGTGTCCGCCAGGTCCTCCGCGAAGCGGGCATCGACACCGCGGTCGACGAACTGGGCCTGCCCGACGAGTTCATCGACCACGCCTCGCGCGACCAGATCCTCGCCGACGCCGGCCTCACCGCTCCGAAGATCGCACAGGACGTCGTCTCGCAGGTGCTCGGAACGAGGGTTCCCGTGGCCCGCGATGCGGGGACGACCGGCGCGATCGACCTGCCGCTTCACGAGCGGAGCTGACGCGCGAACGGCTGGGTGTCCGTGACGCGGGCGAGAGTCCGTCGGGGGGCCGCGCAGACCCGTCAGTCGAATTCGTCCAGCACCCGGGAGACGATCGATGCGACGGCCGCGCGGCTTCGTTCCCGGTCGTCGTCGACGAGTCCGATCCTGGTTCGGCGGTCCAGCACGTCGTCGACCGTCATCGCGCCTTCCGCCCGCACGGCGAACTCGATGCGCCCGCGCGTGACGGCGAGGCCCGGCGCGACCGGGGCCTCCGCATCCGGGAGGGCAGCGCGTGCGGCCGGGTCGTCGTCGATCAGGCGGAGGGACGACGTGCGGCTCGGGCCCGACGCGAGCGCGCGCGAGCGCACCGCCAGCTCCACGGCATCCTCGGCCATGCGCCGGTAGGTGGTGAGCTTGCCGCCGAGCACGGTCACGAACCCGCCGTCGGACAGCGACACGAGGTGACGGCGCGAGACGTCGGCCGTCGCATCCGCTCCGTTGTCGACGAGGGGACGCAGGCCGGCGAACGCTCCCCGCACCTGCGCCCGACGGATGGGCGCCGTGACGACCCTGTTGAGCGTGGCGAGCAGGAAGGCGATCTCAGGCTCGGTCGCCTCGGCGACGCGCGGAACGGGCCCGGGTGCGGCTTCGTCGGTGAGACCGACGATCACGCGGCCGAGTCGCTGCGGGAGCGCGAAGACGTATCGGCTGATGGATCCTTCGTGCGGGACGGTGAGTGCCGCCGACGGCGAGCCGAGGTCGTCGGCGTCGAGCACGATGTGCGTTCCCCGGCTCGGACGCACGGCGATGGTCTCATCGAGCTGTCCGGCCCAGACGCCGGTCGCGTTGATGACGCTGCGCGAGCGGATCTCGAAACGCTCGCCCGTCAGCACGTCGCTCACGACCGCACCATCGCCGCGCAGCGCCTCGGCACGCACGCGGGTGAGGATGCGTGCTCCCCGCGAGGCGGCGGTGCGGGCGACGGTCACGACCAGTCGTGCGTCGTCGACCAGCTGCCCGTCGTAGGACACCATCCCGCCGCGCAGCCGGTCGTCGGCGAGCGCCGGGAACAGCCGTTTCGCGGTCCGCGCGGAGACGGGATGCGGTGCCGGCAGGCTCGAGCGCGGCGTGCGCGCCTGCATGCGGAGCAGATCGCCCAGAACCATGCCGACGGCGCCGGCGCCTCGCTGTCGCAGACTGACGCCCGGGAGGAACGGCAGAAGCTGGGGGAGAGGGCGAATGAGGTGCGGTGCGATGACGGTCATCAGCAGGTGCCGTTCGATCGCGCTCTCCCGGGCGGTGGCCACGTCGCCGGTGGCGAGGTAGCGCAGACCGCCGTGCACGAGCTTGGAGCTGAAGCGGCTGGTTCCGAAGGCGAGGTCTTCGGCTTCGACGAGCGTCACGCTCAGACCCCGCGACGCGGCGTCGAGCGCGACTCCGACGCCGGTGATCCCCCCGCCGACGACCAGCACGTCGCTCGTCTCGACGGCGGCTCGTTCGAGGTCACGCCGACGCCGGCGCGGATCGAGGTCGGGCGATGCGTCGATCATGCCCGCAGATGCCCGTCCAGAGCCGCCCTCAGCTCGCGCTCCCACGCGGCCTCGTCGATGAGGTCGGCGACCGTGCTGTGGGAGATCACCGCGGACTGCGTGATGAGCAGGAGCATCACCGCGATCTCCTGCGGTGCGCCCGCGCGGACCGATCCGTCGGCCTGGGCGGCGGTGATCGCCTGCGCGAGCCAGGCGAGGATCAGTCGCTGGCTGGAGCCCACGCGCTGCAGCGTGTAGCGCGCGAAGGCCTCCGGCTCGTCGGCCAGCAGACGGCCGTAGACCGCGTCGGTGCGGAACATCGTCGTGAATCGGAGCACATCGTCGACGAGGGTCGCTCTGGTCTGCGCGGGAGCGGGGAACTGCGCGATGAGACCCGCGACCCGTCGGAGCAGCGCGGATCGGACGACGTCATCGGCGTCGCTCCAACTGCGGTAGATCGTCGGCCGGCTGAGGCCGGACCGCCGAGCGAGTTCGGCGATCGTCACGTCGTGCACGCCGCGGCGGCTGATGAGCACGTCTGCGGCATCGAGCACACGCGACTGCGTGGGATCCCACGATGGTTGACGTTCTTCCATGATCTGTCACACTGTAACGCATGGATCACGAGAGCGGCAGAGGTGCCGCGGACGCACCGATGCGATGGAACGGATGGGGCGATCCGACGCGGGCGCGCGAGCTGCCGCTCGCGGTCAGGGCGCTCCTCCCGCTGCTGCTCGGCCGACTGCGGCGGCCCGCCCCCGCGATAGAGCTCGACGATGTGCGCGTCTCGGAGAGCGCCTTCACCGTCGACGACCGCGCGAGCTTCGCGAGCGCCATCGGCGAGGAGGCGGTCGATTCGACGATCGAGTCACGCATCCGTCACGCCGGTGGACGCTCGACACCCGACCTCCTCCGCCGCCGGAGGGAGCGCCAGGTCGTGCCGGATGCCGTGATCCGGCCGAGCACCCACGACGAGGTGAGCGCCTGCCTCGCGGTCGCCGCGGCGCGAGGCGTCGCCGTGATCCCCTTCGGCGGTGGCACCAGCGTGGTCGGTGCACTCGACCCGGAACGCGGGTCGCATCGCGCGGTGATCAGCCTCGACCTGCGCCGGCTTTCGGGACTCATCGACCTCGACCCGGTCAGCGGGCAGGCCACGCTCGCCGCCGGGACGTCGGGCCCCGAGGCGGAGGAGCTGCTGGCGGCGCAGGGCTTCGAACTCGGTCATTACCCGCAGAGCTTTCGCTATGCCACGATCGGCGGGTTCGCGGCGGCCCGGTCATCGGGTCAGAACTCCGCCGGATACGGCCGCTTCGACGCCCTGGTGACGGGGATGAGGGTCGCCACCCCGACCGGCGAGCTCGACCTCGGCCGTGCCCCGGGATCCGCGGCGGGCCCCGACCTCACCCGCCTCTTCCTCGGCTCTGAGGGCATCTTCGGCGTGATCACCGAGGTGCGGGTGCGCGTGCATCCGGTCCCGCACGATCGCCTGTTCGAGTCGTGGACGTTCGCCGACTTCACCAGCGGGATCGAGGCCCTTCGCGCCGTCGCGCAGAGCGGAGACGGACCCACGGTGATCCGTCTCTCCGATGAGGCGGAGACGGCCGTCAGCCTCGCCCAGGTGGGGCGGATCGGCAAGGCGCTGGCCAAGGGCGCTGCGGCCGTCACGGTCTTCGAGGGCGAGCGCATCGAGGAGCGACGGGAGCGCACCGCCGCTCTGCTCGCTGCCGCGGGCGGCACCTCGTCCGGCGCCGGGGGAGCCGAGGAATGGATGAAGGGTCGCTTCGACGGCCCGTATCTGCGCGATTCCCTGCTCGAGGCGGGAGTGTTCTGCGAGACGCTCGAGACCGCCACGACGTGGTCGAACCTCGAACGGCTGCGCACCGCCGTCGACATCGCCCTCCGCGACGGCTTCGCGGCCGCCGACGCGAAGTGCTCCGTGATGTGCCACGTGTCGCACATCTACCCGACGGGCGCGTCGCTGTACTTCACCGTGCTCGCCGGCATCCGATCAGGCCCGCTGGCGACCTGGGAGCCGATCAAGGCGCGGGTGAACGACGCCATCATCGCCTCCGGCGGCACGATCAGCCACCATCACGGTGTCGGGCGCGACCACGCGCCGTGGCTGAGCCAGGAGGTCGGCGCGACCGGCATCCGCGTGCTGCGTGCGATCAAGCGCGAACTCGATCCGCACGGCATCATGAATCCGGGGGCCGTCATCGGCGACGAGGCTCCACGGGAGAGGACCGACTGAGTGGGACACATCGCGCTGCTGTCGAATCCGCTCGCGGGCAAGGGGCGCGGTCGCGACGCGACCGCCCAGGCCGTCGCCCATCTGCGATCGCGCGGCGCCGAGGTGCGGGTCTTCACCGGCGACTCGGCGGAGGCGTCGCGATCGCTCGTCGTGCGAGCCCTTCACGAGCACCCGGACGTGCTCGTCATCGTCGGCGGCGACGGCACCCTGTCGACGATCCTCGATCCGGTTTGCGCCGCAGGAGCTCCGATCGCCCTGGTCGCCGCCGGAACCGGCAACGACCTCGCCCGCGCCCTCGGACTTCCGCGCCGTGACGCCGCGGCGGCGGCCGAGCTCGCCCTCACCGGTGCGGCGCGGGTGATCGACGTGGGCGAGGTCAGAACCCGCGACCGCACCGCGGGATTCCTCACCGTCGCGGCGCTCGGGTTCGACGCACGGGTGAGCGATCGCACCAACCGCCTCCGCTGGCCGCACGGTGCGCTGCGGTACTACCTCGCGGTGGTCATCGAACTCGTGCGCCTCCGCGCGCTGCGATTCACGGTCGCCGTCGACGGCGGAGTGGCGGAAACCGGGCTGGGCACGCTCGTCGCCGTCGGCAACACCGCCAGCTACGGCGGGGGCATGCCGGTGTGCGCCGGGGCGGTGCCCGACGACGGGATGCTCGATCTCGTCGAGGTGTCGAGACTGGGCCGTCTGCGACTGCTGCGCCTCTTCCCCCTGCTGCTGACCGGTCGCCATCTGGCTCGTCGTGAGGTCACGCACCGCCGCGCGCGCACCGTCACGGTCAGCGCTCCCGGCCTCGTCGTCTACGCCGACGGAGAGCGCCTCGGCGAAGACGAGTGCACGATCTCGGTGCGCCCCGGTGCGCTGACCGTGATGACCCCGATGGATGGGGGCGCTCATGAGGTTCGATGAGGACGTGGTGGTCGTCGGCTCGGGCTTCGGCGGTTCGGTCGCCGCCCTCCGTCTGGTCGAGAAGGGCTACCGCGTGCGAGTCGTCGAGGCGGGGCGGCGCTTCGAGGACCAGGATTTCGCGAAGACCAGCTGGAACGTGCGCCGATACCTGTGGGCCCCTGCGCTCGGGTGCTTCGGCGTGCAGCGCATCCATCGACTGCCGCACGTCATGATCCTCGCCGGCGCCGGAGTGGGCGGCGGGTCGCTGAACTACGCCAACACGCTCTACCAGCCCGGCGAGGCGTTCTTCCGCGACCCGCAGTGGGCCGACATGGCCGACTGGGAAGTCGAACTGGCTCCGCACTACGCCACGGCGAAACGGATGCTGGGCGTCGTCGAGCACTACCCGCACGATGGGCCGGTCGAACGGATCATGGCCGGAGCCGCGGACGACCTCGGCGTGGCGGACTCGTTCCGTCGCGCGCCGGTCGGCGTTTGGTTTGGAAAGCCCGGCGAGCGGGTCGCGGATCCCTTCTTCGGCGGCGAGGGTCCGGAACGCACCGGTTGCACGCTCTGCGGCAATTGCATGGTCGGATGCCGCGTCGGGGCGAAGAACACCCTGATGAAGAACTACCTGGCACTGGCCGAACGACGCGGCGCCCGCATCGAGCCGCTGCGCACGGTGACGGAGGTGCGCGAGCTCCGGCGCGGAGGGTTCTCCGTCACGACCCGGCGCAGCGGGGCCTGGTTCCGGCGCGACCGGCGCACCATCACCGCCGAGCAGGTGATCCTCGCCGCCGGAACCTGGGGCACCCAGCAGCTGCTGCACCGCATGAAGCACTCGGGTGCGCTGCCCCGGATCTCGGAGGCGGTCGGCCGGCTCACGCGCACCAACTCCGAGGCGCTCGACGGCGCGGTCGCGACGCGGGTGCCGGAGTCGCTGGCGCTCGCGCGCGGCGTGGCGATCACCACATCGTTCCACGTCGATGAGCGGACGCACGTCGAGAACGTCCGCTACGGTCCGGGTTCGAACCTGATGGGAGCGCTCGCCAGCGTGATGGTTCCGGGTGATCGCCCGCTCGCCGGTCGACTTGCGGCAGTCGTCTCGCGCATCGTGCGGGCGCCGCTCCGACAGGCGCGCATCGGCTCGCTGCGCCGGTGGAGCGAGCGCGGCATCATCGCCCTCGTGATGCAGACGGCCGACAACTCGCTCACGCTCTCGCTGCGGCGGAGGTGGGGTCGACTGACGATGACCAGCGCCCAGGGCCACGGTGAGCCGAATCCGAGTCATCTTCCGCAGGCGCACCGTGCCGCCCGCGCCATCGCCGCACGGATCGAGAGCGAGGGCGGTGTCGCGGCCGAGGCCCGCGGCTCGTGGCCGGAGGTCTTCGGCATTCCGCTGACCGCCCACTTCCTCGGCGGGGCGGTGATCTCGGCCACTCCGGCCGACGGCGTCGTCGACGCCTACCATCGCGTCTGGGGCCACCCCGGGCTCCACGTGGTCGACAGCGCGGCGGTACCCGCGAACCCCGGCGTGAATCCCTCGCTCACGATCACCGCTCTCGCGGAGCGGGCCCTGGCGCACTGGCCGCGCGCCGGAGAGGCCGACAAGAGACCGGAGCAGCACCCCGGTCGTTGAGCGAGCGAGCGGAGCGACCGAGACGAAACGCCCGGGAACCGCTGGGGCGTTTCGTCTCGCTTCGCTCGCTCACCGACCGGGGGTGGATGCTCCGTCGATGCCGCGGATCTGCGGGGTGTGGAACGAGCCACCGAAGGCCCGCTCCGAGGCGCCCTCGCGATCGAGGTACGGCGAGGCGCCACCGTCGATGAAAGGCCAGCCCGCGCCGAGGATGAGGCAGAGGTCGATGTCTTCCACCTCCGGCACGACGCCCTCGTCGAGCATCAGTCTGATCTCCGTCGCCAGGCCGTCCTGCACGCGCTGCAGGATCGTCGACGCCGAGGCCGGGGCGTTCCCGACGGCGGGTCGGAGCAGCTTCTCGGCCTGCTTCGTCCAACCGGTGACGCGTCCGCCCTTGTCCTTCTCCACGACCGCGTCGAGCTCGGCGAGGGCATGGAAGTTCTCGTTGGCGTAGAAGCGGTCCGGGAAGGCCGACACCATCGTGTCCTGCACGTGGGCGGCGACCTTCCAGCCGACCAGGTCGATCAGCTGGAACGGCCCCATCGGCAGGCCGAGCGGAGCGAAGGCCTTTTCGACGTCGGCGATGGGAGTGCCCTCGTACACTGCGCGTGCGGCTTCGCCCATCACCTTGGCGAGCAGTCGGTTGACCACGAATCCCGGGGCGTCGGCGGTCAGCACCGCGTTCTTGCCGAGGTTCTTGGCGACGACGAACGCGGTGGCGAGCGCAGCATCCGCTGTGGCCGGTGTCTTCACGATCTCGATCAGCGGCATCACCGCGACCGGGTTGAAGAAGTGGAATCCCACGAGACGCTCGGGGTGGGCGAGCTTCGCGCCGATCTCCTCGACCGACAGCGACGAGGTGTTGGTGGCGAGGATCGCGTCTTCGGCGACGATCTGCTCGATCTCGCCGAACACTTGCTGCTTGACGCCGACCTCCTCGAACACCGCCTCGATGACGAAGTCGCAGTCCGCGTAGAGGCTCTTGTCGGTGGTGCCGGTGACCAGCGCGCGCAGCTTGTTCGCCGTGTCGGCGTCGAGACGCCCCTTGGCCTCGAGCTTGCCGATCTCCTCGTGGATGTAGGCGACGCCCTTATCGACGCGCGCCTGGTCGAGGTCGGTGATCAGCACCGGCACCTGCAGCTTGCGCACGAACAGCAGTGCGAACTGGCTGGCCATGAGCCCGGCGCCGATGATGCCGACCTTGGTGACCTTCTTCGCGAGCGCCTTGTCCGGCGCGCCGACGGGGCGCTTCGCGCGCTTCTGCACGAGGTCGAACGCGTACATGGATGCCGCGAACTGATCTCCGGTGACGAGGTCGGCGAGCGCCTCGTCCTCCCGGGCGAAGCCCTCCGCCTTCGTGCCGCTCTTCGCCTTGTCGAGCAGGTCGAGTGCGGCGTACGGCGACTTCGGGACCGTGCCGATCTTCGACTCGAGCATGCCGCGGGCCATCTTGATCGCGATGGGCCACTTGGTGAGACGCTCGATCCTGCCCGGCTCGTTGCGCCGCTCGACCTTCTTGCCGCCGAGCACCGCGTCGGCCCAGGCGAGCGAGTTCTCGAGGTAGTTCGCCGCGGGGAAGATGGCGTCGAAGATGCCGAGGTCGAACGCCTGCTGGGGCTTCAGCATCCGGTTCTGCTTCAGCGGGTTCGAGATGACGACCTCGAGGGCGTTCTCGATGCCGATGAGGTTCGGCAGCAGGTAGGCGCCACCCCAGCCGGGGATGATGCCGAGGAAGACCTCAGGGAGGGCGACCGCGGCCGCCGAGGCATCGACCGTCCGGTACGTCGAGTTCAACGCGATCTCCAGGCCGCCGCCGAGCGCGAGCCCGTTGACGAACGCGAAGGACGGGACACCCAGATCGCTGAGCCGGCCGAGCACCTTGTGCCCCAGCTGCGCGATGAGTCGTGCGTTGTCGCGGGATCCGACCCTGCTGATGTCGGAGAGGTCGGCGCCGGCGGCGAGGATGTACTGCTTGCCGGTGATGCCGACCGCCTGGATCTCGCCTGACGCGGCGCGCGCCTTCAGCGTGTCGAGCGTCTCGCCCAGCTCGGTGAGCGTGGCCGGTCCCAGCGTGTTGGGCCGGTTGTGGTCGCGACCGTTGTCGAGGGTGATCAGCGCCAGCACCTTGCCCGAGGCGAGGCGGATGTCGCGCACGGGGGAGTGGGTGACGACCTCCCCCTCGGTGAGGGCCTGGATGGGCGAGAAGTCGATGTCGTCGTAGTTCGTCACGTGCGCGCTCACTTCTTCCGCTTCTTGCCGTCGTAGTGCGGGTTCTCCCAGATGACCGACCCGCCCTGACCCAGGCCGACGCACATGGCCGTGAGGCCGTAGCGGACGTCGGGTCGCTCGGCGAACTGCGCCGCGAGCTGGATCATGAGGCGCACGCCCGATGCCGCGAGTGGGTGACCGAACGCGATCGCACCGCCCCACTGGTTCACCCGGGGGTCGTCGTCGGCGATGCCGAAGTGGTCGAGCAGGGAGATGACCTGGATGGCGAACGCCTCGTTGAGCTCGAACAGTCCGATGTCGGAAATGTCGAGCCCCGCTCGCCGGAGGGCCTTCTCGGTCGATGGGATCGGGCCGATGCCCATGATCTCGGGCTGCACGCCCGCGAACGCGAAGGAGACCATGCGCATCTTCGGTGCGAGGCCGAACTCCTTCACCGCCGCGCCCCCGGCGAGCAGCGACATCGTCGCTCCGTCGGTGAGCGGGGACGAGGTGCCCGCCGTCACGCGCCCGTGCGGGCGGAACGGCGTCTTCAGGGCAGCGAGGTCCTCCATCGTCGTCTGCGGGCGGCGACCTTCGTCTTCCGTGGCGAGGCCCCAGGCGCCGTCGGCGCCCTTGATGGCCACCGGAACCAGGTCGGGCTGGATCTTGCCGGCGTCGTACGCCGCCTGCACCTTGTGCTGGCTCAGCATCCCGAAGCGGTCCGAGCGCTCCTTGGTCAGATGCGGGAACCGGTCGAAGATCCGCTCGGCCGTCACGCCCATGTTGAGGGCGCCGGGGTCGACCATCTTCTCGGCCACGAAGCGCGGGTTGGGGTCGGCGTTGCCGCCGATGGGGTGGTGGCCCATGTGCTCGACGCCGCCGGCGAGGGCGAGGTCGTACATGCCGACGCCGATCGAGGCGCCCATGGTGGTGACGCTCGTCATCGCTCCGGCGCACATGCGCTCGACCGCGAGGCCGGGGACCGTCTGCGGGAGTCCGGCGAGGATCGCCACCGAGCGGCCCAGAGTGAGTCCCTGGTCGCCGGTCTGGCTGGTCGCGGCGATCGCGACATCGTCGATGCGGTCGGCGGGGACCGCCGCGTTGCGCTCCATCAGGCCGATGGTCGCCTTCACGGCGAGGTCATCAGCACGGGTGTTCCAGTACATGCCCTTTTCGCCGGCGCGCCCGAACGGGGTGCGCACTCCATCGACGAAGAAGACGTCCGAGATCTCGGCCACTCTGCCTCCAGTTTTGTGCGGTGCCCTCAGTCTAGGAATCGCCGGAAACGGGGAGGAATCGGTTGGATCGAACCTACGAAGCGGGTGCGGACGTGGTGTCGGGCGACTGGGCAGCCTCTACAAAGGCATCCGCGATCTTCTGTGCGGTCTGTGCAACCTGCCACGGTCGGGCACCGAGCGCCGAGAGCGCGGCACCGATGGCCTCCGCCGTGTCACCGGGGACGTCCCACGCGATCCGGCGCAGGAACTCGGGCGTCAGCAGGTTCTCGGTGGGCATGCCCAGCTCCTCCGCCACGGCCTCGACCGCGGGACGTGCGGCCTTGAGCCGGGCATCGGCCTCGGGATTGCGATCGCCCCACGCGCGAGCCGGAGGCAGGCTGTCGCTCGGCACCCGCTCGCGGGGAAGCTCTTCCGTCGCACGACCGTCGACGATCGCCTGCCACCAGCGGTCCAGCTGCGTGCGGCTCGCCCGCCCCTGGAACTCCTTGACGCCCGCCAGCGACTGCTTCGACTGCGGATTCGCCATGACCGCGGCGACCAGGGAGCGATCGGGCACCAGGCGACCGGGGGAGATGTCCTGCTCCTGTGCGTAGAGCTCGCGGGCCTGCCACAGGGCGCGGGCGACGGCGAGGTTGCGCGCCCCGCGCACCTGATGCAATCCGCTCAACCGTCGCCACGGGTCCTCGCGCGGGGGTTTCGGCAGACGCGTCAGCGTCGCGGCGAACTCCTCCGCGGCGAAGTCGGTCTTGCCCTGCTCGGCGAGCTCGGCGACGAGGACGTCGCGCACATCGATCAGATGTAGCACATCGAGCGCCGCATACTCCAGCCAGGCGGCGGGAAGCGGCCTGGTCGACCAGTCGGATGCCGAGTGCTCCTTCTTCAAGCCGATGCCCAGGGTGTCTTCGACCACCGCGGCGAGCCCCACACGCTCGTGACCGAGAAGGCGGGAGGCGAGCTCGGTGTCGAAGATGGACGGCGGCTCGAGGCGCAGTTCGCGGAGCGAGGGGAGGTCCTGACTCGCCGCATGGAAGACCCACTCGACTTCGCCGATCGCCTCCTGCATCGGTGAGAAGTCGCCGAGCTCCGGCGGGTCGAACAGGAAGACGCCGGCGTCGCGCCGGAAGACCTGCACGAGATACGCGCGCTGGGAGTAGCGGAAGCCGGACGCCCGTTCGACGTCGACGGCGACCGGCCCGGTGCCGGCGGCGAGCACAGCGCAGGCGGCGCGGAACTCCTCAGCATCCGAGATCACGGAGTATTCAGTCACGTACAGCCTTTCGCGCGCCGATCACGGCGATGCCCTCGGAGCCTGGCGGAAGTCCCGCCAGCATTCCGACCAGCTCGGCCCATGCTTCGACGTGCGGTCGGAACGGGCCATCCGGAGTCCAGGACGCCCGCAATTCTATCTGTGCTCCGTCGCCTTCCTCCGCGAGGCCGCCGAATCCCTTCGACAGTGTCTTGGTCGAGGTGCCCGATGCGGAGTGGTGACGGGCCTGACGCGACTCGAGCGCGTCGACGAGCCAGGACCACGTGACGTCGGCGAGGAGCGGATCGGTCCCGATCTCGCTCTCGAGGGGCGCCTGCGCGAAGATGACCACGCGCCAGGCGCCGCCCCAGGCCGCGGGCTCATCGGGGTCGTGGAGCAGGACGAAACGGCCCGTGCCGTAGATCGATTCGCCTTCGCCGTCCGGGCGGACGTCGGCGGCGAGGGCGATGGCGAAGGGGGCCAGGCCCTGCGGCGTCGCGATCTCGCGCACCACGATGTCGTCGCGGAACACGGTCTCGCGCAGTTCGGCCGCGGCGCTGTCGAAGGGGGTCCCGGCCTCGGGGTGTGCGGTCACGGCAACAGGCTAGAGTCAGGAGGCGATGAAGAGACTCAGGCACGCCGTTGCGCTCCTCGTCCCCGCGGTGCTGGCACTCGGGGCGACCCTGTCGCTGCTCGTCCTCGCCGTCGCCCGTCGCGTCGTCACGCCGATGGGCCGACCCGCCGACACCCGCATCCTGGCCGTCGACACCGGTGCGCAGACCATCGAGCTGCAGCGCACGGTCGACACCGAGCTCCCAGGGCGCTACGGCCTGTTCACCACTGGGACGTACGGATACGTCAAGCTCGGCGCCGTCCTCAGCGCCGACGCGACGAGCGTGCGACGCAAGCTGCTGACGAAGATCGAGACCGGCGCGCGGGTCGACGCGGGCGCCGGCTTCAGCGGCTACTACTACGCCTCGCCGAACGAGCTGCACCTGCCCTGGGAGAGCGTGCTCATCGGGTCGCCGGCCGGCCCGTGCCCCGCCTGGTTCTTCCCGGGTGCGTCGTCGACGTGGGTCATCCAGGTGCACGGTCGCGGGGCGACCCGGGTCGAGTGCCTGCGCGCGGTGCCCGTGCTGCATGCCGCAGGTCTGCCGAACCTCGTCGTCTCGTACCGCAACGACGGCGAGGCGCCGCGCAGCCGCGCCGGAGCCTACGCCCTGGGCGCCGCGGAATGGCGCGACGTCGATTCGGCCATCGCCTACGCGCTGCGCCACGGCGCCGAGCGCGTCATCCTGATGGGCTGGTCGATGGGCGGAGCCGTCGCGCTGCAGGCGGCGGTCAGCTCGGGTCATCGCGACCGGATCGCCGGGCTGATCCTCGAGTCGCCCGTCGTCGACTGGCGCACGGTGCTGCGGTTCCAGGCCCGGCTCGCCCGTGTGCGCGCACCGCTGCCCGAACTCGCCATGAGGGCGCTGCAACAGCGCCTCACCGCGCGCATGAGCGGCGCGGACGACGCGATCTCGTTCGACCGCCTCGACATGGTCGCTCGTGCAACCGAACTGTCGGCGCCGATCCTGATCCTGCACAGCGTCGACGACGGGTTCGTCCCGATCGACTCCTCGCGGGCGCTGCGTGACGCACGGCCCGATCTCGTGACCATGCCCGAGTTCAGCGGAGCACGCCACACCAAGATCTGGAACTACGATCAGGACGGCTGGACGGCGGCGATCACCGACTGGGTGACCGCCCGAGGCTTCAGCGCTTCTGCCTGACCTGGTTCTTCGCCCGCATCAGCATCCCCGTCATGCCGCCGAGGCGGAGCGGCGATACCGCCTTGGTGAGGCCGATCGTCTGCGGGTAGTCGTCGGGTATGGCCAGGACCTCGTCGGCGCTGAGGCCGGTGATGCCCTGGACCAGGATGCTGGCGAAGCCGCGGGTCGTCGGTGCCTCCTCGGGCGCCGTCGCGTGCATGGTCACGATGTCGTCGTGCACCTCGACGTGGATGTACACGGGTGACTGGCACTCCGCGACGCGCTCGCACATCTCGGGGTGGCTCGCCACCTCGTCGGAGACGGGCGGCAGCTCATCGGAGTACTCGAGGAGGAGCAGGAGCCGATCGGCCTCGGGGGTCTCGAGGAAGCCGTCGCGGATCTCGGTGAGGACGTCAGGAAGGTCGCTTTCGCTCATCCCCGCCATTCTCCCACGTTCAGAGGGAGCCGGGCTCGGTCCCCGTGACGATCGGAACACGCACCGCGCTGCCCCACTCGGTCCACGAGCCGTCGTAGTTGCGCACGTTCTCGAAGCCGAGCAGATGCCGCAGGACGAACCAGGTGTGGCTCGACCGTTCGCCGATCCGGCAGTACGCCACCACGTCGTCGCCGTCCTTCAGTCCGGCGCCGTCGCGGTAGATCGCGTCGAGCTCGGCGCGGGTGCGGAACCCGCCGTCCTCGGCCACCGCCTTCGCCCACGGCACGCTCTGCGCCGTCGGGATGTGACCGGCGCGCAGCGCGCCCTCTTCCGGGTAGGCGGGCGCCGTGGTGCGCTCACCGCTGTACTCCTCGGGGGAGCGCACGTCGATCAGGGGGTTGCCGAGGTGCGAGAGCACGTCTTCCTTGTAGGCGCGGATGACCGAGTCGTCGCGCTCGACGACGGGATAGTCGGTCGCAGGCCGGGTGGTCGCGTCGCGCGTCAGCTCGCGCCCTTCGGCGATCCAGCGGTCGCGCCCGCCGTCGAGCAGCCGGACGTCTTCGTGCCCGAACAGCGAGAACACCCACAGCGCGTACGCCGCCCACCAGTTGTTCTTGTCGCCGTAGATGACGACCGTGTCGTCGCGCGCGATCCCCTTGGCGCCGAGCAGCGCGGCGAAGCCCTCGCCGTCGACGTAGTCGCGCACGACCGGGTCGTTGAGCTCGGTGTGCCAGTCGACCTTGACGGCGCCCGGGATGTGCCCGGTTTCGTACAGCAGCACGTCTTCATCCGACTCGACGACGACCAGACCCGGGGTCCCGAGATGCTCCGCCAGCCAGTCGGTGGAGACGAGGCGACCGGGGGCCGCGTACTCGGCGAACTTGGGGGAGGAGGTGTCGAACTCGATGGCCATGGGATCTCCGGTAGCGGTGAGCGGGCGAGGGGCGCGTGCGGACGGCGTAGGGTGGAGCCGTCCCTTCGACGATAGATCCCCGCCGGGCAGCCGGCGTCGGATTCGTAAGACTTCGACACAGCCAGCACCGATTCAGGACCGTGATGACCCAGAGCACCCGCACGGGAGTCGTGCACCTCACCGATCGCCAGCCGACCGTGAGCGGGCCCGAGATGCTGGCGAGTCTGGTGCCGCCGCCGCAGTTCGACGAGGCGACGTTCGACAGCTATCGCGCCGATCCCGCCCACCCCTCGCAGGAGGAGGCGAAGCAGACGCTGATGCGCTTCTCCGGTCGCGGCGGCGCCGTCCGACGCGGCGGGCTCTTCAGCCGGGCGAAGAAGGAGCCCGAGATGAAGCCGGGCGTCTACCTCGACGGCGGCTTCGGAGTGGGCAAGACCCACCTGCTCGCGTCGATCTTCCACGCGATGCCGGTGCGACGGAAGTACTTCGGCTCGTTCATCGAGTACACGGCGCTGGTCGGCGCTCTGGGGTACAAGAACACCGTCGAACTGCTCAAGGGCGCCGATCTGCTCTGCATCGACGAGTTCGAGCTCGACGACCCGGGCGACACGATGGTGATGACGCGCCTGCTGGGAGAGCTGGTCCCCACGGGCACCCGGCTCGCAGCGACCTCGAACACGCCTCCCAACGCGCTCGGAGAGGGACGCTTCGCCGCGCAGGACTTCCTGCGCGAGATCCATGCGATGTCCGATCGCTTCCAGACTCTGCGCATCGACGGCGTCGACTTCCGTCAGCGCGCTCTCGACGGTCACGCCGTCGTCCTCGACGACGACGCCTATGCCGAGGCGTCGGAGCGGGCGGCGGCGGCCGGTGCGGCATCCGACGATCGCTTCGACGACCTGATCCGCCATCTCGCCCAGGTGCACCCGTCGCGCTACATCCGCGTGATCGACGGGATCGGCCAGGTGGGCCTCCGCGATGTGCGTCAGCTCACCGACCAGTCCGAGGCGCTCCGTTTCGTCGCTTTCGTCGACCGGGTCTACGACGCGCAGATCCCGGTCATCGCGACCGGCCGCGGCCTGGACGAGGTCTTCAGCGACGAGATGCTCGCCGGCGGATACCGCAAGAAGTACCTGCGCGCCATCTCCCGGTTGAACGCGCTCACGCATTCTGCGTGACCCCGCAGCCCCGTGTAACGCGATGTTCACACGCCGGGCACTCCTGTAACAGCGAGGAAACAAACCTCACGCATGCGCGAAACCGCGCGTGGTCACACTGAAGCTCTCAATTACTTCGGATGTGAGGTTTTCCTATGGATGCTCCCGGCAACATCTCGTGGGCGATCACCGCGACCGCGCTGGTCCTGCTCATGACGCCCGGCGTCGCCTTCTTCTACGGTGGTCTGGTCAAGGCCAAGAGCGTCGTCAGCATGATGATGATGAGCTTCGGCTCGATCGGTCTCGTCGCCGTGCTGTGGATTCTCTTCGGCTTCTCGATGAGCGCCGTCGACAGCCCGACCGCTTTCGCCGGCAACCCGTTCGCCGACTTCGGTCTCTCGAGCCTCGCCTCGGGTGAGGGCTCGAACGTCGCCCTCCTGGGTGTCGCCTACGGTGCCACCTTCGCGATCATCACCGTCGCGCTGATCTCGGGCGCCATCGCCGACCGGGCGAAGTTCGGCAGCTGGCTGATCTTCGCGGGCGTCTTCGCCACCGTCGGATACTTCCCGGTCGCCGCGTGGGTCTGGGGCGGCGGCTGGATCATGAACCTCGGCACCGCCCTGTTCGGCGAGGACAGCGGCATCGGCGTCATCGACTACGCCGGCGGCACCGCGGTGCACATCAACGCGGGTGCGGCCGCACTCGCGCTGGCCCTCGTGCTCGGCAAGCGGATCGGGTTCCAGAAGGGCATCCTCAAGCCGCACAACGTGCCGCTGACCCTCCTCGGCGCCGCGCTGCTGTGGTTCGGCTGGTTCGGGTTCAACGCCGGCGCCGAGTGGCTGGCCGAGGACATGGGCGGCGTGGGCCTCATCGGACTCAACACGCTGGGCGCCACGGCCGCCGCGATCCTCGGCTGGATCCTCATCGAGAAGATCAAGGACGGCAAGCCCACCTCGGTCGGAGCCGCCTCAGGTGCCGTCGCCGGTCTGGTCGCCATCACGCCGGCCTGCGCCAACCTCACCCCCGGCTGGTCGCTGCTGCTGGGAGCCGTCGCCGGCATCGTCTGCGCCCTCGCGGTCGAGCTGAAGTTCCGCCTCGGCTTCGACGACTCGCTCGATGTGGTCGGCATCCACCTCGTCGGCGGTCTGATCGGCACCGTGTACCTCGGCTTCTTCGCCACCGGCACCGGCCTGTTCGTCGGCGGAGACGCCCGACAGCTCGCCGTGCAGGTGATCGCCGCGCTGGGAGTGCTGATCTACTCCTTCGTGGTCGCCTTCATCATCGGCTTCGCGATCCAGAAGACGATCGGCTTCCGCATCACCAACGAAGACGAGATCGCCGGCGTCGACCAGGTCGTGCACGGCGAGGAGGGCTACGCTCTCGCCGACGCCTGAGCCGCTGTCGGTAGGGTGACCGTGTGAGCAACGGAAACGGCATCCTGACGGCACTCGCGCAGCTCGTGCGCACCGCGATGGGATCATCGCATCGGGCGCCTCGGACCTCTCGTCCGAGGCGCCCGATGGCGCGTCTGCGCACCTCGGGCGGGGCGGCGGTCGATCGCGCGGGCGCCCCGCGGACGATCAGGGTCGATCCGACTCGCATCGCCGCACTGCAGGTCGCTTACGCGCCGGAGCCCGACGGCGCCCCCGATGCCGGGGAGATCGTCTGGACCTGGGTCCCCTATGAGGAGGACGACGGCCGGGGGAAGGACCGCCCGGTGCTCGTCATCGGACGATCGTCGGGCGATCGCGTGTACGCGGTGCGCCTGACCAGCACACCGCATGACGGCGACCGCGACTTTGTGCCCATCGGATCGGGCGACTGGGACTCGCAGGGGCGCGAGTCGTGGGTCGACGTGGAGCAGCTGTACAGCGTGCACGAGAAGGGCCTGCGTCGTGAGGCGGCCGTTCTCGACCGGCGCCGCTACGACGCGGTGGCGAGCGTGCTGCGACGCCGTTACGGCTGGGCGGACGCCGGCGGACGGCGCTGATCCCCGCGACGCCGCAATCCGATTCCGAGCGGGCGCCGAACCATGTGTGAGCCGCGAGCGCGGCGAAGCACAAGGAGGAATCATGCGTTTCATCCCCACCAAGGTCCACGGCATCCTCGACTACGTCGTCGGCGTGGCGCTCATCGCGGCACCCTGGCTCTTCGGATTCGCCGGCATGGGCGGACCCGCCGTCGTCATCCCGATCGTGCTGGGTGTCGGCCTCATCGTCTACAGCCTCTTCACGAAGTACGAGTGGGGCCCGTTCGGCTTCATCCCGATGCCCGTGCACCTCGCCTTCGACATCGTCGCGAGCCTCTTCCTCGCGCTGTCGCCCTGGATCTTCGGATTCTCGGGCGAAGCGCCCAACGTCTGGGTGCCGCACGTGGTGGTCGGCATCGCGGTGATCGTCGTGGTGCTGTTCTCTCAGCCCCAGCCGGCGGGCAACCGCGGTCGCGCCGCCACCGCCTGACTCCCGGACGATGAGGCGCCCCGCCGATCGGCGGGGCGCCTCGTCGTGCGCGAAGGTCAGACCGTCGAAGGATCCTCGTCGTCCTCGGCATCCGTCTGGGCCTCCTGCACGGCGTCGTCGTCCACCTGCGCGGGCGGGAGGTCCTGCAGGAAGCCGCGGTCGCGGTTCGGGTCGCCGCTGCCGTCGCCGGCGATCGCGGCATCGTCGTCGGTCGGGTTGCCGCTGTCGTTCACATCGCTCATGGCGTCTCCTGTCGTTCGTGATCCAGCTGCGGACGCTCGTGTCGTCGCCCGCTCGGTCGGAGTCTGCAACCCCGATCGGCCGAGGACGAGCCCCTGGTGCGCAGCGGAACCGGATGCTAGTCCTCGCCGCGCAGGGCGGCGCTGAGCCAGCGCGCGTAGAGCAGCCACGGGTCGCCGGCGGCGCGCAGGGCATCGGTGTGCGCGCGCAGCGCGTCGGTGAGGGTGAACCATTCGCCGCCCTCGCGCTCCGCCGACCAGTCGCGGTGGCGCTGCTGCTCGACGGAACGCCCGCCGCGCTCGAACGCCAGCAGCTCGTCGTGCCGGATGGCGGCGAGCCGCTGCCGCGGACGCCGGCTCGTGCCGATCTTCACGCGGCGGTCGAACCGGAGGTAGTACACGACCTCGATCTGCGGCAGGGGCAGGTCGCCGTCGGGCACGTCTCCGTATCGCCAGCCGCACGCGCTGCAGATCCACGCCGCTCCCAGGCGCGCGCCGGAACCGCCACCGCAGAGGTGGCAGGGGCCGGGGAGGTCGCCGTCGGAGAGCACGGATCGCACGCTACGCCCGGCCGCCGACATCCCTCCGGACGGCGCCGCCTCGGGGCGCGACGGGCTCGCGGTGGAAGGGAAGGGAGCCTAGTGTCGAAGGGACGCGCGGGGCGATGCGCTCGCGCCACGAGGGGAGGTGACGGGATGCGAGATCTTCGACGATCGGGGTTCGCGACCGCCTCCCTGGCGATGGTGGTCGTGCTCTCCGCGTGCACCGCCCCGTCGGCCGGTCCGTCGGCGGGTCCGACGGCGGCGCCGCCGTCGACCCCGCCGGTCGTCGACCTGACGAGCGCAGAGGTCGTGGCCGAGGGCCTGCAGGCGCCCTGGTCGATCGCGTTCCACGAGGGCGTCGCCCTGGTCAGCGAGCGCGACTCGGGCCGCATCGTCCAGGTCGCCGCAGACGGCGGCATCCGGGAGGTCGGCGTCATCGACGGCGTCCGTCCTCGGGGCGAGGGTGGACTCCTGGGCATCGCCGTGCACGACGGCGACCTCTACGCCTACCTGACGACGGCCGACGACAATCGCATCGAGCGTTTCGCCCTGAGCGGGCCGGGTGATTCCCTGCGGCTCGGCCCCGCCGAGGAGGTCATCTCCGGAATGGAGGCCGCGGCGAATCACAACGGCGGCCGCATCGCCTTCGGACCCGACGGAATGCTCTATGCGACCGTCGGCGACGCGGGCGACCCGTCGTCGGCTCAGGATGAGACGTCGCTCTCCGGCAAGATCCTGCGGCTCACGCCCGAGGGCGAGGTGCCCGCCGACAATCCGGTCGACGGATCCCCCGTATACAGCTCGGGACACCGCAACCCGCAGGGCCTCACCTGGGCGGCGGACGGCACCCTCTACGCGAGCGAGTTCGGTCAGGACACGTGGGACGAGCTCAATGTGATCGAGCCCGGCGGGAACTACGGCTGGCCCGAGGTCGAGGGCATCGCCGGGCGCGAGGGCTTCATCGACCCGGTGCAGCAGTGGAATCCGGACGACGCCAGCCCGAGCGGCATCGCCGTCGCGGGGGAGTCGATCTTCCTCGCCAACCTGCGCGGGGAGCGCCTGCGCGAGGTGCCGCTCGCCGACCCGGGCGCCGCCCACGAACACCTCGTCGGCGAGCACGGCCGGTTGCGCGACGCGGTCGTCGCGCCGGACGGGGCGCTGTGGATCCTCACGAACAACACCGACGGCCGTGGTGCCCCTCGCGACGGCGACGACCGCATCCTCCGATTCGGGGTCGGCTGAGACTGCAGCTCCCCTCCCGGTCGATCCGCGGGCGCGACGACGTCGAGGCTGTCGACGCGCGACGCATCGGCGGACACAGCGGCCGAGGTCTCCCGCATCCGCGCGTTCCTTGCCAGACTCGGGGCATGGTCTTCCTCGGTTTCCACGCCTCCCATGAGCAGATCCCACCGAGCGCGCTCCTGCAGGCGGTGATCGACGCCGAGCGCGCCGGCTTCGACGGGGCGATGTCCTCCGATCATCTGGCGCCCTGGACGACCGCTCAGGGGGAGTCGGGATTCACCCTGAGCTGGATCGCGGCCGCCCTCGCCCGGACGAGCTTTCCGATCGGCATGGTCAACGCACCCGGTCAGCGCTATCACCCGGTGATGATCGCACAGGCGTTCGCCACCCTGGAGGAGATGTTCCCCGGCCGCTTCTGGGCCGCCATGGGAAGCGGCGAGGCGATCAACGAGCACGTCACCGGCGACGAGTGGCCGCCCAAAGACGTCCGCAACGAACGCCTCCGTCAGAGCGTCGACGTCATCCGCCGACTCATCGCGGGCGAAGAGGTCAGCGAAGACGGATTGGTCCGGGTGCACCGAGCGCGGGTGTGGAGCAGACCCGCGCACCCGCCGCCGCTGTTCGCGACCGCCGTCAGCGCGGAGACGGCGGGCTGGGCGGCGTCGTGGGCGCAGGGCCTCGCGACGGTCGCGCAGGAACCCGACGCGCTGCGGCGCGTCGTCGAGGCCTACCGCTCGGCCGGGGGCATCGGACCGTGCATCCTCCAGGTGCACCTCAGCTGGGCGGAGAGCGACGACCGGGCGTTCGCGATCGCGCGGGATCAGTGGCGCAACGGCCTGCTCGCGCCGCCGATCACCTGGGATCTCGAACAGCCGGAGGACTTCGACGCAGCCCTCGCGGGCAAGGATCCGGAGGAACTGCGCCGGGCGGTGCTGATCGACCACGACCCCGCCTCGCTGGCGTCCCGCATCGCGGAACTCGTGACCATCGGCTTCGACCGCGTCTACCTCCACCACGTCGGAACCGAGCAGTCCGAGTACCTCGACATGGCGGCATCCGACCTCCTCCCCGCACTCAAGGAGCAGCTGTGAAGATCACCGACACGAGCGATCTCTGGTGGAAGACGGCGGTGGTCTACTGCCTCGACGTCGAGACCTTCCTCGACTCGAACGGCGACGGCGTCGGAGACCTGCAAGGGCTGGGGCAGCGCATCGACTACCTGGCACAGCTGGGCGTGACCTGCCTGTGGCTGATGCCCTTCTATCCCACGCCCGATCGCGACGACGGCTACGACATCAGCGACTTCTACGGCATCGACCCGCGCCTGGGCACGCACGGCGATCTGGTCGAGGTGATCCGCACGGCTCGCGACCGCGGGATGCGGGTGATCGTCGACCTCGTCGTCAACCACACCTCGGACCGGCATCCCTGGTTCCTGGCGGCGAAGCGCAGCGTGGACTCGCCGTACCGCGACTACTACATCTGGCGTTCGGACGCGCCGCCGAAGGGACAGAAGAACGCCGTCTTCCCCGGACAGGCCGACGGCATCTGGGAGAAGGACGAGAAGTCGGGGCAGTGGTACCAGCACAGCTTCTACGAGCACCAGCCCGACCTCAACATCGCCAACCCGCGGGTGCGCGATGAGATCGCGAAGGTCATCGGTTTCTGGCTGCAACTGGGCATCTCGGGCTTCCGTGTCGATGCCGTGCCCTTCCTGCTCGAGATCCCGGAGGGCGCCGACATCCCGGAACCCCATGACCTCCTCAAAGACATCCGGCGGTTCCTGCAGCGCAGGTCGAGCGAGGCGATCCTGCTCGGCGAGGTGAATCTGCCCTACGAGCAGCAGATCGAGTACTTCGGCGGCGAGAGCGGTGACGAGCTGACGATGCAGTTCGACTTCGTGGGGATGCAGGCCCTGTACCTCTCGCTCGTGCGGCGCGACCCCGCGCCGCTGATCGAGGCGCTGCGGTCGCGACCCGAGCTCGGGACCGAGGTGCAGTGGGCCAACTTCCTGCGCAATCACGACGAGCTGACCCTCGACAAGCTCAGCGACGCCGAGCGCGAGGAGGTCTTCGAGGCCTTCGCCCCCGACGAGCGCCAGCGCGTCTTCGGGCGCGGCATCACGCGTCGGCTGCCGCCCATGCTCGAGGGCGACCCCCGCCGCATCCGCATGGCGTACAGCCTGCTGTTCACCCTGCCGGGGACGCCCGTGCTGTTCTACGGCGAGGAGATCGGCATGGGGGAGAACATCGAGATCCCCGGGCGACAGGCGGTGCGCACGCCGATGCAGTGGTCCGACGATCGCAACGGCGGTTTCTCGGATGCTGCGCCCTCGCGGCTCGTCGCCGCGCCGCCCTCCGACGGCTATGCGCCGACGCACGTCAACGTCGCGACGCAGCTCGAGGACCGCGGGTCCCTACTGCACTTCGTCCGCGATCTCGTGTCGCGCTACCGGATCTCGCCCGAGCTGGGCTGGGGCGCGTTCGAGGTCGTCGAGCAGCCGGCCTCGTCGGTGCTCGTGCATTCGCTGACCGCCGACGTGGGGCGGTTCGTCGCGGTGCACAACTTCTCGGAGGTTCCCGTCGAGACGCGCTTCCGACTGCCCGACGAGCCCGACGGCTCGGCTCTCGTCGACCTGCTCCATGCGGCGCGACTGCCGCTCGGTCCGAAGGGGGTCGTGGCGTTCGAGGTGCCGGCGTTCGGCTACCGCTGGCTGCGCGTGTCCCGTCCGGGCGACGGTCGCGTGACCTGAGCGTCATCCGCCTCGGCGGTGTCCGGGGACGGCTCGGCGTCGGGGGACGGCTCGGCGTCGGGGGACGGCTGGACGAAATCGGCATCCGAGATGTTCCCGGATGCCAGGTCGTCATCGGGGCCGTCGTAGGTGCTGCTGTCGTCGTCGGCGGGGGTGGCGCTGGGGATGCTGCTCATCGCGTGCTCCTGTCTGTTCGTCGCGGACCGTGTTCTTCCTATCGCGCGCAGACCGCAGGCTGCAGGGCGTTGACAGACGACGGTTGCCGTCCCGGGTCGCGGTCGGGCAAGCTCGGAATGCCGATGGGGAGGTGCGGGTGTCGCGGAAGAGAGCCGGGTCCGTTCCGCATGCGCCTGTCCGCCGCCGGGTCTACCTGCTGTACCTGCACGGAATCGGCGTGCGCGACCGCGAGCACTTCGTCGAACAGCAGCTCCGCCATCTGAGCGAGGTCGTCGCGAGCGGTGAGCGACCCTGGGAGCCAGGGGAGTGCGCACCGGAGTGCCGAGCCGGCGCATACGGGCGGCACACCCATTGGATCGCCGACTCGCCGGAGGATCGGGTCGATGTGACGATCCAGCCGTTCCACTGGGGCGCGGATGTCGCACCGCGACCCGTCACCGTCGTCGCCTGGTGGGTCTTCCGCGCCGCTCTGGCCGTCATGCTCCTGCAGCTGGTCGCTCCCTGGGGCGTGTTCGTCCGCCGGGTGCGACGGGCGACAGAGATCGGGCAGACCCTTCGCCGTCGGACGCTCGTCCTGGCGTCGGTGCTCATCGTCGGTCTCGTCCTGCCTCTCGCGACGTTCCTGCTCGTCGTCCCCGTCGCCGTCTGGCTGGCCTGGCTGATCGTCCGAGCCGCCGCATTGCTGCTGCTCGGGTGCCTCGCACTCGTGGGCATCCTCCTCTACGGTGGCGTCGCGTGCGCCATCGGGCTCGTCAGCAGCGCCGCCCAGGCGAGGTTGAGCAGGCCGATCCTGCTGCTCAACGATGCGCTGGTCTGGTGCTCGGACGACGCGTTCCGACTCTGGGCGATCGATCAGTGCGGTCAGCGCATCGCCGCCGCCGCGGCGGACCACCACGTGCTGATCGGACACTCGCAGGGCGGGTCGATCCTCACCGAATGGGCCCGATCGGCAGACCTGGTCGCGACGCCGGTCACCCTGCTCACCCTCGGCAGCGGTCAGGGGATCCTCGCCACGCTGCACGAGGCGACGAAGAAGGGCCGGGCCTGGCTGGCCCTGGCGGCGAGTGTGGCGGTCATGGCCTTCATCGCGTCGGTCGGAGGGGCGATCGCCGCGATCGTGGGATCGATCCCCGAGGCTGCGGCGCAGCTGCGCGTGCACGAGCAGATCGTGCAGCTGGTGTGGCTCGGAGGCACGGCGGCGGAGGGTCATCTGCGTGCGGTCGCCGAGGAGACCGCGCGCATCGCGTCGGTGATGCTCCCGGCAGCGGTCGATCAACTCGCCGACGGAGAGCCGCCGTCCGCGGTCGTTCTCGCGTCGTACGTGCTTTCGATCGCGCTCCTGGCGCTGCTCGGCGCGGTCCTCTCGATCATCCGGCCGCTCGCGCGGGCGATCATCGCCCGTTGCCACACCACGGCACCGGGCATCGACTTCAGCGCCGGTCGCGACCCGATCTCGCTGCCCCTCCACGTGCTCGGACCGGCCGCGCGGCTCAGACGCATCCCGCAGACCGGATCGATGAGCCTCGATCACGTGCGCTATGCGCGAAACGGGATCGCCGTCACGCCGACGATCGCCGTCGCCGCGCGGCTCGCGGTGCGCGGTGAGCCCTTCGACGACCGGCGGCGGATGGCGTGGGACGCCGAACTGCGACCCGCGCTCTACGAGCACCGCGTGGAGCTGAACGGACTGCGCGCGCTCCGCGCCATCGTGATGATCGCGGCGATCCTCTCGCTGCTCGGTGTCGCCGTCGGCACGTCGACGGACATCGCCTCGGTGGTGGTGGTCGTCGCTCTGCTGGTCGCGGTGTGGTGGGCGGCCGCCGCGCGCGGTGCACATCTGTTGGAGCGGAACTCGGTGCTCGCCGCGGCGGGTGAGCTTCGCCGGACGGGTCGTCGGCGTCGTGCCCGGCGAAGCCTGCCGAGGGCTGCCGTGCTCCTCGCTCTCGCGCTGCCCTTGTTCGGGGCCCTCACCCTCCCGGCTGACCTGGAAGGGATCGTCGCGCCCGCTCAGATCGCGGCGGTCGACAGCGCCCGCAGCCTGGCCGCGCCGTCGTTCCTCGCCCTGGTGCTCAGCGCCGGTCTCTTCGTCCGCGGCTCGCGCATCGCGCGGCCGGCGGCTCTCGTGGCGACGGCGACGGCGGCGGCCGGCTGGTTCGCTCTGGGCTGGCCGTTCGCGTCGATCTGGCTCATCGGCACGCTGGCGGCCGGACTCGCGTGCGTGCTGATGCCGATCACGGTCCGGAAGACGCGGGGCGGAGACGACGAACGCTACCGTGACGACGAAGGCCCCCGTCTCGGCGGCGGCCTTCATGATGATCCTGTGGGCGATACCGGACTCGAACCGATGACCTCTTCCGTGTGAAGGAAGCGCGCTACCAACTGCGCCAATCGCCCCTACCTGCGGGGTACGTCAACCGATACTACCCGACACCCAGCGGCCGTGAGGACCACTCCGAGGGACACGCGCGAGATTCGATTCCGGTTTGGACACTCGTCGATCATCGGCTAATGTTTCATGAGTGCCCGGGTCGACCGGGAACGAAATGCGGATGTAGCGCAGTTGGTAGCGCACAACCTTGCCAAGGTTGGGGTCGCGAGTTCGAGTCTCGTCATCCGCTCGAGTGCAGAGGTTCCCCTTCGGGAGGATCCACCGCACGTGGGCTCGATCCACACGGTGGCGTGGCCGAGCGGCTAGGCACCGGCCTGCAAAGCCGTTTACACGGGTTCGAATCCCGTCGCCACCTCACCGCAACTGAATAGCCCACACGGGCGCGATTGGCGCAGCGGTAGCGCGCTTCCCTGACACGGAAGAGGTCACTGGTTCGATCCCAGTATCGCGCACAGAGAAACCCCCGGAGCTCCGGGGGTTTTCGCATTCCTGGCCGCTCGACCCGGGATGCCTGCCCACGACGGGCATTGCTATCGTCGGCGGATGGACTCCGCCAGCGTTCTGATCCTGCACGGCTCTCCCGGCTCCGGGAAGAGCACCCTGGCCCGAGCGATGTCGGAACTCCTGCGGGCCGCGGGCGTGCCGCACGGGGTGATCGACGTCGACGAGCTGAACCTGATCTTCCCCTCACCGGAGCGGGACTTCTGGCTGGGCAACCTCGCAGCCGTCTGGCCCCGCTACGCCGCGGTGCCCGGCATCCGCATGATCATCCCGACGGTCGTCGCCGATGTCGACCGCCTCGAGCTCCTGCGCGCCGCCGCTCCCGCGGCCTCGTTCCAGGTGTGCGAGCTGGTGGCGCCGCTGGAGGTCCTCAAGGCACGGGTCACCGAGCGTGAACCCACCGAGGAGTGGCGCGCCTCGTTGCGAGCGTGGGTCGACCATCACGCGGCGCGCACCGACCTCGAGGACGTGCGCGACTTCGTCGTCTCCACGTGTGACCGTACGGAGGTCGATGCCGCCGAAGAGGTGCTCCGGCGCGCGGGGTGGAGCGTCTGAGAGGCGAGCCGCGATACGGCGTGGGCAGGACGGAGGAGAAGTAGTCGGATTCGGCATCGGCATCGGGATGGCTGTCGGCATCGCCATCGGCGTCGCGGTCTGGCTGTTCCGACGAGGCCGCGCGGACTGACGCCTCGAGGTCAGGTCATGCCGGGAATCGCGTCCGGTTGAACGGCGTGTGCACGCGGGTGAACGGCCAGGCGGAATCGATCCACGCCGTGACGCGCCGGCCCAGCTCCCTGTTCAGCCACTCGGGTGCCTCCGCCGTCACCCACCACGACACCTCCGCCTCGATGCCGTCGGCGTCGACGGGGTCGATGTAGACGCAGCCGTACAGCTCCGATTCGTCGGCCGCCAGGATCGCGTAGTTGAACGACTCGTGGCGTTCGACCTCATCGGCATGGCGCTGCAGGTCGTCGGCATCCTGCTCCGGGGTCATCGTCGCAGGCGGCCATCCCCAGGCCTCGCCGTACATCTCCCAGAGCATCTCCCGGCTGCCCATGACGGCCGGCATGTCGATATCGACATCGGATGCGCGGATGGGCCGCAGGTGCACGCCGTCGCGCCATTCGACCAGACGCGGGTGGAGGAAGTCCGACGGCAGCCAGGTTCCGCTCATGCGCCCATCCTCCTCGTCATCCGATGGTTCGTCAGGACGATACCCGCGCGCACGACCTCCTGAGAGGCCTCGACCACGAAGCCGTATCGAGCGAAGAAAGGACGGGCGGTCTCGCTGGCGTTCACCGACAGGTCGGAGAGGCCCCGCGCCGCGGCGATCGCCGTCACGTGCGCGAGCAGAGCGCCGGCTATCCCGCTGCGGCCGACCTCGGGATCGACGAACATCATGTCGATGTACCCGTGGTCGTCGATGTCGGTGAACCCCACGACCGCGCCGTCGCGCTCGGCGACCCAGGTGGCGGCCGACGCGCGGCGAGCCGCCCAGCCGGCGGGATCGACACCGCCCGCCCATGCCTCGATCTGTTCGGGCGTGTAGTCGGCGGCGGCCGTGACCCTGATCGCACGGTCGAAGACCCTGCGCGTCGCCGATGCGTCGTCGGGCCGGTATCGCCGGATGCTGGTCGCCACGCCGTCACCCCTCATCCCGCGGGGCGCGCTTGACGACGTCGTACGCGGCGAGCGCGGCCCTGCGCGTCTCGCCGAGGTCGACGATCGGCCGAGTGGGTGCGTCGCCGGCCCATCTGCCGATGTACACGCCCTCCGGGTCGAACTTCTTCGCCTGGAGCTCCGGGTTGAAGATGCGGAAGTAGGGGGCCGCATCCGCGCCGGAGCCGGCGACCCACTGCCAGTTGAACGGGTTGTTGGCGCCGTCGGCATCGACCAGGGTGTCCCAGAACCACTGTTCGCCGAGCCGCCAGTCGATGAGCAGGTTCTTGACGAGGAACGATGCCGCCACCATGCGCACCCGGTTGTGCATGTAGCCCGTGTGCCAGAGTTCGCGCATGCCCGCGTCGACCAGTGGGATGCCGGTCTCGCCGTGCTCCCAGCGGTCCAGGAGTGACGGGTCGAGCGGGGGCCACGGGAAGGCGTCGAACTCTCGGCGGAGGTTCGTGGTGGCCAGATCGGGAGCGTGGAACAGCGTGTGCCAGGCGAACTCCCGCCACCCGAGTTCGGAGAGGAATCGCCCCGCGCCGTCGACGTTCACCGCCTCGTGCCAGACGGTGAACGGGCTGAGCTCTCCCCAGCGCAGTCGCGGGGAGAGAAGAGAGGTCGCCCCCGCCGACGGCTCGTCTCGCGCGCGACCGTAGGCGGGGAGATCCTCGGCGAGGAACTGCTTCAGCCGGCGGCGTGCTGCCGGTTCGCCTGGCTCCCACGTCTCGCGCAGCCCGCCCGCCCAGTCCGGCGTCGTCGGAAGCAGACCCCAGCCGTCCAGGGCGTCGGATGCAGGTCGTGTGCGCGGGCCGTCGATCGAGCGCGGCTCGGGCAGGGGAGCGCGCGGGGCGGGCAGCGCGAGGCACGCGCGCCAGAAGGGGGAGAAGACGGAATAGTGCGTGCCGCTGCCGGTGGTCACCGTCCACGGCTCGTGCAGGAGCGATGCCGCGAAAGACGCCACCGTGAGACCGTCGTCGCGCAGCGCGGCCTTGATGCCCGCGTCGATCTCGCGCTCGGGACCCCCGTACCGCCGGTTCCAGAACACCGCTCCGGCGTGCGTCTCCTCGGCGAGCGCACGGATCGCCTCGGCGGCGCGCCCGCGGCGCAGCACGAGCTGCGACCCGCGCTCCTCGAGCCGCTCCGACAGCGATGCGAGGGAATGATGAAGCCACCAGCGCGCAGCGCCGCCGAGCGGTCGGATGCCGTCGGACGCCTCGTCGAGCACGTACACCGCGACGACGGGCTCACCGCGGTCGACGGCCGCGCGGAGCGCCGGGTTGTCGGCGAGACGCAGGTCGTCGCGGAACCAGACGAGGGAGGGGGAGGTCATGGGCCCATTGTGGCGGACGGCGGCGCGAGCGTCTCGGGCGCGCGACACGTCAACGGCGGCGCCCCTTCGCGGCGGCATCCCCGGTCGCCCACAGCGCCCACACCACGAGGAGGGGCTGGAGGAAGAGTCGTCCGAGCCTCCGGGCGTCGGTGTCGAGTCCGGGCGTGGACCGCCGCGTCCGCCACTGATGCACGTTGCCGGGGAAC
Organism: Microbacterium martis; assembly: GCF_047246685.1. NCBI lineage: Bacteria > Bacillati > Actinomycetota > Actinomycetes > Micrococcales > Microbacteriaceae > Microbacterium > Microbacterium martis. The sequence goes on along the minus strand of NZ_JBFOKT010000001.1, from coordinate 1,274,583 downwards.
ACGGCCACGAAGAATGCCGCTGTCGCCCAGCCGATCCGGCGGCGCTCTCGCGGGAGGGCGACGAGGCCTACGGCGAGAGCGACCTCGGCGGCGCCCGACGCGAGCACGATGTCGTTCTTGTCGAGACGCGTGAGGCTGGTGGCCCACTCCGGCACCACGACACGGAAGCCCCGGGTCGCGGTGAAGTGCAGCACGCCGATCGCGGCGAGGGCGAGTGCGAGGATCCAGCGGGCGAGTGCTCTCATGCGGCCACGCTACCCGCCACCGCAGCGCATCGCCGCGTTCGGCGTCGTCCTCGCATCCACCCGGCGTCGTGCGGTCGCGTCGTGAATCGCGCCCTGCGACACTGTCCCCGTGACCGTCTTGCGCATCGCCGTCCTCTTCGTCCTCGCCGCCCTCGCAGAGATCGGCGGCGCCTGGCTCATCTGGCAGGCGGTGAAGGAGGATCGGGGCTGGCTGCCCGCCGTGCTGGGCGTCATGGCCCTGGGGGCCTACGGCTTCATCGCGGCCCTGCAACCCGATGCGAACTTCGGCCGCGTCCTCGCCGCCTACGGCGGTGTCTTCATCGCCGGGTCCCTGGCGTGGGGGATCATCGTCGACGGGTTCCGCCCGACGCTGTGGGACTGGGTGGGTTCCGCGGTCGCCCTGGTCGGGGCCGCGATCATCATCGTCGCGCCCGCCGCGTCGACGACGGCATCCGATCCCGTCTCGTGACGGTCGGCGCGACGGTGCCGTGCGAGTAACCTGGGTACCGACCCAGATGGAGAGTTTCTGTGCCTGACAACGCCCGGCCGCACGACGGCTTCGCCCTGTTCTCTGACCGAAACGTCGTCGCGATGCGCGTCAACGGCGACCTCAAGGATCTCGCCACGGTCGTGACCGAGTCCGACGAGGTGGAGCCGGTCACGATCGACAGCGCGGACGGGCTTGCAATCCTGCGGCACTCGACCGCGCACGTCCTCGCCCAGGCGGTGCAGCGCATCAACCCGCAGGCGAATCTCGGCATCGGCCCGCCCATCACCGACGGGTTCTACTACGACTTCGGTGTCGAGACGCCGTTCACCCCCGATGACCTCAAGGCCATCACGAAGGAGATGCAGCGGATCGTCCGCGAGGGCCAGCGGTTCGTCCGCCGTGTCGTCACCGACGATGAGGCGCGCGCCGAGCTCGCCGACGAGCCTTTCAAGCTCGAGCTGATCGGCCTCAAGGGCCCTTCGACGAGCTCAGGGACCCAGGTGGGCAAGGTCGAGGGGGCATCCGTCGAGGTCGGCGAGGGCGAGCTCACGATCTACGACAACACGACCCGCGACGGCGAGGTCGTCTGGAAGGACCTCTGCCGCGGCCCCCATCTGCCGAACACCCGCATGATCGGCAACGGCTGGGATCTCACCCGCATCGCCGCCGCGTACTGGCGAGGCAGCGAGACGAACCCGCAGCTGCAGCGCATCTACGGCACGGCGTGGCCGACGAAGGACGAGCTGCGCGCCTACCAGCACCGGCTCGAGGAGGCCGCCAAGCGCGACCACCGCCGTCTCGGCAAGGAGCTCGACCTCTTCTCGTTCCCCGACGAGATCGGCTCGGGCCTGTCGGTCTGGCATCCCCGCGGCGGCATGATCCGCGGCGAGATGGAGCAGCACGCCCGCAAGCGCCACATCGAGGGCGGCTACACCTACGTGTACACCCCGCACATCTCAAAGGAAGACCTCTTCCTCACCTCGAACCACCTCGTCACCTACAAAGAGGGCATGTTCCCGCCGATCGTGATGGACGAGGAGCGCGACGAGAACGGCGAGATCACGAAGCAGGGCCAGGACTACTACCTGAAGCCCATGAACTGCCCGATGCACATCCTCATCTACAAGGAGCGTGCGCGCAGTTACCGTGATCTCCCCCTGCGCTTCGCGGAGAACGGCACGGTCTACCGCAACGAGCTCTCGGGCGCGCTGCACGGTCTCACGCGCGTGCGCGGCTTCACGCAGGACGACTCGCACCTGTTCGTCACGCCCGACCAGCTCGAGGGCGAGGTCGCGAAGGTGCTCGACTTCATCCTGTCGATGCTGCGCGATTTCGGCCTCACCGACTTCGAGCTCGAACTCTCGATGAAGGACGACGAGAAGGCGAAGTGGATCGGCTCCGACGAGTTCTGGGAGACGTCGACCGAGGCGCTGCGCCGTGTCGCCGTGGCATCCGGCCTCAAACTCACCGAGGTTCCCGGGGAGGCGGCGTTCTACGGTCCGAAGATCGACCTCAAGACGCGCGACGCGATCGGACGCACGTGGCAGCTGTCGACCGTTCAGGTCGACCCGAACCTGCCCGAGCGCTTCGATCTCGAGTTCATGGACAAGGACGGGCAGAAGAAGCGCCCGATCATGATCCACCGGGCGCTGTTCGGCTCGATCGAGCGCTTCTTCGCGATCCTGCTCGAGCACTATGCCGGCGACTTCCCGGTGTGGCTCTCTCCCGTCCAGGTGGTGGGCATCCCCGTGGCCGAGGACTACGCCGACTATCTCGGCGACGTGATCCGCACGCTGCGCGATGCGGGGGTGCGGGCCGAGCTCGACACGTCCGACGACCGGATGCAGAAGAAGATCCGCACCCACACGACCGGCAAGGTGCCGCTGCTGCTGATCGCGGGGGAGACCGACCGGGATGCCGGAACCGTCTCGTTCCGCTACCGCGACGGCTCGCAGGAGAACGGGGTGCCGATCGCCGACGCGGTCGCCCGGATCCGCAGCGCGATCGACTCGCACGCGCTGGTGCAGACGGCGGGGGATCTCTCGTGACCGTGCACGGGGAGAACGTCCGGTGACCGAGATCGAAGACGGCGGTCTCCTGGCCGGAGTCCCCGACGAGTTCCAGCGCCTGTGGACCCCGCACCGGATGGCCTACATCCAGGCCGGCCCGGAGCCGCTCCGCGAGGAGTGCCCGTTCTGCGAGGCGCCCAAGCATGCCGACGCCGATCGACTCATCGTGGCGCGCGGTGAGACCGCGTACGTATTGCTCAACCTCTTCCCCTACAACTCCGGTCACCTCCTGGTGTGCCCCTACCGGCACATCGCCACCTACGATCAGGCGACAGCGGCGGAGGTCGCCGAGATCGGCTCCCTCACGCAGACGGCGATGCGGGTGCTGCGCGAGGTGTCACGGTGCGACGGGTTCAACCTCGGCATGAATCAGGGTGCCGTCGCGGGCGCGGGCGTGGCCGAGCACCTGCATCAGCACGTCGTTCCGCGTTGGGCGACCGACGCCAACTTCTTCCCGATCATCGCGAAGACGAAGGCGCTGCCGCAGCTCCTGGGAGAGGTGCGCGAGGCCGTCGCGAACGCCTGGCCGCATCCCGGCCGCTGAGCGGATTCAGCGCACCTGGCGGGCCGTGAACTGCAGGCGCGGATGAGCGTAGAACTCCTGCGCCTCGACGAGCTGCAGTTCGCGCTCACCGGAGTCGAGCGTCGTCTTCAGCAGGTCGAACACGCTCGAGGCCGTGCGCTCGAGCGCGGTGCGCGCGCTGCCCGTCTCGACGTAGTGCGCTGTGAACAGGGCCGCGGTGACGTCGCCGGAGCCGTTCGCCTTCATCGGCAGGTGCGGGGTCTGCACGATCCAGGCGCCGGCGTCGTCGACGGCCAGCATCTCGATCGTCCCCTCCTCGCGATCGGGCCGCTCGACGCTGGTCACCAGCACCGTGCTCGGCCCCAGCGCGCGCGCCAGGTCGACGGATGCGAGGGTCGACTCGAGCGTGTCGGGCTCGGTTCCGGTGAGGAAGCCCAGCTCGAACTGGTTCGGCGTGATGATGTCGGCCACCGGCACCACGCGCTCGCGCAGCAGGATCGGGATCGCCGGCGCGACGAAGCATCCGGACTTCGCGTTCCCCATGACGGGATCGCACGCGTAGACGGCCTTCGGGTTCGCCGCCTTCACACGCGCCACGGCGTCGATGATGACGTCGCCGATGCCTTCGCCGCCCTGATACCCGCTGAGGACCGCGTCGATGCGCTCGAAGGCGCCGCGCTCCTCGATGCCGGTGATGACCTCGCGCACGTCGGCGGGGTCGATCAGCGGGCCGCGCCAGGCGCCGTACCCGGTGTGGTTGGAGAACGTGACGGTGTAGACCGGCAGCACCTCCACGCCGATGCGCTGCAGGGGGAACACCGCGGCCGAGTTCCCGACGTGGCCGTAGGCGACGGCCGACTGGATGGAGAGGATCCTCATTCTCCGATCCTTTCATTCAAGGCGAGCGGATGCCCGCGGCGGGTGGTCAGCGGACGGCGGAGACGATGTCGTCGACGAGCGTCGCAGCATCCTCGTCGTCCAGGTCGTGCACGGTGAGCCGCAGGTGACGCGACGGCTCGGCTCGGTCGTCGAGTGCGAACTCGTCGCCGGTGCGGGCGAGCCAGCCCCGGCGCATGAGCCGCTCGGCGACCGTGCGCGCCGAACGCGGGAGTTCGATCCACAGGCTCAGGCCGTCGGATGCCGGTGCGTCGATGCCGCGTGCGCGCAGGCGCTCCGCGAACGCCGCGTTCCGCTCGGCGTAGTGCGTGGCGGCCGCAGCGACCTCTGCGGTCACGGCGTCGTCGGTGAGCTGGGTCAGGGCGAGCCGCTGCAGCAGGTGGCTGACCCAGGTCGTGCCGGGACTGAGCCGCATCGCGAGCCGCTCGGCCGTCTCGGGATCGGTGGCCGCGACCGCGAGGCACATGTCGGGGCCGAGGAACTTCGACACCGAGCGCACGAGGGCGAAGCGGCGGTGATCCGGGCCGATGAGCGTCTCGTAGCGCCGCTGCGACAGCATCGAGAAGTGGTCGTCCTCGATGATCAGCACGTAGGGATGATCGGCCAGCACGGCGCGCAGCGCGGCGGCGCGCTCGGGTGACAGGCTCGCGCCGGTGGGGTTCTGCGCACGCGGCGTGCAGATCACCGCCCGCACGCCCGCGTCGAGGGCGGCGCGGAGTCCGTCGACCGTCATGCCCTCGTCGTCGACCGGCACGGCGACGGCGCGATACCCGCCGAGCCGCACGGTGTGGATGCTGGCGAGGAAGCACGGGTCCTCGAGAGCGACGGCGTCGTCGCGCATCAGGGCCTGGGCGAGCAGCCGTTCGACGGCGTCGACCGCTCCGCTCGTGATCGTGATGCGGAAGTCGGCGGCGAGGTCCGCTGCGACCCAGGCGCGCGCCCAGTCGTCGAGGTCGCGGTCGATCACGGGCTCGCCGTAGAGCACGGGGCGGCCGGCGATGTTCACCAGAGCGCGCGACGGGTCGGGGATGCGCCGGGGGTCGGGGTTGCCGGTGCCGATGTCGCGGAGGACGGTGTCGGCGGCGTAGCCCTCCTGCGCGACGGCCTCGATGCCGGCCACCACGGTGCCGGCGCGACCGCGCGAGACGACCAGGCCCGCCTGGGCGAGCTGCCGGTACGCGGCGACGGCGGTGTTGCGGTTGACGCCGAGCCGGGCAGCGAGCTCGCGCACGGGCGGCAGGGGATTCCCCGCTCGGAGGACCCCGCGGTCGCGGAGGCTGCGGACGCTGTCGGCGATGTCGGCCGCGGTCGTTCCTGTGATGTCGTCGCTCATGGGGTCCCTGCCTCGATTCTAGGTCGAATCGGACAGTGCTATGTTTGGCCTAGATCAATCCGTACTCTGTGCCACCGTTTGTGGCGCCTTCGACAGGAGCACCCATGGCAGACCAGACCACCACCGGTTCCTCCCGCGTCAAGCGCGGGCTCGCGGAGATGCTCAAGGGCGGCGTCATCATGGACGTCGTCACCTCCGAGCAGGCGAAGATCGCCGAGGATGCCGGTGCCGTCGCCGTCATGGCACTGGAACGGGTCCCGGCCGACATCCGCGCGCAGGGCGGCGTGTCGCGGATGAGCGATCCCGACATGATCGACAGCATCATCGATGCGGTCTCGATCCCGGTGATGGCGAAGGCCCGCATCGGTCACTTCGTCGAGGCGCAGGTGCTGCAGGAGCTCGGCGTCGACTACATCGACGAGTCCGAGGTGCTCTCTCCGGCCGACTACGTGAACCACATCGACAAGTTCGGCTTCACCGTGCCGTTCGTCTGCGGTGCCACCAACCTGGGAGAGGCCCTGCGCCGGATCAACGAGGGTGCGGCGATGATCCGCTCCAAGGGCGAGGCCGGTACCGGCGACGTCTCCGAGGCCATGAAGCACATCCGGAAGATCCGCGGCGAGATCGCGGCCCTCACGGCGCTTCCGAAGGACGAGCTGTTCGTCGCGGCGAAGGAGCTGCAGGCCCCGTACGAGCTGGTCGCCGAGATCGCCGAGACGGGGAAGCTCCCGGTGGTCCTCTTCGTCGCCGGTGGCGTGGCGACGCCCGCCGACGCGGCGATGATGATGCAGCTGGGCGCCGACGGCGTGTTCGTCGGCTCGGGCATCTTCAAGTCGGGCAACCCCGCCGAGCGCGCCAAGGCCATCGTCAAGGCGACGACGTTCTACGACGACGCGAAGGTCATCGCCGAGGTCTCGCGCGGGCTGGGTGAGGCGATGGTCGGCATCAACGTGTCGGACCTCCCCGCCCCGCACCGCCTCGCCGAGCGTGGCTGGTAATCCGTCGGTCGGCGTGCTCGCCCTGCAGGGCGACGTGCGCGAGCACGCCGCCCTGCTCGCGGGGCTCGGCGCCGATGTCACGCCGGTGCGTCGCCCGGCCGAACTCGCCGCGGTCGACGGGCTCGTGATCCCCGGGGGCGAGTCCACCGTCATCGACAAGCTGTCTCGCACCTTCGGGATGCAGGAGCCGATCCGCCGCGCCATCCGGATGGGGATGCCGATGCTCGGCACGTGCGCGGGACTCATCATGCTGGCCGACACGGTCGTCGACGCGATCGAGGGGCAGCAGTCCTTCGGCGGGCTCGACGCCGTCGTGCGGCGCAACGCGTTCGGGCGCCAGGTCGAGTCCTTCGAGTCGGAGCTGGTCGTGCCCGAGCTGGGAGATGCGCCGGTGCGAGCGGCGTTCATCCGCGGACCGGTGGTCGAATCGGTGGGTCCCGAGGCTGCACCGCTCGCCGCCCTCTCCGACGGACGGGTCGTGGCCGTCGAGCAGGGCGCGCTGCTCGGATTGAGCTTTCACCCCGAGATCACCGGCGAGACGCGGTTCCACCGCCGCTTCCTCGAGCGCGTGCGCTCCTTCGCCGCCGTTCCCGCCTAGGTCGCCAGGAGCGCACCGACAGCTGCGACCGACCTCGCGATGTCGTCCGGTGTCGTCGCCCAGGACGACATCGAGCATCGCAGCACCGCGCGACCCCGCCATTCCGCTCCGGTCACCGCCGCGGTGCCGTCGGCGAGGATCGCGGCGCCCAGGGCGCGGGTCGCGGCATCGGTCCGTGCGCCGAACATCACCTGGGTGTAGTCGACGGAGTTCAGCACCTCGATCCCGTCGAGCGACCGCAGGCCCGATGCCATCTCCACCGCGTTGCGGTGCAGCCGGTCGACGAGCGCAGCGATGCCCGAGCGGCCGAGGCTGCGCAGGGCCGCCCACGCGGGCACGCCCCGGGCGCGTCGCGACAGCTCGGGCGTCACGTCCCACGGGTCGAGTCCGGAGTAGATGAGATAGTCGCCGCCGGTGCGGAAGGCGGCGATCGAGTCGGCCGGATCGCGAACGATCGCCATGCCGCAGTCGTACGGCACGTTCAGCGTCTTGTGGGCGTCGGTCGCCCATGAGTCGGCATCCGCCATCCCGCTCGTGAGCGGACGCAACGAGTCGGATGCCGCCGCCCACAGCCCGAACGCGCCGTCGACGTGCACCCATGCGCCATGGCGCTTCGCGAGGGGGATCAGGGCGGCGAAGTCGTCGAACGCGCCGGTGTGCACCTCGCCCGCCTGCAGACACACGATCAGCGGACCGTCCCCGTCGGCGAGGGCGGCGTCGAGGGCGTCCGGCCGCATCCGCCCCTGATCGTCGGATTCGACGATCGTCAGCTCTGAGCGACCCATGCCGAGGAATCGTGTGGCACGGTCGACCGACCCGTGCCGGTCGGCGCCGACGACGAAGCGCAGCGGGGGAGCGCCGCGGAGTCCGCTCTCGGCGAGGTCCCATCCGGCGCGGGCGAGCACGGCGTGGCGCGCGGTGGCGAGACACGTGAAGTTCGCGAGCTGACCGCCGGTGACGAACCCCACGCTCGACGTCGCCGGCAGCCCCAGCAGCTCCAGCATCCAGCGACCCGCCACGCGCTCCAGCGCGACGGTCGCCGGCGTCAGCGTCGCCGATCCCGAGTTCTGGTCCCACGCCGAGACCAGCCAGTCGGCGGCGAGAGCGGCGGGATGCGTGGCTCCGATCACGAATCCGAAGAAGCGTCCGCCGGGGATGGCGACGAGCCCGGGGTCGGCCCGCTCCGCCATCTCCTCGACCACGGTCGCCGGATCGGCGCCGTCCGGCGGCAACGGCCCGCCGAAGGCCTCGAGCATGTCGTCGAGCGTCGCGCGCGGCCAGACGGGGCGCTCGTCGACCGTGTCGAGGAACGCCGCCGCGGCGCGATGGGCCGCGTCGAGGGCGCGGAACGTGTCGTCGTGTCCGCTGTCGTCCATGGCTCAGGCCTACACCTCTCGTGCCCGCCGCACCAGGGGCGGTGCGGCGGCGTGCCGCGGCCGCGATGCCCGTTCGATAGACTGGACGATGCCCTGGGCGCGAGCTCCGGGGCGGATTCGACGAGCGGAGACCTATGTCCGGGCATTCCAAGTGGGCGACCACGAAGCACAAGAAGGCCGTCATCGACGCGCGTCGCGCGAAGTCCTGGGCCAAGCTCATCAAGAACATCGAGGTTGCGGCCAAGCTCGGCGGCGCCGATCTCGCGGGCAACCCGACGCTGTTCGATGCGGTGCAGAAGGCCAAGAAGACGTCGGTCCCGAAAGACAACATCGACCGCGCCGTCAAGCGTGGCGCCGGCATCGGCGGCGAGGCCGTCGAGTACACCTCGATCATGTACGAGGGCTACGGCCCCAACGGCGTGGCGCTCATGATCGAGTGTCTGACCGACAACAAGAACCGTGCGGCGGCCGAGGTGCGCACCGCGCTCAGCCGCAACGGCGGCACGCTCGCTGACCCGGGAAGCGTCGCCTACAACTTCAGCCGCAAGGGCGTCATCGTCGTCGGGTCGGAGGGCACCACCGAAGACGATGTGATGATGGCGGCGCTCGAGGCCGGGGCCGAGGAGATCGAGCCGCACGCCGAGGGCTTCGAGATCATCACCGAGGCCACCGATCTGGTGGCGGTGCGCACGGCGCTGCAGGATGCCGGCATCGACTACGAATCGGCCGACGTGGAGTTCGTGCCCAACCTCAAGGTCGAGATCGACGCCGACACGGCGCGCAAGATCTTCCGCCTCATCGACGCTCTCGAAGACAGCGAGGACGTGCAGAACGTCTTCACGAACTTCGACCTGTCGGCCGAGGTGCAGGCCGAGCTCGAGAACGACGACGCCTGAGGCGAGCCTCACCGACGACGGCGATCGCTCGGCATAGCCTCGAGGGGTGACCTCCTCCCTGCGCGTGCTCGGTATCGACCCCGGCCTCACCCGGTGCGGCGTGGGCATCGTCGATGTCGACCGTGCGCGTCGCGGCACCCTCGTGCACGTCGGCGTGATCCGCTCGGCGCCCGACGCTGAGATCGGCGACCGGCTCGCCGTCGTCGCGGCGGGCATCCGGGAGGCGATCGCGGAGCATCGTCCGGACGCCGTGGCCGTCGAGCGCGTCTTCGCCCAGCAGAACACGCACACCGTGATGGGCACCGCCCAGGCGAGCGGTGTCGCGCTGTTGATCGCGTCGGAGGCGGGCCTGCCGGCGGCCACCCACACGCCGAGCGAGGTGAAGGCGGCCGTGACCGGCTACGGCTCGGCCGACAAGCGCCAGGTGCAGGCGATGATCGCGCGCATCCTCCGTCTCGACGCACCCCCGCAGCCCGCCGACGCCGCCGACGCCCTCGCCATCGCCCTGTGCCACGCCTGGCGTCGAGGCGCCGCCGCCCCCGGCTCGCGCGACGCGCAGACCCCCGCGCAGCGGGCGTGGGCGGATGCCGAGCGTGTCGCTCGAACATACCTACGAGCAGCCCCGTAGGGTGGGGGGATGATCTCCTCTCTGCACGGCGTCGTCCTGCACGCGGCGTCCGACCAGGTGGTCGTCGAGGTGGGCGGGGTCGGATTCTCCGTGTTCGTCCCCGTCGATGTGGCTCACACCGCGACGGTGGGCGAGCAGCTGCGTCTGCACACCAGTCTCATCGTCCGGGAGGACGCTCTCACCCTGTACGGCTTCGCGGATCGGGCCGAGCTCGAGATCTTCGGCCTGCTCATCAGCGTCACCGGAGTCGGGCCGAAGTCCGCACTCGGGGTGCTGTCGCACCTGACCGTCGATCAGATCGCGGATGCCGTGACCGCCGAGGACGATGCGCCGTTCCGGCGTGTGTCGGGCATCGGCCCCAAGACGGCCAAGCTCATCGTCGTGCAGCTCGCCGGGAAGGTGCATCCGTCCGCCACGAGCCGGATGCCGACGTCATCGGCGGCCGGCGACATCGTGTCGCAGGTCGCCGCGGCACTGGTGGGTCTGGGATGGTCGGAGAAGGTGGCCACCGAGGCGGCGGCACAGACGGCCGAAGAGGCCACCGAGACGGAGAGCGCATCGGTGGCGCTGCTGCTGCGTCGCACCCTGGCTCTGCTCGGTCCAGCGCAGGGGGGTCCGTCGCGTGGCTGACGCGCGCGATGCCGCCGAGCCGGCCGACGAGACCGAGCTGGCGATCGAGGGCGCGCTGCGTCCGGCGAGCCTGGGCGAGTTCGTCGGACAGCAGAAGGTCCGAGGCCAGCTGCAGCTGCTCCTCGACGCCGCGCGCATCCAGAGCAGGCCGGCCGATCACATCCTCCTCGCGGGCCCTCCCGGGCTCGGCAAGACCACGCTGGCGATGATCGTCGCCCATGAGAGCGACCGTCCGCTGCGGCTGTCGAGCGGTCCGGCCATCCAGCACGCCGGCGATCTCGCCGCGCTGCTGTCGAGTCTGGTGCCGGGCGAGGTCCTCTTCATCGACGAGATCCATCGCATGGCTCGCTCGGCCGAGGAGATGCTGTACCTCGCGATGGAGGACTACCGCATCGACATCATGGTCGGCAAGGGCGCCGGTGCGACCAGCATCCCGCTCGAACTCGCGCCGTTCACCCTCGTGGGCGCCACCACGCGCTCCGGGCTGCTGCCCAACCCGCTGCGTGACCGGTTCGGCTTCACCGGTCATCTCGAGTTCTACGACGAATCGGAGCTCGAGCAGGTCATCGGGCGGTCGGCGACGGTGCTGGGCGTCGAGCTGCCCCGGGACTCGCTCGCCGAGATCGCCCGACGGTCGCGCGGAACGCCGCGGATCGCCAACCGGCTGCTCCGCCGAGTACGCGACTACGCGCTGGTGCACGGCGGCGGGGCGGCGACGATCGACGACGTGCGCGCGGCGCTCGACCTGTACGACGTCGACGCGATCGGGCTCGATCGGCTCGACCGCGCGGTCCTCGACGCGCTCGTCCGACGCTTCCGCGGCGGACCGGTGGGCCTCGGCACCCTCGCGGTGGCGGTGGGAGAGGAGGCCGAGACGGTCGAAAGCGTCGTGGAGCCGTATCTCGTGCGCATCGGATTCCTCGGCCGCACCCCTCGCGGCCGGGTCGCGATGCCCGAGGCCTACGCGCATCTCGGTATGCCGCATCCGGACGGGACGCTGCGGCTCGATGACCTATAATCGCTGAAGACTTCCCGGATACACCTCTGTGCGCCCAAAGGCTGGTGCGTGCACCTGAGAAAGGCGCTTCCCCATGCCCATGGAATTTGTCCTCTTCGGCCTCCTCGCCGTCCTCCTGGTCTTCATGATCTTCAACACGCGCAAGCGCACGAAGCAGATGAAGGCCGAGCAGGAGGAGAAGGCGTCGAAGACCGTTCCCGGCGTCAAGGTGCTGCTCCAGGGCGGCATCTACGGCACGATCGTCGCCTACGACCCGGAAGACCTCGACGCCCCCGCGCTCGTCGAGATCGCTCCCGGCACGGTGATCGAGGTGCACAGCCAGGCGATCCTCCGCATCGTCGAGCCGAAGGACGTCGTCGTGGAGGAGCCCGTCGCCGTGGTCGAGGACGACGTGGTCGTCGATGACGTGGTGGAGAAGACCGACGTCCCGGCGGTCGAGACCACCGAGGAGACGCGCGCTCGTCTCGAGCGCGACGCCGACGACAAGTAAGACCGCCGCCCGCGCGGCCTCTCGCAGCGCCGGCATCTCAGAAAGCTGAACACACGTGGCTTCATCCTCTCCGGTCCGTCACGCCTGGCGGGTCCTCCTCGGCCTGCTCCTCGTGACGGGCGTCCTCTTCGGCATCAACTCGCTGGGCGTCTACGTCTTCAAGGACGGCGACGGGGGAGCGGCGAGCTCCTGGTCGCCCGAGCTGGCCCTCGACCTGCAGGGCGGCACCCAGATCGTCCTGAGCGCCGAGACCGAAGACGGCGCTGCGCCGACGGCGGAGCAGCTCGACCAGGCCGCGGCCATCATCCGCCAGCGCGTCGACGCGTCGGGCGTGGCTGAGGCCGACATCACCACCGAGGGCGGCCAGAACATCGTCGTCCAGATCCCGGGCGTGGCCGACGAGCAGACGCGAGAGCGCATCCAGTCCAGCGCCCAGCTCGAGTTCCGTCCGGTGCTCTACACGACGGCCGCGAGCACGGAGTTCATCGGCGACGACGGCAACTCCACGCCGTATCCGTCGCCCGATCCCTCGTTGAACGCGACGCCGACGGCCGAGCCGACCGATGCGAGCGATCTGTCGTGGGTGACCGACAAGCTCGCGGCGGAGTTCCAGGCGTACGACTGCGCCGACCCCGACAACGACCCGGCCCGCGCTCCCAAGGACGAGCCGCTCATCGCATGCGATGAGACCGGCACGGCCAAGTTCCTCCTCGGGCCGGCCGAGCTCGACGGCACGGCGATCACCGACGCGACGTCGGGCCGCGACCCCAAGACCGGCGCATGGCTCGTCCAGCTGACGATGAACAGCGCCGGCGGCAACGCCTTCGGCAAGGTCAGCACCCGTCTGAACCAGAACCGCATCGACGGCCTGTCGCCGCGCGACCAGTTCGCGTTCGTGCTCGACGGCCGCGTGATCAGCGCACCGAGGATGAACGGCGTGATCCTCGACGGGCGCCCCAGCATCTCGGGCAGCTTCACGCAGGAGAGCGCCACGACGCTGGCCGACCAGCTGAAGTTCGGAGCGCTGCCGCTCAGCTTCACCGTGCAGAGCTCCGACACGATCTCGGCGACCCTTGGCACGCAGCAGCTGCAGATCGGCCTGATCGCGGGTCTCATCGGCCTCGCGCTGGTCGCGATCTACTCGCTCATCGTGTATCGGGCACTCGGGTCGGTGATCATCGCGTCGATCGCGGTGATGGCCGTGCTGACGTACATCATCATCTGCATCCTCGCCTGGCGGATCGGGTTCCGGCTCTCGCTCGCCGGCGTCGCGGGTCTGATCGTCTCGATCGGATTCACGGCCGACTCGTTCATCGTCTACTTCGAGCGCATCCGCGACGAGCTGCGCGACGGCAAGTCGATCACGTCGGCTGTCGAAGACGGCTGGGGCCGCGCGAAGCGCACGATCTACATCTCGAAGTCGATCAACATCCTCGCCGCCGTCGTGCTTTATATCCTCGCCGACTCGACGGTGAAGGGCTTCGCCTTCACGCTGGGGCTCACCACCCTCATCGACGTGTTCATCTTCGTGATCTTCACGCACCCCGTCATGCAGCTCCTCGCCCGCACCCGGTTCTTCGGCGGCGGACACCGGCTCTCGGGTCTCGATCCCGAATCGCTCGGTGCCGTCTACCGCAGCCGTTCCCAGTTCCGCGAGGTCGCCACCTCGACGGCGGGACGAGGGGCGAGGAACGCCCGGTCGCGCGGCGAGGCAGAACGACGGCAGACGATCGCCGAGCGCAAGCGCGCCGAGGCCCTCGCCGCCGAGAAGCCGTCGAGAGCAGACAGTCCCACCAGCGACACCAGGGAGGGAGACGCCTGATGCCTTCCATGAACGAATTCGGCAACAACCTGTACACGGGGAAGACCTCCTTCCCGTTCGTCGGCAGGCGACGGCTCTGGTTCATCATCGCGATCGTGCTGGTCGTCGGCTCGGCGCTCGTGCCGCTGATCCGGCCGATCCAGTTCTCGATCGAGTTCACCGGCGGTTCGCAGTTCACCGTGCAGGCGCCCGACAGCCGCGATCAGAGCACGGCGAGCGACGCCGTCCGATCCGTCGTCCCGGGTGCCGCGACGAAGGTGGTCGTCGTCAACGACACCGACATCCGCGTGCAGACCGACCAGATGAGCGCCGACGAGACTCAGCAGGTGGCCGCCGCCCTGGCCTCGGCCTACGAGGTCGACGCCGACAGCGTCACGTCGTCGTTCATCGGACCGGCGTGGGGTGAGAACGTCACGAAGCAGTCGCTGTGGGGTCTCGCCATCTTCCTCGCCCTGACCTTCCTCATCCTCGCGATCTACTTCCGCACCTGGAAGATGTCGGCAGCGGCCATCCTGGGCCTGCTCGACGTGCTCGTGATCACGGTCGGCGTCTACGCCCTGGCCGGTTTCGAGATCTCGCCGGCCGCCGTGATCGGCTTCCTGACGATCCTCGCGTACTCGCTGTACGACACCACGGTCGTGTTCGACAAGATCCGTGAGAACACGACCGAGGACGGCGAGAAGTCGGCCCGTCTGTTCGGCGAGTCGGTGAACCTCGCCGTCAACCAGACGCTCGTGCGCTCGATCAACACGTCGGTCGTCGCCGCGCTCCCGGTCGGCGCCGTGCTCTTCATCGGCGCGTTCTGGCTCGGCGCGGAGTCGCTCACCGACATCTCGCTGTCGATCTTCGTCGGCATCCTGGTGGCGACGTACTCGACGTTGTTCGTCGCGGCGCCGCTGTACTCGCTGTTCCGCGAGAACGAGCCGCGGATCAAGGAGCGCGACGCGCGCATCCGCGAGGCCCGCAGCAAGGCGTCGGTCGAGGCCTGACCGCCCCCTCCGCGGGCGATCGTCCCGCACAGCACGCGTAGGATGAGAAGGTTCGGGAGGTGAACGGATGGCGGAACCGCAGACGACGTCGCAGGGCTCGAGCCTGCGACGGCTGGTTCCCCGCATCTTCTCCCGCGCCTCGAGAATCAACGACCTCGACAATCTGATCCGCACGGTTCGCACGAACCATCCGCGCGGCGACTTCCCGGTGATCGAGCGCGCGTACGCGGTCGCGAAGGAGAAGCACCAGGGGCAGAAGCGCCAGAGCGGCGAGCCCTACATCACCCATCCGCTCGCGGTCGCGCAGATCCTCGCCGAGCTCGGTCTCGGGCCGCGGGCGATCGCCGCCGCGCTGCTGCACGACACGGTGGAGGACACCGGCTACGCCCTGACCGACCTCACCGCCGAGTTCGGCGACGAGGTCGCCATGCTCGTCGACGGCGTCACGAAGCTCGACAAGGTCAAGTACGGCGAGAGCGCGCAGGCCGAGACGGTCCGCAAGATGATCGTCGCGATGTCGAAGGACATCCGCGTCCTGCTCATCAAGCTCGCCGATCGCCTGCACAACGCGCGGACGTGGGGCTTCGTCTCGCCCGAGAAGGCGGCGAAGAAGGCCAAGGAGACGCTGGAGATCTACGCGCCGCTGGCGAATCGTCTCGGCATCCAGGCGATCAAGTCGGAGCTCGAGGACCTGTCGTTCGCGGTGCTGCATCCGAAGATCTACAACGAGATCCACAGTCTGATCGCGCAGCGCACGCCGCAGCGCGAGAAGTACCTGGGACAGGTCGTCGAGGAGATCGACGAGGATCTGCGCGATCTGCGCATCCGCGGCAAGGTCGTGGGCCGTCCGAAGCAGCTGTACTCGGTGTATCAGAAGATGGTGGTGCGCGGTCGCGAGTTCGACGACATCTACGACCTGATCGGCATCCGCGTCCTGGTCGCGTCGGTGCGCGACTGCTATGCCGTGCTCGGCGCCATCCACGCCCGATGGACCCCGCTGCCCGGACGGTTCAAGGACTACATCGCCACCCCGAAGTTCAACCTCTACCAGTCGCTGCACACCACGGTGATCGGTCCGGCGGGCCGGACGGTCGAGATCCAGATCCGCACGCACGAGATGCATCATCAGGCCGAGTACGGTGTCGCCGCGCACTGGATGTACAAGGAGCGGATGAACGGCGGCGGCAAGACCGAGGTCCGCGCCTCCGACACCGACATGGCGTGGCTCGCCCACATCTCCGACTGGCAGGCCGAGACCGCCGATCCGGGAGAGTTCCTCGACTCCCTCCGTTTCGAGATCGGCGCGAAGGAGGTGTACGTCTTCACGCCGAAGGGGCGCGTGATCGGCCTTCCGGCCGGTGCGACGCCGGTGGACTTCGCCTACGCCGTGCACACCGAGATCGGCCATCGCACCATGGGTGCCAAGGTCAACGGCCGGCTGGTCCCGCTGGAATCGGTGCTGAAGAGCGGCGACGTCGTCGAGGTGTTCACCTCGAAGAACCCGGATGCCGGACCGAGTCAGGACTGGCTCGGCTTCGTGGCGAGCACCCGGGCCCGCAACAAGATCCGCGGCTGGTTCACCAAGGAGCGCCGCGAAGAGGCGATCGAGCAGGGCAAGGAGGCCATCGCCCGCGCGATGCGCCGCCAGAACCTCCCGCTGCAGAAGCTCATGAGCCAGGACTCGTTCGCCGAGGTGGCCCAGCAGCTGCACTACGAAGACGTGTCGGCGCTGTACGCGGCGGTCGGAGAGGGGCACGTCTCGACCCAGTCGGTGCTCGAGAAGGTCACCGCGCTCGTCGCGACGACCGATCCCGTCACGGGGACGATCGACCTGCCCGGCAGCGTTCCCACGCGCGAGCCGCGCGCCGGCGATTCCGGGGTGCTCGTGCGCGGTGCGGCCGACATCCTCGTCAAGCTCGCCAAGTGCTGCACTCCCGTGCCCGGCGACCCGATCGTCGGCTTCGTCACCCGGGGGAGCGGGGTGTCGGTGCATCGAGCCGACTGCGTCAACGTGAAGGCGCTCAGCTCGGAGCAGGATCGATTCGTCGACGTCTCGTGGGCGCCGACGAAGAAGAGCGTCTTCCGCGTGCAGATCCAGGTGGAGGCGCTGGACCGCTCCGGACTGCTCTCCGACGTGACGCGGGTGCTCAGCGAGCATCACGTGAACATCCTGTCGGCGACCGTCACGACCAACGACGACCGTCTGGCGCTCAGCCGCTTCGTGTTCGAGATGGGCGACGCCGTGCACCTCGACCGCGTGCTGAACGCCGTGCGGCGCATCGACGCCGTGTACGACGTCTACCGCGTCACCTCGTCCTGACAGCGAGACGCTCGAGGGCCGCGAGGCCGGCTCGGCTGCCCGGCACGCGATGCAGAGCGCGCAACGACTCGGCGGCCTCCGCTGCCACGTCGGGGACGACCAGCGACAGCCGGTTCATCCACTCCCGCATCCGCGGGTCGCGGTGCAGCGCCGTGGCGAGGTCGACCATGGTGCGGACGGGCGTGGACACCGCGATGCCGCCGATCGACCGGAGATCGGATGCCGCCAGCAGGGCGTCATGGAAGACCAGCCGTCCGCTGACCGGTGGACGTCCTCGTCGATCCACCGCGCGCTTGAGATGATGCACCGACGGCGGGGCATCGCCGGCGCCGTGGATCCACGCGGCGGTCGGTCCGACCGCGGCCATGCCGGAGCGCACCAGCGGGGCCATCGCGCCGGCACGCAGGTCAGGGGTCTCGATGAGGTCGGCGGGGACGTAGCCCTCGCCGATCTCGACGACGTGCCCGTCGATGCGGGCGGCGCTGAGCTCCGCGGCACTGAGCCGCGTGCCGGACAGGTACAGGAACGCGGGGTGCATGCGGCCAGTGTGGCGCAGTGCACCCCGCGTGCGAGGGCTCGTGTCCGAGCTGTGGAGAACGCGGTCAGCCGCCGAGCGCGCTCAGCCAGGCGCGGCGTGCCTCGAGCGCTTCCGCCGCCGCCTTGGCCGCCTTCGCATCGCCCGCCTTCTCGGCTGCCGCCAGTTCGGCCTCGAGCTTCTCGATCGCGTCGAGGAGCTGAGAGCTCATGTCGTTGGCCCGCGCCTTCGTCTCGGGGTTGTTCTTCTTCCAGTCCACGTCTTCGCGCGCCTTGAGGGCCTGCTCGATGACGCGCAACCGGTCGTCCAGGGCGCGCTCCTTCTCACGCGGGAAGATGCGGCCGGTCTCGTCCCACTGCTGCTGGATGCGGGTGAGCAGCGCGCGGGCGCGCTTGATGTTCGACTCGTCCGCGACCGCCTTCGCCTCTTCGAGGAGCGCTTCGCGCGCCTCGATCTTCGGCCCGGACTCGGCCTCTTCCGCCGCCGCCTGCTCCGCGCGCGCGGCGTACAGCGCGTCACCGGCCGCCTTGAAGCGCGCCCACAGCGCGTCGTCGGCCTTGCGTCCGGCGCGGCCCGCGGCCTTCCATTCGTCGAGCAGGGAGCGGTACGCCGGGATGCCGTCCGTGCCGCGGGGAGCGAGGGCCTCGGCCCGCTCGACCAGACGCGACTTCGCGTCGCGCGCCGTCTTGTGCGCGTCGTCGAGCTCGGAGTAGAACGCCCGACGCTGCTTGTCGACGATCGCCCGGGCGTCGCGGAACCGCTTCCAGAGCTGCTGCGAGACGCCCTTCGACAGACGGGGTCCGTTCTGCTGCTGCGCCTGCCAGGCCTCGAAGAGCTCGTTCAGCTCGGCGGTGATCTGCTTCCACTGCACCTTCGTCAGGTCGCGTGCGGCGATGGCCTCGGCACGCTCGACGAGCGCGGTCCGCTCGGCGATCGCCTGATCGACCAGCTCCTTGGCCTGCTGCGCCTCCTGCTCGGTCGCTTCGGAGAGGGAGGAGGTCAGTGCGTCGAGGCGCCGGCGGAGCGCGGCCAGGTCGCCGACGGCCGCGGCATCCGTCGCCTCGTCGATGAGGTGGGCCGCCTGCTTCGCGAGGTCGCTCGCCGACGCACCGCCGGACTGCTGACGTTGCTCGAGGGCGCTGACCTTGAACGCGATGTCGTCGTACTTGCGCACGAAGTAGGCGAGCGCCTCGTCGGGCGTGCCGTCGGGATACTGTCCGACGACGCGCCAGGTCTCACCCTCTCGCACCTCGACGGTGCCGTCTTCCGAGACCCGCCCCCACTCGGCGGCCGATGCGGCGGAGGACGCGGCGGGAGCGGCTGCGGGCGCCTTCGGCGCCAGGGCGGCCGGGCTCGGCACCTTGCGGGGCATCGGCACGGCAGGGGGTGCGGGAACGGGGGGAGTCGGCTTCGACGGCTCGGTGGCAGACACGGTGATTCTCCTTGCGCGGACGGGCCGCGGGAGGCGGAAAGGACGAGGCTCAGCCTAGTACGCCCGCGCCCGAGAGGTGAGGGCCATCGTCCTCACACGACCGTTACCGATCTGTGAGGAGATCGTTCGACGGGCGAAACATCCAGCGTCCTCTCCGGGAAACACGGCGCTCCTATCGTCGCCACCACGACAGTCCCCGGTCGACAGGAGCCCCATGGAAGACACCATCACCCCACCGCACGAGATCCTCGTCGTCGGGGCGGGCATGGTGGCCCACCGTTTCGTCGAGAGCCTCCTCAGCCGCGCCGACGCCGACGTGCGGGTCACCGTGATCGGTGACGAGGGGCGTCGGCCGTACGACCGCGTCGGGCTGACGAGCTTCTTCTCGGGCGCGAGCGCCGACGACCTCGAGCTCGACCCCGCGGTCTTCCGCGACGCCCGTGTGCGGCTGCTGGTGAACGACCGCGTGCTGCGCATCGATCGTGCGGGCCGCTCGGTGCGCACCCGTTCCCGGCGCACCTACGGGTACGACACGCTCGTGCTCGCCACCGGCTCGTACGCGGCGAGGGTGGCGGTCGACGGCGCCGACCTCCCCGGGTGCTTCGTGTACCGCACGCTCGATGACGTGCAGGCGCTGCAGCGCTTCGTGCGCGACCGCTCCCTCGCACTCGGCCGGCCGCTGCGCGGCGCGGTCATCGGTGGCGGCCTGCTCGGACTCGAGGCCGCGGGCGCCCTGCAGGGGATGGACGTCGACACCACGGTGGTGCAGTACTCCGATCGGCTCATGTCGGCGCAGCTCGATCCGGCGGGGGGCGGCATGCTCAGGCGTCTGCTCGAGGCTCGGGGGATCGCGGTGCGGACGCAGGCGCGCACGACGCGACTCGACCCCGACGAGTCGGGTGCTGTCACGGCTCTCGAGTTCCAGGATGGATCGTTCGAGCGCGCCGACGTCGTGGTCTTCACGGTGGGGGTGCGTCCGCGCGACGAGCTGGCGCGCAACGCCGAACTCGCGGTGCACCCGCGCGGGGGCGTGCTGATCGACGAGCGCTGTGCGACGTCCGATCCGCACATCCTCGCGATCGGCGAGGTGGCCAGCTTCGACGACCGATGCGTCGGTTTGGTCGCTCCGGGCTATGCGATGGCCGAGGTCGCCGCCACGCGGCTGCTCGGTGCGGAGGCGAGTTTTCCCGGGTACGACGAGTCGGCGAAGCTGAAGCTCTCCGGCGTCGACGTGGCGAGCTTCGGCGACGCGCTGGCCCGCACGCCCGACGCCCTCGACGTCGTCTACGCCGATCCCGTGGCGGGCGTGTACAAGAAGCTCGTCCTCTCGGACGACGCGCAGACGCTGCTGGGCGGCATCCTGATCGGAGACGCGAGCGCCTACGGCGCCCTGCGTCCCCTCGTCGGGGCGCGGCTGGGAGCCGATCCCGCGGCGTACCTCCTGCCCGAAGGAGGCATCGAGGCGCCCGCCGGCGAGCTTCCCGACGCCGCCGTGGTCTGCTCGTGCTCGAACGTGACGGCCGGACGCATCCGGCAGGCGGTTCACGAGGAGGGCTGCCGCGATGCCGCCGCCGTGAAGGGGTGCACCCGCGCGGGGGCGACGTGCGGCTCCTGCGTGCTGACGGTGAAGAAGGTGGTGGGGCAGGAGCTGGCCAAGAGCGGTCACGCGGTGTCGAACGCGCTGTGCGAGCACTTCGACCTGTCGCGCCGCGAGCTGTTCGACGCCGTCCGCGTCGCCGGCTTGACGACCTTCACCTCGATCGTCGAGCGCTTCGGCCGCGGGCGCGGCTGCGACATCTGCAAGCCGGCGATCGCCAGCATCCTGTCGTCGCTGGTCGGAGCCCACGTGCTCGACGGCGAGAACGCCTCGCTGCAGGACACCAACGATCACGTCATGGCCAACATGCAGAAGGACGGCACGTACTCGGTCGTCCCGCGGATGCCGGGCGGCGAGGTCACTCCGGACGGACTGCTGGCCATCGGTCAGATCGCGAAGGACTTCGCGCTGTACACGAAGATCACCGGCGGGCAGCGGATCGACATGTTCGGCGCTCGCCTGGAGCAGCTGCCGCTGATCTGGCAGCGGCTCGTCGACGCCGGCTTCGAGTCGGGTCACGCCTACGGCAAGTCGCTGCGCACGGTGAAGTCGTGCGTCGGCTCGACCTGGTGCCGATACGGGGTGCAGGACGCGGTCGGGATGGCCGTGAGGCTCGAGCTGCGGTACCGCGGTCTGCGGGCTCCGCACAAGCTCAAGGTCGGGGTGTCGGGATGCGCGCGGGAGTGTGCGGAGGCGCGCTCGAAGGACGTCGGCGTCATCGCGACGGAGACCGGATGGAACATGTACGTCGGCGGCAACGGCGGATTCTCGCCGCGTCACGCGGAGCTGCTCGCCTCCGACCTCGACGACGAGCAGCTAATCCGCGCCATCGATCGCTTCTTCCTGTATTACATCCGCACGGCGGATCGCCTTCAGCGGACCGCTCCGTGGTGCCAGGAGCTCGAAGGCGGCCTCGACGGCCTGCGCTCGGTGATCTTCGACGACAGCCTGGGGATCTGCGCCGATCTGGATGCGGCGATGGCCCGGCACGTCGACCGCTATGAGGACGAGTGGGCGGCGACGCTGCGCGATCCGCAGAAGCTCGCCCGGTTCCGCTCGTTCGTCAACGCGGCGGACACCCCCGATCCGTCGCTCGCCTACGTGGCCGAGCGCGGACAGATCCGACCCGCCAGCCCCGAGGAGCGCCGCTCGGGCGCCATCCTGATCGCCGGCACGGCTCTGGAGGTGCGACGATGACCGCTCTGATCGACGCCGGGACCACGGTCCGCGTCTGCGATCTGACGGAGCTCGAGGTCGAGCGCGGCCGTGCCGCCCTCATCGGCGAGCGTCAGGTGGCGCTCTTCCTCCTGTCCGACGGGCACGTGCACGCGGTGTCGAACCTCGACCCCTACAGCGGCGCCCACGTGATCTCGCGCGGCATCGTCGGGAGCCGCGGAGACGCGCCGACGGTCGCCTCCCCGCTGCACAAGCAGGTGTTCGATCTGCGGACGGGCAGGTGTCTCGAGACCCAGGGGAAGCCGGATGCCGCGCTGCAGGTGTGGCCGGTGCGGGTGATCGACGGCGTCGTGCACGTCGAGATGTCGCAGGACGGCATCGGCGACGGCGGCTCGCGGGGAGCGATCGGATGAGGTTCTCGCTGCGTCGGCGCACCTCGCGGGGGATGACGGCACCGACGCGGGTCGGCCGGGTCGACCTCATCGGGGGAGGGCCGGGGCCGGCCGATCTGATGACCGTGCGTGCGCATCGGCTGCTCGCCGAGGCCGACGTCGTCGTCGCCGATCGACTCGGCCCGGCCGACGAGGTGCGCGCGGGACTCGCGCCGCACGTGCTCGTGGTCGACGTCGGCAAGCGCCCCGGCCACCATCCGGTCCCGCAGGCTCAGATCAACGCCCTGCTCGTCGATCACGCGCGAGCGGGCAGGCGGGTCGTGCGGCTGAAGGGCGGCGATCCGTTCGTGCTGGGTCGCGGTGGCGAGGAGGTGCTCGCCTGTCAGGCGGCCGGCATCCCGGTCACCGTCACGCCCGGCGTGAGCAGCGCCATCTCCGTGCCGCAGGCGGCGGGGATTCCGGTGACGCATCGCGGAGTCGCCTCCGGCCTGCACGTCGTGAACGGGCAGGGCCCGTTCGGCGATTCGGCGCTGGCCTCGCTCGCCGATCCGTCGGTCACCACGGTCGTGCTGATGGGAGTCGCCGCCCTCCCACGACTCGTCTGCGAAGCTCTGGCGCATGGCGTCGGCGCCGACCGGCCGGTCGCGATCGTCGAGAACGGGCACACCGCGCACCAGCGCACGCTGCGCAGCACCCTGGGTTCCGTCGTCGCCGAGGCGGAGGTCGCTCGCGTGACCAACCCCGCCGTGATCGTCGTGGGCGACGTCGCGCGCGCGGGACTGCTGCTGCCGACGGCTGCGCATTTCGCGGAGAGCTCCGCGTGACGCCGTCTCCGCCGTCGCACGCCACCCTCGCGGGGTGCACGATCATCGTGGCCGCCGACCGTCGATCCACCGACCTGGCGACGGCGCTCCAGCGGCGCGGCGCACAGGTGCATCGCGCTCCCGCGCTGAGCATCGTCCCGAACGCCGACGACGTCGAGCTGATGAGCCGAACCGAGGAGCTGATCGCACGTCCGCCCGACATCGTGGTCGCCACGACCGGCGTCGGCTTCCGAGGGTGGATGGATGCCGCGCACGAGCACGGCCTCGACGAACCCCTCGGCGACGCCCTGCGCGGCGCGCACTTCGTCGCTCGCGGTCCCAAGGCGCACGGCGCGATACAACAGGCCGGGTTCACCGCCGACTGGGTGGCGGAGTCGGAGACGTCGGCCGAGGTGGCCGAGTACCTGCTCGCCTCGGGCGTCGAGGGCAGGCGCATCGTGGTGCAGCACCACGGTGCAGGGTCCGACGGTCTCGACGAGCGTCTCGTCGAGGCGGGTGCCGACGTGCGGAGCGTCACCGTCTACCGATGGGGGCCACCGCCCGACCCCGAGGTGGTCCGCCGGTCGACGCTCCACGCCGGCGGGGGAGAGGCCGACGCGGTGCTGTTCACCTCCGCACCCGGCGCCGCGTCGTGGCTGGCCGTGGCCGATGCCGCGGGCTCGCTCGACGGCATCCGTCACCGCGCGGCGACCGGACGGCTGCTCCTGGCCGCCGTGGGGCCGATCACAGCCGGGCCGCTGCACGCCGCCGACCTGCGGACCACGGTCGCCGAGCGAGGGCGCCTCGGCTCGCTCGCGCGGTGCGTGATCGCCCACTTCGGAGGAGGTCGTGCGCCGACGCTGGAGACGGATGCCGGTCGGCTGGAGGTCCGCAGCGGCGGGGTCGTCGTCGACGGGCGCTTCCTTCCGCTGTCGCGCACCGCGGCCGGTCTCATCGAAGCGCTGTTCGTGGCGGGAGGTCGGGTTCTCTCGCGTGCCGAGATCGGACGCGTCCTCCCCGGCGGGGACCGCAACGGCCACGCGGTGGAGGTGGCGGTCGCGCGACTGCGGGAGTCGCTCGGAGGCATCGACCTGGTGCAGACCGTGGTCAAGCGCGGCTATCGGCTCGCCGTCACGGAGCCGTTCTGACGCGAGCGATGCCCGGCGGCGGAACCGCCGGGCATCGCTCGTCCGTCGGTCCGTCAGGCCACCTCGACCGGAGCCGCCACGCGGTCGGTGAGCGCGGGCGTCTGAACGGCCGCGACCGGTGCCGCGGGTGCCTCGTTCGTCGTCGGGGCGGCGCTCACCCGGCGGACCTTGCGCGCCCTCCGCGCCGAGGTGCGACCGTAGGTGACGTACAGGGGCAGGGCGACGAAGATCAGTCCGCCGACGAGGTTCCCGACCACGGTGGGGATCTCGTTCCAGAGCAGGTAGTCCATGATCGTGAAGTCGGCGCCGAGGAGGAGACCCGACGGGAACAGGAACATGTTCACGATGGAGTGCTCGAATCCCATGTAGAAGAACAGCATGATGGGCAGCCACATCGCGACGATCTTGCCGAGGACGTTGTCGGAGACCATCGCCAGGACGACACCGGTCGAAACCATCCAGTTGCACAGCACTCCGCGGATGAAGAGGGTCAGCATGCCGCCGGCGCCGTGATCGGCGTAGCCGACGGTACGGCCGTGGCCGATCTCGCCGATGGCATGGCCGACCGCACTGGGCTCGCTCGTGAATCCGTAGGTGAAGTAGACGGCCATGAGCACCGCGACGAGGAACGCGCCGCCGAAGTTGCCGAGGAACACCAGACCCCAGTTGCGCAGGACGCCGCCGACGGTCGCGCCCGGACGCCGATCGAGCACGGCGAGCGGCGCGAGCGTGAAGACGCCGGTGAGGAGGTCGTATCCGAGCAGGTACAGGATGACGAACCCGACCGGGAACAGCAGGGCGCCGAGCAGCGGCTGGCCGGTGTTCGTCGACACCGTGACCGCGAAGGCGGCGGCGATGGTGAGCATCGCGGCGCCCATGAAGGAGCGGATCAGGGTGTCGCGTGTCGACATCTGGATCTTGTACGCGCCGGCATCGACCATGCGGATGACGAGTTCGGCGGGCTTGACGTAGGACACAGGCGACCTCCACAGGGGACTCGGGGAGCTGATGCTCGCTGTGCCCAGCGTGGAGGACGCACGTTTCGGTCAGGGGTGCGCGCGATTACGGCTGTGGTGCGAACCCCTCACATCACGGCTCCGGGCGCGTGAGGGGCGCGGTCGCCGGCGTCGTCACCCGGCCGGGGTGTCGGAGGGGATCGGCTCAGGGCTCCCGGTCGGCGCCTCCGTCGGATCGGTCGGCGCTTCCGTCGGATCGGTCGTCGGCGCGACGCTGGGCGACGGCGTCGGGGTGGGCTCCGGCGCGGTCACCTGGGCGTGCACGACTTGGCTGGCGATCGCCGCCACGACGATCACCGATCCCGCGATGATCGCCACGGCGTTGTCGCGAACGCGTCGACGGATCCGGCTCTCGTGCCAGTCCTTGCGCGCGGCGTGCAGTCGAGCCCGTTCCGCCTGGGTGCGCTCCTGACGTGTGCTCCTCGAACCGCGTGCGGCCATGCGCCCGGTCTCCTCTCGTGCTGCCGTCGTCGATGCGGGCGCTCGATCCGCGTGCTCGATCTGCACTCGATCGCGCTCGACATCGCCTGCGAGCCTACCGGCCGCGATCGGGTCGTCCGCACGCGCGGGTGTCGGCGCCCGCCAGTAGCCTGGAGTGATGACGTCCCCCGCCGCGCTGCTCTCCGGGCAGACGCCCCTCGCCGTGCGCATGCGACCGGTCTCCCTCGACGAGGTCGCGGGGCAGCGCCACCTGCTGCGGGCCGGGTCGCCGATCGTGGCCCTCGCCGACCCGGAGGCGGCATCGCCGGGCGCGGTGTCGATCATCCTGTGGGGGCCGCCCGGCACCGGCAAGACGACCCTCGCGCAGGCCATCGCCCGCTCGTCGGGGCGCCGCTTCGTCGAGCTCTCCGCGATCACGGCCGGGGTGAAGGACGTGCGCGAGGTGATGCAGGAGGCGATCACGCAGCGCGATCTCTACGGCCAGACCACCATCCTGTTCCTCGACGAGATCCACCGGTTCACGAAGGCTCAGCAGGACGCACTGCTCCCGGGCGTCGAGAACGGCTGGGTCATCCTGATCGCCGCGACCACCGAGAACCCGTCGTTCTCCGTGATCTCGCCGTTGCTGTCGCGCTCGCTGCTCCTCACGCTGCAGCCGCTCACCGACGACGACATCGGGATCCTCGTCGATCGGGCCGTGAGCGATGTGCGCGGCCTGAACGGCGGCGTCCGGCTGAGCGACGAGGCACGGTCGGCCCTCATCCGGCTCGCGTCCGGCGACGCGCGGCGTGCTCTGACCGGCCTCGAGGCCGGCGCGGCGGTCGCTGTGTCGCACGCGCCGGCCGCCGGCGGCAAGGGGCGCGCGACCGTGCCGGAGGTCACCGCCGACGACGTCGCGCAGGCCGTCGACAAGGCCCTGCTGCGATACGACCGTCAGGGCGATGAGCACTACGACGTGATCAGCGCGTTCATCAAGTCGATCAGAGGCTCCGATCCCGATGCCGCGCTCCACTACCTGGCCCGCATGATCGAAGCCGGGGAGGACCCGCGGTTCATCGCCCGGCGCCTGGTGATCTCCGCATCCGAGGACGTCGGTCTCGCCGATCCTCAAGGGCTGGTGATCGCCGTGGCCGCCGCGGATGCCGTCGCCTTCATCGGCATGCCGGAGGGGCGCATCCCGCTCGCCGAGGCGACGGTGTACCTCGCCACGACGGCGAAGTCCAACGCGGCCTACACGGGCATCGACGCCGCCATCGCCGACATCCGCGCCGGCGGATTCGGTCGCGTACCGGTGCATCTGCGCGATGCCCACTATCCCGGCGCGAAGCGCCTCGGGCACGGCAAGGGCTACGTGTACTCCCACGACAGCGAGTACGGCGTCGTGCCGCAGCAGTACCTGCCAGACGAGCTCGAGGGCCGGCGCTACTACGAGCCGAAGAGCCTGGGGGCGGAGCGCGACATCGCGGCGCGCCTCGAGCGGATCCGTCGCATCCTCGGAGATCGATGAGCCGCGGGGCGATCTGTTAGACTTGATCGGCTCGAAACCGAGTTTTCGGGCATCTCCTCGTTCACACCCCACCTTGTCGGCGCCCCGGCGTGCGCAGCAAGGCAGAACGCGGACGATACGTCCGCGAGTCGCGAGAGACGCGACCGCGTCATCGGAAGGACAGCTTCGTGACCACGAAGTCCCAGGACCGCCGCAAGGTGCGTCTCAGCCGCGCCCTCGGCGTCGCTCTCACCCCGAAGGCCGCCCGCTACCTCGAAAAGCGTCCCTACGCTCCGGGCGAGCACGGCCGCACCAAGCGCAAGGCCGACAGCGACTACGCCGTCCGTCTGCGCGAGAAGCAGCGTCTGCGCGAGCAGTACGGCATCCGCGAGAAGCAGATGCGCAACACGTTCAACGAGGCCCGTCGTCACGACGGCCTGACCGGTGAGAACCTGGTCGAGCTCCTCGAGATGCGTCTCGACGCGCTCGTGCTGCGTTCGGGCTTCGCCCGCACCACCGCACAGGCTCGCCAGCTCGTCGTGCACCGTCACATCCTCGTCGACGGCCAGCTCGTCGACCGCCCGTCGTTCCGCGTGAAGCCGGGCCAGCTCATCCACGTCAAGGCCAAGAGCGAGGGCACCGAGCCCTTCCAGGTGGCGGCTGCCGGCGGTCACGCCGAGGTGCTGCCCCCCGTTCCGGGCTACCTCGAGGTCGAGCTCGACAAGCTCCAGGCCCGCCTGGTCCGTCGTCCGAAGCGCGCCGAGGTCCCCGTGACCTGCGAAGTGCAGCTTGTCGTCGAGTACTACGCGGCTCGCTGACCTGAGGCTGGGTTCCTGAGCCTGTCGAAGGACAGCGACCCAGTAGGGCAGACGGAAGGCGTCGGGGGAGACCCCGACGCCTTCTGTGGTTTCCCCCTACGATGGAGAGACCGCGCCTTCGCGGATCAGAGGCAAGGATGACGAGATGAAAAGCATGCGGTGGTTCCTGTTCGGACTGATCGGCGGCTTCGTCGCCGCGCACTTCATGAACAAGGACCCGCGCGGCCACGACATCCTCGCCGAGGTCGACGCCCGGATCAACGGCTTCACCGCCGCGCTGGGCGACGCCTACCGCGAGCAGGAGGCACGGCTCACGGAGCCGGGCGACAACTGAACCATCGCCGCGTCACCACGCGGCATCCTCACGCAAGGACACCCGGCACGCAATGAAAACCGCGGAGATCGCGCAGCGCTACCTCGACTTCTTCGAGAAGAACGACCATGTCATCGTCCCGTCGGCCTCGCTGGTCAGCGACGATCCCTCGCTCCTGTTCACGGTCGCGGGCATGGTGCCCTTCATCCCGTACCTGACCGGGGTCGTCCCGGCGCCGCATCCGCGCATCGCCGACGTGCAGAAGTGCATCCGCACCAACGACATCGAAGAGGTCGGCAAGACCGCACGGCACGGAACCTTCTTCCAGATGATGGGCAACTGGTCCTTCGGCGACTACTTCAAGGAAGGCGCGATCCGCTACGCGTGGGAGCTGCTCACGAGCTCGGAGGCCGACGGCGGATTCGCGTTCGACGAGAAGGACCTGTGGGTGACGGTCTACGAGACCGACGACGAGGCGGAGGCGATCTGGCGCGACGTCATCGGGCTCAAGCCCGAGCGCATCCAGCGCCTCGGCCGGGCCGACAACTACTGGAACACGGGGCAGCCGGGGCCGGGCGGCCCCGACTCCGAGATCTTCTTCGATCGCGGTCCCGCCTACGGCGACGACGGAGGCCCCGCGGCCGACGACACGAGGTTCCTCGAGATCTGGAACCTCGTCTTCATGCAGGACTTCATCGAGAACGTCCGCGGCAAGACCGAGTTCGACATCGTGGGCGAGCTCCCGATGAAGAACATCGACACCGGGATGGGACTCGAGCGTGTCGCGTTCCTGAAGCAGGGCGTCGACAACATGTACGAGACCGACCAGGTGCGGCCCGTGCTCGACCGCGCCGTCGAGCTCTCGGGTCGACGCTACGGGGCCGTGCACGACGACGACGTGCGCTTCCGGGTGATCGCCGACCACGTGCGCTCGTCGCTGATGCTGCTGTCCGACGGCGTGCGTCCGTCGAACGAAGGCCGCGGATACATCCTCCGCCGCCTCATGCGTCGCACGGTGCGCGCGATGCGCCTGCTGGGCGTCGACGAGCCGGTCTTCCCCGAGCTGTTCGCGGCGTCGCGCGACGCCATGAAGCCGGTCTACCCGGAACTGGAGCGCGACTGGGCGACGCTCTCGGCGTCCGCCTTCGCCGAGGAGGAGACCTTCCGCCGCACGCTCGCCGCGGGGTCGACGATCCTCGACCTCGCCCTGGACCAGACCAAGCAGAGCGGGGGGAAGACCCTCAGCGGCCCCGAGGCGTTCCTGCTGCACGACACCTACGGGTTCCCCATCGACCTCACCCTCGAGGTCGCCGAAGAGGCCGGCCTCGACGTCGACCGCGCCGCCTTCGACAGCCTCATGCAGGAGCAGCGCCAGCGCGCCAAGGACGACGCCCGCAATCGCAAGCGTCAGCTCGCCGACGTGTCGGTCTACCGCGATCTGCGCGCTCTGGGCGAGACGGGCTTCGACGGGTACACGGCGCTCGAGGTCGAATCGCGCGTTCTCGGGATCCTCGTCGACGGCGCCCTGGCGCGCAGCGCGACCGAGGGGCAGATCGCCGAGGTCGTGCTCGCCGAGACCACCCTCTACGCCGAGTCGGGCGGCCAGGTGGCCGACAAGGGCACCATCGTCGGGCCGGGCTTCGAGCTCGAAGTGCTCGACGTGCAGCGTCCGGTGCCCGGACTCATCAGCCACACCGTCGAGGTGACCCGCGGAACGGTGGCGGTGGACGATGCCGCGACGACGATGGTGGATGCCGCCAACCGCCGCGCCGCCCGCCAGGCGCACTCGGCGACGCACCTCGTGCACGCCGCCCTCCGCGACACGCTCGGGCCGTCGGCCACGCAGTCCGGCTCGCTGAACCGCGCCGGGTACATGCGCTTCGACTTCGCCTGGTCGCAGGCGCTGTCGGGCGAGACGCGATCCGAGATCGAGGAGATCACCAACCGCGCCGTGCAGGACGCCCTCGAGGTGACCACGCGCATCGTCTCCCTCGAGGAGGCGAAGGATGCCGGAGCCATGGCGCTGTTCGGCGAGAAGTACGGCGACGTGGTGCGCATGGTCGACATCGGCGGCCCGTGGTCGCGCGAGCTCTGCGCGGGCACGCACGTGAGCACCAGCGCCGAGATCGGCCTGGTCAGCGTGGTCGGCGAATCGTCGGTGGGCGCGTCGAACCGCCGCATCGAAGCGCTCGTCGGCGCCGATGCGTTCCGCGAGCTCGCCGCCGAGCGCGCTCTCGTGTCGCAGCTCACGAGTTCGCTGAAGACGCCGCGCGAGCAGCTGCCCGAGCGCATCGCGGATCTCGCGGCGAGCCTCAAGGCGGCGGAGAAGCGCATCGCGCAGTTCGAGGCCAAGGAGCGCGCCGGGCAGGTGCCCGCGATCGCCGACGCCGCCAGGCGCGTGGGCGCGTTCCTCGTCGCGGCGCAGGAGGTCGGCGACGTCGCATCCGCCGACGACCTGCGCGACATCGTGATCGGAGTGCGCGATCGTCTCGGAGCGGAGGCGGCCGTGGTCGCGCTCGGCGCCGTCGTCAACGGACGGCCGGTCGTCGTCGTCGCGACCAACGACGCGGCGCGCGCCGCCGGCGCCAAGGCCGGAGCGCTGGCCAAGCGCGCAGCCGGGATCCTCGGCGGCGGTGGCGGCGGTCGAGACGACGTCGCGCAGGGCGGGGGAGCCGACGTCTCGGCCTTGTCCGCTGCCCTCGAGTCGGTCTCGCAGGAGCTGCACGCCGCGTGAGCGGGTTCCGTCGCGGGGTGCGGCTCGGCATCGACGTGGGGCGCGCGCGTGTCGGCGTGGCGCGGTGCGACCCCGACGGCATGCTCGCGGTCCCGGTCGAGACGGTCGCTCGAGGGGAGCACTCGCTCGACCGCCTCGTCGAGATCGCCGCCGAGCACGAGCCCCTGGAGTTCGTCGTGGGGTTGCCCGTGAATCTGCGCGGCACCGACACGGCCTCCACCGCCGACGCCCGGGAGTTTGCCGCGGCGCTGCAAGAGCGCAGCGGCATCCCCGTGCGGCTCGTCGACGAGCGGCTCAGCACCGTCACCGCGCACGCAGCGCTCCGATCCTCCGGGAGATCCCAGAAGAAGTCTCGTAGCATTGTGGATCAGGTCGCTGCCGTGGTGCTGCTGCAGCAGGCGATCGACACGGAGAAGAGCACCGGGAACCCGGCCGGCGCCACCATTCCGCAGGACGAGGAGCCCGCCTGATCATGTCCGAACGCGAGAGTGCGTCCCCCCAGCACGATCCCGACGCCCGCCTGGGCGACCTGTTCGAGAACCTGCCCGCGCCGACGCGACAGATCCCGACCGTGGACACCAGCGGTCCCGTGCCCGGCTCGCGTCGTGCGGCGCGGGAGGCCGCGGGCCGCTCGGCCGCCCCGAAGGACGCCGATCCGACCGCACCCGAGGGCGCGATGTCGGACGCCGACGACGCACCCAGGGGCGCGCGCGGCGGCGACGAGACATCGACGGCGGCGACGTCGGGTGACGGCGCATCCGCGGCATCCGCGGCGTCCGCCCCTCGCGACGTGCCCGAGGCGCCCGCGCCGCTCGGTGGCGGCCTCGACGACCTCTTCACGCCCACGCGCGATCAGGCGACGACGGCGCGCCCGAAGAAGAAGCGCCGCACCGGCTGCCTGGTCGCCCTGATCGTCGTGGTCGCGCTCCTCGGCGGCATCGCCGCCGGGGGGATCTGGGTCTGGAACAGCTACGGCGACAAGATCAGTGAGGCGATGGGGTGGGGCGAGCCGAAGGACTGGGAGCCCGGACTCGCGACCGGTGAGGCGCTCGTCACGATCAAGGAGGGCGACACCGGTGGTCCGGTGTCGACCGCGCTGTACGAGGCCGGGGTGACGAAGACCGAGGACGTCTTCTACGACTACCTGATCAACGAGAACATCGCCGTGACCTTCTACCCGGGGGTGTACCGGCTGCAGGAGAAGATGACCGCCGAGGCGGCCCTGGCGGCGCTGCGGGACGAGGCGAACAAGCTCGAGAACACGGTGTCGATCGCCGAGGGCGGGACGATCGCCTCGTCGCTGCCGGGTATCGCCGAGACCCTCGGCATCCCGCTCGAGGAGCTCCAGGCCGCCGTCGCCGACCCGTCGGCCTACGGCGTCGCCGCGCCGAGCCTGGAGGGCTGGCTGTTCCCGGCGGTCTACACGTTCGATCCCGAGGTCACGGCGCCGCAGGTCATCCAGCGGATGGTCGACCGCACGCGCGAGTCGCTCACGGCGGCGGGCGTGGCCGACGCCGACGCGGAACGGGTGCTGACGATCGCCTCGATCATCCAGCGCGAGGGCAGGACCGACGATTTCGCGAAGGTCTCGCGGGTGATCCAGAACCGCCTCGACATCGACATGCTGCTGCAGATGGACTCGACGGCCCAGTACGGTTACGGATCGCTGCACGAGGGCGTCGTGTCGAGCTCTGCCGAGGCGCTCGAGAGCGACAACGCCTGGAACACCTACATCCACACCGGTCTGCCCGTGACGCCCATCGCCAGCCCCAGCGACGCGGCCATCAAGGCCGCGATGAATCCCGCCGACGGTCCGTGGCTGTACTTCGTCACGATCAACCTCGCCACCGGCGAGACGCAGTTCTCCGAGACCCTCGCCGAGCACGAGCAGGGCGTGGAGAAGTGGCGGGAGTGGTGCCGTGCCAATCCCGACGGCGGCTGCTGAGACCGTGCCGGCATCCCGACTCGCGGTCTGGGGCGACCCGATCGCGCATTCCAAGTCGCCCGCCCTGCACGCCGCCGCCTACCAGGCGCTCGGCCTCGACTGGGAGTACACACGGCGGCAGGTGACGGCGGAGTCGTTCGCGGCGGCACTCGGCGGGCTCGATGCGACCTGGCGCGGGCTCTCGCTGACCATGCCCCTCAAGGAGGAGGCCTTCCGCGCTTCGGCCACCCGCGATCCCCATGCCGAGCTCACCGGTGCGGTCAACACGCTGCTCCTCTCCGACCGGGTCTCAGGCTTCAACACCGATGTGGGCGGCATCGTCGACGCGCTGACCGAAGCGGGGTTGGACGGTGCGCGGCAGGTGCGCATCGTGGGGGCGGGGGCGACGGCGGCATCGGCGCTCGTCGCCGTCGCCGAGCTGGGCGCCGGACACGTGGAGGTGTCGGCTCGTCGCCCGGAGCGCGCCGCAGGGCTCGTGATGCTGGGCGAGCGCCTGGCGGTGCCGGTCGTCGTCCGTCCGCTCGACCAGCCGACCGCCGCCGCGGAGCTCACCATCGCGACGCTGCCCGGCGGCACGGAGCTCGCCGCCGACACCGTCGCATCGCTGGCCGCTGCCGGCGGGACGCTCTTCGACGCGGCGTACGCACCCTGGCCCTCGGCGCTTGCGACGCAGTGGAGCGGAGGTCCGGCCGTCTCGGGTCTCGGGATGCTGCTGCACCAGGCCGTGCGCCAGGTCAGGATCTTCCTCCACGGCGACCCGATGGTCCCGCTTCGGGACGAGGAAGCGGTGATCGCCGCGATGCGCGCCGCGCTCTGACGGCGACGCGGAGACGGCGCCCGACGAAACGCGGCGCAGGAGCGACGTCGGGGCATGGGAGACTGGGGAGATGCTCCGCGTGCTCACGGCCGGCGAATCGCACGGCCCAGAACTCATCGCCGTCATGGAGGGCCTGCCCTCGGGCGTCCCGGTGTCGTCCGAGGCCATCCAGGCCGACCTGGCTCGTCGCAAGCTCGGCTACGGCCGCGGCTCGCGGATGAAGTTCGAGCAGGACGAGCTGTCGATCTCGGGCGGCGTGCGCCACGGCAAGACCCTGGGGAGCCCCATCGCGCTGCGCATCGGCAACACGGAATGGCCGAAGTGGATCGAGGTCATGAACCCCGAGCCGACCTCGCTCACCGACCGGTCGCGGGGGCGCGGTGCGCCGCTGACACGGCCGCGACCCGGGCACGCCGACCTCGTGGGCATGCAGAAGTACGACTTCGACGAAGCACGTCCGATCCTCGAGCGGGCGAGTGCGCGGGAGACCGCCGCTCGGGTCGCCCTGGGCGCGATCGCCCGATCCTTCCTCGGCGAGCTCGGCATCCGCCTGGTCAGCCACACGCTGTCGATCGGTCCGGTGCGCGTGCCGGAGGGGGCGCCCCTTCCCACACCCGACGACGTCGACACGCTCGATGCCGATCCGCTGCGGTGCTTCGACCCGGCCACCTCGGCGCTGATGGTCGCCGAGGTCGACGACGCCAAGAAGGACGGCGACACGCTCGGCGGCATCGTCGAGGTCCTCGCCTTCGGTCTTCCGCCCGGCCTGGGATCGCACGTGCACTGGGATCGGCGCCTCGATGCGCGGCTGGCGCAGGCACTGATGAGCATCCAGGCGATCAAGGGCGTCGAGGTGGGCGACGGCTTCGAGACCACCCGCCGACGCGGCTCGGCCGCGCACGACGAACTGTTCGCCACGGCTGACGGCATCACGCGCGGCTCGGACCGCGCCGGCGGCACCGAGGGCGGCATGTCCACGGGGACGGTGCTCCGCGTCCGCGCCGGGATGAAGCCGATCGCGACGGTTCCGCACGCGCTGCGCACGATCGACGTCGCGACCGGCGAGGACGCGACCGCCCATCATCAGCGCTCCGACGTCTGCGCCGTGCCCGCGGCGGGCGTCGTCGCGGAGGCGATGGTCGCCATCGAGCTCGCGCGCGCCGTGCTCGAGAAGTTCGGCGGCGACAGCATCCGCGAGACGAAGCGCAATCTCGACGGATACCTCGCCGGCATCCCGTCCGAGCTGCGCACGACTCCCGCGTCCGAAGCGGCGCTCATCGCGCATGACGAGCGAGGCTGACCCGCTCACGCTGGTGCTGGTGGGCCCGATGGCCGCTGGCAAGACCAGCGTCGGTCGCCGCGTGGCCCGACGGCTGCGAGTGCCGTTCATCGACACCGACAAGCGCATCGTGGCGCAGCACGGCCCGATCCCCGAGATCTTCGCCGAGCAGGGGGAGCCGCGGTTCCGTGAGCTCGAACGCGCGGCCGTGGCGACCGCCCTCGCCGACGGCGGCGTCGTCTCGCTCGGCGGGGGAGCGGTGACCGATTCCGGAACGCGCGAGCTGCTGCGGCAGCATCCGGTGGTCTTCCTGACCGTGAGCGCCGAAGCCGTCGCCGACCGGATCCGCGGCGGCAACCGTCCCCTGCTGAAGGGGGAGGATCCGCTGGAGCGCTGGACGCGCATCCTCGAGGAGCGGCGTGGATGGTACGAGGAGGTGGCCGCGGTGACGTTCGACACGTCCCGGCGGCCGATGCAGAGGATCGCCGACGAGATCGTGGCGTGGAGGAGAGAGCAGGGATGAGCACGACGACCATCAGCGTCACCGGGGCCGACGCGTACGACATCACCATCGGACGCGGGGTGCTCGACGACGTCTCCGCGGCGCTCGCACCCGGAGTGCGCAAGATCCTCGTCGTGCACCCGCCGACCCTCGCGGCACGGGCGGCGGAGCTGCGCGAGCGGTTGCTCGCCGATACGGCGAACGGGTCGCGCGAGGTCCTGCTGGCGGAGATCCCCGACGCCGAGCAGGGCAAGCGGGTCGAGGTGGCGGCGTTCTGCTGGCAGGTGATGGGACAGGCCGACTTCACGCGCAGCGACGCCGTGATCGGCTATGGCGGCGGTGCCGTGACCGACCTCGCCGGGTTCGTGGCGGCGACGTGGCTGCGCGGCGTGCAGCTGATCCAGGTGCCGACGACGGTCCTCGGACTCGTCGACGCGGCCGTGGGCGGCAAGACCGGCATCAACACGGCCGAGGGGAAGAACCTCGTCGGCGCGTTCTGGGCGCCGACTGCCGTGATCGGCGACCTCGACGAGCTCGGCAGCCTCAGCGCGAACGAGGCGACGGCGGGCTACGCGGAGGTCGTGAAGGCCGGCTTCATCTGGGCGCCCGAGATCCTCGACATCGTCGAGGCCGACCCCGCCCGCGCGGTCGACACGACGACCGACGAGTTCCGCCGCACGGTCGAGCTCGCCATCGGGATGAAGGCGGAGGTCGTCTCGGACGACTTCCGCGAGGCCGGTCTGCGCGAGATCCTCAACTACGGTCACACCCTGGGCCACGCCATCGAGCATGCGGAGCGCTACCGCTGGCGCCACGGAGCGGCGATCTCGGTCGGCATGCTCTACGCCGCCGAACTGTCCCGCCTCGCCGGACGCCTGCCGGATGCCGCAGCCGAGCGGCACCGAACGATCCTCGAGTCGCTCGGGCTTCCGACCTCCTACCGCCCCGGGGCCTGGCCGCAGCTCCTCGCGACGATGCAACGCGACAAGAAGAGCCGGGGAGGGATGCTGCGCTTCATCCTCCTCGACGACATCGGCAAGCCCACCGTGCTCCAGGCGCCCGACGAGTCGCTGCTGTTCGCCGCGTACCAGGAGGTGGCGGGGTGAGCGTCGTCGTCCGGCGCGTCCGCGCCGATGAGGGCGAGCGGGTGCGCGACCTGCGACTCGATGCGGTGCGTGACGTCGCCGCGCCCATCGCCTTCCTCTCCACCTTCGAGGAGGAGGCCGGGCGGGACGACGACTTCTGGGCGGCCCGGGCGGCAGGCAGCGCCGAGGGAGACGCCGTGGCGCAGTTCGTCGCCGAGACGGCGGACGAGTGGGTCGGGACCGTCACGGTGATCCGCCGCTCGCCGGGCGAGACCGATCACCACGGCCGTCCGGTGACGGCCGCGCGCGGGGACGTCGTCGGCGTGTACGTCCGACCCGAGCACCGCGGATCGGGCACGATCGGCGCGCTGCTCGACGCGGCGGCCGACTGGGCGCGGAGCCGGGGTGATCGTGCGCTCAGCCTCGACGTGCACGAGGACAACGCGCGCGCCCAGGCCGCATACCGGCGGGCCGGCTTCCACGACACGGGCGGTCGCTTCACGGCTTCCATCGGCCCCGAGATCGAGATGAGCCGCCCGCTCATCGCCGAGGGCGGTGCATCGTCATGACCGGCGGTCGACGTCTGCTGCTCGTCAACGGGCCGAACCTGAACCTGCTCGGAACGCGCGAGCCGACGATCTACGGCACCGCGACCCTGGCCGACGTCGAGCGGATCACGGCCGACGCCGCGGCATCGCTCGGATTCGAGGTGCGGGCGGTGCAGAGCAATCACGAGGGCGTTCTCATCGACGCCATCCACGCGGCCCGCGAGGACTGCGCCGGCGTCGTGATCAATCCGGGCGGACTCACCCACACCTCGGTGGTGCTCCGCGACGCGCTCACCGGCGTCTCCCTGCCCTTCGCCGAGGTGCACATCTCCGACGTGTACGCGAGGGAGGAGTTCCGGCACCACTCCTTCCTGCACGACGTCGCGGCGGTGCGGGTGATCGGGCAGGGCGTCGACGGGTACGCGCGGGCGGTGCGAGAGCTCGTCGCCCTCATCCCGTAGAATCGACTGTCGGCTCGGCGCGCTTCGCGCGAGGAGGCCGGCCCCGCAGACTCAGGAACGGAACTCTCAGCGCATGGCATCTACCGCAGACATCAAGAACGGCGTCGTTCTCAGCATCGACGGACAGCTCTGGAACGTCATCGAGTTCCAGCACGTCAAGCCCGGCAAGGGCGGCGCGTTCGTGCGGACGAAGCTGAAGAACGTCGTGTCGGGCAAAGTCGTCGACCGCACGTACAACGCCGGCGCCAAGATCGACATCGAGAACGTGGACCGCCGCGACTTCACGTACCTCTACGCCGACGGCGACAGCTTCGTGTTCATGGACACGTCGGACTACGACCAGATCACCGTGGGCGCGGCGACGGTGGGCGACGCCAAGAACTTCCTGCTCGAGAACCAGCAGGTGACCATCGCCCTCAACAACGGCAACCCGCTGTACATCGACCTGCCCGCGTCGGTCATCCTCGAGGTCACCTACACCGAGCCGGGCCTGCAGGGCGACCGCTCGTCGGCGGGCACCAAGCCGGCGACCGTCGAGACCGGCTACGAGATGCAGGTGCCGCTGTTCGTCGAGACCGGCACCCGGATCAAGGTCGACACGCGCACGGGCGACTACCTCGGTCGCGAGAAGTAAGGCGTGAGCGCCCGGACGAAGGCGCGCAAGCGCGCACTCGACATCCTGTTCTCCGCCGACGTCCGTGGCGACGACCTGTCGGTGACCCTCGCCGCCGAGGCGAAGCGCGCGGCGAGCGAGCCCGCCCGCGAGGCCTCCTGGCTCTATGCGCGCGAGATCGTGGACGGCATCATCGACCAGCGCGACGAGATCGACGAGCAGATCACCACGCACAGCCGCGACTGGAGGCTGGAGCGGATGCCGGCCGTCGATCGGGCGCTGCTGCGCATCGGGGTGTGGGAGATCCTTTACAACGACGAGGTCCCCACGGCCGTCGCCATCGACGAGGCGGTGGAGCTCGCCAAGGAGTTCTCGACCGACGATTCCGGCGCCTTCGTGCACGGCGTGCTCGCGCGCGTGTCCCGCGCCGCCTGACCCGTCGGCACGGCCTCGCGCGGGGCGCACGACTGTCGGTGACAGGGGAGAGGATGGCGGCATGATCCTGCCGCTCGACGCCTCCCCGACGGGTGATCCCTCCGGTGCCGACTGGCGCTCGCTTCTCGGGGCACCCGGCCGCGATGCCGCCGCGACACCGCTCGCTTTGGGGATCGAGCTGCGCATCCGCGACGCGAGCGGCACCAACCCGTGGGCCGCGCGACCGCAGCGCACCGCCACGCCGCGCGACGTCGCGAAGCGCACGGGGGAGGTCGTGCTCGGCATCCGTCCTCTCGAGAGAAGCGCGGCGACCGGCGCGTGGGTGCAGGGTGCGGCCACGTGGGACGCCGTTCGGCGCTCACCCGCACAATACGGTCGCGCGCGCTCACGCTGGTTCGCCGATCTGCTGAGCATCGCCAGGGACACGCTGTTGTCGGGCACCGCGGGGGACTGGCTGGTGGTCGACCTGATCGAGTCGGCTCTGCTCTGGGGGCACCTCCGCACGGCCGCCGATGCCGGGATCCCGCTCGTCGCCGTGCAGAAGAGCACGACGGTGGTGCTGGCCGAGGTGGCCGAGATCACGGCCTCGGTGGAGCGCGACGACGACGGGGACCTCCGAGTGCGCGCGCAGGCCGCGATCGACGGGCGCCCGATCGACGCCGGCGCCGCGCGTCCCATCGGGCTCACCGGCCTCTACGAGGTCGTACCCCACGGCGCGCGGCTGCGGATCACCCTCGCCGAGGCTCCTCTGACCTCCGCAGTGCGCGCACTCCTGGGCGCACCCGGCGGTGTGGTCGTGCCGCGCGACGACGAGGCCGCGTTCCTTCGCGACGCCTACCCGCTGCTCGCCCGTCGCGTCGCCGTGCGCGCGCGTCACGGCGTCGAGCTTCCCGCGCTGCCGCCGCCGCGCGCCGTCCTCCTGCTCTCGTTCCTCCGCGGCGACACGGTGAGGTACGCGTTCGAATGGGACTACCGCGGATTCGGCCGAGTGCCCTTCGGCACCGGAGCCGAGGCGGTGCGCGACGAGGGCGCCGAAGACGCCGGGCGCCGCGCCCTGCACGAGCTCTGGTCGTCGCATCTCGGGGAGGACCTCGCACCGAGCGGCGCGTTCCACGACGTGGCGGCCGCCGAGTTCGTCACCCGGGTCGTGCCCGCACTCGAGTCCGACGGCGTCATCGTCGAGGTGTCGGGCCGCCGCAAGGCCTATCGGGAACTCACCGGAGAGCCCGAGATCATCGTCGAGGCCGTGGAGAGCACCGATCCGGACTGGTTCGACCTCGGGATCCTTGTGAGAATCGACGGCCGCACGATCCCGTTCCAGCCGCTGTTCACGGCGCTCAGCCAGGGACGCAAGCGACTCCTGCTCGTCGACGGCAGCCACTTCTCGCTCGCCCATCCCGCACTCGACCGACTGCGCGAGCTGCTCGACGAGGCCGCCCAGCTCGACGAGTGGGAGACCGGCCCGAGGATCAGCCGCTCCCAGACCGCGCTCTGGGAGGACTTCGAAGATCTCGCCGACGAGGCCGAGCCCGCAGTCGCATGGCGTGAGCTCGCCGACGGGCTCCGTTCGGCGGACGCAGTCCCCGAGGTCGCGGTCCCGAGCGGCCTGCGCGCCGACCTCCGCCCGTACCAGAAGGCGGGATTCGACTGGCTCGCGTTCCTGTGGGGGCATCGGCTCGGCGGCATCCTCGCCGACGACATGGGGCTCGGCAAGACGCTACAGCTGCTGGCTCTCATCCAGCACGCGCGCGAGACCGGAGAGGAGCGCCCGTTCCTCGTGATCGTGCCGACCTCGGTGCTCGCCACGTGGCGTAGCGAGGCCTCGCGCTTCGTGCCCTCGCTCCGACTCCTCGTTCGCGACACGACCCAGGGCGTCGCCCTCGCCGACGCGATCGGCGCGGTCGACGTCGTGCTCACGACCTACGCGATCGCCCGCCTCGACGAGGAATCGTTCGCGGCGCACCGCTGGGCGGGGCTCGTGCTCGACGAGGCGCAGTTCGTGAAGAACCCTGCGACGAAGGTGCATCGGGCCATCGCCTCCTTCCCGGCGGATGCGACCTTCGCGGTCACTGGCACTCCGATGGAGAACAGCCTCAGCGAGCTGTGGGCGCTGCTGAAGCTCACCGCACCGGGGCTCTTCCCGTCGGCGCGGAAGTTCCGCGAGACCTACATCCAGCCGATCGAAGAGGGGAAGGTGCCCGAGAACGAGGAGGGCGCTCCGTACCGGCAGCGCCGGCTCGACCAGCTGAGACGCCGCATCCGTCCTCTCGTGCTGCGGCGCACCAAGGAGCTCGTCGCGCCCGACCTGCCCGCCAGGCAGGAGCAGGTGCTCGAG
The DNA here is from genome assembly GCF_047246685.1 of Microbacterium martis. Lineage (NCBI taxonomy): Bacteria > Bacillati > Actinomycetota > Actinomycetes > Micrococcales > Microbacteriaceae > Microbacterium > Microbacterium martis. Next base: position 1,233,350 of record NZ_JBFOKT010000001.1, on the reverse strand, counting down.
GTCGAGCTCGGCAGCGCGCACCGCGCCCTCTACGAGACGGTGCTGCAGCGCGAGCGCCAGAAGGTGCTCGGGCTGCTCGACGACCTCGACCGCCACCGATTCATCGTCTTCCGCTCGCTCACCCTCCTGCGCATGCTGAGCCTGGCGCCCGGACTGATCGACCCGGCCGATGCGAAGATCGGCTCCCGCAAGCTCGACGTGCTGCTCGAGCGGATCGTCGAGCTGCAGGCCGAAGGCCACCGCGCCCTCGTCTTCAGCCAGTTCACCTCGTTCCTCGACCTGGCGGCGGCACGGCTGCGTGCCGCCGGCATCCCGTTCGCGCATCTCGACGGCTCGACCCGCCACCGGCAGGACGTGGTCGACGGCTTCCGTGCGGGGGAGCAGCCGGTGTTCCTCATCAGCCTCAAGGCAGGCGGTTTCGGCCTCACGGTCACCGAGGCCGACTACGTCTTCCTGCTCGATCCGTGGTGGAATCCCGCGGCCGAGGCCCAGGCCGCCGACCGCACCCACCGCATCGGACAGACGAGACAGGTCTTCGTCTATCGGATGATCGCCACCGACACCATCGAGGAGAAGGTGCTCGCCCTTCAGCGCCGCAAGGCGCGGCTCTTCACCGCCGTCCTCGACGATGAGGCGCTGTTCGCCCGGTCGCTCACGGCCGACGACATCCGGGGGCTGTTCGATTCCTGACCGACTCTCCCCGACCCGTATAGTCACGGCCTCGTCGGAGGGCTCGTCCAGGCACCCCTCGGTAGACTCGTACGGTTCACTTCCAGGAGGGATGTCATGCGGATCACGGGACTCGGCCACGCGGGGATGTTCATCGAGACGCTCGGCGGCAACATCATCTGCGACCCGGTGCTCGGCCCGTCGTTCTACGGATCCTGGTTCCCGTTCCCCGACAATCGCGGGCTGGACTGGGAGCGCTTCGGCCGCGAGGCCGACTTCCTCTACATCTCGCACCGCCACCGCGACCACTTCGATCCCGCCCTGCTCGAGCGGTACATCCGCAAGGACATCGAGGTGCTGCTCCCGGAGTATCCGATCGACGACCTCGAACAGGACATCCGGGCGCTCGGCTACACGAACATCACCTACGCTCCGGCCGGGCAGGTCATCGAGCGCGGCGACCTGAAGATCATGATCACGCCGCTGCGCGCCCCCAGCGACGGGCCGATCGGCGACTCGTCGCTCAGCGTCGACGACGGCACCGCCTCGGTGCTCAACCAGAACGACTCGCATCCGCTCGACCTCGAGGCGCTGATGAGCTTCGGCAAGCCCGACGCCTACTTCACCCAGGTCTCCGGAGCCATCTGGTGGCCGATGGTCTACGACCTCCCTCTCGATGCCAAGCAGAACTTCGCCCGTCTCAAGCGCGAGGCGCAGAACAAGCGCGCCATGTACTACATCGAGAAGGTCGACGCGGCGCACGTCTTCCCGATGGCGGGCCCGCCGATGTTCCTCCGCGACGACCTGTTCGATTTCAACGGGTTCGGTCGCAACGGCGAGTCGATCTTCACCGATCAGAAGCAGTTCATCGCCCACATGAACGAGCTCGCCCCGCAGTACCACGGTCATCTGTTCGTGCCCGGCACGATCGTGACCGTCGAGGGCTCGTCGGTCACGACCGAGCAGTCGCTGTACACCGAAGCCGAGCTGTCGCACATCTTCGACGAGAAGTGGGAGTACCTCGAGTCGCAGCGGGCGAGCAGGCAGCAGGAGATCCGTGACGAGGAGGCCTCGCGCGCAGAGGTCATCCCGCCCGCCGAGATGCTCGAGATCCTCAAGGGCTGGTGGGAGCCGCTGCTGAAGAAGTCGCGCACCATCCGACTCGGCGTCGGCGGCAACGTGCGGTTCCGCATCGGAGAGCTCGACATGGTCGTCGACTTCCCCCGTGCGAAGGTGCGCGAGTACGCGGGCGAGGAGTGCATCTACTGGTACACGATCCCGGCCGACCTCGTCTCGTCGAACATCCGGGACCGCGAGATCGACTGGTCGAACTCGATCTTCCTGTCGATGCAGTTCCACGTGGGGCGCAGCGGCAAGTTCAACGAGTTCCTGACGACGTTCCTCAAGTGCCTCTCGGTCGACCGCATCGAGTACGTGGAGAACTGGTACCAGGAGCAGACGGATCAGACCGAAGACGCCGAGATCGGCGACTGGGTCGTGCAACGGCGCTGCCCGCACCTGCGCGCCGACCTCACGAAGACGGGCAAGGTCGACGCCGACGGCGTGCTCACGTGCAGCATGCACGACTGGAAGTGGGACCTCACGACGGGCCGCTGCCTCTCGACGAGTGGCCACCCGATCCGTGCGACGAAGATCGACGAGGTCACCGACGCCGCGCTCCGCGAGGCGAGCTGACCTCGACATCTGCAGGTCGAGAACACATCTGCAGGTCGAAACCACCGGTCTCGACCTGCCGTCGTGTTCCGAACCTGCAATCTGCTCCGAGACACCGGAACGGCTCGGGTAGACTGAGCGGGCAAGCAACCTTTAACACCGTCCTGTGAGGCGGAGAAGGGAGCGGCTGATGAGTGCACGCACCGTGCTGCACGAGGCCGATGTGTCGCGGGCTCTGACCCGCATCGCCCACGAGATCCTCGAATCGAACCGGGGAGCGGAGAACCTCGTCCTGCTGGGCATCCCGACCCGCGGCGTGGCCCTCGCTCAGCGACTCGGCCGCCTGATCGGCGAGATCGCGCAGACGTCGGTCCCGATCGGCGCCCTCGACGTCACGCTGTTCCGCGACGACCTCGCGAAGCATCCGACCCGGTCGCCGCATCCGACCGACATCCCGGCGGGCGGCGTCGACGGCCGCGTCGTGGTGCTCGTCGACGATGTGCTCTTCTCGGGGCGCAGCATCCGGGCCGCGCTCGACGCGCTGCAGTCGATCGGTCGACCGGCCGCCGTGCGCCTCGCGATCCTGGTCGACCGCGGGCACCGCGAGCTGCCGATCCGCCCGGACTTCGTCGGCAAGAACATTCCGTCGTCGCGCCAGGAGCGCGTGAACGTGCGTCTGCGCGAGTACGACGGCGCCGAGGAGGTGACGATCGAGGCATGAGGCATCTCCTCGACACCCGCACCCTCGACCGCGCGACGGCCCTGCGCATCCTCGACGTCGCCGAGGACATGTCCGACACCCAGTCGCGCGAGGTCAAGAAGCTGCCGACCCTGCGCGGCAAGACCGTCGTGAACCTCTTCTTCGAGGACTCGACCCGCACGCGCATCTCCTTCGAAGCCGCGGCCAAGCGCCTCTCGGCCGACGTGATCAACTTCGCCGCGAAGGGCTCCAGCGTGTCGAAGGGCGAGAGCCTGAAAGACACGGCGCAGACGCTCGAGGCGATCGGGGCGGATGCCGTCGTCATCCGGCATCCGGGCTCGGGAGCTCCGCAGACGCTGGCCACCAGCGGATGGATCTCCGCCGGCGTCGTGAATGCCGGCGACGGCACCCACGAGCATCCGACCCAGGCGCTGCTCGACGCCTTCACGATCCGCAAGCGGCGCTTCGGCGCCGACAGCCGCGGTCGTGACCTCGCCGGACTCCGCATCGTCATCGTGGGCGACGTGCTGCACTCCCGCGTCGCCCGGTCGAACGTGTGGCTGCTGGCGACGCTCGGCGCCGAGGTGACACTGGTCGCGCCGCCGACTCTCGTTCCGCAGAACGTCTCGCTCTGGCCGGTCCGCGTCGTCTACGACCTCGATGAGGCGCTGGCCGAGGGGCCGGACGCCGTGATGTTGCTGCGCATCCAGCTCGAGCGGATGAACGCCGCGTATTTCCCGACTGAGCGGGAGTATTCACGGCGATGGGGGCTCGACGCACGGCGGGTGGGCGCTCTGCCGGGCGGTAGCATTGTGATGCACCCCGGACCCATGAACCGGGGACTGGAGATCTCCTCCGAGGCCGCCGACTCCGATCGCTCCACCGTGCTGGAGCAGGTGACGAACGGGGTCTCCGTACGCATGGCGGTGCTGTACCTGCTGCTGGCAGGAGAACGAGAAGAGCGAGGGGGAGACCTGTGAGCGAGACCCTCGTCATCACCGGTGCACAGCTGATCGGGGCGGAGAACGCCGACATCGTCGTCGAAGGCGGGACGATCACCGAGATCGGATCGGGCCTGAGCCGGACCGGCGCCCGCGTCATCGACGCCGACGGCCTCGTCGCCCTCCCGGGCCTGGTCGACCTGCACACGCACCTCCGCGAACCCGGCTACGAGGCGTCGGAGACGATCCTCACGGGAACGCGAGCGGCAGCGGCCGGCGGCTTCACGGCGGTGTTCGCGATGCCCAACACCTCTCCGGTCGCCGACACGGCGGGGGTGGTCGAGCAGGAGCTCGCCCTCGGTGAGGCGGCCGGATACGCCACGGTGCAGCCCATCGGCGCGGTCACCGTCGGGCAGAAGGGCGAGCGCCTGGCCGAGCTCGGGGCCATGGCGACGTCGCGAGCGCGCGTCCGCGTCTTCAGCGACGACGGCTTCTGCGTGTCGGACCCGCTGATCATGCGCCGTGCCCTGGAGTACGTGAAGTCGTTCGACGGCGTGATCGCCCAGCATGCGCAGGACCCTCGGCTGACCGAGGGGGCCCAGATGAACGAGGGGACGGTCTCGGCCGAGCTCGGTCTCGCCGGCTGGCCCGCGGTCGCCGAGGAGTCGATCATCGCCCGCGACGTGCTGCTCGCCGAGCACGTCGGCTCGCGCCTGCACGTGTGCCACCTCTCCACGGCCGGATCGGTCGACATCATCCGCTGGGCGAAGAAGCGCGGGATCGCCGTGACGGCCGAGGTCACCCCGCACCACCTCCTGCTCACCGACGAGCTCGTGCGCGGCTACGACGCCCGCTTCAAGGTGAACCCGCCGCTGCGCCGCGAGGAGGACGTCCTCGCGGTGCGCGAGGGGCTCGCCGACGGCACGATCGACATCGTCGCCACCGATCACGCACCGCACCCGAGCGAGCACAAGGCCTGCGAGTGGCAGGCGGCGGCCAACGGCATGGTCGGTCTCGAGAGCGCCCTGCGCGTCGTGCACCAGTCGATGGTGCAGACGGGTCTCATCGGCTGGTCCGACGTCGCGCGGGTCATGAGCGAGGCCCCCGCGCGCATCGGGCGCCTGGCCCGGCACGGCACTCCGCTCGAGGTCGGTGGACCGGCGCACATCGCCCTCTACGACCCCTCGGTCGAGGGCGTCTTCACCGAGGCCGACCTCCACGGTCGCAGCGTGAACTCCCCCTACCTCGGACAAGCCCTCCCCGGGCGCATCGAGTTCACCCTGTACGGCGGTCGGCTGACGGTCGACGGGGGAGCGGTCGTCGAGGAGCTCGGCGCGTGACCCGGGAGATCGCCATCGCGGTGATGATCGCCTTCGCCCTGCTCATCCTCGCGACGATGCTGCTTGCCTGGCGTCGACGCCTGCGCCGCGACGCCGGCCTGACGGCGCCGCTCGGAGTGCCCGAGCACGCCGAGGTCCTTCGCCGCGACGAGGTGCTCTACGTCTCGACCACGCGCCACGACCAGCCGCTCGAGCGGCTCGCGGTGGCCCCGCTGGCGTATCGTGCCCGAGGCGAGCTCGCCGTGACCGACCGCGGGGTCGCTCTCTGCCTCGACGGCACGCCCACCGTCTTCCTCGCAGCCTCGCGGCTCGTGAACATCGATCGGGCGACCGTCACCATCGACCGCGTCGTCGAGCCGGGCGGGCTGGTCCGCATCGCCTGGCGGGTCGACGGCGGCACGGTCGTCGACTCGTACCTGCGCCTGGCGACCGGAGACCCGCACGACCTCTTGACCGATCTGCAGCGGCTGGTCCCTGCAGTGCCCGACCCGGCCGCCACCGACACGGCCGCCCCCGACACAGGAGCCGCACGATGACCTCCCTGCCTGAAACCGCCGTCCTCGTCCTCGAAGACGGCACCCGCCACACCGGACGCGCCTACGGCGCCCGGGGGCGCACCCTCGGCGAGGTCGTCTTCGCCACCGGCATGTCCGGCTACCAGGAGACCCTGACCGACCCCTCGTACGCCGGGCAGATCGTCCTGCAGACGGCGCCGCACATCGGCAACACCGGGATGAACGACGAGGACACCGAGTCGCGCCGCATCTGGGTGGCCGGATACATCGTGCGCGACCCCTCGCGCGTCGTGTCGAACTGGCGCGCGAACGCGTCGCTCGACGACATCCTCGTGCAGGACGGGATCGTCGGCATCAGCGGAATCGACACGCGGGCGATCACGCGCCACATCCGATCGGCAGGGTCCATGCGCGGCGGCATCTTTTCGGGCGCGGATGCCGCGCTCGAGGCCGACGAGCAGCTGCGCATCGTTCGCGAGGCACCCGAGATGGCGGGACAGAACCTCTCCGCCGAGGTGTCGGTCACGAGCGTCCTGGTGACGCCCGCGGTCGGCGAGCGGATCGGCAACCTCGCCGTGCTGGACCTCGGCGTGAAGCAGGCGACCGTCGACAATCTCGCCGCCCGCGGCTTCGAGGTCCACGTTCTGCCGCAGAGCGCCGGCATCGACGACATCCGCGCCATCGACCCCGTGGCGGTGTTCTACTCCAACGGTCCCGGCGACCCCGCAGCATCCGGCGATCACGTCGAACTGCTGCGATCGGTGCTCGACGACGGCCTGCCCTTCTTCGGCATCTGCTTCGGCAACCAGCTGCTCGGGCGTGCTCTCGGCCTGGGCACGTACAAGCTGCCCTTCGGGCACCGCGGCATCAACCAGCCGGTGCTCGACAAGCAGACCGGCCGGGTCGAGATCACGGCCCACAACCACGGGTTCGCCGTCGATGCTCCGCTCGAGGGGGCGTTCGCAAGCCCGAACGGATACGGTCAGGTCGAGGTGAGCCACGTCGGCCTCAACGACAACGTGGTCGAGGGCCTGCGGGCGCTCGACATCCCCGCCTTCTCGGTGCAGTACCACCCGGAGGCCGCGGCCGGACCGCACGACGCCAACTATCTCTTCGACCGCTTCCGCGACATGGTCTTCGCGACCCTTCGACAGGCTCAGGGATCCACCCAGGGAGAAGCTCAGTAATGCCCAAGCGCGACGACATCAGCTCCGTCCTCGTCATCGGCTCCGGCCCGATCGTCATCGGTCAGGCCTGCGAGTTCGACTACTCCGGCACTCAGGCCTGCCGCGTGCTTCGCGAGGAGGGCGTGCGCGTCATCCTGGTGAACTCGAATCCGGCGACGATCATGACCGACCCCGACTTCGCCGACGCGACGTACATCGAGCCGATCACGCCCGCGGTCATCGAGACGATCATCGCCAAGGAGAAACCCGACGCCATCCTGCCGACGCTCGGCGGCCAGACGGCGCTCAACGCGGCCATGGCGCTCGACGCGCAGGGAATCCTGGAGAAGTACGGCGTCGAGCTCATCGGCGCGAAGGTGGAGGCGATCCAGAAAGGCGAGGACCGCCAGGTCTTCAAGGAGCTCGTGCTCGAGGCCGGCGCCGATGTCGCGAAGAGCGTCATCGCGCACACGATGGACGATCTGCTGGCCGGCGCCGAACAGCTCGGCTACCCGCTCGTGGTGCGCCCGTCGTTCACGATGGGCGGACTCGGCTCGGGCTTCGCCTACGACGAGGACGATCTGCGCCGCATCGGCGGCGCAGGTCTCCGCGACTCGCCGACCACCGAGGTCCTCCTCGAGGAGTCGATCCTCGGCTGGAAGGAGTACGAGCTCGAGCTCATGCGCGACACGGCCGACAACACCGTGGTGGTCTGCTCGATCGAGAACGTCGACCCGGTCGGCGTGCACACGGGCGACTCGATCACGGTCGCTCCGGCTCTGACCCTCACCGACCGCGAGTACCAGAAGCTGCGCGACATCGGCATCGACATCATCCGCGCGGTGGGCGTCGACACCGGAGGATGCAACATCCAGTTCGCGGTCAACCCCGAGAACGGCCGGATCATCGTCATCGAGATGAACCCGCGCGTCTCCCGGTCGAGCGCCCTGGCGTCGAAGGCGACCGGCTTCCCGATCGCGAAGCTCGCCGCCAAGCTCGCCCTCGGCTACCGCCTCGACGAGATCCCCAACGACATCACGGGTGTGACCCCCGCCAGCTTCGAGCCGACACTCGACTACGTCGTGGTGAAGGTGCCGCGGTTCGCCTTCGAGAAGTTCCCGGCCGCCGACGCGACGCTGACCACGACCATGAAGTCCGTGGGCGAGGCCATGGCCATCGGGCGCAACTACGCGACGGCGCTGCAGAAGGCGCTGCGCTCGCTCGAGAAGCGCGGGTCGAGCTTCCACTGGGGCACGGAGGACCGCACCGTCGACGAGCTGCTCGAGATCGCGAAGACGCCGACCGACGGCCGCATCGTGACGGTGCAGCAGGCGCTGCGCAAGGGCGCGACGGTCGAGCAGGCCTTCGCCGCGACGGCCATCGACCCGTGGTTCCTCGACCAGATCGTGCTGATCAACGAGGTCGCCGAGCTCGTCCGCACGGCGCCCGAGCTGGATGCCGCCACGCTGCGTTACGCGAAGGAGCACGGCTTCTCCGACGCCCAGCTCGCCCAGCTCCGCGGTGAGACGGAGGCGGAGGTGCGCGGCGTGCGCCACGGACTCGGCATCCGTCCCGTGTACAAGACCGTCGACACGTGCGCGGGGGAGTTCCCGGCGCTCACGCCCTACCACTACTCGAGCTACGACTCCGAGACCGAGGTCGCTCCCTCCCCGCGCACCAAGGTGGTCATCATCGGTTCCGGTCCGAACCGCATCGGTCAGGGCGTCGAATTCGACTACTCGTGCGTGCACGCCTCGTTCGCCCTGTCGGATGCCGGCTTCGAGACCGTGATGGTCAACTGCAACCCGGAGACCGTGTCGACCGACTACGACACTTCCGACCGCCTGTACTTCGAGCCGCTCACGCTCGAGGACGTGCTGGAGGTGCTCGACGCCGAGGCCGCGAGCGGGACCATCCTCGGGGTCGTCTGCCAGCTGGGCGGTCAGACGCCGCTGGGCCTGGCGAAGGGCATCGAGGCGGCCGGCTACACGGTCCTCGGCACGAGCCCCGAGGCGATCGACCTGGCCGAGGAGCGCGAGCTCTTCTCCCGTCTGCTCGACGACGCCGGTCTGCTCGCCCCCCGCAACGGCACGGCCGTCGACGTCGAGGGCGCCGTGCGCATCGCGGAGGACATCGGCTACCCCGTGCTGGTGCGACCGAGCTTCGTGCTCGGCGGGCGCGGCATGGAGATCGTCTACGACACCGCCTCGCTGCGCGACTACTTCGTGCGCACGGCAGGCGAGGTCGTCATCGAAGAGGGCAAGCCGCTGCTCGTCGATCGGTTCCTCGACGACGCGATCGAGCTCGACGTCGACGCGCTCTACGACGGGACTGACCTGTTCATCGGCGGCGTCATGGAGCACCTGGAGGAGGCCGGCATCCACTCCGGCGACTCCAGCTGCACCCTCCCACCGGTGTCGCTCGGTCGCAGCGACGTCGACCGCGTGCGCGAGGCGACCCTCGCGATCGCCGAAGGCGTGGGCGTGCGCGGCCTGCTGAACGTGCAGTTCGCCATCAGCGCGGGCGTGCTCTACGTGATCGAGGCGAACCCGCGGGCGAGCCGCACGGTGCCGTTCGTGTCGAAGGCGCTCGGCATCCCGATGGCGAAGGCCGCGAGCCGGGTGATGACGGGCTCCACCATCGCCGATCTGCGCGCGGAGGGCATGCTGCCCGAACAGGACGGCTCGCGCGTTCCTCTCGACGCCCCGGTGTCGGTGAAGGAGGCGGTGCTGCCGTTCAAGCGGTTCCGCACGGCCGAGGGCAAGACGGTCGACTCGATCCTCGGGCCCGAGATGCGCTCCACCGGCGAGGTCATGGGCATCGATCGCGACTTCCCGACCGCGTTCGCGAAGAGCCAGGCGGCGGCGTACGGCGGCATGCCGACCTCGGGAACCGTCTTCATCTCGGTCGCCGACTCCGACAAGCGCGCCGTGATCCTCCCGGCGCACCGTCTGCAGCAGCTGGGCTTCACGATCGTCGCGACCGAGGGGACGGCCGAGATCCTCTCGCGCAACGGCATCGCGGTGAGCGTGGTCGAGAAGTACAGCGAGACGCAGGAGTCGGGCGCGAAGAACATCGTCGACCTCATCAACGAGGGATCCATCGACATCGTGGTCAACACGCCTTCCGGTGGAGCGGCCCGCGCGGACGGCTACGAGATCCGTGCGGCCGCGGTCGCCGCGGACAAGGCGCTCTTCACGACGATGGCGGTGCTCGGCGCCGCCGTGAGTGGCATGGATGCCGCGCACGAGGGCTTCGACGTCAAGAGCCTCCAGGAGTACGCGCGGGAGCGGACGGCGGCGCGATGAGCGGAGGCTTCGGCGAGCGGGTCCGGGCGGCGCTGCGGTCGCAGGGGCCGCTGTGCGTGGGCGTCGACCCGCACGCGGCGCTCCTCGCGTCGTGGGGTCTGCCCGCGACCGCGGCGGGTGTGCGGGAGCTGGGCCTGCGCACGGTCGACGCCGCCGCCGGTCGCGTCGCGTTCGTGAAGCCGCAGGTGTCGTTCTTCGAGCGCTTCGGATCGGCGGGGTTCGCCGCTCTCGAAGAGGTGCTGGCCGCCGCGCGCGCCGCCGGGCTCATCGTCATCGCCGACGCGAAGCGCGGTGACATCGGATCGACGATGGACGACTACGCGCGGGCGTGGCTGCAGCCGGGGTCGGCGCTCGAGGCCGACGCCCTGACCGTGAGCCCCTTCCTGGGCGTCGGGGCCCTCGACGGCACGTTCGCGCTCGCGCACGACCACGGCAAGGGCGTGTTCGTGCTCGCCGCGACCAGCAACCCCGAGGCGGCCGCCCTCCAGCGCGCGACCGGGCGGAGCGGTGCGACCGTCTCCGCCGACATCGTCGCCGAGGTCTCGGCCCGCAACGCCGCGGCGGCGGCGGACGACGAATGGGGGAGCCTTGGGTTCGTCATCGGGGCCACGGTCGAGTGGACAGACGCCGGCCTCGACCCGTTCGCGCCGGCCGCGCCGATCCTCGCTCCGGGCTTCGGAGCGCAGGGGGCGTCCCCGACCGACGTCGAGGGGCGCTTCGGCCGTGCGGCCGAGATGGTCATCGCCAACGAGAGCCGCAGCATCCTCGCCGCCGGACCCGCCGACCTCGCCGCGGCGATCCGGGCCCGTGCCGCCGACTACCGGGAGGCCGTCCGTGTCTGAACCGCGCCGCACCGTTCCCGAGGTCGATCGTGCCGCAGCCGCTCGCCGAGCCGTCGAGAGGCGACGAGCGCGGGCGTCGCTGAAGCGCGATCTCACGACGCGGGTCGTGCCGCCCCAGAAGGTCCTCCATCGGGCGACCGCGGACGCCGACTCGGTGGAGGGCTCGCTGCGCATCACCGATTTCCTGCTCGCCCTGCCGGCGATCGGCGCCGGCAAGCGCGACCGGGTGCTCGACGAGCTGCGCATCTCGCCGGTGAAGCGCCTCGGCGGCCTCGGGGCGCGCCAGCGCGCGGTGCTGGAGTCCTGGCTGGACCAGAGGTTCCCGGTGCTCGAGCCGCGGGGCGAGCGCAGTCGACTGCTGGTGCTGGCCGGGCCGACGGCCGTGGGCAAGGGGACCGTCGCCGCGCACATCCGCGAGCACAACCCCGAGATCCACCTCTCGGTCTCGGCGACGACGCGCCCCCCGCGCCCGGGCGAGGTCGACGGCGTGCACTACTACTTCGTCGACGACGCCGAGTTCGACCGGCTGATCGCCGACGGTGAGCTGCTCGAGTACGCCGTGGTGCACAACCGCTCCCGCTACGGCACCCCCCGCGCCCCGATCGACGCCGCGCTGGCCGAGGGCAGGACCGTGCTCCTCGAGATCGATCTGCAGGGCGCGCGGCAGGTGCGTCGCGCCGAGCGGGCGGCGACGCTCATCTTCCTGCTCCCGCCCAGCTGGGACGAACTCGTGCATCGACTGGTCGGACGGGGGACCGAGGGACCGGAGGAGAGGGCTCGACGGCTGCGCACCGCGAAGGTCGAACTGGCGGCGCAGAACGAGTTCGACCACCTCATCGTGAACGAGGACGTCGCCGCGGCCGCCCGCGAGGTCGTAGAATTATCTTCGAACTCTGCGCGCTGAGCCATCTCGCGCGCCCGTCACGCCGTCTTCCCGCGACGATCCCGTCGCCCGAATCAGGAGGTCCACCATGGCCGGACACCACACCAACGGAATCATCGATCCCCCCATCGACAACCTGCTCGACCGCGTCGACTCCAAGTACGAGCTCGTCATCTACGCCGCGAAGCGCGCGCGCCAGATCAACGACTACTACTCCGACCTGCACGAGGGGAACCTCTTCGACAACGTCGGCCCGCTCGTCGACTCCTCCGTCGAGGACAAGCCGCTCACCATCGCGCTCCACGAGATCAACGAGGACAAGCTGCGCCTGCGTCACGCGGAGTGATGTTCGCCGATCGGGCCGCCGCGTGTCGGCGGCCCGGTCCAGAATGGGTGCTGCACCCTTTCCCCGTCCGTCCCGTTCTGGAGCTTCGATGAGCGCCCTGCGTCTGTTCACGTCCGAGTCCGTCACCGAAGGGCACCCGGACAAGATCTGCGACCAGATCTCGGACAGCATCCTCGACGGACTCCTCGCGAAGGATCCGGGATCCCGGGTCGCGGTCGAGACACTGGTCACCACCGGGCTCGTGCACGTGGCCGGCGAGATCCGGACCGAGGCCTACGTCGACATCCCCACGATCGTGCGTCAGGTCGTGAACGGCATCGGCTACACGTCGAGCGACACCGGCTTCGACGGAGATTCCTGCGGGGTGAGCGTGTCGGTGGGCGAGCAGTCCTCCGACATCGCCCACGGCGTCGACAACGCGCGCGAGCACCGCGACGGATCGTCGGTCGACCCGCTCGACGGTCTCGGGGCCGGCGACCAGGGCATCATGTTCGGTTTCGCGACGAACGAGACGCCGCAGCTCATGCCGATGGCCGCCTGGACGGCGCATCGCATCGCGGAGCGCCTGACCGAGGTGCGCCGCAGCGGTCTGCTGCCGTTCCTCCGCCCCGACGGCAAGACGCAGGTGACGCTCGGCTACGACGGGTTCACGCCGAAGACGGTCGACGCCGTGGTGCTGTCGACCCAGCACCATCCCGACATCTCCCAGGACGAGCTGAAGGCGCAGGTGCGCGAGCACGTGATCGACCCCGTCCTCGCCACGACGGGCCTCGACCTCGGCGACGTCACGCACTACATCAATCCCGCCGGTCCCTTCGTGACCGGGGGACCCAAGGGCGACGCCGGCCTGACCGGCCGGAAGATCATCATCGACACCTACGGCGGCGCCGCGCGGCACGGCGGCGGGGCGTTCAGCGGCAAGGATCCGTCCAAGGTCGACCGCTCCGGCGCCTACGCCACGCGCTGGGTCGCCAAGAACGCGGTGGCGGCGGGGCTGGCCGACCGCCTCGAGGTGCAGGTCGCGTACGCCATCGGCGTCGCGCGACCGGTGGGGCTCTACGTCGAGACCTTCGGCACGGGCACGGTCTCCGACGAAACCATCATCCGTGCGATCGACGAGGTCTTCGACCTGCGCCCCCAGGCGATCATCGAGCAGCTCGACCTGCTGCGCCCCATCTACGCGCAGACGGCGGCGTACGGACACTTCGGGCGGGAGCTGCCCGACTTCACGTGGGAACGGACCGACCGCGTCGAAGAGCTGCGTCGCGCCGCCGGGCTGTGACGGGGCTGCGGTCCTGATGTCCGCCGAGAGCCGGCGCATCGCGCGCGTGCTCCTCGACTCGCCGCTTCCGCAGCTCGACCGTCTGTTCGATTACGCCGTACCGGCGGAGCTGGGCGAGGTGCCGCCGGGCGTCCGCGTGCGGGTGCCGCTGCGCACCGCGGGCCGAGTCGTCGACGGTTACGTGGTGGAGGTCGGGGTGGAGGACGACGCCGACCGACCGCTGTCGGAGGTCGAGAGCGTCGTCTCCGACGTCTCCGTGCTGCCGGAGCGCCTGCATCTGCTCGCGCGGCGGGTCGCCGATCGCGCCGCCGGATCGGCCTCCGACGTCTTGCGGCTGGTCATCCCGAAGCGGCAGGTGCGCGTCGAGAAGGCATGGTCGGGGGAGAGCCCCGAGGTCGTGCTCGACGAGGAATCCCGTGCCCGCGTCCGGAGTGCGATCGAGCAGTACGACGGTCTCGACGCCGTCATCGACGGCGGCGGACGGGCGGCCGTCGAGGCCATCCCGCAGATGCGCGACGGCGTGGAGGGCTGGGCCCGGATGCTGGCGGCCGCCGCCGCACGGATGCTGGCCGCGGGGCGCTCGACGATCCTCGTGGTCCCCGACCACCGCGACCTCGACCGACTGCTCTCGGAGCTCGGCGCGCTCGTGCCCGATCACGCCATCGTGCGCCAGGACTCGCGGCAGACCAATCCCGAGCGATACCGCGGCTTCCTGAGGACGTTGGAGAGCACCCCCTGCATCGTCGTGGGCAACCGGTCGGCGGTGTACGCCCCGGTCACGGCAGGGCTGGTCGCCGTCTGGGACGACGGCGATCCCCTCCTCTCCGAGCCGCTCGCGCCGTACGTCCACGCCCGTGACGCCGCCCTCCTCCGACAGGAGCTCGAGGAGTCGACGCTGCTGTTCGTCGGTCACACGCGCACCACCGAGGTCGAACGTCTCGTCGCGCACGGGTGGCTGCATGATGTGCGCGCGGCCCGCCGCGTGCTCCCGCGCGTCGTCCTCAGCACACCGCAGGAGATGGAGCAGCCGACGCCGCAGCGCCTGCCGTCGTCGGCGTTCCTGTCCGCTCGCGATGCGGCGGCCGAGGGGCCGGTGCTGGTGCAGGTGTCACGCCCGGGATTCGCGCCTTCGCTGGTGTGCGCCGAGTGCCGCGCCCCGGCGCGGTGCCGCCACTGCGGGGGACCGTTGGGCGCGCGTCACCGCGGAGCCGTCCCCGTGTGCGGCTGGTGCGGGCGCGGTGCCAGCGCCTGGGAGTGCCCGGTGTGCTCCTCGACGAAGGTGCGGCTCGCCTCGTCGGGCAGCGAACGCACGGCCGATGAACTGGGTCGGGCCTTCCCCGGCGTCCGGGTGATCGTGGCCGACGGCGCGCATCCGATCGATCGGGTCGACGCCAAGCCCGCCCTCGTGGTGGCGACCCGGGGCGCCGAGCCGCTCGCGGTCGGCGGCTACCGCGCGGTCGTCCTCCTCGACGGGCCCCGCATGCTGCAGGCGCCCGACCTCCGCATCGGGGAGTCCTGCCTGCGCTGGTGGTCGAACGCGGCGGCTCTCGCCGCCCCCGGGGCTCCCGTTCACCTGGTCGGCGTCGACGGTGCGGTGGCGAAGGCGCTGGCGACCTGGAATCAGGCGGGATACGCGCGCTCCGAGTTGGCGAACAGGGCGCCCCTGCACATGCCGCCCACGGCACGGGTGGCCTTCGTGGAGGGGACGGCGGCAGCCGTGTCGCGTGCGCTGGCAGACCTCGCAGACCTCGGCCTGCCGCGCGACGCGGTTCTCGGTCCCGTGCCGGTGGAGTCCGACGACGTGCCCCCGCGGGTGCGCGCCCTCGTGCGGTTCGAGTACGGAGCCGGTGCGCGCGTCGCCACCGCGCTGCGCGCCGCCGTGGTGGCCGAAGCGGTGCGCGGACGCCGCGGGCGAGCCCGGAACACGCGCAGCGCGCTCTCGGTGCGCCTCGATATCCTCGATCCAGAGCTCTGACCCATCCGGAGAACCTTCATGCGTCTCGTCTTCGCCGGCACACCCGCCGCCGCCGTCCCCACCTTGCAGCGCCTCGCGGGCCTCCACGAGGTCGCCGCGGTGATCACCCGTCCCGACGCTCCACAGGGGCGCAAGCGCGTGCTCACCCCGTCGCCCGTGGCGGATGCGGCCGCCGCGCTCGGTCTGCCGGTGATCAGGGCGGCGCGTCTCGACGACGACGCGACGGCTCGCATCACCGCTCTCGAGCCCGAGCTCGGCGTCATCGTCGCCTACGGCGGGCTGGTGCGCGAGCCGCTGCTCTCGGCCCCGACGCGCGGTTGGATCAATCTCCACTTCTCGCTCCTGCCGCGCTGGCGCGGCGCCGCGCCGGTGCAGCGCGCCCTGATCGCCGGCGACGGCACGCTCGGCGCGAGCGTGTTCCAGCTCGTGTCGGAACTCGATGCCGGCGACGTCTTCGCGATGCGCGAGGTCGACGTGCCGGCGGGCGCGACGGCAGCCGAGGCGCTCGATGTGCTGGCGCGCGACGGCGCAGCGCTCACCGCCGACGTGGTGGCCGGCATCGCCGACGGCACCGCTCGCGCGACACCGCAGCAGGGCGACCCGACGACCGCGCCGAAGCTCGTGCTGGCCGACGGCCTCCTCGACTGGACCCTGACGCTCGAGGCCGTCTTCGCCCGCTTCCGCGGCGTCACGCCCGAACCCGGCGCGCACACCACCGTCGACGGCGAACGACTCAAGGTGCTCGAGGCCGCCCCGGCGCCCGCGGCGGATCCCCTGGAACCAGGCCGCATGGCCGCCGACAGGTCGGCCGTGCTGATCGGCACGGCATCCGCTCCTCTGGCGGTCACGCGCGTGCAGCCGGCCGGCCGGGGAGCGATGAGCGCCGTCGACTGGTGGCGCGGGCGGCGGGGCGCCGACGACCTGCGAGCGGGATCGTGAGCGGACGACCCGGCGCGCACGGCCGGTCGGGTCGCGGCCCGTCGAGGTCGGTGCAGCCGGCGCGCCGTGTCGCGTACGACGCCCTGCGGGCGGTCTCGGAGGACGACGCGTACGCGAACCTGGTGCTGCCGGCGATGATCGCGGAGGCCGGCCTGAGCCCGCAGGATGCGGCGCTCGCCACCGAGCTCGCCTACGGCACGCTTCGTCGCCGAGGAACCTACGACGCGGTCATCGCCGAAGCGGCCGACCGCGCACCGGCCGACATCGATCCCGCGGTGCTGGATGCGCTGCGCCTCGCCGCTCACCAGCTGCTCGCGACGCGCGTCGCCGCGCACGCGGCGGTCAACGAGTCGGTGAACCTGGTGGCCTCGGCGGTGGGCCGCGGGGCGGCGAGCTTCACGAACGCGGTCCTGCGGCGCATCGCCCGCGACTCGGCCGAGCAGTGGCAGGAGCGTATCGAAGAAGGAGCCCGCTCCGACGACGAACGGCTCGCCCTGCGCTCGGCGCACCCGGTCTGGGTGATCCGCGCCCTGCGGCGCGCGCTGGCCTCCGAGGGGCGCGTCGACGAGCTCGACGCCCTCCTCGACGCCGACAACGCCTCGCCGGAGGTCACCCTCGTGGCCCTTCCCGGACTGGCCGAACCGGCGGAGCCGCGCCGACCGTATGCCGCGACGGCCTTCGCGTCGCCCGGCGGAGACCCGCGTACCTCGGTGTCGGCGTCCGGCGGAGCGGTGCGCGTGCAGGACGAGGGCTCGCAGCTCGTCGCACTCGCGCTGACCGCTGTCGCGCCCATCCGGGCGGGGGAGCGGTGGCTCGATCTGTGCGCGGGTCCGGGCGGGAAGACCGCGCTGCTGGGAGCGGTCGCGCGCGAGCACGGTGCCGTCCTCGAGGCGAACGAGGTCGTGCCGGCCCGGGCGAATCTCGTGCGCAAGGCTCTGCGGGCGGTGCCCGGTGAGGTGATCGTGCACGAAGAGGACGGTCGCCGGCTCGCGGCGGCACGGCCGGGGGCCTTCGACCGCATCCTCGTCGATGCGCCCTGCACGGGGCTGGGCGCCCTCCGGCGCAGACCCGAGGCGCGCTGGCGCAAGTCCCCCGCCGACGTCGCGGAGCTGGTTCCCCTGCAGGTCGAGCTCCTCTCCGCAGCGCTCGACGCGCTCGCTCCCGGCGGCGTGGTGGCCTACGCCACCTGCTCGCCGCATCTCGCCGAGACGACGGGAGTGGTGCAGGAGGTACTGCGGGATCGCTCCGACGTGGTCGAACTCGACGCGCGAGCGACCATCGCGGCCGTCTCCCGCTCGCCGATCGACCTGGTCGACGACGGCCGCGCCGGCTCGGGCAGCGCCCAGCTGTGGCCGCACCGGCACGGCACCGACGCGATGTTCCTCGCACTGCTCCAGCGCGACCCGGACGCCGCCACGACAGGGAAGGAACGATAAGACTGTGGAACTGCCACCCGCCCCGCGCATCAACCCGAGCATCCTCGCCGCCGACTTCGTCAACATGCAGGCCGATCTCGCGCGCATCGCGACCGCGGACTTCGCGCACGTCGACGTGATGGACAACCACTTCGTGCCCAACCTCACGTTCGGGCCGCAGATGGTCGAGCGGATCCAGGCGACGAGCCCGATCCCGCTCGACGTGCACCTGATGATCACCGACCCCGATCGGTGGGCGCCCGGCTACGCCGAGCTCGGCGCCGCGAGCGTGACGTTCCACCTCGAGGCGGCGGCCGACCCGATCGCGCTCGCCCGGCGACTCCGCGACATCGGCGCGCGAGCCGGCGTGGCCGTGAAGCCCGCGACCCCCGTCGATGCGCTGTATCCCGTGCTGGACGAGTTCGACCAGATCCTCGTGATGACGGTCGAGCCGGGATTCGGCGGCCAGGGGTTCATGCCCGAGACGATGCCGAAGCTGCGAGCGCTCGCGGAGGAGGCGCGGCGACGCGGATCG
The DNA here is from genome assembly GCF_047246685.1 of Microbacterium martis. Taxonomy (NCBI): domain Bacteria; kingdom Bacillati; phylum Actinomycetota; class Actinomycetes; order Micrococcales; family Microbacteriaceae; genus Microbacterium; species Microbacterium martis. The sequence continues at coordinate 1,214,820 of NZ_JBFOKT010000001.1, read as the reverse complement.
GCGGTGTGGCTGCAGGTCGACGGCGGCATCTCGGACAGCACGATCGAACAAGCGGCGGCCGCCGGCGCAGACACCTTCGTCGCGGGATCGGCGGTCTACGGGGCCGACGATGTGGAGGCCGCCGTCACCCGGCTCAGGGACCGCGCCAGAGCCGCTAGCCTGGAATCGTGAAGACTTTCGACGAGCTGTTCGCCGAGCTCAGCGTCAAGGCCGAGACCCGTCCCGAGGGATCGGGCACGGTCGCGGAGCTCGACGGCGGCGTGCACGCGATCGGGAAGAAGATCGTCGAAGAGGCCGCCGAGGTGTGGATGGCGTCGGAGTACGAGTCCGACGACGCCGCGGCCGAGGAGATCTCGCAGCTGCTCTATCACCTGCAGGTGATGATGATCGCGAAGGGTCTCACCCTGCAGGACGTCTACCGACATCTGTGATGCGCTCCGCTCCGACCGCATCCGACTGAAAGACACCATGCTGCGCATCGCCGTTCCCAACAAGGGCTCGCTCTCCGAGACCGCCGCCGACATGCTCGCCGAGGCAGGCTACGCCGGCCGCCGCGACCCCAAGACCCTGCACGTCGTCGACGCCGACAACGACGTCGAGTTCTTCTTCCTCCGCCCCAAGGACATCGCGACCTATGTCGGCTCCGGAGCGATCGACGTCGGAATCACCGGTCGCGACCTGCTCCTCGACGCACGGATGCCGGGCGCTCGGGAGATCGAGGCCCTCGGCTTCGCCGGCTCCACGTTCCGCTTCGCCGCTCCCGCCGGCCGCTACAGCGACGTCGCCCAGCTCGACGGGCTGCGGATCGCGACCTCGTACCCCGGGCTGGTCGACGCCTTCCTCGACGAGCGCGGCATCGCGGTCGACCTCGTGCCGCTCGACGGCGCGGTGGAGTCGGCCGTGCGGCTGGGTGTCGCCGACGCAGTGGCCGATGTCGTCGAGACCGGCACGACACTGCGTCAGGCCGGGCTCGAGGTGTTCGGGCCGGTGATCCTCCAGTCCGAGGCGGTCCTCATCGCGGGGCCGGCCGACGCCGACGGAGCCGACACGCTGTTGCGACGTCTGCGCGGCGTCATGGTCGCCCGGCGCTTCGTCATGATCGACTACGACCTTCCGGCCGCCCTCCTCGACGACGCGGTGAAGATCGCCGGGGGCGTCGAATCGCCCACGGTGTCGCCGCTGCGCGACCCCGCCTGGGTGGCCGTGCGCGTCATGGTCGCGCGGTCGCGCGTGAACCCGGTCATGGACGAGCTCTACGCGCTGGGCGCCCGGGCGATCCTCGTCACCGCCATTCACAACGCGAGGCTCTGATGACGCTCGCCAGCCGCGTCATCCCCTGTCTCGACGTCGCCGACGGCCGCGTCGTCAAGGGCGTGAACTTCGAGAACCTGAGCGACATGGGCGACCCGGTCGAGCTCGCTCGCCACTACGCGGCGCAGGGTGCCGATGAGATCACCTTCCTCGACGTCACCGCGACGGTGGATGCTCGTGCGACGACCTACGACGTCGTGCAGCGCACGGCCGAGCAGGTCTTCGTGCCGCTGACGGTCGGCGGGGGAGTGCGCAGCGTCGACGACGTGGCGCGACTGCTCTCGGTCGGCGCCGACAAGGTGGGGGTCAACTCCGCCGCCATCGCGCGCCCCGAGCTCGTCGGCGAGATCGCGGATCGCTTCGGCGCCCAGGTGCTCGTGCTGTCGCTCGACGTGAAACGCGCGGGCACGACCCCCTCGGGCTTCGTCGTCACCACGCACGGCGGGCGCACGCAGACCACCCACGACGCCCTGGAATGGGCGCGGGAGGCGGCGGAGCGCGGCGCGGGAGAACTGCTGGTGAACTCCATCGACGCCGACGGCACCCGCGACGGCTTCGACCTCGAGCTCGTCCGGCTCATGCGCGAGGTGGCGTCGGTCCCGGTCATCGCCTCGGGCGGCGCCGGCAAGGCGGCCGATTTCGCCCCCGCGATCCGGGCAGGGGCGGATGCCGTGCTCGCCGCGAGCGTGTTCCACACCGGGGCGCTCACGGTCGGGCAGGTGAAGGATGCCATGCGCGCCGAGGGCGTGCTCGTGCGCACCAGCACGCCGAGCGAGGGCGGCGAGGCGCGATGACCGACCTCGAGACCCGCATCGCACAGGTCGCCTTCAACGCCGACGGGCTCGCACCGGTGATCGTGCAGCAGTGGGACACGCACGAGGTGCTCATGCTCGCCTGGGTCGATGCCGAGGCGCTGCGCCGCACCCTGACCTCCGGCCGAGCCACGTACTGGTCGCGGTCGCGTCGCGAGTACTGGCGCAAGGGCGACACGTCCGGTCACATCCAGCGCGTCAAGGAGGCCCGCCTCGACTGCGACGGAGACGCGGTGCTGCTTCTCGTCGATCAGTCCGGTCCCGCCTGCCACACCGGAACGCGCACCTGTTTCGACAGCGCCGACCTCGAGGCGACGGACGGAACGGACGCACCGTGACCGTCGCCCGGCGCGGACGCTCCGTCTCTGTGCTCGGCTTCCTCCTCGCGGGGGCCGTCGGCATCATCTCGTCGACGCAGACGTGGCTCACCGTGGAGCGGGCCGACGGCGGCGAGGCGATCCTCGTGCCCGGGGCGTCGGCGCAGGTGCTCCTGGCTCCGCTCAGCCTGGCCGTCCTGGCACTCGGCGCCGCCCTGGCGATCGCGGCCCGACCGCTGCGCGTCGTCTTCGCCGTGCTCGCCGGGGCGGCTGCGGCATTCCTCCTCTGGTCGACCGTCGGCGTCCTCGTCGCACCCGCTGCGGCCGTCGGCCCGGCCGTGACCGAGGCCACCGGCCTCGCCGGGGGCGACGCGCTGGACGACCTCGTGCGGACGATCTCCCCGTCGGCGTGGCCGTTCATCGCCCTCATCGGATGGGGACTCCTGCTCGCGGCATCCGTGTTCGCGCTGGCGACGTGGCGCGGTTGGAAGGCCGGGGGACGCCGTTACCGCAGCGAGAGCACGGCGACCGGGCACGGCGACGGCCCGGTCGACGCGGTCGATTCGTGGGACGACCTGTCGCGCGGAACCGATCCGACGCGGTGACCCCGATAGACTGATCAGCGGCCCTGCACGTCGTCCCCCGGAGGAGAACATGACCAACCCGATCGCCGACCCCGGTCACGGACACTCGCCCGCGGCCTGGACCGCCGTCGTGATCATGCTCGTCGGCTTCGCGGCGGCCACCGTCGCCTTCTGCTTCGAGCAGCCGCTCCTCGTGTGGATCGCCGCCGCCCTCATCCCGATCGGCGCGATCGTCGGCTGGGTGCTGGCGCGCGCCGGTTACGGCGTGAGAGGCCCCAAGTACTCGCCGAAGGCGCACTAGTGGTCCTCGCCGACCTGACGGCCGGCGCTGTCGCAGACGCCGAGCGTCGGTCGCTCGAACGACCGCTCGACGCCGTGGAACGGGCTGCCCTCGCCCGACCGGCGGCCAAGGACGCGCTGTCGTACCTCGCCCCGGCCGAGCGGGTCAGGATCATCGCCGAGGTCAAGCGCGCCAGTCCATCGCGCGGCGCTCTGGCCGCGATCCCCGATCCGGCTCTGCAGGCCTCGCTGTACGAGGTCGGGGGCGCCTCGGCGATCAGCGTGCTCACCGAGGAGCGTCGGTTCGGGGGCAGCCTCGCCGATCTCGAGGCCGTCACCGCGCGCGTGGCGCTGCCCGTGCTGCGCAAAGACTTCATCGCGACCCGCTATCAGGTGCTCGAGGCCCGCGCCGCGGGTGCCGACCTCGTCCTTCTGATCGTCGCCGGCCTCGCGCCCGACGTCCTCCGCGATCTCTTCGACTTCGTCACCGAACTCGGCATGACCCCGCTGGTCGAGACGCACTCGGCCGACGAGGTCGACGCGGCCGCCGACCTGGGCGCGCCGCTGATCGGCGTCAACGCCCGCGATCTGACGACCCTCGAACTCGACCGCGACCTCTTCGGACGCCTCGTCGACCGCATCCCCGATTCGGCGATCAAGGTCGCCGAATCCGCCGTGCTCACGCCGGCCGACGTCGTGCACTACCGCTCGGCGGGCGCCGACGCCGTGCTGATCGGCGAGGCGCTCGTCACCGGCGACCCGATCGCCACCCTCAAGACCTTCCTGGAGGCGTCGTGACCAGCACCGGTGACGCAGCGCGATCGACGGCCGGACTGCGCGACCAGCGCGGACCCTCGTTCGGCGAGTACGGCGGCCGCTACATGCCCGAGTCGCTCATCGCGGCGATCGACGAGCTGACCGATGCCTACGAGAAGGCCGTGGCCGACCCCGACTTCCGCGCCGAGCTCGCTCACCTGCTGAGCTCCTACGCCGGCCGCCCGTCGGCGATCACCGAGGTTCCGCGCTTCGCCGAGCATGCGGGCGGCGCGCGCGTCTTCCTCAAGCGCGAAGACCTCAACCACACGGGCTCGCACAAGATCAACAACGTCCTCGGCCAGGCGCTGCTCACGAAGCGCCTCGGCAAGACACGGGTCATCGCCGAGACGGGAGCGGGGCAGCACGGCGTCGCCACCGCCACGGCGGCGGCGCTGTTCGGCCTCGACTGCACGATCTACATGGGCGAGGTCGACACCGAGCGGCAGGCGCTCAACGTCGCGCGCATGCGCCTGCTCGGCGCCGAGGTCATCGCCGTGACATCGGGGTCGCGCACCCTGAAGGACGCCATCAACGACGCCTACCGCGACTGGGTGGCCTCGGTCGAGACCACGAACTACATCTTCGGCACCGCTGCGGGGCCGCACCCGTTCCCGGCGATGGTGCGCGACTTCCAGAAGATCATCGGCGAGGAGGCCCGGCAGCAGCTGCTCGACGAGGTCGGCCGGCTTCCCGACGCCGTGTTCGCGTGCGTCGGCGGCGGCTCGAACGCGATCGGCATGTTCGACGCTTTCCTCGACGACGAGAGCGTGCGGCTCTACGGGGTGGAGGCCGCGGGAGACGGGGTCGACACGCCCCGGCACGCCGCGTCCATCGAGCGAGGTCGTCCCGGCATCCTGCACGGGGCGAAGACCTACGTGCTGCAGGACGACGACGGCCAGACGATCGAATCGCACTCGATCTCCGCCGGACTGGACTATCCCGGCGTGGGTCCGCAACACGCATGGCTGGCCGACATCGGGCGTGCGCAGTACATCCCCGCCACCGATGACGAGGCGATGCAGGCGCTCCGGCTGCTCAGTCGCACGGAGGGGATCATCCCGGCCATCGAGTCGGCGCACGCCCTCGCCGGCGCGCTGCGCATCGGGCGCGAGCTCGGCCCCGACGCCGTCCTCGCCGTCTGCCTGTCCGGCCGCGGCGACAAGGACATGGACACGGCGGCCCGCTACTTCGAGCTGTACGACGAGGCGGCACTCGCGCACGACGTGAGCGACGAGAGCGCCGCGGAGGAAGCCGCCTCGAAGGGAGAGCCGCAGCTGTGAGCCGCGTGGAGGAGGCGATCGCCGCCGCGCACGATGCCGGCCGGAGCGCGTTCGTCGGATATCTGCCGGTCGGGTTCCCCGACCTCGAGACCAGCATCCAGGCCGCCATCGCGCTGGCCGAGAACGGTGTCGACATCATCGAGCTCGGACCGCCGTACAGCGATCCGGTGATGGACGGCGCCGTGATCCAGGAGGCGACGACCGCCGCCCTCGCCGGCGGCTTCCGCATGAAGGACCTCTTCACAGCGGTCCGCGCGATCACCTCGGCCACCGACGTGCCCGTGCTGGTCATGACCTACTGGAACCCCGTCTTCCAGTACGGCGTCGACCGGTACGCCGACGACCTCCTCGCCGCCGGCGGAGCAGGGCTGATCACGCCCGACATCACGCCCGACGTCGCCCAGGAGTGGATCGCCGCGAGCGAGCGCACGGGACTCGACCGGGTGTTCCTCGCCGCCCCCACCTCGACGGACGAGCGCCTCGACCTGGTCGTGAGGTCGTCCACCGGGTTCGTCTACACCGTCTCCACGATGGGCATCACGGGGGAGCGGGCCGAACTCGACCGCGCCGCCCGCACGCTCGTCAGCCGTCTGCGCGCGCACGGGGCCACCCGCGCCTGCGTCGGCATCGGCATCTCCACGCCCGAGCAGATCGCCGGCGTCTCGGTGTACGCCGACGGCGCGATCGTCGGAACCGCACTGGTCCGCGCCCTCCGCGACGGCGGCATCCCCGCCCTCGCCGAGGTCACCCGCACCCTGGCCGCCGGCACGTCGTCGGCGCGCCCCGATCCCGAGAACTAGAATCGCACTCATGTCCCTCGCGCTCCACAGCACCGCCTCCGGCGTGCTCGCCAGCATTCCGAGCCCTTCGGTGTCGTACGTCGACCTGGGCCCGATCCGGATCCACTTCTACGCGCTCTGCATCATCGCCGGCATCATCGTCGCGGTGCTGCTGACCAATCACCGCCTCACCAGGCGCGGTGCGGAGCCGTGGGTCGTGATCGACATCTCGATCCTCGCCGTGCCGCTCGCCATCATCGGCGCCCGCATCTTCCACGTGCTGACCCACCCGAACTTCTACTTCGGCGAGGGCAGGAACACCTGGAACCCGTTCGAGCCCGGCTCGGTCTGGGCGATCTGGGAGGGCGGCATCGCGATCTTCGGCGCCCTCATCGGCGGCGCGGTCGGCGCCTACCTCGGCTGCCGGTGGACCGGCATCCGCTTCTGGACCTTCGCCGACGCACTGGCCCCGGGACTGCTGCTGGCGCAGGCGATGGGGCGCTTCGGCAACTGGTTCAACAAAGAGCTGTTCGGCCTCCCGACCGATCTGCCCTGGGGTCTCGAGATCCCGTCCGACAACTCCGCCTTCCCTCCGGGCCTGCCCGAGGGGACGCTGTTCCACCCGACGTTCCTCTACGAGGTGATCTGGAACGGTCTCGGCGTCATCGTGCTGCTGTGGCTCGGACGGAAGCTCTTCTTCCAGTGGGGACGCCTGTTCGCGGTGTACCTGATCTGGTACAGCGCCGGGCGCGTGGTCTGGGAGTCGATCCGCATCGATCCGAGCGAGATCATCCTGGGCCTGCGCAGCAACGTCTGGGCAGCGATCATCGGCATCATCGTGGGGATCGCGATCCTCGTCGTGCAGTCGCGCCGCCATCCCGGCCTCGAGCCGTCGCCCTACCAGCCGGGGCGCGGACGGAGCGACGAGAACGCTGATGTAGAATCGCAGGACAATCCCTCTGACTACGTGGATGTGAGCGAGCCTCCGTCCGCGGCAGTCACCGCAGGAGCCAGCGCCACAAGCGTCGCTCCCACGGACGACGACGGCACCCGATAGCCTCGCGTCCGTGAGGACCCCCACGCATTCACCCGGCCGATGACGCCCCCGGGTCACCTGAAGATCTGAGGACGGTACCGCATGGCATCGAGCGACCTCCGCGCACCCGTCGGGTTGAACCTCCCGGCCAAGCAGGGCATGTACAACCCGGCGTTCGAGAAGGACGCCTGCGGCCTCGCCATGGTGGCGACGCTGCGCGGCGAGGCCGGGCACGACATCATCGCGCTCGCCCTGCAGGCCCTGCGGAACCTCGAGCACCGGGGCGCGATCGGGTCGGATGCCGGAACGGGAGACGGCGCCGGCATCCTCACGCAGATGCCCGACGAGTTCCTGCGCGCCGTGGTCGGGTTCGAGCTGCCGCCGGCGGGGGAGTACGCCGCGGGACTGGCGTTCCTGCCGCGCGACTCGAGTGTGCGCCGCGAGCAGAAGGCCGGCATCGAGAAGATCGCCCGCGCCGAAGGGCTCCGCGTGCTCGGCTGGCGCGAGGTTCCGACCGCCAACGACAACCTCGGAAAGCTCGCCGACGAGGCGCGCCCCGCGTTCGAGCAGCTGTTCGTCAGTGCCGGAGGAGGCAGCCACGCGGATGCTCCGCTGACCGGCATCGCGCTCGACCGCGTCGCCTACCGCCTGCGCAAGCGCGCCGGACACGAGCTGGGCGCCTACTTCGTCACGCTCTCCAGCCGCACGCTCGGCTACAAGGGCATGGTGACGACGCTGCAGCTGGAGCCGTTCTACCCGGACCTGCAGGACGAGCGCTTCGCGTCGGAGCTCGCGGTCGTCCACTCGCGCTACTCGACGAACACCTTCCCGTCGTGGCCGCTGGCCCAGCCGCTGCGGATGCTGGCCCACAACGGCGAGATCAACACCGTCGGCGGCAACCGCAACTGGATGCGCGCCCGGCAGTCGCAGCTCGAGTCCGAGCTGCTCGGCGACGTCGCGCCTCTTCTGCCCATCTGCACCGACGGCGCGAGCGACTCGGCCTCGTTCGACGAGGTGCTGGAGCTGCTGACCCTCACCGGGCGCAGCCTGCCCCACGCGATCATGATGATGGTCCCCGAGGCGTACGAGAAGCAGGCCGACATCTCGCCGGAGCTGCGGTCGTTCTACGAGTACCACGCCAACCAGATGGAGCCGTGGGACGGGCCCGCCGCCCTGATCTTCACCGACGGCACCCTCGTCGGAGCCACCCTCGACCGCAACGGTCTGCGCCCCGGCCGCTGGACCGAGACCACCGACGGGCTCGTGGTCATCGGGTCCGAGACCGGGGTGCTGCAGTTCGAGCCCGAGCGCATCAAGCGCCGCGGTCGGCTGCAGCCGGGCAAGATGTTCCTCGTCGACACGGCGCAGCGCCGCATCGTCGAGGACCACGAGATCAAGCACGACCTCGCCACCATGCACCCGTGGCAGGAGTGGCTCGACGCCGGCGCCGTGCGCCTGGCCGACCTGCCCGAGCGCGAGCACATCGTGCACCCGCCGGCGTCGATCACCCGCCGCCAGCGCACGTTCGGATACACCGAAGAGGAAGTCCGCATCCTGCTGACCCCCATGGGCCAGACCGGCGTCGAGCCGCTGGGCGCCATGGGGTCGGACACGCCGATCGCCGTGCTGAGCAAGCGTCCGCGCCTGCTGTTCGACTACTTCACGCAGCAGTTCGCACAGGTGACGAACCCGCCGCTCGACTCGATCCGCGAAGAGGTCGTCACCAGCCTCAAGCTCGGTCTCGGTCCCGAGAGCAACCTGCTGTCGTGGGGCCCCGAGCACACCCGCACCGTCTCGCTCGACTTCCCGGTGATCGACAACGACGAGCTGGCCAAGATCCGCCACATCGACAAGGCGCTGCCCGATCGTGCGAGCGTCACGATCCGGGGGCTCTACCACTTCGATTCCGGACCCGACTCGCTCGCCGACCGGCTCACCGAGATGTGCGCCGAGGTCGACGAGGCGATCGCGAACGGCGCGGAGTTCATCATCCTGTCGGACCGCGACTCGAACAAGGATCTGACGCCGATCCCGTCGCTGCTGATGGTCTCGGCGATCCACCATCACCTCATCCGGCGCGAGAACCGCATGAAGGTCGGGCTCATCGTCGAGGCCGGCGACGTCCGCGAAGTGCACCACGTCGCCACCCTGATCGGCTACGGGGCCTCCGCGATCAATCCCTATCTCGCGATGGAGACGGTCGAGCACCTCGTGCGCACGGGGTACATCACCGGGATCAGTCCGGAGAAGGCGGTCAAGAACCTCATCTACGCGCTCGGCAAGGGCGTGCTCAAGATCATGTCGAAGATGGGCATCTCGACCGTGTCGTCGTACGCCGGCGCGCAGGTGTTCGAGGCCGTCGGCCTCTCGCAGGAGTTCATCGACGCCTACTTCACCCGCACGGAATCGAAGCTCGGCGGCATCGGCATCGAGGAGATCTTCGCCGAGAACCAGGCGCGTCACGACTACGCCTACCCGGAGGATGCCGCGGCGCGCGCGCACGAGCGCCTCTGGACGGGCGGCGAGTACCAGTGGCGGCGCGACGGATCGCCCCACCTCTTCAACCCGGAGACGGTCTTCAAGCTCCAGCACGCCACGCGGACGCGCCGATACGACATCTTCCGCGAGTACACGCGACTCGTCGACGACCAGGCCGCCGAGCTGAAGACGCTGCGCGGACTGTTCCGGTTGCGCACGGGAACGCGCAAGCCGGTTCCGCTCGACGAGGTCGAGCCCGTCTCGGCGATCGTCAAGCGCTTCTCGACGGGCGCGATGAGCTACGGCTCGATCTCCCGCGAGGCCCACGAGACCCTCGCGATCGCGATGAACCGCATCGGCGGGAAGTCGAACACCGGCGAGGGCGGCGAAGACCCCGATCGGCTGGTCGACCCCGAGCGTCGGAGCGCGATCAAGCAGGTCGCATCCGGTCGGTTCGGCGTGACGAGTCTCTACCTGACCGAGTCGGACGACATCCAGATCAAGCTGGCGCAGGGCGCCAAGCCCGGCGAGGGCGGCCAGCTTCCGCCGCAGAAGGTCTATCCGTGGGTGGCTCGCACGCGCGGAGGAACCCCCGGCGTCGGCCTCATCTCGCCCCCGCCTCACCACGACATCTACTCGATCGAGGATCTCAAGCAGCTGATCTTCGACCTGAAGCGGGCGAACCCCGAGGCGCGCATCCACACCAAGCTCGTGAGCCAGTCGGGCATCGGCGCCGTGTCGGCCGGTGTGGCGAAGGCGCTCAGCGACGTCATCCTCGTGTCCGGCCATGACGGCGGCACGGGGGCCAGCCCGATGAACTCGCTCAAGCACGCGGGCACGCCGTGGGAGCTGGGCCTCGCCGAGACCCAGCAGACCCTGATGCTCAACGGCATGCGCGACCGGGTGGTCGTGCAGGTCGACGGTCAGCTCAAGACCGGACGCGACGTGATCATCGGCGCGCTGCTCGGCGCGGAGGAGTTCGGCTTCGCCACGGCTCCGCTCGTCGTCAGCGGATGCATCATGATGCGCGTCTGCCACCTCGACACGTGTCCGGTGGGAGTGGCGACGCAGAACCCCGCGCTGCGCGAACGCTTCACCGGCAAGCCGGAGTTCGTGGTGAACTTCATGGAGTTCATCGCCGAGGAGGTGCGCGAACTCCTCTCCGAGCTCGGCTACCGCTCGATCGACGAGATCGTCGGGCGCGCGGAGCTCATCGAGGTCGACGCGGCGGTCGAGCACTGGAAGGCCGAGGGACTCGACCTCTCCCCGGTGCTGGACGGGCCGGCCTTCCCGGCGGGCGAGCCGCGCCGCAGCGGCCGGAGCCAGGATCACGAGCTCGACAAGCACTTCGACGTGCAGCTGATCGACATGGCGAAGGACGCGCTGCTGAACGGCGAACCGGTCGTCGCCGAGCTGCCGATCGCCAACACCGAGCGCGCCGTCGGCACCATGCTCGGCCATCAGGTCACCTCTCGTCACGGAGCCGCTGGGCTGCCGAAGGAGACCATCGACGTCACGCTGCACGGCACGGCCGGTCAGTCGCTCGGCGCCTTCCTGCCGCCGGGGATCGTGCTGCGCCTGGAGGGCGACGCCAACGACTACGTCGGCAAGGGGCTGTCGGGCGGCGACATCACGATCCGCCCGCCGCGCGGCTCGTCCATCGCGCCGCACGAGAACGTCATCGCCGGCAACGTCATCGGCTACGGGGCGACCTCGGGCACGATGTTCATCTCGGGCGTGGTGGGGGAGCGGTTCCTCGTGCGCAACTCGGGTGCGACGGCCATCGTCGAAGGCGTGGGAGACCACGCGCTCGAGTACATGACCGGCGGACTCGCGGTCATCCTCGGCACCACCGGCCGCAACTTCGGAGCGGGCATGTCGGGGGGCGTCGCCTACGTGCACGCCCTCGACACCGGCAAGGTCAACGCCCAGTCGCTCGGCAGCGGCGAGCTCCTGCTGGAACCGCTCGACCGTGCCGACCTGGAGGTGCTGCGCAGCCTGCTCGTCAGCCACGTCGAGCGCACCGCCTCGCCGCGCGCGACCGAGCTGCTGGAGGACTTCGAGCAGTCGGCATCCGAATTCGTCAAGGTCCTGCCCCGTGACTTCGCCGCCGTGCGGAGCATGCGCGAGGAGGCCGTGGCCGAGGGGATCGACCCCGACGGCGACATCGTCTGGAACCGCATCCTGGAGGTGACCGGTGGCTGATCCCAAGGGCTTCCTGAAGGTGACCGAGCGGGAGCTGCCCGCCCGGCGACCCGTGCCCGTGCGCATCATGGACTGGAAAGAGGTCTACGAGCCCGGGGACAAGGCCGTGCTCCGCCGTCAGGCGAGCCGGTGCATGGACTGCGGAGTGCCGTTCTGCCACTCGGGATGCCCGCTGGGCAACCTCATCCCCGAGTGGAACGACCTGACCTGGCGAGGGGAGGGGCGCGCGGCGATCGAACGCCTGCACGCGACCAACAACTTCCCCGAATTCACCGGACGACTGTGCCCGGCGCCCTGCGAGAGCTCGTGCGTGCTGGGGATCAACCAGCCCGCGGTCACGATCAAGCAGATCGAGGTCTCGATCATCGACGAGGCGTTCGCGAAGGGCTGGGTCGAGCCCGAGCCGCCGCAGCGTCTGACCGGCAAGACCGTGGCCGTCGTCGGCTCAGGGCCGGCCGGCCTCGCCGCCGCACAGCAGCTGACCCGGGCCGGACACACGGTCGCCGTGTTCGAGCGCGACGACCGCATCGGCGGACTGCTGCGCTACGGGATCCCCGACTTCAAGATGGAGAAGGGCCAGCTGGAGGCGCGTCTTCGCCAGATGCAGGAGGAGGGCACGCGGTTCCGCGCCGGCGTCGAGATCGGCAAGGACATCTCGTGGGCCGATCTGCGTGCCCGGTACGACGCGGTCGTGATCGCCACGGGCGCCACCGTGCCGCGTGACCTTCCGATCCCGGGGCGCGACCTCGACGGCGTGCACTTCGCGATGGAGTACCTCGTGGAGTCGAACCACGCGGTCGCCGGCGACAAGGTCACCGACCAGATCACCGCCGACGGCAAGCACGTCATCGTCATCGGTGGCGGCGACACCGGTGCCGACTGCATCGGCACCGCGCACCGGCAGGGCGCTCTGAGCGTCACGAACCTCGCGATCGGCAAGCAGCCGAGCGCCGAGCGGCCCGACCACCAGCCCTGGCCGATGATGCCGACGGTGTTCGAGGTGGCTTCGGCGCACGAGGAGGGCGGAGAGCGCGTCTTCCTCGCGTCGACCGTGGAGTTCCTCGCGAACGAGGTCGGCGAGGTGCGCGCGCTGCGCGTCGCGGAGACCGAGTACATCGACGGACGCCGTGTCCCGAAGAGTGGCACCGAGCGGGAGATCCCGGCCGACCTCGTCCTCATCGCGATGGGCTTCACCGGCCCGGAGCAGACCGGGTACACCGAGGACACGCTGCCACAGGTCACCGAGCGCGGTGCCTTCCGGCGCGACTCGAGCTACGAATCGACCGTCCCGGGCGTGTTCGTCGCCGGCGACGCCGGGCGTGGGCAGTCCCTCATCGTCTGGGCGATCGCCGAGGGCCGCGCGGCCGCGGCGAACGTCGACCGCTTCCTGATGGGCACGACCGTGCTGCCCGAGCCGGTGCGCCCGCACGATGTCGCGATCGGTCTCCAGCCCGCGTAGGCTGAGCGCGGCACCGTCGCCTGAACTCCCTTCCCCCACATCTACACTGGAGCAATCTGTTGAGACGCGCGAAAATCGTCGCCACCCTGGGCCCCGCCACCTCCACCTATGAGACGGTGCGCGCACTGATCGATGCCGGTGTGGACGTCGCTCGGCTGAACCTCAGCCACGGGGACTACTCCGTGCACGAGAACAACTACGCGAACGTGCGTCGCGCGGCGGACGACGCCGGGCGCGCGGTCGCCGTCCTCGTCGACCTGCAGGGCCCGAAGATCCGTCTCGGCCGGTTCGAGGACGGGCCGTACGAGCTGGCCGTCGGCGACATCTTCAAGATCACCACCGAGGACATCATCGGCAACCGGGAGATCTGCGGCACCACGTTCAAGGGCCTGCCGCAGGACGTCTCGCCGGGCGACTTCCTCCTGATCGACGACGGGAAGGTCCGGGTCGAGGTCGTCGACACCGACGGCGTCGTCGTGACGACGCGCGTCGTCGTGGCCGGTGCGGTCTCGAACAACAAGGGCATCAATCTGCCCGGCGTCGCGGTCAACGTCCCCGCGCTCAGCGAGAAGGACGAGGACGACCTCCGTTGGGGTCTGCGCACCGGCGCCGACCTCATCGCGCTGTCGTTCGTGCGGAACGCGGCCGACGTCACCCGCGTCCACGAGATCATGGCGGAGGAGGGCGTCCGCGTCCCCGTCATCGCCAAGGTCGAGAAGCCGCAGGCCGTCGACGCGCTCGAGGAGATCGTCGACGCGTTCGACGCCATCATGGTGGCGCGCGGCGACCTCGGCGTCGAGCTGCCCCTCGAGGCGGTGCCGATCGTGCAGAAGCGCGCCGTGGAGCTCGCCCGTCGCATGGCGAAGCCCGTGATCGTGGCGACCCAGATGCTCGAGTCGATGATCAACAGTCCGGTGCCGACGCGGGCCGAGACCTCCGACGTCGCCAACGCCGTCCTCGACGGGGCCGACGCGGTCATGCTCTCGGGCGAGACCAGCGTGGGAGACTACCCCGTGGTGGTCGTGGAGACCATGGCCCGCATCATCGAGTCGACCGAGGAGCACGGGCTCGAGCGCATCGCTCCGCTCACGACGAAGCCGCGCACCCAGGGCGGCGCCATCACGCTCGCGGCTCTCGAGGTCGCCGAGTTCGTCGACGCGAAGTTCCTGTGCGTGTTCACGCAGTCGGGCGACTCGGCACGTCGTCTCTCCCGCCTCCGGTCGCGCATCCCGATGCTCGCCTTCACCCCCGAGCCCGACATCCGTCGTCGCATGGCGCTCACCTGGGGCATCCGCTCGACGCTCGTCGACATGGTGCAGCACACCGACCTGATGTACCTGCAGGTGGACGACTACCTGCTCAGCAACGGACTGGCGACCGAGGGCGACAAGGTCGTCGTGATCTCCGGCTCGCCTCCCGGGATCGTGGGCTCGACCAACGACATCCGCGTCCACAAGGTCGGCGATGCCGTGGGCGGTGCCGCGCCGATCTACAAGGAGGCCACCGTCTGATCGGGCGTCGTGCGGCACGAAGGGCGGGATCCTCGGATCCCGCCCTTCGGCGCTCCGCGGACACTGTCAGCTCGGCCGCTCCTCGTCAACCCGCTGCCGCCGGTCGAAGGGCGGGAGGTAGCGTCCTGGACATGGGTCCACAGCGCCGCCGCCTCGACATCGACGGGCTCGCGTTCGAGATGATCGACAGTCCTCGTCCCTCGGGATCGGCAGCCCCGGCGATGGTCCTCGTGCACGGCGTGGGCATGTCGCACCGGTACCTCTCCCGTCTCCACCGACGGCTGGGCGCGTCGACCCGTGTCGTCTCCGTGAACCTGCCCGGCTTCGCGGGGCTCCCCAGACCGTCGGACGACATCGACGTGACGAAGATGGGCCGCGCCCTCGCGCGGGTCGTCGCCGCACTGGGGGAGGACCGGGTGGTCCTCGTGGGCCATTCCATGGGGGTGCAGTGGTCGATCGAGGCGGCGTTGGCGCTCGGGGAGGCGGTCGCCGCCGTCGTCGCGATCGGTCCTGTGTGCGATGAACGGCATCGGACTCTGCCGTCGCAGGCGACGGGCCTGGCCGTCGACACGCTCGGAGAGACCCCGCTCATCAACACCATCGTCTTCACCGACTACCTGCGCTGCGGCATCCGATGGTATCTCCGTCAGGTGCGCCGGATGGTCGCCTATCCGACGGAGAAGCGGATGCGGTCGCTGGGCGTGCCGGTCCTCGTCGTCCGCGGGGAGCGCGATCCGATCGCCGGGCGCGACTGGTGCCGGCGCCTGCGCGACGCCGCCCGTGTCTCGCGGCTCGTCGAGGTCCCGCGACAGCACCACGTCGTGCAGCACTCCGCACCCCACGCCGTCGCCGACGCGATCCTCTTCCACACCGCGGGTGACTGGCCGGATGCTGCGGCCGTGCACGCCCGCACCGCCGCGAGGAACGCGTCGTGAACCCCGTGAGGGCCGCCGCATGGTGGCTCGCCGACTATGCGTACGCCGGCTACTGGCAGGTCCGCGCGGCCTTCGACCGATCCCAGGCGGACTCGTTCGCGTCGGGCGATGCGGCGCACATCGTCGTGCTCCCGGGCGTCTATGAGACCTGGCGCTTCCTGCAGCCGCTCATCGCCGCACTCCACGAGCGCGGGCATCCGGTGCATATCGTGGAGGCGCTGCGGCGGAATCGGCGCCCGATCGCCGAGATGGCCGACGGCGTCACGGAGTTCCTGGAGGCGAACGATCTGCATGACGTGATCCTGGTCGCCCACAGCAAGGGCGGTCTCGCAGGCAAGCTGGCGATGACCGGCAGAGCGGCCGGCAGGGTGCGGGGGATGCTGGCGGTCGCGACGCCGTTCGGCGGCTCGCGCTATGCGCGGCTCATCCCGCTGCCCACGCTGCACGCGTTCGCGCCGGAGGATCCGTCGATCGTGAGTCTGGCGCGTCAGCTCGAGGTGAACGCCCGCATCGTCTCGGTCTACGCCGACTTCGACCCGCACATCCCGGAGGGCAGCGAGCTCGCCGGCGCCAAGAACGTCAGACTCGACACGGGCGGGCACTTCCGCATCCTCGCCCATCCCCGGGTCCTCGCCGAGCTCGCGGTTCTCGCCGAGTGACGGCGCTCAGGACTTCAGCTTGCGCAGCGCCGACCCCCGGTGCGCGGCCCGGTCGCCCGACTTCTCGGACTCGACGATGAACGAGGGCGAGTCCTCCGACGCGGTGAACTTCTGATCCGCGAAGGTGAAGTCGCGGGTCTTGCGCTCGACGACCCTGCCGCGGGTGCGGCCCTGAGACGTGTTCCAACTGACGCGGTCGCCGACGGAGATGTCTGCCATGCGACGATGCTACGGTCGCGGACGACCGCCCGGTCGGGGGTTGACTCAGCGGCGCGATGGTGTCCCGCGGGTCAGTCGCAGTCCGCCGCCGGTGTGCGCGGGCTCCCCAGGGTGGGGAGCCACACGAGCAGATCCGGCAGGGCGGCGTAGGCGGCGAACCCGTGGTCGACGTCGGGATAGCGGTGGAACGTCACGTCGGCCTTCTGGGAGCAGAGCAGCTGCACGTATCCCTCCGTGGCTGTCGGACGCACGAGCTCGTCGGCTTCTCCCTGCCCGACGAACACCGGCACGGTCAGCGGCTCGCCACCGGCGCTGTTCTCCGCCAGCAGCGTCTGCCAGGGCTCGGTGGTCGCGGGATCGCTGGTGACGTACCCTCCGACGAGCGGATCGGCGATCGCGTGGAGCTCCTTGGTCTCGGTGAGCAGGCAGAGCTCGGCCATCCTCGGTGTCGCCTCGGCGCCCGCGGGGGTGAGGATCGCCGTGATCTCCTCCGCGGAATAGCGGTCGGCGTACGCGGCCTCGTACGCCGGGATCGCGAGCGAGGCGATGGTGACGCCGGAGAGATCGATGATGTCATCGGTCATCAGGGCGTTCAGGTTCGCCGCCGGCGCTGCGACCGCCACGCCCTGCACGGTCAGCTCGGGCGCGTAATCGGCCGCCCGCTGCGCCGCGAAGAGCACCGCCTGGCCGCCCTGAGAGTGCCCCCACAGCACGACGCGATCGCTCGCCTGGACGTCGTCGATCTGTCGTGCCGCCCGCACGATGTCGAGCACGCTGTTCGACTCGGGGATCCCCAGCAGGTACGACGAGGCGCCCTCCACGCCGAGTCCCGGGTAGTCGGTGGCGGCGATCGCGTAGCCCTCCGCCAGCAGCTCGTGCAGGCCCTCGATGTACTGGAAGGGGTCGAGGCCGAGCGACGGCGCGCACTTGGTCGCCGCGCCGGTCGTCGGATGCCCCCACGAGACCACGGTGCGGCCGCCGGCGGGCGGGGCGCCGTCCGGTACGATCACGACCCCCGAGACGGCGACGTCATCGCCGGCGAGGTCCTGAGACAGGTAGATCACGCGCCAGGCGCTCGACCCGACGGGTGCGCTCTCGATGGGCTCGATCCGGATGATGGTCCCGGGGTCGCCGGAGGGGAGGGGCGTCGGAAGGGTGTAGAACGCCGGGTCGGTCGCGAGCTCGCGCTCACCCTCGATGTAGCGTCGGGCGAACTCCGCGGCTCCGAGGCCGAGGATGACGACGAGGACGGCGGCGACGATGAGCAGGATGCGCCGCCGCCGGTGCGGGCGCCGCGGTGCAGGCGACGTCGAGCCGAGTGAGACCATACGCCCTGTATATCGCAAAGCGTCGACAGGGCGGGACCGATCGCCCCGCCGGCGTCGCGCCGTTCTCACAGGGTGCCGGCGGTGGGACTCGAACCCACACGCCCTCTCGGACAAAGCATTTTGAGTGCTCCGCGTCTGCCATTCCGCCACGCCGGCTCGTGTGTCGCGTCTTCGACTGTAGCGCAGGGGAGGAGCGGGCCCCCGCCGCGCCCACGGCCGATCGAGGGGCTCTCCCACTAGGATGGTGGTGTGACCGAGCAAGAACAGGCTGAGCAGCCCACGGCATCCGCACCCCGACGCGTGGTCGTCGCCGAAGACGAGTCGCTGATCCGTCTCGACATCGTCGAGATCCTGCGCGACAACGGCTTCGACGTCGTCGGCGAGGCCGGCGACGGCGAGACCGCTGTCGCTCTCGCCACCGAGCTGCGCCCCGACCTCGTGATCATGGACGTCAAGATGCCTCAGCTCGACGGCATCAGCGCGGCCGAGAAGCTGCACAAGGGCAACATCGCCCCGGTGGTCCTGCTCACCGCCTTCAGCCAGAAGGAGCTCGTCGAGCGAGCAAGCGAGGCCGGCGCTCTCGCGTACGTCGTGAAGCCGTTCACCCCGAACGACCTGCTTCCCGCCATCGAGATCGCTCTCGCCCGTCACGAGCAGATCATCACGCTCGAGGCCGAGGTCGCCGACATGGTCGAGCGGTTCGAGACCCGCAAGCTCGTCGACCGCGCCAAGGGCCTGCTGAACGAGAAGATGGGCCTGAGCGAGCCGGAGGCGTTCCGGTGGATCCAGAAGGCGTCCATGGACCGTCGTCTGACCATGCAGGACGTCGCCAAGGCGATCATCGAGCAGCTCGCTCCGAAGAAGTGACCCGCGTCGGCGCTCCGCACGGGGTCGCCGGCGGAGACGGCGTCGTCACTCCGCGACGGATCGGATCATGTTCGTGATGCGGATCGTCGAGCAGCGTCGGCCCTGATCGTCGCTCACGACGATCTCGTGGACGGTCATGCTGCGCCCCAGGTGAATGGGCGTGCAGACGCCGGTGACGACGCCCGACGTGGCCGACCGCGTGTGCGTGGCGTTGATGTCGACTCCCACCGCCAGCCTGCCGGGACCGGCGTGCAGGTTCGCCGCCATCGAGCCGAGCGACTCGCCCAGCACGACGTACGCCCCGCCGTGCATCAGCCCGACGGGCTGCGTGTTGCCCTCGACCGGCATCGTCGCGACGCAGCGCTCCCGGCCGAACTCGACGAACTCCATGCCCATCTTCTGAGCGAGCGCTCCCATTCCGCGGGCCGTCGCCCATTCGAGTCCCTCGCTCGTCGCGACGTCGCTCATCGATCCTCCTCAGCGGGTGTCCGTGGTCCTCGTTAGGCTGACAGGGTGACGGACTCCGCAAAGCCTACCCTCATGGTCGTCGACGGCCATTCCCTCGCCTACCGTGCGTTCTTCGCGCTCCCGGTCGAGAACTTCACGACGAAGGACAACCAGCACACCAACGCCATCTACGGCTTCCTCTCCATGCTGGTCAACCTCATCAAGGCCGAGCAGCCGACGCACATGGCCATCGCGTTCGACACGTCCCGCCACTCGTTCCGCACCGACGAGTACCCCGAGTACAAAGCGACGCGTTCCGAGACGCCGCAGGAGTTCCGCGGTCAGATCCCGCTGCTGCAGGAGTGCCTCGCCGCGATGTCGATCCCCGTCCTGACGAAGGAGGGGATCGAAGCCGACGACATCCTCGCGACGCTCTCCACGCAGGGGGCCGAACAGGGCTACGGCGTGCTGGTGGTCTCGGGCGACCGCGACACCATCCAGCTCGTGAACGACGAGATCACGCTGCTCTACCCGAACGTGCAGGGCGTCTCGCAGCTCAAGCGGTACGACCCGGCGACAGTGCAGGAGCGCTATGGCGTGCGGCCGGAGCAGTACCCCGACATCGCCGCGCTGGTGGGCGAGACCAGCGACAACCTCCCCGGCGTCCCCAAGGTGGGAGAGAAGACGGCGGTGAAGTGGCTCACGCAGTTCGGGTCGCTCGACGAGCTTCTGGCCCGTGCCGATGAGATCAAGGGCGTGGTGGGCGGCAACCTGCGCGAGCATCTCGACGACGTGCGGCGCAACCGCAAGCTCAATCGTCTGCTCCGCGACGTCGAGCTGCCCGTCGGGCCGGCCGACCTCGCCGTCACGCCCATCGACGCCCAGGCCGTTCGCGACGTCTTCGCGCGGCTCGAGTTCCGCACTCTGCTGCCGCGGGTCTTCGAGGCCGTCGGGGCGGGAGAGGTCGCCGACGACCCGGCCGCGACCGTCGTTCTTCCGGAGCCGGCGCAGGTCTCGGCCGCAGACCTGGCCGCCTGGGCTCTGGCGCAAGGCGAAGACGTCGCCGTCCGCATCGCGACGCAGGGCGGCCGCCCCGTCCGGATCGGGGCGGCGACGACCACCGAGCTCCGCGAGTCGGACTGGTCGGATGCCGCGGCCGAGGCGCTGGGCGAGTGGCTGTCGTCCGACGCGCCGAAGGTGTTGCACGACGCGAAGCCGCAGATCAAGGCGCTGCTGCGTCAGGGCTTGCGCCTCAGCGGGCTCGCCTACGACACGAGCCTGGCGGGCTGGCTGCTGCGTCCGAGCTTCCCCGACAAGACGCTCGCCGACCTGGTGCAGCGCTACCTCGGTGAGAAGCTGCCCGAGGCCGACCCCACCCAGCTGGTTCCCGAGACCGAGGGGGCGACCCCGTCGCAGGAGGCGTGGTTCGCGCTGCGCGTGGCCGAGGCTCTCCGAGAAGACATCCCCGAGTCGGTCGCGTCGGTGCTCCTCGACATCGAGCTCCCGACCCTCACGACCCTGGCCGACATGGAGTTCGCGGGCGTCGCGGTCTCGCACGAGGTGCTCTCGACGTTCTCGGGAGAGCTCGCCGTGCGCGCCGACGGCCTCGCGCAGGAGGCGTACGCCGCCGTCGGCCGCGAGTTCAACCTCGGCTCGCCCAAGCAGCTCCAAGAGGTGCTCTTCGACGACCTGCAGCTGCCCAAGACGCGCAAGACGAAGTCGGGTTACTCGACGGATGCCGCCGCCCTCGCTGACCTGCAGGAGACGCATCCGCACCCCTTCCTCGCTCTGCTCCTGCAGCACCGCGAGGCCACCAAGCTCCGCCAGATCATCGAGTCGCTCGACACCGCGATCGGCGAGGACCAGCGCGTGCGCACCACCTACGTGCAGACGGGCAGCCAGACCGGCCGACTGTCCAGCACCGACCCGAACCTGCAGAACATCCCGGTGCGGACCGACGAGTCGCGGCGCATCCGCAGCGCCTTCCAGGTGGGCGAGGGGTACGAGTCGCTTCTGACGGCCGACTACTCGCAGATCGAGATGCGCATCATGGCGCACCTGTCCGGTGACGCGGGGCTGATCGAGGCGTTCAACAGCGGCGAAGACCTCCACCGCTTCGTGGGAGCTCGGGTCTTCGGCGTCGATCCGGCCGATGTCACGCCGGCCATGCGCACGAAGGTCAAGGCGATGTCGTACGGGCTCGTCTACGGTCTCTCGGCGTTCGGGCTCTCGAAGCAGCTGCGCATCGAGCAGTCCGAGGCCAAGCAGCTCATGGTGGAGTATTTCGCCCGCTTCGGCGCGGTCCGCGACTACCTTCGCGCCTCGGTGATGAGGGCGAGGGAGGTGGGATACACCGAGACGATCTTCGGGCGTCGTCGCCCCTTCCCCGATCTCGCCAGTCCCAACCGTGTGCTGCGGGAGAACGCCGAGCGCGCCGCGCTGAACGCCCCGATCCAGGGCAGCGCCGCCGACATCATGAAGATCGCGATCCTCCGCATCCACGACGACCTGCGATCGCAGGGACTCCGTTCGCGTGTGCTGCTGCAGATCCACGACGAGCTCGTGGTCGAGGTCGCGCCCGGCGAGTGGGAGGTGGCCGAGAGCATCGTGCGCACCCGGATGGGAAGTGCCGCCGACCTCTCCGTGCCGCTCGACGTCCAGGTCGGACGCGGCGCCGACTGGAACGAGGCGGCGCACTGACCGACGTGCGGGCGGGGGAGTGCGAAGAGCGGGGCCGACGGCGGCCGAGGCTAGGCTGAGAGGATGACTGCAGCTCCTCGCACTCCCTCTGCCATCGACCGGGTCGCTGACGAGTGGGTCGACACGATCGCCGTCCTCGCTCCGACACTGGGCACCTACATCGGCCGTGACGAGGTGAACGATCGCTTCGGCGATCTGAGCCCGGACGGGCATGAGGAGATCGCCGCTGCGACGCGCGCGACCCTCGATCGGCTGTCGTCGCTGGAGCCGGTCGACGCGATCGACGAGGTCACGAAGGCCGACCTGGGAGCGGAACTGCGGCTCGATCTCGAGCTGCACGACGCGAAGTGGCATCTGCGCGACCTGAACGTCATCGCGTCGGCCGCGCAGGACGTGCGCTCGGCCTTCGACCTGATGCCGACCGCCACCGCTGACGACTGGGCGGTGATCGCGACGCGTCTGGCCGCCGTTCCCGATGCTCTGCGGGGGTACGTCGAGACCCTGCGGTTGGGTATCGCCGAAGGCGTGGTGCCGGCGCGCCGTCAGGTCACCGAGGTCGCCACGCAGATCAGCCGGTATACGGCCGACGACGGCTTCTTCGCCGGGTTCGTGGCGGAGGCCGCGCCCGACGAGGGGCAGCTCCCGGCCTCGCTGGCCCGCACTCTCGCCGACAATTCCGCGGCGGCACGCGTCGCCTACGACGAGCTGCGTCGCTTCCTCGCCGAGGAGCTCGCACCGGAGGCCGGAGAGACGGATGCCGTCGGGCGGGAGCTCTACGCCTTGAACTCGCGTCGTTTCCTCGGCGCGACCGTCGATCTCGACGAGACCTACGAGTGGGGCAGGGAAGAGCTCGCGCGCATGGTGGCGGAGCAGACGGCCGTGGCGGGGGAGATCCTGCCCGGAGCCACGGTCGAGGAGGCCGTCGCGCACCTCGAGTCCGATCCCGCACGCAAGCTCGTGGGCACCGACGCGCTGCAGCGGTGGATGCAGGAGACGAGCGACCGGGCCGTGGCGGAGCTCGGCGCCTCCCACTTCGACATCCCCGAGGCCATTCGCACCCTCGAGTGCATGATCGCCCCCACGCAGGAGGGCGGCATCTACTACACGGGGCCGACAGACGACTTCTCGCGTCCCGGTCGCATGTGGTGGTCCGTTCCCGAGGGCGTGACCGAGTTCGACACCTGGCGCGAGCTCACGACGGTGTTCCACGAAGGAGTCCCCGGACACCACCTGCAGATCGCTCAGGCGGTGTACAACCGCGCCCAGCTCAACAGCTGGCGGCGGCTCCTCGCCGGCACCTCCGGACATGCCGAGGGATGGGCTCTCTACGCCGAACGACTCATGGAGGAGCTGGGCTACCTCGACGATCCCGCCGACCGATTGGGAATGCTCGACGGTCAGCGGATGCGGGCGGCGCGAGTCGTCCTCGACATCGGGGTGCATCTCGGAAAGCCCCGACTCGACGGCACGGGGACGTGGGATGCGCCCTACGCCCTCGACTTCATGCGCGGCAACGTGAACATGTCGGATCAGTTCGTGCAGTTCGAGGTCAACCGCTATCTCGGCTGGCCGGGCCAGGCACCGTCGTACAAGGTCGGCCAGCGCATCTGGGAATATGCCAGGGACGAGTACGCCGCGAAGATGGGCGATGCATTCTCGGAGAAGGACTTCCACAAGCGGGCGCTTGACCTCGGGGGAGTGGGTCTCGACACGCTCAGGTGGGCGCTCCAGGAGCTCTAGACCTCGGAGTGGAGTTGACGCGAAAGGAGCCTCGCGCGAGGTTACTTTCGCGGTCTGAACTGGTGTAACGTGCGCCAGTGTCACTTCTGGGCGGTGTTGGACGCGGCCCAGGAGGGTAAGACAATGCAGACACTTGCGGGATGCCGTCGGCGTACACGGCGCGGAGCTCGTGGAGAGCGCCGTATGTCGATGGCTCGATGAGGTCGGGACGGAGCGCGCCGCCGTCGTCTCGGAGGCGCTGGCCGCCGACGGAGTCGATGGCCTCGCAGGCTTGGCGCTTGCGGGACCGGCACTCGGCGGCCTCGACGCGGACGAGCTCGCGGCGATGCTGGCGCATCTCCCGGACACGGATAGTACGGTCGCTCACGCCGCCTAGGCGGGCGGATGGAACATGATCTAGATGCTCCATCCGCCCTGAGGCCAGGGTAGTCGACCGATCCTGAGGCCCCGTCGCGGTCACTCGTGCGGGGCCGCCGTCGTGCGCGCCGGGACGTCGGCGGCATCTTCTAGACTCGCGGCAAGAGGAGGCTCACACGGCGGTGACGTTTACATGCCCGGCGTGCGGCAAGTCGGCGCGCATCGTGTCGGGAGGCCACGTCGAGGCACACAAGTCGACGCCGGGCGTGGCCTGTAGTTACCTCAAGACGCCGAGCTCGGGAGGAGTCCGCGAGAAGGAGTCCGCCGAGGTGCGGGCGAATCGCGTGGCCCAGCGCAGGGCGGAGGACGCTGAGAAGGCGGCGACCAGAGCGGCTCAGAACGCACGAGCGGCGGAGGCCCGCGAGAAGGCCGATGCGGCTCGGCTTGAGCAGAAGCGGCGGACGGCGGCGCCGCGGGTCGAATGCCCGCGATGCTACGCGCTCGTCCAACCGTCGAAGAAGTCGGAGACCGGCCTCGTCGCGCACACCCGGCCTACCGGGCACTGGTGCAAGGGCGGCGCGGAGCCGAAGGCGAAGCAACGGAAAGTCAAGCGGAGCGTCTGGCCCGTATCGGGCGGTCTGCCCGGGCTCGGGCGTCGATAGCGGCTTGTGGCGTCATCTCGCCCATGATCTCAGCTACGGCGCTTGCTTTGCTTCTGCACCATGGCACGCGCGTACTTGGTCGCGCCCCAGAGGCCGTTCCTGGCCGCCACGGGGTTTGTCCGGTGAAGGTGGTGGACGAGATCGTGGCAGGTCGGGCAGACCGGGACGAGGTCCATGAGTCGCTCCGCTCCGAGGTTCTTGTAGGTGCGGTGGTGGAGGTGCATCCCCTTCTGGCGTGGAGCGTCGCAGACGTAGCACTCGTGTGGAAGCTTGGACGCCCAGTAGCGGGCGCGGACGGCGGCCCACTCTGGAGAGTTGATGTAGGCGCGGTAGCCCGCCTTGGTCACCGTTCCGCGTCCTGTAACTCCCATGCCGCCAGCCTAGACAGGACGGCGTCGGAGTCGGCGACGTGTCCTAGACCCGCGGCCGGTCGGGGGCGGCTTGCCGGGACTGGGTCGGCGGCGCTGAGGTTAGACGTCGGACAGACCACACGGACGTCCGAGAGTCTCCTGGAGTCACGGCACGAAGAGGCTCAGGTCGGGCGGCTACGCCGCTGATGCGAGCCCATAGGTGCCGCACTCACAAACGCCGTCGATCGCCATCGTGTGCTCCTCGTTGCTGGGGCAGGCGATGAGTGACTCGATGCGCCTGGGCTTGCGGGGGACGCGAAGGAGCGGGGGAGTCGACGATGAGGCGTGGGAGTTGGCCCGCGCTCGGATCGGCTGGCGCGCGGCGCGGTGTGCAAGGAGGGTTGCGATGGCGTCGGCGGGAAGTAGGTCGTTCACAGCTTCAACGTTAGGGCGGATATGCACCGTTGATTCTGGAGCGGTTGGGGCGGGGTTCATCGTTGCTCGGGCGGGGAAGGTCGTCGGTGTGGTCTGCATGGCGGCGGAGTCTACGGTCAGTTTCGCCCCGAGGGTCGATGGCGGGAACAGGCCGTGAAAACGCCGAAAGGCCCCAGCGCCGGGGACGATCCGGGCGGGGGTCTTCTGGGTCATGCGACGTGCTTGAGGCGGCGCGCCGCTTCGATCTGGTCCTCGACCTGTTTCACCGCAGAGGTGCGCGGGGGCGGGCAAGATCGACGCTGATACGCTCGTCGCGTCTGTCGCGGCGTGATCGAGCGGGGTGGCCAGCACTAGCATCGGAGCATGGTCTGGGATAGCTGGTCGGCAGGGGACTGGGCGGGCGTACTGGGTACCCTCATTGCCGCCTTCGTCGGCGTTGGTGGCTTGCTCATCGTCCTAGGCGTCGAGCGTTCGGGACGATACGCCGAACGGGTCGATGCGGCCCTCGCCGAGGTCATCGCTGCGCTCGGGCGGCGTGCGGCGGAGCTTGATGTTTACACGTCCGAGGTGTTCTCGCTGAACGACTCCCACTATCAACAGGTGATGGTCTCTCAGCGCCGAGACGCGAGGCGAGCGTCCCCTGGCGGCCCGCTTGACGCCGATCTCCAGACCGCCGCCGAGGTCGCCTGTCTTGCGGCAACGCGACGGCGAGATAGAGCGCCAGTCGAAGCCCTGGCGGCGGCGACGTTCGATCTGAAACAGGCTGTGCCGCTCTGGCAGATGGAGCGCGCGGGGCGAATCGCCGCCGACGTGCGTCGTTGGCGAACGGGAGAGCTCGACTCTCCTGCGTTCATAGCCCGGATGCAGGAGCATCGGTATGGTGCCCTGGCGTCTGGCGAGGCCGCCCTGGCCGCCGGGAACGGTGACTAGTTAGCGCGGCGATTATTGCGGCGAGTCCCGGGAGTGCGTCGACGAGAAGGCGGGTCACGGCGAGAGCGTCAGCGTTGAGCATGGCGCGGAGCCTAAGGGCGCGCACACGGGAAGGGACGGGGTAGTCGCATCGGGGCTCCCCGAAGCGAGGCCAGCACGGTTAGGAATCGGCAGCCCGCGGGCTCGATCAGCTGGGCTACCTCGACGTGTCGCCCAGCGTCAGGTCGTGTGTTGCTCGGTGAACAACGCGTCTAGTGGCTGCACCTGTTCCGGGTGCGGGACCGAGAGGGGACGTCCCGGAGTGGTGACAACCTTGCCGCGGGCGATGATTGCTCGGGACTGCTTCGCCCAGTCGTAAGCCGACCGGATCACGGACTCCGTGGTCGTGATGCGTATCTCCGCGCTGCGGTTGTTGCGAATAGTGCGGATCGCTATCTCACCAAGTGGCTCATCCGGGAGATGGCGAATCTCGACGATCTGTCCGGATACGGATTCGGTCACGTCCTGGCGGGTGGTCTTCATCTTGCGCTCGACGCGAGCGAGGATGGGGGCCGCTTCATTCGGGATGACGACGCGCTCGGGGATCCCGCCCGGCGCGCGTAGCCCCGGGGCCCACTGGAACTTGATGTCGAAGGACTGGATGCCGGACTGGATGGCGATGGCGCGGACGGAGGCTACGAGCTCGCTACTCACACCGGCTTGCACCAGTTGGATGACGTCGTCGGTGGTGGGCTCACGGTCGGGCTGTACAGCGATGGTGTTGATCGCAGCAACGGCGGAGGCGAGGGTGCGGGTGACGCGGCGCTCGCCAGGCTCAACCTCGGTCCGGTCGCCGAGGATCTCAGCGTCGGTCAGCTCGGGCGGTTCCACAGGCATGACTACGGGCAGGACGAACGATCCGCGACGGGTGTGAGACAGGCGGACAAGAGCCGCGAGCTCATCGCCGGGAGCGCTGTAGTTAGCTCCGATATGGGGACGTGACTTTCGCGCGGTGGTTGCCGCGGCACGCACCATGCGCCGCGCAGATGCCAAGACGGTCGACGCACTATCGAGGAGGACACTGTCGTCCGAAACGAAGGAGTCTCCGATGCGGTAGTTCTGGATGTCTTGGAACTCGCTCTCGATGGCGTCGGCAACGTCCTGGGCGGGGACCTTTTCGATGTTGCCGAGCCGGTCGGCGATGCC
The DNA here is from genome assembly GCF_047246685.1 of Microbacterium martis. Lineage (NCBI taxonomy): Bacteria > Bacillati > Actinomycetota > Actinomycetes > Micrococcales > Microbacteriaceae > Microbacterium > Microbacterium martis. The sequence continues at coordinate 1,187,139 of NZ_JBFOKT010000001.1, read as the reverse complement.
GCTGAACTCTGGCGACCCCTGCTCTAGCTCGAAAGGGACAGCGAGCGCGAATGTGCCGCGGTCATCGACCATGCGCCAAATCTCGCCGACAGGACCCGCCGGGTCGGCTCGCCAACCGTTGCGTGTCAAGAAGCTGGCGACGTCGCGTCGGGCAGGAGTGTGCTGAGTCATGCGGCGTCCTCCTTGCCTGTAGGGGTGTATAGGTTCATCAGATCGGCGTGCCACGTGGGGATAGTGTCCAAGGTCACCCGTTGGGCGCGCGGAACCTTGATCGTCTTCGTAGTGTCGAACTGACCTGCTGTGAGGCGCACCCAGTACGCCGCAGTCCCAACCATCTTCGTCCCGGTTGTGTCATGAGCTAACCACGAATCACTGACAGTGGGTACGACGACGATGACGAAGTAAAGCGGCACTTGGACGCGCGCCCACTTGGCAATCCACTTGTCCTCTGCGCTGAATGAGAGGTACTCGTCGGTGTCATCGATCGCTGCGGTGGCAGTCGTCTTCACCTGAACACGAACGGACCCCTCCGGGAAGTCGAGGAAGTGATCTACCGCGAGTGTGTCCTCGCCGGGGCTGGTCTCGTTGAATCCGCAACCTGCCTGACCCGCGATCGCCCGCATGTATACGACACCGAAACGGCCCTTGCGGGCGTTCAAGTCGAGTTGCTGAAAGGGAAGCAACACTTCCGGTTCGGACGTCGTCGGCATGGCCTGACTCTAGTGGTCGCGGCGACGAGGGCGCGAGTTCAGCACGGCGTCTCGGCCAACACGGGGCGCGCGAAGCGCCGTCGCAAGTGAGAGCCCTACATCAGTCAGGCGGCTAGGTCGGACCGGACATGGGCGAAGGGCTCCTGATGATGGTCGAGAGCCTCGGAGAGGGCGGTCGCGGGGCGGTCGAGCGCGGCTGTGGCGGCGTCGATGACGGTAAGCGATAAGAGGACCTGAGCCCGCACGGCTAAGCGTGAGGGTGCGGTGGCGAGCTCGCCCGTGGGGTCGCTCACGCCGAGCGCGGTCGTCATTCGTGCGCCTGGTGACTGGTCCCACTGGGCTGCGGAGCTCGCCCCGGAGGAGGTCGACGAGGCGGAGGACGCTGGCGGCGTGCGCGGTGGTCGCCTCTCTAAGCGTGTGGGCGGCGGCGATCATCGGACGCCGCCCTAGGAGCTCTGATTGCCAATGCCTGCCTCGACGAGTAGCCGAGCTCGAGTCCGCGCGCATCGCTGATGACGTGGACGGTTGACGCGGGGATAGTCAGCGGCGCGCCGGGAGCGGCGACGAGGGGCGGGGGGGACTGGTAGGTCCCGGGAGGGAAGAGGTGAGACATGAAGCTCCTAGAAGGGTGGGGATGAGACGGGTGAGGTAGGGAGGGTGAGGTCGCAAGACGCTCGCGCCGCGATACGGAAGGCGTCGGGGACTAGGCGTTGGTTGTGCCAGAAGTTCTCTATGCCGCCGCCTCGGACGTGGCGTTCCCAGGCTCGGGCGGCTCCGACCGTGGGGTGCGTGGCGTAGTAGTCCTTGACAGGGCGGTAGAAGATGAGGGCCGCGGCGTCGCGGGTCTCCGAGTCCTTTCGCGCGGCGAAGATGCCTTCGAAGTCCAGCGGCGGGAGTGGACCGTTGGTCAGACCGGCTACCGCCTGGACAGCTTCCTCATAGCTCGGGAAGCCGCCCCGCGCGGGAGCGCTCATGCTGGGCGGTTTCATCGCGTCAGCCCTCCGTGGCGAGCGCGGGCGAGCGCTTGGCCTCGGTTGGCCGGGACGATGAGACGGCCCAGGATGCGTGATGCCTCCGTGCGCGCGAGGCGGGCCTCTACGAGACACGGATGGGCGGTTGTCTGGCCGGTGGACCCGGTCGAGACGTAGTTGGCGTCGGCGGCGACCTTGTCGAGGGCATACGCCGAGGCCAGGAGTTCGCACGCCTCGACGAGGGTCGAGAAGGCGGCTCCAGCAAGCCCGGGCGACTCTGCGAGCACGGAGTCGTAGGTGTCGACGACTGGGTCGGGCCAGTGGGCGGGGTGTTCGGGGGATGACACGGGGCCTCCTGATGGCGTGTAAACGGGATGAATGACCTGATCGCGGGTCGGAGAAGAACAGAGCTCTGCGGGCGCGGGCAGGGGGACGCTATGCCGCTCCGGGGAGCGTGGGAGGGGGTAGGGGGAGGCACCCCCCCAGGGGGTCGCGACGCGGTGAGCCACTGAGGCCCTACGATTACCCCGATGAGCCAGTCAGTCAAGAAGCGGGTAGCCGCGCGCACGATCGCCGGAACGGCAGAGGAGTTCGATGCGCTCGCAGACGCGCTCAAGCAGCTTTGCGAGGTGGATCGGGCGCGGTGGGAACTGAGCCATCGCGATGTTGACGGCTTCACCACGACAGAACCGCTTGCGAAGGTTCGGGGTCTTGAGGTCCAACGAAGCAAGGCGCTAACGCTCTGGGTGGGCGAGCCGTTCGCGGTCCGGCGTATCACCATGACTGCGGACGTCTACGGAGTGCGCATAGACGTCTGGGGTGAGACGCCAGACTGGGTGCATGATGCGGCTGCCGTAGTGGAGCGGCGCGCACGGGCGATGCGGCCCTGGTGGTGGGTAGTGCGTACGGGCATCGGCGCGGGCGTCCTCACCATGACAATCAACTTCCTCTTGCTGACGATCGCAACGATCGGCTATCGCGTGGCGGGCTTGGAGTTCTGGATTGGCACGTACTGGATCGCGGCAATTGTCGGGCTGGTAACCGCCGTGAGTATCTCAACAGTTGGCGCCCCCGGGTTGAAAATTGGGCCCCGGGAGCGGTTCGGCGGCGTGGCATGGCGAATCTCGCTGTTCTTGCTCGGGGCAGTGGTGTCTGGCGCTATCGGGCTAGCGGTCGGCTGGGCGCTCACTGGGCAGCCGGTGTCGTAGCGAACGATTTCAAGGCTGATGCAGTGACTTACGGAGAAACATTTTGGATGACCGTTGCGCAGGTGCTCCCGGTGATCGCGCTGACTTACGTGATCGAGGAGCGCGCCTTCCTACGCCGCGCGGCGGAGAGCAATAACCCTGAGAGATTCGCGCGGATTCGCTGGGTGAGAGTCGCCGTAGCGCTCGTCACTATCTTGACCGCTGTTTGGCTGTTCCTAGCCTTCCTGATCACTGTCCTGGTGATAGCGGGCGGGCGATATGAAGAGGCGAAAGTAGTCGGCCCGTTCGTCATCTACGCGGTGGTGGCGGGCGGCGTGGTCGTATTCGTGCGTCCGGCCGTATCGATCGCGGGGGCGATGACAGGCGATGTCACCGGAGCGTTGCGACGGGCGATGCCATGGTCGGTGAAACACCGGTTCGCGAGAAGACTACGGGGCGAGATTGACCAGTGGGAGAACGAGCTCCGCGAGACGATCCGCGAGCGGCTCTCCATGCGTGTCGCGCTCGCAGACCGGTATGTGCGCGCATTCCAGGCGGAGCGAAACGGCGAGGACGGCTTCGACTTGGAAACGACGTTGGCCCAACTCGACGGTGCCCGCGGATACATAGATGCAATGCCGGAGTTGGAGACGCTCATCCGGGACCGTCTCTCTACGACGCGGCAGACGCTAGAGAAACTTAATCGGCTGTCGGAGCACGATGCGGAAGACGCTCGCCAGTACGCACTCTTGATGAGCAAATAGAACGCGGTAGCGCGGGCCGCGCCCGATCGATCGGTGGGGCGTCGAAGGATTAGCGCCGCCGCTACTCTGCCGTGCGTGCCGCTCATGACTTAGAAGGAGACTCGCGCCTCGCACTCGTTAACTGGAGCCCGCCGCTGGGACGTCGAGGCGTGCGTTGAGGATCGCGGCCGCTAGCGCAGATGCGCGTTCTCCATAGTCCTCGTCGCTCTCTCCGCCAACGAGGTCTAGAAGTTCGGCGGTGAGGACAGGATGGGCGTGAAGCGCTCGCTCACGTCGGAGCGTCTGACGTACGCTCGCAAGCTCGGCGGCGACATGGATGCGCTGCGCCTCAGCGTGCTCGTAGGCCGTCTGAAGGTCGAAGCTAGGTGAAGCAGTCACGGAAGGTCCTTGAGTGGGGGTTGAGGTGAGCTCGCCCCCTCGACTCGGCACCGGGCACGGTGGAAGAGGGGGCGAGTCTGGATCGCCGATGCTCAGCGCGTGGGTTTGCTCTGGATGCGCGCGCGATACTCGGCGAGCTTCTGCGCATCATCGATGTCGTCACGGACGTCCAGATCATTGATTACGCGAACGCGTGTCTCGCGGTCGCCGGGAAGGAGGATCTCCTGGGCCAGTAGCGAGAGCGCCTTCTCGCGGAAGAAGCTTCGCCCGTCGGGTACAGCATCGACGTAGCTGGCGATCTCGCGGAGTGTGTAGCGCACGCCGTTTGATGTCGGGTCCTGGACCTGGCGGCCAAGCCACGCATTCACCTCGTCGCGAGTCATGATCGCCGCGCGGAGTGCTGTGAGCTTCTCAGCCGCGTCCTTCTGAGCAGCCTTACCGATGACTGCGTACTGAGCCTTGAAGGCCTCCGTACGGCGTCCCCGGTCGACGTGATGCGAGAACTTGCGGACGGCGCGGTCGAGGTCACGGTCGCTCGCCGAGAGCTCGTCTGTGGCGACACGGTAGGCATCGATGGCGTTAGTCCAGTCGGCGTGGGAGACGCCGGGCTTGGGCTGACGGAGTGGGTCCAACACATGAGGCGTCGTGAGGTCGCGAGCCGTCTCGCTTGCTGCGCGGGCCGCGCTGGCCTTGTTGCTGTGCGCAACGCGCAGCGCGGTGTATTCGGAGGCGAGCTCTGTCGCCCCGGGGATAGCGGAGATGACGTACTCGGGCGTGGTGTTTGGGTGATGGTTCATGGGTGCCTTTCGTTAGGAGTGCGCGGCGAGTCCTGATGAGCACGCCGAGGAGCCCGGCGCGGCTCGTAGGGATATACCGCCTGGGAGTGGGCGACTGCTCAGCGTCTCCCGAACGGACCGCGAGCGCGCGGTGGGCTGGCAGAGGGCCGAGGTCAGAGGCGCGCGGAGAACTACGGAGAGGGCGCTCGGCTTGATGACGAATAGGAGACCGCCGGATAGAGCGGCTATGCCCGCGTCTAGACAGCGAGGAGGCGAGCGGTCTCGCGGGCGACTTGCTCCAGCTTGAGCACGTCGCCGGAGAGGATGGCGGCATCGGCCTCGGCGGCGAGGCGTTGGCGCTGGGCGATGAGGCGGTCTCGATGCCAGTAACTGCGGTGACGCGGACTGCAGAAGCGTCCAGGCTGAGCGAGGCTAGCCTCCGCTTGGCAGTGATCGCAGGTGACGATGTATCGGGTCATAAGCGCTCCAACTCGGGCGTGATGTGACGCCAGCAGATGAAAGGGAAACGCCCCCGCTCAACCGATAAGTGAAAGTGGGGGCGCAGAGAAATATCTCTCCTCGGGTAGAAGACCGCCTGGGTGCCCATACGGGGGAGCGGTGGGCGCGGTGGCGCTCGGTGTGACGGAATGACGGAAGTTCCGTCACTTTCTCTTCCTTTAGGAGTAGCTCTCTCTCTCGAAGGCGGAATAGAGAATGACGATTTGATCCGTCACTCCGTCACTCACGGCGCCACCCCCGCCCCACCGGGCTCATCCGGCGAGGCACGTCACCGCACGCCCCGCATCGCCGCAAGGCGCTCGTGGTGCTTGATGGAGCCGAGAAGCTCGACGTCGCCGGAGCCGAGGTCGACCCAGAGCGGCCCCTCTCCCACGGCGGGCTCGCCGAGGTCGGCGTCGTAGTGCGCGAACGCGGCGGCAGTGTCGTCGGCGTACGCGCCCGGCGCGAGCGTGTGGTCGGGGCGGTGCTCGGCGAGATAGGCCATGGCGGCGGCGCGGGCCTGGGGGAGCGTGAGTCGAGCCATGCGGGACCTACGGCGTGGCAGGGGCGACGGAGTCTGCTCCGCTGTTGAGATGCTCCGCGACGAGGTGCCAGACCTCCACACGGGAGAGGCCGCGTCCGGGGGAGACCGTGACGTCGAGAAGCTGGGAGAGCGCCGCGCGCTGGCGGTCGAGGTCAAGGTCAGCGATGCGCTGGGCCACGACGTCGCGGAGCTCCCAGAAGTCGGAGCCGGGCGCTCGCTCCGCCGTCTCGATAAGGAGGTCGCGCGCAAGCGTTGCCAGGGACGCGGAGGACGTGCGCGAGGCCCGGGCGGCGTCCAGAGCGGCTTCCACCTCACGCCGCTCGTCACGGAGCGAGAGGAGGCGCGTACGGGCGGCTTGGGGCGAGATGAGCTCATCGTCACGGTCGGCCATCGTGGCCGTCGTGGCTCGCTCGATGCGCTCCAGCCTGGCGACGAGCGCGCCAGCGGACTCGGGCTCGTCGCCCGTCAGGGCGGAGGGGTCGGTGGTGAGGAGTGCGAGAGCCATCTCGCGGCGGAGATGGGCGTCGAGGAGCTCCACCTTGATGCTCGCGTGTTTCCGTGACTTGTCCTCGTGTCGCCCTCCCGAGCGCGTGAGGGTGCGTATCTGGCAGGTATAGAAGCCGGAGTGGACGTTGAGGACGTTGTGGCACCCCTCTACGCCGCACGCGACGAGGCCGGAGGAGAGATGGCGACGCCCAGGGCCCGCCGAGGTGCGGCGCTTCTCGTCGGTCAGGATCGCGCGGACCTCCTCGGCGAGCTCGGGGGAGACGATGGGCGTGACGCGGTCGGAGGGGACGGCGGTGTCGCCGACGGGGACGAGTCCGCCGTAGGAGGGGTTGAGGAGCATGTAGCGCACGCGAGCGCCTCCCCAGCCCTTGCCGGTCCCGGGCGGGACGTTGTCAGCCAGGAGCCCGGCGACGACGGAGCGGAGGGAGGCCCCGCTCGCGATCTGCTCGAAGCATCGGCGGACGACGGCGGCCTCCTCCTCGCGAGGTGTTTCACCGTCGATTTCGTAGCCGTAGCGGCGGCGGCCAGCGTGCGGCTTCCCAGCCGCCACGCGTTGCTCATTGGCTCGGCGGTGGCGAGCCCCCTTCCGCTCGATTTCGGAACGGGCAACAGCGGCCTTGATGCGGGCGAATAGTTGTCCTCCCTCGGTCGACAGATCGGCTTCCCCGTTGGTCGTCACGATGGCGAGACCGTGCTCCCTTGCGGCCTCGATCCAGTCTTCTAGCTGGCGCGGCTGGCGCGTGAGGCGGTCGAGGTCGTAACAGACGATGGCGTCGAAGGCTCCGCTCGCGTAGTCGGCGACAAGGCGGTCATAAGCGGGACGAGTGACGGAGCGCTTGGAGGCTGAGACGGAGTTGTCAACGTAGGGCTCGCCCGCCTGAGTCCAGCCCCGTTGAGCGATGATGGAAAGCGCGTCCTCTAGCTGGCGCTCGATCGCCGCCTCCTCGCCCGTGCGGTCGAGGGAGATGCGAAGGTAGATGGCGGCTCGCTTGCTCATCGTCCTATCGTAAGTTAGGTCAGCGCATCTGGGAGCAGGTGCGCGATGCGGTCCGCTCGGCGGAAGGAGAGGCGTTCTCGTTCACCCGGTTCCACAAGCGGGCGCTCGATCTGGGCGGTGTGGGCCTCGACACTCTGCGCGGCGCTCTTCTGCCTCGGTGACGGGAATGCTCTGCCCCGATGCGGTGTTCATTCACCTGAATGGAAAGGGATGACATGAGCATCGAATTCGGACTCGACACCTTCGGAGACATCACCCGCGACGAGAACGGCACGCTGCTCTCGGCGGCGCAGACCATCCGCAACGTCGTCGCGCAGGCCGAGCTCGCCGACGCGGTCGGCGTCGACTTCTTCGGGGTGGGGGAGCACCACCGCGCCGAGTTCGCCGTGTCCGCTCCCGAGATGGTGCTGGCGGCGATCGCCGCGCGCACCGAGCGGCTGCGCCTGGGCACGGCCGTGACGGTCCTGTCGTCCGACGACCCTGTCCGAGTCTTCGAGCGCTTCGCCACTCTTGATGCGCTGTCGGGCGGTCGCGCCGAAGTCGTGCTCGGCCGCGGGTCGTTCATCGAGTCGTTCCCGCTCTTCGGCTTCGATCTCCGCGACTACGACACGCTCTTCGAAGAGAAGCTCGAGCTGTTCACCGAACTGCTCCGCGAGGAGCCGGTCACCTGGTCGGGAACGATGCGGGCGTCGCTCGACAACGCGAACGTGTTCCCCAAGACCGAGAACGGGCTGCGCACCTGGGTCGGTGTGGGCGGCAGCCCCGAATCGGTCGTCCGCGTCGCGCGCCATGGTCTGGGACTCATGCTCGCGATCATCGGCGGACCCGCGGGTCGCTTCCGACCCTTCGTCGACCTCTACCACCGATCGGTCGCCTCGTTCGGGACGACGGCGCACCCCATCGCGGTGCACTCGCCCGGTCACATCGCCGACACCGACGCCGAAGCCTGGGATGCCGCGTACACCGGGTTCGAGGCGATGAACAACACCATCGGTCGTGAGCGCGGCTGGCCCGTCTACAGCCGCGCCAGGTTCCAGAACGACGTCGGCCCGGAGGGCGCCATCTACGCCGGGTCGCCCGACCGTGTCGCCGAGAAGATCGCCGACACCGTCACGACGCTCGGTATCGGCCGGTTCGACCTCAAGTACGCGACCGGGACGCTGTCTCACGAGGCGATGATGCGCAGCATCGAGCTCTACGGCACCGAGGTGATCCCACGGGTGAGGAAGCTGCTGGGCGAACGGGCATGACACGTCATCAACCGACGCCGATCGACGGTGCGGCCCTACGATGTGGGCATGGCCAACCCCGTCCTGCCGAGTCGATCCTCGCTGGCTGAACGTCTCGATTCCCTGCCGTTCACGCGTCGTCACCTCCGCGTGCTGTTCGGATCGGGAGTCGGCTGGGCGCTCGACGCGATGGATGTGGGCCTCATCTCCTTCATCCTCGCCGCGCTCACGCAGCAGTGGGGCCTGAGCAAGGGCGACGCCGGCTGGATCGCCTCCATCGGGTTCCTCGGCATGGCCGTCGGAGCGACGATCGGCGGCCTCCTCGCCGATCGGCTCGGCCGGCGACAGGTGTTCGCGATCACCCTCCTCGTCTACGGCGTCGCCACCGGGGCGAGCGCGCTGGTCGGCGGGATCGCCGCGCTCCTCGTCCTCCGCTTCTTCGTCGGTCTCGGCCTCGGCGCGGAGCTCCCGGTGGCGTCGACGTACGTGAGCGAGTTCGCCCCCGCCCGCATCCGCGGCCGCGTGATCGTCATCCTGGAGGCGTTCTGGGCCGTGGGCTGGACGGCCGCGGCGCTGATCGGCTACTTCGTGATCCCGGCATCCGACGACGGATGGCGCTGGGCCTTCGCGCTCGGCGCCATCCCCGCGGTGTACGCGCTCGTCGTGCGCTGGGGACTGCCCGAGTCACCGCGCTGGCTCGCCGGCCGCGGGCGCATCGCCGAGGCGGATCGCATCGTCTCGGCGTTCGAGACAGACGCCGACGTGAGCACGGCGCCGGCGATCCGGCGAGAGCCGCCCACGCGGGCGATGGCGGTCACCGCCCGCGCCCGGCTCGCGACGCTCTGGAACCCCGAGTTCCGGGTACGGACGATGTGCCTCTGGCTGGTGTGGCTGTGCGTCAACTTCGCCTACTACGGGGCCTTCATCTGGATTCCGAGCATCCTGCTCGACGCCGGCTTCGACCTGGTCAGATCGTTCGGGTTCACCCTCGTCATCACGCTGGCGCAGCTCCCGGGGTACGCCGTCGCCGCCTGGCTCATCGAGGTCTGGGGTCGGCGTGCCACCCTCTCGACGTTCCTGGTCGGGTCGGCGGTGTCGGCGGTCGTCTTCGGCACCGCATCGTCGGAGCTCGCCATCATCGCATCGGGCATGGCGCTGTCGTTCTTCAACCTCGGCGCCTGGGGAGCGCTCTACGCACTGACCCCGGAGACGTATCCGACGTCGCTCCGCGGGACGGGAGCCGGCTGGGCCGCCGGCGTGGGACGCATCGCGTCGATCGTCGCGCCGCTCTCGGTGCCGGTCCTGCTGGTCGCCGGCGGGACCCCGCTGCTCTTCGTCGTCTTCGGAGCATGCTTCGTCGTGGCCGCGGCGGCCGCCTGGGGTCTCGCAGACCGACGCGGAACCACGCTCGACGACCGCTGACGCGCCCACGCTCGACGCGCGGGAATAGGCTTGTGCGGTGGCAGATGTGCGATACGTGGCGATCGGTGATTCCTTCACGGAGGGGGTCGGCGATGTCCTGCCCGACGGCAGGGAACGCGGATGGGCCGACCTGGCCGCTCAGGGATGGGCCGACGCGTCGGGGCACCCCATCCAGTACGCGAATCTGGCCATCCGAGGCAAGCTCGCCTGGCCGATCGTCGAGCAGCAGCTCGAGCCGGCACTGGCGCTGAAGCCCACGCACCTCTCCTTCAACGGCGGCGGCAACGATATGCTGCGTCCGCGCACCGACGTCGAGCACATCGCCGACGCCTTCAGCCGGGTCCTCCGGCGCTGCGACGAGGAGGGCGTCACCCTGATCCTGCTGTCCGGAGCGAACCCGAGCGGTCAGCTGCCGATGGGCGCGCTCGTGCAGCGTCGCGGCGACCTGCTCTCCGACGCGGTGCTGAGACGGATCGAGGGGCGCTCCGACGTCGTCCGCGCGCTGAACTGGCCCGACCGCGAACTCGCTCAGGGTGCCTACTGGTCGGAGGACCGGTTGCACATGAACGCCGCCGGTCATCACCGCGTGGCCGCTCGCGTGCTGCACGCGCTCGGATTCGAGCCGCCGGAGACCTGGTGGGCGCCGAGCGAGCGCGGGGGAGCGGGCCCGTCGGGCATGGCCTACTATCGCGAGTTCGTGGGGCCGTGGGTGCGCCGGCGGGTGACGCGGACCTCGTCGGGCGACGGACGCAGCGCGAAATACCCGACCTGGGTCGAGAGAACGCCGTCGTGATCCGGCTGCGAGGCAGACGGATGCCGCGGCGGGTCACACAGCTGCTGATCGGTCTCTTCCTCTACGGGATCGGCATCGCCTTCATCGTCCGCGGGGCGATCGGCGCGGCGCCGTGGGACGTGCTCACGCAGGGCATCGCCCGCCAGGTCCCGCTGAGCTTCGGGACGATCACGATCCTCGTGAGCATCGTCGTGCTGCTGCTGTGGATCCCGATCCGGCAGCGACCGGGCACGGGCACCGTGCTGAACGCCCTCCTGGTCGGGCCGTCGGCCGATGTCGGATTCTCCGTCATCCCGCAGACCGACGTCCTGTGGATACGCGTCGTCTTCTTCGTGATCGGTCTTCTCGTGCTGTCGGCGGCGACGGGGCTGTACATCGGGGCGGCGTTCGGTCCCGGTCCCCGCGACGGATTGATGACGGGCCTGCATCGCCGGACCGGTTGGCCCATCTGGGTGGTGCGCACCGGCCTGGAGGTGACCGTCGTCGCGGCAGGGTGGGCGCTCGGCGGCAACGTCGGCGTCGGCACGGTGGCGTTCGCGCTGCTGGTGGGACCGCTGTGCCAGTTCTTCATGCGGCTCTTCGCCATCCGTCTGCCGGAGCCGACGGACTGGGTCGGACCGCCGCACACCGGCGAGATCCGCCTCGCGGGGTGACCGCCGCCGCGGGCGCGGAGGGCACCCCTCCGGCCGCTCGTTTTGGTGAGACTCCGGCGTGAGTGGAAGGCTGGGATGATGACCTCTCCGTTCTCGCTCATCGTCTCTCAGGGGCGGGTCGCCGATCGCACGGACGGGGCGCTCGTCGGCGCGCGCCGTGTCGCCGACGCGTTCTCGGGCCTGTTGTCGACGTCGCCGGTCGTGGTCGGGGCACCCTCGGCAAGCGCCGTCGACGACTGGTCGGAGGCGCTGCCTCTGGCCTCCGAGACGCTGACCGGCCTGAGGGCGGCGGTGGACGAGGTGCTCGCGGCGGGATCGCGGCCGCTCCTCATCACGAACACCTGCGCCGCCAGCCTCGCGACGCTGCCTGCCGCCGCACAGCGGCATCCCGACGCCGTGGTCCTGTGGATCGACGCGCACGGCGACTTCCACACGCCCGAGACGACCGAGTCCGGGTACCTCGGCGGTATGGTGCTGGCGGCGGCGTGCGGCCTCTGGGACAGCGGGCATGGGGCGGGTGTCGATCCCGCGCAGGTGATCGTCATCGGCGCCCGCGACATCGATCCGGCCGAGCAGGAGCTGCTGGCGCGCGCGGGCGTGTCGGTTCTCACCCCGCAGGAGAGCACGCCCGATCGTGTCGCCGACCTCGTGGGCGGCCGCCCTGTTTGGATCCATGTCGATTGGGACGTGCTCGAGCCGGGCTACATCCCGGCGGCGTACCGGGTCGACGGCGGTCTGCTTCCGCACCAGATCGCGGCGATCTTCGCGGCGCTGCCCGCCGACGACGTTCGCGGTGTGGAGCTCGCGGAGTTCGAGGCGGGCGATGCCGAGGTGCCGGAGCGCGTGAGCGTCGAACTCATCGTCGAGACCGCGCAGCATCTGCTGCGCTGATTCCGCGGCGTTCGCGGACCGACCTCGGTCAGCGTCGCCGTTCGGGATCGAGGCCCATCCGGATGCGGGTGCGCTTCCGCTCGATGAGGATGAAGGTGACGCCGAGGACCCACAGCGGGATCGGCATGAGAAAGGCGACGCGGAAGGCCTCGAGGGAGTAGGTCTCCGGCGTGCCCGCACCCTGGATATCGAGGGCGAGACCGATCAGGAAGATGGCGATGAGCGCGGCGATGAAGCCGCCAGCGTTGGTGACGCCCGTCGCCGTGCTGAGACGGTGAGACGGGTTGTGCGTGCGGGCATGGTCGAAGGCGATCATCGATGCGGGCCCGCCGGTGGCGAGGGCGACGGCCAGCACGTACAGGAGCCACAGCGGCGCGGGCTGGGGGAGGAGCAGCACGGCGATCCACGCGACCATCTGTACGCCCACGGCGGGGAGGACGAGGGCGACCGAACGGTGATTCGGAAGCCGCCGCGAGAGATCGCCGATCACCGGGCCGAGGGCCATGCCGGCGATGACGTACACCGAGATGATGCCGGCGGCGTGCGCCGTGCCCAGCCGCTGTCCGGCGGTCAGGAACGGCATCCCCCAGAGGAGCACGAAGGCGGTGCCCGCAAACGGGGGAGTGAAGTGCGACCAGAACGCGAGACGCGTGCCCGGATGCGCCCACGCTGCCCGGATGCCGACGCCCGTGTCGATCGCCGAGGTGACGACGCGGATGACGCCGGTATCGGTGTCGACCGAGACGTCGGCGTTCCGCTCCGGCGGGTGGTTGCGGATGATCAGGGCGACGAGCACGGTGAACAGCACTCCCAGGCCCGCGACGCTTCCGAACGTGATGGTCCAGGTCGTGGCATGCAGCAGAGCGGCCAGGGGAACCAGTGCGACGAGCTGGCCGGCCTGCCCCACGATGCCGGTGAACTGCACCATCAGGGGTCCGCGCTGCGCGGGGAACCACGTCGCGACGAGGCGGAGCACGGCGGGGAAGATCGCCGCGTCCCCGGCGCCCAGGAGCACGCGCGCGACGATGGCGATCCCGACGCTGGGGGAGAGGGCCATGGTGAGCTGGCCGGCGGCCATGAGCAGCATGCCGATGACCATGATGGGCCGTGACCCGTGGCGATCCAGCAGGATGCCGATCGGAATCTGCATACCACCGTAGACCGCCAGTTGTACGACGGCGAAGAGCGCCAGGGTCGAGGCATCCGCCTGGAATCTGTCGGCCGCCTCGACGCCGACGGCGCCCAGCGATGTGCGATTCGTGATGGCGAGCACGTACGCCGCCACACCCACCGACCAGATCAGCCACGACCGCCACTCCGGACTCACGGCAGGGGAGCGGGGGATGGGGGGCACCCTTCCACGCTACTCTCGCGCGACGACGTATCGGCGAGTACGGTCGGTGCGGAGGCGTGTCGGACGGGCTCGCCGGCGAGGATCGATCGAGGAGGATGCGATGTCGAGGGTGTTCGTGCACGCCACGGTCTCGCTGGACGGCTTCATGGCCGACGAGCAGGGGGAGATCGGCTGGATGGAGGACTGCCCGTCGGTCCCGGAGGACGAGGCCCTCATCGCCGGAGTCGTCGCCGACGTCGGCGCCGTCGTGGGCGGTGCGAACAAGACGCAGACGATCGAGGACGGGGAGATCCCTTATGGCGGCCTGCCGGACGTGCCGGTGTTCCTGATGACCCATCATCCGCGCGGTCCGATCGAGAAGAATGGCGTGACCTACGAGTTCCTCGACGACATCGACGCCGCGGTGGCGGCCGCCAAGACCGCCGCAGGCGATCGGTGGGTCAGCCTGCTGGGGGGCAGCATCGCTCGACAGTGCCTCGAGCGCGGTCTCGTCGACGAGATCCGGCTGCATGTGGTGCCGATCGTCCTCGGACGGGGAATTTCGCTGTTCAGCGGTCTGTCACAGCCCGTCGAGCTCGAACGCGTCGACACGGCTGCTTACGACAGCGCCGTGCACCTGCGGTATCGCGTCGTCAGCGTGGCAACATGACTCCGACACCGCGGCACCATTCGATCGACTCGGGTTCACAAGACAAGACCTGACATAATGTGCATTATCGGCGAAACCTCGCGGGCTGCAGGCGCGGCGGTAGGGTTCGATCATGGAGCCGAGCATCGACATCGCGTGGGACGACGCGCGCCGCGTCAACCAGCAGAACTGGGAGGATCGCGTTCCGCTGCACGAGGTCGCCTACGGCTTGGACGCGTTCGACGACCCAGGTCATCTCAGCGACGTCGTGCGCCACGACGTTCCTGTGCTGGAACGCTTCCTGCCGTCGGCGTCGCTGGTCGGCGTCGATCTGTGCCATCTGCAGTGTCATATCGGCACCGACACCGTCTCGCTGGCTCGCGCCGGAGCGACCGTGACCGGCGTCGACTTCTCACCGAGCGCCCTGCAGGTCGCGTCCGCACTCGCGGCACGGTCGGGGGTCGCCGCTCGGTGGGTCGAGACCGACGTGCTCGACGCACGCCGCGCCGTGACCGGCGACTTCGACGTCGTGTACACGAGCATCGGCACGATCACGTGGTTGAACGATCTCGATCGCTGGGCCGCGCAGGTCGCGGCGCTGCTCCGTCCCGGCGGCACCTTCTACATCCGCGACGGGCATCCCGCACTCTACGCGCTCGATGAGAACGCGCCCGACCTCACCACGCGCTACCGGTACTTCGGCGACGGCACAGCTCAGCAATGGGACGAGGAATCGACCTACGTCGGAGATGGAAAGATCGCGCATCCCCGCACGTACGAGTGGCCGCATCCGCTTGCCGAGATCCTCGGATCACTGCTGAGAGCCGGCCTGCGCATCGTCCATTTCGATGAGGGCAGGATGCTGCCGTGGCGATTCAGCCCGCGCATGGTCGAGGTTCCCGGCGGGTACGCGTGGCCCGAGGCCGAGCGCGATCTCGTGCCGTGCACCTTCACCATCGTCGCGCGACGCGAGTGACGGCGTCAGGCCCCGACGTACTCCGCGAGGTGCTCCCCCGTCAGCGTCTTCTTTTGGGATACCAAATCTTTCGGAGTTCCCTCGAACACGATGCTTCCGCCGTCGTGCCCGGCACCCGGTCCGACATCGATGATCCAGTCGGCGTGCGCCATGACCGCTTGATGGTGCTCGATCACGATCACGGTCTTGCCAGCATCGACGAGTCGATCGAGGAGCCCGAGGATCTTGTCGACGTCGGCGAGGTGCAGACCGGTCGTGGGCTCGTCGAGCACGTAGATGTCGCCCTTCTCCCCCATCTGGATCGCCAGCTTGATGCGCTGTCGCTCGCCGCCCGAGAGCGTGGACAGGGGCTGTCCGAGCGACAGGTAGCCCAATCCGACGTCGTCCAGTCGTCCGAGGATCGCCGTCACGGCGGGAATCTTCGCGTCCCCCTCAGAGAAGAATCGGCGTGCTTCGGAGACCGGGAGGTCGAGCACCTCGGTGATGTCCTTGCCCCCCAGCTTGTACTCCAGAACGGCCGCCTGGAAGCGCTTGCCGCCGCAGTCCTCGCAGGGCGTCTCGATCGTGTCCATGAAGCCGAGCTCGGTGATGATGACGCCGGCACCCTTGCAGGTCGGGCACGCGCCTTCGGAGTTCGCGCTGAAGAGCGCCGGCTTCACGCCGTTCGCCTTGGCGAACGCCTTCCGGATCGGTTCGAGCAACCCGGTGTAGGTCGCGGGATTGCTGCGGCGCGAGCCCTTGATCGCGCCTTGGTCGATCGCGACGACGCCGTCGCGTCGTGAGACCGAGCCGTGGATGAGCGAGCTCTTCCCCGACCCCGCCACTCCCGTGACGACGGTCAGCACGCCCGTGGGGATGTCGACGTCGACGTCGCGCAGATTGTTCGTCGCTGCGCCCCGCACCTCGATGGCGCCGTCGCTCTCGCGAACGGCATCCTTCAGCCGTGCGCGGTCGTCGAGGTGGTCCCCGGTGCGCGTTCCGCTGGCGCGAAGACCCTCGACGGTGCCCTCGAAGCAGATCTCCCCGCCCGCGCTCCCCGCGCCGGGGCCCAGGTCGACCACGTGATCCCCGATGGCGATGGTCTCGGGCTTGTGCTCCACGACCAGAACGGTGTTGCCCTTGTCGCGCAGCTTGAGCAGCAGTCCGTTCATGCGCTGGATGTCGTGCGGATGCAGGCCGATCGTCGGCTCGTCGAAGACGTAGGTCACGTCGGTCAGCGAGGAGCCGAGGTGCCGGAGCATCTTGATCCGCTGGGCCTCTCCCCCGGACAGGGTGCCCGACGGCCGCTCGAGGCTCAGGTAGCCGAGTCCGAGCGTCACGAAGGCCTCGAGATTCGCGCTGAGGGCCTCGAGCAGCGGACCGGCTCCGGGCAGATCGAGCCCGCGCACCCAGGCGGCCAGATCGGTCACCTGCATGCGGCAGGCGTCGGCGATGCTGACGCCCTCGATCTTCGATGAGCGGGCACCCTCGGTCAGTCGGGTGCCATCGCACTCGGGGCACACGGCGAACGTGGCCACGCGTTCGACGAACGCGCGGATGTGAGGCTGCAGAGCGTCGAGGTCTTTCGAGAGCATCGCCTTGGTGATCTTGGGGATCAGGCCTTCGTACGTCATGTTGATGCCCGAGATCTTCACCTTCGTCACCTCCCCGTAGAGGAACATGTGACGCTGCTTCTCGGTGAACTCGACGATCGGCTTGTCGGCCGGGTAGAAGCCCGACTGCGAGAAGCCCTTCACCATCCAGCCGTCGGCGGTGTAGCCGGGCACCATGATGGCTCCCCCGTCGAGCGACTTGGACTCGTCGACGATCTGGGCGAGATCGAGATCCGACACCGCTCCCCTGCCCTCGCATCGCGGACACATGCCGCCGAGGTAGATCGCGTCTTTCACGATCTTCTTCTCGCCGCCCGGTCCCGTCATGACACCGCTGGCCCGCTGCGTGGGGATGTTGAACGAGAACGCGGTCGGCCCGCCGATGTAGGGCTGTCCGAGCTTGCTGAAGAGGATGCGCAGCATCGCGTTGGCGTCGGTCACGGTTCCCACCGTCGACCGCGGATTCGCCCCCAGGCGCTCCTGGTCGACGATGATCGCGGTGGTCAGTCCCTCCAGCACGTCGACGTCGGGGCGAGGGACCGAGGGCATGAAGCCCTGCACGAAGGCGCTGTACGTCTCGTCGATCATTCGGCGCGATTCTGCCGCGATGGTGTCGAAGACGAGTGAGCTCTTGCCCGATCCCGACACCCCGGTGAACACCGTGAGTCGTCGCTTCGGGATGTCGACGCTGACGTCCTTGAGGTTGTTCTCACGTGCTCCTTGCACGCGGATCAGGTCGTGCGTGTCGGCGGGATGCTCGGCGGTGGTCATCGGCGTCCTTCAGGTCGTGGCCGGGTGTCAGCCGGCCTGGTTGATACGGAGGAGGTTGCCCGCCGGGTCGCGGAACGCGCAGTCCCGCACTCCGTACGGCTGGTCCATCGGCTCCTGGACGACGTCGGCGCCGCTCTCGACGAGCCGCTCGAACAGTCCGTCCAGATCGTCGCTGGCGAGGGTGAGGGCACCGTAGCTGCCCTTGGCGATCAGTTCCAGGATGGTCTGCCGCTCGGCATCCGTGATCCCCGGGTCGGTGGCGGGCGGATGCAGGACGATCGACGTCTGGGGCTGACCCGCGGGTCCGACGGTGAGCCAGCGCAGGCCGTCGTAACCGACGTCGCCCCTCACCTCGAATCCGAGCGCATCGCGATAGAACCCGAGAGCGGCGTCGGCGTCGGTGTGCGGGAGGAAGGTGTAGTGGATGCTGATGTTCATGGGGATCACGCTAGATGCGCGTCGGTGCGCGGCGCTTCTCCGTTCCTGATCGGTCGGGTCACGTGCTTCGCCTGGAAGGACGGGATGCCGTCGAGATCGGCGGCGCGTTCACGGTACACCCGGGGTGGGACACCGACGAGTTCTGCGAAGCGCGTGCTGAAGGTGCCGAGCGACGAGCAGCCCACCTCCATGCACACCTCGGTCACGCTCAGGTCGCCGCGACGCAGCAGGGCCATCGCCCGCTCGATCCGGCGCGTCATCAGGTACGAGTACGGCGACTCCCCGTAGGTCTCGCGGAATCGGCGGCTCAGGTGCCCGGCCGACATGTGGACGCCGCGCGCCAGCGACTCGACGTCGAGCGGGCGCGCGTACTCACGATCGATCCGGTCCCTCACCTTGCGCATCGACACGAGTTCCCGCAGTCGAGCGTCGTCGTCGGCCGTCACGATCCGATCCCGTCCCCGTCCTCACCTGTGAGCGGGTGAGCCTCTCCGACGCCCGCGTGCGGGCACCTTCCACACGGCACGCTGTGAGCGCTACTCTGAGTGGCATCCCCACAGGATTCTCTCAGAAAGGGTCCACCTCATGTCCCAGACACTCTCCGCAACGGGATCGATCTCGCGATCCATCCGCGTGGCGCTGCTCGTCTCCGGAGTCATCGCGCTGATCGCCGGCATCGTGCTGCTGGTGTGGCCGGTGAAGTCCGCCGTCATCGTCACGGCCATCTTCGCGACGTACCTCATCATCGCCGGACTCGTGTACATCGGGCTCGGCATCTTCTCCGGCGCCAAGGGCGGCTGGTCGCGCGTGGGGCACATCGTGCTCGGCCTGGTCTACATCGCGGCCGGCGTCATCGCCTACGCGAACCTCGGAGCCGCCGCTGCCGCTCTCGCCTTCGTCGTGGTGATCTTCATCGGCATCAGCTGGATCGTCGACGGCGTGGTCGCCCTCTCCCTGCTGGGCCAGGACGGCTCGCGGGTGTGGACCCTGCTCTACGCGCTTCTGAGCATCATCGCCGGAATCATCGTCCTCTTCTCGCCGGTCATCGCCGGGCTCGCCTTCTGGCTGCTGCTCGGCGTGTCGCTGGTGGTCCTCGGCATCGTGCAGATCGTCCGGGGCCTCACCCACGGCAGAGGCGAGCGGGTCCACGGCGGAACGGTCGCGGAGGGGTCCGCGGCCTGACGTCCCGCTCGGAACGGTCGGCCCCGCCTGCGGGAGGCAGAGCGGGGCCGATCATTCGTCGTGGAGATCTACTCGGCGCCGAAGGCGCTCACATCGCCGACGAGTCGGGTGTTGTCCGTCGGCACGGGGTCGACGACCGCCCTCGCCACCTCGGCGGCGAACTCGGAGACGTTGTAGAGCCTGCCGGCGGACTCCCGCCGTTCGGCGATCGCGCCCGGGTTGGCCCGCTCGAGCAGCGTGGCGGTGATGGTGCCCTCAATCATGTCGCCGGAGACCACGGTGAAGCCGATGCCCTTCTCGGCGAGCCCGGGGATGCGCTCGCGCAGCGCGTCCTCACCCGCGCGCTTCGAGAGCGCGACCGGCTCGTATTCGGGCATGGTGGGCGTGGTCCGGATGAAATGGGCCTGATGGCTCGTCACGAACACGACGCGGGAATCCTCGCCGAGGAGCGGGGTCGCCGCTTCGAGGACGTTGAGCTGGGCGTCGCGATTCAGGGTCAGCGCGTAGTCCTCGGCCATCCCCGACTCCATGCCGCCGGAGGCGTTGAGCACGAGCACGTCGAGCCGGCCGTACTCGGCGCGGATCGCCTCGAACATCTCGGCGACGGATGCCGGGTCGGTGAGGTCGGCGCCGACCACCAGCGCGCGTCGCCCGAGCTCGCGCAGCTGTGCGGCCAGCTTCTCGGCCCGGGGCGCCTTGTTGCGGAAGTTGATGACGACGTCGGCCCCGGCCTCGGCGAGGTAGCGCACGGTGTCGGCGCCGATCCCGCGCGACGAGCCGGTGACAAGAGCGACCTTGCCGTCGAGGGAACCTGCGGGAAGAACGTCGGTCACGATGACTCCTCAGAATGCGTGGGCGCCGCGATCGCACGGCTCTCTCACACTACCAATCCGCCTTCGCCGACTCCGCGGGGGCGTCCGCGCCCCGTGATAGGTTGACCGCAAAGGAGGCCGCATGGATGACTTCTCCGTGTTCATCGAACTTGTCGAGAACTGGGCCTGGATCGGCTGGCTCGTCCTGATCGCGCTCTTCCTCGTCATCGAGATGCTGACCCTCGACTTCACCTTCCTCATGCTCAGCTTCGGCAGCGGCGTCGGACTGATCACCGATCTCGTCGGGCTGCCGGTGTGGGCGCAGGTCATCATCGCCGCCGTGGCCGCGGCGGCGTTCATCCTGTTCCTCCGACCGCCCCTGCTCAAGCGGCTGCGACGAGGCGAGGACCCCACGAAGTCGAACGTCGACGCGCTCATCGACCTGCGCGGTGTCGCGCTCCACGACATCACCCCGATCTCCGGCCAGGTCAAGCTCAGCAACGGCGACACCTGGACGGCGCGTTCTCTGACGTCCGTCCCCATCCCCCAGGGATCGTCGGTCGCCATCACCGCGATCAACGGCGCGACGGCCGTCGTGCGTCCCGTCAACGACTAGGAGGAACCCGTGAACGACTCCTCGTTCATCCCCACCGCGATCCTCTGGATCCTCGTGGTGGCGATCATCATCTTCGTGGTGGTCACCGTCGCGAGGTCCATCCGCATCATCCCGCAGGCCACGGCCGGAGTCGTCGAGCGGCTCGGGCGCTATCACAAGACCCTCACGCCCGGGCTCAACCTCCTCGTGCCGTTCATCGACCGCCTCCGTCCGCTCATCGACATGCGCGAGCAAGTGGTGTCGTTCCCGCCGCAGCCCGTGATCACCGAGGACAACCTCGTCGTCTCCATCGACACGGTCGTCTACTTCCAGGTCACCGACGCCCGCGCCGCCACCTACGAGATCGCCAACTATCTCGGTGCGGTCGAGCAGCTCACGACGACCACGCTGCGCAACGTCGTCGGCGGACTCAACCTCGAAGAGGCGCTCACGAGCCGTGACAACATCAACGGGCAGCTGCGGGTCGTGCTCGACGAGGCCACCGGTAAGTGGGGCATCCGCGTCGGACGCGTGGAGCTCAAGGCGATCGACCCGCCCGTCTCGATCCAGGACTCGATGGAGAAGCAGATGCGCGCGGAGCGCGACCGGCGCGCCGCGATCCTCACGGCGGAGGGAACCAAGCAGTCGGCCATCCTCGAGGCCGAGGGTTCGCGTCAGGCGGAGATCCTGCGCGCCGAGGGCGACAAGCAGGCTGCGGTGCTGCGCGCCCAGGGTGAGGCCGAGGCGATCCAGAACGTGTTCTCGGCCATCCATCAGGGCGCGCCCGACGATAAGCTGCTCGCCTACCAGTACCTGCAGATGCTGCCGAAGATCAGCGAAGGACCGTCGAACAAGCTCTGGATCATCCCGAGCGAGCTGACCGAGGCCCTCAAGGGGATCGGCACGGCGTTCACCCCCAAGCCCGGCCAGACCCCGACCGACGCGTCTCCGGGCGCGTGACGCACCCGTACTTCTCGAAGGCTCGGCATCCGCGCGTCCTCGCCCACCGGGGACTGATCACCGCGGTGGGCGCGGAATCGGGCGTGTGGGAGAACACCGCCGCGTCGTTCGCCGCCGCTCACGCCGCCGGTGCCGAGTACGTGGAGACCGACTGCCAGGTCACCGCCGACGGCGATGTCGTGCTCTTCCACGACGCGACGCTCGAGCGGCTGCAGGGTGATCGGCGCTCGGTGAACGAGGTGCGCACGCGGGAGCTGCGGAGCATCGTGGCCGACCACGGCGGTCTGCTCACTGTCGCCGAGGCGCTCGACGCGTTCCCGAGCGTGCGTTTCAACATCGACGTGAAGACGGCCGCGGCGGTCGCGTCGCTGGGTCCGATCCTCGTCGACCACACCCACCGCGTGCTCGTGACGAGCTTCTCCGACGTTCGCCGCCGCGCCGCGATCGCCGCCGTCCTGGCCGCCGGCGCGACCCTCCGCCCGGCGACCTCGGGAGGCAGCGGATCGATCGCGGCGCTGCGGGCGCTCTCCGCCCTCCGCCTCTCCCCCGCCCGCGCGCTCCGCGACATCGACGCCCTGCAGATCCCCGAGCGACATGGGGCGGTCCGCGTGCTGACGCCGGCGCTGGTGCGCGCGGCACACCGGGCCGGCGTCGAGGTGCATGTGTGGACCGTGAACGACGCCGACGACATGCGTCGGCTGGCGCGTCTGGGAGTCGACGGGATCGTCTCCGACCGAGCGGATGTCGCCCTCGCCGCGCTCGATCCGTCCTAGCATCCCCCGTCCCGCCCCCCCGTCACGCGTTCCCGCGTTCCCGCCTCCCGCCGACGAGACCCCGCGTTGCCGTCGAGACCCCGCGCTGCGGACGTCCGCGGCGCGGGGTCTCGACGCGAAACGGGGGTCTCGGCGAGGGAGGACGAATGCCCATAACCTCTGCCGCTGGGACTCCGCTGTGAATCGCGGGCGGATCGCCCTCCTATGGATGAAGCGCACAGGTCCGAGCGTTATACCTGACAGCGGACGAGAGGACCACACAATGGCAGATCGCAGCCTGCGCGGCATCCGACTCGGCGCCCAGAGCCTACAGAGCGAAGAGGGCGTCGTGTTCATGGAGCGTCGCGAGACCACCTACACCTGTGACACGTGCGGACACGTCACGAACCTGATGTTCGCCGCCGACGCGGAGCCGCCCCAGACCTGGGAGTGCCGCTCCTGCGGGTCGGAAGCCCGACTCAACGTCGACGGCCAGGCGGTCACCCTCGAGGTGAACGACGAGAAGGCCGCACGCACCCACTGGGACATGCTCATGGAGCGGCGCACGCGCGCCGAGCTCGAGGAACTGCTCGAGGAGCGACTGGCGTTCATCCGCGCCCGTCGCGGCGCCGGCGAAGACCCGACGCGCGAGAAGATCGGCGCCTAGCGCCGCCGGGCGCGCCACCAGGCGACGATCAGCGCGCCCAGCCCGCCCCAGACCAGCACCTGCTGGATCCAAGGGCCCAGAACGACCCCCGCCGTGAGGCCGGAGCGGAGCTCGACATCCTCGAGCATCGCCCCGGCCTCTCCTGCATCCAGGTGGGCGACCGTCGTGCCGTCGGGGCGGATGATCTGACTCGTCCCGACCGTGGAGACGTTCACCACGCTGCGTCCCGTTTCGATGGCCCGCATGCGCGCGAAGGCCAGCTGCTGGAGGTTCTCGTCGGTGCCCCGGAAATCGGCGTTGTTGGTCTGGAAGACCAGCACCTCCGCGCCGGCGCCGATCCCTTCCGTGATCACGTCGTCGTAGATCACGTCGAAGCAGATCGCGAGCCCGACCTCGACCCCGTCGACATCGACCACCGGCAGGTTCCGGCCCGGGGTGTACTCGCGGCCGATGAGGCCGATGAGGTCGGGAGCGAGCAGGGCGAAGAACTCCCGGTCGGGAACGTACTCCCCGAACGGGACCGGATGCCGCTTGTCGTGGATCCGTCGTTCCGCACCGGCATCCGTCCACAGCATCGAGGTGTTGAAGTAGCGTTCGTCGCGACCCGTCGCGGCGTTGGCGAGCAAGGGCGCCCCTATGCGGGTGGAGATCAGCGACATGCGGCGCGCCAGCGCCTCGTTCTGGAACGGGTCGGCGTCGAGCGACCCCTCGGGCCAGACCAGCAGGTCGACGTCCTCACCGTAGAGGGGCACGGTCGCCTCGGTCTGCGCGTCGATGACAGAGAACGGCTCACGCCGATCGAAGTACCCGGTCGGGCCGTCGCCCTGCACCGCGGCGATGCGCATCGACCCGGACGGGGTCGTCGGGAACTGAGGGGTGGCGACGAGGACCACGGCGAGGACGGCGGGGGCGATCAGGCGCAGCGGCCGTCGCCACGCGCCCAGCCGGACCACCTCGATGAGCATCGCCACGATCAGCACCATCAGGAAGCTCAGCCCGCTCACGCCCACCCATGACGACACCGGCGCGAGAGGGCTCTCGGCCTGGCTCATGCCGATCCGGGCCCAGGGGAATCCGCCGTAGGGGAAGGTGCCGACGAAGACCTCCCGGCCCACCCAGAGCGCGGCGATCACGACAGGGAGCACGATCAGGCGGCCGGAGGTTCCCGGAAGGGCGCGGGGAAGCCACCGATACGCCAGTGCCGTGAGGATGAGCGCGAGCGCGGTGAGGCCACCCTCGACCACGCTCAGAGCGATCCACGGGATGGGGCCGAGATACCGAGCGGTGAACGAGACGAGAAGCGCGAACAGCAGGATGCCGTAGACGAGACCCACGAGGAGCGCACCGCCGGCCCTCCGCCCGATGAGCGACACCAGCAGCAATGCGGCTGCGGGGAAGGCCAGTACCCACACCGCCGTCTCGGGGTACGCGAGGTTCATGAGGAGTGCGGCGAGAGCCGCGGCGATCGTGGCGGCCCAGAGCGGCAGAATTGGGCGCGGGCGCGCCGGGGAGTCGGACATCGCTCCCATTCTCACATCGACGAGTATGCGACGATGCCGCGACGGACGCCGTCGAGCGCGACGCGCGCCGTGCGGGCGAGAGCGCCGTCTTCCGCCACGATCGAGAGCTGGTCGAGAAGGTCGATCGTCTGCTTCGCCCAGCGGACGAAGTCGCCGGCGGCCATGTCGGCCTCGACCAGGACGCGATCGAGCATCCCGCCGCGAGCCCAGGAGTGCATCGCCCCGGCCAGGCCGGCCGCCAGCGGCTCGGAGCCGGGCAGGTGGTGGTCTTTCTCGAGGTCGTCGAGCTCGGCCCAGAGCGCGGTCGTCCTGTCGTAGGCGCTGCGGAACGCGCCCCGAGGCAGGCCGTGCTCCCCCGAACCCGCTTCGTCGCGTCGCGGCTCGTAGACGAGGCAGCATGCCATGGCCGCGAGCGAGGGGGCGTCCAGACCGCTCCACAGCCCCTGACGCAGCGATTCCGCGATGAGCAGGTCACGCTCGCCGTAGATGCGGCGCATCGTGCGGCCGGCATCCGTCAGCACGGTCTCGCCTGCGTCGTCGGCGACGTAGTCGAGCGTCTCGAGCACTTCGACGACGCGGTCGAACACCCGCGCCACCGTGCCCGTTCGCGTCTCGATCTGTCGTCGCGTGCGATCGGTCTGGCGCTTCAGCTTCCAATACCGCTCGGCCCACCGTGCGTGGGCCTCGCGATCCGGGCAGCGGTGGCAGGGGTGCCTCTGCATCTGGGTGCGCAGCGACTGGATGCGCTTCATCCTCTTGTCGCGCGCAGCGCGCGGCGCCTGCGCATCCTGTCGGTTCTTCTTCTCGAGATCGCTGAGCTCACGGCGGATCGCGGCGTACTCGGGGAAGTCGCCGTGCTCGCACGACATCGCCGAGCGATACCCGGCCAGGGACTCCTCGGCCTCGCGCACCTGCCGGGCGAGCCCCACGACCGAGCGATCGGCCTGGAACTGGGCGAACGACGACTCGAGGACCTGCCGTGCGCGCGCCTTCCCGAACAGGTCGATGAGGTTGACGGCCATGTTGTAGGTGGGTCGGAAGCTCGAGTTCAAGGGGTACGTGCGGCGCGACGCGAGGGCGGCCACCGCCTGCGGGTCCATGCCCTCGGTCCACTGGACGACGGCGTGTCCCTCGACGTCGATGCCGCGGCGTCCGGCGCGGCCGGTGAGCTGGGTGTACTCCCCCGACGTGATGGCGACCCGGGCCTCGCCGTTGAACTTCTCCATCTTCTCCAGCACGACCGTCCGCGCCGGCATGTTGATGCCGAGGGCGAGCGTCTCGGTGGCGAAGACCGCCTTCACGAGCTTGCGCTTGAAGAGCTCCTCGACGACCTCCTTGAAGGCCGGCAGGAGTCCGGCGTGGTGGGCGGCCACTCCCCGTTCGAGGTTGTCGAGCCAGTCCCAGTAACCGAGGACTCCGAGGTCTTCGTCCTGCAGTGTGCGGGTGCGCTCCTCGACGATCGCGCGGATCTCGGCCCGCTCCTCGGTCGATGTCAGCCGGATGCCCGATCGTCGCACCTGCTGCACGGCCGCGTCGCACCCGACGCGGCTGAAGATGAAGAAGATCGCCGGCAGCAGGTTCGCGCGTTCCAGCAGCGTGATGACGTCGGGGCGGTCCATCCGCTCGATGCGCCTCATATTGGCGGAGCGCACGGGCCGACGGCCCCCGCGCTCCGGCCGCTTCGCCTGCCGCCCGGCGTGACGGTCGCTGACGTACGACTGCACCCGGCGGTTGTTCTCGTAGTGCGAGCCGGTGAACGAGCGAATGCGCATCAGCTCCTGATTGACCTGTGCCGTGGCGATGCCGGCGCGGTCGTCGAAGAGCGGGAGCAGATCGTCACGGACGAGCACGTGCTGCTCCAGGGGAACCGGGCGGGTCTCCGAGACGATCACCTCGGTGTCGCCGCGCACCGTGTCGAGCCAGTCTCCGAACTCCTCGGCATTCGACACCGTGGCGCTCAGCGAGACCAGCCGCACGTGCCGGGGCAGATGGATGATGACCTCTTCCCAGACCGCTCCGCGGAACCGGTCGGCCAGGTAGTGAACCTCGTCCATGACCACGTAGCGCAGGTCGCGCAGAGCCGCCGAGTCGGCGTAGATCATGTTGCGCAGCACCTCGGTCGTCATGACGACGATGCGCGCGTTGCCGTTGATGTTGGTGTCGCCCGTGAGCAGCCCCACGTCGTCGGGCCCGTAGACGTCGACCAGCTCGCGGAACTTCTGGTTCGACAGCGCCTTCATCGGCGTCGTGTAGAAGGCCTTGTCGCGCGGAGACTGCATCGCGAGGTGGATGGCGAACTCGCCCACGATGGTCTTGCCCGCGCCGGTGGGAGCGGCGACGAGTACGCTGCGCCCGTTCTCGAGCGCATGGCACCCGGCGACCTGGAAGGGGTCGAGCTCGAACCGCTGGGTCGCGGCGAAGGCCTGCGTGGCCGGATGGTCGGCCGCCTCCCGTGCCGCGGCGTAACGCTCGGAGGGTGAGCTCATACCTGATCCGGCAGCAGGCCGGCGGCGGCGTCGCGTTTGCGCCTGCGCCGGTCGAAGAGGAGGGAGAGCCCGGCGGCGGCGAAGAACAGCACGATCAGGATGCCGGCCAGCATCAGCATGCTGACCACGTCGGCGGCCGGCGTGGCGAGGGCGGCGAACACGGTCGCGATGATGATCGCCACCCGCCACCCCTTCAGGATCGCCCGACCGCTCATCACGCCCGCGACATTGAGAGCGACGAGGAAGACCGGGAGGACGAAGGAGATCCCGATGACGATCATCAGCTTGAAGATGAAGTCGTAGTACTCCTGCGCCTGATAGAAGTTCGTGCCGCCCTCGGGTGTGAACGCCCACATCAGCTCGATCACGTGCGGCATGATCACGATGCCCAGGTAGCACCCGGCGAAGAACAGCGGAACCGCCGCGGCGACGAACCCGATCGTGTAGCGGACCTCTTTCCGTGTGAGTCCGGGCATGATGAACGCCCAGATCTGCCACAGCCACACCGGCGCCGAGATGAAGAGGCCGATCGAGAAGGCGATCCGCATGCGCATGTCGAACGCCGCGGTCACCGTGCCGAAGTTGAGGGCGCTGAAGCTGTCACCGCGCTTCTCGCTGATGATGCGGATCGGCTCGGTGATGAGATGGATCACCGGATCGGCGATCAGGAACGCGACGACCATTCCGACGACGAGCGCGAGCGCCGCGTACATGAGGCGCTTGCGCAACTCGACGAGATGCGCGCCGAGCGACATCCGCCGATCCCGATCCGTCTTCTGCTTCACGGTCGGTTCGAGGGTTGCCACGGCCGATCAGGCGCGTGGCGGAGTCTCAGGAGTGGTGCCCGAGTCCTTCACCGTGGTGGGCTCGGCGGCGACGGCATCGTTGCGCGTCGCATCGTCTTCCTTCATGGCCTTCATCTCGCCCTTGAAGACGCGGGCGGACTGCCCCATGCTCTTCGCGAGGGCGGGGAGCTTGGCTGCACCGAAAAGAAGAAGGATCACGGCGAGCACGATGAGCAGGTGCCAGCCTTGCATTCCAGCGAACATGTCAGAATCCCGTCGACAGTGAGGTTTGGCTCAGTCTACAGGCGAAACCTGCGGATCGGGACGGTGGTAGAGCGCGAGTCCGGCGACCGCCCACTCGCGCGTCGCGGAACGAGCGACACCCGGCTCCAGCACCTCCATCGCGCCGCCGAATCGCGCTGCCAGGCGCTTGATGCCGCGCGGGTCGGCGAGATGCAGATGTGCCGTGACCGAACCGTCGACCGCTTCGAGCGTCTCGGCGGAGACGAAGCCGTGCAGCAGCGGGGCGAAGCGCTCGGACACGCGCACGGTGACCTCCCGCTCGTCGTCGAGACCGACGAACGCCTCCGGCACCTGATCCCCGCCGTGGGTGATCGGGATGCCCGTCAGCTTCGGCTCGCTCACACGGTCGAGGTGGAACGTGCGCATCGCCTCGCGCATGTGGCACCAGCCCTGCAGGTACCACTGCCCGTTCGTGATCAGGATCTGAACGGGGTCGACCGTGCGGGTGGTCGGGGCGGCATCCGGCGCCTGATAGGTGAACGAGATGGCGACGCCGTCCTGCAGGCCGCGGGCGACCGCCTCGCGCACCTCGTCGACGGCACCGGGGGCGACGACGACCTCGGCGGGGGCGTCGGCCGCGCCGCGGGAGAGCTTGCCGATGAGTCCCGCGACGAGTCCGGAGTCCGACACGGCCGGCACGGCCGCGACCATCTGCAGCCCCGCCAGCAGCGCCGCGGCCTCGCGCGCCGTGAAGCGCGGGACCCGGCGCAGCGCCACGTCGTTGGTGATCTCGATCACGTCCTCGTCGTCGAGCAGGTCCCAGTTGATGTCGAACATCTCCTGGGGCTGCTGCCAGTACCCCGCCTCGCCGGGCAGTCCGATGACGGTGAGCTTCTCGACCATCGCGCGCATCTCCTGCGGCGTGACCCCGAACTCGGCCGACGCCTCGGCCAGCGAGACCTGTCCGTGCTCCAGCAGGTACGGCACGAGGGTCAGGTAGAGACGGACGCGCTCGGCGGCGAGGAGTGGCTTGGCCTGTGCGCTCATCGTGTCTGCTCCCGATCGGCGTGGGCGGCGGCCACGGCCTCGAGGCGCGTCACGACCTCATCGCGCAGGGATGCCGGCTCCACCACCCGCACCTCCGGGCCGTACGAGGCGAGTTCGTCGGCGAGGATGTGCAGATCGACGAAGGGGACGGTGATGCCCTGAGCGGCCGGTGCCGCCCGCCGCCCCAGCCGCAGCGCCGCCTCCGTTCCCGGCGTGACCTCCAGCAGTGCGGAGTTCTCGGCGGCCACTCGTTCGAGGCCGGCCAGGGCCCTCTCCCCCGCGCCGTCCCGGAGGGCGGGGTCGAAGGTGTCCGGGGTGATGGTCACGTCGCCGACGATACGGCTGAGGAGGAACATGCGGTCCTCCTCGATGTCGACGTCGATGCCGAACACGTGCCAGCGCGCCTCGTAGTCGACGAGGGCGAGCGGACGGATGCTGCGCCGACGCGGCACGGCCTCGCCGGGCTTGAGGTAGTCGAACACGACGACCCGGCTCTTCTCGATCGCGTCCTGCAGAGGGGCGAAGGCCGCGTCGCGGGCGGTGATCCGCGGGGCGAAGCCGATGATCGGCTCGTCCCCGTCGATGCCGAGTGCGCGGATCTTCCGGACGCCGGACTGCGCGTCCAACGAGGCCGACTCCGCGCTCCAGACGCTGCCGGCGAGTCGCAGGACCGCGAGCTCCGCGGCGGTGAACTCGATGTCGGCCGGGAGGTCGTATTCCGCCTGCGGAATGCGATACCGGGCTTCTCGCAGATCGTTCGGGTCCGCGGCGTCGCCGATCGTCTCGATCGGAACGCCGAGCGACCGGAGCTCGTCCTTGTCGCGCTCGAACATCTTCTCCAGTGCATCGGCGCGCGTGCCGGCATCCGCGCGCTGACGATAACCGGAGACGTTGTCGAGGATCTGCTGCTTCGTCAGCCCGATCTCCGTGGCCATCAGCGCCACGACGAGATTCGTCAGACGCTCCTCCGCGGGGATCCGGCCGGCCATCACTGCGTGGGCGCCGTCACTGCGCCCAGGATGTCGATGACGTAGACCGTGGCGGGGGCGCCGTCGGCCTCGGGGACGACGGCGAGCAGCTGCGATCCCACGGTTCGCCCGACCAGCTCGTCAGCGAGAGTCGGCGCCGACGACGCCAGATCGCCGGTGGGTCCTTCGCCCCACGTGCTGGACACGACCTTCTTGTCGTCCCAGCCGACGGCGGTGACGTTCACGAGGGGGATCTGCTCGGCGGTGACCTTCTCGCCGTCGCCGTCGATGAGGGTCTGCACGACCTGCTTCGTGGGAGCGGTGCTGTCGGGGACGATGACGCCCGGGGTGCCGTCGGCGGCGCGCACGACCGTCGGCATGCCCTGCGCGTCGTTGAAGCGAAGGGTGCCCTCCGCCTTCGACAGGAAGACGTCGAGCACGTCGATGACGAAGACCATGTTGTCGTCTTCGGAGAGGCCGAGGCCTGAGAGCGCCTCCGCGCCGAAGTCCTCCGGCGTGAGTCCGGCCACGATGCGCGAGCCCTCGGTCGCGCACGCGAAGGCCTGAGCGAGTCCGGGCGACTGCGAAGCCCAGTAGGCGGCGTTGGAGACCTGGCCCTTGTTCTCGTCGTAGGCGGTGCCGTAGACCTTCTCACCGGTCTCGCCGCTGAAGATCGACAGCTCGACGGTGAGGGCCTGCTGGTCGTTGACGATGGTGCGCCCGTCGCCCTCGATGACGTCGGCCACCTCGGACCTCGTCAGGTGGAGCGGCGAGAAGACCGACACGTCCGGCGCCTCCCCCAGCTCGCCCTCGACGGTCACCGCATCGCGGATGCCGGTCGCGTCGGCGTGCCGCTCGCACGAGGCTCCGTCGGAGGAGGCCGTCACGGAGCAGCCCGTCAGGGCGAGGACGGCGAGGCTGAGGGAGGCCAGAACGGCGGACGTTTTACGCACGCGCCTCAGTCTATTCCGTCGTGTGATCGGATTCGCGCGCGGCCGCCGCGAGGCGGGCGCCCTCGGCTGCGCGCCCGGCCTCCCTGGCGCGCTTGCGGAGATTCTTGTCGGTGATCTCGCGGTCGCCGACGGCACCGGGCGTCCACAGCTCGACGTCGTCATCGCCGTAGCTGCTCTTCGAGGCGCGTCGCTTGACCGACGGCGCCACGGCGCCGGGAGCCAGGCGTCGTGCGGTGAGGAGGAAGCCGGTGTGAGCGACCATGCGGTGATCCGGACGCACGGCGAGGCCCTCGACGTGCCAGCCGCGCACCATGGTCTCCGACGCATCGGGGTCGGTGAACAGTCCCGTGCCGCGGATGTACTCGGCGACGCGCGAGAGCTGCGTGGCCGTGGCGACGTAGCAGAGGACGACGCCACCGGGAGTGAGGGCCTCGGCGACCGCGTCGATGCACTCCCACGGGGCGAGCATGTCGAGCACCACGCGATCGACCCCTCCGGACGGGGCATGCGCGGGCAGGGCCTCGACGAGGTCGCCGACGATGACGCTCCACGTGTCGGGCGCCGCGCCGAAGAAGGTCTCGACGTTGCCGCGCGCCACCTCGGCGAAGTCGTCGCGGCGCTCGAACGACAGGAGACGTCCGGCCGGACCGATGGCGCGCAGGAGCGAGAGCGAGAGGGCGCCCGACCCCACCCCGGCTTCGACGACGACGGCGCCCGGGAAGATGTCGGCCTGCATGACGATCTGGGCGGCATCCTTCGGGTACACGATCGCCGCGCCGCGCGGCATCGACATCGCGAAGTCGCGGAGCAGCGGACGCAGCGCCAGATACTCGTGCCCGGAGCTGTTGGCGACCACCGAGCCGTCGGGCAGGCCGATGAGGTCGCGGTGACGCAGGACGCCCTGGTGGGTGTGGAGTTCGCCCGTCTCGCGCAGGGTGACCGTGTGCAGGCGGCCCTTCGGACCGGTCAGCTGCACGCGGTCGCCCTCGCGGAAGGGGCCGCTGGGCCGGGGGGTGGCCTGCGCGGTCATCGCGCGGTCTCCGTCTGGACCGTCTTCGACTCGAAGAGGTCGACGAGGTCGGCGACACCGCGACCGGCGAGGGTCGGCCAGAGCTCGTGCGCGCCGAGATGGTCGAGCGCGACGATGTGCGGCACGCCGAGCGTCAGAGCGCCCGATGCCAGCCCCGCCCGCACACCGGTCGGGGAGTCTTCGATGACCACCGCGTCGGCGATGTCGACGTCGAGCAGCGCGGCGGCCTGCAGGTACGGCTCGGGATGCGGTTTCGGGTTGTCGACGTCGTCTCCCGCCACGACGATGTCGAAGGCGTCGAAGTCGATCAGATCGACCACGTTCAGCGCCATGCGGCGCAGCGACATGGTGACGAGCCCCGTGGGGATCCCGGCATCCTTCAGCTCCGCGAGCAGCTCGCGGGCTCCCGGCCGGAACGGCACGCCGTGGGTGCGCAGCGACTGCTGCACCACGTCGGTCAGGTGGGAGACGATGGCCTCGGGCTCCATGGCGACCCCGGCCTCGCGGAGGATGATCGCGCTGTCGATCAGGCCGCTGCCGACGAGCCGGAGGGCGTCCTTCTCGGTCCAGGTGCCGCCGAACGACTCGACGAGCGCCGTCTCGGCCGCCATCCAGTAGGGCTCGGTGTCGACCAGTGTTCCATCCATGTCCCAGAGGACTGCGCGGGGCTTTCTGCTCACTGGACCCATGCTAGCCCGGTAGCGCCCACATCCCTCCCCTGCGCACTAGCCTGGGGGGATACGTCCTCGACCTCGAAGGGAGCCCCTGATGGATGTCCTCGGTTCGCGCATCGTCATCGCCGCCTTCGACGGCTGGAACGATGCGGGTGAAGCCGCGAGCGGTGCGGTGGAGGCGCTGCGGACGTCATCGGCCTACGAACTCGTGCACTCGGTCGACCCGGAGCTGTACTTCGACTACCAGTACACGCGGCCGTCGACGCGCATGGACGCGGAAGGTCGCCGCCAGCTCCGCTGGCCTGAGGCCGGCCTCTGGCGTCCGCGCGATCCCGCGCCGGGACCGGAGTTCTGGCTCCTGACCGGTGTCGAGCCCGCCCGCACCTGGCAGGCGTTCGCCTCGGAGTTCATCGACATCGCCCTCCGCGACGACATCACGGGGCTCGTGACGATGGGAGCCATGCTCGCCGACGTTCCGCACACCCGCCCGATCTCGATCTTCGCGTCCAGTCAGAACGAGCAGGTGCGCGAGGCGCACGGCCTCGAGCGGTCTCTGTACGAGGGGCCGGTCGGCATCTTGAGCGTCTTCGAGCACTTCGCCGAGGGGGCGGGCATCCCCACGGCCGGTCTGTGGGCGAGCGTGCCGCATTACGTCGCTTCGGCGACGCCCTCGCCGAAGGTCACCCTGGCCCTCCTCGACCGCCTCGAGGAGCTCACCGGCGTCGACGTCGAGCGTCAGCACCTGCGCACCGAGGCCGCCGCATGGGAGGCGTCGATCGACGCCGCGGCATCCGAGGACGAAGACATGGCGGAGTACATCCGCCAGCTCGAGCGCACCCGCGACACCTGGGACTCGCCGGAGGCATCGGGAGACGCCATCGCCCAGGCGTTCGAGCGATACCTGCGTCGTCGAGGCGATGCGCCGGGCGACCACAAGCGCTGACCTCGGTCCCTGAGCCTGTCGAAGTGCCCTGAGCCCTCCCCTGGTCCCTGAGCCTGTCGAAGGGCCCGGAGCCCTCCCCTGGGTCCCTGAGCCTGTCGAAGGGTCAGGCCGCGATCACTCCGGTGCCGAGGAGGACGAGCAGCACCGTGCCCAGCAGGATCCGGTAGATCACGAACGGCAGGAAGCTGCGCTTCGAGATGAAGTTCATGAAGAACGCGATCACTCCGAGCGCCACGACGAAGGCGATGCCGGTGGCAGCGAGCGTGTCGCCGAAGGAGAAGAAGCCCGGCTCGTCCCAGCTCTTGAAGAGCTGGTAGAAGCCGCTGCCGAAGACCGCGGGGATGGCGAGGAGGAAGGCATAGCGGGCGGCCGCCGCACGCTCGTAGCCGAGGAAGAGCCCCATCGTGATGGTGCCGCCCGACCGCGAGACTCCGGGGATCAGGGCGAGCGCCTGCGCGAATCCGAAGGCGACGCCGTGGGGGTACGTGAGGTCGCCGAGCTTGCGGCGCTTCGCGCCCACGTGATCGGCGATGCCCAGCAGGATGCCGAACACGATGAGCATGATGGCGACGATCCAGAGCGATCGGAACACGGTCTCGATCTGGTCCTGGAAGAACAGCCCCAGGACGACGATCGGGATGCTGCCGATGATGATCATCCAGCCCATGCGGGCGTCGGGGTCGCTGCGCGGGATCTTGCCCACCAGAGCGCGGCACCACTGCGAGATGATGCGCACGATGTCGCGCCAGAAGAACACCACGACGGCGGCCTCCGTACCGATCTGCGTGATCGCGGTGAACGCCGCTCCCGGGTCCTCCCCCGACGGCAGGAAGGTGCCGAGGATGCGCAGGTGGGCGCTGGAGGAGATCGGCAGGAACTCGGTGAGTCCCTGGACGATGCCGAGGATCAGGGCTTCGAGCAGGTGCATGGAGGGCCTTCTGGTGAGGGTGTGCGCGGCGTGGCCGCTGGCTCAGTACGTGCGCAGCAGATCGGCCAGCACCCGCTGGCCGAAGACAAGCGATTCTACGGGCACACGCTCGTCGACTCCGTGGAACATGCCCGTGAAGTCGAGGTCGGCGGGCAGTCGAAGGGGTGCGAAGCCGTAGCCGGTGATGCCCAGGTGCGCGAGCGCCTTGTTGTCGGTCCCGGCGCCGAGGAGGTACGGGATCACGGGCACCCCGGGATCGTGGCGGGCGAGGCTCGCGACCATCGCATCGACGAGCTCCCCCTCGAACGGCGTCTCCATGCCGATGTCGCGGACGACCGTCTCGATGATGATCTCGTCTCCCACGATCTGCTGCAGCTCGGCCAGAACGTCGTCCTCCGTCCCGGGGATCACCCTGACGTCGACGAGAGCCTCGGCGCGCTCGGGGATCACGTTGTGCTTGTATCCCGCGGTGAGGACGGTCGGGTTCGTGGTGGTGCGGAGCGTGGACCGCAGGAAGGCCTCGGCAGGGCCCGCGGCGGCAGCGAGGGCGTCAGGGTCGTCTGCAGGACGGCCGCTGAGCTCGCCGAGCCCCTCGAGCAGGGCCTCGGTCGTGGGCGTCAGACGCACGGGCCAGCGGGTGCGGCCGATCGCGGCCACCGCTTCGGCGAGCTTCGTGACGGCGTTGTCGTCGTGCAGGCGGCTGCCGTGACCGGCGCGGCCCTTGGCGACCAGGCGGACCCAGATGAGGGCCTTCTCGCCGACCTGCAGCAGATACGCCCGGCGGCCGTCGACCGAGATCGAGTACCCGCCCACCTCGCTGATCGCCGCCGTGGCGCCGGCGAACCACTCGGGATGATCCCGGACGACCATCGCTGAACCCTCCACCCCGCCGTTCTCCTCGTCGGCGAAGAACACCAGCACGAGGTCGCGCTCCGGCTGCTCCCCCGCCCGCAGGATCTCGGCGACGGCCGTCAGGATCATCGCGTTCATGTTCTTCATGTCGACCGCGCCGCGGCCCCACAGCATCCCGTCGCGGATGATGCCCGCGAACGGATCGATGCTCCAGTCGTCGGCCACGGCCGGCACGACGTCGAGGTGACCGTGCACGACGAGACCGGGCTTGCTGCTGTCGCGGCCGCGCACCCGCGCCATCACCGTGGTTCGGCGCGTGACCGGCTCGTAGTACTCGACGTCGAGACCGAGCGCCTGGAGATACGCTCCGACGTACTCGGCCGCCTCCCGCTCCCCCTTGGCGTTGCCGCCGCCGAAGTTCGACGTGTCGAAGCGGATGAGGTCGCTCGCGATGCGTGCGACCTCGGGAACGGAGGGTTCGGTCATGCCCTCCAGGCTACCGAAACGGCGTGCCACGCCCGGGCGTGCTGCTCGGTTCGAACGGCGCTGCATTACGTGCTAATCTCATTCTTCGGTCGGCAACGATCATCCAACACCTGCGCGGGTGGCGGAATGGTAGACGCGCTAGCTTGAGGTGCTAGTGCCCGATAGGGCGTGGGGGTTCAAGTCCCCCTCCGCGCACAGAAATTCGAAGGCCCCCGATCCAGCGGATCGGGGGCCTTCGTCGTTCGCTCGAACGGTGGCGCGGCGCGGATCACCGCGCGCCCCGGATCTCAGCCGAGTCTGATCAGCACGATGGCGGCAGCGGCGAAGACCAGCCCCACCAGCTGCACACGCGTGGCGCGTTCGCGGAGCAGACAGACTCCGAGGGCGACGGTCACGGCGGGATACAGAGAGGTCAGCACGACCGCGACGGTCAGCGACCCCACCTGGGCGGATACCTGGAAGAGCAGCGTCGCTCCGCCGGCGAGGCCTCCTGCCGCGGCTGCGCCGAGAGCCGTGACCGAACGTCCGGGTATCCAGCGAGCGCGGCGTGCGCCCGCGACGCTGATGATCAGGACCACCGAGATCGCCTGGCTGATGCCGACGGGGGTGAATCCGGACTCCGCCGGGACCTGGCCCAGTGCCGCGAACTGCATCCCGAATCCCGCTCCGGCCAGCAGGCCGACGACGACACCTGCCCTGTCGGTTCGTCCGGGCATTCGCACACCGCCTCCCGAGACGAGCCAGCCGGCGATGACGGCGGCGACGACGCCGGCCGTGAGAAGGGCGCTGAGGTGTCGTCCTCCGACGACGTCCACGGTCACGGGCAGCACGGTGGAGACCACGGCGGCGAGCGGAGCGACCACCATCATGCGGCCGGTGGCGAGCCCGTGGTAGATGAGGAGGTTGCCTGCTCCGGCGCCCATCCCCGCCAGAACCGCCCACCCGAGGTCGGACGGCCGTGGCAGGGTGAGAGTCGCGAGCGCCACGGGCAGTGCGACGGCCGTCGCGGTCGCCTGGCTGGTCGCCGCGACAGCCCAGACGCGGTCGCTTCTACTGGTCACGCCTCCGATGAAGTCCGATGCGCCGTAGCCGACGGCGGCGCACAATGCGAGCAGCACCGGCAGCACCGATGTGGCTTCGCTCACGACGATTCGGATGCACTGCGGACGTGTCGACTGATCGAGGCGACGACGCGACCCCACACGCGCGGTGGGAGCTCGTGCCCGACACCCTCCAACCCCGCCAGCCGTGCGCGGGGGATCTCCCGCTCCAGCGCTTCGGCGTTCCCGAAGGGAAACATCGGGTCGGGTGTTCCGTGCAGGATCAGGCAGGGTGCCGCTATCGTGCCGAGGCGATCGCGCCAGCGCGGTCCCTGATCCGCCATCGGGTGGTTCGTGACCGCTGATCGGATCTGATGCGCTCGGTGCACGCAGCTCTCGGCGATGGCGTGGGCGTGCGCCTCATCGAAATCCTCTCCGGCGATGGATCGTTCGCCTTCGATCAGGGAGCGGATGACCTCCTCCGGGTCGCCCCAGTCCGGCTCGGCGGATGTCTCATCCCATGCGGCGAGCAGACTGTCGGCGACCTCGGGGAGATCGGGATCCGCGGGGCCGTGTCCGGTGGCACGTGTGGAGAGCAGCGTCAGCGAGCGCACCCGTTCGGGATGGTCGAGTGCGGCGAGTTGGGACACCCAGCCTCCCTGGGAGAATCCCACCCAGTGGGCGGGACCGGTGTCGAAGTGATCGAGCACGCCGATCGCGTCGGACACGAGGTCCGGCAGCGAGTAGGACGGCTGCCCAGGAGGGTCGAAGGAGGCTCGCCCGGTGTCGCGCTGGTCGAAACGGATCACGAACATCCCCCGGTCGGCGAGCATCCGGCAGAACCTCGCCGGCCACCATTCCATCGAGCAGGAGGTGCCTGCCACCAAGAGGACCGTCTCATCCGTCTGCGCTCCGAAGGAATCGACGCACAGCTCGACTGCTCCGACGGAGATGACGTGTTCCATATCGACTCCCTGCGGGTTCGTTCCGGGTGATCTGCTGTGCGATCGACGTTAGACGGGGGCTGTCATCGGGGATATGTGCCGATGGTCACCGCCACCCGCCAGCCCGTGATCGCCACGATCTCTCGAGGTGCCGCAGCAGAGCGGGATAGACCACCGCGTAACGGAAGGGTTTGATGGCGGCCATGTAGACCCGGCCGAGTCGGCCGCGAGGCTTCACGAGAACGGCCATTCTGCCCTCATAGACGCCGTCGCCCCCCGCGACCCACGACAGGTGCATCACACCGTGCATGGTCGCATTGGAGATCTCAGCGGCGAACTCATCGTCGAGGAGGTAGAGCGGCCTCATCGGCACCTCGGTGAAGCGCACGTTCTCCGCGGTGCCCACAAGGTCCTCGTCGAGGCGCGCCCGCAACGACGTGCTCCTGTCGCCGGGGATGGGGCGTCGCTGCGCATCGTCTGCTGTATCGGCAATCCGTCCCATGCCCAGGAGTTCTCCGAGGAGATCGCGCAGTCTCCACAGGAATCGAGCTGCGGCGGAGTCCAGGAAGCCGAGAGGCTCGCCGTCGCCGTCCTCGTCTCCGCCCGAGGTCATCAGCTCGACGAGGCTCGAGAAGTCGTCCGCGCTGCCGTGCACGGGCAGCGCCCACACGTCCTCGAGGGTGAAGTCCGGAACGACGGCGTGCATGCGCCACGGTCGTGACGTGTGCTCGCAGTTCGGCAGTCTCATGTTCGCGTCTCGAGTCGCGGCTCAGAGCGTCTCAGAGCCCGGAGCTGGAGGACGGCGAATGCGAGCACGATCACGCCCTGCACTCCGGTCCACCCGACGCCCCAGCCGTTCAGCTGGAAGGGGTTGGCGAGCGCGACCACCAGCGACGCGGCTGACCAGAGGAGGTTCACGACCGCGAGCACCTCGGGCAGAAGGCGAGGTCTTCGTCTCGAGAACGCCACCACCAGCAGGCCGACGGCGATGATCGCGAGAATCGCTCCCGCCACCGCGTACAGCGTCGGCGCGGAGCCGAGAAGGTCGGACAGCTGCCGGTGCAGCGCCAGGTACGCGACCGCGTTCGCACCCGTGACGACGCCATCCACGAGGAACCAGCGACGATACCCGGATCGGAGGCTCGGTGCGCCGCTCATGCGGTGCCCGCTCTGGTCTCGTCGAGCGCCTCCGCCGAGAATCGGGCGGCGTACTCATCGCTGGGCGGGATCGGCGTGATGACATCGATCAGGACGCCTTCCGGGCCGGCGAAGATGGCATGGCGCTGGCCGAACTCCTCGGAGCGCAGGGGGAGAACGGGGGTCAGTCCCGAGGCGAGGAGACGGTCATGGAGAGCGTCGACATCCGGCACCTCGATGTTGAGGAGCAGCCCTCCCGCTGTCCGTCCGCGGAACGCCTCGGGGACCGTGGGGTGATCGGCCCGCAGGATGGCGAGCTCCCAGGAGTCGAGACTCAGGCTCACGTACCAGTCCGATTCGAACGCGGTGTCGAATCCGAAGTGATGGCGGAAGAAGTCGGCGGTGGCCGTGACGTCGTTCGTGGCGAGCACGGGATACAGACTGGTGATCTTCATGGTGACGGCTTTCGGGTGATGTGCGGACAGGTCATCTCGACGGTAGGCATCCCTCCCGCGTCTCCGCAGGTGTCGAAGGTCACGGCTTCCGCCGCTCGCCTGCGCTCATCGGTTCGCGGCGCTGATCCGGCCGCGGATGCGCAACGCTCCCAGCCATGCGAACACGACGAAGAGCACGGTCAGCACGGCGAGGACGGAACCCGCCGTGAGGGGCCATCCGGCGACCTCGGCCGCCATGCCGTAGTAGGTGAGCATCGTCCCGCGCGCCTCGGGCGCCGACGAGATGAGGTCGCTGAGAGCCCCCGACGCGAGCTCCTGCCGCATCAGCATGGATGCCTGCGCGAACGGCAGGGCGCTGACGACCGTCTGGACGGACTCGGGGAACGACCCGATGGGGATGTAGGCGCCGGTGAGGAAGCCGAGGACCGTCCCGACGATCGTCGACAGTGCCGCGTATGCGCCGGGGCTCGAGACGAACGAGGTGACGAACGCGGAGATGGCGGAGAAGGCCGCCGCGGTCACCACGACGATCGCGGCCGCCCGCATCACGGCACCGAACGACAGCGCCACGCCGTCGACCGCCGACAGGTAGAAGAGACTCACCGCGAAGACGAAGAACGTCATCGTCAGCGCCACGATCACCGCGGACAGCAGGTATCCGAGCGCGAGCTGTCCGGAACGTATCGGCGCCACGAGGAAATCGCGGAATCTTCCCGATGCGGTGTCCTCGACGAGCACGCCGAGCGCGCCGAGGCCGGTCGTGATCGCCGTCATGCTGACGACCCCGGCGAACATCCACGAATCGACGAACGCCCTGATCTGCGCAGTGGTCGCCGAGGGGAAGGACTCCTGCAGGTCGGCCACCTGCAGGTGGCCGAGGAAGAGCGCGTACAGGGTGAACAGGATGACCGCTGCGAGCAGCGAGAAGAAGACCGCCATCCGGTCGCGGAAGAACAGCCGCAGGTTCCGCCCGACGATCGCCCGCACCGCCCCCGTCACAGCGGCTCCCTCCCCTCTCGTCCGGTGACGGCGAGGAACACGTCGTCCATCCGTCCGTGCCGGAACTCGAAATCCGCGACGGCATCCTCATGGGCGCACAGGATCGCCCTGGCCGCGTCGGCGCCGTCGACGACGACCTCTGCGCGCGGTCCGTTCCACTCCGCCTGCGCGGAGGCCGCGGTAAGCAGCGCCTCGAGGGCAGGCCGGTCACGCGTCGTGATGGTGAGGATGCCGCG
Source organism: Microbacterium martis (assembly GCF_047246685.1). NCBI lineage: Bacteria > Bacillati > Actinomycetota > Actinomycetes > Micrococcales > Microbacteriaceae > Microbacterium > Microbacterium martis. Next base: position 1,146,366 of record NZ_JBFOKT010000001.1, on the reverse strand, counting down.
GCTGTGCGCAGCACGCAGGGCGGCAGGCGTGCCCTCGGCGACGATGCGGCCGGAATCGATGATGCAGACACGATCGGCCTGCTCCGTCTCCTCCATGTAGTGCGTGGTGAGGAACACCGTCAATCCGCGACGTGCCCGCAGCTCATGGACGGCGCGCCAGACGGTCGCGCGGCTGGCGGGGTCCAGTTCCGCCGTCGGTTCGTCGAGGAAGAGCACCTCGGGTTCCGGCAGGAGGGCGCGAGCGATGTCCGCGCGCCGCCGCTGTCCTCCCGACAGCGCTCGGTATCGCCGGCGCAGGACATCCTCCAGGCCGATGAGCTCCGCCAGCTCCTCGATGCGCGCGGCGATCGCCCCGGGGTCCGCAAGGTAGAACCGTCCGCGGACGGCGAGGTTCTCCCGCACCGTCAGATCGCCGTCCAGAAGCGAGTCCTGCATCACCACCCCGATGCGTCGCCGGACCCGGTCTCCTTCCCGGCGGACATCGGCGCCCGAGACGCGCACCACGCCAGCGTCGAACGCGAGCGTCGTCGTCAGACAGCCGATGGTCGTGGATTTGCCCGCCCCGTTAGCACCCAGGAACGCGAACAGATCTCCGGCCTGCACGGTGAACGAGAGACCGTCCACGGCGATCACCTCGCCGAAGCGTCTGGTGAGGCCGGCGACCTCGATCGCGTCGTGCACAGCGACCTCCCCGTCTCGATCGGACTTCCTCGACGAGCACGACACTAGGAGGACGCGCGGCCGCGACGCCTGTGCGGAAAGTCACGAGTGGACGCAGCGCGGGACCGGACTCAGGGGGTGGCGGGCGCGTGTCGCGGGAGTCGGCCGACGAGGACCAGTCCCCGACCGGCTGCGCTGGTCACCTCCAGGCTCCCGCCCAGCACCTCGAACCGTTCTCGCATCCCGGTCAGGCCGTTGCCGGGCACGATGGCCGCGGTGCCCTCGCCCTGATCAGCGATCGTCACCCGCAGGTCGCCCTGCTCGGCGCGGACGTCCACACTGGCGTGATCCGCGCCGGAGTGACGCAGGATGTTCGTCATCGCTTCCTGCACGCTGCGGAGGATGACGATGACGCGGTCCGCATCGACGGAGATGTCGCGGTCGACATGCACCGTGACCGACAGCCCGGGGATCCCGGAGGTGAGTCGACGCAGCGCGGGCTCGAGCATGGGTGCCTCGTCACGCATCTCTCCGACCGCGGTCCTGATCGTCTCCAGCAGATCCCTCGCGATCGACCTCGCTCGCTGCACGTGTCGGTGACCGGCCGTATCGGCTGTCAGGTGCGTGGCGACCTCCAGCTCCAGGGAGAGGGCGGTCAGATCGTGCCCTGCGAGATCATGGAGATCACGGGAGATCCGCAACCGCTCGGCCTCCCGCGTGGTCATCTCCAGCAACGTCGTGGTCGCGCGAAGCTCGGCGTGCGCGACCGCCAGGTCATCGCGAGCCCTCGCCTCGCTGCGCATGGCGAAGACGACGAGGGCCCCGAAGACCTGGAAGTTCCCGAAGCCCACGACGGCGAGGACGAGCTCGGGGAGCGGCCACGCGGCGGTGAGGGCGATTCCCACGGTGAGAAGGATCTGGACGATGAGGAGGACGACGATCGCTCGCGGAGGCCAGAAGAACGACGCCACAGCCGCCGTCATGACGAACAGCATCAGCATCCAGGCCTGGTCGGGATTGAGCAGCACGAGGAGAACGGCGAATCCGATCAATGAGACCAGCAGTGCGTGCGGTGACAGGCGCCCCGTGGGTATCCAGCCGTGGATCGCGAGAAGTGCGGCGATGTAGAGGGCGTACGCCGCCCACCAGAGCGTCGACGGAAGCGGAGCGTCGCGCGCGTCGAGCATGGTCTCGACGACGACCACCACGCCGATAGCGGCGGCGCAGACGAGGCTGGTGACGACGATCCAGCCGGATGTCCTCGTCTGTCGCAGCGTCGAGCCCGTCACGGCATGCTCTTCTGCCCGGCGCCGGCATCGAGGACCCCGTCGGCGAGAGCCTTGAGCACGGCGCTCGTGCGGTCCGCCACCCCGAGCTTGAGCAGAACGCTCGACATGTGGTTCTTCACCGTGCCCTCTGCGAGGAACAGCCCCCGCGCGATCTGCCCGTTCGACCATCCTCCCGCCGCGAGTCTCAGCACGTCGAGTTCCCGGTCGGTCAGGGGCTCCGGAAGGTGCGCGGCGGTGACCGGCGACGGTGCACGCCGGATCGCGCGGAGAAGCCGATCGGTCAGGGCCGGCTGCAGCAGGGTCCCGCCTGCCGCCAGCGCGCGCACCCCGCCGAGCAGCTGATCCAGAGTCACATCCTTGAGCATGTAGCCCCTGGCCCCGGCGTGTATCGCGGCGAGCACGAGTTCATCGTCGTCGAAGGTGGTCAGGACGAGGACGGGGACGTCGATCCCGCGTTCCCGCATCGCCTCCAGGGTGGCGATGCCGTCTCGTGCCGGCATCCGCAGATCCAGGAGCATGACGTGCACTTCGTGCTCCGCCAGGACAGACAGCGCGGCGTCACCGTCGGCGCTGTCACCGACGACGTCGATCTCGGGACTCAGCGCCAGCAGGCTCAGGAGCCCGTCGCGAACGAGCTTCTGATCGTCGACGACCAGCACTCGAATCGCCTCTGTCATGTCGTTCCCGTCGGTACCGTCACCCTGCTGACCGTTCTCGCTGGATTCTACGTAACCGAGGGCGGATGAGGACGTGCCGAAAGTCATGGAGATGTCAGCTCGTACGCCGGTCGGCCCGGGCGAGCCGGCTGAGCTCAGAGCGCGCTCACGCCGAAGGCGAGGCCGAGGAGGTAGGTCACCGCGGCGGCTCCGAATCCGATCGCGAGCTGACGCAGGGCTCGGCGCAGGGGCGGACCGCCCGAGAGCACCCCCACCATCGCGCCGGTGCTGAGGAGCGCGATCCCGACGAGGACCAGAGCCACGATGATCGCCGCCGTGCCCTGGAGGCCGAAGATCCAGGGCAGCACGGGGACGATGGCGCCGGAGGCGAAGAGCAGGAAGCTGGAGAGGGCGGCCGTCCAGTCGCTGCCGACGATCTCATGGTCGCTCCCCGGCACGCGCACGGGACCGGTCGCGCCGCGGCGCACACCCGCCTTGGCCGCTTCGACGATGCGGTGAGCGCGTCCGAGAGCTTCCTCCGGCTCCATGCCGCGGGCGCGGTACACCAGGGCCAGCTCGTTCTCGTCGATGTCGAGATCGCCCGCGGCATCCGCTGCATCCTCGTTCGCCTCCGTGGCCGCGAGCAGCTCGCGCTGCGAACGCACGGAGACGAACTCTCCCGCTCCCATCGACAGCGCGCCCGCGAGCAGCCCGGCGATCCCGCTGAAGAGCACGAAGCCCGAGCTCACCCCTGTCGCCCCGATGCCGAGGACGAGCGCGAGGTTGCTCACGAGACCGTCGTTGGCGCCGAAGACCGCGGCGCGGAACGAGCCCGAAAGACGCCTCCGACCGCGGGCGGCGAGACCGCGGACCACCTCGTAGTGGATCTTCTCGTCGGCACGCATCGCCGGAGTCGCATACTGCTCGGCGTCGTAGGGTGAGCGCGCCTCGGCGCTCTGCGCGAGTGCGAGCACGAAGATCGAGCCGAAGCGACCGGCCATCCAGCCGAGGAGGAGCGAGCGGATGCCGGGACGGGGCAACCGCCGCGGCTCGCCTCCGAGCAGATCGAGCCAGTGCTGTTCGTGGCGGCGTTCCGCCTCGGCGAGGCGCAGCAGGATGTCGCGCTCCTCGCCGGTCCGTCGCGCGGCGAGCTTTTGGTACACCGACCCCTCCGCACGCTCCTCCACGAGGTAGCGGGCCCAGCGGCGGCGGTCAGCGGGTGTCGGTTCGATGGCGGCGGGGCCTGTCATGGATCCTCCTGGTGTCGCCGCGCTCGGTTCGCGGGCAACCGTTCCACGCTAGCCGCGCGGTCGCGCGGCGACGGTGCTCGGGCACGGATTGCCAGCATTTCGGGCCTCCGAACCGTGTGGATCGGGCCCTTCGACAAGCTCAGGGACCCAGGCGAGATCGGGCCCTTCGACAAGCTCAGGGACCCAGGCGAGATCGGGCCCTTCGACAAGCTCAGGGACCCAGTTGGAGCTCAGGGACCCAGGCGGTGCTCAGGGGCCCGGACGGTGCTCAGGAACGGACGCGCTTGCGCAGGACATCGATGCGCGATTGGAGCTGTGTCACCGTCGCCTGTGCGACGGCCGGCCCTCCGCAGATGCGGCGGAGCTCCGCGTGAACGGCGCCGTGCGGTTCGCCCTTCTGCCGGGCGTAGAGTCCGACCAGGCTGTTGAGCAGCTGCCGCTGCTCCTTGAGCGTGCGGTGCAGCGGTGCGGGAAGCGTCGTCGTCTCGGTGGGGCCGGCCGCCGCCTCTCGGGCCTCGCGGTGCCGCGCCTGGCGTGCCTGGCGCTGCATCAGCAGCTCGTGCACGTGCTCGGGCTCGAGGAGCCCGGGGAACCCGATGAACTCCTCCTCCTCGGGTGTGCCCGGCTCGGCGAGCTGGCCGAACTCCTGACCCTCGAAAACCACCCGGTCGAAGTGCGCGACCGACGACAGCGCCTGGTAGCTGAACTCCTGCGTCAGCGCATCCGAGGCGTCGTCCTCGCGATTGGCGCTCTCCAGCAGCGAGTCGTCGAGGCCGTCGTCGTCGGCCGACGGGCGGTCGAGGGCGTGGTCGCGCTGCTTGTCCATCTCGCCCGCGAGATTCATCAGCACGGGCACCTGCGGGAGGAAGACGCTGGCCGCCTCACCCCGGCGGCGCGCACGGACGAATCGTCCGATGGCCTGAGCGAAGAACAGCGGCGTCGACGACGACGTCGCATAGACCCCCACCGCCAGGCGCGGGACGTCGACCCCCTCCGACACCATGCGCACCGCGACCATCCACCGGTCGTTGCTCGCGCTGAACCGCTCGATCCTCTCCGATGCCGTCGCATCGTCGGAGAGGACGACGGTGGGATGCTGTCCGGTGATGCGGTGCAGGATCTTCGCATAGGCGCGCGCCACCGTCTGGTCGGTCGCGAGCACCAGTCCCCCGGCATCCGGTACATGATGACGGATCTCGGTGAGACGTCGGTCGGCGGACGACAGCACGGCCGGCATCCACTCCCCCTCGGGGTCGAGCGCCGTGCGCCAGGCCTGCGAGGTGACGTCTTTCGTGTTGTCCTGGCCGAGGTGCGTCTCGAGCTCGTCGCCCGACGTGGTCCGCCACCGCATCTTGCCGGCGTACATGTGGAACAGCACCGGGCGGACCACGCCGTCGGACAGGGCGCGGCCGTAGCCGTAGTTGTAGTCGGTGCGGGAGATGCGCGCCCCGGACTCGTCGGGGTGGTACTCGACGAACGGGATCGGCGCGGTGTCGCTGCGGAACGGCGTGCCCGACAGCAGCAGCCGCCGCTTGGCCGGTCCGTACGCGTCGCGGATCGCGTCGCCCCAGCTCAGCGCATCGCCCCCGTGATGCACCTCGTCGAGGATGACCAGCGTCTGCGCGTCTTCGGTGAGATGCCGATGCACGGACGACTTGGCCGCGACCTGCGCGTAGGTCACCACCGCACCGTGGTAGTGCCGCGCGGGTGCCCAATGGCTGTTGCGGAACCGCGGATCGAGGCGGATGTGCACGCGAGCGGCCGCGTCGGCCCACTGTGTCTTGAGGTGCTCGGTGGGGGCGACCACGATGATGCGGTTCACCTCGCCCATGCGCATCAGCTCGACGGCGAGTGTGAGCGCGAAGGTCGTCTTGCCGGCACCGGGCGTCGCCGCCACGAGGAAGTCGCGCTGGTCGGCCTGGAAGTACTTCTCGAGAGCCTCGTGCTGCCACGCGCGCAGCTTGCTGGCGGTTCCCCACGGGGCGCGCTGAGGAAAGGACGGTGAGAGCATCGAGACAACGATAATCGCTCCTCCGGACACTCCGGCCCGGGTCCAGGAGGGCTCTGTCGTTCGTCCCACGACGCGCCGCCGGCGAGTAGGCTCGGTCACTGCGCTGCGGCCACCGCCCGGCGCCGCTGTTCGCGAAGGAGAGCTGGATGACCGACCAGGATTCGACCCGGACCCCGTATGTCGCCAACGAGAGCGTGCACCCCTGGCGGCGCTTCGTCGCCGTCGGCGACTCGTTCACCGAGGGCATCGGCGATCCCGACCCCGCCTCGCCGGGCGGTCACCGCGGCTGGGCGGATCGCGTGGCCGAGGTGCTCGGTCAGCAGGTCGACGACTTCGCGTACGCGAACCTCGCCGTGCGCGGCAAGCTCATCGCGCAGATCGTGGCAGACCAGGTCGAGCCGGCCGTGGCGCTGCATCCCGACCTCGTCTCGATCTGCGCGGGCGGCAACGACGTGATCCGCCCCGGGACCGATCCCGACGCCATCGCGGCGCAGCTGGAGGACGCGGTGGCCCGGCTCGCCTCGACCGGGGCGGCGGTCATCCTCTTCACCGGCATCGACACCGGGTTCACGCCCGTCTTCCGCGCTTTCCGCGGCAAGGTCGCCATCTACAACGAGAACGTGCGCGCCATCGCCGAGCGCCACGACTGCATCGTCGCCGACCAGTGGGCGCTCAAGGTCGTGCAGGACATGCGCTTCTTCGACGACGACCGCCTGCACTACAACTCGCTCGGGCATCACGAGGTCGCACGCATGGTGCTGCGCGCGCTGAACGTGCCGAACGACCTGGAGGCCATGCAGCCCGAACCGCTGCCCGTGCGCACGTGGCGCGAGGCCCGCTCGGAGGACTTCGGCTGGGCGCGCGAGCACCTCGTGCCCTGGGTGCTGCGCCGGCTGCGCCACCAGTCGTCGGGCGACCACGTGGCAGCCAAGCGCCCCGAGGCCGCGCCGGTGATCAGGCTCGACCAGAGCTGAGCCCGGTCAGGCCTGCGACGGTCGGCGTCGCAGCGCCCAGAGCGCGACGGCGGCGGCCGAGGCGACGTTGAGCGAGTCCACCCCGCCCGACATGGGGATGGTGACGACGTGGTCGGCGACGTCGAGGGCTGTGCGGGAGAGCCCGTCGCCCTCCGACCCGAGGACGAGGGCGACACGCTCCGCCCCGAGGGCGACGTACTCGTCGAGGGCGACGGCGCGCTCCTCGAGCGCGAGCGCGACGATGTCGAAGCCCGCGGAGTGCAGGTCGCCCACCGCCTCACCCCAGTCGGACATCCGCGTCCACGGGACCTGGAACACACCGCCCATGCTCACCCGCACGCTGCGCCGGTACAGCGGGTCGGCACAGCGAGGCGACACCAGCACCGCGTCGGCACCCAGACCCGCGGCCGCGCGGAAGGCGGCGCCGACGTTGGTGTGATCGCCGATGTCCTCGAGGATCAGCACGAGCGATGCGTCGGTGAGCACCTCGTTCACCGACGGCAGCACGGGGCGATGCATCGACGCCAGCGCGCCGCGATGGATCTCGAATCCCGACACCGCCTCGGCCACATCGTCGGGGACGACGTACACCGGCACGTCGCGGTCGGCCAGGAGGTCGCGGATGCCGTCGACCCATCGCTGCTGCACCATGACCGACCGCGGCTCGTGGCCCGCCCCGACGGCGCGCGCGATCACCTTCGCCGACTCGGCGATGTACAGGCCGCGCTCGGGCTCGCGCGCCGCGCGCAGCGCCGTGTCGGTGAGACCGCGGTAGTCGTCGAGGCGAGGGTCGGCGGCGTCGGACAGGGCGATGATCTCCACGGATGCCACTCTGCCACCGGCGGGCGACGCACGCGCCGCTCCCCCGCGGCGCAGGTCGTAGACTCGCTCAGGGAGGTTCTGTGAGCGCGTCGAGCACTGCCGAGCTGTCGGCCACTCTCGCCCGGGCGGCGGAGCTGCTGCGCGGCAGGCGGATCGCCCTCCTCACCGGTGCCGGCATCTCGACCGACAGCGGCATCCCGGCCTATCGCGGTGAGGGCGCTCGCACCCGCAGCGATCCGATGACCATCCAGACCTATCTCGGCGACGAGGCGGCGCGACGCCGATACTGGGTCGGCGGGCACCTCGGTTGGAAGGCGTTCGCACAGGCGGCGCCCAATCGCGGACACGTCGCCCTCGCCGAGCTCGAATCCTCCGGCGCCGTCTCGGGGGTCATCACCCAGAACGTCGACGGACTGCACCTGCGCGCCGGGAGCTCGCACGTCATCGAGGTGCACGGCACCATGCGGCGGGTGCTGTGCCTCCACTGCGGACAGGTCTTCGATCGGCGCGACATCGCCGTGCAGATCGAAGAGCTCAATCCGTGGATCACCGTTCCCGAGAACGTTCGGCTCGCCCCGGACGGCGACGTGCTGCCCGAGACGACCGACGGCTTCGTGATCCCGACCTGCACCGTGTGCGGAGGGGTGCTGAAACCCGATGTGGTGTTCTTCGGGGAGTACGTGCCGCACGACCGCTTCCGCGCGGCCGAGTCGCTGCTGCGTTCGAGCACGGCGCTCATCGTGGCGGGGTCGTCCCTCGTCGTGAACTCCGGGGTGCGACTGGTCGAGCGCGCCCGACGCCGCAGCATCCCCCTGATCATCGTCAACCGCGAGCCGACCCGCGCCGACCCGTGGGCGCATCTCACGATCGCCGCAGGGACGAGCGACGTGCTCCCCGCCCTCCAGGAACTGCTCACGTGACCCTCATCACCCTCATCCGCCACGGCCAGACCGATTGGAACCTCGCCCGTCGCATCCAGGGCTCCACCGACATCCCGCTCAACGCGAAGGGACGTGCCGACGCGCACGCGGCCGCCGTCCGACTCCGCAGCGGCGAGCACCACGCGATCTACGCCAGCCCTCTGGCGCGCGCGAAGGAGACGGCCGAGATCATCGGCACCGAGCTCGGGCTGCCGCTCGCCGGGGTGATTCCCGACGTGCGCGAACGGGAGTTCGGGATCGGCGAGGGGATGCTCGTGTCGGAATACATCGAGACCTTCGGCGACTGGCACGCCGAGGTGCCGGGGGCCGAGTCGCTCGACGAGGTCGGGATCCGCGCGATCGACGCGCTGCACCGGATCGCGGCGGAGTCGAGGCGACGCACGACGCCGCGCGCCGAGTCGGTCCTGGTGGTCGCGCACGGCGGGGTCATCCGCGCCGTGATCGACCACGTCTCCGGCGGCACGCTCCCCCGCGAGGGCGAGGTCATCGCCAACGGCTCGGCGCACCGGTTCGAGGCCTCGCCCACCTCCCTCCGGCTCCTGGAGGAGTTCTCCGTCCTCTGAGCGGCACGGTCGGACCGCCGTGGATCCGGTCAGCCGGCGCGGGAGACGATCGCGCGGGCGTGACGCAGCACCGGTTCATCGATCATGCGGCCCTCGTGGCGGAACACCCCGCGTTCCGTCGCAGCCGCCCGCAGCACGCCGTGCGCCCAGGCGACCGCGGCGTCGTCGGGACGGTACGCGGCGCGGACGACGGGGACCTGACGGGGATGGATGCAGGCCGTCGCCCGAAAGCCCGACGCGGCGGCATCCTCGGCCTCGCCCCGCAACCCGGCCTCGTCGTCGATGTCGACGTGGACCGCGTCGATCGCGGCCTTGTCGTGGGCGCCCGCTTCGACGAGCACGCGCGACCGGGCATACCGGGCGACGTCGCGATAGGCGCCGCCGGCCGCGCGCGACGAGGTTCCGCCGAGCGACGCGACCAGATCCTCTGCACCCCACATCAGGGCGACGACGCGCGGATCCGCGGCGATAGCACCGACCGCGTGCACGCCGCGCGCCGTCTCGATGAGCGCGACCAGCGCGTGCCGGGGGTCGAGAGCGGTCAGGCTCTCGACGCTCTCGGTCTTCGCGACCATGACGGTGCGGAAGTCCGTGCGCGAGAGCGTCTCGACGTCTGCCGCGAAATGCGAGCTCGTCGGTGCGTTCACCCGCACGATGACGCGCGCGGGATCGAGGTCGGCGACCTCGAGATTGGCCCGCGCCGCGGCCTTGGCCTCGGGCAGCACGGCGTCCTCCAGGTCGAGGATGACCGCGTCGGCCCGCTCCAGAGCCTTGGCGAAGCGCTCCGGGCGATCAGCCGGGCAGAAGAGCAGCGCGGGTCCGAGCTCGAATCCGCTCATGCCCCGCCTCCGGGACGGCAGTGCACCAGGACTGTGCGGGATGCCGTCGCGACCACCGTGCCGTCCTGATTGCGGCCGGTGTGGGCGATCGTCACGATGCCCTGACCGGGACGCGACTCCGACAGCCGCTTCTCGACGACCACGCTCTCGGTGTACAGCGTGTCGCCGGCGAACAGCGGGTGCGGGAACGCGATGTCACCGAGGCCGACCTGAGCCACGAGCGTCCCCTGCGTCAGCTGGGCGACCGACGATCCGACCATGGTCGAGAGCGTCCACATCGAGTTCATCAGTCGCGCGCGGAACGGTTCCTGCGCATCGGCGAACGCCGCGTCGAGATGGAGCGCCTGGGTGTTCATCGTGAGCGTGGTGAACAGCACGTTGTCGGCCTCGGTCGCCGTGCGTCCCGGTCGATGCAGATACCGCGCCCCCACGACGAACTCCTCGTGATAGAGGCCGCGCTGGACGATGTCGTTCCCGCTCATCCCGCTCACGTTACCCGGCGAGACCGAGCGACCGCGCGATCACGAGCAGCTGCACCTCGGTCGTGCCCTCGCCGATCTCGAGGATCTTGGAGTCGCGGTAGTGCCGCGCCACCGGGAACTCGTTCATGAATCCGTTGCCGCCGAAGATCTGCGTCGCGTCCCTCGCATTGTCCATCGCGGCCTCACCGGCGACCAGCTTGGCGATCGCCGCCTCCTCGGCGAACGGCCGCCCCGCGTCGCGCAACCGCGCCGCGTGATGCCAGGCGAGCCGAGCGGTGTGCACACGCGCGCGCATGCGGGCCAGCGTGAACTGGGCGTTCTGCCGGGTGCTCAGCGCGGTGCCGAAGATCGTGCGGCTGCGGGCGTAGTCGACGGATGCCTCCAGGCACCCCTCTGCCGCCCCCGTGGAGAGCGCGGCGATCGCGATGCGACCCTCGTCGAGGATGCTGAGGAAGTTGCGGAAGCCGTGCCCGCGCTCGCCCAGCAGGTTGGCCGCGGGAACGCGCGCGCCCTGGAAGGTCAACGGGTGCGTGTCGGACGCGTTCCAGCCGACCTTGTCGTACGGCGGCTCGACCGTGAAACCCGGCGTCCCGTTCGGCACGATGATCGTGGAGATCTCCTTGCGCCCGTCGACGACTCCGGTGACGGCCGTCACCGTGACGAACCGGGTCAGGGGCGTTCCGGAGTTCGTGATGAACTGCTTCGACCCGTCGATCACCCACTCGTCGCCGTCGAGCTTCGCGGTCGTGCGCGTGGCGCCCGCATCGCTTCCGGCCTCGGGCTCGGTGAGACCGAAGCCGGCGAGAGCACGCCCTGCGAGCAGGTCGGGAAGGAGCTCCTGCTTCTGCGCCTCGGAGCCGAAGCGATGCACGGGCATCGCGCCCAGACTCACGCCGGCCTCGAGGGTGATGGCGATCGACTGGTCGACGCGGGCGAGCGCCTCGATGGCGATGCCCAGAGCCATGTAGTCTCCGCCCTGGCCGCCGTGCTCCTCCGGGAACGGCAGGCCGAACAGTCCCAGCTCCCCCATCTGCCGCACGACGTCCATCGACAGGGTGTGATTCCTGTCGGCCTCGTACGCCTGCGGTGCGACGACCGTGTCGGCGAACTCCCGCACCATCGCGGCCAGATCGCGCTCCTCGTCGGACAGGTCTTCCCTCATCACGTCTCCTCCGTGGTCACACGGGCGACCGGTTGGTCGCGCCGCACCTGGTCGCCGACCGCGACCAGCAGCTGCACCACGCCGTCGTGCGGCGCGAGCACGAGGTGCTCCATCTTCATCGCCTCGACCGCGACCAGCGGGGTGCCCGCCGAGACGACGGCGCCGTCGGTCACGTGCACGGCGACGATGCTGCCCGGCATGGATGCGCGAGCCTCGGGCTCCGTCTCCGACACCGCTGCCCGGCGGGCGGCGAGGCGGCGCTGCATCCGTCCCCGGCGATCGAGGGGACGCAGCCGCGCGGTGCGGCCGTCGACCGAGACCCACACCGCACCCTCGGCGTCGACTGCGGCGACCGCGCCGCTGCTCGACGGCTCGGGCTCGGGCCGGTCCGCCGGTTCCTCGACGACGTCTCCACTCTCGGTCAGCACGACGAACGGCGCTCTCGTGACGGGCGCGGAGCCCAGTCTCCATCCGCGCAGCTCTCGCCACAGCGGAGCGCTGCGACCGCTCTTCGCGGCCGGTGCGTCCGTCGTCACGGCGACGCGCGCGGCGGCGAGCATGATCGGCGACGGCGGCTCCACGGCCACGGGCAGCAGGGTGTCGATCAGCCCGGTGTCGAGGTCGCCGGCGACCACGCGCGGATCGCGGCAGAGCCGGCGCAGGAAGGCGATGTTGGTGTCGACGCCCAGGACGACCGTCCGCGAGAGGGCGTCGTCGAGGCGCGCGAGCGCCGTCGCCCGGTCGTCGGCGACCGCGATCACCTTGGCGATCATCGGGTCGTAGAACCCCGTCACCTCGCTGCCGGTCTCGACCGCCGCGTCGACGCGCACCCCGGCGGGGGCGTCGAACAGCAGCACGGTCCCCGTCGACGGCAGGAATCCGCGCTCCGGGGACTCGGCGTAGACCCGTGCCTCCACCGCGTGACCGCGGGTCGTCGGCGCAGCGTCGAGAGGCAGTCCGGCGGCGACATGCAGCTGCAGCGCGACCAGGTCGAGGCCGGTGACCTCCTCGGTCACCGGGTGCTCGACCTGCAGGCGGGTGTTCATCTCGATGAAGAAGAACTCGTCGGGGGCGTCGGCGTCGACGAGGAACTCGACCGTGCCCGCGCCGACGTAGGCGACGCTCTCCCCGGCCTGCACGGCGGCCGCGAGGAGCCTCTCCCGCGTCGCGGAGGGGATGCCGGCCGACGGCGCCTCCTCGATCACCTTCTGGTGACGTCGCTGGAGGGTGCACTCCCGCTCGCCGAGAGCGCGCACCGTGCCGTGGACGTCGCCGAAGACCTGCACCTCGATGTGCCGCGGACGCCCGATCAGGCGCTCGAGGATGAGCGAGTCGTCGCCGAACGCCGCCGCCGCCACCCGGCGTGCCGACGCGAGCGCATCGGTCAGCGCCGCCGCATCGGCGACGACCTCCATCCCCTTCCCCCCGCCGCCGGCACTCGGCTTCACCAGGAGCGGGAAGCCGACGTCCGCCGCCTCATCGGCGATCTCGGCATCGGAGAGACCCGTCGCGTCGAAACCCGGAACGACCGGCACTCCGGATCGCCGCACGTGCTCGCGGGCGCGCGCCTTGTCGCCCATGATCTGCAGGGCCTCGATCGAGGGCCCGAGGAAGACGATGCCGCTCTCGGCGCAGGCCTCGGCGAGACCGACGCTCTCCGAGAGGAATCCGTAGCCCGGATGGATCGCACGCGCACCGCTCGAGCGCGCGGCGGCGATCACCGCGTCGATGTCGAGGTACGACTCCGCGGCGGGGGCCGGCCCGATGCGGACGGCCGCATCGGCTTCGCGCACGAACGGCGACGAGGCGTCGGCATCGCTGTGTACCGCCACGCTGCGGATGCCGTGCGCGCGAAGGGTGCGGATCACCCGGCGCGCGATCTCGCCGCGGTTGGCGACGAGAACGGTGGGGAACGCATCGGCGAGGCTCGGTTCGGCCATGGCACTCACATCCGGAAGACGCCGAAGCGCGGTTCGGGCAGCGGGCTGCGGGAGACGACGTCGAGGGCGAGGCCCAGGAGATCGCGGGTCTGAGCCGGGTCGACGATCCCGTCGTCCCACAGGCGCGCCGTGGCGTAGTACGGCTCGCCCTGGCTCTCGTACTGTTCACGGATGGGCGCCTCGAAGCCGGCCCGCTCCGCCCCGTCCCAGGTCTCCCCGCGCGCGGCCATCTGATCGGCCTTGACCGTGGCGAGGACGGATGCCGCCTGCGCGCCGCCCATCACCGAGATGCGGCTCGCCGGCCACGACCACAGGAACCGCGGGGAGTAGGCGCGACCGCACATGGAGTAGTTGCCGGCGCCGAAGGAGCCTCCGATGATGACCGTGAGCTTCGGCACGCGGGTGCTGGCGACCGCGGTCACCATCTTGGCCCCGTCCTTCGCGATGCCTCCCGCCTCGGCATCCGATCCCACCATGAATCCGGTGATGTTCTGCAGGAACAGCAACGGGATGCCGCGCTGATCGCACAGCTCGATGAAGTGGGCGCCCTTGAGCGCCGACTCGCTGAACAGCACGCCGTTGTTGGCCACGATCCCGACGGGGTGCCCGTGCAGGCGCGCGAACGCGGTGACCAGGGTCGTGCCGTACTCCGCCTTGAACTCGCGCAGGCTGTCGCCGTCGACGAGGCGCGTGATGACCTCGCGCACGTCGTAGGCGGCGTTCACGTCGACCGGCACCACGTCGTACAGCGACGACTCCTCCTCGGGCGGGCGGGTCGCGAGCACCTCCCAGGCGGGTTCCGCCGGCGGCGGCAGCGTGGCGACGATGTCGCGGAGGATCTCGAGAGCGTGCTCGTCGTCCTCGGCGAGGTGGTCGACGACGCCGCTGCGTCGCGCGTGCAGGTCTCCGCCGCCGAGCTCCTCGGCCGTGACGACCTCGCCGATCGCCGCCTTGACCAGCGGGGGCCCGCCCAGGAAGATCGTGCCCTGACCGCGGACGATGACCGTCTCGTCGCTCATGGCCGGGACGTACGCGCCTCCGGCGGTGCACGAGCCGAGCACGGCGGCGAGCTGCGGGATGCGCTCGGCCGACATGCGCGCCTGGTTGAAGAAGATGCGGCCGAAGTGCTCGCGGTCGGGGAACACCTCGTCCTGCTTCGGCAGGAACGCTCCGCCGGAATCGACCAGGTACAGACACGGGAGCCGATTCTCGAGAGCGATCTCCTGGGCGCGCAGGTGCTTCTTCACCGTGAGCGGGAAGTACGTCCCGCCCTTGACCGTGGCGTCGTTGCAGACGACCATCACGTGACGGCCGTGGACGAGTCCGATGCCGGCGATGACGCCGGCTCCCGGTGCCTCTCCCCCGTAGAGTCCGTCGGCCGCGAGCGGTGCGACCTCGAGGAAGGGACTCTCCTCGTCGAGCAGTCGGGTCACACGATCGCGCGGGAGCAGCTTGCCGCGGGCGAGATGGCGCTCTCGCGAGGCCTCGGGTCCTCCGCGGGCCGCCGTCGCGAGGCGCTCGCGCAGCTGGGTGGCGAGCGACTGCTGGGTTGCCGGCATCGTGACGTCCTCCTCGACTCACGGTCGCGCGGCCCTGCTGGCGCGCTGCATGCGTTCTCGGTTAGTGTTCACTAACCCGTGCAATCAGGTTAGCGAGGATTAACTGAGATGACAAGCCCGGTCACCGCCCGCGACCGCGCCAAGGCCGAGCGCTCGGACGCCATCCTGCGCGCCGCGGCGCGACTCTTCGCCGAGCGCGGCTACACGGGCGTCAGCCTGGAGGACATCGGCGCGGCCGTCGGCGTGTCGGGACCTGCCGTCTACCGACACTTCGCCGGCAAGCAGGCGCTGCTCGGCGCGGTGCTGGTCAAGGTGAGCCAGGACCTCGTCGACGGGGGCGCGCGGGTCGCCGACACGACCGCCTCCCCCGACGAGCGCATGCGCGCCCTCATCCGCTTCCACGTGGACTTCGCCCTGGGCAACGCCGAGGTGATCCAGGTGCAGGACCGTGACGTCGCGCACCTGTCCGAGGGAGACCGGAGCGAGGTCCGGCGCCTGCAGCGGATCTACATCGAAGCGTGGATGGCCGCGCTGCATCGCGTGCACGACGAAACCGGAGACGCGTCGTCGAGCGACGACCGCGAGGAGCTCCGGCTCCGCGTCCAGGCGTGCTTCGGACTCATCAACTCCACGCCGCACAGCACGAGGACGGCCGCGCGTCGGCATGCCGCCACCGCGAGCGTCCTCGTCGCGATGGCGGATGCCGCCCTCCGCGCCCCTAGCTGAACAGCAGCGCGCGGCCCGGCTCCTCCAGGATGTCGGCGACGTCCTTGAGGAACCGCGCCCCCTCCGCTCCGTCGACGAGCCGATGATCGAACGACAGGCTCAGCGTCATCAGCTGGCGCAATGCGATCTCTCCCCCGTGCTCCCAGGGCTGCCGCCGCACGGCGCCGACCGCGAGGATGCCGGACTGCCCCGGCGGCAGGATCGGAGTGCCGGCCTCGACGCCGAACACCCCGATGTTGGAGATCGAGAACGTGCCGCCGGCGAGCTCCGCGGGCGAGGTGCGACCCGAGCGCGCCGTCTCGGCGAGCGACTTCACGGCGCTCGCGAGCTCGATGAGCCCGAGACGGTCGGCGTCGCGGATGTTCGGGACGATCAATCCGCGATCGGTCGCCGCGGCGATGCCGAGGTCGACGTAGTGGTACTGCACGATCTCGCCTGCGGCGTCGTCCCAGCGCGCGTTCAGCCCGGGTGCGCGCCCCAAGGCGAGGCACACGGCCTTCGCCACCACGGCGAGCGGGCCGATGCGGTGCTCACCGAGCGAGGGATCCGCGCGGAATCGCGCGAGCAGATCCATGGTCGCCGTCACGTCGACGGTGTGGAACACCGTGACGTGCGGCGCCGTGAACGCGCTCTGCACCATCGCCGCCGCCGTGTGCTTGCGGACGCCGCGGATGGGGATCCGGGTCTCGCGATGCGGGGAGGTGCTCCCCGCATCCGATGACGTCGTCGCAGCGACGGTCGGCGCCGGCGACAGCGCGGCGGTCGCCGGGATCACGCCGACCCGCTCGGCGTACGCGTCGACGTCGTTGCGGGTGATCAGCCGATCCCCCACCTCGGCGGCGACGAGCACCAGGTCGACGCCGAGCCGCTTGGCGTGCGCACGCACCGGCGGCGTGGAGCGGGGCCGTTCGATCACGCGGTCGGTGCTCGGCGACGGCATGGCGTCGTGCGGCGCCGCCTCGAGGACGGCCGTGTCGGCCGACACCGTGCGCGATCCGGTGCGTCGTGCGCGCCGAGCCGGGCGACCGGTCGCCGTGGGAGCGGCGCCGTAGCCGACGAGGTTCGGCTGCGTCGCATCCGCCGTGCCGGCCGAAGAAGCCTCGCCGTCGTCGCCGACCACGTCGAAGGCGATCAGCGGAGCGCCGACGGCGATGGTCTGCCCGGCTTCGGCATGCAGTGCCGAGACCGTGCCCTCATAAGGCGAGGGCAGCTCGACGACCGCTTTGGCGGTCTCGACCTCGGCCAGCGTCTGATTGAGCGCGACCGTGTCGCCCGGAGCGACCAGCCACTGCACGACCTCGGCCTCGGTCAGGCCCTCGCCGAGATCGGGAAGGCGGAACTCGGTGTTCATGCCTCGGCTCCCGTCAAGCTGTGGGGGCGGTCGAGCACGCGGTCGACCGCGTCGAGCAGCCGATCGAGGTCGGGCAGATGATACTTCTCCAGCTTCGCGGGCGGATAGGGCACGTCGTGTCCGGTCACCCGCAGCGGCGCGGACTCGAGGTACTCGAAGCAGTGCTCGGTGATGCTCGCGATGACCTCGGCGGCGACGCCGGCCTCGCGGGACGCCTCGTGCGCGACGACCACCCTGCCGGTCCTGCGCACCGATGCCGACACCGTGCCGTAGTCGACGGGCGACAGCGACCGCAGGTCGATGACCTCGAGGGAGACGCCCTCGTCCTCGGCCGCCTCGGCCGCCTGCAGCGCCGTCGACACCATGGCGCCGTAGGTGACGAGGGTGACGTCGCTCCCCGCCCGCACGACGCGCGCGAGGCCCATCGGCGGGGCATCGGCGAGGGGGGCCTCGAGATCGACCTCGCCCTTGTGGTGATAGAGCCGCTTCGGCTCGAAGAAGATCACCGGGTCATCCGAGGCGATCGCCTGGCGCAGACTCCGGTAGGCGTCGGCGGGGTCGGAGACGGCGACCACCCGCAGTCCGGCCGTGTGCACGAAGTACGCTTCCGGCGACTCGGAGTGGTGCTCGGCCGCTCCGATGCCGCCCGCCCAGGGGATGCGGATGGTGATCGGCATCCTCACCCTGCCTTGGGTGCGGTAGTGCAGCTTCGCGACCTGGGCCACGATCTGATCGAAGGCGGGGTACACGAACCCGTCGAACTGGATCTCGACCACCGGGCGGTAGCCGCGGAACGCGAGACCCACCGCCATTCCGACGATGCCCGACTCCGCCAGCGGCGTGTCGATGACGCGCTGGGCGCCGAACTCGTCGAGAAGTCCGTCGGTGATGCGGAAGACCCCGCCGAGGCGCCCGATGTCCTCCCCGAGCAGGACGACCCGGTCGTCATCGCGCATGGCCTGTCGCAGACCGGCTCCGAGGGCCCTGCCCAGCGTCATCTCGGTCATGGTCACGCCTCCTCCGCGAACCCGGAGAGGTACGCCGCGTACTCGTCGCGCTGACGCTCGAGGCCGGCATGGGGTTCGGCGTAGACGCCGTCGAACACGGCCAGGGGCGGCCGGGTCACCATGCCCAGGCAGGCTGCGCGCATCTCCTTCGCGACCGCGTCGGCCGCCGACCGGATCTCTGCGGCGTGGACATCGGTCAGTTCGCCGATGCCGCGCAGGTGGGATTCGAGACGCGCGATCGGGTCGCGTCGCCGCCACTCGTCGAGCTCGGCGTCGTCACGGTAGCGGGTCGGGTCGTCGGCCGTGGTGTGCGGGCCCATCCGGTAGGTCACCGCCTCGATGTAGGCGGGCCCCTTCCCCGCGCGGGCGTGCGCGAGGGCCCAGCGCATCGCCGCCATGCACGCGAGGACGTCGTTGCCGTCGACGCGCAGGCTCGGGATGCCGAAGCCCGGGGCGCGTCCGGCGATCGGGAACTGCGACTGCACCGCCACCGGTTCAGAGATCGCCCAGTGGTTGTTCTGGCACACGAAGACGACGGGCGCCTGGTACGACGCGGCGAAGATCATCGCCTCGTTGACGTCGCCCTGACTGGTCGCCCCGTCGCCGAAGTAGGTCACGGCGACCTCGTCGGCGCCGTCATGGCGGATGCCGAGCGCATAGCCGACGGCGTGCAGCGTCTGCGCACCGATGATGATCTGGAGCGGAGCCACGCGGAGCGCGGCCGGGTCGTGCCCGGCTCCCTCCTCACCGCGCCACATCCGCACGTAGTCGCCGGGCTCGGCCCCTCGGGCGTAGATGACGCCGGTCTCGCGATAGCTCGGGAACACGAAATCCTGCGGCGCGAGGGCACGGGCGGTTCCGATCTGCGTCGCCTCCTGGCCTTGGCACGGCGCCCAGAGACCCAGCTGTCCCTGACGCTGGAGCGCGACACCCTCGGCGTCGATGCGCCGCAGGACGACCATGTCGCGGTGCAGGTCGCGCAGCTGAGCCGGGTCGACGTCGGCGATGTACGGGTCGAGTCGCGCGTTCGGAACGCGCGAACCGTCGGGGGCGATCAGGCGCTCCGAGAGCTCCAGGTCCTGTGCGGTGTCCGCGATGGGGGTGATCTGCGGTGACATCGTCGTCCTCCCAGTCGTCAGCAGCCCTCGTGAGGCGCTGCGCTTCGTCGCCGGCGTCGTCACCGGCGTGCTCTGAGGCTACGACCGCTCAGCACCTCGCTCAAGCATTGGATGAGCTCTTGAGCATGTTGCGCAGATATCCGACCGATCCTGGTGATAAGGTTTGGCACTATGCCAGGACTGGACCGCATCGATCTCGAGCTGCTCGCCGCCCTCGCCGACGATCCGCGCACCACCGTCGTGGCCCTCGCCGAGAGTCTCAGGCTCTCGCGCAACACCATCCAGGCACGCATGGCCCGGCTCGAGCAGTCGGGCGTGTTCCTCTCATACGAGCGGTCGTTCTCCCCCGACGTGCTGGGCTTCCCGCTGCAGGCGTTCGTGAACATCGGCGTTCGTCAGCCCGATCTTCCCCGCATCATCGGCGAGCTCGCCCGCATCCCCGAGATCGTCCAGGCTCATGGACTGAGCGGCTCGATCGACCTGCTGGCGCGAGTCGCCTGCCGCGACGCCCGTCACCTCTTCGACACCGATGCGAGGATCCTCTCGATCGAGGGCGTCGAGCGCACCGAGACGTCGCTGGCGATGGGCGAGGTGATCCCGTTCCGAGTCGCCGGCCTCATGGGCTTGGCACGACGGGAATCCTGAGGAAGCGACGGATCGCACCGGCGGCCTCCGCGGGCGTCTCGTAGTGGATGAGGTGGCCCACGTGCGCGATCTCCACCAGGGTCGCGTCGGCGAAGAGTGCCGCCAGAGAGCGCTCGGCCTCGATGGGGGTGATGTCGTCGCGCTCGGCGGCCACGAGGAGGGTCGGCACGTCGATGTCCCTCGCGAACTCGCGCACGTCGTGCGACACGCTGGCCACGAACGCGTCCCGCAGCACGTCGCGGTCGGAGAAGCGGGAGAAGTAGGTGTCGTGCTGGTCGTGGATGAAGCGACGCAGCCCGGCATCCCTCGTCTTGGCCATGGCGATGCTCATCACGCGCACGATGAGGCGGTTGCGGAGCAGAGCGGTGCCGACCCGCTCGGGAAGGCGTGCCCCGAGGGCGTAGTAGAGCACCGCGAGCCGCGTCATGAGGCCCTTGGGGCCTTCGAGCGCCGGCGCTCCGATCGGATTGATGAGGATCAGCCGCGGCGTCGGGAGTCCGCCCGCGACCGCACCCGCGGTCACGATCGAGCCGAACGAGTGTCCGAGGATCACGGCGCCGGGAGCGACCGACGCCGCGAACTCTCGGAGCCAGGCGGCGTACTCGCCGAGATCGTGCGTGCGGTCGGGCAGCGGTGCCGATTCACCGAAACCGGGAAGATCGGGGGCGATCACCCGCGCCTCGGGGAGGAAGGCGAGCACGGGCTCGAGCCCGTGGTGCTCGCCGCGGAAGCCGTGGACGGCCACGATCGTCGTCGCGGCGTCTGCGGGACCGTACTCCCAGTAGGCGGTCGTGCCGCCGCGCACCGAGACCTCGTGCCGACGCACGGGCAGTCGACGCAGTCGTTCGGCATAGGGCGAGGGCACCGTCATGCTCCGAGTCTAGAAGCCGCCGGCCGCCGACTCGGAATGTCCGACCGCCGCTCTAGCGTGAGCGCATGCCCACCGGTTCCCCCCTCCCGCCCTGGCTCCGCCGTGTCGCCGTGTTCGATCTCGAGACGACCGGTGTCGACGTCGCCGCCGATCGCGTCGTGACGGCCCACGTCGGGGTGCTCGACGCGGAGGGCCGACAGATCGCCGCGCGGTCGTGGGTCGCCGATCCGGGAATCGAGATCCCGCCCGGTGCGACGGCGGTGCACGGGATCACCACCGAGTACGTGCGCACGCACGGCAGGCCGGCGCGGGAGGTGATCGGTGAGGTCACCGGCGCCCTGCGCTCACTCCTCGCGCAGGGCGTTCCCGTCGTCGCCTACAACGCGTCGTTCGACTTCTCCCTGCTCGCGCACGAGGCGGTGCGACACGGCGTCGAGGCGCTCGTCGACCCGTCGCCGGTGATCGACCCGTTCGTCATCGACAAGGCCTACGACCGCTACCGTCCGGGCCGCCGCACCCTCGAGGTCGTCGCCGAGCACTATGCCGTGCGCCTCGGCGACGCTCACCAGGCGGCGGCCGATGCGATCGCGGCAGGGCGGGTGGCGCAGGCTATGGCGCGGCAGTTCGCCCTGCCGCCGACCCTGATCGAGCTGCACACCCGCCAGATCGGCTGGGCGCGTGCCCAGGCGGCGAGCCTCACGGAGTACTTCGTCCGCATCGGGCGGCTCGACCCGGAACAGGTGGTCGACGGCACCTGGCCCGTGCGCGCGACGCCACCCGCGCCCGAGTGAGGTCGTCGGCGGTGCTACTGTCCACATAACGGCTCCCCCAATCGCCGTCGGAAGAGGATCGGCGATGCAGTTCACGTCAACGGACGTCGATGTCGTGGAGGCCACCTGGAAGCGCTTCGTGCCGTCGGCGTCGCTCCAGAGGGTCGATCCGCAGCGCTTCCGATTCGACTGGCGTTCCGCAGGTCTCGGCTCTGCGACGCTTGTGCGCTACGACCTCGCCGCGCAGATCCATTCCACCGCGGGATCCGAGGAACAGCTGCTCGTGTGCCGGGTCGACTCTCCGGTGGCGCGGGTCTGGTCGCACCGATCAGCGATCGATCCGCGAGCGCCCTGGTTGACCGACGGGGCGCCCGTGCAGGCGGCCTGGCACGGATCGGCGCAGGTCCGCGCGCTGGTGTTCGACCGGGACGCGGCGCAGGCGCGCGTCCGGCTGATGATCGGCGACGACACCGCGATTCTGCGATCGACGGGGACCGGCCCTGTGGGCGCGGCGGAGGCGTCCCGTTGGGAGCGGATGTTCCACTACCTCGATACGGCTGTGGGCGAAGTGGCCGGAGAGGGAGCAGAAGACGACCGGATGCTGTTGTCCGAGCTCGAACGCCACGCGCTGGTGATGACCCTCTCCACTTTCCCGACGACCCTGGCGCACGCACTCCGCCGTCCCGCGCAGCGCAGCGGCGCGCCGGTCACCGTGCGCCGAGCTCTGGCGTACATCGACGAGAACGCGCACCTGCCCATCACGGTGGACGACGTGGCGGCCGCCGCGTTCATCTCGACGCGCGGCCTGCAGTACGCGTTCCGCCGCGCGCTCGACATCACCCCGGCGCAGGCGCTTCGACGGGCGCGCCTCGACGGCGCGCGTCGAGAGATCGAGAACTCAGGGTCTGCACCCGTGGCCGCGGTCGCCCGCCGGTGGGGCTTCACGCACCCGTCGCGCTTCGTGGCCGCCTATCGGGCGGCGTACGGTGCTCCGCCGGCCGTGCGCACCGAGGATGCTCGCACCATGACAGCAGACGAAGAGTCTGTTCGTTACTGACGGCTCCATCCGCGTCTGCGCCACCGACCACGCTTCCGGCGGATAGAGTTCATCTATCCCCCCGGGCCGTGTGTCGGTCCTTCCTGTCTGCCGTACGAGGAGACCCATGAGCCGCGCGCGAGCCACCCCCCGAGACGTGCGTTGAGATGGGGAGCCTGTACTACGGCGACGCCGACGACCCGATCAACATCGATGACCGCGCGCTCGCCCACCTCAAGGTGGTGATCGCCACGAAGCTCCGCCGCAACGAGAGCTTCACGCTCTCGTGGCGGCATCCCGACGGCGAGGCGCCCGGACGCTCCACGCTCTGGTTGCACCCGTCGATCCCGCTGCGTTTCGTCTTCCAGGAGGACGAGACCCCGGAGCTGAGCAGGGCGTGGATCGAGACCCTCGCCCACTCCGCCAACTCCAGCGGCGGGATCACCCTGGTCGAGGAGCATCTCGAGGCCGTCGCGCCGGGGTGACGGCATCTCGTCGGACGATGACGGATGCCGTCGCACCGACGATCAGACCACGTCGTCGTTGGTCGAACTGACCGAGCGACGGGTGGTGCCGTCCCCGTTCGCCGGGTCCACGTACGTGTGCGACACGGTCTCGGTGCGCCGACGGCGCGCGAGAAGGATGATGCCGATGAGGAACACGATGACGCCGGCACCCATCAGGATGTAGCCGACCATGTCGAGATTGACCCACTCCACCTGGACGTTCACGGCGAAGACGAGGATTGCTCCGATGACGATCAGGACGATGCCTGTTCCGATGCTCATGATGCCTCCCGTTCTGCGGCGAGATGCCGCACCGATCCGAGGATGCCATGCATGCTCGGCCGGCGCGAGGGCTTGACAGGCGCAGCCCGCCTCGACTCCCCCTCGCGGGCGTGGTCGTAGGGCGGGCGGGACTTGAACCCGCGATCGTTGGGTTATGAGCCCACTGCCTTAACCAGCTTGGCCACCGCCCCGTACCCGATCCAGCCTAGCGGCCGCCTTCGTCACGCCGGAGTGGTGGTCGCGGGCACCCGGAGGGCGCGAGCGCGGCGTCAGGCGAGACTACCCTCACTTCCGCGGAATCACGCGGAAGTGAGCCCAGCCTCAGCTTGCTTGCGGAATGTCTGAGCGTGAGTAGCGTTGTCTTCACACGTACGAGATTTCCCATTCGGAGGAGCACAGGATGAGCAAGGCACAGACCGTTTCCACCATCGCCGTCGACCCGACCGTGGCTGCCGGGGCCGCTCAGTTCCTTTCCCCGGTGGTGCTCGGTCTGCAAGCCCTGACCATCAACGGAAAGCAGGCGCACTGGCACGTCCGCGGCGCGAACTTTGTCGGTGTGCACGAGCTCCTCGACACGATCGTGGCGCACGCGGGCGATTTCGCCGACACCGCAGCGGAGCGCATCGTCGCGCTGGGGCTCCCGATCGACGCCCGCGTGGGCGCCGTCGCCGCCAAGGCCGGAGCCACCGGAGTGCCGGCCGGCTTCACGCAGTCCGATGAGCTCATCCGCGCCGTGATCGCCGACATCGACGCGATCCTCGCCGACGTGAAGGCCGCGGTCGACGGTCTCGACGAGATCGATCTGACCAGCCAGGACGTCGCGATCGAGATCCAGCGCGGACTCGAGAAGGACCGCTGGTTCCTGGTGTCGCACATCGCGGCCTGACATCCGTCTCCGACGCGGGGCGGTCCTCTTCCCGAGGACCGCCCCGCGTCATGTCATGCCCAGGCGGTGTGGGTGACGCGGCCTCCGAGCAGGGTCGCGAGCACGGGCATCGCGCGCAGCACCCCCGGTTCGGCCGCCCTCGGGTCGACCGCGCACAGCACGATATCCGCCGGCTCGCCCGGGCGGATCGAAGAGCGCACGCTCGCCTCGAGAGCCTGATCGAGGGTCAGCCGCTCTTCCGGGTGCCACGGCGCGCGGTCGTCATCGGTGCGGAGCACGGCGGCCGCGATCGCCTGCCACGGGTCGAGCTCCGCCACGGGTGCATCCGAGCCGAACCGCAGCACTGCGCCCGCGTCGCGCAGTGAGGCGAGGGGATAGCCGATCGCCGTCTGACCGGCCCAGTGGCTGGCGATGAGATCGCGATCGTCGAGGGCGTGCTGCGGCTGCACGCTCGCGACGACCCCCAGGCGCGCGAATCGAGCCAGGTCGGCATGCCTCACCAACTGCGCGTGTTCGAGCGTGCCCGTCGCCGCAGAGACGGTGAAGGCGTCCAGCGCCGACGTGACGGCACGGTCGCCGATCGCATGAACCGCCGCGGCCAGCCCGGCGCCCGTCGCCCTGGTCAGCAGCTCGACGAGTTCGTCCGGTGGCACCGTCAAGACGCCGAAGTTCTCCGCGTCGCCCGGGTAGGCGTGCGAACACGCGGCGGTCCTCGTCCCGAGGGAGCCGTCGGTGATGGTCTTCAGCGGGCCGACGCGGATGAGCCCGCGACCGGCCGTCGGCGCGGCCTCGTCCTCCCACAGCTCTCCGGTGCGGAGCCCGGCGTCGACGGCACGGTCGAGGTCGAACGGATACACCGCGAACTCCACGCGGTGCGCCTCGAATCCATCGCGGACGCGACGGGGCCAGGCGTCGGCGTTCCACGCCATGTCGAAGTCGACCAGGCCGGTGACCCCTCGCGCCGCCGCGCGTTCGCCGGCGTCTCGCACCGCCCGATCGCCGTGGATCGGATCGGCGGCGTTGAGTCGCCGCGAGATCTCGAATGCGTCCTCCTCGCGCAGCATCCCGTCGACGCTGCGGTAGCCCTCCCGTCGCAGAGCCGACGAGTTCAGCCAGACGCTGTGCACGTCGGCGTTGATGAGGTAGGTCGGCACGACCCCGGTCGCCGCATCCAGGAGGGCGAGAGAGGGAACGTCCGGCCAGAGGGCGTCGCGGAAGCCGTCACCGACCCGCCGTCCGTCCGGGAGAGGCGACGCGGCACCCATGAGCCGAGCGGCCTCGGCCGCCGAGCCGGCGTCGCGGAGCGGAAGTCGCTGCGCCGTGAGCGCCCACTGGACCGTATGGACGTGATTGTCCCAGAGGCCGGGCACCGCCCAGGCTCCGTCGGCATCGAGGACCTCGCCGCGGGGCGGCAGCGCGCCGGTGGGGGCGATGTCGGCGATGCGCCCATCGGCCAGATGCACGTCGACCGGCTCGTCGTCTGCGAGGAACTCGCTTCCCGGACCGACGAGCCGCACCGCTCGGACGGTGCCGACGACGCTGCCGCGAGCGATCACCGTCCCGTCCCCGAGCGGGCGTCGCGCGCGCGGCGCATCTCCGCCGCCAGGGCCGGGTTGGTGTACGGTCCCCGCTCATCGAGGGCGGCGATCACGGCGTCGACGACCTCCGCGGGCTTGTTCTGGCTGAGCTTGCGCTTGCCGACCACGCGCGTCGGCGTCAGCCGGAATCCCACGGTCCCCGACGCGAGGCGCTGCACGTACTCGGGATCGTTCGGTCGCTCCCACATGAGCCGCGGGTCGGGCATCCGTCCTTCGAAGCGCTCCACCAGGCGATCGAGCACTTCGAGGTTCTCCTCCGCACTCAGGATCTCGGGCACGCCCGACAGGTGCACCGCGACGTAGTTCCAGGTCGGCACGGCCGGTGCATCGCCGTACCAGCCGGGCGACACGTAGCCGTGAGGCCCTTGGAACACGACGAGCAGCTCTCGCTCCCCCATGCCGTGGATCAGATCGTCCGGACGTCCGACGTGCCCCACGACGGTGAGATCGTCGCGCGCCTCGTCGAGGAGGACGACGTAGTGCGACGCGACGAGCCCGTCCGCTCCCGAGCTGACGATGGTGGCCCACGGATTCGCCTCCACGACGCGCCGGATCTCGGCCACGTCGGCCAGCGTGAAGCTCGGATTCTGTCGCATGCAGCCAGCCTACGACCGTCGCCGGACCGCGTCGGTCAGCGCGTCCGGCGGACGACCGGCACGCTCTGCGTCTTCCATTCCTCCCAGCCCGGCGAGCCCGCCATGAAGGCGTCGATCTGCTGCTGATCGGCGCGCAGCTTCGGATCGTGCCGCAGGTACTGCCGCGTCTCCCGGGCGACGAGTCCCGAGAGGATGAGCAGTCCGATGAGGTTGGGAAGCGCCATCAGTCCGTTCATGGCATCGGAGAACGCCCACACGACGCCGAGCTGCACGGTGCAGCCGATGAACACGACCAGCGAGAACACGATGCGGAAGGGCATCACCGCGCGCCGCCCGAACAGTCGCTCGACGTTGCGTTCGCCGTAGTACGACCAGCCCAGGATCGTCGACCCCGCGAACATGACCAGTCCGAGCGTGACGATGATGTGCCCCCAGTCGCCCGGAAGACCGTGGGAGAACGCCGCTCCGGTCATGAGCGCAGGGCTCAGCTGCTCCCCGGTCTCGGGATCGATCTCCTTCCACGTCCCGGTGGCGATGATCACGAGCCCGGTGCAGCTCACGACGATGATCGTGTCGATGAACGTCTGGGTCATCGACACCAGTCCCTGGCGGACGGGATGACTGGTCTTCGCCGCCGCCGCCGCGATGGCCGCCGACCCCATGCCCGACTCGTTGGAGAAGATCCCTCGCGCGACGCCGAACTGCACGGCGATGATGATCGCCGAACCGGCGAAGCCGCCGACGGCGCTGGTGCCGGTGAACGCTTCGGAGAAGATCTGCGCGAACGCGCCCGGCAGTGCCCCGACGTTCGCGATGAGGATGTAGAGCGCGCCGAGCACGTAGAAGATGATCATGATCGGCACGAGGCCGGCGGTCACCCGTCCGATGGACTTGATGCCCCCGACGAGGACGACCATCGCGAAGACGGTCAGGACGATGCCCGTCACCCAGGTCGGGACGGCGAAGCTGGCCTCGAGGTTCTGGGCGATCGAGTTGCCCTGCGTCATGTTGCCGATCCCGAAGCAGGCGAGGACGGCGAAGACGGCGAACGACAGCGCGAGCACCTTGCCGAACGGTCCGCGGATGCCGCGTTCCAGGTAGTACTGCGGTCCTCCGGACTTCTCGCCGGCGGCGTCGGTCGTGCGGAAGCGCACGCCCAGGAACGATTCCGAGTACTTGGAGGCCATGCCGAGGAGCCCGGTCACCCACATCCAGAACAGGGCGCCCGGACCGCCGATGCCGATCGCGGTGGCCACGCCGACGATGTTCCCGGTTCCGACGGTCGCGGCCAGGGCGGTGGTGAGGGCCTGGAACTGCGAGATGTCGCCGTCGGCCGCTCCGGGGTCCTTTCGGGTCACCAGCCCCAGACGCAGCGCCGGTCCGAGCCGGAGGAACTGCAGCCCGCCGAGACGGATGGTGAGGTACAACCCCGTTCCCAGCAGCAGCGGAATGAGGAAGAACGGACCCCAGATGAAGCCGCTGATGGTCTCGAGGACGGTCTGAACGGTGGAGAGGTCCATCGGTGCTCCTGCCTGACGCGCGGTCGATGCGTCGCGGTCAGCCTATTCACGGGAACCACCGCAGACCGAGGCACCGCCTCCGCGTGTCCGCGGACCCGCCGGTCACGCCTGGCAGCGCGGGCACCAGTAGAGCTTGCGGGCGCCGATCTCCTCCAGGGCGATCTCGGTGCCGCAGACACGGCACGGCAGTCCGGCCCGGTGATAGACCCAGTGCCGGTCATCCCGGCTGGCCATCGCCGCGCGGTACTCCTCCGGCGAGAGATCGTCCATCGTCATCATCTGGCCGGTCTCGACGCCGATCGCCAGCAACCGCACCCAGTCGTGCCACAGGGCGCGCACGGTCTCCTCGGGCACATCGCGCCCCGGCGTGTGCGGATTCAGCCGCTGGCGGTACAGCATCTCCGCCCGGTACACGTTGCCGATCCCGCTCACCACAGACTGGTCCATCAGCAGCAGCGCGATGACGGTCTGCGTCTTGCGGACGGCGCGGACGAACCGCTCCTCGTTCTCGATCGGATCGCCCACGAGCGGGTCCGGCCCCAGCTTGGCGATGGTGGCGAGCACCTCCTCGGGCGTCTGGAGCACGCACGCCGTGGGGCCGCGCAGGTCGGCCGCCGTGATGTCGGTCATCAGCCGCAGGCGCACCTGCCCGACGATCGGCGGCGGCCACTCCTCCCCCTCCTCGGCGAGCCCCTTGGTCTGCTCCGACATGCGCACGTGCACCCGGGCGCGGCGGGGTGCGCCGATCGACGAGAGCGAGTTCTCCCCGGCATCGTCGAGGATCGGCTCGTCGAGCAGGGTCCCGCGCTGATTGGTCTGCCCCATGCGGCCATTGGCCGAGGCGATCGTCGGGTCGAGGAGGATCTCACCCGCGAAGTCCCAGGCGCCGTAGAGACCGAGGTGCACGCGCAGCCACACGTCGCCCTCCGTCTCGAGGAACATCTGCTTGCCGACGGCCTGCGCCCGCAGCGCCTCCCGGCCGTCGAGCACCGCGGCGCCCTCGGCGAAGCGTCCCTGCGGGCTCGAGGCGTGGAGGATCTTGCCGACGAAGTTGCGATCGAACTGCCGCGCGATCCGATGGACGGAGTGCCCCTCCGGCATCTCAGGCCCGCGGATCCGGGAGGAGGGAGCCGTCGCGCTCGAAGTCGGCGATCTGCGCGATGCGGCGCACGTGGCGCTCCTCGCCCGAGAACGGCGTCTCGATGAATCGGTCGATGAGTGTCGTGACCTCGTCGTAGGTGTGCTGCCGCGCACCGATGGAGATGACATTGGCGTCGTTGTGCTGTCGCGCGAGCTCGGCGGTGGCGAGGTTCCAGACCAGCGCCGCCCGAATGCCGTGCACCTTGTTCGCCGCCATCTGCTCGCCGTTGCCGGAGCCTCCGAACACGATCCCGAGCGCGTCGACGCCGGCGGTCCGATCGGCGATCACGCCCTGTGCGGCGCGGATGCAGAAGGCCGGGTAGTCGTCCACCGGATCATACGAGACCGGGCCGTGATCGATGACCTCGTGGCCGGCGGCGCGCAGGTGCTCCTGCAGCTTCGTCGAGAAGTCCAGACCGGCATGATCGGTGGCGATGTGGATGCGCATGGCATCCATCCTAGAAGCGGATGTCGCCGCGCGACGTCAGGGTGCGACGCCGGCGGCCGCGGGCTTGAACCCGGCCCGGACGTTCTCGCAGCACCCGGGGCGGCACACGTCGAAACCACCGGGCAGTGACGTGACGTGCCGGCGCTCCGCGCGCGGGCGTCCTTCGAGCCGCTCCTCGATGAGATCGACGATGCCGGAGAGGAACGCCGGTGCGACGCCCGGGGTCGGCGTGCGGGTGAACAGCAGCCCGGCGGACTCGGCCGCCTCCGCGGCCTCGGTGTCGAGGTCCCAGAGCACCTCCATGTGATCGCTCATGAAACCGACCGGCACGACGACGACGGCACGACGCCCGCGCTCGCGGAGTTCGCCGATCACGTCGCAGACATCCGGCTCGAGCCACGGCTGCGATGCGGGACCGGAGCGCGACTGGTAGACGAGTTCCCATGCCACGTCGGTGGCCGCGGGGATCGCGGCGCGCACGCGGTCCATGACCCAGGCGGCGACGGCCAGATGCTGCGCGGCGTAGGCTCCCCCCTCGCCCCAGTCGATGTCGCGGGCCCCCGAGCGCTCGGCGTCGGCGGTCGGGATGCTGTGCGTGGAGAACAGGATCTGGATCTCGCCGGCCTCGACGCCCTCGGCGAGGAACCCGGCGACCGCGTCGTGCACTCCCCGCTCGAACGCCTCCACGAACCCGGGGTGATCGTAGAACGGGCGGATCTTGTCGATCGTCACCGTCTCGCCGAGACCGGTGTCGTGCAACACCCGGGCGAAGTCCTCCCGGTACTGCCGACAGCTCGAGAACGAGCTGTAGGCGCTGGTGGCGAACGCGAGCAGCGTGTTGTGACCGTGAGCCGACGCCTCGGCCACCGCGTCTTCGAGGTAGGGCGCCCAGTTGCGGTTGCCCCAATAGACGGGCAGGTCGATGCCGCGCCGGGCGAGCTCCGCCTCGAGCGCCGCCTTCAGCGCCCGATTCTGACCGTTGATCGGGCTCACTCCGCCGAAGTGCCGGTAGTGATGCGCGACCTCTTCGAGGCGTTCATCGGGGATGCCGCGCCCGCGCGTCACGTTCCGGAGGAACGGGATCACGTCGTCCTGCCCCTCGGGACCTCCGAACCCGGCGAGGAGGATGCCGTCGTAGGCGACCGGTCCCGTCGCGTACGGAGCCCCGGTCGCGGCGACGGGTGAGGCGAAGGGAACGGTGGTCGTTTCGGGCGAAGTCACCTCTTCATCCTTTCATCTCCGTGGAGCGAGGGCGGCCGCTGCACTGGCGTAGGCTGTCATGGTTGCCGTCGGCGCTGACTGCGCCGGTTCCGGTCGCATCCCCTCACCCCTGGGAGTAGAGCTTTGCCTGGAGAGAACCTCACCCGCATCGAGGCGCAGGAGCGCCGCGACGTCGTCGACACCCGGTCGTACGAGATCGCCCTCGACCTGACCAAGGGCGCCGAGGTCTTCGGCTCCCGCAGCGTCGTGCGCTTCCGCGCGACGCCGGAGAGCTTCACCTTCATCGACCTGATCGCCCGCGAGGTGCGCGAGATCTCGCTGAACGGCGAGCAGCTCGACCCCGACGAGGTCTTCGCCGACTCGCGGATCGCCCTGACCGGGCTCCAGGAGGAGAACGTCCTGGTCGTCGACGCCGACTGCCTGTACACGAACACCGGCGAGGGACTGCACCGTTTCGTCGACCCCGTCGACGGGGAGGTCTACCTCTACTCGCAGTTCGAGGTCCCCGACTCCCGGCGCGTCTTCGCCGTGTTCGAGCAGCCCGACCTGAAGGCGACGTTCCAGTTCACCGTCACCGCTCCGTCGTCGTGGAAGGTCGTCTCGAACTCGCCGACCCCCGAGCCCATCGTGCACGACGAGTCGACGGGCTCCGGCGGCGAGCGGATCGCGACCTGGGGCTTCGAGCCCACCCCGCGCATCTCCTCGTACATCACCGCCCTGATCGCGGGACCCTACGAGTCGACGTTCTCCGAGCTGACCAGCGCGTCGGGTCGCGTCATCCCGCTGGGCGTCTACGGCCGCAAGAGCCTGTGGCAGCACCTCGACGCCGACTACATCTTCGAGAAGACCCGCGAGGGGTTCGCCTACTACGAGTCGAAGTTCGGAGTGCCCTACCCCTTCGCGAAGTACGACCAGCTCTTCGTGCCCGAGTTCAACGCGGGCGCCATGGAGAACGCCGGCGCCGTGACCTTCACCGAGACCTACGTGTTCCGCAGCAAGGTGACCGATGCGGTGAAGGAGCGTCGCGTGGTCACCATCCTGCACGAGCTGGCGCACATGTGGTTCGGCGACCTCGTGACGATGAAGTGGTGGAACGACCTGTGGCTCAACGAGTCGTTCGCCGAATGGGCGTCGACGATCGCGACGGCCGAGGCCACCGAGTGGACCGAGGCCTGGACGACCTTCAACGCCATGGAGAAGACCTGGGCGTACCGCCAGGACCAGCTCCCCTCCACCCACCCGATCGTCGCCGAGATCAACGACCTGGAAGACGTGCAGGTCAACTTCGACGGGATCACGTACGCGAAGGGCGGCTCGGTCCTCAAGCAGCTCGCCGCGTGGGTGGGCATCGACGCGTTCTTCGCCGGCGTCTCGCGGTACTTCCAGAAGCACGCCTGGGGCAACACGGAGCTGAGCGACCTGCTCGTCGAGCTGGAGGCCACCAGCGGCCGCGATCTGAGCACGTGGTCGCGGAAATGGCTGGAGACGGCGGGTGTCAACACGCTCGAGCCCGTCATCGCCGAGAGCGGCGACGGCATGATCTCCCGTTTCGCCGTCACGCAGACCGCTCCGGCCGACTACTCGACCATCCGTCCGCACCGGCTCGGCATCGGCTTCTACACGCTGACCGACGGCTCGCTCGTGCGCACGCACCACGTCGAGGTCGACGTCGACGGCGACCGCACCGAGGTGCCCGAGCTCCAGGGCCTGAAGCGCCCCGATCTCGTGCTCCTCAACGACAACGACCTGGCCTACGCCAAGATCCGACTCGACGAGAAGTCGCTCGCCACGGCGATCGCCCACCTCGCCGACATCGACGACCCGCTGGCGCGGTCTCTGGTCTGGGGCGCGGCCTGGGATCAGACGCGCGACGCCGAGACGCCGGCATCCGCCTACATCGACCTGGTCCTGGGCAACATCGGTCGGGAGACGGAGTCGACCACGGTCCGGACGACGCTCGCCCAGCTGCGCACGGCGGCGACGCTCTACGTCGCACCGGCCGAGCGCGAGAAGGCCCGGCTCACGGTCGCCGACCGGCTCTGGGCGCTGGCCGAGGCGGCCGAGCCGGGCAGCGACAGCCAGCTGCAGTTCGTCACCGCCTTCGCCACCTCCCTGGTGACGGCCGAGCACGCCGGCATCGTCGGTCGCCTGCGATCGGGCGAAGACACCCTGCCCGGTCTCGACATCGACGCCGACCTGAGCTGGCAGCTGCTCGTCGGTCTCGCCACCATCGGCGCGACGGATGCCGCCACCATCGACGCCGCCCTCGCCGCGGACAACACCGCCAAGGGCGCCGAGTTCGCGGCTCAGGCCCGCGCGGCGCTCCCCGACGCCGCGTCGAAGCGCGCCGCCTGGGCTTCGCTCGTCGACCGCGACGACGCCCCGAACACGATCGTCCGGTCGGCCGCGCTCGGCTTCGTGCATCCTGCGGGCACGGCCGTGCTCGGTGAGTTCGTGCCGAAGTACTTCGACATGCTGCTGCCGGTCTGGGAGTCGCGCACGTATCAGATCGCCCAGTACCTGATCGTCGGGCTCTTCCCCACGGCGCTCGCCGACGTCGCGCTGCGGGATGCGACCCGCGGCTGGCTCGCGGCGAACCCGGATGCCGCTCCGGCGCTGCGCCGGCTCGTTCTCGAGAACCTCGCCGACGTCGAGCGTGCGCTGGCCGCGCAGGCGCGCGACGACGAGGACTGAAGCGTCGACGGGCCCGGCAGACAGCGCGCCGCCGGCCCGTCGAGGTGACGGACGCCGCCCGGGCGTCCAGCCTGCACCGAGCGCCGATCGCTAAGATCTGGTGGTGATGATGGTCCCGTTCGAAGTCACTCCCGACCCGCTGCCCATTGCCCTCCCCGCCTGGTGGACCGACATGCTCGTCATCCTCGGCAAGGTGGGCATGAAGGCGCTCGCCGTCGCCCTGATCATCATCAGCTGCGTCGTCATCGCACTCATCCTGCGCGTCGTCATCCGCCATGTCGTGCATCGGATCGTGGACAGCGCGAAGAGCAAGGCCGACGTCGACGACACCCAGGCCCTCGAGCGGTCGCCCCTCGCCGACATGCGTCTCGTGCAGCGCACGCGCACCCTCGGGACGATCCTGCAGAACATCGTCAACGTGATGCTGGTGGTCATCGCGATCGTGCTGATCGTGAACGCCCTGGATTCCAGCCTGCTGGGCTCGTTGACGCTGCTGACCGCCGCGGTCGGCGCCGGCCTGGGCTTCGGCGCTCAGAACATCGTCAAAGACGTGCTCAACGGCATGTTCATCGTCGCGGAAGACCAGATCGGCATCGGCGACGTGGTCGATCTCGGACTCGCCAGCGGCGTGGTCGAGTACGTCAGCGTGCGCATCACGCAGGTGCGCGATGTGAACGGCACCCTTTGGTACGTGCGCAACGGCGAGGTGACCCGCATCGGGAACATGTCGCAGGGCTGGGCCCGGGCGATCATCGACCTCGGAGTGCCGGCCGACGCCGATCTGGAGCAGGTCGAGCACGTCATGCTGGAGACCGCGCAGGGCCTCGCGAAGGATCCCAAGTGGCGCACCCGCATCGTGGAGAAGCCCGAGCTGTGGGGACTCGAGTCGATCGGCGGCGATGCTCTCGTCGTCCGGATCGTCGTCAAAGCGCGGGCGAACGCGAAGGACGACGTCGCGCAGGAGCTGCGTCGACGTCTTCGCGCCGCTCTCGCCGAGAAGGAGATCGCCGTGCCCAGCATGGTCGAGGTCGTCCCGACCGGTCTCGACGGGGCCCGCCGCGTGCGAGGAGCCAATCCACCGCGCACGCGCCCGAACGCGGTGACCGGCGTGCCCGTCGTCCCCGATCGGGGCATCTGGCGGCGCAAGAAGCGGACTGATGAGGGGAGCTCCCCGAGATGACGTTCTACGACGAGGTCGGCGGCCGCGAGACATTCTCGCGCATCGTGTCGGTCTTCTACCGAGAGGTCGCGCTCGACCCGGTTCTGAAGCCGATGTACCCCGAGGAGGATCTGGGGCCGGCCGAGCAGAGGCTCCTGCTGTTCCTCGAGCAGTACTGGGGAGGCCCGACCACCTACGGCGAGACGCGCGGTCACCCGCGGCTCCGCATGCGCCATATGCCGTTCCGCGTCGATGCCGATGCCCGTGATCGTTGGCTCCGCCACATGCGGACGGCCGTGGACGAGGCGGAGTTGTCGCCCCTCCACGAATCGACGCTCTGGGACTACCTGGAGCGCGCCGCCCATGCCATGGTGAACTCCATGGAGCCGTCCGGGATCGGAGTCGTCCCCGGCGGTCGCCCGACGCTCGAGACCCGGTCACGGCAGGAATCAACGGAGAACCCATGACGAAGACACCCCTGTCCGCAGACGTCCTGGTGATCGGATGGGGGTTGGCCGGCCTCGTTGCGGCCTCCGAGGCCCTCGCCGCCGGCCGGCGCGTCATCCTGGTCGATCAGGAGCCGCGCACCAATCTCGGCGGTCAGGCGTGGTGGTCGTTCGGCGGACTGTTCTTCGTCGATTCCCCCGAGCAACGCCGACTCGGCATCCGCGACTCGCTCGAGCTGGCGACGCAGGACTGGTTCGGCAATGCCGGATTCGATCGCCAAGACGACGCGTGGCCCCGGCGTTGGGCGGAGGCGTACCTGCAGTTCGCCGCCGGCGAGAAGCGGGCGTGGCTGCGCGAGCGGGGCGTCGGCTTCTTCCCGGTCGTCGGGTGGGCCGAGCGGGGCGGGTACGGCGCGATCGGCCCGGGGAACTCCGTGCCTCGCTTCCACATCACCTGGGGAACGGGACCGGGCATCGTCGCACCCTTCGCCGCGGCCGTCGAGCAGGGCGAGCGCGAAGGCCGCCTCACCGTCCTCGCCCGTCACCGCGTCGCGGAGCTCGTCGTCGGCGACGGCGGGGTCATCGGCGCTCGCGGCGCGATCCTCGCGACCAGCGCCGCGCGGCGGGGCGAGCGATCGACGCGCGACGTGGTCGGGGAGTTCGAGATCCGTGCCGGCGCGACGATCGTCTCGTCCGGCGGCATCGGCGGCAACCACGATCTCGTGCGAGCCGCCTGGCCGTCGCGCCTGGGCACGCCGCCGGAGCACATGCTCAGCGGTGTGCCGGCCTACGTCGACGGCTCGATGCTGGCGGTGAGCGAGGCCGCCGGCGCCCGGGTCATCAACCGCGATCGGATGTGGCACTATGTCGAAGGCATCACCAACTGGGATCCGGTATGGCCGGCGCACGGCATCCGCATCCTCCCGGGGCCGTCGTCGCTGTGGCTGGACGCGACGGGACGGCGACTGCCCGTCCCGCTCTTCCCGGGCTTCGACACGCTGGGCACGCTCGCGCATCTCCGATCGACAGGTCACGATCATTCGTGGTTCGTCACCTCGCGCCAGATCGTCGAGAAGGAGTTCGCCCTCTCCGGAAGCGAGCAGAACCCCGATCTCACCGGCAAGGACGTGGCGCTGCTGCTGCGGTCGCGCCTCGCGAAGGGACCGACGGGGCCCGTGCAATCGTTCCTCGACGAGGGCGCCGACTTCATCGTGGAGTCCGATCTGGAGTCACTGCTCGAGCAGATGCAGCGGCACCCGGGCGGAGATCTCCTCGACATCGACAACGTCCGCCGCGAGGTGGTGGCCCGTGACCGCGAGATCGACAACGACTTCACGAAGGATGCGCAGATCGGGATGCTGCGGTCGATGCGCAGCTACCGCGGCGACAAGCTGATCCGGACCGCGGTGCCGCACCGCCTGCAGGATCCCGTCGCCGGACCGCTGATCGCCGTGAAGCTGCACGTTCTGACGCGCAAGTCCCTCGGCGGGCTGCACACCGATCTCGACGGGCGTGCGCTGGATGCGGCGGGCGAGCCGATCCCCGGTCTCTTCGCCGCCGGAGAGGCCAGCGGCTTCGGCGGGGGTGGCGTGCACGGCTCTCGTGCGCTCGAGGGAACGTTCCTCGGCGGCTGCCTGTTCTCGGGACGACAGGCGGGGCGCGCAGCGGCGCGCTGAGGCGCGATGCCGACGGAGGCTCCGGCCAGGCGTCAGCCGTCCGCGCCGGTGCCGCGGACCGCCGTCAGGCCGGTGGCCACCGGTCCGCGCGACAGCACGTGCCCCCGGCGGAAGGCCACCCTCGTCCATCGCCCCGACTGCAGCACGGGAACGATCTCCTCGCCGGAGATGAAGCCCAGCGCGTCGGCGGCGAAGGCGATCCCGCGCGGCAAGCCGCCCAGGTCGGCGTCCGACTCGCCCCAGATCGCGGCACGGAGGGCGCGCACCGCCTCCTCGCCCGATCCGGGGCCGGCCCCGCGGGCGACGGCGGAGATGCCCCATTGCGCGCGCTGGGCGATGGTGGACGCGCTGAGGGACGATGCCGCGACCCACTCCCCCCGCGGTGGGGCGATCCCCGCCCAGGCGGGTGAGAGGCCGGTCTCCGGGAGGGCGAGACGTACGGGGTCGTCGGTCGGGTCGAGGCGGTCGACCACGATGTCGCATTCGAGCTCGGGGTCGGCGTGCACGATGCGCATGGCGAGGACGGTCGGCGTGCTGTCGAAGAGACCGTGCGGGGCGAGGACGGCCGTCGTGAGGGCCAGGACGCCGCCGGACGCCTGGAGCCTCACGCCGTCCTCCGTGACGCGGGTCGCGCGTCCGACGAAGGTCGAGACGTCTTGCGCACTGTGGGCGTCGGCGAGGACGAGGTGATGCGGCACGCGCTCTAAACTACCAACGGACCGAGCCCGCGGTCGCGGAGAGGAATGCATGAGCCCCGAAGATCACGCCGTCCGCACTGTCGCCCGCCTGCTCGCCGTGCTCGATCTCGATTCCACGCAGGCCCGCACCACGGAAGACATCTTCACCGGTGCTTCGCACCCCATGCCCACCGGCCGCATCTACGGCGGACAGGTGCTGGCGCAGAGCCTTGTCGCGGCGGAGCGGACGCTGCCCGAGGACCGCGCCGTCCACTCGATCCACGGCTACTTCCTCCGCCCCGGGGATGCGAGTCAGGGGCTGACGATCGCGGTGGACCGCATCCACGACGGCCGATCGTTCTCGACACGGCGCTCGCAGGCGTATCAGAACGGCGTGCCGATCTTCTCGATGATCGCCTCGGCCCAGGACGACGGCCCGGGCGTGGAGCACGCCGAATCGATGCCCGACGGCGTGCCCGCGCCGGAGGACCTCGCGCCCGACGAGCAGCGCGTCGACGGTCTTCCCGAGGGAACG
The DNA here is from genome assembly GCF_047246685.1 of Microbacterium martis. Lineage (NCBI taxonomy): Bacteria > Bacillati > Actinomycetota > Actinomycetes > Micrococcales > Microbacteriaceae > Microbacterium > Microbacterium martis. The sequence goes on along the minus strand of NZ_JBFOKT010000001.1, from coordinate 1,108,310 downwards.
GCTCGGATGCTGAGCGAGCGAGCGGCCGACATCCGTCACGTCGCCTCGCCGCTCTACCTCCCCGGAGAGGGCGCGCACGTTGCACACCAGGCGGTGTGGATGCGGATGCGCGCGCCGCTTCCCGATGATCCGGGACTGCACCGGGCGGTTCTCGCGTATCTCAGCGACATGACGATCCAGGAGTCGATTCTGCGCGCGCACGGCGCCTACTGGTCCCTGCCCGGGCTCAAGGTCGCGAGCCTCGATCACGCGATGTGGTGGCATCGGCCGGCGCGCGTCGACGAATGGCTGCTGTACGTGCAGGAGTCGCCGAACGCGCGCGGCGGTCGCGGCCTCGCGACCGGGCGCATCTACACGCGCGACGGTGTTCTCGCCGCCAGCGTCGCGCAGGAGATCATGATCCGGGTGCCCGCGAACGACGGCTGAGCGGCCGACGGCCCCTGCTGACGCGATGCCTAGCGGTGCGCGTACTCGATCGACGGTCCGACGTACGGCTCCCAGGCTTCGCGCATCTCGGGCGTGAGGCGGGTGGGCCGCCCCGATCCGGCATCCACCAGCACGATCACCGCGGTCGACCGTGCATAGATCGTGCGCGGCTCCGCGCGGGGATCGTTGTGCACCTCGTAGCAGACCTCGACGCTCGATCCTCCGAGCTTCCCGAACCACATCTGCACTTCCAGCGGACGGCGCTGATACGGCACCGGCGCGAGGTACTCGATCTCCTGACGTGCGATGAGCGTGAGGATGCCCTCGTCGATGCCCGAGTCGAGCACGGCGGTCGAGGGCGCCTCCTCCCCCGGACCCGCGCGCCAGAACGCCCGGACCCTGGCCTCCTCGAGCAGCTTGAGCATCGAAGTGTTGTTCACATGGTTGAACGCATCGAGATCACCCCAGCGGAGGTGGATCGGGATGTGGAGGCGCTTCTCCTGGCTCATCGTCGGTCGGGTTCGCGCGCTCAGTCGCGGGTGAGCTTGCGGTGGGTGGAGCGGTGCGGCTTGGCGGCATCCGGCCCGAGGCGCTCGATCTTGTTCTCCTCGTAGGCCTCGAAGTTGCCCTCGAACCAGTACCACCGGTCGGGGTCCTCGTCGGTGCCCTCGTAGGCGAGGATGTGCGTCGCGATGCGGTCGAGGAACCACCGGTCGTGCGTGATCACGACGGCGCAGCCGGGGAACTCGAGCAGGGCGTTCTCGAGCGAGCTGAGGGTCTCGACGTCGAGGTCGTTGGTGGGCTCGTCGAGGAGCAGCAGGTTGCCGCCCTCCTTCAGGGTGAGCGCGAGGTTGAGCCGGTTCCGCTCGCCGCCGGAGAGGACGCCCGCCTTCTTCTGCTGGTCGGGACCCTTGAACCCGAACTTCGACACGTACGCGCGCGACGGGATCTCGGTCTTGCCGACCGTGATGAAGTCGAGTCCGTCGGAGACGACCTCCCACAGCGTCTTCTGCGGGTCGATGTTGGCTCGTGACTGGTCGACGTAGCTGATCTTGACCGTCTCGCCGATCTTGAGGTCGCCGCCGTCGAGCGGCTCGAGTCCGACGATGGTCTTGAACAGCGTCGTCTTTCCGACGCCGTTCGGGCCGATGACGCCGACGATCCCGTTCGGCGGCAGGCTGAAGCTGAGACCCTCGATGAGGGACCGCCCGTCGAAGCCCTTCTTGAGGTTCTTCGCATCGATGACGATGCTGCCCAGTCGCGGACCCGCCGGGATCTGGATCTCCTCGAAGTCGAGCTTCCTGGTGCGCTCCGCCTCGGCCGCCATCTCCTCGTACCGGGCGAGACGGGCCTTCGACTTCGTCTGCCGACCCTTGGCGCTCGAGCGCACCCACTCCAGCTCGTCCTTGAGGCGCTTGGCGAGCTTCGCGTCCTTCTTGCCCTGGATCTCGAGACGCTCGCCCTTCTTCTCGAGGTAGGTCGAGTAGTTCCCCTCGTAGCCGATCAGGCGACCCCGGTCGACCTCGGCGATCCACTCGGCGACATGATCGAGAAAGTACCGGTCGTGGGTGATGGCGATGACCGCGCCCTTGTAGGCCTGCAGGTGCTGCTCGAGCCACAGCACGCTCTCGGCGTCGAGGTGGTTGGTGGGCTCGTCGAGGAGGAGCAGATCGGGCTTCTGGAGCAGCAGCTTGGCGAGGGCGACGCGCCGCTTCTCACCGCCCGAGAGGGGCGCGATCGCGGCGTCGGCGGGCGGGGTGCGCAAGGCGTCCATGGCCTGCTCGAGCTGCGAGTCGAGGTCCCAGCCGTCGGCGGCGTCGATCTCCTCCTGGAGCGTGCCCATCTCGGCGAGCAGGGCGTCGAAGTCGGCGTCGGGATCGGCCATCAGGGCCGAGATCTCGTTGAAACGGTCGACCTTGGCCTTGATCGCGATGCCGTCCTGGATGTTCTCGATGACGGTCTTCGACTCGTCGAGCTCGGGCTCCTGCATGAGGATGCCGACCGAGAAGCCCGGCGACAGCTTCGCCTCGCCGTTCGACGGCGTGTCGAGTCCGGCCATGATCTTGAGGATCGTCGACTTACCGGCACCGTTCGGGCCGACCATGCCGATCTTGGCGCCGGGGAGGAACGCCATGGTGACGTCGTCGAGGATGAGCTTCTCGCCCACCGCCTTGCGTGCACGCACCATCGAGTAGATGTACTCAGCCACCGAAAACCGCTCCTTCTGTTGGCGTCGAAGATCGACACTCCAGCCTACCGGCCCGGAGCGGAGTCACCAGTCGATCGGGCGGGTGGCGCCGATGAGACACCGCCCCTCGGCCAGCTGCGGCATCACGGCGGCGACCACCTGGCCGGTCGACGGGCCGACCTGACCGATGAGGCACTCTTCCGCACCCCAGCGCACCGAGAACTGCAGGCTCTCGGCCGGGTTGCCGACCGTCGACCGATCCTGGGTCACCTGCATGGCCCCGCGATCGAAACCCGCAGCGGTGAGCGCATCGATGTAGGCCCGGCCGGATCCGCGCTGGTCGGTCGCCCAGATCTCCTCCGCGACGTGTCGGAAGATCCCGAGATTGTCCTCGGCGGTGCCATCCGGATCGAAGGACGGTGCCGACGGTGCGGCGTCGGGCGATGGGGTGGCGACCGCAGGCGACGGCGACGGCGGCCCCGCCGGAGAGGAGGTGCAGGCGGAGAGCGGGACCACCACGGCCGCGAACGCCGTGACGAGCACGGCGGTTCGCGCGGCTGCGGAGACCGGTCGTCGAAGCACGTGCCGAGTCTACGTGCCGAGCGACGGGCGGTGCCCGAGCGCCGCCGCGCGAGCCGCTCCGCGCCCTTCCGCCTCAGTGCACCGACGCGTGGACCGCGTCGGGCTCGCGCGCCGGCTCCGCCCAGGACAGGTCGAGGTCGGGCAGCGCTTCGTCCTCGGCGGATGCGGGCTGCCCCTCGGCGTCGACCTGGACCTGTGCACCCTGCCCATGCGCGTCACTTTCGGGATCCTGGTCTCGAACTCCGGGGCGCGCGGCGGCATCCGCGGGGGTCGAGCGGCGAGGCCGGTAGGCCGTCGTCCCCCACCGGAGGTCGTGGCCGATCGCATCGGCCTCGATGTCGACACTGGTCCCCTGCCGCCCGTTGCTCTCCCAGGTCCGGATGCGCAGTCGACCGGTCACGATGATGCTGTCGCCGGTCCTCAACGACGCCTTGGCGTGCTCTCCGAGCTGACGGAACGCGGCGACGGAGAACCAGTTGGTCCCGGAGTCGGTCCAGGTCTGCGTCGTGTTGTCGAAGCGGCGGTGCGTGCTCGCCATCCGGAAGTTCGTGACCGGCACGCCACCTCCTGTCTGGCCCTGCGTGGGATCGGTGGCGACCCTGCCGACGATGGTGACGGTGTCGATCATGTTCTGTCCTCTCGATGGACCCGGGCGATCGCCCGGGGTCTCTCCAGGGTGCGGGGGCCGTCGTCCGTCGGAGCAGGTGAGATCCGCGAACGGTGGACAACTCCATCGGCCGGAAGCCGGTGCAGGATCCCCGACGAGGTCCGTCCGGCCGGGGCGACCCGCGGGAGACCGAATGTCGGTGGTCGGTCATATGTTCGAATCAGAAGGGAGCACCGATGTCCGACAGCCTGACGATCCATCTGCCCGAGGTCCCGTACGCGACGCCTCGGCTCACCTCCCCCGCCGAGCATCTCGTCCGCGCGGCCGATCATCTCTGGCGGGTGAAAGACCGCACCGAACGCGTCCTCGGCCACCTCCGCATCGTGGCCGACCCGCTGGGCCTGCGCTTCCGCGCGGAGCGGCTGCATCTGGCGACCGGAACCTTCCGGCTCGTCGGCGAGTTCTGGAGGGCAGACGATGCGGTCGCTGCTCTGCGCTACTCGTGACGATCAGACGACGCGTGCGAGCCCGACATCGGGGATGACGGCGGAACGGGAGCGCCCCCGGCAGGATTCGAACCTGCGACCGGCGGATTAGAAGGCCGCTGCTCTTCCGCTGAGCTACGGAGGCGTATGCGTCTACCGTACCGCGACCGACCGGCGATGTCGGGCCCGTCGATAGTATGGCGTGATGGTATCTGCGTCCGAGAACGACCGCCTCGTCTGGATCGACTGCGAGATGACGGGGCTCGATCTCGCTGTCGACGAGCTCGTCGAGATCGCCGTCGTGATCACCGATTTCGAGCTGCGGCCCATCGACCCGGGATTCCAGGTCGTCATCCGTCCGAATGCATCAGCGCTGGCGAACATGAACGAGTTCGTCACGAAGATGCACGAGTCATCCGGTCTCATCGAGGAGATCCCTCACGGTCTCCCGCTCGCCGAGGCCGAGGCGCTGACTCTCGCCTACATCCGACGGTTCGTCCCCCTCGAGCGCAAGGCGCCCCTCGCCGGCAACACCATCGGCACCGACCGGATGTTCCTGGCGAAGTACATGCCCCAGGTCGACCAGTGGCTGCACTACCGCAACGTCGACGTCTCCAGCATCAAGGAGCTCTCGCGGCGCTGGTACCCACGCGTCTTCTTCCAGGCTCCGTCGAAGGACGGCGGGCATCGCGCGCTCGCCGACATCCTCGAATCCATCCGCGAGCTCCAGTACTACCGCGCCGCCGTGTTCGTCGACGAGCCCGGTCCCTCCAGCGACGACGCCCGCGACATCGCCCGGCGCACCATGTCCGAGTTCATCGCCAACATGTAATAGACTCGTCTGGTCGCCCGCTCCGGTGGGCACATGGTGGGTATAGCTCAGCTGGTAGAGCGCTGGCTTGTGGTGCCGGATGTCGCGGGTTCGAGTCCCGTTACTCACCCCACGGAAGAGGCCCGGATCGCGTGATCCGGGCCTCTTGTGCGTGGTGACGATCTCACGCACGGCCCTAGACTGTCGAGGTGTCGCTCGCGGTCTGGCTGTCTCTCCTCACCGCATCCGTGGTCATCAGCTTCACGCCCGGCGCCGGTGCCATCAACACGATGACGAACGCGCTGAACGAGGGCTGGCGCCGATCGATCTGGGGCATCATCGGCCAGCAACTCGCCCTGATCGTGCATGTCGCGATCGTGGCGGCCGGCGTCGGTCTCATCGTCGCGCGATCGGAGGTGCTGTTCACGGCGATCAGGATCGCCGGCGCGGCCTACCTAGCGTTCCTCGGCCTCCGGCTCATCCTCGCGCGCCCGGCGGCCGTCCACGACTCCGATCTCGACCCGGTCGCCCTTCGGGAGGGACACTGGTCGATGATCCGCCGGGGCTTCTGGGTGAACCTCCTCAACCCGAAGGCGATCGTGTTCTTCCTCGCCTTCATCCCGCAGTTCATCCGGCTCGACCAGCCCCCGCTGCCGCAGTACCTCACGCTCATCGCGACCGTCATCGTGGTCGATGTCGCGGTCATGTGGGGCTTCTTCGCCGTGGCCGCGCGACCGTTCCGCCGCCTGACGCGTTCAGCGAGGGGTCAGCGCGTCCTCAACTCGGTGTTCGGGGCTCTCTTCATCGCGGTCGCCGCGCTGCTGCTCGTCGTGCACTGACTCCGGCCGGTCCGGGCCCCCTAGGCTGGAGGCGATGGACATGGATGCCGCCGCCTTCGAGGAACTCGTGATCGACGAGCTCGATCGGCTGCCCGACGACATGGTCGAGGGGCTGGAGAACGTCGTCTTCGTCACCGAGGACCGCCCGGAGGACGGCAGCCTCGATCTTCTCGGCCTGTACGACGGGCTGGCCCTGACGGAGCGCACGCAGTACGGCATGGGCGAGCTCCCCGATCGCATCGTGCTGTACCGCGAACCCCATCTCGACCAGGTGGAGGACGAGCAGGAGCTGCGCGACGAGATCCACACCACCCTGGTCCATGAGATCGCCCACTACTACGGACTCGATGACGAGCAGCTGCACCGGATGGGCTGGGCATGAGCACGCCCGCGGCCACTCCCGATCTCGAGGAGGACGTCGACCTCCGTGCGGCGCCGCTGGAGCCGTGGGAGGTCGTCGTCTGGAACGACCCGGTGAATCTGATGAGCTACGTCGTGCGCGTCTTCCGCACGTACTTCGGATACTCCATCGAGCGGGCGACCGCCTTGATGCTGTCCGTGCACCATGACGGCCACGCGATCGTCTCCACCGGTCCGCGCGAGACGATGGAGGTCCACGCCCAGGCCATGCACGATTACGGGCTGTGGGCGACCGTGCGGAAGGCGTCACGATGAGCGAGCACGCTGCCGTCCTTCCCCTCGCCCTCATCGAGGGCTGTCAGCTGGTGCGACTCGTCGACGAGTTCCGCGAGTTCCTCGGCGACGCCGATGCCGACGACAGCGCGTTGCGGCGCCTGACGCCGAACGCCTACCCCGACGATCCGCACGCCGCATCGACCTTCTCGGAGAGCACCCGCGAGGATCTTCTCGACCGCCGGATGAACGACGCCGTGACGGTCCGTCGAGACCTCGCACCGTTCGACGTCGATCTCGAACGGCTGACCGAGGCGGAGGCGGTCCAGGAGCGCCGACTCGTGGTCGATGCCGACGATCTCGACGCCTGGCTGCGCACGCTGACCGCGGTGCGCCTGGTGATCGCCGACCGACTCGGGATCACGGCCGAGGAGGACGGCGCGGACGACGGCCGGCACGACGTCTACGACTGGCTCGGATACCGACTCGAGATCCTCATCCAGGCGGCCGACGAACTCGACGACCGTCGGAAGCCGTGATCACGGGATCTCGATGATCCTCGTCGTCAGCGTCCGAGGGTCGTCCCGCTCCACATGGCGCCGCTCTTGGGCCGCCCACCGATCCCAGTGCGGCCGGTAGGCGTCGCCGTCACGGGCGAGCGCGCGCGCCTTGCGACGATCCTCCGCCGATTCCACCCAGACGCGTACGTCGCCGAGGCCCGCGGTCGCCGCAGTGAGGATGCCGCTGCCCTCGACGATCACGCCGAGCGAGGGATCCACGGCATGGCTCTCCGCCTCGGTCTCCCGCTCCCAGTCCCATCGTCGCCACGTGCCGAGCATGCCGCGGCCGTGCGGGCGCAGGATCCACTCGAGCGCACGGTCGACGCCGGCGTCGAGGCCGTCCCAGCCCGGATAGAGCGAGTCGAGGGCGATGAGCTGGACGCGTCCTGCCAGCGGCCAGCTCGCGGCCAGCTCCGCCGCGAGCGTCGTCTTGCCAGCGCCGCTTCGCCCGTCGATGAGCACGACGGGATTCGCGGCCGCCAGTGCACGGACATCCTGCGCGATCAGCGTCGCGGCGTGCGCGAGGGCCGCCCCGACGGGATCGTCACTTCTTGAGGGCACGGATGATGCGCGTCAGTGCTCGACCGGTGACCCAGACGAACGGAACCGCGACCGCCAGCAGCGTGACGATGTTGGGTTCGAATCGAAGCCCCTCCTCGCGGCGCACGTACACGCCGACGGGGATGGAGACCCCTCCGCCTCCGCCGCCCTCGCCGCCGTCGCCGCTGCCGCCGCCGAAACCGGAGTAGGTGAACGACACCGGAGTGATCGTCACTCCGTCGACGGTCTGCGGCTCTCCGTACGCGCTCTTCACGCCGAAGGACGCGACCTGCTTTCCGAGTTCCAGTGCAATGTTCGGCATGGTCCCACGCTAGCCGACCGCGCACCCGAGCGGACGGTCAATCGACGCCGTGCGCCTTCGGATGCTGCGGCGCTCCCCTGCCTTCGCCGCGGCCGATGTGGCGGGCGCGGCCGATCGTGGCGGTGCCGAAGCGGGCGACCGCCTCGTCGACGGCACCCTCCACCCTCCGCCAGTCCGCGTCGTCGTCCCAGAGTCCGAGCCCGCCGGCGCCCGCCGGCCGGAGGTTCTCGGCGCGCACGCCGATCAGCCGCACCGGGTCGCGGCGATCGATCTGATCGAACAGTCCTTGGGCGGCCTCGCCGAGGCGCTGACCGACGGCCGAGGGCTCGCTGAGGGTCTGCGAGCGGTTCACGGTGCGGAAGTCGTCGAAACGCACCTTGATCGAGACCGTCGCGGCCTCCCATTCGGCCCGGCGCAGACGGGCCGCGACGCGATCGGCGAGCCGCAGCAGCTCCGCACGCAGGAAGGAGCGATCGCGGATGTCCTCGTCGAAGGTCTCCTCGTGCCCGATGCTCTTCTCGACGCGTTCCGTCTCGACCGCTCGCGGGTCTTCGCCCCGGGCGAGCTGCGTCAGGCGCGCACTCAGAGCCGGGCCGACGGCGCGTTCGAGAACCTGGAGAGACGAGGAGCGGATGTCGCCGATCGTCCGGATGCCACGCCCCTCGAGAGCCTCGGCGGCCTTCGGCCCGACACCCCACATCGCACGCACCGGCCGGGGACCGAGGAACTCGAGCGTGTCCGCGGCCGCGACGACGAGCATCCCGTCGGGCTTGGCCATCGTCGACGCCATCTTCGCCACGTGCTTGGTGGCGGCGACGCCGACGCTGCACGTGATACCGACCTCGTCGGCGACCCGACGGCGGATCATCGCCGCGATCTGCGCCGGACTTCCCCACAGCCGGCGGACTCCCTGCACGTCGAGAAAGGCCTCGTCGACCGACAGCGGCTCGACCAGCGGCGTGAACGACTCGAAGATCGCCATGACCTGGCGGGAGACGGGCTGGTACCGGGAGAAGTGCGGCACGACGACACGCGCCGTCGGGCACAGGCGCAGGGCCTGCGCCACCGGCATCGCGGCATGCACGCCGTAGCGCCGTGCCTCGTACGACGCGCTGGAGACGACCGACCTGCCGTCCGGTGCGCCGATGATGAGCGGCAGCCCCGCCAGGCTCCGGTCGTCGAGGATCTCCACGGCCGCGTAGAACGCATCCATGTCGACATGGAGGATGCGGGTGCCGGTGTCGTCGGCGTCAGCGGACGAAGTGAGCCGACCCCTGCCGTCGCCGTGTCCCATACGACCATTCTCCCCCGGACGGATGACGCGGCGCCGGGCGGGCTCGGTGATCGAGTGATCGCCGAGCCCGCCCCGATGTCACTGCGCGGCGCGCTCGAGGATCAGCTCACGCACGCGGGCGGCGTCGGCCTGACCCTTCATGGACTTCATCACGGCGCCGATGATCGCTCCGGCGGCCTGCACCTTGCCGTCCTTGATCTTGGCCAGCACGTCGGGCTGAGAGGTGAGCGCCTCGTCGATGGCCGCGATCAGCGCACCGTCGTCGGACACGACCGCGAGACCGCGCGCATCGACCACCTGCTGCGGCGTGCCCTCGCCGGCGATGACGCCTTCGAGCACCTGACGCGCCAGCTTGTCGGTGAGCGTACCCGCGTCGATCAGCTTCTGCAGGGCGACGACGTTCGCGGGGCTGATCAGCTCCGACGCCTCCTTCTCCCGGGCGTTCGCCAGGCGCGAGATCTCCCCCGTCCACCACTTGCGCGCGGCCGCCGGGGTCGCCCCTGCGGCGATGGTCTGCTCGACCTCGTCGAGCACGCCGTTGTTGCGCACGTCCTGGAACTCGAGGTCGGTGAAGCCCCACTCGGTCATCAGGCGTCGGCGTCGTGCGACCGGCTGTTCCGGCAGCCCCGCACGGAGCTCTTCGATCAGCTCGGGAGCCGGCTGCACCGGGAGCAGGTCGGGCTCGGGGAAGTACCGGTAGTCGTCGGCATCCGACTTGGGGCGACCGGGCGAGGTCGTCCCGGTGTCCTCGTGCCAGTGGCGCGTCTCCTGCGTGATCGTCCCGCCATCGGCGAGGATCCGCGCCTGACGCTGGATCTCGTAGCGCACGGCCCGTTCGACCGACCGCATGGAGTTCACGTTCTTGGTCTCGGTGCGCGTGCCCAGCGGCTCTGCGGGCGCACCCGGGGCGACGCGCCGCCGCAGCGAGACGTTCGCGTCGCAGCGCAGGTTGCCACGTTCGAGCCGGGCCTCCGAGATGCCCAGCCCGCGGACGATGTCGCGGATGGTGGCGACGTACGCTTTCGCCACCTCGGGCGCGCGGTGGTCGGTGCCGAAGATCGTCTTGGTGACGATCTCGACCAGGGGCACTCCGGCGCGGTTGTAGTCCACCAGGGAGTATTCCGCCCCTTGGATGCGACCCGTCGCCCCGCCCATGTGGGTGAGCTTGCCCGCGTCCTCCTCCATGTGCGCCCGCTCGATCGGGACCTGGACGACGGTGCCGTCTTCGAGCTCGACCTCGACCGACCCCTCGAACGCGATGGGCTCGTCGTACTGGGAGATCTGATAGTTCTTGCCCAGATCCGGGTAGAAGTAGTTCTTCCGGGCGAAGCGGCTGGACGGCGCGATCGAGCAGCCCAGGGCGAGGCCGAGGCTGATCGACGAGCGGATGGCGGTCTCGTTGACCACCGGAAGCGACCCGGGCAGACCGAGGTCGACGGGTGCGATGAGCGTGTTGGGCTCAGCCGCGTGGTACGCGTCGTTGGCCGGGTTCGGCGCATCGGAGAACATCTTGGTGTTCGTGTTCAGCTCGACGTGCACCTCGAAACCGAGTACGGGCTCGAACAGCTCGAGCGCCTCGTCGTAGTCCATGAGCGTGGCGGCGGCCATCAGCGGGTCCCTCCTGCGTTCGTCGTCTCGCTTCGCTCGCCGGGCAACCGCGGAGCCCGGGAGAGGATCGGCGCCCCCCACGAATCGAGCAGCGCGGCTTCGAGCGCGGCGCCCACCTCGTACAGACGGGCGTCCTCCCGTGCGGGTGCGAGGAACTGGATGCCGACGGGCAGGCCGTCCTCCTCGGCGATCCCGCTCGGGATCGAGATGCCGGGCACTCCGGCGAGGTTCGCCGGGATGGTGGTGAAGTCGTTGAGGTACATCTGCAGCGGATCGTCGACCTTCTCGCCGATCCTGAACGCCGTCGTCGGCGCCGACGGCGTCGCGATGATGTCGACGTCGGCGAAGGCACGGGCGAAGTCCTGCTGGATCAGAGTCCGCACCTTCTGCGCGCTGCCGTAGTAGGCGTCGTAGTATCCGGCCGACAGTGCGTAGGTCCCGAGGATGATGCGCCGCTTGACCTCGTCGCCGAAGCCGGCGTCGCGGGTGGCCGACATCACGTCTTCGACGGTGGGATTGCCGCCGGGGGTCACCCGGAGTCCGAAGCGCACGGAGTCGAACTTGGCGAGATTGCTCGACGCCTCCGCGGGGAGGATCAGGTAGTACGCGGCGACGCCGTATTCGAAGTGCGGGGCGCCGATCTCGACGATCTCCGCGCCCTGCGCCTCCATGAGCGCGAGGGCGCTGCGGAACGATCCCGCGACACCGGGCTGGAAGCCGCTGTCGGGGAGCTCGCGGATGACGCCGACCTTGAGACCCTTCAGCACCTCGCCCCGGGCGCCCTGTCGGGCGGCCTCGGCGAACGACGGCCAGGCGTCGGTGAGCGAGGTCGAGTCCTTCGGATCGTGCCCGCCGATGACGTCGTGGAGCAGACCGGCGTCGAGAACGGTCCGTGTGACCGGTCCGACCTGATCGAGGCTCGATGCCAGAGCGATCGCGCCGTACCGGCTGACTCCGCCGTACGTGGGCTTCACCCCGACGGTCCCGGTCACGTGGGCCGGCTGGCGGATCGAGCCACCGGTGTCGGAACCCAGCGCGAGAGGCGCCTCGAACGCGGCCACCGCGGCCGCCGAACCGCCGCCGGATCCGCCGGGGATCCGGTCGAGGTCCCACGGGTTGCGCGTCGGGCCGTACGCCGAGTGCTCGGTGGACGACCCCATGGCGAACTCGTCCATGTTCGTCTTCCCGAGCGGGATGAGACCGGCGGCACGCGAGCGGGCGACGACCGTCGCATCGTAGGGCGACCGGTAGCCTTCGAGGATGCGCGAACCGCTGGTGGTCGGCTGATCGGTCGTGACCAGGACGTCCTTGATCGCGAGCGGGACGCCGGCGACGGGCCCGAGCTCCTCCCCCGCCGCGCGACGGGCGTCGATCTCGGAGGCGGCGGCGATCGCGCCCTCGTTCACGTGCAGGAATGCATGGACGTCGCCGTCGACGGCGGCGATGCGGTCGAGGTGCGCCTGCGTGGCCTCGACGCTGGAGATCTCGCGCGAGGAGAGCTTGTCGGCGAGCTCGGCTGCGGTCAGACGGATGATGTCGCTCACTGCTCCTCCCCCAGGATCGCGGTGACGCGGAAGCGGCCGTCGGCCTGGTCCGGCGCGTTCTGCAGCACCTGCTCGTGCGTGAGCGTCTGTCCGACCTCGTCGGGGCGGAAGACGTTGCTGAGAGGGATCGGGTGGCTCGTCGCGACGACATCGGCGGTCGCGACCTCCGACACCTTCGCGATGTTGTCGACGATGGCGTCGAGCTGGCCCGTGAGCCGCGACACCTCGTCGTCGTTCAGCTGGATGCGAGCGAGCACGCCGAGATGGCGCACGAGATCAGGGGTGATTTCAGACACCACCTCAGTCTAGTTGGCGCCCTCGATCCCTCTCGGCTCGGCTGCACCCCGAGCCCTATGCTGGGCTCGTGAGCTCGTATCAGCCTCCTCGTCCGTGGATCGCCAGTTACGCCGCCGGCGTCCCGGAAGACCTCGATCCCGTCGAGGGGTCGCTCATCGACATCGTCGCCGCCTCCGTCCGGGACTATCCGGATGCCGTCGCGCTGCAGTTCTTCGGCCGGGAGACGACGTACGCCCAGCTGCAGGAGGCGATCGACCGCGCGGCATCCGGACTGCGAGACCTCGGCGTACGTGCGGGCGATCCCGTCGCGATCGTGCTGCCGAACTGCCCACAGCACATCGTCGCGTTCTACGCGGTCCTGCGCCTGGGCGCGGTGGTCGTGGAGCACAACCCGCTCTACACGCCGCGCGAGCTGCGCAAGCAGTTCGAGGACCACGGCGCGAAGCACGCGATCGTCTGGAACAAAGTCGTGCGCACCGTGCAGGAGTTCCCGGCCGATCTGCAGGTCGCCGGTCTGGTGTCGGTCGACGTCACCCGCGCGATGCCGCTGCTCACCCGCGCGGCGCTGCGGCTGCCGGTGGCGAAGGCACGCGTGTCGCGCGCGGCGCTCACCGAGAAGGTGCGGGGCACGGTGACGTGGGAGGCGCTCGTGCGCTCTGCTCCACTGCCCGCCTCCCACCCGACGCCCGGGACCGACGACCTGGCGATCATCCAGTACACGTCGGGCACCACCGGAACTCCCAAGGGCGCAGCTCTGACGCACCGCAACCTGCTCGCGAACGCCGCGCAGGCGCGTGCGTGGGTGCCGTCGATCCGGCGAGGCGAAGGATGCGTCGTCTACGCCGTGCTGCCCATGTTCCACGCGTACGGCCTCACGCTCTGCCTCACCTTCGCGATGTCGATGGGCGCGAGATTGGTGCTCTTCCCGAAGTTCGACCCCGACCTGATGCTCGACGTCGTGAAGAGGCATCCGGCGACGTTCCTGCCCCTGGTCCCTCCGATCGCCGATCGGCTCCTCTCGGCGGCGAAGGCCCTGGGCGTGTCTCTCGAGGGCATCGGGGTCGCGATCTCGGGCGCCATGGCGCTTCCGCACGATCTCGTCGTCCCCTTCGAGGCGGCGACCGGCGGATACCTCGTGGAGGGCTACGGTCTGAGCGAATGCTCGCCCGTACTGATGGCCAACCCCGTCGCCGACAACCGCGTGCCCGGCACCGTCGGCCTCCCGCTGCCCGGAACAGAGTGCCGGGTCGTCGATCCCGACGCCCCCACGGAGGACGTGCCGGAGGGATCGCCCGGTGAGCTGGTCGTGCGCGGCCCGCAGGTCTTCTCGGGCTACTACGGCAAGCCGGAGGAGACCGACGCCGTCTTCGTCGACGGCTGGTTCCGCACGGGCGACATCGTCACGATCGATGCCGCCGGATTCATCCGCATCGTCGACCGCATCAAGGAGCTCATCATCACCGGCGGCTTCAACGTGGCGCCGACCGAGGTCGAGAACGCCCTGCGGCAGCATCCTCAGGTCGCGGACGCGGCGGTCGTCGGGCTCCCCAGCGAGCACTCGGGCGAGGAGGTCGTCGCGGCGATCGTCGTCGACGGTGCGAGCGAGATCGACGTCGAGGCGATCCGCGAGTTCGCCCGCAGCATCCTCACCCCCTACAAGGTCCCGCGCCGGATCTTCGTCGTCGACGACCTTCCCCGGTCGCTCATCGGCAAGGTGCTGCGCCGGCAGGTCAAGGACAAGCTGGTCGCCCTCACCACCGGCGCGTGAGGTCGGCCTCACAGGCGGGCGACGGTGCCGGGGCGCTACCCTTGGGAAGTGACCCCTGACGACGCAGCGCTGACCGACGCCCCCGAGGACTCCCCCGCCACCCCCGGATTCGAGGAGCTGGGCATCACCGGGCCCGTCCTCAAGGCCATCAGGGAGCTCGGCTACGAGACCCCGTCCCCCATCCAGGCGGCGACCATTCCGACCCTGCTGTCGGGTCGCGACGTCGTGGGGATGGCGCAGACCGGAACCGGCAAGACCGCCGCGTTCGCCCTGCCGGTGCTCGAGCGCCTCGACGTGTCGCAGAAGACGCCGCAGGCCCTGGTGCTCGCCCCCACGCGCGAACTCGCGCTCCAGGTGTGCGAGGCGTTCGAGTCGTACGCGTCGCGCATGAAGGGCGTTCACGTCCTCCCCGTGTACGGCGGGCAGGGATACGGGGTCCAGCTGTCGGCCCTGCGCCGCGGCGTGCACGTCGTCGTCGGCACGCCGGGCCGCATCATGGACCACCTCGCCAAGGGCACGCTCGACCTCTCCGAGCTGCAGTACCTGGTGCTGGACGAGGCCGATGAGATGCTGAAGATGGGCTTCGCGGAGGACGTCGAGCAGATCCTCGCCCAGACGCCCGAGGAGAAGCAGGTCGCCCTGTTCTCGGCCACCATGCCGCCGCAGATCCGTCGACTCGCACAGAAGTACCTGCGCGACCCCGAGGAGATCAGCATCCGGTCGAAGACCGCCACGGGGACGAACATCACCCAGCGGTATCTCGTCGTGTCGTACGCGCAGAAGGTCGACGCCCTCACGCGCATCCTCGAGGTCGAGAACTTCGACGGGATGATCGTCTTCGTGCGCACGAAGAACGAGACGGAGACGCTCGCGGAGAAGCTCCGTGCCCGCGGCTACTCCGCCGCCGCCATCAACGGCGACGTGCCCCAGGTGCAGCGGGAGCGCAGCGTCAACCAGCTCAAGGACGGCAAGCTCGACATCCTCGTCGCGACAGACGTCGCCGCCCGCGGACTCGACGTCGAGCGCATCAGCCACGTCGTCAACTTCGACATCCCGACCGACACCGAGTCGTATGTGCACCGGATCGGCCGCACGGGCCGCGCCGGGCGTTCGGGTGACGCGATCAGCTTCATCACCCCGCGCGAGCGCTACCTGCTCAAGCACATCGAGAAGGCGACGCGGCAGCAGCCGACGCAGATGCAGCTGCCCAGCACCGAAGACGTCAACACCACCCGCCTGACGCGCTTCGACGACGCCATCACCGCCGCCCTCACCGAGACATCGCGCATCGAAAAGTTCCGCGACATCATCGGCCATTACGTGCGCAACCACGACGTGCCCGAGGCCGACGTCGCGGCGGCCCTCGCCGTCGTCGCGCAGGGCGACACGCCCCTGCTCCTGGATCCCGCCGACGACGCGCTCTCCCGGGCCGTCGAGCACGACAACCGACCGCCGCGGGAGCGTGCGGCACGCGAGACCCGAGAGCCGCGCACCGAGCGCCGGAACCGCGGGGACTACGCGCCCTATCGCATCGAGGTCGGGCGTCGCCACCGGGTCGAGCCGCGGCAGATCGTCGGCGCTCTCGCGAACGAGGGCGGTCTCGGTCGCGACGACTTCGGCGCGATCACCATCCGCCCCGACTTCTCGATCGTCGAACTGCCGGCCACGCTTCCGGCGGCGGTCCTGGACAAGCTGCGCGACACGCGGATCTCGGGCCGCCTGATCGAGATCGCGCCCGACCGTGGCCCCGGGGCCCGCCGCAGCGCGCCGCGCGACGGCGCAGATCGCTACGATCGCGCTGACCGCGCCGAGCGACGCCGTCCCGAGAAGCGCGATCGCGATGATCGGCCCGCCCGGGAGGAGAAGCCTTTCCGCAAACCGCGGCACAAGAACTGACCGTCAGCCCAGGGCTCCCGGCCCCTCTGTCACGAGCAGGTGGAACTGGGCGGCGTCGAGGATGCGGAGACCGAGCTCTTCGGCCTTGGCGAGCTTGGAACCGGCGCCCGGGCCCGCTGCGACGAAATCGGTCTTCTTCGAGACGCTCGAGGCCGCCTTGCCCCCGGCCTTGATGATCGCCTCCTGTGCTCCCTCGCGCGTGTACCCCTCGAGCGAGCCGGTCGCCACGACGGTGAGGCCTTCGAGAACACCGCCCGCGGCCACTGCCGCTCCGGGACCGGGGTGACCCGGCGTCGACCACTGCACGCCCGCCCGGGCCCAGCGCTCGACGATCTCCTGATGCCACGGCTCGTCGAACCAGGCGATCAGCGAGTCGGCGATGATCCCGCCCACCCCTTCGACGGACGCGAGCTCCTCGCGCGAAGCGGCGCGGATGGCGTCGAGCGAGCCGAACCACTGCGCGAGTGCACGAGCCGCCACCGGACCCACGTGGCGCACGTTGAGCGAGACCAGCAGTCGCCAGAGGTCCTTGGTCTTGGCCTTCTCCAGCTCGGCCAGCAGCGTGACCGCCTGGGACGACGGCTGCGGCCCGACGGCGCCGGCCTTCTTCTCCGCCGCGGTGGGATTGCGACGGAACGGCGCCCGCATCTTCACGACGCCGTCGTCGTCTTCCCGCGGCAGCCCGGTCTCGGCGTCGCGGACCACGACCTCGATCGGCACCAGCTGCTCCACGGTGAGCTCGAACAGCCCCGCCTCGGTCTCGAGCGGTGGGACGGCGGGAGACGTCGGCTGCGTCAGCGCCGCCGCCGTGACCTCGCCGAGCGCTTCGACATCGAGTGCGCCGCGGGAGCCGATGTGCTCCACGCGCCCCCGCACCTGCGCGGGGCACGACCGCGCGTTCGGGCAGCGCAGGTCGATGTCGCCCGCCTTCATCGGGCGCAGGGGCGTGCCGCACTCGGGACAGACGGCGGGCATGACGAACTCGCGCTCGGTGCCGTCGCGCTTCTCGGCCACCGGACCGAGCACCTCCGGGATCACGTCGCCGGCCTTGCGCAGCACCACCGTGTCGCCGATGAGCACGCCCTTGGCCTTCACGACGTCCTTGTTGTGGAGGGTCGCCTGACGCACCACCGAGCCTGCCACCTGGGCGGGAGCCATGACGGCGAACGGCGTGGCACGGCCGGTGCGGCCCACCGACACGACGATGTCGAGGAGCTTCGTCTGCACCTCTTCGGGCGGGTACTTGTACGCGATCGCCCAGCGCGGGGCGCGACTCGTGGCGCCCAGCTCGTCGTGCAGCTCCAGCTCGTCGACCTTGACCACGATGCCGTCGAGCTCGTGCTCGACGTCGTGCCGGTGCTCGCCGTAGTGCTCGACGAACTCCACCGCCTCGTCGATCGAGGTGCACACGCGGGTGTGGGGACTCGTGGGCAGACCCCACCCGGAGAGCAGGTCGTACACCTCGCTCTGGGCCGCGACGGGCGGGTTGCGCCACGCACCGACCCCGTGCACGTACAGGGCGAGCGATGCGATGCGCAGGAGTCCGGCCTCGAGCTCCATCCCGTTCTTCTTGTCGATCTGCTGCCGCAGGCCGCCGCTGGCGGCGTTCCGCGGGTTCGCGAAGGCGGGGAACCGACGAGCAGCGGCCGTGCGCGCCTTCTCCTCGTCGAACGGCTTCTTCGCGCCCGCCCGCGCTTCCCAGCGCTCGAGGGCGTCGGCGTACGCCCGCTCACGGAACTCCGCCTGCGCGGCGTTCAGGCGCTCGAAGGCCGCCACCGGGATGAACACCTCACCGCGCACCTCCACGATGTCGGGGTGCCCCTCCCCGCTGAGCCGCTCGGGGATCTCCGGGAGGCGCAGGGCGTTCTCGGTCACGATCTCGCCGACCCGTCCGTCGCCGCGCGTCGCCGCCGAGGTCAGGACCCCGTTCTCATACCGCAGATTGATGGCGAGGCCGTCGATCTTGAGCTCGGTCAGCCAGGCCACGCGTCGCCCGGCGGAGGCCTGCGTCTTCGCGGCCCACTCCCGCAGCTCGTCGATCGAGAAGACGTTGTCGAGGCTCAGCATCCGCTCGGCGTGCTCGATGGTCGCGAGCCCCGTGTTCTCGGCCGCCCCCACCATCTGCGTCGGCGAATCCTGGCCCTGGAGCTCGGGATGCAGTCGCTCGAGCTCCTCCAGGCGATGCATCCACCCGTCGTAGGTGGCGTCGTCGACGATCGACGTGTCGCGACCGTAGTACGCGTCCTTCGCCTCGAGGATGCGGGTCGTCAGCTCCGCGGCCTCGGTACGGGCGTCTTCCAACGAGATGTTCTCCGGCACCCCGTCAGTCTACGAGCGGGTGCCGACAATCGAGGGGGCTACGCACCCGCCGGGACCGCTGACACGGTGCGGTCGATCGTGAACTGCCCCAGCACCCGCGTGCCCACGTAGAGCACGGCGGTCTGTCCCGGGGCGACGCCGTCGAGCGGCACGCGAGGCACCACCCGCACGCCGTCGGGCTCCACGAACGCCTGCGCGGCGACGGGCTCGGCGTGTGCGCGGATCTGCACCTCGCAGGCGAACTCGGCGTCGACCGGGGCCGCACCCGCCCAGCTGTGCCGTGTGCCCGCGATCTCGGCGATGGCCAGCGCCTCCTTCGGCCCCACGACGACGGTGTTCGACACGGGGCGCACCTCGAGCACGAACCGCGGCTTGCCGTCGGCAGCGGGGATGCCGAGGTTCAGTCCGCGCCGCTGACCGACCGTGAAGGCGTGCGCGCCCTCGTGCGAGCCGACGACCGATCCTTCTCGGTCGACGATCTCACCGGTCGCCGTCCCGACCTTCTCGGCCAGCCAGCCGCGCGTGTCGCCGTCGGGGATGAAGCAGATGTCGTGGCTGTCGGGCTTCTGCGCCACGCTCAGTCCGCGCGCGGCCGCTTCGGCGCGCACGACCGCCTTCGACGGCGTGGTGCCGAGCGGGAAGTACGTGTGCGCGAGCTGCTCGGCGGTGAGCACCCCGAGGACGTAGGACTGGTCCTTCGCGTCGTCGGCGGCGCGGTGCAGTTCGCGGCCGCCCTCGCCGTCGATCAGGGTCGCGTAGTGGCCGGTGCAGACGGCATCGAAGCCCAGCTCGATCGCCCGGGCGAGGAGGGCGGCGAACTTGATCTTCTCGTTGCAGCGCATGCACGGGTTGGGCGTGCGTCCGGCCCGGTACTCCGCGACGAAGTCGCCGATCACGTCGTCGCGGAAGCGCTCCGAGAAGTCCCAGACGTAGAACGGGATGCCGAGCACGTCGGCGGCACGACGCGCGTCGAGGGCGTCTTCGATCGTGCAGCATCCGCGACTGCCGGTCCGCAGGGTTCCGCCGGCCCGCGAGAGGGCGAGATGCACACCGACGACGTCGTGCCCCGCCTCCACGGCCCGGGCGGCCGCGACGGCCGAGTCGACGCCACCGCTCATGGCCGCAAGGATCCGCATCCGTCCAGTCTACGAGCCCGCACCTGTGCCGGATCCGGACGCCCGGGCGTAGACGTCGGCGATCACCGCGACCACGGCGTCGACGTCGGCATCCGTCGACGTGCGCCCGAGCGTCAGCCGCAGCACGCTCCTCGCATCGCGCTCGCTGCGTCCCATCGCCATGACGACGTGCGAGGGTTCGGCGACGCCGGCCTGGCACGCCGATCCGGTGGATGCCGCGACGTCCGCCATGTCCAGCAGGAACAGCAGGCTCTCCCCCACCGCCCCGGGGAACAGGATGTGCGCGTTGCCCGGAAGCCGGCGGACCGGATCGCCGAGGAGCTCGGACGCCGGGACCGCCGCACGGATGCCGCCGACGAGACGATCGCGCAGCGCCGTCAGGCGCGCCGACTCCTCTTCTCGCTCCGCCTCCGCGAGCTCGAGCGCCGTGGCGAACGCCGACGCACCCGCGACATCCTGCGTTCCCGCGCGCAGTCCCCGCTGCTGAGCGCCGCCGCGAAGCAGCGGGGTCAGCGTCGCGGTGCGCGACACGACGAGCACGCCGACACCGACCGGCGCTCCGATCTTGTGGCCGGCGAGGCTCATGGCGACGAGACCCGCACCCGCCTCGGCGTCGGCGCGGAGCCCTCGGAACGACAACGGCAGGTGCCCGAGGGCGGCGACCGCGTCGAGGTGCAGGGGGACTCCGGCGGCGGCGCTCACCGATGCGAGCGCCGCCGCGTCGTTGACGGTCCCGGCCTCGTTGTTGGCCACCAGTGCCGTCGCGAGCGCCGCGCCGGGAAGCCGATCGGCGAACTCCTGCGGGTCGATGCGCGCCTCCGACGAGACGGCGACCCGACGCACCGTCGCGCCCTCGTCGACGAGGGCGGCGACCGTGTCCAGCGACGCGTGGTGCTCGGCGTCGGGCAGCACGATCGCGTCTGTGCCCGGTCTCCGCGACCGCCACAGGCCCTGCAATGCGAGGTTGATCGACTCCGTTCCGCCTGACGTGAACACGATCTCGATCGGATCGGCGTCGAGGACGGCCGCGACGCGCTCGCGCGACTCCTCCAGCCGTCGGCGTGCATCCTGTCCGGCGCCGTGCGTCGAGGAGGCGTTGCCGACGATCGCGACGGCGTCGAGCCAGGCGTCGCGCGCCTCCGGCCGCAGAGGCGTCGTCGCCGCGTGATCGAGGTAGTGACGCATCCTCCGATTCTCCCCCGAATCCGCATGCGACGCGTCGGCGCTCACTGAGACCCAGTGCGACTCGACATGAGACTGCAACACATCCCGCCTATGGTGTTATTCATGCCCGCGTCCCGTGACTTCACCGCCCCCGGCGGTCCAGCCCTCGACAACCTCGGCGTCCGCCTGCACGACGGCGGCGGAACCCTGCGGGTCTGGTCGCAGAACGCCTCGTCGGTCGAACTCGTCGTGTTCGACTCCACCGACCTCGACTGGGCCACCGACGTCGCGGCACTCGAACGGCGTCCCGGCGGCGTCTGGGAGATCACGACCCCGCTGCTGCAGCCGGGCGTCCGGTACGCCATCCGCGTCGGCGGCCCCCACGGACCGGGCAACACCTTCAACCCGGAGAGCCTGCTGCTCGATCCGTACGCCCGCGGGCTCGCGCAGGGCGCCGGCTACGCCGAGTGGCGCTCGGTCGTCATCGTCGACGGCTTCGACTGGGGCGATTCGCGCAAGCCGCGCGTGCCGCTCGATCGCACCGTGATCTACGAGGGCCACCTGAAGGGCCTCACGAAGCGTCACCCCGCCGTGCCGCCGGCTCTGCACGGCACCTATGCCGGTCTCGCCCACCCGGCGATGATCGATCACCTGCGCTCGCTCGGCGTGACGTCGGTCGAGCTGCTCCCGGTGCACGCCTTTGTGCCGGAGCCGCGCCTCCTCGAGCGCGGGCTCACCAACTACTGGGGCTACAACACCCTCAACTTCTTCACCCCGCACAGCGCCTACGCCACCGACGAGGCCCGCAAGCAGGGACCCGAGGCCGTGCTCGCCGAGTTCAAGGGCATGGTCCGTCTGCTGCACGAGGCAGGGCTCGAGGTCATCCTCGACGTGGTCTACAACCACACCTCGGAAGAGGGCATCGGCGGCCCGCGGTCGAGCCTGCGGGGCATCGACAACGCGAGCTACTACCGGCAGGACGCCGCCGGCGCCTACATCGACACCACCGGCTGCGGCAACACGCTCGACACGTCGACGGATGCCGGCGCACGGCTCGTGCTCGACTCCCTGCGCTACTGGGCGGAGGAGATGCAGATCGACGGCTTCCGGTTCGATCTCGCCGCCGCGCTCGCCCGCGACGGCGCCCACACCTACACGCCGGACCATCCGCTGCTCGTGGCCATCGCGAACGATCCCGTCCTCGCCGAGACCAAGCTCATCGCCGAACCGTGGGACGTGGGTCTCGGCGGCTGGCAGACCGGGAACTTCCCGGCGGGATGGCACGAGTGGAACGATCGGTACCGCGATCGCGTCCGCAACTTCTGGCTGAGCGACATCGACTACGCGCGTCGAGCATCCGCGCCCGTCGGGATCGGCGGGTTCGCAACCCGCCTCGCGGGGTCCTCGAACACCTTCAGCGATGAACGGGGGCCCCTGGCGAGCGTGAACTTCGTCACCGCCCACGACGGGTTCACCCTGCACGACCTCGTCTCCTACGACGTGAAGCACAATGAGGCCAACGGGGAGCAGAACCGCGACGGCGCCGACACGAACCGTGCGTTCAACCACGGCATCGAGGGGCCGACCGACGATGCGGCGATCCTGGCGGCGCGGCGCAAGGCGATGCGCAACCTCCTGGGCACCCTGCTGCTCTCGGCCGGGATCCCGATGCTCACGGCCGGCGACGAGGTCGGGCGGACGCAGCGCGGCAACAACAACGCCTACGCGCAGGACTCCGCGCTGACCTGGCTGGGCTGGGATCTCGAGCCCTGGCAGGAGGACCTGCGCGCGCACGTGACCTCGCTGATCCGGCTGCGCAACGAGAACCCCGCCCTCCGCCCGAGCCGGTATGCGCGGCTCGGCGAGCACATCCCGAACGCCTCCGTCATGGACTGGTACGACCAGAACGGCGACACCATGGAGAGCGCGCAGTGGGCCGATCCGCGCAACCGCACGCTGCAGTACGTCGCCGCGTCGACTCCCGACAGAGAGCCCGCCAACCGCATCCTCCTCATCGTCCACGGCACCGAGTCGCCCATCGACGTGCGCCTGCCCGACGAGATCGAGGGCGCGACGCGGTTCGTATCCCTCTGGTCGAGCGCCGACGAGCGCCCGTCCGACGAGGAGGAGGTGTTCGCTCCGGGCGAGGTCCTGCCCGTCCCCGGCACCTCGATGCGGCTGTTCAAGGTCGAATGATGTCGATCCGGGGCGCCGTTGTCCAGGCGGTGCGCCGATTTCGACGGGAGAGGTAGATTCGGCTTGTGGCTGCACGCGCTGGAAACACCCCGACCCCGACTCTTCGGAGTCCCGTTCAGATCCCCCTGCGCTCCGGCGACTCCGCGCCCGTCGCCGACGGCCTGCGCACCCCGCGGATCCCCCTGCTCGACGGTTCGCCCTCGGTCCCCGGCGGTTTCCCCGCCAAGGCGTTCGTCGGCGAGGTCGTGCCGTTCAGCGTGGTCGCCTTCCGCGAGGGGCACGACATCATCGGCGTGCATCTGCGCCTCACGTCGCCGGGCGGCGAGGAGAGCCTGCACCGTCTGAAGCCCCGTGGCGACGGCACCGACCGGTGGTCCGCCGACATCGCACTCGACGCGCAGGGCGCCTGGACCTATCGGTTCGAGGCCTACTCCGACGACTTCGCCACCTGGGCCCATGCCGCCGAGCTCAAGGTCGCCGCCGACGTCGACGTCCCGATCATGGCCGCGCTCGGCGCGCAGCTGCTCACCCGCGCCGCCGCCGAAGCCGACCGACCCGCCGCGCAGCGCAAGCGCCTGCGTGCCGAGGCCGCATCGCTCGCCGACGCCGACCCCGCGACCACGATCGCCGTGTCGACCGACGCGGGTCTCGCTCAGATCTTCGCCGAGCGGCCACTGGCGACGCTGCGCTCCACCGCCGACGAGCAGACTCTGCTCGTCGAGCGGGCCGCCGCGGGCGTCGGCGCCTGGTACGAGTTCTTCCCCCGCTCGGAGGGCGCCCGCCGCCTGAAGGACGGCACGGTGAAGAGCGGGACGTTCCGCACCGCCGCCCGTCGACTCCCCGGTGTGGCCGGAATGGGCTTCGACGTCATCTACATCGTTCCCATCCATCCGATCGGGAGCACCAACCGCAAGGGCCGCAACAACACGCTGGTCGCCGAGGCCGCAGACCCCGGGTCGCCGTACGCGATCGGTGCCGTCGACGGCGGTCACGATGCGATCCACGCCGACCTCGGCACCGCCCAGGACTTCCGCGCCTTCGTCCGCGCGGCCGCGAAGGAGGGCCTGGAGGTCGCGCTGGATCTGGCCCTGCAGGCGTCGCCCGACCACCCCTGGGTGGCCGAGCATCCGGAATGGTTCACCACGCTTCCCGACGGGAGCATCGCCTACGCCGAGAACCCTCCGAAGAAGTACCAGGACATCTATCCGCTCAACTTCGACAACGACCCGGCGGGCATCTACGCCGAGATG
Organism: Microbacterium martis; assembly: GCF_047246685.1. NCBI lineage: Bacteria > Bacillati > Actinomycetota > Actinomycetes > Micrococcales > Microbacteriaceae > Microbacterium > Microbacterium martis. Next base: position 1,083,845 of record NZ_JBFOKT010000001.1, on the reverse strand, counting down.
CTCCGCGTCGTCCGGCACTGGGTGGCGCAGGGTGTGAAGATCTTCCGGGTCGACAACCCGCACACCAAGCCCCTGCAGTTCTGGGAGTGGCTGATCGCGACGGTCAACGCCGACGACCCCGACGTCATCTTCCTCGCCGAGGCGTTCACCCGCCCAGCCGTGATGCGCGCACTGGCGGCCGTCGGGTTCCAGCAGAGCTACAGCTACTTCACCTGGCGCAACACGAAGGCGGAGCTGGAGGAGTTCCTCACGTCGGTCTCCCAGGAGACCAGCGACTACATGCGTCCGAATCTCTTCGTCAACACGCACGACATCCTCACCGAGTACCTGCAGTTCGGCGGCCGGGCGGCGTATCGCATCCGTGCGTGCATCGCCGCGACCGCGGCGCCGATCTACGGCGTGTACGCCGGTTACGAGCTGATCGAGAACGTCGCCCGCCCGGGGTCGGAAGAGAACATCGACAACGAGAAGTACGAGTACAAGATCCGCGACTGGGCGGGCGCGGAGGAACGCGGCGAGTCCCTGGCGCCGCTGCTGCGCCGGCTCAACGAGATCCGTGCGCAGCATCCGGCGCTCCGCCAGCTCCGCAACTTCCGCGCGCACTGGAGCGACGACGACGCGATCCTCGTCTACAGCAAGCACCTGGATGCCGCGTTCACCGGCACCGGGACGGCCGACACGATCATCGTCGTGGCGAACGTCGATCCGCATTCGGTCCGGGAGACCACCGTGCACCTCGACACGACCGTCTGGGGGGTGCCCCTCGGCGAGTCCTTCGAGGTCGAAGACCTGCTCACCGGCGCGGTGTGGACCTGGACCGACCACAACTACGTGCGGCTCGACGCCTTCGCCGAACCCGTGCACATCCTGAAGGTGAGGGAGCGACCATGAGCCAGGTCGAGCAGACGACGGCATCCGGCGACTGGGCGGCGATCGCCGCCGCCGAGCACCACGACCCCCACTCGGTCCTCGGAGCGCACCCCCGCTCGGATGCCGCGGGCCGGACGATCACCGTCATCCGCGCCCGTCGACCGCTCGCCCGATCGGTCGAGGCGGTCTTCGACGACGGCAGCCGCATCCCGCTGTCCCATGTGGCCCATGGCATCTGGGAGGCGGAGCACGCCGGACCCGCGCTGCGTTATCGGATCGCGACGGCCTACGGCGAGGACGAGCCGTCGGTCGCAGGCGACCCGTACCGCCACTCCCCCGCACTCGGCGAGATCGACCTGCACCTCATCGGCGAGGGCCGTCACGAACGCCTCTGGCAGGTGCTCGGCGCGCATCCGCGCAGCCTCGACGGCGAGCAGGGCGTCGCGTTCGCCGTCTGGGCGCCCAACGCGACCGCGGTGCGGGTGGTCGGCGATCACAACGGCTGGAACGGCGAGACCCACGCGATGCGATCGATGGGCGGCGGCGGCGTCTGGGAGTTGTTCATCCCCGATCTGCCGGTCGGCGCCACGTACAAGTACCAGATCCGCACGCGGTCGGGTCAATGGATCCTCAAGGCCGATCCGATGGCGCTCTCCGCCGAGACCCCTCCCGCCACGGCCTCGGTCGTGACCGCGTCGGGTCATGTCTGGGCCGACGGCGCCTGGATGACGCGTCGTGCGGCGACACACGCGGTGGCCCAGCCGCTGTCGATCTACGAGGTGCACCTGGGCTCGTGGCGCGGCGGGCTGGGGTACCGCGAGATCGCCGACCCGCTGATCGCGCACGTGACCGAGGCGGGATTCACCCACGTCGAGTTCATGCCCCTGGCCGAGCATCCTTTCGGCGGATCGTGGGGGTATCAGGTCAGCGGCTACTACGCCCCGACGAGCCGGTACGGCTCGCCCGACGACCTCCGGTACCTGATCGACCGCCTGCACCAGGCCGGGATCGGCGTGATCATGGACTGGGTCCCCGGGCACTTCCCGAAGGACGCGTTCGCTCTCGCGCGGTTCGACGGTCAGCCGCTCTACGAGCACCCGGACCCTCGGCGCGGCGAGCACCAGGACTGGGGCACGCTCATCTTCGACTACGGACGCAACGAGGTGCGCGGGTTCCTGGTCGCCAACGCGCTCTACTGGCTCGAGGAGTTCCACGTCGACGGACTGCGCGTCGACGCCGTCGCCTCGATGCTGTACCTCGACTACTCGCGCAAGGCCGGCGAGTGGGAGCCCAACATCCACGGCGGGCGGGAGAACCTCGAGGCCATCCGGTTCCTCCAGGAGGTGAACGCCACCGCGTACCGCCTGCACCCCGGGATCATGATGATCGCCGAGGAATCGACGAGCTTCCCCGGCGTCACCGCCCCGACCGACCACGCCGGACTCGGCTTCGGCTTCAAGTGGAACATGGGCTGGATGAACGACTCGCTCCAGTACATCGAGCGCGACCCCATGTACCGCTCGCACCACGAGGGCGAGATGACCTTCTCGTTCGTCTACGCGTTCGGGGAGAACTACCTCCTGCCCATCAGTCACGACGAGGTGGTGCACGGGAAGGGGAGCCTGCTGTCGAAGATGCCGGGCGACCACTGGCACAAGCTCGCGAACCTGCGGGCGTATCTGGCCTACATGTGGGGGCATCCGGGCAAGAAGCTGCTTTTCATGGGCCAGGAGTTCGGTCAGCTCGCCGAATGGTCCGAGGGGCGGGAGCTCGACTGGTGGCTGCTCGACCAGCCGTCGCACGCGCAGCTGCAGAGTTTCGTCAGCGCGTTGAACCACACCTATCGCGCCCAGGCACCGCTCTGGGAGCGTGACAACGACGGTTCGTCGTTCTCGCGCCTGGGCGCGCCGCACTGGGAGCCGACGGTCATCGCTTTCGAGCGCCGCGACGCTCATGGCGGCCGGGTCGTGGTCGTCAGCAACTTCGCCGGCGTCGAGAGGACGGGGCACCGGCTCGTCCTCCCCCGCGAGGGAGTGTGGCAGGAGATCCTCAACACGGATGCCGCCGATCACGGGGGTCGCGGATCGGGCAACCTCGGGATGGTCATCGCGCGCGCCGACGACGACGGTCCGGCGACGGCGACCCTCACGCTTCCGGCGCTCTCGACGCTCTGGCTGCGCTACCAGCCCGAGCCGCACGTGCCGACGGTGTCGCACGGCTGAACGCCGCGACGCAAGGGCTCAGGGGCCTCAGAAGAGCAGGGACGAGAGCCGGTTCCGCGCGGTGATCACCCGCGGATCGGCGGCGCCGACGAGACCGAAGAGCTCGACGAGCCGTTCGCGGACCGGGGTGCGCTGATCGGCGGGCAGCTGCGCGAACAGGTCGAGCAGTCGGGCGAAAGAATCCTCCACATGGCCGCCGGCGAGGTCGAGGTCGGCGACGGCGAACTGCGCCGCGAGGTCGAGAGGTGCGGCCGCCGCGGCCACGCGCGCCTCCTGGAGGTCGAGTCCCTGCACACGATCGAGCAGTCTGACCTGCCCGAGCCCGGCGATCGCGTCCTCATCCCGCGGATTCTCCGCCAGCGCCTTCTCGTAGGCGCGGATCGCGGCGGCGTAGTCGCCGACCTCGATGGCTGCGAAGGCCTCGGCATGCAGGGGCGGGAGCGGCGGCTCCTCCTCCGACGGCGCCTGGTCAGCGCCGTCGGTGACGGCGAGGGAACCGGAGACACCGTTCTGCGCGGCGACCTGGAGCAGCTGGGCGAAGACCTCGCGCACCTGCTGCTCGGGTACGGCCCCGGTGAACATCGGCACCGGCTGCCCGGCGATCAGCGCGACCACCATCGGGATGGACTGCGCGCGGAAGCTCTGGGCCAGTTGCGGGTTGGCGTCCACATCGACCTTGGCCAGGAGCACGCGGCCCTCGAGCTCGCGGGTGATCTTCTCGATGATGGGGCTGAGCTGCTTGCAGGGCCCGCACCACTCGGCCCAGAGGTCGACGACGACCGGCACCGTCCGCGAGATCTCCAGGATCTGACCGAAGGTCTCATCGGTCGCGTCGACCACGACGTCGACGACGCCGGGGGCGGGCGCAGCCGCTCCGCTCGCGGGCGGCCGATTGCGCAGGCTCGACAGGTCGACGGCGCCGCGCAATGCGGCCGGGGAGATTTCGCTCACTTGATCACCTCAACGGACAACAGGTCCTGACGCACCGCCAGGAGCCGGATCTGCTCTGTCGATCCCTGAGCCGGAACCGAGAAGAACAGCTGGAACTCGTAGGTCGTCGTGACGCCCTTCGCCGACTCCGACGCGCCGGTCAGAGCCTTCGCCTGCGCGTTGTCGCCGAAGCGGATCACCGCGTCGGCCGAGGTGGGCGTCACGGTCTCGGTGTCGGTCAGCGAGACGGCGACGATCGCGCCGCTGTCGAGCGTGGTCATCGACACCGGAGGAGCGGTGGTCGGGGCCATGTCGAACGTCGCCTGCGACGTCGCGGCCGCGCCGTTGTCGGCGAGGGTCTGCACGACGGACTGCCGGCTGTCGACGATCGACTTCGCCAAGGCGAGCGACAGGTCGTCGAAGAGCCCGTACGACGCGCTCTTGTCGCCCGAGTCGACGACATCCGCGAACGCGGCGGCCAGCTCGCCGGGCCCGATCGTGAGGAACGCCGAGTCCTGCGGCACCAGCGACGTGCCGAGCCAGGCCGCCGCGACATCGGGGAACACGGCGTCGGCGGACATCTCGGCGATGTCGGTCACCTTGTAGTTCGACCACGGATCCTGTTGCGTCATCGTGAGGATGACCGGCGGAACGGTCTCGTCGTCGCTCGCCTTCGAGAGCATCAGCACCGTGCGCGGCCACTTGTCGGTCGCCTCCGGGAGCACGACCTCGACCTCGTCCGTCGGGATCGCCGAGGGGAGCGGCGTGTCGGGCAGCTGGGTGCGCAGCGCGTACTCGGTGGTCCGGGCGGCCAGTGCCGGCCCGTCGATTCGGGTCTTCGCGAGCTCGATGTCGAGCGCGGCATCCGCCTCTTCGAGGGTTCCCGAGAGCGTCTGGAGGATGCGCGTCGCCTGCGACTCGGTCACCGCCGGCGGCTTCTGGTTCTCGGGTGCGATGACGGTCGGGCTCGGAGAGGGCGACGGCGTCCCCTCGCCGAACCGGGGCCACGACTCCGGCGAGCAGCCTGCTGCCAGCAGCGCGGTCAGGCCGAGAGCGGGGAGGACGAGCATCCGGCGTCGGCGGGTCATGCGGGTGGCCTGCATCGTGTTCTTCGAAGCCGAGCCCTCCCCCTCGTCGACGATCTCGGCGTCGGCGACGTCGTCGTCCGCAGCCGTGCGCGGCGGCGTGTCGGCATCGGCATCCGCCGGGGACTCCTCGAGCGCCGCCCGGTCGGCCGGCGGCAACGCAGCGACGTCGATCGGCTCGGTGACGGGCAGCGGTCCCGGACCCTTGCGTCGCGGACCGCGTCCCCGGCGCTGGTGACGGATGCCGAGGACGTAGAGGATGAGGCCGACGAGCAGCACGATGCCGCCGGCGACCATCAGCGGACCGGCCCACGGGGTGGAGTTGTCGAGCGGCCAGGAGACCGCGATGTCGTCGGGGGCGTCCTCCGTGCCGTCATACGCGATCAGCACGCTCGTCCCCTCGGGCAGCTGCATGTTGTCGGCGATCAGCGAATCCTCCTCGCTGAACGAGTCCAGCCAGAGGTCGGAGCCGGCCGGGTCGTGCGCGACGGGATCCTGAGTGGCGTCGACGTGCTCGACGTCGAGACTCCCGCCATCGCCCGCGGTCACGTGGTTGTAGTCGGCGTCGGCGAGCCACGCCTCCATGTCGGGCGTGCGCCCGTAGCTGGCGAAGATCTCGCCGTCGCCGCGGATCAGCAGGTTCTGGGCACCCGGATGGGCTCGGAGGACCTCGCCGTCGACGAGGACGAAGGGCGCCGCCTCCTCGATCTCGATGCGGGCCTGCTGCGAATCCGGGCCCAGGAAGACGGTTCGCTGAGCGATACCCGCACCGATCAGCGCCGCGGCCAGCACGAAGGCCACCACGGCCCATACGAAACGCACGAATAGTCTCCTCACGCACCGCAGAATGGCGTCCGCGATGCAACGCTCGACATTTCAGCCTAGCGAAAGCTCCTGTGTGTTGCCCAGGAGCGGGCTCGCCCCGCCACCGCACGGCACGTCGCGCAGGGTGGGGAGCGAAGGCTCGATAGCCTGATCCCACCCGTATGGAGGAGTCCGGATGAAGTTCCACAACCCGTTCCGCACCGCCCTCGTGGCGACGCTCGGCGTGGGCCTGGGCATCCTGCTCATCGGCAGCGTCGAGACCCTCTCGACCGTCCTTCTGTACCTCGGGACGGCGCTGTTCCTCAGCCTCGGTCTCGATCCGGTGGTGTCGTACCTCGAACGCCGTCGTCTCCCCCGGTGGCTCGCGGTGCTGACGACCATCATCGCGGTGCTCGCGGTCTTCGGGGGGATCGTGCTGATCGTCCTCCCCGTCCTCGTCGAGCAGATCTCGCAGCTCATCGCGCAGATCTCGATCATCGTGCAGCGCGGCACGGCCATCGACGACCTCAAGGACTGGATGAAGGACGCCTTCCCCAACCTCCGCGTCGACGACGTGTTCAGCTACGTCGAGGACTGGCTCAACACCAACCTGACCGAGATCGGCGGCTCGATCGGGCAGGGCGTGCTCATCGCCAGCGGTGCGGTGCTGGGCGGGCTATTCGGCGCATTCATCGTCTTGATCCTCACCATCTACCTCACGGCGTCCACCCCCTCGCTCAAGCGCGCCGTGTACCAGCTCGCGCCCGCCTCGAAGCGCGACCGATTCGTCGATCTCTCCGAGCAGATCACCGATTCGGTCGGCTACTACGTCATGGGTCAGGTTCTGCAGGGCGTCATCAACGGCGTGCTCAGCGCCGTGTACCTGTCGATCATCCAGGCCCCCTTCCCCGCCGTCCTCGCCGTGGTCGCGTTCTTCTTCTCCCTCATCCCGCTCGTGGGAACGCTCACGGGGTCGACGATCATCGTGCTCGCCTGCCTGATCCCGGGACTCGGCTCGCCCGGCATCGCTCTCGCGGCCGGGATCTACTACCTGGTCTACATGCAGATCGAGGCCTACGTGATCTCCCCGCGCATCATGAGTCGGGCGGTGTCGGTGCCCGGTGCCGTCGTGGTGGTGGCCGCGCTGGCCGGCGGCAGCCTGCTCGGCCTGCTGGGCGCGCTCATCGCGATCCCCGTGGCGGCCAGCATCCTGATCATCTACCGCCAGGTCGTGATCCCCCGGATGAACGAGCTCTGATCCGACCGCTCAGGCCGGCGGCCAGTGCGTGGGCAACGGCAGCGCCGAGGGGGCGACGGCGGCCACGATCTCCGTGAGCACGCGGCGCGTCTGCGTCTCCCCCACCCAGAGGTGCTTGCCGCCCTCGACGGCGATGAGATGCGCGTGCGGAATGGCGGCGAAGCGGGCACGCGCCTCGTCGGGGCGCAGGTAGTCGTCGAACTCCGGGACCACGATCACCACCGACCGCTCGGTGTCGGCCCATGCCGCCACCTCGGCCTCGGATGCCCTGTGCAGCGGGGGCGAGAGCAGGATGATTCCGTCTATGTCGAAAGAGTGACCGTACTTGAGCGCGAGCTCGGTGCCGAACGACCACCCGAGAAGCCAGGGATGCGGCAGGCCGCGCTCCCGGACGAACTCCATCGCTGCCGCGACGTCGAACTGCTCGGCCGCACCGCCGTCGAACGCCCCCTCACTGGTGCCGCGCGGCGACGAGGTGCCGCGGGTGTTGAACCGCAGCACGGCGAGGTCGGCGAGAGCGGGAAGGCGTGCGGCCGCCTTGCGGAGGATGTGCGAGTCCATGAAGCCACCGGCCGTGGGCAGCGGATGCAGCGTCACCAGGGTCGCGACCGGGTCGCCGCTCTCCGGAAGGGCGAGCTCGCCGACGAGCGTCAGTCCGTCCGCCGTGCGCAGCTCGATGTCCTCCCGCCGGGCGGGCAGCTCGAGCGGTCCCCTGATCTCCATGCTCACGCGATCCTCCAGCAGTGTGTGTGCCAATGACGCCGTGCCGCCAGATCGGCGGCGTCGCCCAGCACGCCGTCCGCTCGCCAGGCGACCAGATGCGGGGTTCCCGCGGTGATGTCCTGCGCGCAGCCCGGACAGCGGTAGTCCTTCTGGGCCTGAACGGCCGACACGGGCTGAACGGTCCATTCGCTCCCGCGGCGGACCTCGGTGCGCTTCCAGCCCGCGAGCAGGCGATCGAGGGAATCCTCGGAGTCAGGGCGCGCAGGACGACGCCGACGAGAGCGTGGCACGGTGCCGGCTCACCACCAGTGGTTGCGCGTCCAGAAGGCGTGCGCGCCGGCCCAGCTGCCGTAGCGCCCGGTGGCGTATCCGGAAGCCCAGCGCAGATTGTCGACCGGGTCGTAGCCGTTCCCCGGGACCTTGCTGCACGGCAGAGCCTGGACCAGACCGCACGCACCCGACGACCTGTTCGTCGCGTTCGGATTCCAGCCGCTCTCCTTGGAGACGATGTAATCGACGTAGCCCCAGTCGCTCTCCGCGATGCCGGCCGCCGCCATCCACTCCGCAGGAGCACCGCCGCCGGTGTAGTACAGCGGGCCGCCTCCGCCGCTCGACCCCTGCTTGGCGGCGACCTTGGGGGCGGGCGGGGGCGTGGGCTTGGGGGTGACATAGACCGAGAACGAGCCGCGCTGCACCGGTGCGATCTCGGCTCCCTCGACCGTCACGGTGAGGTTCTGCGTGTCTTCGAGGGCCGCGGAATACGCCGACTCACTCGCTTCGGCGGGCGGCGGATCGGCGAGGGCGACGCCGGTCGGCGCGACCATGGCGCCCGCGAACCCGACCACGGCCAGGGCGCTGAACACGCCGACGACACCGCGTCGTCGCGACCACCGACGGCTGCCCGTGCGCGCGGAGACCACCGTCGCCGCGGGAGTCTGCGACGAGTCGTTCCGTCGGGGGGTCATGGTGTTTCGGGAGTTCACGATGTCCGACAGTCTACGCAAACCTCGCTGGGACGACCATCAGGAACGTCACCGGACGGCGAGGATCACGTCGATCGTCGCGTCGAGCAGGGCGTCGACCTGCTCTTCGCGGTAGCCGCCGCGCTGCATCCGGAAGGCCGCAGAGCGGAGCTGCTCCGCCGTCAATCCCTCGCCGTCGCGGAGGTAGCGGACGATCCGCGTGGCCACGTGATCGACCTCGTCGACGCGGTACCCGAAGGTCAGAACGCCGGTACGGGCGAACCGATGGCGCCGCGGGCGCGCGAGGTGGTCGAGGATCAGTTGCGCGTCCTCGCGCGCGCGCTCCACCCAGGCGCCTGCGCCCTGGGCGCGGACGATGCGCTCGCGCTCGCGCGCGGCGAAGGCGTCTTCCACGCGCCCGAGCGCGGCATCCACCTCGGCGACGACGTATCCGTTCTTGACCAGAGGGAACGAGGCCGTCCGCACGTCGGCCGCGCCCAGTTCCTCGTGACCGGTCTCGAACGCCCGCCGAGCCGAGGCGAGGAAGGTGTCGACCGCGGCGCGGTGATAGCCGCGGGTGCGTCCGCTGGTCAGCGTGAACGCCGGCGGCGCCTCGCCTGCGGCCTGCTCATCGATCCGTTCGTCAGTCATCACAGAACCACCCAGGGAGAGAGAAGGAAGTACAGTCCGAGCGCGGGGATCGTCGACGGCAGGATGCTGTCCAGCCGGTCGAGGAGTCCGCCGTGCCCCGGCAGCCACGAGCTCATGTCCTTGATCCCGAGGTCGCGCTTGAGCATCGACTCGCCGAGGTCGCCGAGCGTCGCCGTGAGGAGGATCGCCGCGCCGAAGACGAGGCCGGCCCACCACGGCAGCTCGAGCAGGAAGATCGCGAGCAGCACGCCGGCGCCGAGAGACGCGATCACCGCACCACCGAAGCCTTCCCAGGTCTTCTTGGGGCTGATGCGCGGGGCCATGGGGTGGCGTCCGAACGCCAGCCCGGCGGCGTAGGCGCCGGTGTCGGCGGCGACGGCGACGACGATGAAGCTGAGGACCCACCACTGACCGCCCTCCTGCTCGAGCAGGATGAGGGCGACGCCGGCCAGGAACGGCACGTAGATCTGCACGAATCCGCCGATGACCGCGTCAGCGAGCACCTCGCCGTAGGTGCGCCCGTCCTGGCTGAGCATCTGGCCGATCAGGCGCCACACGATCACGAACGCCACGGCGACGAAGAGCATCACCCAGCACAGCCACGCCTCGGCGAAGTAGGCCGAGAGCACGAGGAACCCGGCGGCGATCAGCTGCGGAACGGTGTCGACCCGACGGCCGGATGCACGCAGGGCGCGGGAGAGCTCGTAGACCCCCATCAGCGCCGCGGCCAGAGCGAAGGGGACGAACAGCGCCTTGATGAAGAGCAGGGAACCGAGCAGCGCCGCGCCGAACGCCAGGCCGATGACGATCGCGAGGACGAGGTCGCGACCGGTGCGCTCCTTGATGCGCTCGTTGGCCTGGTCGATCTGATCGCGGGCGTAGGAGACGTGGCTGTTCAGCTCGTCGCGGCGCGCACGCCACTGCTCGCGGATCGCGTGGTGATCGGCCGTGTTCAGGATGCCGGCCTCCCGAGGCGCATCCTCCGGCAGCGGAGGGCGCGGAGGGATGTCGGCCGCATCTCCCCCACCTCGCGTGTCGTCTGACATTCGGACTACACCTCGAGGAGTTCGGCCTCTTTGCGCTTGAGAGCGTCGTCGATGAGGTCGACGTGCTGGCGCGTCAGGGCGTCGAGCTCCTTCTCGGCGCGGGCGATCTCATCTTCGCCGAGCTCGCTCTTGAGCGCGTCGAGCTCGTCCTTGCCCTTGCGGCGGATGCCGCGGACGTGGACCTTGGCGTCCTCGCCCTTGGACTTCACCAGCTTGACGTACTCCTTGCGGCGCTCGGCGGTGAGTTCGGGCATCGTGACCCGGACGAGGTTTCCGTCGTTGGTCGGGTTGGCCCCCAGGTTGGGCATGTCGCGCACGGCCTGCTCGATGGCCTTCAGTGCGGACTTGTCGTAGGGCGTGATGATGAGCGTCCGCGCCTCCTGGTTCGCCAGCGAGGCCAGCTGCGCCAGGGGCGTCGGCGTGCCGTAGTAGTCGACCAGCAGCTTCTGGAAAAGCTGCGGGTTGGCTCGGCCGGTGCGCACCGTGGAGAAGTCCTCCTTGGCGGCCTCGACGGCTCGCGACATGCGGGAGGTGGTTTCAGCGAGGACGTCCGCGATCACGGTGGCTCCTATCGTCGGGGTGTTCAGGGGAATTCTATCGGGCCGAGTGCGCTCCGCCCGGTCGGACGGTCACGCGGTGACGAGTGTCCCGATCGGTTCGCCCAGCAGGGCGCGTGTGACGTTGCCCGCCGGCTCCATGCCGAAGACGCGCATGTCCATGCTGTTGTCCATGCAGAGGCTGAACGCGGTGGAATCGACGACCTTCAGGTCGCGCTGCAGTGCTTCACGATAGGTCACCCTGTCGATGCGCTCGGCGTCGGCATGCTTGTTCGGGTCGGCGGTGTAGATGGCGTCGACGCCGTTCTTCGCGACGAGCACCTCGGATGCGCCGATCTCGAGAGCGCGCTGCGCCGCGACGGTGTCGGTGGAGAAGTACGGCAGACCCGCACCTGCGCCGAAGATCACGACGCGGCCCTTCTCCAGATGCCGCTCCGCGCGACGCGGGATGTACGGCTCGGCGACCTGGGTCATCGAGATGGCGGACTGCACCCTCGTCGCGGCGCCGGCCTGCTCGAGGAAGTCCTGCAGCGCGAGCGCGTTCATCACCGTGCCGAGCATGCCCATGTAGTCGGCCCGGCCGCGGTCCATCCCCCGCTGGCTCAGCTCCGCTCCGCGGAAGAAGTTGCCGCCGCCGACGACGATGGCGACCTCGACCCGATCGACGGCCGCGGCGATGTCGCGCGCGATCTGCGAGACGACATCGGGGCTGACACCGAGCTGACCGGCTCCGAAAGCCTCACCGGAGAGCTTGAGAAGGACGCGACGGCGTCCGGTGCGTTCAGTCATCTGTGGGGGGTGTCCTCTCGTCCCGATTCAAGATAGCGCCTCGTGGGCATGAAGAAGGGGTCCGGATCGTGATGATCCGAACCCCTCCGACGGTGTTACGCGCCGACCTTGAAGCGCGCGAAGTCCGTCACGGTGATACCGGCATCCTTCGCCACCTGCGCGACCGACAGCTTGTTGTCCTTGGCGTAGTCCTGCTCGAGCAGTGCGACCTGCTTGATGAACGCCGACACGCGACCCTCGACGATCTTGGGCAGGGCCGCTTCCGGCTTGCCCTCGTTGCGGGAGATCTCGGTGACGATCTCGCGCTCCTTCTCGACGGCCTCGGCCGGGACATCGTCGCGCGAGAGGTACGACGGGTTGGCGAAGGAGATGTGCTGCGCGATGCTGCGCGCCGTGTCGGCGTCGTCACCCGAGTAGGCGACGACGACGCCGATCTGCGGCGGCAGGTCCTTGCTCGTGCGGTGCAGGTAGACCTCGACCTTGTCGCCCGAGATCGTGCGCACGCGACGCAGTTCGACCTTCTCGCCGATGATCGCGGCCTCTTCCGAGATGACGGTCTCGACGGTCTTGTCGCCGGACTGAGCGGCGAGGGCCGCCTCGACCGAGTCGGCCTTCACGGCGGCGACGGCGTCGGCGATCTTGTCGGCCAGAGCGATGAACCGCTCGTTCTTGGCGACGAAGTCGGTCTCGCAGGCGAGCTCGACGAGCGTCACGGCGCCGTCCTGCTCGCGGGCGACGACGAGTCCCTCGCTGGTCGAGCGATCGGCACGCTTCGCGTTGCCCTTGGCACCCTTCAGGCGCAGGATCTCGGTGGCCTTCTCGACGTCTCCGTCAGCCTCCTCGAGCGCCTTCTTGGTGTCGACCATGCCCGTTCCGAGCTGCTCGCGCAGCGCCTTGAGGTCGGCGATGGTGAAGTTGGCCATGTGTGGTGGCTCCTTGCTTCGAGATGTGTGTGCGGTGTCTTCGCGGGATTACTTGGCGTCGGCGGCCTCGGCGGCGGCGACCTCGGAGGCCTCCTCGCCCGACGCGGCGGCGATCGCCTCGTCGTGGGCCTCGGCGCCGGCAGCGTCCGCTGCGGTCTCGTCGGCCGCGGGGGTCTCGACGACGGCCGCCTCGTCGGCGGCCGGTGCGACGGCGCCGGCGTCAGCCGACTCCTGGACCTCGGCCGGGCTCTCGAGGAGCTCGCGCTCCCACTCGGCGAGCGGCTCGGCCTCGCCGGACTCGGGGTTGTGCTTCTGCTGCAGGCCCTCGGCCGCGGCGTCGGCGATGATGCGCGTCAGCAGCGAGACGGAGCGGATCGCGTCGTCGTTGCCGGGGATCGGGTACTGGAAGTCGTCCGGGTCGGCGTTCGTGTCGAGGATGCCGATGACCGGGATGCCGAGCTTCTTGGCCTCGTCGATCGCGAGGTGCTCGCGCTTGGCGTCGACGACCCAGAGCGCGGACGGCGTCTTGCTGAGGTTGCGGATGCCGCCGAGCGACTTGTGCAGCTTGTCGAGCTCGCGCTTCTTGAGCAGGAGCTCCTTCTTGGTGAAGCCGCTGTTCGCGGGGGTCTCGTAGTCGAGCTCCTCGAGCTCCTTCATGCGCGCGAGACGCTTGGAGATGGTGGAGAAGTTCGTCAGGAGTCCGCCGAGCCAGCGCTGGTTCACGAACGGCTGGCCGACGCGCGTCGCCTGCTCGGCGAGGATCTCCTGCGCCTGCTTCTTAGTGCCGACGAACAGGATGGTGCCGCCGTGCGCGACGGTCTCCTTGACGAAGTCGTACGCCTTGTCGATGTATCCCAGCGACTGCTGCAGGTCGATGATGTGGATGCCGCTGCGCTCCGTGAGGATGAAGCGCTTGACCTTCGGGTTCCACCGGCGGGTCTGGTGTCCGAAGTGCACGCCGCTGTCGAGCAGCTGGCGGATGGTGACCACAGCCATGGTCGTCTCCTTGTTCTGGCGCGTTTCTGCGCCGTTGAGGTTGTTCGGCCGACCGGATGATCGGACTTCCTGGTGCCCGGCGCACTCCCGCCCGCTCGTCGAGGGGACCTGTGGGAGTGGATGCCACGACCTTCGTCTCTGCAGACGGCGGTCGCTCTGGGCACGCGTAGTCACCCCGAGAACGAGGTGCCCGTCCAGCATACAGGATGCCGACCGTCCGACCTTCGCTCCCCACCGGCGGATTCCGACCGCCTCTCCCCCGTTTCCGGGTGCGGAGGCGAGACGGACGTGAAGACGGTGCACGCCGAGGGCAGGATGCCCCCATGCGCGCTGCTCCTCGAGTCGTTCTCGCGATCCTGCTCTGCCTCGTCCTGTCGGTCACGGCTGCGGCGCCCGGCTCCGCAGCCCCGCCGCCCGCGTTCGGCGACGGTCCCGTGTGGCTCTGGCCGCTCGACGGGCCCCGTCGGGTGGCCGAGCCGTATCGTGCACCCGCCCACGCCTACGGCGCGGGCCATCGCGGAGTGGATCTGGCGACTGCCGTGGGGGCCGTGGTGCGCGCGCCTGCCGCCGGGGTCGTGGCGTTCCGCGGGGTCGTGGTCGATCGTCCTCTGCTGACGATCGACCACGGCGACGGACTCGTCTCGACCTTCGAGCCCCTGGTCTCGCCGCTCTCTCCGGGTGACCCCGTGAGCGCCGGCGAGGAGATCGGCGTCGTGGACGTCGGAGGCCACACCGCTCCCGGTGCCCTTCACGTCGGCGTGCGGCTCGACGGCGAGTACGTCAACCCGCTGCTGCTCTTCGGCGCCGTCGAACGCGCCGTGCTGCTGCCGTGCTGCGATGCGATCCGAGCGCCGTGACGTGATCAGGCGCGCGGGTGCGCGAGCGAGATCAGGCGCGCGGGTGCGCGAGGCGATAGGTCGCAGTGAGACGCTCCGCCGAGACGTGCGTGTAGATCTGGGTGGTGCCGAGGCTCGCGTGCCCCAGGATCTCCTGAACGGCGCGCAGATCCGCCCCTCCGTCGAGCAGATGGGTCGCCGCGGTGTGTCGAAGCGCATGCGGTCCGACGGTCTCGGCCCCGACCACGGGGGCGAGCACCCGGGCGACGAGTCCGTACACCGAACGCGCCCCCAGGCGCGAGCCCCGTGCGCCGAGCAGCAGGGCCGGGGTCGCCGACGAGGCGCGCGCGGCCAGCGCCGGTCGTCCTCGGGTCAGGTAGGCCCCGACGGCGTCGCGGGCGGGGGTGCCGTAGGGCACGACACGCTCCTTCGAGCCCTTGCCCACCACGCGCGCGGTTCCGCGATCGAGATCCAGATCGTCGACGTCGAGGCCGCAGAGCTCGGACACGCGGATGCCGGCGCCGTACAGCATCTCCAGCACGGCGTGGTCGCGCATCGCGATGGGGTCGCCGGATGCC
Organism: Microbacterium martis; assembly: GCF_047246685.1. Taxonomy (NCBI): domain Bacteria; kingdom Bacillati; phylum Actinomycetota; class Actinomycetes; order Micrococcales; family Microbacteriaceae; genus Microbacterium; species Microbacterium martis. Next base: position 1,068,615 of record NZ_JBFOKT010000001.1, on the reverse strand, counting down.
GCGGCGTCGCGGTGCGCATCGAGCAGCACGGCCATCGCGGCGCTCGACGCGACGGTGGGCAGCGTGCGCCCCCGCTTCGGCGCGACCAGACGAAGGCTCGGGTCGGTGTCGATGAGCCCCTCCTCGTGCGACCAGCTGAAGAACGATCGTGCGGCGGCGGCTCGTCGCGCGAGGGTGGATCGTGCGTCGCCCCGCTGCGTCGCCTGCCAGAGCCAGTCCCGCAGGACCTCCAGGTCGACCGCATCGACTGCAGGATCTCCGGCCGACGTCGCGAGGTCTCGCAGATCGGATCGATAGGCCCTGACGGTCGCCGGGGACAGCCGACGCACCCGTTCGAGGTGGACGACGAACGCCTCGATGGCGACCGTGAGATCCATGCGTCCAGCTTGCCCCCGATCGGAGTGGCAGGGATGTCGCCCCGCCGTCGCGATGCAGGTCTAGCATGCAGAGGACCGCCGAGACCGACGAAGGGACCGCTCCCGTGGCCTACACCGTGACCGACCGCCTGCTCGACCGCATCGCCGAAGCGGGTGTCGACCGCGTGTTCGGCGTTCCCGGCGATTTCACTCTCGGTCTCCTCGACCACGTCGAGGTGCACGAGCGGGTGACCTGGGTCGGCACCGCCAACGAGCTGGGCGCAGGGTACGCGGCCGACGGCTACGCCCGTATCCGCGGCCTCGGGGTGCTGTGCACGACGTTCGGCGTCGGCGAGCTGTCGGCCATCAACGCGGTGGCCGGCTCCTACGCGGAGCACGTTCCGGTCCTCCATCTGGTGGGCGCGCCGACCACGGCCACGCAGCGGGCGGCGCGCCCCACGCATCACACGCTCGGGGACGGCGACTTCCGCCATTTCGCCCGGATGAGCGACGAGATCACCTGCGTCCAGGGCTTCCTCACCGCCGACAACGCCGCGGAGGAGATCGATCGCGTGCTCACCGAGGTCATGCGCCGACGCGTACCCGGCTACCTGCTGCTCCCCGCCGATGTGGCCCAGGCCGAGAGCGCCCCGCCGACCTCTCCGTTCGTCGTCCCCGCTCCTCTCACCGAGGCCACGGCGCTCGCGGAGTTCCGGTCGGCCGCAGCGGAGCTCCTCTCCGGTGCGCCGTCGGTCGCCGTGCTCGCCGACATCCTGGTCCAGCGGATGGGTGCGCAGGATGCGCTGGACGCCCTGCTGGCCTGCGGGCTGCCGCATGCGACGCTCCTGTGGGGACGGAGGGTGGTCGACGAGCGCCGGCCGGGATATCTCGGCAGCTACATCGGTGAGATCAGTGCTCCGGAGGTGCGCGCGGGCATCGAAGGCGCCGACGTCCTGATCCAGGTCGGCGTGCAGTTCACGGATCTCACCAGCGGCTTCTACTCCCAGCACCTGCCGGCTTCGACCATCGAGATCCGCCCGAACAGCGCGCGCGTGGGGTCGCGGAGCTTCTCCCCCGTCGCGATGCACGACGCGCTGGAGGCGGTGACCGAGGTGGTGTCCGAGCGCCCGCGCCCGACGACCGTCGAGACCGACGATCCGGCTCATCCCGTGACCGCCGATCCCCGGATCGACGACGGCGCTCTGACGCAGATCTCCCTGTGGCAGACGGTCTCGGCCGCGCTGCGCCCCGGCGATCTCGTGCTCGCCGATCAGGGAACGGCCTTCTACGGCATGGCGACCCACCGTCTGCCGCATGATGCCCTGTTCATCGGGCAGCCGCTGTGGGCGTCGATCGGGTACACCCTGCCGGCTCTGCTCGGGGCGGCCACAGCAGCGCCGGAGCGACGGCCCATCGTGCTCATCGGTGACGGCGCCGCCCAGCTGACGATCGCCGAGCTCGGCACGCTCGCCCGAGCCGGTGTTCCGGCCACCGTGCTGATCGTCGACAACGACGGGTACACGATCGAACGCGCGATCCACGGTGCGCAGGCGCAGTACAACGACATCGCGCGCTGGGATTGGACGGCCCTCGCCGCGGCGCTGGCACCCTCGGCAGACGTCACCGCGGTGCGGGTCGAGACGGCGGCCGAGCTCGCCACCGCGCTCGACGAGATCGGGTCGGGTCTCACGGTGATCCAGGCGGTCGTCCCCCGGCTCGACATCCCCCCGTTCCTCGCCGCTCTCGCAGCGCTCGCCGCCCGCGCGAACGCCGATCCCCAGCGGGAGGTCAGCGACCCACGGCCGTGACGAGCAGGTCGGCCAGGCGATCCGGCGCAGCGAACGGCGACATGTGCGCCCACTCGTCCACGACGATCAGTCGGGCATCCGCGAATCCCTCCGACATCGCCCGCATCACCTCGGGAGGCGACACGCCGTCGAGTCCGGCTGCGATGACGGTGACGGGGGCGGAGACGGCAGCCGTCTCGCCGGTGGGCCGGTATCCGGCGATCGCCGTGAGGGCGGTGGCGTAGCGGTCGGGATCGGCGTCGCGCAGGCAGTCGGCGGCGTAGGCGACGGCGGGCGACGCGTCGGCGATCTCGTCGGCGGTGAACCATCTGCGCAGCGTGGACCGCCGGTCGGGCATGCCGTCGACGCGGACCGTGTCGGAGAGGGCCGCGAAGCCCGGGAACGGGGTGTCACGGGTGCAGAGCAGCGTCAGGCTGCCCAGCCGCCCTCCCAACTGCAGCGCCAGTTCGATGGCGACCTGCCCGCCGAAGGAATGCCCGATGACGTGGACGGGACCGCCGTCCAGTCGCGACAGCACCCTGTCCGCGAGGGCCCGTTGGAGAAGGCCGGGTCGCTCGCTCCGCCGTAGCGGATCGGCGACGCGCTCCCCGCGGAGGTCGGGGGCGATCAGACCACCGAGGGCCGCAGCGACCGGATCCCAGACCGCCGGGGTGAGCGGAACCCCGTGAAGCGCGACGATTGTCGGTGCAGACGCGTCACGCGGTGTCATCCCGTCACTCTAGCCGCGAGCGTCGACAGGAGAAGCGCGCACCCCGGAAGACGGATCAGGTCGGCCGCGCGCCCGAGGTGCGGCGCCAGCCCGCTCCGTCCGAGATCACGTCGCCGTCGAGCGCGAGCAGGCCGAGGAGGCTCCGCACCCGGTCGGCGGAGAGCCCGGAGCGACGAGCCAGCTCGACGACAGCGGTGCTCGACCGCGAGCTCATGGCATCGAGGAGCCGGATGCGCTCCGGTTCGGGAGTGCCGGAGAGAGTCTCCCTCGCGGCATCCGGATCCCAGAGTTCGCGCACCTCGGCGGCGCTGGTCACGCACAGGGCGTCGTACTCGCGGAGCAGGCGATGGCACCCGGCCGACGACGCGGAGGTCACCGGTCCGGGGACGGCGCCGAGCGGTCGACCCAGGGCTGCCGCGTGACCGGCGGTGTTCAGCGATCCGCTGCGCCACCCCGCCTCGACGACGATCGTCGCCTGTCCCACGGCCGCGATCAGACGATTGCGCGCGAGGAACCGCCACTTCGTGGGCGCGGTGCCGCACGGCGGCTCGCTGACCACCGCACCGTGCTCGGCGATCCGGCGCAGCAGCTCCTGATGCCCGGCGGGGTATGCGCGATCGACGCCTCCGGCGAGGAATGCGACGGTCGCGCCGTCGACGCCGAGGGCCGCCCGATGAGCCGCGCCGTCGATGCCGTAGGCGCCGCCCGACACGACGACCGCACCGGTCGAGGCGAGGTCGCCGGCGAGCTCGGCGGCGACGTGGTCGCCGTACCCGCTGGAGGCGCGGGCACCGACGATCGAGACCCGGGGACCGGCGACGAGAAGCTCAGGGCGTCCGCGCACCCACAGCCCAGCCGGGGCATGGGCTCCGAGGTCGTCGATCCCCGCGGGCCAGCATCCGTCGCCGGGTAGGATCAGCCGTGCGCCGACATCGTGCGCCCCCCGGAGCGCGTCCCGCACGGCTGCGGGATGCGCGCGCGGCGTCCACCGCTCGCGCGCCTCCGCCAGCGCCCGTCCGGAGGCCCGCGGAGCACCGGCTCGAGGGCTGAGCAGTCGCTCGGTCGGGTCCCCGAGTCCGAACGACAGCGCGTCTGCGGCACCGAGTTCCGCGATCAGCGTTCCGGCCACGACGTCTCCGGGCTCCGCGATCACCGTCCACGCCGCCCGCGCCACAGCGTCGTCCAGATCGTCCGTGTCAGTGCGGTCGCGGAGCCGGCGAGCGGCCTCACGCGTCTCGGCGTCCCGAAGAATCGGTGTCATCACGGTGTCGTCCCTCTCTTCACCTGCAGGGCGCGACCGATCTCGTCGATGCCGGGCGTGACGCGATCCGCGAGGTCGGCCATGGTCCAGGCGAGCCGCAGCACGCGGTCGTACCCGCGTAGCGTGAGCGCACCCCGCTCGAGTGCCCGATCGAGCGGAGCGCGGGCCGTCGCCGGCAATCGGAAGGCGCCCTGTCTCAGCCATGGGCCGGGCACGTCGGCGTTGCGCCGCCACGGCGTACCCCGCCAGCGGTCCGCTGCACGCTCACGGGCGGCGATGACGCGCTCGAGGGCCCGCGCCGTCGTGACGTCGGCGCGCCCGCCGGCGGCCGCTCGCGACGCGGCCACGCGCGTCACTGTCAGATCGATGTCGATGCGATCACGCAGGGGACCCGACAGACGGGTCGCGTAGCGCCGGATGGCCATCGGCGGGCAGACGCACTCGGCTCCCCTCACTCCGTGATGGCCGCAGGGACACGGATTCATCGCGAGCAGCAGCTGGAACCGTGCGGGGAAGCGTGCGGTGAATCCGGCACGGTTCACCTCGATCGCACCGGCCTCCAACGGCTGCCGCAGAGCGTCGAGGGCGACGCGCGAGAACTCCGCCGCCTCGTCGAGGAAGAGCACTCCGCGGTGCGCCCGGGCGATGGCTCCCGGCCGCGCCGCGCGCGAGCCCCCGCCGACCAGCGACGCCACCGAAGCGCTGTGGTGGGGTGATTCGAGCGGCGGCAGGAGGTCGAGCGCCGTCACGGCCTCGCCGCTGAGCGAGCGGATCGACGCGACTTCGAGCGCCTCGCTCTCGTCGAGAGGCGGCAGGATCCCCGGCAGACGTCGCGCGAGCATGGTCTTGCCCGCACCCGGCGGCCCGCTGAGGAGCAGGTGATGGCCCCCGGCCGCCGCGACCACGAGCGCCTCCACCGCCTCTTCCTGGCCGACGACATCGGCCAGATCGGGCACGGGTGCGATCCGGTCGCTCACGACCGCCGCCGCGACGGCTTCGACTTCCGGAACCACGACATCGGCGCCGTGCCACGCCGCCACCTCGGCGAGGGTCGCCGCGGCGCGGACGTCGACGCCGGGAACGAGCCTCGCCTCCGCCTCGTTCGCGCGTGGCACGATGACCTTCTCGAACCCCGCGCGCGCGGCGGCGAACACGGCCGGGAGAACACCGGGGACGGGTCGCACCCGGCCGTCCAGACCCAGCTCGCCGATGTGGATGGTGGTCGAGATCGCCCGCCGCGTGATCGAGCCTCCCGCCGCCAGGGCGGCGACCGCGATCCCGAGGTCGAATCCGGCTCCGTGCTTGGGCAGGCTCGCCGGCGACAGATTCACCGTGAGCCGTCGACGGGGCAGGTCGAGTCCGGCGTTCTTGCAGGCGTTGTGCACTCGCTGCACGGCCTCACCGAGCGACTTGTCCGGCAGTCCGATGATCTTGAACTCGGGGGTCTGGTTCGACAGGTCGGCCTCGACCTCGACCAGGTGTCCGTCGACGCCGGTGAGGGCGACCGCCCAGGTGCGCGCCGTGCTCACGCGAGATCCACGAGGTGCTCGAGCACGCCCACCGCCGGATCCGCGCCGGTGATCCCGATCGCCTCGAGGCGGAGCGCACGACCGTCCGCGAGGTCGGGGTGCGCCGCCATCCATGCGAACGCCAGGGACCACAGTCGGCGACGCTTGCGGTCGTCGATCGCCTCGAACGGATGGCCGAAGGCCGCCGATCGACGCGTCTTGACCTCGATCACCGCCAGGTGCGCCCCGCGGGCGGCCACGATGTCGATCTCGCCCTGCCCGCACCGCCAGTTGCGGTCCAGGAGGGTGTATCCCTGCCGGATCAGATGGTCCGCTGCCCGTTGCTCGCCTGCTCTCCCGAGCTCATCCTTCGCTGCCATCCCCACAGCATGGTTCGAGAGGAGGACGATGCGATCGTGGAATCGGTTCCGGAGACGGAGAACCGGGAGAACACGTGGATCATGCCACCTGTGGAGAGCGCAGGATGTCTCCGCTCGTCGATGTCACTCGCCGTCGAGGGAGAGCTCCTGGGGAAGCTCGAACTCCCGCCGCTGCAGCTCCTCGACGTTGACGTCCTTGAACGTCAGCACGCGCACGGCCTTCACGAACCGATCGGCGCGATAGATGTCCCACACCCAGACGTCGCTCATGGAGATCTCGAAGTAGAAGTCGTGCTCGGTGTCGCGACGGACGACGTTGACCTCGTTCGCGAGGTAGAACCGGCGCTCGGTCTCGACCACGTACTGGAACTGCGAGACGACGTCGCGGTACTCCCGGAACAGGGCGAGCTCGAGCTCACGATCGTAGTCGTCGAAGGCTTCCTCATCCATGATGTGTCCATCCTAGGGTCGCATCCCGCCGCACGCGGCATCCGTCGAGAGCGGACGTCCCGAAGCACGCCGACGACTGGACCGCGCGCCGACGTCAGAACAGGGTCGGCGCGTCAGTGATCGACCAGGACGCCCGGTGGAACGGCGACAGGCCGAGGGCGCGGATCGCCTCGCGGTGCTCAGGGCTGGCGTAGCCCTTGTTGCGATCCCACTGGTAGTCCCGGTGGCTGTCGTGCAGTTCGGCCATCAGCCCGTCGCGGGCGACCTTCGCGATGACCGAGGCCGCCGAGACGGAGGCGCAGTCGCGATCGGCCTTGATCACCGGGCGCACGCGCAGCGGAACGGGATGCACCTTCGACACGTAGTCGTGATTGCCGTCGAGGAGCACGAGCGCGTTCTCGACGGCGGCCCCCTGGGCCACGACGGCCTGGACGGCCCGCGACGCGGCGAGCCCGAGGGCGCGCATGATGCCGACCTCGTCGATCTCGGCCGCGCTCGCCCATCCGACAGCCGACGCCTGGACCCAGGCCGCGGCCCGCGCGGCGACGTCAGGACGGCGCTTCTCGGTGACGAGCTTGGAGTCCCTCAGCCCCTCCGGCACGCGCCGGCGCGCACCCGCGGCATCCATCACCGCCGCGCCGACGGCCACCGGACCCGCGAGTGCCCCGCGGCCCACCTCGTCCAGCGAGATGATCAGCTCGCACTCCCCCAGAAGACGGCGCTCCAGGGTGAGTCTCGGTGCGGCGACGGTCATTCGGGGTCCGGCACTCCGTTGAAGATCGCGTGGTGACCGTCGATGGTCCCCAGCCGATCGAGCGGCCATGTGGTCAGGAACGCCTTGCCCACGATGTTGTCCAGCGGGACGAAACCACCGCTCGGCAGCTCCTGATGCGCGCGGGAGTCGCGCGAGCGGTCGCGGTTGTCGCCGAGCAGCCACACCGAGCCCTCGGGCACCACGACATCGAACGGCTCGTTCGATGCGGCGGTGTCGCCCGCCGGCAGGTCGAGGTAGGCGAGTTCGTCGATCGCCGCCCCGTTGACCGTGATCTGGCCGAGCGCGTTGCAGCACACGACGTGGTCCCCCGGGGTGCCGATGACCCGCTTGACGAGGTGGTCCTGCGAGTCGGTCGCCGAGATCCCGACGAAGGTGAGCACCCAGTCGACGGCCTGGACGATCGGCGGCTGCGCGGGCGTCTGCGGCTGCGGGTCGAGCCAGCCGCCGGGATCCTTGAACACCACGACGTCGCCGCGCTCGTAGCCGGTCCACCGCGGGGTGAGCTCGTCGACGAGGATGCGGTCGTTGATGAGGAGCGTGCGCTCCATCGAGGCGGAGGGGATGTAGAACGAGCGCACCACGAACGTCTTGACGACGAACGACACCAGCGCGGCGATGAGGACGATCACCAGCACGTCGCGAAGGAAGATCAGGAATCCTCGACGGCGGCGGGTCGCAGGCGCGGACGGGGACTCGGTCATCAGGTTCCTTCGCAATCGTCACCGCCTCGAAGCGGCCGTATCAAGGTTCGCACACCCCGGGGAGAACAGAGCACCCCGGGACATCGTGTCCCGGGGTGCTCTCAGACCTGGAGGCGGCTCAGCGGTCGCGCTTCTCCTTGATCTTCGCCTTCTTGCCACGGAGCTGGCGGAGGTAGTAGAGCTTCGCGCGGCGCACGTCACCGCGCGTGACGACCTCGATGTGGTCGATCACCGGGGAGTGCACCGGGAAGGTGCGCTCGACGCCCACCTGGAAGCTGATCTTGCGGACGGTGAAGGTCTCGCGCACGCCGTCGCCCTGGCGGCCGATGACGACGCCCTGGAAGACCTGGATTCGGGAACGGTTGCCCTCGGTGATGTTCACGTGCACCTTCACGGTGTCACCGGGGTGGAAGACGGGGATGTCGGAGCGGAGCGAAGCCGCGTCGACTGCGTCGAGGATCTGCATGATCGTCTCTCTCTGCACTCGCCACAGGTCGGATGCATGATTTCGGAAGGGATGAGAACGGGAGTGTGCCGTACGGTGCTGATGCATCCGCGGGCTCCCCTGTGGCAGGGCCGGTCACGGCACAAGGAACCATTCTGCCATGGATGCCGAGCCCCGCCAAAACCGCTGCGTCAGATGCGGTCGTCTCTCTCGCGGACCACGATGACCTCGTGCGCCCGCGTCGGAGGCGACTGCTCGTCGACGGGCCGGATCGTCGACCAGGAGATGGTCTCGCGCAGGCGGGCGCCGCTGCCCTTCGCCTCGTTCCAGAGCTGCCACAGCTGCAGCCAGAACAGGCCGATGCCCACCAGGATCGCGGCCGTGAGGAGCCACCCGAACGCGCCGTCGATGAAGCATCCGACGGCGATCGTGAGCCCGTGCCAGAGGCCGAATCCGGCGACGTCCCACCACGACAGCGCCCGCTCGATGCGCACCGACGGACGGGACCGGGTGAGGAGCGTGAGCGCCAGCTGGCCGACGAAGACCGACGGGATGGCGATGAACAGCACCCAGATGATCGACCAGCCGCCCTGGAAGATCGCCCACCCGACGAAGAGCCACAGCGGCAGCAGGAAAGCCGCCGGGAACAGCCAGCGGAAGAACGCCTGTCGCAGCCACATGCTCCGATGCTACGTCGCCGACCCCCGGGCCGCACGGGTGTTCGCTGTGAGCGCGCGGACTCCCCCGGTCGCGACGTCAGGGAGAATGGGAGGGACGAGAGGACACCCGATGATCGAACTGCGCACCCCTGCCGAGATCGACGAGATGCGCGCCGCCGGACGCTTCGTGGCCGAGACCCTGGCGACGCTGCGCGACGAGACGAAGGTGGGGACGAACCTGCTCTCGATCGATCGCCGTGCGCACGACATGATCCGCAGGGCCGGCGCGGAGTCGTGCTACATCGACTACCACCCCTCGTTCGGTGCGAGCCCGTTCGGCAAGGTCATCTGCACCTCCGTGAACGATGCCGTGCTGCATGGGCTCCCCCATGACTACGCCTTGCGCGACGGCGACCTCGTCACCCTCGACTTCGCCGTCGCGGTCGACGGCTGGGTGGCCGATTCCGCGGTCTCGTTCGTGGTGGGCACGCCGCGGGAGGAGGACCTCCGTCTCATCGCGACGACCGAGACCGCGCTCGACGCCGCCATCGCCGCGTCGGTGGTGGGGAACCGCATCGGCGACATCTCCGCCGCGGTCGCGGCCGTCGCGCACGGCGAGGGGTACTCCATCAACACCGACTTCGGCGGTCACGGCGTCGGCCGCACCATGCACGGCGACCCCCACGTCGCCAACGACGGCCGCGCCGGACGCGGCTTCCCATTGCGGTCGGGACTCGTGCTCGCGCTGGAGCCCTGGTTCCTCGCGACCACCGACGAGCTCGTCACCGACCCCGACGGCTGGACCCTGCGCAGCGCTGACGGCTCGCGCGGCGCCCATTCGGAGCACACGATCGCCATCACCGAGACGGGACCGATCATCCTCACCGACCGCTCGTTCCTGGGCGTCGACTGACGAAGTACTCAGGCCGATGGCAGGGCGTGCTCCCACGAGGCGACCGCGCCCGGGACCTCGGTGAAGATCGGATGCGGCCGCGGAACGTCGACCGCCTTCCAGCGCGCCGCCACCTCCGGGCTGCGCGAGGTCAGCTTGGCGCGCAGGTGCTCCCACTCCCGCATCAGCTGGCCGGTCGTGACGGGGATCAGCACCGGATCCTCCGTCACGGGCCGCTCGATGCGCGACCGGTCGAAGCGATACCCCCGCGTGTCGGCCTCGTCGGCGAGCGACGAGAGATACGCCGCCACCGACGACAGCGGCTCGGGGACCGCACGGAATCGTTCGAGCTGGGGATGCCCCAGATATCCGCGGGTCCGCCCTGCGAGCACGGCCTGAGCGAGCAGCGTCTCGCGCCAGCAGGCGATCAGCCCCTGACGATCGAGGTACTCGGGATGCAGCGACCAGATCCTCATGCGCGTCGGTAGACGAAGACGTCGGTCACCTGCGGCAGCACGAGCTCGGCGCGGCCCCGCGTGTCCGGATCGGCGTCGAGGACGGCCTCGATCTCCGCGGTCATCCGGGCGCGCTCGGACGCCTCTGCCACGAGGAAGCTGCTGATCGTCGTCCATCGGCGCAGGTAGTGCTCTCGGGTGAGCGTCTCGGTCCATCGCACCTGTTCGCGCGAGACCGGGACGAAGCCGGGCAGCTCGGTCGCGCTGTCGGTCGTGCCGTCGGAGTCGCCGACCGCGGGGTGCGCGATGCGATGACTCGCCCGGTCCCACGCGCAGGAGGGATCGGAGCGGTTCCACAGGAGGCCGAGCACTCCGCCGGGCACGAGGATCCGCGCGATCTCGGCGCTGGCCGCTTCCCGATCGAACCAGTGGAACGCCTGCGCGACGGTCACGACGTCGACCGCGCCGTCGGGAACGGGGATCCTCTCCGCCGACCCGATGAGCGCCTCCGCGCGCGGCGACCGCGCTCGGAGGACGTCGAGCATCGGACGCGACGGCTCGACGGCGATGACCCGATCCGCGCGGTCGACGAGCAGGATGGTGAACTTGCCCGTCCCGGCACCCAGGTCCAGGGCGGTGGCGACGCGCACCGGGACGATGATCTGCGCGGCTTCGTCGGGGAAGCCGGGGCGGTAGCGGTCGTAGTCGTCGCCGATGCTCTCGAACGACCGTGCGAGTGCGTCAGCGGTCATCTGTCGACGGTATCAGGGCGCCTCGCGGCGTCGGAGACGGCGTGCGCGCACCTGTGCCATCCTGAGTCCATGATTCCGCAGGACCGTCACGTACCGGAACGGCTGTTCCTGGCGCGTCACGGGCAGTCGACATGGAATCTCGAACACCGGCTGCAGGGGCAGCTCGACTCTCCTCTCACCGCGGAGGGGGTGGCCCAGGCCCACGCGATGGCGGCACGCCTCATCGGCTCCGGCGTGACGACGGTGTGCTCGAGCCCGCTGGGCCGAGCGCTGCAGACGGCGCGCATCGTCGCCGCAGCGCTCGGGGCCGACCTGATAGAGGTCGCCGAGCTCGCCGAGCTCGACCACGGCCGACTGGCCGGGATGACCTGGGCCGAGATCGACGAGGCGCATCCCGGCCATCGCGAGGAGCGTGCCGCCAATCGCTACGGATGGGCGTTCCCCGGCGGCGAGAGCTACGCGGAGGCCCGCGGGCGAGCGCGCCGCGCCCTCAGCAGCTGCGGATGGGCGTCCGCCGGGACGCCGCTGCTGGTGAGTCACGAGATGATCGGGCGGATGCTGCGCGCCGAGCTGCGCGGCCTCGACGCGACCAGCGCCCTGGCGCTGCGGCATCCGCACGGGGTGGTGTTCGAGATCGAACGGGGCGTGGAGCGGATGCTCTGAGCCGCCTCGGCCGCTCAGCCTTCGTCGGCGTCGTCGGTCGGCAGCAGGTCGGGCCGACGGAGCCGGGTGCGCTCGAGCTGCTGTTCCCTGCGCCACCCCGCGATCGCCCCGTGATTCCCGCTGAGGAGCACGTCGGGCACCGCGCGATCGCGCCAGAGCGCCGGCTTGGTGTACGACGGGTACTCGAGCAGGCCGTCCTCGTGCGACTCCTCCACCAGGCTGTCGGGGTTGCCCACCACGCCCGGCACGAGTCGGCCGATCGCCTCGATCATCGCCATGGTGGCGACCTCGCCGCCGTTGAGCACGTAGTCGCCCAGGCTGATCAGCCGCACCTCGCCGAGGCCGGCCGCGTCCTCGAAGACCCGCTCGTCGATGCCCTCGTAGCGCCCGCAGCCGAAGATCAGGTGCTCGCGCGCCGACAGCTCCCTCGCCGTCGCCTGGGTGAAGACCTCGCCCGCAGGAGACGGGAAGACGATCGTCGGCCGGCCGGCCGCCGCCGGCGTCGTGCCGGCCAGCTCATCGAGGGCGAGTCCCCACGGCTCGGGCTTCATCACCATGCCGGCCCCGCCGCCGTACGGGGTGTCGTCGACCGTGCGATGGCGGTCGGAGGTCCAGTCGCGCAGGTCGTGCACGTGCAGGTCGAGCAGACCCGCGGCGCGCGCCCGTCCGAGCAGCGAGAGCGCGAGGCCGTCGAAGTACGAGGGGAAGATCGAGACGACGTCGATGCGCACGCGAACCGTCTCCGCCGTCACTCGGACGCGTCGGCGCCGGATGCTGCGTCGTCGGTGGCATCCGTCCCGTCGGTCAGCTCCTCGAAGAGCCCGGCGGGCGGGGTCACGATCACACGACCCGCTGCGACGTCGACCGTCGGCACGATGGCCTCGACGAACGGCACCATCACCTCGCCGCCTCCGCCGGATTCGGTGGACGGAGTGACGATCAGCAGATCCTGCGCCGGAAAGTGGTCGACACGGGCGACGCGGCCGATCACCTCGTCGTCGCGCACGACGTCGAGGCCGACCAGCTGGTGGTCGAACCACGCGTTGTCCTCGACCTCGTCGTCGTCGTGATCGATCCAGAGGATCGCCTTGACGAGGCTCTCGGCCGCATCGCGGTCGGCGACGTCGTGGAAGAAGACGACCGGGTTGCCGTTCATGACCCGGTACTCGCGAACCGTGACGTCCTTGCCGTGCCAGGGTGACGCCTCGGGCACCTGCAGCGTGAAGACGGCCCCCGGGACGAAGCGCCCCTCGGGATTGTCGGTGTACAGCTCCAGCTTCAACGCGCCCTTGAGGCCGTGGGCCTTGACCAGGCGGCCGACGCGGAGTTGGTTCTTGCCCTTGTTGCGGTCTTTCGGCACCACGTCAGTCGTCCGCGACGTCGACACGGACCCGACGTCCGTCGGCCAGAGCGCTGACCAGGGTGCGAAGGGCCTTGGCCGTGCGGCCGCCGCGCCCGATCACGCGTCCACGGTCGTCGGGGTGCACGCGCACCTCGAGGAGGTCGCCTCGCGGCGACGAGGACTCGTGGATGCGGACGTCGTCCGGGTGATCGACGATTCCCTTGACGATGTGTTCGAGCGCGGCGGCGAGCACGACGGATTACTCGGCGTCGGCGGCGGGAGCCTCGGCGGCGTCCGCGTCGGCGGCAGGGGTCTCCTCGGCGGGAGCCTCGGCCTTCTTCTCGACCTTCGGCTTCACGACCGACTTCTTCGAGGCGTCGGCCTCGAAGGCGCTCTTGGGCTCGGCGACCTTGAGGGTCGACTTCGCGTCCTTGTCGCCCTTGAAGGTGCCCCAGTCGCCGGTGATCTTGAGGATCGCGGTGACCTGCTCGGTCGGCTGCGCGCCGACGGAGAGCCAGTACTGCGCACGCTCGGAGTCGACCTCGATGAAGGAGGGCTCCTCGGTCGGGTGGTACTTGCCGATCTCCTCGATGACGCGACCGTCGCGCTTGGTCTTGGAGTCGGCGACGACGATGCGGTAGTACGGAGCGCGGATCTTGCCCAGGCGCTTGAGACGGATCTTTACAGCCACGATTCTCCTGAATTGTGTGGAAGGGAGGAACTGATCGCCTGGAGCGTGGGGTGCACACCCGGCGGAAGCTCAAAGGGAGGACGACTGCTGGATAGAGGGTCGAGCAGGTCGTCCGACCCTCTATTCTGCCAGATGCCGGGCGCGGGCGCGAAACGCGGAACGCGCGGCTCGCCGTGTCGTGACGCGTGCGTGTCAGACTGTGCTCGTGAAGCTCGAGTTCGCCTCATCGGCCCGATCCACTGTCGGCATCGAGTGGGAGATCATGCTCGCCGACCCGGTGAGCGGCGATCTCGTCGGGCGCGCACCGGAGTTGCTCGCCGCCCTGGAAGCCGCGAGCGCCGATGAGCGTCATACGGTGACCGGCGAGCTGCTGACCAACACCATCGAGGTGACCAGCGGCGTCGGCGACTCGGTCGCGCACGCCGTCGACGACATCGCGAACGCGATCTCGGCCGTGCGCTCGGCGACCGACCCCGCGGGCATCGAGCTGCTGTCGGCGGGGAGCCACCCGTTCGCGCAGTGGTACGACCAGCAGGTGACCGACAAGACCCGGTACCACACGCTCATCGAGCGCACCCAGTGGTGGGGCCGCAACATGATGATCTGGGGCATCCACGTGCACATCGGCGTGGAGGACCAGCGCAAGGTGTTCCCCATCATCAACGCCCTCGCCGCCTACCTCCCCCATCTGCAGGCGCTGTCGGCATCCAGCCCGTTCTGGGCGGGCGAGCGGACCGGGTACGCGTCGAACAGGGCCCTCGTCTTCCAGCAGCTCCCGACGGCGGGGCTCCCCTGGCCGCTGCGCGACTGGTCCGAGTACGAGTCGTACCTCGACGACATGGTGCGCACGGGCGTCATGGCCGATGCCACCGAGGTGCGGTGGGACATTCGGCCGGCGCCGCGCTGGGGCACGATCGAGATCCGCGCCTGCGACGGCATGTCGACGCTGCCCGAGCTCGCCTCGCTCGCAGCCCTGGTGCAGGTGCTTGTCGAGAGCCTTTCGCGGCAGCTCGACGAGGGCCGCACCCTCGCGGAGATGCCCGCGTGGTTCCATCGGGAGAACAAATGGCGCGCCGCCCGCTACGGTCTCGACGCCCGCGTGATCGTCGATGCCGAGGGGACCCAGCGCCCCGTGCGGGAGCATCTCGCCGAGACCCTCGAGGAGCTCGCCCCCGTGGCCGTCGAGCTCGGATGCGTCCGTGAGTTCGGCGGCATCACGACGATCCTCGACGCCGGCGCGAGCTACGAGCGTCAGCTCACGATCGCGAACGCCACCGCAGGCGACCTCGGGGCCGTGGTGCAGCATCTCATCCGGGAGTTCCGCTCCGGGCCGGAGTCGTCGATCGACGAGTCCTGAGCCTCACTCCTCCACGAGACGACGCGCGAGCCCCTCGTCGAGCACGACGTCCGTCACGATGTCCGCTGCGATCGCGGCACGCAGGCTGACCAGCTTCGGGATGCCGGAGACCACGCACATCCGCCGGGGAACGCGACGCAGGCGATCGAGTCCCGGCCCCGTCGCCCGGGCGTTGACGCGGATGTCGCGCCAGGTCCCGTCGGCGCGGAAGAAGACGGTGGCCACGTCGCCGATCGCGTGGTCCTCGCGCAGACTGCGATAGTCGTCGCGCCCCAGATAACCTCCGACATACACCCGGCTGGGCACTTCGGCAGCCGGCGACCCGAGGCTGAAGACGGCGATGTCCATCTTCGCCTGGAGGTCGAGCACGCGCCGGGTGCTGCGCTCGCGCCACATCGCCTCGCGCGTCGCCGGGTCGTCGAAGAAGGCGGGCACGGGGAAGTGCTGCACCTGGGCGCCGAACGCGCCGCCGAAGCGCTGCAGGATGTCGCTGGAGTACTCCACACCGCTGGTCTGCGTGTTGCCGGCTCCGTTGAGCTGGACGAAGGTCGTGTTGTGGGTCTCCTTCTGCGTGAGCGCACGACTGACCGCGCTGATGGTCGATCCCCAGGCGACTCCGATCACCATGTTGGAATCGACGAACTGCGACAGCAGTCGCCCCGCCGTCAGCGCGACGCGCTCGAGCCGCTCCACCTCGCTCACGATCTCCGGCATCGGTACGACGTGAGCGGCCACCCGATGCCGATCGCGGATGCGCTGCTCCAGCATCCCGAGCCGCTCCAGTGGTGAGTTGATGCGGATGTCGACGAGCCCGCTCTCGCGTGCGAAGCTGAGCAGCCGCGAGACGGAGGAGCGCGAGGTGCGCAGCTCCTTCGCGATGACCTCCATGGTCTTGTCCTGCATGTAGTAGAGCTGCGCCGCGGTGAGCGCGGCGATCAGCTTGGCGTCGCGGGATTGCGCTCCGGAAGCAGTCATGGATTCCTCCTCGCCGTCGATCCTTGCACATATGTGCAGGGGGGTTGCGCGTGATGGTCGCCCAGGTCGATGCTGGGGGCGAGCAAGGAAAGAGAGTTCGAGGAATCATGGAATCGACGCACTCATCGCCCGAGCGGACCGAGGTCCGCGCGATCCGCGAAGCGGGACGCACGAACGTCCTCGTCATCGGCGGCGGCATCAACGGCATCTCGACGTTCCGCGACCTGGCCCTCCAGGGCGTCGACGTCGTGCTGGTCGAGCGCGGCGACTTCGCCTCGGGCGCCTCGGCGGCCTCCAGTCACATGATCCACGGCGGCATCCGCTATCTCGAGAACGGCGAGTTCCGGCTCGTCCGCGAGTCCGTCGAGGAGCGCAACGGACTGCTGCGGATCGCGCCCCACTACGTCAAGCCGCTCCAGACCACGATCCCGATCTACTCGACGTTCTCGGGCATCCTCTCCGCTCCGCTGCGGTTCCTCACCCACAGGAGCGGCAAGCCGCAGGAGCGGGGCGCCTTCCTCATCAAGGTCGGGCTCACGATCTACGACACGTTCTCACGCGACGGCGGCACCGTTCCGCGTCACCGCTTCCTCGGACGCAAGAAGTCTCTCGCCGAGCTGCCCTCCCTCGATCCCGACGTCAAGTACACCGCCACCTACTACGACGCGTCGATGCACGACCCCGAGCGCCTCGCGCTCGATGTGCTGCAGGACGGACGCGCGGCGCACCCCGGTGCGCACGCGTTGAACTACGTCGAGGCGATCGGCCTCGACGGCGACGCCGTCGTCGTGCGCGACCGCGAGAGCGGCACGGAGTTCCGGATACGGGCCGACGTCGTCGTCAACGCGTCGGGCCCGTGGACCGACCTGACCAACGACGCGCTCGGCGTCGACAGCAGGTACATGGGCGGCACGAAGGGCTCGCACATCGTGCTCGACCATCCCGAGCTCCTCGAGGCCACCCGAGGACGCGAGATCTTCTTCGAGCACTCCGACGGCCGCATCGTCCTCATCTACCCGCTCAAGGGCCGAGTCCTCGTCGGCACCACCGACATCGACGCCGAACCGACCGAGACCGTGGTGTGCACCGAGGAGGAGGTCGACTACTTCTTCGACCTGATCCACCACGTGTTCCCGAGCATCCCCGTGACGCGCGAGCAGATCGTCTACAGGTTCTCCGGCATCCGCCCGCTCCCCCGCCACGAGGACACGGCCCCCGGATTCGTCTCGCGCGACTACCGCATCGAGGTCGACGAGAAGGGCGCCGTACCCCTGGTGAGCCTCGTGGGAGGCAAATGGACCACCTTCCGCGCCCTCGGCGAATCGCTGTCCGACGTCGTGCTCGGACTCATCGACCGCACGCGCACCGTCTCGACGGCCGGACGCGCCATCGGCGGCGGACGCGACTTCCCCCGGACCGAGAAGGCCAAGCGCATCTGGATGCAGGACCACCTCGCCGGCGCCGGGACTCGCGGCGACCTGCTCCTCGCGCGCTACGGGACCAGGGCCGCACAGGTGTGGGCGCACATCGAGCAGGGCGACGACACCCCGCTCGCCGGTGGCGACCTCTCCACCCGCGAGCTCGAGTGGATGGTGGAGAACGAGATGGTCGCGCGCCTGGAAGACGTGGTCCTCCGCCGCACCAGTATCGCCTTCGTCGGCGACGCCGACGCCGCCGTGCTCGATGAGATCGCCGACGCGCTGGCACCCTTGCTCGGCTGGGACCGCGAGCGGCAGGATGCTGAGATCGAACAGAGCCGCATCCTGCTCAACGAACGACATGGACTCCACATCTCGTCCCGCGCCCGCGGCTGACGAGACTCCGACCGCCGCCCTCCGGGCGGCGCGGCTCCCATAAGGTGTCCGGGCTGAGGGGCCCGGACGCAGAAGAAAGGTCAATGAAGACATGGACGAAGTGAATCTCGGTCTCTACTTCCTGTCGGAGTTCGTCGGCACCGCGATGCTGATCCTCCTGGGTTGTGGTGTCGTCGCCAACGTCGCCCTCGCGAAGAACAAGGGCTTCGGCGGCGGCTTCCTCATGGTCAACTGGGGATGGGGCCTGGCGGTCTTCGCCGGTGTGCTCGTCTCCGCGTACTCCGGGGCGATCCTCAACCCGGCCGTCGGCATCGGGCTTCTCGTCGCAGGGAAGATCTCGTTCGTGATGTTCCTCACCGCGACCGGCGCGGAGCTCGTCGGAGCCATCCTCGGCGCCATCCTGGTGTGGCTCGCGTACAAGCAGCACTTCGATGAGGAGCCGGAGCCGGCCAACAAGCTGGGCGTCTTCTCGACCGGCCCCGCGATCCGTTCCTACGGCTGGAATCTCATCACCGAGATCATCGGCACCTTCGTGCTCGTGTTCGTCATCTTCGCATTCGCCGACTACGGCGACATCGAGGTCGGCACGCCCGGCGGGCTCGGACCGCTCACGGCGCTGCCCGTCGCGCTCCTGGTCGTGGCGATCGGCGCCTCGCTCGGCGGTCCGACCGGGTACGCGATCAACCCGGCTCGCGACCTCGGTCCGCGCATCGCTCACGCCATCCTGCCGATCAAGGGCAAGGGGTCGAGCGACTGGTCGTACTCGTGGGTCCCCGTCGCGGGTCCGCTCATCGGTGGCGTGATCGCCGCCCTGGCCGCTCCCGCGCTGCTCGGCCTCGCCGGCTGACGCCCGCCCCATCCGCACACCTATTCAAAGGAGAAGCAAGTGGCTGACTACATCATCGCCATCGATCAGGGAACCACCTCGAGCCGTGCCATCATCTTCGACAAGAAGGGAAGCATCGTCGCATCCGGCCAGAAGGAGCACGAGCAGATCCTCCCGAAGGCCGGTTGGGTCGAGCACGACGCCATGGAGATCTGGCGCAACGTGCAGGAGGTCATCGGACTGGCACTCAGCCGCGCCGACCTCACGCGCCACGACATCGCCGCCGTGGGCATCACCAACCAGCGCGAGACCGCCGTGGTGTGGGATCGGACGACGGGCAAGCCGGTCTACAACGCGATCGTCTGGCAGGACACGCGCACCCAGGAGATCGTGGACCGCCTCGCCGCCGACGGCGGCGGCGACCGCTTCAAGGACATCGTGGGTCTGCCGCTGGCGACCTACTTCTCGGGAACCAAGATCACCTGGATCCTCGAGAACGTCGACGGGGCGCGCGAGAAGGCCGAAGCGGGCGACCTGGCCTTCGGGACCACCGACAGCTGGGTGCTGTGGAACCTCACCGGGGGCACCGACGGCGGCGTCCACGCGACCGACGTCACCAACGCCTCCCGGACGATGTTCATGGACCTCGAGACGCTCGAGTGGCGCGACGACATCCTCGAGGTCTTCGGCGTGCCGCGGTCCATGATGCCCGAGATCCGCTCCTCCTCCGAGGTCTACGGTGCGGCCGAGAGCTCGTCGCTGCTGCGCGAGACGCCGATCGCCGGCATCCTGGGCGACCAGCAGGCCGCGACCTTCGGTCAGGCCGCGTTCGACACCGGCGAGAGCAAGAACACCTACGGCACGGGCTGCTTCCTGATCTTCAACACGGGCGAGGAGATCGTGCGCTCGAAGAACGGACTGCTCACCACCGTCGGCTACAAGCTGGGCGACGGTCCGACGCATTACGCGCTCGAGGGCTCGATCGCGGTCACCGGGTCGCTGATCCAGTGGCTGCGCGACCAGCTCGGCATCATCTCCTCGGCCCCCGAGGTCGAGGAGCTGGCCGACAAGGTCGACGACAACGGCGGCGTGTACATCGTCCCGGCGTTCTCGGGTCTCTTCGCGCCGTACTGGCGCCCGGACGCCCGGGGGGCGATCGTCGGTCTCACCCGCTACGCGAACAAGAACCACATCGCTCGCGCGGCACTCGAGGCCGTCGCTTTCCAGACGCGCGACGTGCTCGACGCGGTCAACGCCGATGCCGGCGTCGACCTTTCGGAGTTGAAGGTCGACGGCGGCATGGTCGCGAACGACGCCCTCATGCAGTTCCAGGCCGACGTGCTCGGCGTTCCCGTCGTGCGCCCGGTCGTCGCGGAGACCACCGCCCTGGGTGCGGCGTACGCCGCCGGACTCGCGGTCGGCTTCTGGAGCGGCCTCGACGACCTGTCCGCCAACTGGCAGGAGGACAAGCGCTGGGAGCCCTCGATGGACGAGGGCGAGCGCGACCGTCAGCTGCGCCTGTGGCGCAAGGCCGTCACGAAGTCGATGGACTGGGTCGACGACGACGTTCGGTAGTCGCATCCATCAGGAAGCGGGCCCGGGGAACTCCTCCGGTCCGCTTCTCGTTCTCGCCGATGTCGGAAACCGTCGATCGCCGGAGCCGCAGGCCCCGGTCGGACTCGATGTCGAGAGGCTTTGAATCCCGTCAGTTCTTCCCGAACAGCTTCTGGATCTCGGCGAGATCGGCCTCGCTCGGTGCCTTCGCTCCCCCACCGAGACCGAATCCGGAACCGGTCGGCGTCGATGCGGCGGCCAACCCGGCGTTCTCGGCCGCCCGCTTCGCCGGGTTGCCCGACCGCGAGCCGCCGGAGGACTTGCCCTTCTTCCCGCGCTTCGACGAGGCCCCGGGGCGCCCCATACCGGGCACGGGTCCCATGCCGGGGATGTTCGGCGTGCCGCCGCGGGCGACGGTCTTCATCATCTTGGCGGCCTGCTCGAATCGCTGCACCAGCTGATTGACGTCGGTCACCGTCATGCCCGATCCACGCGCGATGCGCAGCCGGCGCGATCCGTTCAGCACCTTGGGGTTGCGGCGCTCCCCCGGCGTCATCGAGCGGATGATCGCCTCGGTGCGGTCGATCTCGCGTTCGTCGAAGTCGTCGAGCTGCTGCTTCATCTGTCCCATGCCGGGCAGCATGCCGAGCATCTTCTTCATCGAGCCCATCTTCTTCATCTGCTGAAGCTGGTCGAGGAAGTCCTCGAGGGTGAACGCCTCGTTCGCGATCTTCGCCGCCATCTTGGCGGCTTCCTCCTCGTCGAAGGCCTGCTGCGCCTGTTCGATGAGGGTGAGGATGTCGCCGAGGTCGAGGATGCGGCTCGCCATACGGTCGGGGTGGAAGGGTTCGAGGTCTTCGAGACGCTCGCCGGTCGAGGCGAAGATGATGGGGCGGCCGGTGACGGATGCCACGGAGAGAGCGGCTCCACCGCGCGCATCGCCGTCGAGCTTCGAGAGCACGACGCCGGTGAAGTCGACGCCCTCCTGGAAGGCCTTCGCGGTGTTCACGGCATCCTGACCGATCATCGCGTCGATGACGAAGAGGACCTCGTCGGGGTCGACCGCCTTGCGGATGTCGGCGGCCTGCTTCATGAGTTCGGCGTCGACGCCGAGTCGGCCGGCGGTGTCGATGATGACGACGTCGTGCTGCTGTCGGCGCGCGTGCTCGACACCGTCGCGCGACACCCGCACGGGATCGCCGACGCCGTTGCCGGGTTCAGGAGCGTACACTGCGGCGCCCGCCTGCTCGGCGACGACCTGCAGCTGATTGACGGCGTTCGGACGCTGCAGGTCGGCGGCGACGAGGAGCGGGGTGTGCCCCTCGCCCTCGAGCTGCTTGGCGAGCTTCCCGGCGAACGTGGTCTTTCCCGATCCCTGGAGCCCGGCGAGCATGATGACCGTCGGAGCGGTCTTCGCGAACTGCAGGCGGCGCTGCTCTCCGCCGAGGATCTGGACGAGCTCCTCATTGACGATCTGCACGACCTGCTGTGCGGGGTTCAGCGCCTTGTTGACCTCGTCGCCGAGCGCGCGCTCGCGCACCTTCGCCGTGAAGTCCTTGACGACGGCGAGGGCGACGTCGGCATCGAGGAGGGCACGGCGGATCTCGCGGACGGTGCCGTCGACGTCGGCCGCACTGAGCTTTCCCTTCGTGCGCAGATTGCGGAAGGTGTCGGTGAGCCGATCGGAGAGCGTGCCAAACGTAGCCATGGTGGTTCGATTCTACGCGAGCACCGCGGCGTCGCCGGGCGCATCCCAGGGCAGGTCGTGGATGGTCGAGAGGGCCTCGCGCAGCACGGCATCCGGAGTGCCGCGGCCGGCGCCGTGCTCCGCCCAGACGCGCAGGGCCGACATCACGGCCGCGGCATGGGCCGCCCCCGCGATGTCGGCGCGGACCACGTCGATGCCCGAGGCCCTCGCGGCCCCCGACACCGCCGCTGCGAGCCGCGCCAGGCGCAGCCCCGTGTCCTTGACCAGCTCGTGCTGCAGACCCATCGGCGCGGCGTTGCGCAATGCGAGCGCCAACGGGTCGGGCTCGAAGTCGCGCACGACCGTCAGGAGGATGGCTCGGACCGTGTCGCCGTCGGCGCCGCGGCCGAGTCGATCGAGGGAGGCGATCGCGTGATCGATGCGCTCGTCGACGCCCGACCACAGCACGTCGCTCTTCGAGGTGAAGTAGTTGAAGAAGCTGGAGCGGCTGACGCCCGCACGCTGCGTGATGTCGGCGACCGATGTGCCGTCGTATCCGCGTTCCAGGAAGAGTTCGCACGCCGCTTCGGCGAGCGTCTCCCGCGACGACGCCTTCGGGCGACCCGCACGACCGGTGGAAGTCATGCCCACACGCTACCGCGCCGCCGTTCGGCGACGCGCGCGGTCGCCGGGAGGAGTATTGTTGGACGCAATCCATCAACCAGGGAAGGCGGAAGCGGGCATGCTCGACATCCTCACGCCCGGGTTCGGCCCGAATGCCGTGCCCTATCTCGAGGGATGGGAGCTGCAACGTCGCATCCACGCCGACGTGGTGAGCGGCACCCGCCCCGACACCCTCATCCTGCTGGAGCACGAGGCGGTCTACACCGCAGGCAAGCGAACGGAGGCGCACGAGCGGCCGCAGGACGGAACGCCGGTGATCGACGTGGACCGCGGAGGGAAGATCACCTGGCACGGACCGGGCCAGCTGGTCGGCTATCCCATCGTCCGGCTGCTCGAACCGATGGACGTCGTCGCGCACGTGCGGCGCCTCGAACGCCTGCTGATCGAAGTCCTCCGTCCGTTCGGCGTCGACGGCCACCAGGTCGACGGGCGCAGCGGCGTCTGGGTCCGTCGGCCTCTCTCCGAGGACAAGGTCGCGGCGATCGGCGTACGCGTCCAGCAGGGGGTGACGATGCACGGTTTCGCCGTCAACTGCGACAACACCCTCGCCGGCTTCCGCGGCATCATCCCCTGCGGCATCACCGATGCCGGGGTGACCACGGTGAGCGAGGTCGTCGGAGCCACCGTCGGGCCGACCGATCTGGTGGATGCCGTCATCGCCGCGTTCCGCGCCGACCACGCACGCATCGAGCTCGAAGGAGCATACGCATGACCGCCGCACCGGAAGGTCGAAAGCTCCTGCGTCTCGAGGTGCGCAATGCCGAGACCCCGATCGAGCGCAAGCCCGAGTGGATCAGGACGAAGGCGAAGATGGGCCCGGAGTACACGGCGCTGCACTCGCTCGTGAAGAGCGAGGATCTGCACACGGTGTGCCAGGAGGCCGGGTGCCCGAACATCTACGAGTGCTGGGAGGATCGCGAGGCGACATTCCTCATCGGCGGTTCGCAGTGCACCCGGCGCTGCGACTTCTGCCAGATCGACACCGGAAAGCCCGCCGACTACGACACCGACGAGCCGCGCCGCGTGGCCGAGAGCGTGGTGCGGATGAACCTCCGGTACGCCACCGTGACCTGCGTCGCCCGCGACGACCTGCCCGACGGCGGGGCATGGCTCAACGCCGAGACGGTCCGGCAGATCCATGCGCACAATCCGAACACCGGTGTCGAGCTCCTCGCGACCGACTTCAACGGGGACCCGGCGCAGCTCGGCGTCGTGTTCGACGCGCGACCCGAGGTGTTCGCGCACAACGTCGAGACGGTGCCGCGCATCTTCAAGCGCATTCGGCCGGCATTCCGCTACGAGCGCTCGCTCGGCGTCCTGACCCAGGCTCGACAGGCCGGGCTGATCACGAAGTCGAACCTGATCCTGGGAATGGGTGAGGAGCCGGAGGAGGTCGTCCAGGCCCTGCGCGACCTGCACGACGCCGGATGCGACATCATCACCATCACGCAGTACCTGCGACCGTCTCCCCGGCACCTCCCCGTCGCCCGCTGGGTCAAGCCCGACGAGTTCGTGGCTTTCAAGGAGGAGGCAGAGCGCATCGGATTCCTGGGCGTGCTCGCCGGCCCTCTCGTGCGGTCGTCGTATCGGGCCGGCCGCCTGTGGGCGCAGTCGATGGCGTCGAAAGGACGGGAGATACCGGCGCATCTGGCGCACATCGCCGAGGGGGCCGACCTGGGCTTCGCACAGGCCGTGTGAGTCGTTCCGGTCGGACCGCGCGCGTCAGTCGGCGCTCATCACCGACTGCACGCTGCCGTCGGAGCCGAGGTTGACGAGCAGGACGTCGTCGGTCGAACTGTCGTCGAGCGCGTATTCGAGCACGGCGAACGGCTCGGATCCCCCGTGCTCGTCGGCGAGGATCGTCATGCTCACGAGGCGGAGCGAACGGATGATGTCGACGGCGGCATCGCCCGAGACGTCGATGAGGACATCGGGCAGGTCGTCGCCGAAGACTTCCTGCTGCTGCAGGATGTACTCGGTGACTTCGCTGGTGCGGTCGTCGACCTCGGCGAGCATGCCCCGACGCGCCGTGGCATCGACGTTCTCGAGACCCGCGATCAGGGCCGCCGCGATGTCGAGCGCGTCGGCGGACACGTCGTCCTGGTCGGGTGCCGTCAGGTCGACGGTCACGCTCTGGTCACCGAGCTCGACCGTCTCCGACCAGAAGATCGAGCCGTCCGGGCCGGACGACAGCAGTCCGAAGTAGTCGTGTTCGATCGCCATAACGCTATGAAACCAGCCTCGTGCTCGGTGCGGTAGTCCTGTCGGGGCCGTGTCGTCAGCCGACCAGCGACTGCACGAAGACGTGGGGGGTGAACCCGGTCAGATCGTCGATCCCCTCGCCCTGCCCGAGCAGTTTCACGGGGATGCCGGTGCGCTCCTGGACGGCGAGCACGAAGCCTCCCTTGGCCGATCCGTCGAGCTTCGTGAGGACGAGACCCGTGACCCCGGCGTGCTGCAGGAATGCCTCCGCCTGCATCACGCCGTTCTGTCCGGTAGTCGCGTCGAGGACGAGGAGGACCTCGCTGATGGGAGCCTGCTTCTCGATGACTCGTCGGATCTTGGTGAGCTCGTCCATGAGTCCGCCCTTGGTGTGCAGGCGACCGGCGGTGTCGATGATCGCGATCTCGATGGCCTCACGCTTGGCGAACTCGATCGTCTGGAACGCCACGGATGCCGGATCCTGGCCCTCCTGCTGAGGACGCACGATCGCCGCTCCCCCGCGCTGCGCCCAGGTCGCGAGCTGGTCCACCGCCGCGGCGCGGAACGTGTCGGCCGCGCCGACGACGACACTGCGCTGGTAGCCGCGGAGGAACTTCGTGAACTTCCCGATCGTGGTGGTCTTCCCCACGCCGTTGACGCCGACGACGAGCACGACGGCCGGACGCTCGGTGAGCTTCAGCGTCGTGTCGAACTTGGCGAAGTGCTCCTCGAGCGTCTCGCGCAGCATCCGCTGCAGGTCTCTCGGATCGGTCGTGCGATAGCGATCGACCTTCGCACGCAGCTCGTCGACGACTCGTTCGCTGATGTCGGGGCCGAAGTCGGCGGTGATGAGCGCGGTCTCGAGGTCCTCCCACGTCGTCTCGTCGATCGTGGGCTTGACGAACATGCCGCGCAGCGCGCGACCGAGAGACCAGGACTTCTCCGCCATGACTCCAGCCTATCCGCGCCGCGCGCTCAGACAGCCGCGGCGGCGGCGCGGTCTCCCACGCGCTGCCCGACGACGGCCGATACGCCGTCCTGACGCATCGAGACGCCGTAGAGGGCGTCGGCGATCTCCATCGTGCGCTTCTGGTGCGTGATGACCAGCAGCTGCGAACTCTCGCGCAGCTGCTCGAACACCGTCAGCAGGCGTCCGAGGTTGGCGTCGTCGAGTGCCGCCTCGACCTCGTCGAGGATGTAGAACGGACTCGGGCGGGCCTTGAAGATCGCCACGAGGAGTGCGACGGCCGCGAGGGATCGCTCCCCGCCCGAGAGCAGCGACAGCCGCTCGATCTTCTTGCCGACCGGTCGCACCGAGACCTCGATGCCCGTCGTGAGCATGTTGTCGGGGTCCGTGAGCGAGATGCTCCCCGATCCGCCGGGGAACAGCAGCGGGAAGACCTCGCCGAACGCCTCCTTCGTGTCGTCGAACGCGCTGGCGAAGATCGTCTGCATCCGCTCGTCCAGGTCGGCGATGATCGTGAGCAGATCCTGCCGGGTCTGGGTGAGATCGGCGAGCTGCTCGGTCAGGAACGCATGGCGCTGCTCGAGGGCCGCGAACTCCTCCAGAGCGAGCGGATTGACTCGGCCGAGCTGAGCGAGCTTGCGTTCCGCGTCGGCGAGACGGCGCTGCTGGATGCGGCGGTCGAACGGAATCGCCGTGTCGTCCACGAGCTCGCCGTCGGCGGGCTCCGCCCCCGGATCCCGCGGAACAAGCTGGTCCGGCCCATATTCCGCAACGAGAATATCTTCGTCGAGCGCCAATTCCGAGGCGACGCGTTCGAGGAGGCTGTGCAGGTGGAGCTTCTTCTCGTGGATCTGCAGCTCGAGCCCGTGGACGCTCTCGGTCAGTCCCGCGAGCCGCTCGCGGAGTGAGGTCTCCTGAGCCCGCAGCGCGACCAGCTCCTCGTTCTGGGCGGACCGAGCCGCCTCCGCCTCCCCGAGTGCGATGCGCGCCTCGGTGACCGACCGGTCGAGCGAATCGAGGATGCGCGGCAGCTCGTCCGCCACCGCGGAAGCCGACTCGCGCTGAGCGCGGCGCACGACGGCTCGCCGCGCCGCCTCGGCCGCGGCATCGCGCTCCTGCTCGCGCTGACGCTCGAGCGACGCCACGCGCGCCTGCCCGGCGCGCACCCGCTCGCGAAGGGTCTCGATCTCGAGGCGTGCGCGTACCTCGGCCTCCCTGGCCGCCTCGAGGGCTGCGAGAAGGCCATCCCGCGCGCTGGCATCGAGCACGGGCCTCGGTGTGGCGACAGCCGTCTCGAGTTCGTCCTTCGCAGCCGTCGCCTTCCGCTCCGCCTCCGCCACGGCCGCCTGCGCCTGAGCGGCGCCGGCCTCCAATCGCTCGCACTCGGCGACGGCGGATTCGTGGCGCACGGTGATGCGGTTGACCTGCTCGGCGTGACTGGCGAGAGCCGCGTCGTGCTCGCGGAGCGCGTGCAAGGCGTCCCTCGACTGTCGACGGGTGGCCTCCACGAGTTCGTCGGCGTCTTCGCGCGCTTCGCGCAGCGAATCGACGATGACCTTCACCTCGGCGAGGCGCTCGTTCGCGGAATCGCGCTCGGCGGCGAGCTCGAGGCGGGACCGCTCCCCGCCGGATCCGGTGCGCAACGTCTGGGCGGTGACGACGTCGCCGGTGGTCGTGACGAGGGTGGTCGTGGTGTCGCCGAGTGCATCGAGCGCCGTCCGCGCTCTCCTCGCCTCATCCAGATCGCCGGCGATCAGCACGTGCGACAGGATGCCGAGCACGCCCTCCGGTGCCGTCACCGTCTCGACGGCCGAGGTCACACCGGCGATCTCCGGCAGCTGCACCGCCGGCCGGATGGCGTCGGCGACGACGAAGTCGACCACTCCCCTGCGCTGCTCGGCCGCCAGCTCCGCGAGGGTGAACGCGTCGGCGGCGGCCTCCACGAGCACGCCCTCCGCCAAGGGTCCGAGCACCGCGGCGATCGCGGCCTCGAAGCCCGATCTCACCTGCACGGCATCGCCGACGAGACCGCGGATGCCGTCTCCGCCGGACTTCACGATCTCGGCCGCGCCCCCCGAGAGCGCCAATGCGCTGCCGAGGGCCGCGGCCTTCGCGGTGAGGGCGTCCACCTCGCGCTCCGCAGCGTGCAGGCGCTCGCGCAGGGTCTCGCGTTCCGCCTCGGCCGCCGTGGCCGCGCGCTGCGCGCTCTCGTACGCGGCCGAGTGTTCGGCAGCCGTGCCCTCCGGGGCCTCCGCCGTGTCGATCGCCTCGAGCGCCTCGGCCGCCTCGCGCCGCCGGGTGTCCGCCGCCTCGAGCGCGTTCTCCTGGCGCAGCACGGCACCCCGGACGGCCGCGAGGGCCGATGCGGCGGCATCCGCCGTGCCCCGCAATGTCGACAGACGCATGTCGTACTGCGACACCAGGGCGCTCTGCTCGGCGATGTCGACGTCGAGCGTGTCGAGCTCCCCGCGGGCGCTGACGACCTCGCGGCTCGCTGCTGTGGCGGCATCCTGGGCATCGCCGAGCCCGGCCGAGATCCGGTCGATCTCGGCCTTCGCCTCGTCGATGGTGCTCTGGGTCACGGTGACCGCCGTGACGGCTGCGACATCCTCCTCCGAGCCGAGCAGGGCCAGGCGCTGATTCGCCAGGGTGTAGAGCCCGCGCATCCGCTCCTGCACCTGCTCGAGGCCGAACGCCACGCCGCGAGCCGCGTCGACCGCCACGGAGTTCTGATCCTGCTCGAGGCGCGCGATGCCGGCACGCACCGCCTCCACCTGGTCGGAGAGGACCAGCCGCTCGGTGTGGCGCTCCTGCTCGGTGCGGGTGTGGTCGGCGATGGCGGCGCGCAGCGCCACGACGTCATCGGCGAAGAGGCGGGCCTTGGCGTCGCGCACGACCGCCGCGATCGTCTGCGCCTCGCGTGCGATCTCCGCCTGCCGACCGAGCGGCTTCAGCTGACGCCGGATCTCGCCCGCGAGATCGCTCAGACGCGTGAGGTTCGTCTCCATGGCGTCGAGCTTGCGAAGGGTCTTCTCCTTGCGCCGACGGTGCTTGAGGATTCCGGCGGCCTCTTCGATGAATCCGCGGCGGTCCTCCGGCGAGGCCTGCAGGACGGTGTCGAGGCGCCCCTGCCCCACGATGACATGCATCTCGCGGCCGAGACCCGAATCGCTGAGCAGCTCCTGCACGTCGAGCAGTCGGCAAGACTCGCCGTTGATCGCGTACTCGCTCGACCCGTTCCGGAAGAGCGTTCGGCTGATCGTGACCTCGGCGTACTCGATCGGCAGTGCGCCGTCGGCGTTGTCGATCGTCAGCTGCACCTCGGCACGACCGAGCGGTCCTCGGGTCGAGGTGCCGGCGAAGATGACGTCCTCCATCTTGCCGCCGCGCAGCGTCTTCGCGCCCTGCTCGCCCATCACCCAGGCGAGGGCGTCGACGACGTTGGACTTGCCGGAGCCGTTCGGGCCGACGATGCAGGTCACTCCCGGTTCGAAGACGAAGCTGGTCGGTTGCGCGAACGACTTGAACCCCTTGAGCGTCAGGCTCTTCAGATGCATGCGGGCACCGCGCTTCCGGGCTGGATCACGCCCTCACGCTACCGGAATCCCGCGCCAGCATCGGCATCCCGCGCGGTGCGGAGGGCATCGAGGAGATGCCGCGACACGCCGGACACGCCCGGGATGCTTGACGTCAGCTGTGAGCCTTCGCTACCGTGAACCTCCGGATCGCCACACGAGAGGAGGTTACCGATGATGATCACGAAGCTGAACGCACAGGCCACAGGCCTCGCCGCGCGCGCCCATTCCGCGCCGCGCCATGCGCACTCGGTAACCACCGGCGTCCGCACCAGCGCCCTCGCGTAGACCCTCGCAGTTCCGACCTCCGTCGGGTCGAACTCCGCCCGTCACGCCGCGCTTCCTCCCGATCTCCTCGGACGATCAGGCATCACCGCCGTCTTCGGCGTCACCTCACCCGTGCCGCCGCCTCCGGCTTCCGTCCGCTCCCCGTCGCCGTCACCGGCGGTCGACCGGGCGCGAACCCACCCAACCGCACCCATCTCGAAGGACACATCGTGAACACGACGCTGCATCGCGGCATCTCCCATCCGCCCGATACCGAGGACCGGCAGGTCCTCTCGATCCCCCGCTCCGACGAGCTGCGACAGCTTGCTCTCGCAGACCGTCTCTCCCTTCGCATCGGCCTCTGGCTGCTGCAGAGGGCGCATCGACCGCGGCGCATCCGCCCGGCCATGCACCTCGATCCGATCGAATCGCTCCGTCTGCGGGCGCGCAACTCCAGCCCCGCCGAATGCGCCGCGCTGCTGGCCTTCGACCTGCAGCGCGGAATCCGTTGACCGGATCGCCGATCATGACCACCTCCCTCCACGCCGGTGCCGCCCCGCATCCGCTCGTGCCTCGGGCACGGGTGGATGCGGGTGCCGCACGGCGGCGGCCCCGAGACCCGGAACCTCCCATGACGAACCTCGCCCTGACCATCACACCGCTCGTCGTGCCCGTCGCGCTCGACGCGCCCGACGCCGACGAGTTCCGCGCCTACGGCGAACTCAACCGACTCATCTGCGACGAAGCCGTCGGGCTGCCGGACCTCGCGCCCGACGCGGCGCAGATGCTGCCGGCCTGGCACGACCAGACCGACACGCTGCAGACGGGGTTCGTCGCGCGAATCGACGAGGAGATCGTCGGGATCGTGACGGTGTCCTTCCCGCAGGAGGCCGCGGCACAGGCGGCCGAGGTCGATGTGCTCGTCCCCGCCGAGCACGCGGGGCGGGGCATCGAGGCCGCGCTGCTGTCGCACGCGGAACGCGAGGCACGAGACCGCGGGCGCAGCATCCTTCAGACCTGGACCATGCATCGTCCCGTGGAGGCGGAGCGGATGCTGGCGCCGCGCACCGGCTGGGGCCGGATTCCGCAGACCGCCCTGGGTCAGGTGCTGGAGGAGCACGGCTACCTACTCGAGCAGGTCGAGCGGAACAGCGAGTTCGATCTGCGTGCCGACCCCGAGCCGTTGCGTCAGGCTCTCGCTGCGGCGCGCGAGATCGCAGGCCCCGACTACCGCACCGTCGAGTGGATGCTTCCGACCCCGCCCGAGCTCCGGGAAGGCTACGCCGGGGTACTGGCACGTCTGTCGACGGACGCTCCGAGTGGCGACATGGACTTCGTCGCAGAGGAGTGGAACGCCGAGCGCGTGGTGCGCCGCGACAAGCGGCTCACCGGTGCAGGGCAGGCCGTCTCGGTCGTCGCCGTCGAGCACGTGCCCAGCGGAGAGCTGGTGGCGTACAACGAGCTGCTGATCGGGGCAGACCGCTCCGGTGTCACCCACCAGTTCGGCACGCTCGTGGCGGAGAGCCATCGCGGGCACCGATTGGGCATGATCGTGAAGTGCACGAACCTGCTGCGCTGGCGTGAGCTCATGCCGGGCTCCCCGGTCGTGTCGACCTTCAACGCGGAGGAGAACCGGCCGATGCTCGGCATCAACGAGGCGATCGGCTTCGCCCCCGTGTCGTACGGCGGCGCCTGGCAGAAGAGGATCTGAGACCGGCCTCGCGCATCGTCAACGGCGGCGCTGACAGCGCGGACAGTAGTGGCTCGACCGGTTCATGAAGGCCGCTCGGAGGATGGGTCCGCCGCACCGCGGGCAGGGCCGACCGCCGCGCCCGTAGGCGTTGAGGGAGTGCGCGAAGTACCCGGCCTGACCGTTCACGTTGACGTACTGGGCATCGAAGCTGGTGCCGCCCTCGGCCAGCGCTTTGGCGAGCACGTGACGCACCTCCGCCAGAAGTCGGCGGGCGGCGGCGCTCGAGAGCCGGTCGGCCGGTGTCTCGGGGTGGATCCGCGCCGCCCACAGCGCCTCGTCGGCGTAGATGTTGCCGATTCCGCTGACCACACTCTGGTCGAGGAGCACTCGCTTGACGGCGCTCGTCTTCCGTGCGAGCGCCCGGACGAATCGGTCGTCGTCGAACGCCTCGTCGACGGGATCGCGGGCGATGTGCCCGACCTGGATCGGGATCAGTGAGGCGCCGTCGTGGATCAGGGCGTCGACGGCCAGGGAGCCGAAGGTGCGCTGGTCGGAGAACACGATCGCGAGCTCGCCGTGCACCGGATGAGCGAGGTGGAGCCGCACTCGCTCATGTCGTTCGGCGGGGCTCTCCGGGGCGCGCAGCAGCAGCTGTCCGCTCATGCCCAGGTGTGCCACCAGAGCGGACGCGCCGTCGTCGAGCGGCAGCCACAGGAACTTGCCCCGACGCGACGCCGCCGTGAAGAGCCGCCCCTCCAAGCGGGCGACGAAGTCGGCGACACCCGCCGGATGCCGCGTCAGCGCGCGCGGGTCGAAGACGCTCACGGCGGTGATGGTCGATCCGACCGCCGCGGGCTCGAGTCCGGCGCGGACGACCTCGACCTCGGGGAGTTCAGGCACGCTCGTTGAGCATGCGCCAGGCGCTGAGCGCCGCGGCCATCTCGGCCGTCTTCTTGCTGCTGCCCGTGCCGGTCATCCGGACGTCGCCCACGGCGACCGTCGCGGTGAACCGTCGGTCATGATCGGGACCGCTCGCCTCGACGGAGTACTGCGGAGGAGTCGCCCCCGCTCGCGCGGCCAGCTCCTGAAGACTGGTCTTCGGATCCATCGCCGCACCGTAGCGCTCCGGGTCGGCGAGCAGCGGCGCGGTCAGCCTCAGCACGAGCTCGGTCGCGGCATCCGGTCCGGCCGACAGATAGGTCGCCCCGATCACCGCCTCCATGGTGTCGGCAAGGATGGAGTCCTTGTCGCGCCCGCCGGTCTGCTCTTCGCCTCGGCCGAGCAACAGGTGCCGGCCGAGATCGATGCCGCGCGCCACCTCGGCCAGGGCGACGGTCGACACGACGCTCGCGCGGCGCTTGGCCAGCTCGCCCTCGTCGAGTTCGGGATGAGTGGTGAACAGCATCACCGTCACCGCCTGCCCGAGCACCGAGTCGCCGAGGAACTCGAGGCGCTCGTTGTGGGGGATGCCGCCGTGCTCATAGGCGTAGGAGCGGTGTGTGAGGGCCAACTCCAGAAGCTCCGCGTCGATGTCGACGCGGAGCTTGGTTGGGAGAGGTCTCGTCCCCCCGGGGACCTCTGTCACGATGGGTTCGCGACTCAGACGTCGGCGACCTTGCGGCCCTTGTACTCGAGGAAGAGCTCGGTGCCCTGCGAGTCGGTGACGACCTTCGCCTGGTGAGGACGGCTGTAGACGACCTTGCCGTTCTCGACGGTCTTGACGAGCGCGGGAGCCTCCGCCTTCCACTGCGCGCGGCGCGAGCGGGTGTTCGAACGGGAGACCTTGCGCTTCGGGGGGTTACCAGCCATGACTAGCTCTCTTCTTTCTCGGCGGCGCCGCTCTCTGCCGCGCCGTCTTGGTCTGTGATCTGCTGGAGCGCGCTCCATCGAGGATCGATGGGAGCCGCCTGCTCCGATCCGGTGCTCTCGGTCAGCCTCTC
Organism: Microbacterium martis; assembly: GCF_047246685.1. NCBI lineage: Bacteria > Bacillati > Actinomycetota > Actinomycetes > Micrococcales > Microbacteriaceae > Microbacterium > Microbacterium martis. Next base: position 1,035,227 of record NZ_JBFOKT010000001.1, on the reverse strand, counting down.
GCCCGTGACCGGGTCGAGCCCGGGGCAATCCGGCTGACACACCGGCTGAAATGGAAGCGACAATACGGCCGCGTCCCTGACGAGAGTTTCAAGATCCACGTGGTCGTCTTGAACCTCGAAGTCAGTTTCTTCCTCACCAGGATACGCGAAAAGCTCCTGGAACTCGACTTCGACGGGCCGGGCGATGTCGGTGAGGCATCTTCCGCAGACGCCGACGTACTCGCCCTCCGCCGTTCCGGACACGAGGATGCCCTCGTGCACCGACTCCAGCCGCACGTCGATGTCGAGCTCGCTGCCCGACTCGAACGAGACGATGCCCTCACCCCACTGCTCGGCGAGAGACACCGTGAACGCGTGCTCGCGCATCTCTCCGGGGTGCCGGACGATGTCGCGGACGGGGAGCAGGAACGGGCCGTTCAGTCGAGATCGCACCCGGCAATCGTACCGGCTCCACCTGCGTGCAGGGCCGGGATGCCCGCAGTCGACGCGACGTCAGATGCCCCGCGCGCCGGTGTCGAGGAACGCGGCGACGGCAGGGGGGACGAAGGGACTCACGTCGCCGCCGAGCGACGCCACCTGACGCACCAGCGAGCTGGACACCATCGCGTGCGACGGGTCGGGGAGGAGGAAGACCGTCTCGATGTCGGCGAGGTGCCGGTTGACGATCGCCATCGGCGATTCGTAGGCCACGTCGACCTGCGACCGGATGCCCTTCACCAGCACGCCGGCACCGACGTCACGGGCGTAGTCGACGAGGAGCCCCATGCTCCAGGAGCCGATGACGATGGTGCCGTCCATCCCGTCGTCGGCGATCGAGCGCTCCAGCAGCGCGAGACGCTGTGCGATCGGGAGCATCGCCTCCTTGCCCGGATTGTGCACGACGAGCACGTGGAGCTCGTCGTACAGGGCGGCCGCTCGACGGATCACGTCGAGGTGACCCAGCGTGGGCGGATCGAAGGAACCCGGGACGACGGCGATCCGGCTGCTCATGCGTCCAGCCTAGGGCACCGCCCTGCGCTCAGTTCTTCGCCAGCGCGGCGCGATCCTCGTCGCTCACCCGGCGGGCGATCGCCTCGCGGAGTCCGGCGTGCCGAGCCAGCTCGGGATCTTCGGCGAGGATCGTCTCGGCGGCCTCCCGCGCGCGGGCGATGAGCGCGGCGTCCTTCACCACCCGCAGCAGCTTCAAAGACGACCGCGCGCCCGCCTGGGCGGCACCGAGCACGTCGCCCTCTCCGCGCAGCTCGAGGTCGACCTCGGCGAGGGCGAAGCCGTCGAGCGTGGCCGCGACCGCGTCGACGCGCTCACGCGCAACCGTTCCGGATTCGGCCTCGGTGACGAGGAGGCAGAGGCCCGGCACGCCGCCGCGACCGACGCGCCCGCGCAACTGGTGCAGCTGCGACACGCCGAACCGATCGGCGTCGAGCACGATCATCGTCGAGGCGTTCGGCACGTCGACGCCCACTTCGATGACGGTGGTGGCGAGCAGCAGGTCGATCTCACCCCGGGCGAACGCCTGCATGACGGCATCCTTCTCGTCCGCGGGCATCTTGCCGTGGAGCACCGCGCGGCGCAGCGAGCCCAGCCGCGGATGCGTCGCGAGGGCCTCGTCGAGCTGCACCACACCCCATCGCGGGCCGGCGGCACCGCCGTCGGCGACGAGAGCCGCCTGCTCCCCCTGCTCCGCCGTCTTCTTCGCCGTGTCGATGGCCGCGCAGACGGCGAAGACCTGTCGCCCCTGGGCGATCTCCTCGGCCGCGCGCTCCCACACGCGGTTGAACCAACCGGGGTGCTCGGCGAGCGGGGCCACGAACGACTCGATGCCCGCGCGCCCGGCCGGCATCGTGCGGATCACCGACGTGTCGAGGTCGCCGAAGACGGTCATCGCCACGGTCCGCGGGATCGGCGTCGCCGTGAGGACGAGGGCGTGAGGGCTCGAACCCTTCGCGCGGAGCGCCTCGCGCTGCTCCACGCCGAACCGGTGCTGCTCGTCGACCACGACCAGACCGAGATCGGCGAACGTCGTCTTCTCCCCCAGCAGCGCGTGGGTCCCGACGACGATGAGGGCCTGGCCCGAGGCGACGCGCAACGCGGCCTTGCGGCGAGCGGCGGCCGGCAGCTGCCCGGTGAGGAGCGTCGGCATGGCCTGGGGCGCCAGCTCGGGCCCGAGCATCTTCGTGATCGACCGCAGGTGCTGACCGGCGAGGACTTCGGTCGGAGCGATGAGCGCCGCCTGGCCGCCGCTCTCGGCCACCTGCAGCATCGCGCGCAACGCGACGAGGGTCTTGCCCGAGCCCACCTCTCCCTGCACCAGCCGGTTCATCGGCCAGCTGCCGACCAGATCATGCGCGACCTGATCGCCGACCGTCTGCTGGTCGGGCGTGAGGGAGTACGGGAGGGCGGCGTCGAACCTCTCGAGAAGGCCGCCGGGACGGGCCGGGCGCGCCGTGGCCGAGAGTGCGCGCACCGCGTCGCGCTGCTGGAGGAGTGCCGTCTGCAGGGTCAGCGCCTCGTGCATCCGCAGAGTGCGGACCGCCGGGTCGACGTCGTTGCGCGTGCGGGGTCGATGGATCCTCTCGAGCGCATCGCGCGCCGTCAGCAGCTCCTCCCCGATGCGCAGGCTCTCGGGCAGGGGGTCGGGAACGGCCGTGAGGCCGTCGAGCACGCGACCGACGAGCTTGGCGATCTGCCACGTCTGCAGGCTCGACGTGGCCGGGTAGATCGGGATGAGCACGGCGGCGCGGGCGTCGGCTCTGCGCCGAGCGGCGTCTTCATCGTCGAACAGCTCGTACTCGGGGTGCGCGAACTGCGTGACGTCGTTGAACATGCCGACCTTGCCGGAGAACACGCCGCGTCGTCCGACTGCGAGATCCTTGGAGCGCCATTCGGCCGCTCCGATGTTCTTGGCGAAGAACGTCAGCGACATCCGGCCGATGCCGTCGCCGATGACGACGTCGACCATGGCTCCCGGCCGGTTGCGCATGCGCCGGAAGCTCGACGAGAGCACCTCGGCGACGATGGTCACGGTCTCGCCGACCGGAAGGTCACGGATGGGGGTCAGCTCGCCCGGATCGGCATACCGCCGCGGGTAGTGCGAGAGGAGGTCGCCGACCGTCTCCATCGCGAACGCGCGCCCCAGGGCCTTCGCCGTGGTCGCCCCGAGGGCGTCCTCCAACGAGGAATCGAGCGTGAGCGACATGGTCCGAGTCTAGGGAACGCCGCCGAGAGGGCAGGCACCGGCGACTGCCGTATCGTGAACGGGTGACCAGGATCATCGCAGGGAGCGCGCGTGGCGTCCGGCTCCAGGTGCCCGGCAGCGGCACGCGGCCCACCAGCGACCGGGTCCGCGAATCGCTCTTCGGCGCCCTCGAGGCCCTCGATGCCGTCGACGGGGCCCGAGTGCTCGATCTCTACGCCGGCTCCGGCGCGCTGGGACTCGAGGCACTGAGTCGCGGTGCCGCCGGCGTCGATCTCGTCGAACGCGGTCGCCAGGCCGCGGCGATCATCCGCCGCAACGCGACGACGGTGGCACAGTCGGCCGGAGAACGCGTCGCCCGCGTGCACGAGGTCTCCGTCTCCGCGTTCCTCTCGCGCTCGGCCGGCCCGTACGACCTCGTCTTCTCCGATCCGCCATACGACCTCGATGACGCGGCGATGACCGCCGACCTGGTGGCTCTCGCACCGCTTCTGAGTACCGACGCGATCGTGGTCGTCGAACGGGCGCGTCGATCGACGTCACCCGACGTCGGAGCCGCGGGACTCGTGCTGTTCCGCGAGAAGGTCTACGGCGACACGACGCTGTGGTGGGCCGAACCGGCCGCGCGAGGCGCCGAGCCGGCAGCGGACGGTCACCCCGCGACGGAGTCCCAGTCCCGATAGGGATCCCACCCCGACGGATCGACCGGCCGATCGTCGCAGAGCAGATCGTCGTCGGCGCGGGGCCGCACGCGGCCGATGACACGGAACCCCGGTGGCAGCACCCCCTCGGGGAACGTCGCGAGGAGCGCGTGGTCCTCGCCGCCCGCGAGGGCACGCGCGGGATCCTCCCCCAGCGCCGCCGCGTCGAGGGCGATGGTGACGCCGGATGCCGCGGCGAGCCGCCGGGCGTCGAGGGCGAGTCCGTCCGACACGTCCATCATCGCGGTCGCTCCCGCGTGAGCGGCGACGGTGCCGAGGCCGATCGGCGGCGCGGGCCGCAGCTGCGCCGCCACGGCCGCGCCCTCACCGTGGCCGAGCCGCGCGGGATCGACGGCCACGGGCGCGTCGCCGTCGCGGAACCGCCCGAACAGCACCCCCAGCCCCCGCGCCGCGAGGCCGAGCTCCCCGGCGACGGCGACGACGTCGCCGGCCCGCGCACCGCTCCGCGTCACCGCGGCGCGACCCTCCAGGTCGCCGAGGGCCGTCACCGCGACGGTGAGCACGTCGGAGACGGTGAGATCGCCTCCGACCACCGCGCACCCGGGAGCGAGGGCCGCACAGGCGTCGCGGAAGCCGTCGGCGAGCCGCTCGACGAACGACAGGCGCAGGTCGCGCGGCACGGCCAGGGCCACGAGCAGGGCGGTCGGACGGGCGCCCATCGCCGCGACGTCGGCGAGGTTGACGGCCGCCGCCTTCCAGCCGAGGTCGTATCCGCTCGACCACGCCAGGCGGAAGTCCGGCCCGTGCACAAGCGTGTCGGTGGTGGCGACCACGGTGCCCGATGGCGCGGCGATCACCGCCGCGTCGTCGCCCGGCCCGAGCAGAGCGTAGGCGGCGGGTGCGGTGCGGGCGAGGATCGCCCGCAGGATCGCGCCCTCGGAGAGGTCGCCGAGTGCGGGATCATCGTCGACGCGGCGGGAGGGCATGCTCACAAAGGTAGCCTGGAAGCATGCTCTCCTTCCGTCGCCTCGCAGCCGCGGCGGGCGCCGTGACCCTGACCGCGCTCCTGGGCGCCTGCTCGACGACCGTGCACCTCGAACCGGCCGACGACGCGAACGACCCCGGCTGCGCGGCCGTCTCGGTGCTGCTGCCCGACACGGTCGGCGGGTTCGATCGGGTCTGGACAGACGCCCAGGCGACGGGCGCCTGGGGCGATCCCACGATCGTGCTGCGCTGCGGCGTCGAACCGCCCGCACCCTCCGCGCTCGTGTGCACGACTCTCGGCGGCGTCGACTGGCTCGTCCTCGACCAGGAGGAGGAGCGCCAGCGCCTCGTCACCTACGGACGCGAGCCGGCGGTCGAGGTGAACATCCGCCGGGGCGAGCAGATCGACTTCCAGTCGATCGTCGACACCATCTCGTCGAGCATCCAGCCCGGCCTCGCGCCGGCGACCGCCGAGTGCACCGACCGCGTGGACTTCCCGGCCGGCTGAGCGGCCGGACGGCCGATCGGCGTCAGCGCCGCAGACCGGCCTCGACGAGCTCGGTGATGAGGTCGCCGTAGCTCAGGCCCGAGGCCACCCAGCACTTCGGGAACATCGAGATCGGCGTGAAGCCGGGCATCGTGTTCAGCTCGTTGACCACCAGCTCCCCCGACGCGCCGAGGAACATGTCGACGCGGGCGAGTCCGCGCCCGTCGACCGCCTCGAAGGCTCGGACGCCGACCGCCTGGACGGCCGCGATCTCGGCATCCGTCAGTTCGGCGGGGCACACGACGTCGACGCCGTCGCCGCCGAGGTACTTGCCTTCGAAGTCGTAGAATCCCCGCGAGGTGAGCACGATCTCGCCCGGAACGGAGGCGCGGATGCCGTCGGCGCCCTCGAGCACGGCCACCTCGATCTCGCGCCCGCTGATGCCCGCCTCGATGAGCACCTTGTCGTCCTCGGCGAAGGCGAGTGCCAGCGCGGCATCCAGCTCGTCGGCCATCTGCACCTTCGACACGCCGACGCTCGACCCGGCTCGTGCCGGTTTCACGAAGAGGGGCATCCCGACCTCCGCGGCACGTGCCCGCACGGAGGCGGCATCCCGATCCCACTCGCGGCGCCGCACGGTGACCCAGGGAGCGACGGCGATGCCGGCGGCCTGCAGGGCGATCTTCATGAAGTGCTTGTCCATGCACAGCGCCGAGTCCAGCACCCCACCCCCGGCATAGGGCACCTCGAGGGTGTCGAAGAAGCCCTGGATCGTGCCGTCCTCGCCATGCGGCCCGTGCAGGATCGGGAGCACGACGTCGATCTGGCCCAGGCCTTGCGCCCGGCCGTCGGGATGAACGACCCGAAGCGTGCGATCGCCACCCGGCTCCGGCCAGAGCACGCGGGTGCCGTTGTCGACCACCTCGGGCAGATGCGCGGCGTCGAGCGGGAACTTCGCCGGGTCGTCGTCCTCGAGCACGAAGGCGCCCTCGCGGGTGATGCCGACCGGGATCACCGCGTAGCGATCACGGTCGATCGCTCCGAGAACGCCCCCCGCCGTTGCGGAACTGATCGAATGCTCGCTGGAGCGCCCGCCGAAGAGCACCACCACCGTCTGCTTGTCCATGGCTGGTCCTCTCACCCTGCGGGGTGTCGTCGTCCGTCGTCAGGTGGGGTGCGATGTCGCGCGGGTCCATCTTCCCGTCGAGCACCATCTTCACCTGTTCGACGATGGGCATGTGGATGTCGGCTTCGCGGGCCAGCTGCAGCACGGGCGCGACCGATGCGAGCCCTTCGGCGGTCTGCTGCATCTGCTTCACCACGTCCTGGAAGCTGTAGCCCTGGCCGAGCAGACGCCCGGCGGTGTTGTTGCGGCTCAGTGGCGACTGGCACGTCGCGATCAGGTCCCCGAGGCCCGCGAGGCCCTGCAGGGTCTCGGGGTGAGCCCCGTTGGCGACGGCGAAGTCGGTCATCTCGACGAGTCCTCGGGTGATGATCGAGGCCTTCGTGTTCTCGCCGTACCCGACGCCGTCGACGATGCCGATCGCGACGGCGATGAGGTTCTTCAGAACGCCGCCGAACTCGGTGCCGATCACGTCGGTGTTCACGAAGGTGCGGAAGTAGCCGTTGCGCGCGGCTCGGGCCACCTGGTCGGCCGTGTCCTGACTGCGCGACGAGATGACCGCGGCGGTCGGCTGCTCGCGGGCGATCTCGAGCGCCAGGTTGGGCCCCGACGCCACGGCGATGCGGTCGGGATCGCAGCGGAGCTCCTGCTGGATCACCTGGCTCATGCGCAGACCGGTTCCGCGCTCCACGCCCTTCATCAGGCTGACGATCCTCGCGTCGCTCTCCGCGAGGAGCGGCCGCAGCGCCTTGAGGTTCTCGCGCAGCGACTGACTCGGAACCGACAGGTAGACCTGTTCGGCGCCGTCGAGCGAGGTGGCGAGCTCGTGCGTGGCCGCCATCGAGCGCGGCAGGTTGATCCCGGGCAGATAGCGCGAGTTGCGCTTGGCCTCGTCGATCTCGTGCGCGAGTTCGGCGCGACGCGCCCACATGGTCACCTGTGCGCCACCGTCGGCGAGGATCTTGCCGAACGTCGTGCCCCAGCTGCCGGCGCCGATGACGGTGACGCGGGGGCCGGCGGGGACCGGGGGCCTTCTAGGAGTCAAGACGACCGGTCTCCTTCTGGCCGTGGGTCGCGGGATTCCAGCGCTCCGCGGGGGCCTTCTCGTCGCGCAGTTGCTCGAGCAGCGCGGTGATGGCGTTCATCAGTCGGGTGCTCGCCTCGTTCAGGGCGGCGGGCTCGGACGCCCTCCCGCGCAGGTCGGACACGTCGACCGGATCGCCGATGATCACCTGCACCGGCTTGCGCAGCGGCCACAGGCTCAGACCCTTCTGGTAGCGGCCCATGATGGCCTGCGTGCCCCACTGCGCCATCGGGATGAGCGGGATGCCGTCGGCCAGGGCCAGGCGCACGGCGCCGGACTTGCCCCGCATGGGCCACAGGTCGGGATCGCGGGTGAGCGTGCCCTCCGGGTAGACGATGACGCCGCGGCCGTGCTCGACGAGCTCCTCAGACTGCCGCATGGTCTGCTTGGCCGACGAGGCCGACGACGAGCGAGCGACCGGGATCATGCCGGTGCCGCGCAGGGCGGCGCCGAGCACCGGCACCCGGAACAGGCTCTCCTTCGCCATGAAGCGGGGCGCGCGGCCGATGCGCCACACGGCGACGGCCACGATGAGCGGGTCGAACTCGGAGTAGTGATTCGGCGCGAGGACGTAGGCGCCCTCGCGCGGCAGCTTCTCGGCGCCCTGGATGCGGATCTTCGCCAGGAGCGAGATCAGCGGGACCACGACGGCCGCGAGCAGCCAGAACAGGCTCGGCCGAGACTTCTCCGGAGACCGGGCACGCATCGCGCTCACCGGATGACGTCGAAGTCGGCGCCCAGGGCGTCGAGCTTGGCGAGGAACTTCTCGTAGCCGCGGCTGAGAATGTCGACACCCGACACCTTCGACTCGCCGGTGGCCGTGAGCGCCGCGATGACCTGGCTGTAGCCGCCGCGGAGGTCGGGGACCACGATGTCGGCGCCGTGCAGCGGCGTCGGACCGGTGATGACGGCGGCCTGCTCGAGCTCGCGGCGCGGCACGCGCCTCGGCCCGGCCTGCAGTCCGTGCGGATGCACCACGATGTCGGCGCCCATCTTGACCAGTGCGTCGGTGAAGCCCATCCGGTTCTCGTACACCGTCTCGTGGACGACCGAGCGTCCCTGCGCCTGGGTGAGCGCGACGACCAGGGGCTGCTGCCAGTCGGTCATGAAGCCGGGGTGCACGTCGGTCTCGACGACGACGGGACGGATCTCGCCGTCGCGGCGGAAGAGGATGCCGTCCTCCTGCACGTCGAACCACCCGCCGGCCTTGCGGAAGACGTTGAGGAAGGTGAGCATCTCCTGCTGCTTGGCGCCGCCGACGAAGATCTCACCGTCGGTCGCGAGCGCCGCGGACGCCCACGAGGCGGCCTCGTTCCGATCGAAGATCGAGCGGTGGTCGTATCCGCGGAGCTTCTCGACGCCCTCGATGACGATGACCCGGTTGGGCTCGTACGAGATGATCGCGCCCATCTTCTGCAGCACGGCGATCAGGTCCATGATCTCGGGCTCGATGGCCGCGTTGCGCAGCTCGGTGGTGCCCTCGGCGCGGACCGCCGTCAGCAGCACCTGCTCGGTGGCGCCGACGCTGGGGTACGGCAGGTGGATGTTCGCCCCGTGCAGCCGTCCGTGCGGCGTGGAGAGACGGATGCCGCTGGGCAGCTTCTCGACCACCGCGCCGAACTTGCGCAGCGCGTCGAGGTGGAAGTCGATGGGGCGGTCGCCGATGCGGCAGCCGCCGAGGTCGGGGATGAAGGCCTGGCCGAGGCGATGCAGCAGCGGGCCGCAGAACAGGATCGGGATCCGGGAGGCCCCGGCGTGGGCGTCGATCTCCTCGAAGTGCGCCGACTCGACGTCGCTCGGGTCGAACACGAGCGACCCGGGCTCGTCGCCGTCGCTGACGCGCACGCCGTGGACCTCGAGCAGCGAGCGCACCACCGCGACGTCGCTGATGCCCGGCACGTCGCGCAGCGTGCTGGCCGTCTCGCCGAGGAGCGTGGCCACCATCGCCTTGGTCGCGAGGTTCTTCGCACCCTTGACGTCGACGCGCCCGCGCAGCGGACGACCCCCTCGGATCGCGAGGACGTCTCCGGTGAGTGCGGGGATTCCGTCCGGGAGAGCGTCGCGCACGGGTGTCGTCATTCGGAGCCTCACTTCAATCGTCGGGGGCGGGTTTGCCCCTGGCTCCTCCGCCCCCGCCGTCTCACTGGACGGGAAGGGTCCGGGGCCGCCACGACTCGCGACGGGCCTCGAACTGCGCGATCTTGTCTTCGTTGCGCAGCGTGAGCCCGATGTCGTCGAGCCCTTCGAGGAGCCGCCATCTAGTGTAATCGTCGATGCCGATGTCGGCCTGGACGCCGCCGATCGCGGCGGTGCGCGCCTCGAGGTCGATCGTGATCTCAGTGCCGGGTGCCCGGTCGATCTCGGCCCAGATGCGCTCCAGGTCTGCCTCCGAGATCGTGGCGGCGAGCAGGCCCTGCTTGCCGGAATTGCCTCGGAAGATGTCGGCGAAGCGCGGGCTCAGGACGACCTTGAAGCCGAAGTCGCGCAGCGCCCAGACGGCATGCTCGCGGCTGGAGCCCGTGCCGAAATCGGGGCCGGCGACCAGGACGGACGCGCCCTGATACGGCTCCTGATTGAGCACGAACTCGGGGTCCTGACGCCAACCGTGGAACAGCGCGTCCTCGAAGCCGGTCTTGGTCACCCTCTTCAGGAAGACGGCGGGGATGATCTGGTCGGTGTCCACGTTCGAGCGCTTCAGCGGCGCCGCGACGCCCGTGTGGGTGGTGAACTTCTCCATGCTCAGGCCTCCAGGTCGCTCGGGCTGGACAGGGTGCCGCGGATCGCGGTCGCCGCGGCGACGAGCGGCGACACCAGATGCGTGCGTCCTCCCTTGCCCTGGCGTCCTTCGAAGTTGCGGTTCGAGGTCGACGCGCAGCGCTCCCCCGGTGCGAGCTGATCGGGATTCATGCCGAGGCACATCGAGCAGCCCGCGAACCGCCACTCCGCCCCGAAGTCCTTGATGACCTGGTCGAGCCCCTCGGCTTCGGCCTCGAGCCGCACGCGGGCGGACCCGGGCACCACCATGACGCGCACCCCGTCGGCCTTCTTCTTGCCCTGGATGACGGAGGCGAACGCGCGGAGGTCCTCGATGCGGCTGTTCGTGCACGACCCCATGAACACCGCGTCGACGGGAACCTCCTTGAGCGGGGTGCCGGGCGTGAGGTCCATGTATTCGAGCGCTCGCTCGGCCGCGGCGCGCTCGTTCGGGTCGGCGATCTCCGCCGGGTTCGGGACGGATGCCGAGAGCGACGACCCCTGTCCGGGGTTGGTGCCCCAGGTCACGAACGGCTCGAGCTCGTCGGCGTCGATGAAGACCTCGGCGTCGAACTCGGCGCCCTCGTCGGTCGGCAGCGTGCGCCAGTACGCGACGGCATCCTCCCAATCCTGACCCTTCGGCGCGTGCGGCCGGCCTTCGAGGTAGGCGAAGGTCGTCTCGTCGGGGGCGACCATTCCGGCACGCGCGCCCGCCTCGATCGACATGTTGCAGATCGTCATGCGCCCCTCCATCGAGAGGGCGCGGATCGCGCTGCCGCGGTACTCGAGAACGTAGCCCTGACCGCCGCCGGTGCCGATCTTCGCGATCACGGCGAGGATGATGTCCTTCGCCGTCACACCGGGGCGCAGGGTTCCCTCGACGGTGATCGCCATCGTCTTGAACGGCTTCAGCGGCAGCGTCTGGGTCGCCATGACGTGCTCGACCTCGCTCGTTCCGATGCCGAACGCCATCGCGCCGAAGGCGCCGTGGGTCGACGTGTGAGAGTCGCCGCAGACGACGGTGATGCCGGGCATCGTCAGCCCGAGCTGCGGGCCCACGACGTGCACGATGCCCTGCTCGGCGTCCCCGAGCGAGTGGAGACGGACGCCGAACTCCGCGGCGTTGCGCCGCAGCGTCTCGATCTGGGTGCGACTGGTGAGGTCGGCGATGGGCTTGTCGATCTCCCACGTCGGCGTGTTGTGGTCCTCGGTGGCGATCGTCAGGTCGAGTCGGCGCAGCGGCCGGCCCTCGCTGCGCAGACCGTCGAAGGCCTGCGGGCTCGTGACCTCGTGAACGAGGTGCAGGTCGATGTAGATGAGGTCGGGTTCACCGTTCTCGCCCTTGACGACGAGGTGGTCGTCCCAGACCTTCTCGGCGAGGGTTCTCCGGCGTGCGGCATCGGCACCTGATGCGGGCGTGTTCATGGCTGTTCTCCTGAAGATGGCGGGTCGGCCCACGATGGACTCCGCGACGAGGAGGGGCTCAGAACGAGGTCTCGTCGCGGCCGCTAAGAAGAAGGAGCACGGTCCGCATGACGTCAGATTACCACCGCTGAGACACGCGCCGACGCCGCGTGACACTCTGATGCTCACCGCAACGACCTGGAAGGCATACGTATGACCGTCGACTCCGCCCGCTTCGCCACCCGCGCGGTGCACGCTGCCAGGGGACGCGAGTCGGCGGCGTCGAGGGCGACGCCGATCTACCTCACGGCCGGGTTCGAGTTCGAGGACTTCGACCACGCCGCCGACCACTTCGGCACCGGCGCGGGTTTCGGGTACACGCGAACCGGCAATCCCACGGTGCGCGCCGTCGAACGTCAGATGGCCGCGCTCGAGTCGGGCGCCGACGCCCTGCTGGTCGCGAGCGGGCAGGCCGCGGTCGCGACCGCTCTGCTCACCGTCGCGGGCGCCGGAGACCACATCGTCGCCTCGACCCACATCTACGAGGGCACCCGCGGACTCTTCCTCGACAACCTCGCTCGACTCGGCATCGAGGTCACCTTCATCGACCGCTCCGCCGACCCGGCGGAGTGGCGCGGTGCGGTGCGGCCGAACACGCGCGCCTTCTTCGCCGAGTCCCTCGCCAACGCCCGCAACGATGTGCTCGACGTGGCGGCGATCAGCGGCGTCGCCGACGAGCATGCGGTCCCGCTGATCGTCGACAACACTCTGGCCACGCCGGCTCTGCTGCGTCCGCTCGAGCACGGCGCCGCGATCGTGGTGCATTCCGCGTCGAAGTTCCTCGCGGGGCACGGCTCGGTCCTCGGCGGGGTCGTCGTCGACGACGGGCGCTTCGACGCCGAGCGCGCCGGCCACAACGCGCCGCATCTCGTGCTGCCGGGTCGCGATGGCGCTCCGAGCCTGTGGACTCGTCACGGCGGACGCGCGCGGATCGCGTACGCCCGCGAATCGGTCGCTCCCCGCTTCGGCGCTTCGCCCTCGCCGCTCAACGCCTTCCTCATCGGACAGGGCGCCGAGACCCTGGGTCTGCGCGTCGAGCGCCAGTCGCGCAACGCACTCGAGGTCGCGCGCTGGCTGGAGGCGCACGACGACGTCGAGAGCGTCGACTACGCGGGCCTGCCGTCGCACCGCGATCACGCGACAGCGGTGCGCTATCTCGACGGCGGCTTCGGGTCGATCTTCACTGTCACGCTCCGCGGCGGCCTCGCCGCCGCCCGTCGGTTCGTCGAGCACGTCCGCGTCTTCACGCACATGACGCACATCGGCGACGTGCGGTCGCTGGTGCTGCATCCGGGAACGACCAGCCATGCGCAGCGCACCGACGAGGAGCGCCGGATCCTCGGCGTCGGTCCGGGCACGCTGCGCCTCTCGATCGGCATCGAAGACGTCGCCGATCTCGTCGCCGACCTGGCCACGGCACTCGACGCCGCGCGTCAGCCGCTCGACGAGACGCTGCACGAGCCCCTTCAGGGGTCGGCGGCATGAGCCGGCCGCAGCACTTCGGGTGGTTCCTCGCCCGCGGCTTCGGGCCGCAGGGCTGGGGCTATCCGTCTCTCGACTGGGACTACGACTGGACCGCGCCGGGTATCTATCAGGAGGCGGCGCGCACCCTCGAGCAGGCCGGGTTCGATCTGGTCATCATCGAAGACGCTCCCTCGCTCGGTTCCCCGTCGACGATCGACCTGCGGATCCGCCACGCGTTCGGTGGCCCCAAGCACGACCCGCTGCTGCTGGCGCCCTACCTCTTCCAGGCGACCCGTCATCTCGGCGTGGTGCCGACGGTCAACCCGGCCGCACTCCTCCCCTACACCGCGGCGCGGCAGTTCTCGACCCTTCAGCACCTCAGCGGTCATCGCCTCGGACTGAACGTCGTGACCGACACGGGGAGCGCCCGTCATTTCTCCGACGCACCGCAGCTCGGCCACGACGAGGCATACGACCGGGCGGAGGAGTGGCTGAGCGGCATCCGCTCGCTCTGGCGCAGCTGGGACGACGGCGCGCTGGTGGCCGACCGCGACACGGGCGTCTACGCCGACGGGTCGCGGCTCCGACCGGTGCGGCACCGTGGCGAGCACTACGCGTTCGACGGCCCGTTGAACGCGATCCCGTTCACCGACGGCGAGCCCGCGATCGTGTCACCCGGCGGCTCGGGCCGTGGCCTCGGGTTCGCGGGGGCGAACTCCGACGTCCAGCTCGCGCTCGCGCCGCTGCACGAAGCCTCGGTGCGCGCGTACCGGGCGAAGATCCATGAGGCGGCCGTGGCGGCGGGACGCCGTCCCGACGACATCACGATCCTCTTCGCCATCCAGCCCGTCATCACCTCGTCGGCCGAGGAGGCCGATCGCATCGTGGCCGCGTCGAGGGAACCCGACGAATCGGCTCTCGTGCAGATCGCGCGCAAGCAGTCCAGCGACCTCGAGACCGACCTGACGTCGCTCGACCTCGACCAGCCGCTCGACCTGTCGATCTTCGGAGCGCACGTCTCGCGGGGAAGCATCCAGCGGCTCGTGGGCGACCGCGGGGAGGACGCGCCGCTGCGCGCGCACCTGACCGCTCTCGCCCGCGCCGGTCGCATGTCGGACCGCAGCGGCTTCGTCGGCACCGCCGAGGAGTTCGCCGACCTGATCGACGAGCTCGGCGACTGGGGGAACGACGGCGTGCTCCTGTGGGGCGACTTCCATCCGGTCACCCTTCATCGCACGCTCGACGAGCTGGTGCCCGTGCTGCGCCGCCGCGGCATCCTTCGTCGTGACTTCGTCGACGGCGGCCTGCAGGCGAACCTCCGCGCGTTCTGAACGCCTCGACGCCCGCTCACCAGCCGTGCGAGCCCGGCACGCCCTTGAACGGCCCGACGACCCACGACGTCACCCATCCGCCGTAGAACCCGCCGGGCTGAGGCGTGACCGCCTCTCCCCCGACCGTGCACTCGTCCATCGGTCCGGCGTAGACGGCGACCCGATCGGCCAGGACGTCGAAGCCCGGCTCAGGGTGAGGGTAGTTCCATGCTGCCCCCGGTCTCACCGTGCTCCCGCCTCGCACGTCGAAGTACCGGGCGGCGCCCTTGAACTCGCAGAACGATGCGCCGGTGGCGTCGAGGAGCGCACCCGTCGCGAAGTCGGCCAGCGGAAGGTAGTAGACCGGCGGGTGGCTCGTCTCGAGCACGCGAACGGCATCACGGGAATCGGCGATGACCTCACCGCCCAGACGAATCGTCACCCGCTTCGGCACCGGCTCGACCCGCGGCGGTCGCGGGTAGTCCCAGACGGACTCCTGCCCTGCCGCGGGGACGAAGGGCCGGGGTCTGCGCATCTCCTCAGCGTACGTCGCGGGGTGTTGACTGGGGGCATGTCCGCGCGACCGATGTTCCCGCTCGGCTCTGTGCTCTTCCCGCACACGCCGCTGCCGCTCCGCGTGTTCGAGCCGCGATACCTCACGATGATCGGTCGCCTCCTCGACGACGACGATCCGCGCTTCGGCGTCGTGCTCATCGAGCGCGGACACGAGGTCGGCGGCGGCGACCGGCGCAGCGGCACCGGCACGATGGCCCGGCTCGTCAGTGTCTCCGCCGGCGCGGAGGTCGTGCACGCGGTGGTGGTGGGCACCGAGCGCTTCTCGGTGGACGAATGGTTCGACGACGCCCCCTACCCCCGCGCCGAGATCACCCCGCTGCCCGACCTCACCTGGAACGACGCGCTGACGCCGCTGCGCACCGAAGCCGAGGCCATCGTGCGTCGGGCTCTCGCGCGCGCGCCCGAGGCGCGATGGGATGCCCGCACCGAGCTCTCCGACGAGCCGCTCGCCGCCGCCTGGCAGCTCGCCGCGATCGCGCCGCTCGGCGAGTACGACCGGTACGCCCTTCTGCGGTCGACCACCACGGGAGGACTGCTGCGGCAGGTGATCGATCTCACGCTCGAGGCGGAGCTCGTCTGGTGATGCTCCGCCGACCGCGGCGGAGCGCCGGCGTCACTCGACGGTCGGCGTCGCCCCGGCGGCGCGCTTCTCGCGAGACGAGGCGATGAGGCTCGCGATGGTGGCGACGGTCATCGACGCGAGGATCACGCCGAGCGAGACCATGTTGTCGATGTCGGGCACCCACTCGACGTGCTCGCCGCCGTTGATGAAGGGCAGCTCGTTGACGTGCAGCGCGTGCAGGATGAGCTTGACGCCGATGAATCCGAGGATGACGGCGATCCCGTAGTGCAGGTACCGGAGCCGGTCGAGGAGATCGCCCAGCAGGAAGTAGAGCTGACGCAGACCCATCAGCGCGAAGATGTTCGCGGCGAACACCAGGAAGCCGTTCGTGGTGATCTCGAAGATGGCGGGGATCGAGTCGATCGCGAAGATCAGGTCGGTGACGCCGATGGTGATGAACACGATGACCATCGGGGTGAACATCCGCTTGCCGTCGACGGTCGTTCGCAGCTTGGCGCCGTCGTACCCCTCGCTGATGTCGATGCGTCGGCGGAGCAGGCGCACGACGAAGTTCTCGCGCTTGACCTCGTCTTCATGCTCGCCCTCGGGCATGGCCTGCTTGATCGCCGTCCACACGAGGAACGCGCCGAAGATGTAGAAGATCGGCGAGAAGTGCTCGATGATCGTGACGCCCACGAGGATGAACGCGCCGCGGAGGACCAGGGCGATGATGATGCCGACCATCAGCACCTGCTGCTGCAGCCGTCGCGGCACCGCGAACTGGGCCATGATCAGCACGAACACGAAGAGGTTGTCGATGGACAGGCTGTACTCCAGCGCCCAGCCCGTGATGAAGTCGCCCGCGTTCCGCCATCCCCCGACGTTGCCGAGCAGCACCGCGAACAGCAGGGCAAGACCGACGTAGAAGACGACCCAGAGCGTGGATTCCTTCGTCGACGGGATGTGCGGGCGCAGCCGGATCAGAAGGAGGTCGCCGATCAGGATGATCGACAGCGCGACCATCGAGGTGATCTCGAACCAGAGGGGGATTTCCACGGGGTGCAATGCTACCGGAGCGGAGGTCGTCCGGACGCGGCTCGCGGATTCTGAGACGATGAGGCCTGCGCCGACACCTCCCTGGTGAGAGACACCGAACGGAAACAGGATGCCCGAGCTGACGACTGATCAGAGCTGGGCCGCGGCGGCCGCGGCGGGAGACGAGCGCGCCTTCCGCGCGCTGTATCGCGCCCACGTGCGACCGGTCTACTGGATCGCCCACGGCATCCTCGCCTCGCCGGCCGACGCCGAGGACGTGACCCAGGAGACGTTCGTCGTCGCATGGCGGAAGCTTCCGATGCTCGAGCTGCAGGGCGCATCGATCCTCCCCTGGCTGGCGACCATCTGCCGGCTCCAGGCCGCCAACCGTCTGCGTCAGCGCCGCCGCGACCAGGCGCACACCATCGATGCCGGGGATGACGAGCTCGTCGACACGGTCAGCGTGGAGGAGCAGGTCATCACCGCCGACCTGGCGGAGCGGATCGCCGCGGCGGTGGGCACGCTGGGCGAGCTCGACCGGGAGATCTTCCGGCTGTGCGCCGCGGAGGGCTACGCCTACGAGGCGGCCGCGCAGGAGCTGGGCGTGAGTCACGCCGTCGTTCGGAATCGTCTCTCCCGAGTGCGCAGTCGTCTGCGCAGCACCGTGAGGGAAAGGAGAGACGCATGAACGACCAGGACACCGGCCGAGGGCTTCCCGAGCTCTCGCAGCAGACCATCGATCGCATCGAGGACTCGGTCTTCGCCGCGATCAGCGACGAACGCCCGGGGGCGCGATCTGTCGCGACACGTGCGCGCACACGTCGACGGCGCTGGCTGACGGGCGTGGGCATCGCCGCCGCCTTCGCTCTGGGGGTTCTGGTGACTCCCCCGATCCTCACTGCGGTCGACGGCTCTTCGATGACGGCGGCGGATGGGGGCGGCAGTGCGGTGGACTCGAGCGCGCTCGCGCCCGATCGCAGCGTCGTCCAGCTGCCGGATGGCTCATCGCAGGAGATCGCCGACGCCCCCGCCCTCGTGGGCGGCGACGCCGGCGCCGCCGATCGCGAGGTCGTCGCCACGGCGCGCGCGAGCGTGCAGGTGACCAGCATCACGGATGCCGCGGCGGCGGTGTCGGCCCTCGCCGAGGAGCGCGGCGGCTATGTCGAGAGCACCGAGATCGGCGCCGTGCCCGTCGTCGACGCCACCTCGGAGCCTGTGCCGTCGACCGCGGGTACGGGATGGGTCAGCATCCGCGTCCCGTCGGCCGAGCTCGCCGAGGTGATCGACGAGCTCGACGACACCGGCGACGTCATCTCCTCATCGATCTCGCGACAGGACGTGACGGCGACCGCGATCGACCTGCGCGCGCGGGTCGAGGCCACGCGCGCATCGGTGACGCGTCTCACCGAGCTCATGGCGCAGTCGGCCTCGGTGTCGGACCTGATCGAGGCCGAGGTGGCGCTGACCGACCGTCAGGCCCAGCTCGAGTCGTGGGAGCAGCAGCTCGCCGCGCTCGAGGATCAGATCGAGATGTCGACGCTGCAGGTCGAGCTCACTCGCGCCGCCGCGCCGACGTCCGCTGATCCGGCGGGGTTCGGCGACGGCCTGCTCGCCGGGTGGAACGGTCTCGTGGTCTCGCTCAACGCGCTGGTCGTCGCCGTCGGATTCGTCCTCCCCTGGCTCGCGATCGCGGCACTCCTCATCGCCGTCGTGTGGCTGATCCGTCGTTCGCGACGCGGCCGCACGGCACCGGCGGCCGCGACGACGAGGGAGCCGCGCGACCCCACCGAGTGACGTCGGCTCGACGCCCGAGAGCCGCGGGATTCCCGGATATACAAGAACTCTTGTGAGATGGCCATCCCCGGCCTAGCGTTCTCGTCGTGGAAGACATCTCCGTGATCACGGCCGTGCACCATCCGCTGCGCCGACGCATCTACGATTACCTGCTGCTGTACGGCACGTCGAAGGTGACCACGCTCGCCCGCGCCCTCGAGAGTCAGGTCGGCAGCATCAGCCACCATCTGCGGATGCTGGAACGCGCCGGCGTCGTCGAGCGCGTTCCCGATCACGACGGCGACGGGCGCACCAGCTGGTGGCGCGCCGAGCGGCGGGGACTCAGCTGGTCGACCGACGACTTCGCCGACTCCCCGGCCGACGCGCTCCTGGCCCGGGAGGCGCAGCGACAGGGCATCCGTCTGCAGTTCGAGCGACTGCAGCGATGGCATCGCAACCGCGCCGACCCCGCCTACGCCGACTACGACGGCTACAGCAGCGACACCACCGCGTGGGCGACCCCGGAGGAGCTGAACGACCTGTCGGACCGCCTGCAAAGCGCGGTACGCGAGTGGCAGGCCTCGATCGACACCGATGACGGCCGCGATCGCACACCGGTGTTCCTCTTCACCCACGCCTTCCCGAGCGTGCCCTGATGGCCGTCGCCGAACCCGTCCTGCTGGTCGAGCCTCCGCCGTTCCGCCGTGACCGTCGTGTGCACGCGTGGATCGGGGTCAAGGCGGTGTCCGACGCCGGCGACGCGCTGTGGACGATCGCGCTGGCCTGGACGGCGGTGCAGATCGCCTCACCCGCGGTCGCCGGACTCATCGTGGCCGCGGGCACGGTTCCCCGCGCCGCCGTACTGCTGTTCGGGGGCGTGCTCGCCGATCGTGCCGACGCGCGGCGTGTGATGCTGGTCTGCAACGTCGTCCGCGTCGGAGTCCTCGTCGCAGCGACGATCTGGGTTCTCGCGACACCGCCGACAGCCGGCGTGCTGCTGTCGGCCGCGATCGCGTTCGGCGTGTGCGACGCGTTCTACGAGCCGTCCGCAGGCACGATGGCGCGGCAGCTCGTGCGCCCCGCCGACCTTCCCGCCTATGGCGCGGCCGCGCAGACGGCCTCGCGACTGGGAACGATGGGCGGCGCCGCCGTCGGAGGCGTGATCGTGGCGCACGCGGGCCTCGCGGGGAGCGCATCGGTGAACGCGCTGACCTTCGCCACCGTGGTGGCCTTCATCGCCATCTGGCTGCGCCCCCGATATCGTCTCGCTCGCGCCGAGAAGGAGCACGCGCTGCGCGGCATCGCCCGTGGCTTCGGCCATCTCTCCACCCACCTCACGACGCGGACGCTGGTGCTCGCGCTGTCGGGGCTGAACCTCGCCGTCGGTCCCGCGGTGGGGATCGGTCTGGCGCTCCGCGCGCACGACGAGGGCTGGGGCGCGCCCGCCGTCGGTCTGTTCGAGGCTCTGCTCGGCCTCGGGGCGGCCCTCGGAGCGGTGTCGGTCGCGCGGTGGCGGCCGCGACACGAGGCCCGCGCCGGCTTCGGCGCGCTCGTGGTGCAGGGCGCCGCGATCGTCGCGCTGGGATTCGGGTGGGTCTGGACGGTGTCGCTCTCGGCGTTCGTCGTCGGTGCGACGGCCGGCTACGCCTCGGTGCTCCTCAGCGCTACGTTCTCGGCTACCGTCGACACCGCCTACCTCGGGCGGATGAGCTCGATCACGCGCCTCGGCGACGACTGCCTGATGCCCCTCGCGATGGCGGGTTTCGGCGCCCTCGCCTCTGCGACGGCCTTATGGGTCCCCTTCGCGCTCTACGGCCTCGCGATGCTCGGAGTCATGGCGGTGCCCCTGAGCAGTCGCACGTTCCGGCGGATGTCGCTCCGACAAGAGAGTCGTCGGCACGAGCCGTGCCGCCGCTGCGCTTCCTGATCATCGGAGGCCTGCTCGGCATCGAGCCGGTGCCGGTGGGCGGATACGGGGTGGGACAGGAGCTGTCCGGCATCCCCGACATCGCCTTCGTCTGGTCGTTCGCGCAGCAGGTGGGTTTGTTCCTCGCGCTCCTCGGCACACAGGGTCGCGCTGCGGCTGACGGGCGCCGTCGCTCGTGTCGCGACGACCGAGGCGCTCGGATCCTCACCCGGAACGACGGAAGCCCCCGGCGGACCGGGGGCTTCCTGATGTCGTGTGACCCCAGCGGGATTCGAACCCGCGTTACCGCCGTGAGAGGGCGGCGTACTAGGCCGCTATACGATGGGGCCGTCTGGGGAGCGTTTCCGTCCCGCGACAACCGTTCAAGTATGCCATGGCGATAAAGGCTCCGCCAAATCGAGCCGAGCCCGCCGCGTTCCCGGGCGTGGCGCCGGGAGGAACCGTTTGCCGCGCGACGTTCGAAGGAGTTGACTCGTGTCATGCGCCTGACGAAGTTCGAACATGCCACACTCCGCATCGACCGCAACGACGAGACCCTGCTGATCGATCCGGGCTCCTTCACCACCCCCCTCACCGGGCTCGCCGGGCTCGTCGGAGTGGTGCTGACCCACGAGCACCCCGATCACTGGACGCCGGACCATCTCGACCGCATCCTCCGCGACGCGCCCGGCACGCCGATCTTCGCCCCGTCGGGCGTGGCCCGCGCCGCCGAGGGGTACGACATCACCGTCGTCGCGCCCGGAGACACGGTGACCGCCGGCGGCTTCACCCTCCGGTTCTTCGGCGGCACGCACGAGGTCATCCACTCGTCCCTGCCGGTCGTCGACAACGTCGGCGTGCTCGTCGACGACGAGCTCTATTACCCGGGCGACTCCTATGCCGTGCCGGAGGGCGTGGAGGTCCGCACGCTCGCCGCGCCGCTCGGTGCGCCGTGGCTGAAGATCGGCGACGCCATGGACTACGTCCTCGCCGTCGCTCCGCGCCGGGCGTTCGGCACGCATGACATGACCCTGTCGGTCATCGGCCGGAACATGCATCGACAGCGCCTGCAGTGGGCGACCGAGCAGGGCGGCGGCGAGTTCCTCGCCCTCGAGCCCGGCGACGGCGTCGACCTCTGAGGCATCCTCCGATCAGCGACCGGCGCCGCCGCGCAGGCGCAGAGACCTGGACAGGTGGTCCCGCTGTTCGATCACCAGCCGTCGCAGGGCCGGCGCAGCATCCCGATTCCCCTCCAGCCAGGCGTCGACGAGATCGAGAGACCCGCTCTCGGGGAACAGGCCCACGACGAGGCGGCGCGCCAGCTCGATGCTCCGCGACTCCCACGCGCCTCTGATCCGGAGGAAGTAGTCCTCGTCGAACCGTTCCACGAGATCGCGTCGCCCGCCGGCGCGGAAACCGGCGATCTCGGCGTCGAGGTGGTCGTTGGTGAGGGATTCGTCGGTCCAGGCCGCCGTCCAGGCGGCCGCCCGCACGGCGGGATCGGGTCGAGCGGCCAGCGCTCCCCGTGCGGCGGATCGTCCGCTTCCCGTGTCGTCGCGCTCGAGTTCTGCAGCGACGTCGTCGGCGTCGGCCTGCCCCGTGGTGACCAGCGCCGTGAGGAACTGCCACCGCAGGTCGGGGTCGACCACGAGCCCCTCGGGAACGCGGCCGTCGAGGATCCCCCGCACCTCCTCCCCCCGGCTGTCGTCGAACGCCGACGCGCCCGCGAAGGCCCTCGCCCAGGAGAGCTGCGCATCGCTGCCGGCGTCCGCCGAGTGCAGCGCCTGCCAGGTCGCATCCGTCCACGCCCGCTGCTCGACGGGCCGTCGCGCATCGTCGACGAAGTGCTGCAGTGCGTAGGCGGCGTTCACGAGCGTCGCCGAGAGCAGTCCGCCGTTGCCCTCCGCCGGCGCGTGCGCACGAACGATCGCGAGGTAGCGGGCGACGTCGATGTCGCCGTCGCGCGTGGCGTTCCACAGCGCCGACCAGACGAGGGCGCGGGCCAGCGGATCCTCGACGGCGGAGAGGGAAGCCTCGACGGTGCGAAGCGAGCGCTCGTCGAGCAGCGCTTTGGCATAGGTGAGGTCGTCGTCGTTGAGGAGCACGAGGTCGGCGTCGGGCAGGTCGAGCTCGGTCCGCTCGCCGACGATGTCGAGCTCGACCTGATCGCGCCGGCGGATCCGTCCGTCGACGAGGTCGTACGACCCGATGCGCAGGCGGTGCGGCCGCGGATCCGACTGCACGACGGCGGCGCGGCCCTCATCGATCTCGAGCCGCAGCGTCGAGACGCCCGAGGTCTGCAGCCAGGCCGCGGACCAGTCGCGCATGTCGCGGTCCGACACCGCGCTCAGCTCGACGAGGAAGTCGTCGAGAGTGGTGTTGCCGAAGGCGTTCGCGGCGAAGTACCGCCGCCCACCCTCGAAGAACGCATCGTCGCCGACGAACGCGACCAGCTGCTTGAGCACGGCGGCGCCCTTGGCGTAGGTGATGCCGTCGAAGTTCAGCTTCGCCGCCTCGAGGTCGGGGATGTCGGCGACGATCGGATGCGTCGTCGGGAGCTGATCCTGCGTGTACGCCCAGCTCTTTCGCTTGCCCGCGAAGGTCACCCAGGCGTCGTGGAAGCGCGTGGCGACCGCTGAGGCATGAGCACCCATGTAGTCGGCGAACGACTCCTTCAGCCACAGGTCGTCCCACCACCTCATGGTGACGAGGTCGCCGAACCACATGTGCGCCATCTCGTGCAGGATGGTGTTCGCCCGCGCCGCCCGCTGCGCTTCGGTCGACGCTCCGCGCGAGATGTGAGCCTCGGTGAAGGTGACGAGCCCGGGGTTCTCCATCGCGCCCAGATTGTACTCCGGCACGAAGATCTGATCGTACTTGCCCCACGGATAGGGGAAGGCGAACGCGTCGGTGAAGAAGTCGAGCCCCTGACGGGTCACCTCGAGGATCTCGTCGGCATCGAGGTGGTGGGCCAGCGAGCGGCGCACGAAGACGCCGAGAGGGACCCGCTGCTCATCGCGCCGCCACTCCCCCTCCACCCGGGTGTACGGGCCTGCGGCGACGGCGGTGATGTAGCTGGAGATCGGGAGCGTCGGGGCGAACTCCACGCGCTGCACGCCCAGGCCGTTGTCGATCCGCGAGGGCGCCTGGTTCGACAGCACCTCCCAGCCGGCGGGAGCGTCGACCACGAAGGTGTACGCCGCCTTCATGTCGGGCTGCTCGAAGCAGGCCATGACCCGGCGGGCGTCGGCCGGCTCGTACTGGGTGTACAGGTACGTCTCGTCGTCAGCCGGATCGTGGAAGCGGTGCAGCCCCTCACCCGACCGGCTGTAGGCGCCCACCGCTTCGATGCGCACCGTGTTCATCGCGGCGAGACCGGTGAGCGCGATGCGCGCCCCGTCGTAGTCGATCTCGCGCTCCTCGCCGTTGACCACCACCGCGAGCACCTCCTCGCCGATGAAGTCCAGCCAGGTCGCGTCGACGGTCGCGTCGAAGTCGAGCGTGGTCGTCGTGGGAAAGCCACTGCGCGCGCGCTCGGGCGCCCCGGTCAGGTCGAGTTCGACGCGGATGCTGCGCACGGTGACGGCCGCGGATCGCGCGGCCGTCTCGTGTCGGCTGAGGTTGGCGGTGTCCATGGATCCATCCTTCCACCCGGTCGTCGGATGCCGGGGGTCAGGCGGCCGCCGACACCTTCCGCCGATCCGCCTTGCGCGCCTTCCGCGGTCCGCCCAGCAGGCCTCGGATGGCCGTCTCGGGCGAGACCGAGAGGTCGAGCGTGTGACCGCGGGCGTAGAGGCGGAAGACCCGCGGATCGATGTAGCTTCCGCGAGCCACGGCCGTGGTGTTGCCGAGCGCCGTCGCGGCCGCCTGCACCGCGAGACGCTCGGCCCTGTTCCGCTCGGAGCGGGTGTCGAGCGTGCCGATGCGGGCGAGCGCGTCGGCCGCGATGATCGTGCCGTGAAGGGTCCGGAAATCCTTGGCCGAGAACGAAGCGCCGGTGATCCTGCGGAGATAGGCGTTCACCTCCGCCGGCTGCAGACGAACGCGCCGACGCTTGCGGCGGTAGGCGAGCAGGAACGCCTTCGGGGAGCCCGCGGCGAAGTCGGTGAGGGCGTCGGCGAGCGCCTCGTCGGTCACCTCGATCGAGGCGATGCGCCCGCTCTTCGCCGGGAACGACAGGGCGACGGAGCTGCCGTCCACCCGCACATCGCGTCGGCGCAGGGTGGTGAGGCCGCGACTGCCGTGGCGAACGAGGTACCGCTCCGACCCGATGCGGATGGCGGCGTCGTCGAGCAGTCGGAAGGCGATCGCGAGGGCTCGCTCCTTGGTCTGCCCCTCCTGGCGCAGCGCGCGGGTGACCTGCGCCCGCGCGCCCGGGAGGGCGGCGGCGAGCTCGAGCGCCCGGGTGAACTTCTTCTTGTCGCGCGAGGCGCGCCACAGCGGATGGTACAGGTACTGCTTGCGGCCCTCGCCGTCGATCCCCACCGCCTGGATGTGGGCGAGGGGGTCGGCCGCGATCCAGACGTCGGTCCATGCCGGGGGGATGACGAGGTCGCGGATGCGCTCCCGATCGGCCTCGGGCACCGGGTCGTTCGCCTGATCGACGAAACGGAAGCCCGATCCGGACCGCACGCGCCGGAATCCGGGGTCCTCGCCGGGCACCACCCGCGTCACTGCCGCCATGCGTCGTATCCCCTCTGTCGTGCGCGGCTGACGCGGCGTCTGCCGGCAGCTCGTCTCGACGATGCCGAGAGTTCGCGTCTCGAGGAAGGGAGTGGCGCGGGGGTGCCCGGCGTGGTAGCGGCCTCGCGTGGCACGGTCTGGCGTGGCCGGCCGGCGCGACCCGCTCGATTCAGGCGACGCGCCGTCAGCAGCCGCGGAAGCCCTCGTCGGACGACCACCCGGTGTTCGCCCACTCCTCCACGGGAGCGGGAGTGAAGTCCGAGTGCTCGGACGCGATCTCGTCGAGCAGCCACACGGTGTAGCGGGCGGCGCCCTGCGGGCACACGTGGACGCCGTCGCTGCTGCGATCGGCGACGCCGTCGCGTTCCTGCTGGTACTCCTGCCCCCAGACGTCGACCGCGTCGAGCAGGCGGGCCACGCCGTCCGAGGCGTCGGCGACGTCGGCCGCCACTGCCGCGGTGCGCTGCAGCTCGTCGAGGTGCGGCTCGTAGAAGTCGTCGGCTCGGAGCGGCGGGGGCGTGACGAACACCAGTCGGGCGCCGAGGGATGCGACGAGGTCGACGAGTCGCCGGTAGGCCTCTCGCTGCTCGGCCTCGGTCCCCCAGTCGTAGGAGGTGATCTGGTAGACGACCAGACCGGGTTCCGCCTCCGTCAGCTGAGCGGGGAGCTGCTCCCACACCTTTTCGGAGAAAGGTCCGGTGACATTGCCGCCCCCATCGGACGCCAGGGATCGGAAGCGGTTCCCGCTCGCCGCGAAGGCCTCGGTGAGCGGGGCGGACAATCCGACGGAGATCGAGTCGCCGAGGAGCACGACGGGCGAGATGTCGGACTCGCCCGCGGCGCTCGCCGGCGCCGCACTCTCGGGTGCTGCCGATCGCGACGGAGTGCACGCCATCAGGAGGGGAGGAAGGAGCAGGAGGGCGGCGAAACCGCTGAGAGTGCGTGTGATCTTCATGCTTCGAGGCTCGCGCGACGTCGTCGCGGTCCGACCGTCGTCGTGTCGCGAACGTGTCGCAGACCGCTGCCCAGACCGCGGCACGACGCAGGCGTCCGCACATACTGGAAGCATGCCCGATCTCCTGCTCATCGAAGACGACGCGATGATCCGGCGCGGATTCGAGCTCGCACTCGCCCGACACGGGCACACACTGCGTTCCGTGGAGAGTGGCGAGCAGGGTCTCGAGGCCTTCGAGTCCTCCGCGCCCGATCTCGTCGTCCTCGACCTGATGCTGCCGGGGATCGACGGGATCCACGTGTGCCGCCGGATCCGCGAGAAGAGCACGGTCCCGGTGATCGTGATGTCGGCGCGAGGCGACGACTTCGACATCGTCAGCGGCCTCGAAGCCGGCGCGGACGACTACGTGATCAAGCCGGTCCAGCCCACCGTGCTCGATGCGCGAATCCGCGCGGTGCTCCGTCGCAGTCCCCTCTCGGACGAGGGAGTGCGCACCCTCGGCGACCTGCGCATCGACACGACCGCACTCACGGTCACGCTCCGCGGATCGGTGATCGACCTGACGCCCACCGAGCTGCGGTTGCTGCTGGTGCTCTCCCGATCGCCGGCACAGGTGTTCAGCCGGCAGCAGCTGCTGGAGCTCGTCTGGGAGCACGACTACCTGGGCGATTCGCGTCTCGTCGACAACGGAGTGCAGCGGTTGCGGGCGAAGATCGAAGACACCCCGTCCGCTCCCCGCTATGTGCAGACGGTGCGCGGGTTCGGTTATCGGTTCGGGCCTCTGTGAGGGCGGTATCCCGGTTCCGAGGGCTGCGCACGCGATTGGTCTCGACCGTCGTGATCGTGGCCGTCATCGCAGCGGGCGTCGCCGCCTGGACCGCAGCTGCCCCTGGCCGGGAACGCCCTGGTCGAGTCGACCGAGGAGCGTCTGGTCGAGACGACCGCGGCGACGATCGCCGCATCCGCTCCTCAGATCGGTCTCCCTCCCGATCAGCATCCGCTCCTCAGATCGGTCTCCCTCCCGATCAGCCTCAGCTCGACCTGATGCGTCGCCTCGTCGGGCCGCATACGCTGGTGACCTTCGACGGTCGGTCGTCCGCCGGCGGTGAGATCAGCGCACTCGTGAGCATCGGCCTGCGGGCAGCCGTCACCGACCGGCAGCGTCTGATGACGGAGCGCGTGGTCCACCACGGGGTGCCGTGGCTCGTCATCGGCACACCCGTCATGGTCACCACGGTCGACGGCAGCCGCTCCCCGTCGGGCGTCGAGGTCTACACCGCCGTCGATCTGGCGGGGGTGGACCGCGAGGTCGGCGCGTCGATGCGAAGCGCCGCCGTGGTCTCCATGATCTCCCTTCCCGTCGCCGTGGTGCTCGCTCTCCTCACCGCCGGCAGCGTGCTGCGGCCCCTGCGCCGACTGGGCGAGACCACGCGGCGACTGGCCGCCGGAGATCTCGAGGCCCGATCGCAGCCGACCGGC
This sequence comes from Microbacterium martis, assembly GCF_047246685.1. Lineage (NCBI taxonomy): Bacteria > Bacillati > Actinomycetota > Actinomycetes > Micrococcales > Microbacteriaceae > Microbacterium > Microbacterium martis. The sequence goes on along the minus strand of NZ_JBFOKT010000001.1, from coordinate 1,007,733 downwards.
GACGATGAGATCGGGGACCTCACGACTTCGGTGAACGAGATGGCGGACGCGGTGCAGAGGATGCAGGCCGACGCGAGGCGCTTCGCCGCAGATGTCTCGCACGAACTGCGCACGCCTCTCAGCACGCTCACCGCGGTCATGGAGGTGCTGCGCGACTCGGCCGCCCAGACGGACTCCGAGGGGCGCGAATCCGCCGAGCTGGCCGTCGCCGAGACCAGCCGTCTGGTGCGCCTGGTCGAGGATCTGATGGAGGTGTCGCGCTTCGACGCGGGAAGCGCCGAACTTCGTCGGGAGGACGTCGATGTTGTCGAGGCCGTCCGACGGACGCTCGATGCACGCGGCCTGCTCGACGCGGTCCGGATCGTGGCGCCGCACCGGCTGCGCGCGCGCATCGACCGTCGGCGCGTCGATGTGATCGTGGCGAACCTCGTCGGGAATGCGCTGCGACACGGCGGCACCGATGTCGAGGTCACGCTGTCGCATCGAGACGGAGTCATCTCGCTCGAGGTCGCCGACCGCGGCCCGGGCCTGCCCGCCGACGTCCTCCCCCACATCTTCGACCGCTTCTTCAAGGCCGACGCAGCGCGTGCGCGCAGCACCGGCAGCGGCCTCGGACTGGCGCTCGCGCGCGAGAACGCGCGGCTCCACGGCGGTGACATCGCGGCGGGGAACCGTGCCGGGGGCGGCGCCCGCTTCGTGCTGACACTCCCCCAGGATCCGGAGGACGGATGAGGCGATCGATCTTCGCGACGGTGCTCGCCGCGACGCTGCTGGTGACCGGCTGCGGCATCCGGCCGGCAGAGGTGTCGGATGCGGCGCAGGCGCCCACCGGCATGGCTGACGGCCCGTCCCTGTACTTCTACGATCGTGAGGGCGATCTGCGACCCGAGGTGAGAGACACGGGGCGCCTCGGCACCGTCTCCGAAGCACTCGGGTTGCTGCTCACGGGCGCGGGCCAGGCCGACGCGTACAGCACCGCGCTTCCCGACGTCGCCGTCACCCGGGTCGTCGTCGTGCCCGAGGACGGTGCGATCAGGCTGGTCCTGCCGCTGGCGTTCGACGAAGTCACTCCCCGCGGCATCGACCAGCTCGTCTGTACTGCGATCGGCGTCCACGTGCAGAGCGGCGGTACACCGGACACGACCGTGCGGCTCGACTTCACTCAGGCGCCTCCGGGCGCCGACGCGGACCGGTCGTGCCCCGTGATCGATCAGCGCGCCGACCCGAGCTGATCCACGTCGATCACCGGGCCCGCGGGCTGCGGCACGACCACCCAGAACAGGGCGAGGGCGGCCATGAGGAGGATGAGCGCGAGCAGGCCGGAGCGTCCGCGGGCCCAGGTCGCGCGGAATCGCACGCGATCCTCGATGACGCTCCGGCTCGCCAGGGCTGCGACGAACGACACGGCACCGGTGACGAGCGTCAGCGCCCACCCGTCGAGTCGGGGCACGGCCCACGAGAGCACGACGATGACGGGCCAATGCCAGAGGTAGAGGCTGTACGAGAGATCGCCGATCAGCTGCACCGGCGGGAACTCGAGCAGACGGCCGGGCCCGCGGCGCCCGCTCTGGGCGAGCAGGGCGATGAGAAGCGCGGCGACGGCCGAATGCGCCAGCAGTCCTCCGGGGTAGAGCCACGTCGAATCGGTGCCGTCGACCAGCAGCCACGACGCGACGACGACGGAGATCAGGAGCACCAGGGTCACGTCGCGACCCAGATTCCCCATTCGATCCGCCAGAGCGCCGATGCGGCGTCGCACGGGACCGGTGACGGCGACGGCACCGAGCAGCAAGGCGAACGCCCGGGTGTCGGTTCCCGTGTAGGCACGTGTGGGATCGGAAGGGTCGGTGAGCAAAGCCATCGCCAGCACCGAGGCCACCGCGCCGGCTCCGGCGATCACCAGCACCGCGGCATCCGGACGGCGCGTCCACCGCGCGACGACGAACACGACCAGGGGCCAGACCAGGTAGAACTGCTCCTCGACGGCGATGCTCCACAGATGTTCGAACACCCGCACGTCGCCGAAGTCGTCCCAGTAGCTCGCCGATTCGGCGAGCAGGTGCCAGTTGAGCAGGTTGGCCTGGACCCACGGCCCGTCGCCGAGGGCGGTGCGCAGGAGGTCCTTCGCCCCGATGATGCAGACAACCAGGGTGACGACGACCAGCATGAGCACCAGGGCGGGCAGGAGGCGCCGACACCGGCGACCCCAGAACGCGATCAACGCCACGGAACCCGTCTGAGACGCTTCGCGCAGGAGAAGACCGGTGATGAGGTATCCCGACAGCACGAAGAACAGATCGACCCCGAGGAACCCGCCCGCGAGGACGCCGGTGTGGAAGCGCAGCACGCCGAGGAACGCCGCCCCGCGCAGGCCTTGCAACGCCGGGATGCGCCGAGCGGAAGAGGGAGCGTAAAGAGGTGCGGCGGAGCGGAACGAGATCGTCATGACGACGACGATGGTCGTCGTCTGCACGGGTCAGGTGCCCGGCAGGTCGCAGTCCGGTCGCGGGGTCAGCGCCGTGGCAGGGCGAGGACCCGCTCGAACGCGGCATCCGCGGCCGGATCGATGATCTGCCGCTCCGGGTGCGCGTCGTACCACGCGATGATCTCGCGGGCGCCCTCGTCGAACGTGACCGTGGTCCGGAAGTCCGGCACGAGGGCCTTGATCTTGCTGTTGTCGAAGACCATCGAGTGCGTCCGGTCGCCGAGGAGTCCGGCGGCCCAGTCGGGGTGCACGTCCGCGATCGTCTCGGACGCGACATGGACGAGGTCGGGCTCGACGCCGGCGGCACCGCCCATCCAGCTGTAGATCTGGTTCCAGGTGGGCGTGTGGTCGCCGGTGAGGTGGAAGACGTCGCCCACGGCCGCCGGCAGTCCCAGGAGACCGACGAAGCCGACCGCGAAGTCACGCACGTGCGTGATCGCCCACAGACTCGTGCCGTCGCCCTGCACGATCACCGGCTTCCCCGCTCGCATGCGCGCGATGTCGGTCCATCCGCCGAGGGTGGGGACCGACGTCTCGTCGTAGGTGTGGGAGGGGCGCACGATCGTCGCGGGGAACCCGCGGTCGCGGTAGGCGCCGACCAGGAGATCTTCGCAGGCGATCTTGTCGCGCGCGTACGCGGAGTACGGATTGCGCAGCGGCGTCGACTCGGTCACGGGCAGCCGTGACGGCGGCTTCTGATACGCCGAGGCGGAGCTGATGAAGACGTACTGCCCTGTCCGACCCTCGAAGAGCTCCATGCTCGTCCGCACGTGATCGGTCGTGTACGAGAGGAAGTCGGCGACCACGTCGAAGTCGCCGTCTACGGCATCGAGAGCCTCGCGCGTCCCCTCCGCGTCGCGCACGTCCGCCACGATCGATCGCGCGCCGTCGGGCAAGGGTCGGATGCCGGTGCTGCCGCGGTTGAGCACGCTCACGTCGTGCCCCGCCTGGAGCGCCCGGGACACGCATCCGGTGCTGATGACTCCGGTGCCGCCGATGAACAGGATCCGCTTCGTCGTCATCACGCCATTCTGGCATCGACGCGGAGCATCCTCGCGCCGAGAAACGACGAAACCCCCGTCTCAGCGGGGGTTTTCATCTTGCTGGGGTACCTGGACTCGAACCAAGAACAACTGAACCAGAATCAGCCGTGTTGCCAATTACACCATACCCCAAGGGCGAAACCGCGGCCTCGCACCGAGAGTCCAGCCTACCCGAGCGCGGCCCGGAACGCCAAAACGCCGAGCGCGCCGAGACGCCCGGGCGCGTCAGCTCGCGAGGACCTCGGCGAGCCCGCGCAGCCGCCGCAGCGACTCGTCCTTGCCGAGCAGCTCCATCGACTCGAACAGCGGCGGCGACACGCGCCGGCCGGTGATCGCGACGCGCGGCGGGCCGTAGGCGACGCGCGGCTTCAGCTCGAGGTTCTCGACGAGGGCCGTGGCGAGAGCATCCTGGATCTTCTCCGGTGTGAACTCGTCGACGGGCTCGAGCGCCGTGACGCACGCCTGCAGCACCTCGCCGGCGTTCGCCGGGAGACCCTTCAAAGCGTCGGCGTCGTACGACACCTCCTCGGCGAAGAGGAAGCCGACCATTCCCGGGACGTCGCCCAGCAGCTGCACGCGTTCCTGCACCAGCGGCGCGACGCGGAAGGCGGTCACGAGCTGCTCGTGCGACGGCTCGTCGAAGAGGCCCGCCGCGGCGAGGTACGGCACGGTCCGCTCCGCGAAGTCCTTGGTGTCGAGCATCCGGATGTGGTCGCCGTTGATCGACTCGGCCTTCTTCTGATCGAAGCGCGCGGGGTTGGGGTTCACGTTCGTGATGTCGAACGCCTCCGTGAACTCGTCGAGCGAGAACACGTCGCGATCGGGCCCGATCGACCACCCGAGCAGAGCGAGGTAGTTCAGGAGTCCCTCGTGGATGAACCCGCGCTCGCGGTGCAGGAACAGGTCGGCCTGAGGATCGCGCTTCGACAGCTTCTTGGTGCCGGTCTCCCCCAGCACCAGCGGCATGTGCGCGAAGCGCGGCACGAAGGTCGTCACCCCGGCGTCGATGAGCGCCGCGTACAGCGAGAGCTGACGGGCCGTCGACGGCATGAGGTCTTCGCCGCGCAGCACATGGGTGATGCCCATGAGGGCATCGTCGACGGGGTTGACGAACGTGTACAGCGGGATGCCGTTGGGGCGCACCACCACGAAGTCGGGGAACGACCCTGCCGGGAACGTCACCTCGCCGCGGATGAGATCGACATAAGTGAGGTCTTCGTCGGGCACGCGCAGTCGCAGCGCGGGCTGGCGGCCCTCGGCCCGGAACGCGGCCTTCTGCTCGTCGGTGAGGTCGCGGTCGAAGTTGTCGTAGCCCAGCTGCTTCGCGCGGCCGTTGGCCTCGTTGCGGGCGTCGATCTCCTCCGCCGTCGAATAGCTCTCGTACAGCGCGCCCGTGGCGAGCAGCCTGTCGATGACGCCGCGGTAGATGTCGTGGCGCTCCGATTGGCGGTAGGGGGCGTGCGGACCGCCGACCTCGACGCCCTCATCCCAGTCGATCTCGAGCCAGGTCAGCGCGTCGAGCAGCTGACGGTAGCTCTCCTCGCTGTCGCGCGCGGCGTCGGTGTCTTCGATGCGGAACACCAGCTTGCCGCCGTTGTGGCGCGCGTAGGCCCAGTTGAACAGGGCGGTACGCACGAGACCGACGTGGGGCAGACCGGTCGGCGACGGGCAGAAACGGACGCGGACGTCGGCACCACTGGCGGTCGTGGTCTGAGGATGAGGGGTAGCCATAGCCCTTCGATTCTAGGCCGCACGGCCGACCGCGACCGCCGCCGTGTGCTCGAGCGCCAACGCGCCGTCGGCCTCGTACTCGGCGCACACCGCATCGAAGGCGCGGCCGAATCGGCGTCGTTCCTCCGCATCGAGTCCGAGGTAGAACTGACCGGCGGATGCCACGCCACCCTCGGCGGACCTCCAGAGCCGGTCGGCGTCGATCCTCCACGTCCAGGTCGACTCCGAGACCTCCACGTCCTCCCAGTCGCCCTCCGTCAGCATGCGACGGAATCCGTCACCCGTACGAGCGAAGTCCTTGTCCGGATGGATCCGCTGCTCGGACCCCGGACCGACACCCGCGCGTTCGCGCACGTCGCGCCAGAACCACGAGGGAGACACCGTCCAGCAGCTCGCGGCGAGCAGTCCTCTCGGTGCGACCACCTCAGCCATCCCTCGGGCACTGAGACGCGGGTCATCGACATGGTTGAGGACAAAGTTCGCCGTCGCGACCTCGAACGAGCCCGGCGCGAACGGGAGCGCCGGGAGTCCGCCGTCGACGACCGGCAGATCGGGGTGACGGTGCGCCGAGACGGCGCGCATCGTCGGCTCCGGTTCGCAGCCCGACGCCTGCCACCCGGCATCCGCAAGACGCGCCGCGAGATCTCCCGTGCCCGATCCGACGTCGATGAGGCGCCGCCCGGCGGGATCGCCGAGCAGGTCGATCAGGACGTCGACCGTGCCGGCACAGAGCTCCGCGTACGATTCCGCGTACGCGCCGCCGACCCCCGTCCACGACTTCACGCGCGCATCCGCCCGAACGGCGACAGCAGCACCACGGCGAGCACCAGCACGGATGCCGCCACGCCGAGTCCCGCGTACTGGAAGTTCGACAGCACGACGCCGGCGAGCACCGACCCGGCCGCAGCCGACAGGCTCATGAGGGAGTCGCTTCGTCCCTGCCGGCGGGTGCGGACGTCGGGCGCGGACGCCTCGGTGAGCAGAGCGGCTCCCGCGACCGTCGCCGCGCTCCACCCCAGGCCCAGCAGGATCAGCGCGACGACGACCCCCGCGGGCTCGTTCCCCGCGAAGACCGCGAAGGCGAGGGCGCCCGCGAGCAGCGCCTGACCGAGCAGCACGACGCGCAGCCGCCCCCAGCGGTCGGCCAGCACGCCGAACACCGGCGACAGGGCGTACATCCCGCCCACGTGCAAGGCGATGGTCACCCCGACCAACGCCGAGACGTCGGCGGGTGTGGGAGCCATGCCGTGCGCGCCGTGCGCCATGTGTGACAGGTGCACGGGCGTCATTGCCATGACCGACGCCATGACCACGTGCGAGCCGGCGACCGCGAAGATCGCATAGCGCGCGACGCGCGGGCGGTCGACGACGACGAGGCCCGTCGCCGCGGCGGCCGCACGGGCGAGCCGCTGGGCGGCCAGCAGCGGATCAGGCCGCAGCGCGATGAGATACAGCGCGAGCGCCGCGCACTGCGCGACGAACGAGAACGCGTAGGACCCCGTCTGCGGCGGCATCCCGATCGCCTGCCCGACGATCTCCCCCGGCGCGAGGAGCAGCGGCCCGGCTACGCCGCCGATCGTCGTCGACCAGACGACGATCGAGAGGTCCCTGCCTCGGTGCTCGGCCGCGGCGAGATCGGTCGCGGCGAAGCGCGACTGCAGATTGCCCGCGTTGCCCGCCCCGATCAGGAGGATGCCGGCCAGCAGCAGCGGGAACACCCGGACCGACGCCGCGAGGATGACCACGGTGATGCCGATCAGGGCGAACAGATTGCCGAGGGTGAGGGCGCGACGGCGACCGACCCGCCCGGCGAGGCGGGCGAGCGGGATGGCGCACACGGCCGCCCCCATCGTGACCGATGCGGTGGCCAGACCCGACAGCGCATCGCTGCCGGAGATGTCCGCCGCGAGCAGCGCACCCAACGAGACCGTCGCACCGAAGGCGATCCCTCCGAGCACCTGCCCCAGGGAGAGCACCACCACGGTGCGCCGCTGGACCGCCGCCTGCTGCGCCGCCGTGAGGGCGACGTCGGTCATGACCCGGCTGCGTCGCGCGCGGTGTTGCGGAGGATTCCGAGTCCGGAGATCTCGACCTCGACGACGTCACCGGCGACGAACTCGCCGACACCCGCCGGGGTGCCCGTCATGATGACGTCACCGGGGAGCAGCGTGAAGACCGCCGAGGCGTACTCGATGATCGCGGGCACGGAGTGGATCATGTCGGTGAGAGGGGCCTGCTGGCGCACCTCGCCGTTCACGCGCGTCTCGATCGTCGCCGTCGCCGGGTCGAAGTCGGTCTCGATGACCGGTCCGAGCGGGCAGAACGTGTCGAAGCCCTTCGCCCGCGACCACTGACCGTCTTTGCGCTGGAGGTCGCGCGCGGTGACGTCATTGCCGATCGTGTATCCGAGCACGTGATCGAGCGCGTTCTCGGCCTTCACGTTCTTGGTGATCTTGCCGATCACCGCCACGAGCTCGCCCTCGTACTCGGTGCGATCCGACAGCGCGGGGCGCACGATCGCGTCGCCCGGGCCGATGACCGCCGTGTTCGGCTTGAGGAAGAGCAGAGGCTCCTCGGGCGCCACTCCCCCCATCTCCGCCGCGTGGTCGTGATAGTTCTTGCCGACGCAGACGACCTTCGAACGTGGGATGACCGGCGCGAGGAGCGCGGCATCCGCGAGCGGCACCCGCGCACCGGTCGTCTCGTATCCGGAGAACATCGGGTCGCCGGCGAGGACGACGAGATCGGTCCCGTCGATGATCCCGTACATGATGGCGTCGTCGTGGCTGAACCGGGCGATCTTCATGCGTCCAGCTTAGCCAGCCGCCTCTGTCGCCTCCATCCGTCGAGACCCCGCCCAAGCGTCGACACCCCGCGCTGCTGACGTCAGTAGGGCGGGGTCTCGGCGGGAAGGCGGGGTCTCGGCGCAGAAGAGAAGAAGAGAGTCAGGCGTCGAGACGCAGCAGCCAGCCGTGCCGGTCCTCGCGTCGGCCGTACTGGATGTCGGTGAGCTCCTCGCGCAGCGACAGCGCGAGCTCGCCCTGCGGCTGCGGCTCGTCGAAGTCCTCGCCCACCAGGGCGCCGATCGGCGTGACGACCGCGGCGGTGCCGCACGCGAACACCTCGACGATGTCACCGGATGCCACGCCCTCGCGCCACTCGTCGATCGAGATCGGACGCTTCTCGACCGTGTAGCCGCGGTCTGCGGCGAGCTGCAGCAGCGAGTCGCGCGTGATCCCCTCGAGGATGCTGTCCGACTCCGGGGTGACCACGCGGCCGTCCTTGAACACGAAGACGATGTTCATGCCGCCGAGTTCCTCGACGTTGCGGTCGTCATCGATGAACACGACCTGATCGCAGCCCTTCTCGTACGCCAGCGTCTGCGGGAGCAGGCTCGAGGCGTAGTTGCCGCCGGTCTTGGCCTTCCCGGTTCCGCCGCGACCCGCGCGAGCATGGTCCACGGAGAGCCAGATACGCACGGGCTTGACACCCCCGGCGAAGTAGGCGCCGGCAGGGCTGGCGATCACGTAGTAGGCGACCTTCTGCGCCGCACGCACGCCCAGGAAGGCCTCCTTCGCGAACATGAACGGCCGCAGGTAGAGGCTCTGGTCGTCGCCGGACGGCACCCAGTGTCCGTCGATGGCGACGAGCTCGCGCAGGGACTGGATGAAGTACTCCGTCGGGAGCTCCGGCAGCGCCATGCGCCGAGCGCTCGCCTGCATGCGAGCCGCGTTACGGTCGGGGCGGAAGGTGTGGATCGAGCCGTCGGCGTGGCGATACGCCTTGATGCCCTCGAAGATCTCCTGCCCGTAGTGCAGGACCGATGCCGCGGGGTCGAGCGGGATGGGTCCGTACGGCTGCACGCGCGCGCGGTGCCAGCCGCCCTTGGCCGACCAGCAGATGTCGACCATGTGATCGGTGAAGGCGACGCCGAATCCGGGGTTCTCGTGCACCTCCGCGACTCGGCCGGGAGCGGCCGCCGTGAGATTCTTCGTCACGGCGAACTCGAGCGGAGGCACGGTGGCCGTCTCGTCGATGGTCGTCATCTCGTCATCCATTCCTCGTGGGTGGGCGCATCATCGCGCCGTCTCAGCCTACGCCCGTCGGTCAGAGACGGGCAGTGATCGCGGAGCCGATCTCCGCCGTCGTGCGCGCCCCCGCACGCCCGGCGATGTCCGCTTCGACCGCCGCGTGGACTCGCGCCGATTCGGCGGGGAATCCGAGGTGATCGAGCAGGAGGGCGACCGACAGGATCGCTGCGGTCGGATCGGCTCTCTGCTGGCCCGCGATGTCGGGGGCTGAGCCGTGGACGGGTTCGAACATCGAGGGGAATGCCCCGTCGGGATTGATGTTACCGGATGCCGCGAGGCCGATGCCGCCCGTCACCGCCCCCGCGAGATCGGTGAGGATGTCGCCGAAGAGGTTGTCGGTGACGATCACGTCGAATCGCGAGGGATCGGTCACCAGGAAGATGGTCGCGGCATCCACGTGGAGGTAGTCGACCGTCACGTCGGGGTGGGCGGCCGCCACCTCGTTCACCACGCGCTGCCAGATGGCCCCGGCATGCACCAGGACGTTCGTCTTGTGCACGAGCGTGAGCTTCTTCCGCCGCCGCTCCGCGAGCTCGAACGCGTAGCGCACGACCCGCTCCACGCCGAAGGCGGTGTTCACCGACGTCTCGTTGGCGACCTCCTGCGGCGTGCCCTTGCGGATCGCGCCGCCGTTGCCGACGTACGGGCCCTCGGTGCCCTCGCGCACCACAACGAAATCGACGTCGCCGGGGTCGGCCAGCGGCCCCGGCGCGCCGGCGAAGAGCTTCGACGGTCGCAGGTTCACGTAGTGATCGAGCGTGAACCGGAGCTTGAGCAGCAGCCCGCGCTCGATGTTCGCGTCGGCGAGCCGCGGGTCGCCCGGGGTTCCCCCCACCGCTCCCAGGAGGATCGCGTCGTGCGCGGTGATCGCCGCGAGGTCGTCGTCGGTCAGCGTGTCGCCCGTCTCGAGGTAGCGGGCCGCCCCGAGCGAGAACCGCGTCTTGTCGAAGACGACGTCGCTCTCGGCCGTGACCGCCTCGAGGACCTTCTCCGCCTCGGCGATGACCTCGGGACCGATGCCGTCACCGGGGATGACGGCCAGCTTGACGACACGCGACATGACACTCCTTGCACCGGGATGGACCGCACGCACCCGTTCGCACGGCGCGCGGTCGTGTCCTCCCAGAGTAGTGCTCAGTGCGTGGGGGCCTTGCGCAGTGTGACGGCGGCGATGACGCCCGCCACGACGACCAGTCCCCCGCCGATCACCGAGGTCACCGTCACCCCAGAGCCGAAGGCGGATGCCGCTGCATCCCACAGCGCGTCGCCGAGGGAGGCCGGGAGCTCTTGCGCCGTCGTGTACGCGCCGGCGAGGGTCTCGCGGGCCGCGCGCGCCGCCTCGGCGGGAAGCCCGTCGGGCAGCGCCAGGGCCCCGCGGTAGAAGGCGGTGATGATCCCGCCCAGGACCGCGGTTCCCAGCACCGCGCCGAGCTCGTAGGCGGTCTCGGAGACGGCGCTGGCGGCCCCCGCCTTCTCCGCCGGCGCGCTCGACAGGATGAGTTCGTTCGAGATCGTCTCGGCGGCGCCGATGCCGATGCCGAGCACGACGAACGCGATGATCAGCGGTGCGACGCCGTGATCGTGCGTCGTGGCGGCGACGATCACGTAACCGACGACCGAGAAGACCAGCGCGCCCGGCACGAGGACGTGCGGCGGCACGCGGCGCGAGATCGGGACGACCGTGAGGCCCGCGACGATCATCGCCGCCATCCCGGGCACCAGGGCGGCGCCGGCGAGCATCGGCGTCAGTCCGAGCACGAGCTGAAGGTGCTGCGAGACGAAGTACAGGAATCCGACGAGGGCCACCACGCTGAGCAGGTTGACGAGGATCGCTCCCGAGAAGGAACCGCGGCGGAAGAGCCCCATGTCGAGCATCGGGATGTCGGCGCGCAGCTGGCGCCGCACGAAGAGGGCGCCCATCACCAGGCCGAGGACGGCCCAGGCGGCAGCGGCCGGCGACGGCCCGTCGACGGCCAGCGACTTGATGGCGTACACGATCGGGATCATCGCCGCCATCGAGAGCAGGATGCTGAGCGGATCGATGCGGCCCGGGCTCGGGTCACGGCTCTCGGGGACGAGAAGGGGCGCGCACACCAGCAGCGGAATCAGCACGGGGACGGCGATGAGGAACACCGACCCCCAGGCGAAATGCTCGAGCAGGAACCCACCCACGATCGGGCCCAGCGCCGCGCCGGCCGAGAAGGCCGACGCCCATACGGCGATGGCCATGCGTCGCTGATCACGGTTCCGGAAGATCGAGCGCAGGAGCGACAGCGTCGAGGGCATGAGCATGGCGCCGAAGAAGCCGAGCAGCGCGCGTGCGGCGATGAGCAGACCCGCCGTGGGGGCGAAGGCGGCCAACGCCGAGACCGCGGCGAATCCGGTCGCTCCGATGAGCAGCATCCGCCGCCGTCCGAATCGGTCGCCCAGGGTGCCCATCGTCACGAGGAGCCCCGCGAGCACGAGCGGATAGACGTCGATGATCCACAGCTGCTCCGCACCCGACGGCGCCAGAGACAGCGAGATCTCGGGCAGCGCGAAGCTCAGCACCGTGTTGTCGACCGAGACGAGCAGCACCGGGAGCATGAGGACGACGAGCGCGGCCCATCCGCGCGCGCCGACGCGGGGGGCATCCGTCTCGGTCGTCGGGATCGACGCCGTGCGAACCATGGAACACCTCTCAGATCTCGACGGTCGCGTTAGTAGACCGTCCAGATGGTATAGTAACAGACATGCCACGCCCACCCCTCGCCCGCGAAAAGGTGCTCGACGCCTTCGAACAGATCGTCATCGCCGACGGCGAGCGCGCCGCGACGCTCGACGCCACCGCCAGGGCCGCCGGCGTCTCCAAGGGCGGCCTGCTCTATCACTTCGGATCGAAGGAGGAGCTCGAGACCGGACTGCTCGAGCGTCTCGCCACCCTGACCGCCTCCGATCTCGAACGGATGGCGGCGAGCCCGGAGGGGCCTGTGGCGTACTACGTCCGCACCTCGGTGATGGAGGACCATGCCCTCGATCGCGCGCTCATCGCCGCGTCCCGGCTGGCGCAGGGCGGATCGGCCGCGGCCGCCGACATGCTTCGACAGACGCGACGTCGCTGGGAGGACGCGATCCGACCACACGTGCGCGACACGGCGAGTCTCGATCTCGTGATGCTGCTCAGCGACGGGCTCTACTTCAACAACTCGCTCGACGTCAACGGACCGGAACGACTCGTGCCCCACGACCGCGAGCTCGCCGACCTCATCACGCTGGTGCTGCGAGCGACGGCCGTGAACCCCTCGCAGGCGGCCGAGGGCGGAGACGCCGTCGCTCCCCCGCCCTCGGACTCGTGACCCGGGGTCAGACCTCGGTGATCTCGATCTGACGGAACAGATCGGCGTCGATCGCCGCGCGCACGTCGTCGAGCAGCTCGTCCGACACGGGCGAATCGAGCGTCAGCACGCTGAGCGCCTGTGCGCCGGCGGCCTGACGGGCGATCTGCATGCCGGCGATGTTGATGCCCGCCTCGCCGAACTTCTGCCCGTAGACGGCCACGATGCCCGGACGATCGGTGTAGAGCATCACGACGTGGTGCTTCTCGATCGGCAGCTCGAGGGCGTGATCGTTGATGCCGACGAGCTTCTCGGTCTGCTTCGGACCGGTGAGCGTCCCGGAGACCGAGAGCTGCGATCCGTCCGAGAGGGCGCCGGTGAGGGTGATGATGTTGCGGTACTCGTCGCTGACGTCGTCCTGGAGGAGCCTCACCGCGATGCCGCGCTGCTCCGCGAGCAGCGGCGCGTTCACGTACGACACCGTCTCGCTCACGATGTTGGTGAAGACCCCCTTGAGGGCGGCGAGCTTGAGCACGCTGACGTCGTAGTCGTTGAGTTCGCCGTGCACCTCGACATCGAGGCTCGTCAGCGGGCTGGTCGCGAGCGCGGCGAAGATCTGACCGAGCTTCTCGACGAGCGCGATCCCCGGGCGGACGTAGGGATCGATGACGCCACCGGCCACGTTGACGGCATCGGGTACGAGATCGCCGCCGAGGGCGAGGCGCACGGAACGCGCGACCGAGACGCCCGCCTTCTCCTGGGCCTCCTCGGTGCTCGCGCCGAGGTGCGGCGTGACGACCACGTTGGGCAGGTCGAGCAGGGGTCGTGCCGTTCCGCCTTCGGCGGGCGGCTCGGAGGTGAAGACGTCGAGTCCCGCACCGGCGATCTCGCCGGCCACGAGCGCCTCGTGCAGCGCCGCCTCATCGATCAGGCCGCCGCGCGCGACGTTGACCACGAACGCCGTCGACTTCATGGCCTTGAACTGCTCCGCTCCGATCATGCCGGTCGTCTCGGGCGTCTTCGGCATGTGGATCGTGAGGAAGTCCGCCTCGGCGACGAGCTCGTCGAGCGAGAGCAGCTGCACGCCCAGCTGCTGCGCCCGCGCCGACGTCACGTACGGGTCGTAGGCCACCACCCGCATGTCGAAGGCCGCGAGGCGCGCCGCGACCAGCGCGCCGATGCGACCGAGGCCGACGATGCCGACCGTCTTCTCGAAGAGCTCGGCACCGGTGAACGAGCTGCGCTTCCACTGGCCGGCCGCGAGCGATGCGTGCGCCGCGGGGATCCGACGGGCCAGGCTGAGGATGTGACCGACGGTGAGCTCGGCCGCGGAGACGATGTTCGACGTCGGGGCGTTGACCACCATCACCCCGGCCGACGTCGCGGCCTTGATGTCGACGTTGTCGAGGCCGACGCCCGCACGAGCGACGACCTTCAGCTGCGGCGCGTGCGCCAACGCCTCCTCGTCGATGCGCGTGGCCGAGCGGATGAGCACGGCGTCGGCGTCGGCCAGGGCGGCGAAGAGCGCCTCCCGGTCGGTGCCGTCGACGTTCCTCACGTCGAAGTCGGGGCCGAGGGCCTCGATGGTGGCGGGTGAGAGCACTTCGGCGATGAGCACAACGGGCTTCGGCACAGAGAATCCTTCGGGGCAGCGCGGCAGGCGGGAGGGGCCGATGCGCCGCACACCATGGGGGCGCGATCACCTCAACTGTACCGGAGCACCCCTCCGCCCCGATCCCGTGTGACGCTTCCGTCAGGCGCTGGGAAGCGTGAGGCTCAGCGCGAGCAGACTCATCCAGAACACGGCCACCACGCCGAGACCCGCCAGGAGCGAGATCGCGAGCTCGTCGACCCTGCGGCGACGGCCGATGGCGAACGCCAGGGCGAAGACGATCGCGGGGAACACGACGCCGAACGACAGCGTCGCCCAGCCGGCGCCGGTCAGTCCCGTCTGCGCCATCGTCAGCAGGTGGGCGATCGCGTTCCAGACCGCGTAGGCGTAGAAGAGTCCCGCGACGCCGATGACGAGTCCCACGAGCCAGCGCGGCGATCCGGCCGACACCGGCGCGCTCCGAGTCTCGCTCATGAACCGATCACCCCCACCGTGACGAACGGCCAGGGAACGAGGAGGATCACGCCCGCGAGAAGCGCCACGACGCGAACCCAGACCGGCCGGGCACGGGTGAGCAGCCAACTGGCCAGGAACCAGAGGGCGGGAGCGGCGATCGCGAGCACGAACCACGGCAGGAACATCGCGTCGGCGACGAGGAAGGATGCCAGGGGTCGCAGCCGCAGGCCACCGACGACCCACCCGAGCGTGTAGAGGAGGTACACGCCGGCGACGACGCCGATGAGGAGCAGCATGCCGGTGCTGATCCCTGCGACCTCGTCGGTCGCCCGCTGCCCCGAGCCGGAGTCGACGGCTTCGGCGGCGCGACCCGGGGCAGGCCGCGGAGTGCGCGACGCCGCGCTGCTGCGGGATGCCGCCGTCTCATCGCCCTCCCACCGCAGAGCATCATCCGAATCGGAAGTCATCTCCCCAGCGTAGGACACGCGCTCCACTATGCTCGGGCATCAATCGGGCCGACCGCTGCCCGTCAGGGAGAGGAGTCGTCGTGGCACAGCAGGAGGACAACGCGCGGCCCGCGGACTGGACGCCGACGGCGGCGGCGAAGAAGAAGGCCACGACCTTCCGCTGGATCGCCGGAGCGCTGTGGGCACTGGCCATCGTGGGCGAGGCGGTCGGGATCTTCTGGCTCCTGCGGCAGCGGGAGTTCGTCGGTGATGACGGCACGCTCGTCCGCGATCCCGGAACCGGTCTCCTGCAGGAGCAGGGCGTCACCGCGCACTTCCCCCAGTGGGCCTTCATCGCTCTGCTCGCGCTCCTGGTGGTGATCGCCGCTCTGTCGATCACCGGCTCCGTGCTGTGGAAGAAGGCCAATCGCCTCGACCCGGCCCGCAAGTCCGACACCGTGCGGTTCTTCGTGCAGAACCAGCTCGGCGCGATCATCGCCGTCGTCGCTTTCCTCCCCCTCATCATCCTGGTGTTCCTGAACAAGGATATGGACAAGGGCCAGAAGACGACGGCGGGAATCGTGGGCATCGTCCTGGCGGCCCTGGCCGTCGTGCTGGGCATCGACTTCGATCCCCCGTCGGTCGAGCAGTACACCGCCGATCAGTCTGCCGTGATCCAGCTCCTCGGCAAGGACGAGGTGGTGTGGGTCGACGGCGGCGAGGTCTATCACGTGTGCGACGAGGTGTCGGCGATCCAGACCGGCAGCGAGATCCGCACCGGGACCACGGCCGAGGCCGTGGAGGCCGGCAAGATCCGCCTCACGCTGCAGTTCCCGTCGGAGCTGCGCGCCTGCGACCTGGCCGTTCCGGAGAACGCCGACGAGATCACCGAGGCTCTCAGGGCCATTCAGGGCGGCCAGGTCGACACGCCGCTCCCCGCTCCCGTGTGGGCCGATCCCGCCGATGCGCCGATCGAGGTCGAGGACGCCGCTCCCGCAGAGTGACCACGTCGGAAAGGGAAGAGCCCGGTGCATCGCACCGGGCTCTTCCCTTTCCGTGTGGGATCAGCGAGCGGCAGAGCCGTCGACGTAGTCCTCGTCCTGCTGCTTCCACGCGAACAGCGAGCGGAGCTCCTTGCCCGTGACCTCGATCGGGTGCTGCTCCTCCTTGGCGCGGAGCGCGAGGAACTCCTCGCCGCCGTTGTCCTGGTCGTCGATGAAGCGCTTGGCGAAGGCTCCCGACTGGATGTCGGAGAGGACGCCCTTCATGCTCTCCTTGACGCGCTCGTCGATCACGCGCGGGCCCGAGACGTAGTCGCCGAACTCGGCGGTGTCGGAGATCGACCAGCGCTGCTTGGCGATGCCGCCCTCCCACATGAGGTCGACGATGAGCTTCAGCTCGTGGAGCACCTCGAAGTAGGCGATCTGCGGCTGGTAGCCCGCCTCGACGAGCGTCTCGAAGCCGGCCTGCACGAGGTGGCTCATACCGCCGCACAGCACGGCCTGCTCGCCGAACAGGTCGGTCTCGGTCTCTTCGGTGAAGGTGGTCTTGATGACGCCGGCGCGCGTTCCGCCGATCGCCTTGGCGTACGACAGGGCGAGGTCCCACGCGTGGCCCGAGGCGTCGCGCTCGACGGCGATGATGTCGGGGATGCCGCGGCCCGCGACGAACTCGCGACGCACCGTGTGACCCGGCGCCTTCGGCGCGACCAGGATCACGTCGACGCCCTCGGGCGCGTCGATGTAGCCGAAGCGGATGTTGAAGCCGTGCGCGAACGCGAGGGTCTTGCCCGCGGTGAGGTTCGGTGCGATCGACTCGCTGTAGATGATGCGCTGGTGCTGGTCCGGCGCGAGGATCATGATGAGGTCGGCCCACTCGGTCGCCTCGGCGACGGTCTTCACGGCGAAGCCGGCCTCTTCGGCCTTCGCAGCGGACTTCGAGCCCTCCTTCAGCGCGATGGCGACCTCGACGCCCGAGTCGCGCAGGTTCTGCGCGTGGGCGTGGCCCTGGGAGCCGTAGCCGACGATCGCGACCTTCTTGCCCTGGATGAGGGACAGGTCGGCGTCGGCGTCGTAGAAGATCTCGGTGCTCACGGTGTGTTTCTCCTTATTGGTGGTTGTGTCGGGCCCTTCGACAGGCTCAGGGACCCAGCGAGTATGTGGGGTTCAGCTGCGCAGGACGCGCTCGGTGATGCTCTTGCCGCCGCGCCCGATGGCGAGCAGACCCGACTGGGCGATCTCCTTGATGCCGAAGGGCTCGAGGGCCTTGAGCAGAGCGTCGACCTTGCCCTTGTCGCCCGTGACCTCGACGACGAGCGCGTCCGGCGCATAGTCGACGACCGAGGCGCGGAAGAGGTTGACGACCTCGATCACGTTCGACCGCGTGGCGTTGTCGGTGCGCACCTTCACGAGCATGTGCTCGCGCTGCACCGACGCCGCCGGATCGAGCTCGACGATCTTGATGACGTTGATCAGCTTGTTGAGCTGCTTGGTCACCTGTTCGAGCGGGAGCTGCTCCTCCACGTCGACGACCACGGTGATGCGGGAGATCCCGGGCACCTCGGTCACGCCCACGGCGAGGGACTCGATGTTGAAGCTGCGGCGGGCGAACAGCCCGGCGACACGGGTCAGAAGACCGGGGCGGTCCTCCACCAGCAGGCTCAGCACATGTGTCGACATCGCTCAGTCCTCCTGGTCGAAGGCGGGCGCGTGGTCTCGCGCGTACTGGACGTAGCTGTTGCTGACCCCCTGCGGCACCATCGGCCACACCATCGAGTCGGCGCTCACCACGAAGTCGATCACCACGGGGCGGTCGTTCGTCTCGAGGGCGAGCTGGATGGCGGCATCCACCTCGTCCTCCTTCTCGACGCGGATCGCCAGGCATCCGTAGGCCTCCGCGAGCTTCACGAAGTCGGGGATGCGCACGGTTCCGTGCCCCGTGTTGAGGTCGGTGTTCGAGTGCCGGCCGTCGTAGAACAGCGTCTGCCACTGGCGCACCATGCCGAGCGAGGAGTTGTTGATGACCGCGACCTTGATGGGGATGTTGTTGATCGCGCAGGTGGCGAGCTCCTGGTTGGTCATCTGGAAGCAGCCGTCGCCGTCGATCGCCCACACGTGACGATCCGGCTGGGCGACCTTCGCGCCCATCGCCGCGGGCACGGAGTATCCCATGGTGCCCGCGCCGCCCGAGTTGAGCCACGCGTTGGGGCGCTCGTACTTGATGAACTGCGCCGCCCACATCTGATGCTGGCCCACGCCGGAGGCGTAGACGCCCTCGGGGCCGGTGAGCTCGCCGATCCGCTGGATCACGTACTGCGGAGCGAGCAGGCCGTCGGTGGTGGGCGCATAGCCGAGCGGGAACTCGTTGCGCAGGCCGTCGAGGTACGACCACCATTCCTCGGTGTCGGGCTTCGCCGCCCCCGTGACACCGCGGTACGCGGCGTCGAGATCGGTCAGCACGTCGCGCACGTCACCCACGATCGGCACGTCCGCGGTGCGGATCTTGGAGATCTCCGCGGGGTCGATGTCGACGTGGACGACCTTGGCGTGCGGTGCGAACAGCGCGGCCTTCCCGGTGACGCGGTCGTCGAATCGCGCGCCGAGCGAGACGAGCAGGTCGGCCTCCTGCAGGGCGAGGACGGCCGGGACCGTGCCGTGCATGCCCGGCATGCCGAGGTGCTGCGGATGCGAGTCGGGGAAGGCGCCGCGCGCCATCAGCGTGGTCACGACGGGCGCTCCCGTCGACTCCGCCAGCTGCAGGAGCTCGGCCGACGCACGACCGCGGATGACACCGCCGCCGACGTAGAGAACCGGCTTCTTCGCCTCGGCGAGAAGGGCGGCGGCGGCCTGGATCTGCTTGCCGTGCGCCTTCGTCACCGGTCGGTATCCGGGCAGGTCGACCTTCGGCGGCCACACGAAGGGCACCGTGTCCTGCTGCGCGTCCTTGGTGATGTCGACCAGCACCGGGCCCGGTCGTCCGGTCGAGGCGATCTCGTACGCGGCTGCGAGGGCGCCGGGGATGTCGGCGGCGTCCTTCACGAGGAACGAGTGCTTCGTGACCGGCATGGTGATGCCGACGATGTCGGCCTCCTGGAACGCGTCGGTCCCCATCAGCGTCGAGAACACCTGACCGGTGATCGCCAGCAGCGGCACCGAGTCCATGTAGGCGTCGGCGATGGCGGTGACGAGGTTGGTGGCGCCGGGGCCGGAGGTGGCGATGCACACGCCGACCTTGCCCGACGCCGTGGCATAGCCCTCGGCGGCGTGCCCGGCACCCTGCTCGTGGCGCACGAGGATGTGACGCAGCTCGGAGGCGTCCATCAGCGGGTCGTACACGGGCAGGATCGCTCCACCGGGCAGTCCGAAGACGTCGGTGACGCCCAGGAGCTCGAGCGAGCGGACGACGGCCTCGGCGCCGGTCAGCTCGGGCGCGGCGGCCTGACGGGAGGGCGGTCTCGGCACGGCCGAGACGGAATCAGCAGTCATGACTTTCCTTCTGATGATCTGTGGGCGACGTCGGTCCTTCGACGGGCTCGAACCCCTCGACGGACCGGATCAGCCGGTCGTCGCGCCCTCGGCGGCGGACCGCACGAGGCGCGAATACTTGGCAAGAACGCCTCGGGTGTAGCGCGGGGGAAGCGGCTCCCAGCCAGAACGGCGGGAGGCGAGCTCAGCGTCGTCGACGAGTAGGTCGAGAGAGCGAGCTGCGATATCGACCCGTATCAGATCACCATCGCGCACGAAGGCGATGGGACCAGCGTCCACCGCTTCGGGTGCTATGTGGCCGATGCACAGGCCGGTTGTGCCGCCTGAGAATCGTCCGTCCGTCAAGAGTAGTACATCTTTTCCGAGCCCTGCGCCCTTGATGGCCGCCGTGATGGCGAGCATCTCGCGCATACCCGGGCCGCCCTTGGGACCCTCGTAGCGGATGACGATGACCGTGCCCGGCTCGATCGACCCCTCGGCCACGGCATCCATCGCGGCGCGCTCGCGCTCGAACACCCGCGCCGGGCCCTCGAAGACGGCGGCGTCGAACCCGGCCGTTTTCACGACCGCGCCCTCGGGCGCCAGCGACCCGTGCAGGATCGTGAGGCCGCCGGTGGCGTGGATCGGGTTGTCGAACGTGTGGATGACCTCGCCGTCGATCGGCTGCGGATTCAGGTCGGCGAGGTTCTCGGCGAGCGTCTTCCCCGTGACGGTCAGCGCGTCGCCGTGCAGCAGGCCCTCGTCGAGCATCGCCTTCATGATCACGGGGATGCCGCCGTGGCGGTCGACGTCGTTCATGACGTACTTGCCGAAAGGCTTCATGTCGGCCACGTGCGGGACCTTGTCGCCGATCCGGTTGAAGTCGTGCAGGCTCAGCTCGACCTCGGCCTCGCGGGCGATGGCGAGCAGGTGCAGCACCACGTTCGTCGATCCGCCCAGCGCCATCGCGAGCGCGATCGCGTTCTCGAAGGCGTCCTTGGTGAGGATGTCGCGGGTCGTGATCCCCTGCCGGAGGAGGTTCACCACGGCCTCGCCCGAGCGGTGGGCGAAGTAGTCGCGCCGGCGGTCGGCTGCGGGCGGCGCCGCGGATCCCGGCAGGCTGAGCCCCAGCGCCTCGGCCACCGACGCCATGGTGTTCGCGGTGTACATGCCGCCGCAGGCGCCCTCGCCGGGCGCGATCGCGCACTCGATGCGCTTGAGGTCCTCCTCGCTCATGAGACCGGCTCGGCACGCGCCGACGGCCTCGAAGGAGTCGATGATCGTGACGTCCTTCTCGGTGCCGTCCGAGAGCTTGACCCATCCCGGGGCGATGGAACCGGCGTAGAGGAAGACGCTCGACAGGTCGAGGCGGGCGCTGGCCATGAGCATCCCGGGGATCGACTTGTCGCAGCCGGCGAGCAGGACCGATCCGTCGAGGCGCTCGGCCATCATGACGGTCTCGACGGAGTCGGCGATGACCTCGCGCGACACGAGGGAGAAGTGCATGCCCTCGTGCCCCATCGAGATGCCGTCCGAGACCGAGATCGTGCCGAATTGCAGCGGGTATCCGCCCCCGGAGTGCACGCCCTCCTTCGCACCCTGAGCGAGACGGTCGAGGCTGAGGTTGCAGGGCGTGATCTCGTTCCAGCTCGAGGCGATGCCGATCTGCGGCTTGTCCCAGTCGGCATCGCCCATGCCGACGGCGCGGAGCATCCCGCGAGAGGTCGTCGCCTCGATGCCGTCGGTGACGACGCGGCTGCGGGGCTTGATGTCGATGGGCGCGCTGGCGGAGGGATCATGCGAGGACATGACGGAAGTCTATTCCCGCAGAGCGGCCCGCTCGTCCGCGAGCGCCTCCAGAAGCAGGGCGATCCGTTGTGGATCCTCCACACGCAGGATCGCGGCACTCTCTCCCGGCCCGACCCGTACGCCGAGATCCCCCGGCTGCAGGACGCGCATGGCGTCCTCGTCGGTCACGTCGTCGCCGGCGAAGAGGATGCCGGTCGCGTCGAACCGGGCGCGCAGCGCGGCGATCGCCGCATCCTTCCCCTCGTTGCGCGACGAGAACTCCAGCACCCGGTGCCCGGACCGACGCCGCCAGTGCGGGAAGCGCTCGGCGACGAGGGCGTCGATCTCGGCGAAGGCCAGCTCCTCCGTCCGACGGTCGGCGCGACGCGTGTGCACGCCCATCCCGAAGGTCTTGGGTTCGAACTCGACGCCCTCGTACCGGTCGATGATCGGGCGCGCCGCCTCCCACAGCGCCTCGCGGTCGGCATCATCGCCCGCGTCGTCGGCGGAGCCGTCGCCGTCCCCCGGGTACCAGTACTGCGCACCGTGCGAACCCGCGAGCGCGATGACGGAGTCGTCGGTGTGCTCGGTGATGACCCGCAGGTCGTGCATGCTGCGACCGGAGACGTACGCCACCACGGTGTCGGGCAACTCCGTCAACCGTCTGATCTGCGTCGCGATCTCGGGCAGGGCTCTGGCCGCCATCGGATCCGGCACGAGCGGCGAGGCGGTGCCGTCGAAGTCGAGCGCGACGACGAGGCGGGGCGTCGCGGCGAGGGCGGAGAGATCGGCGTCGGGTTCGCCGGGGATCCAGGTGCGGGTCATGTCGGTCTCCTGTCAGCGGGCGAGGCGGGCGTCGGCGAGCGCCGAGAGGAACGAGTCCGACCACGCCACGACGTCGTGGTCGAGCACGCGGCGGCGAAGCGAGCGCATCCGACGCGACTGCTCGCGGACCGGCATCTCGACGGCCTGCATGATCGCCTCCTTCAGCCCGGCGATGTCGTGCGGGTTGACCAGGATCGCGCTCCCCAGTTCGTCGGCGGCTCCGGCGAACTCGCTGAGCACCAGGACGCCGCGGTTGTCGATGCGGGTGGCGACGTACTCCTTGGCCACGAGGTTCATGCCGTCGCGCAGCGCGGTGACGAGCATCACGTCGGCCGCGAGGTAGAGCGCCGCCATCTCCTCGCGCGGGTACCCCTGGTGCAGGTAGCGGATGGCGGTGTGGCCCATGGTGTCGTTGTCGCCGTTGATGCGGCTGACCGAGAGCTCGATCTCGTCGCGCAGATTGGCGTAGGCGTCGACGCGCTCCCTGCTGGGGCTCGCGACCTGCACCAGAGTCACGTCCTCGACCGACAGCACGCCGTCGGTCAGGAGCTCGCCGTAGGCCTTGATGCGGTGGCCGATGCCCTTGGTGTAGTCGAGGCGGTCCACGCCGAGGAGAATGTGCTTCGGGTTCCCGAGGCTCTCCCTGATCTCGGCAGCGCGCGCCTGGATGTCGGGACGGGCGGCGAGTTCGAGGTAGGGCGTGGTGTCGATCGAGATGGGGAACGCCCGGACGAGCGAGCGATGCGACTCGCCGACGATCTCCGTGCCTCCGTCTCCGCGGGGAACCGTGACCGACGAGGACTTGATCTCGTACTTGAGCCGTCGACGGACGGCGTTGAGGAAGTTGGTCGCGTCGGTCGCCCGCTGGAAGCCGATGACGTCGGCGCCGAGGAGTCCGCGCAGCACCTGGCCGCGCCAGGGCAGCTGGGAGTAGAGGCCGTGGGCGGGGAACGGGATGTGGTGGAAGTATCCGATGGTCACGTCGGGGCGGAGTTCGCGGACCATCTGCGGCACCAGCTGGAGCTGATAGTCGTGCACCCACACGGTGCCGTCGGTCGCCACGGCGGCCGCGGCCGCTTCGGCGAAGCGCCGGTTGACGGCGACGTACGCGTCCCACCACTCGCGGTGGTATTGCGGCGGAGCGATCACGTCGTGATACAGCGGCCAGATCGTGTCGTTCGAGAACCCCTCGTAGTACTCGGCGACCTCCTGCTCGCTCAGCGCGATCGGGATGAGGCGGATGCCGCCGGAGCGGAAGGGCTTGAGCTCCACGTCGGCCTGCCCGGGCCAGCCCACCCACGCGCCGTCGACGCCCTGCATGACGGGCTCGAGCGCGGCCACGAGCCCACCGGGCGAGGTGCGCCACACCTCCTCGCCGTCGGGTCCTGCGACTCGGTCGACGGGCAGCCGGTTGGCCACCACGACGAACTCTGCGGCAGCCATCGTGTCTCCTCACGCCTCGGGGTCGGATGCTTCCCAGGCTATCGAGGTCGGCGCGCGGGGGCCGACACGGCTCACGCGGTGGTGCGCTCCGCGGGCGTCGCGCGACCGCTCAGGAACCAGTTCGCGGCCCCGGCGGCGAACGCGATGGCCGCGGCGACCATCGGCAGCACGAGGGCGGCAGCAGTGCCCGCGCTCTCGGCGAGCTCGCCGGTCACCGCCGCGCCGAGCGACTGCCCGACGACGATCCCCGATCCGAGCATGGTCATCACGGTGGCCGAGCGTCCGCGGGGGCTGCGAGCGGCACCGAAGCTGTACTGCGTGACGAGCGTCGGACCGATTCCCACGCCCATGACGGCGAGGGCGATGGTCATCGTCGCCGGCGAGTCGACGAAGCCGAGCAGCACGGTTCCCGCCAGGAGGATGCCGGAGAAGACGAGCCATCGGGCACGCAGCGAGAAGGCCGGCGGCAGCCAGGCCACGCCGAGCGCCAGCACCGCGGAACCGACGCCCATCACCCCGTAGAGCAGGCCGGCCTGCTCGGGAGCGCCTCGATCGGCCATGAAGGAGGTGAGCGAGGTCAGCATCGCGCCGAAGAACACGCCGACCCCCAGGATCCCGACGACGACGATCAGCAGCTGGGCCCGGAACAGCTCGGAGACGCCCGAGGGTGCGCGCCCCGACGAGTCGCGCTCCTGCGAGACGTGGCGGCCGGTCGGATGCAGCGCGAACGCCCCCACGAACACCACGGTCAGCGCGGCCGCTCCGATGAGGGGCGCCCACGGTGCCAGGGCGGAGGCGAGGATGCCGACGAGGAAGGGCCCGAACACGAACACGGTCTCGTCGGCGGCCGACTCGTAGGCCATCGTCCCGGAGAGGGTGCGGTCGCGTCGCCCCACGGGCATCCGCTCGCGGATGATCGTCACCAGGCGCGACCGCGACAGGGGTGCGACCTGGGGAGCGGTGGCGCCGATGCCGACTGCGGCCAGGAGCACGAAGCCGTCGGCCGCGGAGCCGTAGACCACCACGGTGAACACCGCGAGCATGCCCCCGTTCGCCAGTGCCAGCACGAGGAGGACCGTGCGCTGGCCGAACCTGTCGGCGGCGGCGCCGAGCAGCGGACCGAAGCAGGCCGTGCCGAGACCGACCGCGGCCGACGTGAGACCGCCCAGCGAGAGCGAGCCGCGGGCGGCGACGACGACCGTGAGGACGCCGACGACCATCATCGCGAAAGGAAGTCTCGCGATGAAGGCGATGAGGAAATACGGCAGCCCGGCGAGGCGGAACAGGGAGGGCTCGTCGTGACGAGGATGCTGCAGCGGGGCGCGTGTCTGTGCGTGTGTCATGGCTCTCGCGCGTCGAAGACGCGGGTGTCGGGTGCCGCCGCTGTCCGCGGGATTGCCCACGGCCGGTAGATACACGGTTGATGCGGCCGCGGGCGAGCCGCGACGGGACCATGATAACCCGTCGCACCTGCTCCCCGTCCACAGACAGCTCTCCTTCCACGCATCCCCTGACAGGATCAGACAGGGCTTGTCAAGGCTCGGGACGGCCCGGCGCGACGCCGAGTAACGTGGGGGCATGCGCTACCTCTTCAGCACCGGACTCGTCGCAGCCATCTCCGCGGGCATCTCGCTGCTGCGCGGCACGCGCGAAGAGCCCATCACCTGGCGCTCCGTGCTGTCGTGGGTCAGCTGGGGCATCACCATGGCCCTCGCGGTCGGGGCGGTCGTCGACATGAACCGCGCACGACGCGGGGTCCTCGTCGATGCCGACTCGCCGCAGTCGGTGAAGAAGTCGAAGAAGGCCCAGCGTCTGCAGTTCCGCTCCCAGAAGGCCCTCGCCGACGCGCAGGGGCACGCGAAAGACCGCCGCGGCTGAGCTCGCCCACCGGCGCCGCGAGCGCTCTCGGGGTCGTCAGCGGGTCAGGATGAGCGCCTCGCCCTGACCACCGCCGCCGCAGAGTCCGACGGCCGCGGTCCCGCGACCGCGACGCACGAGTTCGTGCGCGACGTGCACGACCAGTCGATTGCCCGAGGCCCCGATCGGGTGGCCGATAGCGATGCCGCCGCCGTGGATGTTGACGATCCCGCTGTCGAGACCGAGCTCGGTCTGCGACCTCGCCACGACGGCACCGAACGCCTCGTTGATCTCGACCAGGTCGAGGTCGGCCGGGGTGATGCCCTGCTTCTCGCAGGCCCGCTCGATGGCCCGCGCCGGCTGTGCCTGCAACGAGTTGTCGGGCCCGGCCGTCTGGCCGCCTGCGCCCACGGTCACGAGGATCGGCCAGCCCTTCGCGATCGCGGTGGCGCGCGAGGTGACGACGACGGCCGAGGCGCCGTCGGAGATCTGCGAGGAGTTGCCGGCGGTGATCGAGCCGCCCTCGGCGAACGCCGCGCGCAGCCCCGCCAGCGTCTCGACGGTGGTCTCGGGTCGCACCCCCTCGTCGGCGCTCACGCGGAGCGGCTCGCCGCGTCGCTGCGGCACCGTCACCGCGACGATCTCGTCGTCGAACACGCCCTCCTCCCTTGCGGCGGCGGCTCGCTGGTGCGACAGCGCCGCCACGGCATCCTGCGCCTCTCGGGTGAGCTCGTACCGGGCGTTGTGCCGCTCGGTCGACGCCCCCATGCTGTCGTGGTCGTAGGCGTCGGTCAGCCCGTCATAGGCCATGTGGTCGAGCACCTCGACGCTGCCGTACGCCCATCCGTCGCGCGATCCCATCAGCAGGTGCGGCGCGCGGGTCATCGACTCCATGCCCGCGGCCACGACGACCTCGGCATCGCCCGTGCGGATCATCCGCGCCGCGTCGATGATCGCCGTCAGCCCCGAGAGGCACGCCTTGTTGACCGAGTGCGCGGGCACATCCCAGCCGATCCCCGCACCGATCGCCGCCTGCCGAGCCGCGTTCTGCCCCGACCCGGCGGCGAGCACCTGACCGACGATCACCGCGTCGACCTCGGCCGCATCGACCCCGCCCTGCTCCAGCGCGCCACGGATCGCGAACGAGCCGAGCTGCGGCGCCGTGAAGGCGGAGAGCTGACCTTTGAGGCGCCCTTGCGGGGTACGCGCGGCGGCGACGATGACGACGTCGTCGGCCGACTCCTGCTCAGCCATGGTCTGGGATCCTTTCCTCGGTGAGGCCCTCCGCGATCGTGAGCGGAGGTTCGGTGGCGGCGACGACCTCGTCGACGGTGACGCCGGGCGCGAGCTCGACCAGCGCGAGCCCATTCTCCGTCACGTCGATGACGGCGAGGTCGGTGATGATCCGATCGACCACTCCTCGTCCGGTGAGGGGAAGAGTGCAGTGTTCGACGATCTTGGCGGAACCGTCGCGCGCGACGTGCTCCATGAGGACGATGACGCGCCCGGCCCCGTGCACCAGGTCCATCGCCCCTCCTGGACCCTTGACCATCTTCCCCGGGATCATCCAGTTGGCGAGGTCGCCGCTCGCCGACACCTGCATCGCACCGAGGATGGCGGCGTCGATCTTCCCGCCGCGGATCATGCCGAAGCTGGTCGCCGAATCGAAGAACGCCGATCCCGGCAGCACGGTGACCGTCTCCTTCCCCGCGTTGATCAGGTCGGGGTCGACGGCATCCTCTTGCGGATAGGGCCCGACGCCGAGGATGCCGTTCTCCGACTGCAGCACCACCGTGACCCCCGGCGGCACATGATTCGGAACCAGCGTCGGGAGCCCGATGCCGAGGTTCACATAGGCGCCGTCGGCCAGCTCCGCGGCGGCGCGCGCCGCCATCTGCTCACGCGTGAGCGCCATCTCAGGCTCCTTCCGCGGCGCTCGGGGGTGCGGAGACCGTGCGCCGTTCGATGCGTTTGGGGATGTCGGTGCCGACCTCGATGATGCGATGCACGTAGATGCCCGGAAGGTGAACGCGATCGGGATCGATTTCTCCCGGCTCGACCAGCCGCTCCACCTGCGCGACGCAGATGCGGCCGGCCATGGCAGCGAGCGGGTTGAAGTTGCGCGCCGACCGCGAGAAGACCAGGTTGCCGTGCCGATCTCCCACGGCGGCGTGCACGAGGGAGAAGTCGGTGGTGATCGCCTCCTCCAGCACGAACTGCGTCGGCTCACCGTTCACCGGGAACGTCCGGACGTCTTTGACCGGGGATGCCACGGCGATCGACCCGTCCGGGTTGTAGCGGCGCGGCAGGCCGCCCTCGGCGACCTGCGTGCCCACGCCGGTCTGGGTGAAGAACGCGGCGATGCCCGACCCGCCCGCGCGGAGCTTCTCCGCCAGTGTTCCCTGCGGGGTGAGTTCCAGCTCGAGCTCACCCGCAAGGAACTGCCTCTCGAACTCCTTGTTCTCGCCCACGTACGACGAGGTCATCTTGCGGATTCGCTGCGCCGCGAGCAGGACGCCGAGTCCCCAGTCGTCGACACCGCAGTTGTTGCTCACGATGCTGAGGTCCCGGGTCCCCTTCGCCAGCAGCGCCTCGATGAGCGCGATCGGGTTGCCCGAGAGACCGAAGCCGCCGACGGCCAGCGACGAGCCGTCGTCGATGTCGGCCACCGCGGCATCCGCCGATTCCCATTGCTTGTCGATCACGTCTGCTCCTCCGGATCCGCGTCTCACTCCAGCATCCGCCCTCTCCGGGGCGTCCTCCATCCCGATCTTGCGATGTGGTCGCGGGCGGCGATAGCGTCCACATCATGGAATCCCCGCGCACGGTACCGGGTGCTCAGGCGGTCGCCCGCGCCGCCGGGCTGCTGCGACTCGTCACCGCAGCCGGCGTCGACGGGGCGGCACTGCACGAGCTGGCGCGCGACGCCGGTCTCTCCCGGTCGACGGCGCACCGCCTCCTGACCGCGCTCAGGGCCGAGGGACTCGTCGACCGCGACGACGAGAGCTCGCGCTGGATGCCCGGCCCCGAGCTCTTCCTCATGGGATCCGTCGCCGCGGCGCGCTACGACGTGACCGCGCTGGCACGTGACATCGTCCGGTCGTTGGCCGTCAAGACCGAGGAGAGCGCCTTCTTCTCCGTCCGCCGCGCCGACGAGACCGTGTGCCTGCTCCGCGAGGAGGGGGCGTTCCCGATCCGCTCGTTCGTGCTGAGTGAGGGCGTGCGGTTCCCCCTCGGCGTCGCCAGTGCCGGCCTGGCGATCCTCTCGTTCCTCCCCGACCACGATGTGGATGCGTATCTCGCTCGCCACCCCGAGCTCGAGGGCTCCTGGGGCCGCGCCCACGGCGCTTCGGCGCTGCGCACTCGGCTCGCCGAGACGAAGGAGCGGGGCTACGCCGTGAACCCGGGCCTGATCGTCGAGGGCAGCTGGGGCATCGGGGCGGCGGTCTTCGATCGCGCCGGCCGTCCGGAGTGGGCGCTGAGCCTGACGGGGGTCGAGTTCCGTTTCGGTCCGGATCGTCTGGCCGACCTCGGACGCACGCTCCTGGCGCACGCGCATCAGCTCTCGGCGCGCATCGCGAGCGCCCGTCGATAGCCGGTGCACCCTCGATACATACCATCGGGTATATACTTAGCGGTATGAATCGTCCCGATGTCATCGCCTCTCTGGTGCTCTCCGGGTACGCCCTGGGTCGCATCGCCGCCCAGGATGCCGGAAACGACGCTCCGGCGGCGCAGTGGCGGGTGCTCAGCCTCCTCGAACAGGCCGGACCGCAGCGGGTGGGCGCGCTCGCACACGCCGCCCGCACTACCCAACCCGGGATGACCCGTCTGCTCGGGAGCTTGGAGCGCGAGAAGCTGGTGCTCCGCTCCCCCGATCCCGACGACTCCCGCGCGACCGTCGTCCACGCGACACCCCTCGGATCCGAGACGCTGGCCGCCTGGCGCCGCGAGTTCCGCGAGACGCTGGCTCCTCGTTTCGACGACCTGAGCGAGGACGACTGGCACACCCTCTCACGCGCCGCCGAGATCCTCGCCGCGCACACCGCTTCCGATTCGACAGGAGACGCCCGATGACCACTCCCGCACGAACTTCTGGGTCGTCTTCTACGTCGGTGTGGAAGCAGCCCGCGCAGGTCTGGGCCGTCGCCTTCGCCTGCGTCGTCGCCTTCATGGGCATCGGCCTCGTCGACCCCATCCTCCCCGCGATCGCCGAATCGCTGGAGGCCAGTCCGGTCGAGACCGAACTGCTCTTCACCAGCTACCTGCTCGTGACCGGGCTCGCGATGCTCGTCACGAGCTGGATCTCCAGCCGCATCGGCGCCAAGGCGACCCTGCTCATCGGACTCGCCCTCGTCGTGGTCTTCTCCCTGCTGTGCGCCGTGAGCGGGAGCGTCGACGCGGTGATCGGCTTCCGCGCGGGCTGGGGACTCGGCAACGCGCTGTTCATCTCCACCGCCCTGGCGACGATCGTCGGCGCCGCGTCGGGCGGGAGCGGCACCGCCATCATCCTCTACGAGGCGGCGCTCGGTCTCGGGATCGCCGTGGGGCCGCTGCTGGGCGGCATCCTCGGCGAGCAGAGCTGGCGCGGCCCGTTCTTCGGCGTGGTCGCGCTGATGGCGATCGCCTTCGTGGCGGTGCTGATCCTGCTGCGCGGCCCGCGCGAGCAGCGGCATCCGGTCCCCTTCTCCGCCCCCTTCGCGGCCCTTCGTCGCCCTGCGCTGGCGATCCTCGCCGTCGCCGCGCTGTTCTACAACATCGGGTTCTTCGTGCTGCTGGCGTTCTCGCCCTTCCCGCTCGGGTTCGGAGCACTCGGCATCGGCTTCACCTTCTTCGGCTGGGGCGTCGCTCTCGCCGTCACCAGCGTGTGGGTGGCCCCTGTGCTGATGCGTCGGATGCCGCGCACGCGCGTCATCCTCATCGTCCTCCCGCTCCTGGCCGTCGACCTCGTGATCGCCGGCCTCGTCGTGAAGAGCGCCGGCGCTCTCGTGGCCTGCATCGTCGTCGGCGGGCTCCTTCTCGGCATCATGAACACCGTGCTCACCGAGGCGGTGATGGAGGCGACCGACCTCCCGCGTTCGGTCGCCTCGTCGGCCTACTCGGCGGTCCGCTTCCTCGGCGGCGCGATGGCCCCGCCGATCGCCGCGCTGCTGTGGCACGCGTTCAACGCCACCGTGCCCTATCTCTTCGCTGCCGTGTCGGTGCTGCTGGCGGCGGTCACCGTGCTGCTCGGACGCCGGGTTCTGGCCCACATCGACGATGAACCCGACGACGCGGCGACCGACGACGCCGCGGCCGTGCTGATCGGCGACGCGGCCTGAGCTCCTTCGACGCGGTGAGTCACGGCTCCGATACGGTGGAGCGATGACCGACCATCTGTCGCTCCCCGAGCGCAGTCAGGCCGTGCACCGGGCGCTCTCCGAGCGTGGCGTCGACGCCGACATCCGTGTGCTGCCCGATTCCGCCCGTACGGCACCGGAAGCCGCCGCCGCGATCGGATGCGACGTCGCAGCGATCGCCAACAGCCTCGTCTTCGTCGCCGACGGCGAGCCGGTGCTGGTGATGACCAGTGGAGGACACCGGGCCGACCCGTCGGTGGTCGCGGCGGCGATCGGCGCCGTCGAGGTGGGTATGGCGCCGGCATCCGTGGTTCGCGCCTCGACGGGACAGGCGATCGGCGGGGTCGCGCCGGTCGGTCACCCTTCGCCTCTTCGCACCTTCGTCGACGAGTCGCTGCAGCGCTACGACGAGATCTGGACGGCGGCCGGTCATCCGCATACCGTGATGCCGATGACTTTCGACGACCTGTGCCGTATCACCGACGGCCGTGTGATCGGCGTCGCGTGACGCTCCGGCCCTGAAGCACGAGAAGGAACCGAGATGTCCGAGACCCCGACCGTCCTGTTCGTCTGCGTCCACAACGCGGGGCGCTCGCAGATGGCCGCCGGATACCTGCGAGAGCTCGCGGGAGACCGGGTGCGTGTTCTCTCCGCAGGGAGCGAACCCGCCGACCGGATCAACCCCGCCGCGGTCGCCGTCATGGCCGAGGAGGGGATCGACATCACCGCGCAGGCGCCCCGAGTCCTCACCACGGAGAACGTGCGTGCGTCTGACGTGGTCGTCACGATGGGATGCGGCGACGCCTGTCCGATCTTCCCCGGCAAGCGCTACGAGGATTGGGAGCTGGCCGACCCAGCAGGCCAGGGCATCGATGCCGTGCGGGTCATCCGAGACGAGATCAAGGCGCGCGTCGAGGAACTGCTGGAACAGCTGACCTGACGTGGCTCGCAACGAAGAAGACCCGGCCAGGACCTGCGTCCTGACCGAGTCTTTCTGTGTGGTGCACCCCCAGGGACTTGAACCCTGAACCCACTGATTAAGAGTCAGTTGCTCTGCCGATTGAGCTAGAGGTGCGTGGGCCGGGATCAACCCGACCGAGGAATTACACTACCAGCCGGTGGCCATCACGCGAAATCGAGTCGGTCCCGGGCGTGGCCGACCGTGAGACCACAGCCACCTTGGCCAAACGACCCTCTGGGCGCGCGGAACGGCCGACTATTCTGGGACGGTGACCATCCCCGCCCTCCGTGCAGAGCGCCTGCAGCGCGATCTCGAGCTCGCTCTCCGCCTGGCCGACGCGGCCGACGCGCAGTCGCTCCCCCGCTTCGACGCGGCCGACCTCGAGATCTCGACGAAGGCCGACCGATCCCACGTCACAGACGCCGACCTCGCCACCGAGCGGGCGATCCGCGGCATCCTCGAGGTCGAGCGCCCCGAAGACGGGATCTTCGGCGAGGAGTACGGCGCCCAGGGCAGCACGGAGCGTCAATGGATCATCGATCCGATCGACGGCACGGCCAACTTCCTCCGCGGCGTGCCGCTGTGGGGCACGATGATCGCCCTCGCGATCGACGGGGTGCCGCAGGTCGGGGTCGTCAGCATGCCGGCTCTCGGGCGGCGCTGGTGGGCATCCGCCGGATCGGGCGCCTGGACGGCGACGGATGCCGCGCCGCGACAGCTGCAGACCTCGCAGGTCGCCACGCTCGACGACGCGAGCGTGAGCTTCCAGAGCCTCGGGCAGTGGACCGGTGCAGGACAGCGTGACGCACTCCTCGCCCTCGCCGACCGTGTCTGGCGCGACCGGGCCTACGGAGACGTCTACGCCTACATGCTGCTGGCGGAAGGACGCATCGACATGGTCGCGGAGTTCGACGTCAAGGAGTACGACATCGCCGCGGCGGTGGCGATCGTGCGCGAGGCCGGCGGACGGATGACCTCCTTCGACGGCGAGGAGACGATCTCCGCCCGCTCGACGCTCGCCACCAACGGCATCCTGCACGACGACTTCCTGTCGCTTCTCCAGGCCTAACCGACCGAGGCCCCATGTTCCGCCGCATCACGTCCGCCTCCGTCGGCAGCATCCTCGCGCTCGCCGTGCTGACCGCCTGCGCCGGAGCGCCCCACGCCCCGTCGGCGACACCGACTCGCGCGCCGGCGTCGGCCGATCCCGCGCCGACCGTCGCTCCGGTGGCGACACCGGCGCCTACCGCCACGGCGGAGGAGATCTCCTGCGAGTCGTTGATCTCGGCCGGCACGGTCGAAGCCCTGACCGACGCCGGCTGGACGGCACAGCCGAAAGAGTTCGTGGTCGGCGACGTCGAGCTGACCGAGGGGCTCCTGTGCTTCTGGGCCGACTACTCCGTCGGTTCGGATCACGGACAGCTCTACGGCTGGTCGACGATCACCGCGGATGAGACGACGCGGGCTCAGTCCGCCCTGCTGGAGAGCGGCTGGCGGCGCGAGGAGAGCGCGGAGGGCACCTACTTCACCGAGGATCCGCAGTACTCCATGGGCACCGACGACGAGGGGTACGGCATGACGTATCTGTTCTCCGACGGCTGGGTGAAGCTGGCCGACACCAAGCAGGGCCTGGTCCTCATCGAGTGGACGGGCTGAGCCCATGTCAAGGCGCTGTGCGCGGCGCACCGGCCGCGCCAGTGTGAACACGCAAGACGACGAAAGGAAAGTCGCATGAGCTCCGACAGCGACCGCAACGACATCAGCACCGAGCC
The DNA here is from genome assembly GCF_047246685.1 of Microbacterium martis. Lineage (NCBI taxonomy): Bacteria > Bacillati > Actinomycetota > Actinomycetes > Micrococcales > Microbacteriaceae > Microbacterium > Microbacterium martis. The sequence goes on along the minus strand of NZ_JBFOKT010000001.1, from coordinate 974,107 downwards.
CTCGCCGGCTCCCGGCGACGGTGACAATCTCGGTGCCGAGGAACGCAAGGGGACCCCGCCGACCGTGCCGCCGTCGAAGGGCGACGGCGGAGAGGCCGGAGACGTCGAGGCCGAGGAGCCCGACGCCGACTGACGCCACGGCATTCCTCGTGTGAACGCAGAAACCCCCTGACACCTCGTGAGATGTCAGGGGGTTTCCGTTCGCGACAGCGACCTGGTGGAGCTGGGGGGAATCGAACCCCCGTCCAACGCTGATAATCCACGCCTTCTCCGGGCGCAGTCTGTGGAGACGTTCTGCTCGGCTCCGACCTTTGTCACAGACACCTAAGTCGACGAGCCCGGCCTGGGAAGAGTCCCACGTGACGTCCAGACGCCGTCACGCAGCAAGATTCCTCAATGACGCCAGGATCCATGCCGGAATCACACATGGTCTGACGGACTATCGGGCTCGCTTAGGCAGCGAGGGCGAAGTCGTTGCGCTTGGTTTCGGCAACTATTTTTTTGCAGAGAGCGTTTACGAGATAACTCTGCATCCTCGGCCCGCTTCTCGTGGATACACAGGCGCTGTCGAAACCGATCAGCCCCGTGGTCCTTCTCTCGAAGGAGCCGCTGTCGCACTGTGGAGTTGTTCCTCTCGGATGAGAACACCCGAGCATCACAGACTACAACGTTGCGGAGGCGTTCGCCATTCCATCGGTGGCCGGATCTCGGCGTAGAGTCGCGGCATGAGCGATGTCACCATCACCGTCCGCGGCGAGCACGAGGCGCGGATCATGCCCGAACTCGCCACGATCCGCCTGAGCGTGCGCACCGAGGGTTCCGAACGGGCGTCGGTCGTCGCGCGGGCGATGCACCTCGCCGACCCGGTGCGCGCGAGCCTGACGGAGAGAGCGGATGCCGGCGAGCTGAGCGATTGGAGCAGCAAGAACCTGTCTGTGCGGGCTGAGCGCCCCTGGAACCATGAGGGCAAGCGCCTCGCACCGGTGTATTACGCCGCCATCGACTTCACCGCCACGTTCGCCGCCGCCGGCGAGCTCTCGGTCTGGGTGTCGGATATCTCGTCATGGGACGGCGTGGAGGTCGGCGCCGTCGATTGGCATGTGACGCCGGCGACCGCGGCTCGTATCGAAGGCGAGGTCGCAGCTCACGCCGTCGGCGTCGCGGTGGCGCGCGCGGAGACCTACGCCCGGGCGCTCGGCCTCGGTCAGGTGATGCCGGTCGAGATCGCCGACGCGGGTCTCATCTCCGACGCATCGCCGAGCACGCCGCCGATGCTGAAGGCTCGCGCCGTCACCTTCTCCGCGGATGCGGCGCCGGCGATGCAGTACGAGCCGGAGGAGATCGTCATCGCGGCGACCGTCGAGGGCCGCTTCCTCGCCCGCTGAGCGCCGGTCGAGCGCGTCTCTCAGTCGCGGACGGTGAAGGGGGCGAGGTCGGCGGCAAGGCGCTCTGAGACGCGCGCGTGCACGGCGGTGCCGTCTTCGCGGTGATCCACCGACAACAGCATCCCCGTCTCGTGGATCGCGGCGATCAGATCGCCCCTGTCATAGGGGACCACCGCGTTCACCTCGACCGCCGGTCGCGGCAGGGCCTCCTCGATCGCCGCGCGCAGCTCGGCGATCCCCTCCCCCGACCGCGACGAGACGAAGTGCGCCTGGGGCTGAAGCCCACGGAGCACGAGACGCTCGTCCGCGTCAATGAGGTCGGCCTTGTTGAAGACCACGATCTCGGGCAGGTCACGCGCACCCACGTCGCCCATCACGTCGCGGACCGTCTGCAGCTGACCGGCGGGGTCGGGGTGCGAGCCGTCGACCACGTGCAGGACGACATCTGCCTCGGCGACCTCTTCGAGAGTCGAGCGGAAGGCCTCGACGAGCTGATGCGGGAGATTGCGCACGAACCCGACGGTGTCGGTGATCGTGTACACGCGGCCGTCTTCGGTCTCGGAGCGGCGCACCGTCGCATCGAGCGTCGCGAACAGCGCGTTCTCGACCAGGACGCCCGCACTCGTGAGCGCGTTGAGCAGGCTCGACTTGCCCGCGTTGGTGTAGCCGGCGATCGCGACCGAAGGGATCGTGTTCCTCTTGCGCTCTGCCCGCTTGGCCTCGCGCGCCGGGCCGAAGTCGCGGATCTGCCGGCGCAGGAGAGCCATCTTGGTCCGGATGCGGCGGCGGTCGAGCTCGATCTTCGTCTCACCCGGACCGCGGGAGCCCATTCCGGCGCCGCCCGCACCGACCTGGCCACCGGCCTGACGGCTCATCGACTCGCCCCAGCCGCGCAGACGCGGAAGCAGGTACTCGAGCTGCGCGAGCTCGACCTGCGCCTTGCCCTCGCGGCTCTTCGCATGCTGGCTGAAGATGTCGAGGATCACCGTCGTCCGATCGATGACCTTCACCTTGACGACGTCTTCCAGCGCTCGGCGCTGACTCGGCGCCAGCTCGGTGTCGGCGATCACCGTATCGGCGCCCACCGCCGCCACGATGTCCTTGAGCTCCTGCGCCTTGCCGCGACCGAGGTAGGTGGCCGCGTCGGGGTGCGGTCGCCGCTGCAGCACGCCGTCGAGCACGACCGCTCCCGCCGTCTCGGCGAGGGCGGCGAGCTCGCGCAGCGAGTTCTCCGCGTCTTCCTGAGCACCCTGCGGGTAGACGCCCACCAGGACGACGTTCTCCAGGCGCAACTGCCGGTACTCGACCTCGGTGACGTCTTCGAGCTCGGTCGACAGACCGCCGACGCGGCGCAGCGCGTGACGATCCTCGAGATCCCACTGCTCGCCGTCGGTCGTGGAATGGGCGGCTGTCGCGTCGTCCTGCAGCGCCTGCGCGGCGCCGAACACGCGCACTTCCGAGCGCTTGTCGGCGTTCGCGAGCACGCGGTCGAGCGCCTCGTCGTCGGTGGAGTGGGTGGTGGTCTCCGTCATCCGTTCCTGATCTCTGGTTTCGTTGCGAGCCTTAACCTTAGCCCGGGAGGTCCGGTACGCTCACCGTATGGGGACCGATCACTATTTCACTGCGGCCCCGGCAAGCCCCGAGAACCTGCGGTCGATCCGAGTGATCCTCGCAGGTCGAGAGCGAGACGTCACCACGGCGGGCGGCGTCTTCAGCCCCGATCGGCTCGATGCCGGCACTGCAGTGCTTCTCGCCAACATGCCCCCGGTACCTCCGGGAGGGAACCTCCTCGACCTCGGAAGCGGCTGGGGCCCCATCAGTCTCTCCATGGCCCTGGCCGCTCCGCACGCGACCGTCTGGGCGGTCGACGTCAATGAGCGGGCTCTCGACCTCGTCCGCCGCAATGCTGCGGCTCTCGGCCTCACCAATGTCAACGCGGCACTGCCCGACGATGTTCCCGCCGACGTGACCTTTCGCACCATCCGCTCCAACCCGCCCATCCGCGTCGGCAAGAACGAGCTGCACGGCCTGCTGGAACGCTGGATCCCCCGGCTCGACGAGCGCAGCGACGCGTGGCTCGTGGTGCAGCGCAATCTGGGTGCCGACTCGCTGCAGCGCTGGATCGGCGCGACGTTCCAGCCGGGCTACAGCGTGTACCGCACCGCGACGGGCAAGGGTTACCGCATCCTCAAGGTGCGCAAGCACGGCACTCCGCCCACCGAGCCCATCGCCGTCGGCTGAGGCTCACGGAGACCCCACCTCCGCACGACGACCCCGCCTCCGCACGACCTCAGACGAGCTCGACGTCTCCCTGGAACACGAGCTGGGCGGGACCGGACAGCCCGACGTGCTCACCGTCCTCCGCGGGGAACATGCGCACGCCGAGCGTGCCTCCCGGCACCTCGACCTGCCAGTTGTCAGGAGCCTGAGCGCCTGCCCAGTACCGCACCGCCAGTGCCGTCGCCGCGATGCCCGTGCCGCAGCTCAGCGTCTCGCCGACGCCGCGTTCGAAGACGCGCATGCGGACGTGCCCGATGCCGTCGCGCACGAGCGGCTCGCCCGGAACGACGAATTCGATGTTCGCCCCCTGAGCGGGCGCGGGATCGAGGTCGGGTGCGCGGTGCAGCTCGACGGACGTCAGCTCCGCTTCGGATGCGAGGGCGACGACCACATGCGGATTGCCGACGTCGATGCCGAGACCGGGGCGCGTGACGGGCAGCCCGTCGACGCGCACCAGTGGTTCGCCCCCGGCGAGCTTCCAGGGGCCGAGGTCGACCTGATAGCCCGTCGCGCTGCGCGTGACGTCGCGCACGCCGGCCCGCGTTCCGATCGGCAGGGTCGCCCCGTGATCGATGGTGGCCATGCCGGAGCGCAGCAGATAGTGCGCGAAGACACGGATGCCGTTGCCGCACATCTCGGCGATCGACCCGTCGGCGTTCCGGTAGTCCATGAACCACTCGGCTTCCGGCTCCTCCGCCAGAGCGGCGGCGCCCTCGACGATGGCGGTGGATCGCACGACGCGCAGCACGCCGTCGGCACCGATGCCGAAGTGCCGGTCGCAGAGCACGGCGACCTGTTCAGCGGTCAGTTCGAGCTCGCCATCGGGATCGGCGATGATGATGAAGTCGTTGCCGGTGCCGTGTCCCTTGGTGAATGCGACCATGAGCCCAGTCTAGGGATGCGCGGCGGAGCGCCCGACCGAACGGGTCAGTCGCGCACCACGCGATAACGGCCGCAGAGGAAGTCTCGATTCCGGGCGACGTCGAGCAGCTCGAGGTCGAGCGCGCGCGGCAGCAGAGGCGCCCCCGCACCGAGGGTGACCGGCGCGTACTGCACCCAGACCTCGTCGAGCAGGCCGACGTCGGCGAACTGGCCGGCGAGGTCTCCGCCGCCCACGATCCAGACGTCCTTCTCGCCGGCCGCATCGACCATCTCGGCATGGACCGCGGCGATCTCGCCCTGTGTCAGCCGGATGTCGGCGCCCGTCGGAACGTCGAGGGATCGATGGGTGAAGACCCAGGTGGGCTGGGTGTAGGACCAGCGCCGGCCGTCGTGCCGCATCACCCACTCGAAGGTCGACGCGCCCATGGCAAGGGCGCCGATCGTGCGCTCGAACTCCTGATACGCCATCGGACCGTCGGGGTCGACATCTCGCTTGAGCAGCCAGTCGAGCGAGTGGTCGGTGGTGGCGATGAATCCGTCGAGACTCGAGGCCGTGAAATAGTGCGTCGTCATCCCCACAGCGTGCCAGGGGCCGCCGACATCGTCACGTCAGGTCGTCGAGGAAGAGTCCGGTCTCGGCCGGCGGGCGGAGCCATTCGATCTCGGCGTACCGCGCGAACCACGAGACCTGACGCCGGGCGTAACGGCGGGTCAGCGCCTGCGTCTCGGCGATGGCCTCGGCCCGGGTGAGCCGCCCGTCGAGCTGGCCGAGGGCCTGGGCGTACCCGATGGCTCGACCGGCCGTTCCTCCCTCTTCGAGTCCGTCCCGGCGGAGAGCGGCGACCTCGTCGACGATTCCCTGCTCCCACATGCGCTCGACGCGGGCATCGAGCCTTTCGACGAGCTCGTCGCGCTCGACCCGCAGACCGATCACGCGGGTCCGCGGATGCCACAGTGCGGGACGGTCCGGAAGCGCGGCACCGTGGGTGGCACTCCCCTGTTCCAGCACCTCCAGCGCGCGGATCACCCGTCGGACGTTGCGGGGATCGATCTTCGAGGCCGTCGCCGGATCGACGCGGCGCAGTCTGTCGAGGAGCGGCGCGGGTCCCCCGGTCTCGAGTTCGCTCTCGAGACGCTCGCGCACCGCCGGATCGCGGGGCGGGAACCGGAAGTCGTACACGACGCTCGAGACGTAGAGACCGGAGCCTCCGACGAGGATGGCGTCGGCGCCTCGCCCCTGGATCTCCTCGATCGCGGCGCGCGCCCGCGGCTGATACCAGGCGACAGCCGCCTCCTGCCGGACGTCGCACACGTCGAGCAGATGGTGCGGGATGCCGCGACGCTCGGCCACGGAGAGCTTCGCCGTTCCGATGTCCATGCCGCGATACAGCTGCATGGCGTCGGCGTTGACGATCTCGGCAGACCCTCCGCTCGCTCGGAGGGAGTCGGCGAGATCGAGGGCGAAGTCGCTCTTGCCCGTCCCGGTCGCGCCGACGACGGCCCAGAGCCGGGGCCGATCGCTCACACGCCGACGCGGAGCGTGGGAAGCCCGAGCGACACGGCGCGCGGAGCACCCTCGGTGCTGGGCGTCGGCACGGCACACGCCTCGGACTGCGCCCGGTCCCAGGCGTCTCCGCCGCGCGTACGACGGATGCGCAGCGGCGCACCGGTCGGGTCATCGGCGAGGAGGTGAAAGGGAGCCGCGTGCGTCACGGTGACCGTGACGACGTCTCCGGGCCGCGGAAGCTCCGACCCCGGGGTCACCTCGAAGTGCACCAGTCGGTTGTCCTGCCCGCGGCCGGTGAGCCGGTGCGTCGTCGCATCTTTCTTGCCCTCACCGGTCGACACCAGCACCTCGATCTCGCGACCGACCTGCTTCTGGTTCTCCTCCAGCGAGATCCGCTCCTGCAGGGCGATGAGCCGGTCGTATCGCGCCTGGACGACCTCCTTGGGCACCTGGTCGTCCATCGTGGCGGCGGGCGTACCCTCGCGAATGGAGTACTGGAAGGTGAAGGCTCCGGCGAAACGCGCCTTCTCGACGACACGCATCGTGTCTTCGAAGTCGTCCTCGGTCTCACCCGGGAAGCCCACGATGATGTCGGTGGTGATGGCCGCGTGCGGGATGCGCTCGCGCACCCGGTCGAGTATTCCGAGGAACCGCTCACTGCGATACGAGCGCCGCATCGCCTTGAGGATGCGGTCGCTGCCGGACTGCAGCGGCATGTGCAGCTGCGGCATCACGCTGGGAGTCTCAGCCATCGCGTCGATCACGTCGTCGGTGAAGGCGGCGGGATGCGGGCTGGTGAACCGGATGCGCTCCAGACCGTCGATGGCGCCTGCGGCACGCAGAAGCTTCCCGAAGGCCTGCCGATCGCCGAACTCGACGCCGTAGGAGTTCACGTTCTGTCCGAGCAGGGTGACCTCGATCGCTCCGTCGTCGACCAGCAGACGGATCTCATTGAGGATGTCACCGGGACGGCGGTCCTTCTCCTTGCCCCGGAGGCTCGGCACGATGCAGAAGGTGCACGTGTTGTTGCAGCCGACCGAGATCGACACCCAGCCGCTGTGCGCCGAGTCCCGCTTGGTGGGGAGAGTGGACGGGAAGACCTCGAGCGACTCGAGAATCTCGAGTTCGGCGTCGCCGTTGTGTCGCGCGCGCTCGAGCAGACCGGGCAGCGAGCCCATGTTGTGCGTGCCGAACACCACGTCGACCCAGGGAGCCTTGTCGAGCACGGCCTGCTTGTCCATCTGGGCGAGGCATCCGCCCACGGCGATCTGCATCCCGGACTTGCGTCGCTTGACGGCGGCGAGATGCCCGAGAGTGCCGTAGAGCTTTCCCGCCGCGTTGTCGCGGACCGCGCAGGTGTTGATGATCACGACATCGGCCTCGCTGCCCGCGGCGGCACGCACGTAGCCGGCGCTCTCGAGGGAGCCGGAGAGGCGCTCGGAGTCGTGGACGTTCATCTGGCACCCGAAGGTGCGCACTTCGTAGGATCGCTGACGGCCGTCGACGTCGACGGCCGCCGACGACGCACGGATGATCGTCGGCTCGCTGCGGGGGATAGTCATGGTGCTCCCATTCTACGAGCGCTTCCCACGGCGGGGAGCCGGGCGCCTCAGTCGGGCGCTCAGTCGGGCGCTCAGTCGGAGTCGACGAAGCGCACCCCGCTGGAGGTGCCGCCGCCGGACGTGCCGCCGTTCGCCTCGCGCAGCGCCTCCTTCGCGGCCTGCATCGCCACGGCTCCGCCGTACCCGCGACGGGACAGCTGTCCGACGAGACGGCGCAGCGCCGTGTCGCCATCGAGTCGGCTCAGAGATCGCGCCTTCGAACGCGCGTAGTCCAGAGCGCGCTCCGCATCGTCGTCGGGAAGCGTGTCGAGGGCCGCGTCGATCACCTCGCGCGGAATGCCTCGCTGCGACAGGGCGCGGGACAGCGCGACACGCCCCTGTCCCTTCCGCTCGACGCCCGAGGTCACGAGCAGTTCGGCGAGAACGGCGTCGTCGAGGTACCGGAGTCGGACGAAGTCGTCGATCACATCGTCGACACCGGCGGCATCGAGGTCGTGACCCTTGAGGACGAGTCGTGCCTCGGCGATCGAGAGCGACTTCGTTCGGAGCTTGCGCAGGAGGGCCTCTTCGGCCGCGGCTCGGATCTCGTCGGACGATCGCTCGTCGACGGTGACGCCGTCCGCGATCGGCGCGACGGACGCCTGCGGATCCCGCAACGCGCGGAGCTTCGGGGTCGCACTGCTCCCCGATGCCGACGTCTCGTTCCGCCCTCCGGCGCCACCTCGCGCGGGATGACGGTCGCTCGGTGTGCGGCCGTCACGCAGGTCGTCGAGCGGAGCAGGGCCCGCGGGTGAACTCCACGTCGACCTCCACAGGCCGGCGTCTCCGGTTCGCTTCGGCACGATGCTCTCGGCCCGATCCGGATCAGCGACCGATGGAGGCGCGTCACCTCCGGTCGGCCCCGCTGCGGGCTTCCGGCCGAAGAGAGGGATGATGGGGGCGATCCGCTCGGGATCGCCCCGACGGGAATCGCTCATCAGGCCTGGCGACGCTCGGCGAGCTCGTCGGCAGCCGCAGGGGCCGTCACCGCGGCGCCGATGCCGAGCTTCTGCTTGATCTGGCTCTCGATCGCCAATGCGATGTCGGCGTTGTTGAGCAGGAATGTCCGCGCGTTCTCCTTGCCCTGACCGAGCTGGTCGCCGTCGTAGGTGTACCACGATCCGGACTTCTTCACGATGCCGTGCTCCACACCGAAGTCGATGAGACTGCCTTCGCGCGAGATTCCGACTCCGTAGAGGATGTCGAACTCCGCCTGCTTGAAGGGCGGCGCCATCTTGTTCTTGACGACCTTCACCCGGGTGCGGTTTCCCACCGCGTCGGTGCCGTCTTTCAGTGTCTCGATCCGCCGGATGTCCATCCGGACCGAGGCGTAGAACTTCAGCGCCTTACCGCCGGCCGTGGTCTCGGGCGAGCCGAAGAAGACACCGATCTTCTCGCGGAGCTGGTTGATGAAGATCATCGTGGTGTTGGTCTGGTTGAGACCACCGGTCAGCTTTCGCAGAGCCTGCGACATGAGGCGCGCCTGGAGGCCGACGTGGGAGTCGCCCATCTCGCCTTCGATCTCGGCACGGGGCACAAGGGCTGCGACCGAGTCGATGACGATGAGGTCGATGGCCCCGGAGCGCACGAGCATGTCCGCGATCTCGAGCGCCTGCTCACCGGTGTCGGGCTGCGAGACGAGGAGGGCGTCGATGTCGACCCCGAGCTTCGCGGCGTAATCGGGATCGAGGGCGTGCTCGGCGTCGATGAACGCCGCGATCCCGCCGGCGCGCTGGGCGTTGGCGATCGCGTGCAGCGTGAGAGTCGTCTTACCCGAGGACTCCGGGCCGTAGATCTCCACGATTCGTCCGCGCGGGAGTCCGCCCACACCGAGGGCGACGTCGAGGGCGATGGAGCCGGTGGGGATGACCGCCACGGGGGCGCGCTCGTCGCTGCCCAGCCGCATGACGGAGCCCTTGCCGAACTGACGGTCGATCTGAGCGAGTGCGGTCTCGAGAGACTTCTCGCGGTCGGCGGGTGATGGCATTTCCTGCTCCTTCTGCTCGCGTGATGCCGCCTGTAGGCTGCCGCGGCGCTTCCGAATGGGAACAACTCTCCGACAAGGCGTATGGCTCTGGGCCTGTCTTCACCGTAGAAGGAGCCACCGACATTGCGTCGGGAACTCGAGGAACTGTGCGAGATGAAGGCTCGGGAACCACTTGTGCAGAAGACTACGCTCGTTTCGAACACATCTTCGATGACACGCCGGAGGATCGCGGAATGAGGGGACGAAGACGACGGTTCAGCGGCGGCGCGGTTCCTGGCGCCCGACCCCGTGACGCCGACTCTCCGGGACATCCATCTCTGCGCACAGCGCCAGCCAGATGTCGCGCGGCGGCATCCCCTCAGCCAGGGCTTCCACCGCGGTGCGGTTTCCGAGAGCCCCGAGCACGAGGTCGTTCACCAGCGACGAGGCGCGGGCCTGGAACTCCGTATCGACAGCACGGAGGAACTCACTGCGACGCATCGTCTCTGCGGGCGCCGCGGGTCAGCGCAGCGAGAGCTCGGGCTCGATCGATGCCACGAGGTCGTCCGGAACGACATCCGGGAACACCTGGATGCCCTCGAGAACGGAGATGCGGTCTCCGACTTCCCGCATGATGGTCGAAATGGGAACGTCGAGCGCGTCCGCGACCGAGGCGAGGATCTCGCTCGACGCCTCTTTCTGGCCCCGCTCGACCTCGCTGAGATAACCCAGCGCGACCGACGCCTTGCTCGCGACCTGCCGGAGGGTACGGCCCTTCTGCAGGCGGAAGTCCCTCAGCACATCGCCGATTTCCTGTCGTACAAGAATCATCGGAACCTCCTCCCCGTTCGGTTCGTCGGGGTCGCCCCCGTCGACAAAGCCAGTCTAGTCCCGCTGGCCTGCACAGAATCTACCCCTGCACTCTGTGGTTTGAATGTGAGCACATCGAGAACAACCTCGACGCACCGTCGGTTATTCCGCCAGCGTCTCGAGCAGCGCGTCGAGCACCGCGTCGACCGTCCGGGCGCGTATCGCCGCCCGGTCTCCTTCGAGGTGCAACTCTCTCGTCTTCGATGCCGCCGCCGATACCACGCCGACATGGACGGTGCCCGCCGGGACGCCGCCGTGCGCCCCTGGCCCGGCGACCCCGGTCGTCGATATCCCGACGTCGGCGTCTCGGCCGTCGACGCCCACGGCCCGACGGACGCCTGTGGCCATCTGAAGAGCCACAGCGGGATGCACCGGCCCCTGACGTGCGAGGAGCTCGGCGTCGACACCCAGGACCGAGTGCTTGAGCGGGGTCGCGTAGGCGACGATTCCCCCCAGCAGGACCTCTGACGCACCGGGGACCGACACGAGCTCGGCGCAGACCGCGCCCCCGGTGAGCGATTCGGCCACTCCGAGGGTCCAGCCGCGCTCGCGCAGCGCCTCGATCACCGCCGCGGCGCGCGATCCGTTCACGACGACCGCCGCGAGCCCCGGACCTGCGCGACGACGTAGTCGATGCCGCTGGCGACCGTGAGCACGAGGACGACGATCATCAGCACGGCGGTGATCGCGGTCCAGACATCGAGGCCGATGAGCGCGTTCAGCGGCAGCAGCGCCCAACCGAGGGCCACACCCTGGACCGCGGTCTTGATCTTCCCCATCCACGCCGCCGCGACGACGTGCTCGCGCGCGACGAGGAGTCGGTGCACGGTGATGCCCCACTCCCGGATCAGGATCACGACGACGATCAGCCAGCCGACCTCGCCGAGGATGGCCAGTCCGAGGAACCCCGCGCCGGTGAGCAGCTTGTCGGCGATGGGGTCCCAGAGCTTGCCGAAGTCGCTGACGATGTCGTACCGACGCGCGAGGTATCCGTCGACCCAGTCGGTGGAGATCGCGACGATGAACAGGATCGCCGCCGTCCAGCGCAGCCCGGACGCGTCCTCGCCGTAGCGGCCGCCGAGGAGGAGGACGACGAAGAAGACCACCGCGAGAGGGATGCGGGCGACGGTGATCGCGTTCGGCAGCTGCCGCGGGATGGCCATCAGTCGCGACCCGTCAGTCCCCAGGCGTCTTCGTCGCCCTCGCCCTCGACCACCGGAAGGCCCTCGTACTGCGCCTCGATCGGGTCGCGGGGCGGCGCGGGCGCAGCCGCCGGCTGCGACGGCGCCGCGGGGACGTCTTCGCCACGCAGCTTCGCCATGACCTGCGGCAGCTGCTCGGCGGTCGCGAGCACGTCGCGCGCCTTCGACCCCTCTGAGGGGCCGACGATCTCCCGGGATTCGAGTAGATCCATGAGGCGACCGGCCTTGGCGAATCCGACCCGCAACTTGCGCTGCAGCATCGAGGTCGAGCCGAACTGCGACGAGATGATGAGCTCGGCAGCCGCGAGCAGCAGCTCGAGGTCGTCTCCGATGTCCTCGTCGACCTCCTTCTTCTTGCTCGGCTCCAGGGCCTCCTGCACGTCGGGGCGGTAGTCGGGCCGCGCCTGTCGCGTCACGTGCTTGACGACGGCGTCGATCTCCTTCTCGTCGACCCATGCGCCCTGCAGGCGGAACGGCTTGGACGACCCCATGGGCGAGAACAGCGCGTCTCCCTGCCCGATCAGCTTGTCGGCGCCCGGGCTGTCGAGGATGACGCGGCTGTCCGTGACGCTGGTCACGGCGAACGCGAGACGCGAGGGCACGTTCGCCTTGATCAGACCGGTCACGACATCGACGCTCGGACGCTGCGTGGCCAGCACCAGGTGGATGCCGGAGGCGCGCGCGAGCTGCGTGATGCGCACGATGGAATCCTCGACGTCGCGCGGGGCGACCATCATGAGATCCGCCAGCTCGTCGACGACCACCAGGAGGTAGGGGTAGGGCTTGAGGACGCGCTCGCTGCCCACCGGAACCTCGACCTCGCCCGCGCGGACCGCTCGGTTGAAGTCGTCGATGTGACGGAAGCCGAACGATGCGAGGTCGTCGTACCGCATGTCCATCTCCTTCACGACCCACTGCAGCGCCTCGGCCGCCTTCTTCGGGTTCGTGATGATGGGGGTGATGAGGTGGGGGACGCCGGCGTAGCTGGTCAGCTCCACCCGCTTCGGATCGATGAGCACCATCCGCACGTCGGAGGGACGCGCGCGCATGAGCAGGCTCGTGATCATCGAGTTGACGAAGCTCGACTTTCCCGAGCCCGTCGAACCGGCGACGAGCAGGTGGGGCATCTTCGCCAGGTTGGCGATCACAATGTTCCCGCCGACGTCCTTGCCCACTCCGATCGTCATCGGGTGCGTGCTCTTCTGCGCCGCCGGCGACCGCAGCACGTCGCCCAGGGCGACCATCTCTTTGTCGGCGTTGGGGATCTCGATGCCGATGGCGCTCTTGCCCGGGATGGGCGACAGGATGCGGACGTCGTTCGAGGCGACGGCGTAGGCGAAGTTGTTGCTCAGCTGGAGGATCTTCTCGACCTTGACGCCGTGGCCGACCTCGACCTCGTACTGGGTGACCGTCGGTCCGCGAGAGAAGCCCGTGACCTTCGCATCGACCTTGAACTGCGTGAGAACGCTGGTGATCTGCTCGATGACCCGATCGGTCGCCTCCGACCGCATGACGGGAGGCGGGCCCTCGACCAGCAGCCCCGGCGAGGGGAGCACGTACGGCGCCACCGGCGCCTGCGGACCGCGCTCCCCCGGCCCGTCGGTGCCGAAGCCGTCGAGACCCGGCAGCTCGGGCATCTCGCCCGTGTCGGACTCGTCGTCGAGGAGCGCGGTGGCCTGCTGCTCGGCCAGCGAGTCGGTCACCGAGCGGACGTCGGTCAGGACCTCGGTCGCGGCGTCGTAGGCGTTCTCGACGACGACGGCCTGATCGTACGCCGGTGTCGGCTCCGACGTGGTGAGCAGGGCCGTGATGTCGTCCGAGCCGAGCGTGCCCTCGTCGGGGTCTTCCTCGCGACCCGACTTGTTCCGCCGCCACCAGGGCAGCACGTCGGGGTCGTCGACCTTGTCGGCGTCGTCGACCGCGTCGGCGTCCTTGGCCGGCTTCTCCGGCCGCTCCGCATCGAACATCCAGGCGTAGAGGTCGCCGAGTCGCGCCCCGATGCGGTTCGGCGGGGTCTTCGTGAGGATCAGGATCGCGAGGGCGGCCAGGAGGGAGAGCACCGCGTAGGCGGGGATGTCGGTCAGGTAGGTGAGCGGCTGGCCCAGCATCCAGCCGAACAGGCCGCCGGACTCGCTGAGCGCCAGCATGCCCTCCCGGGGCTGCGGACGCGCGCCGGCGACGTGGCAGAAGCCGGCGAGGGCCAGGATGAACAGACCGAAGCCGATGCCGATGCGACCGTTGTCGTGCACGGATGACGGATGCCGGAACAGCCACCCGGCGAGCAGCAGGAGCAGCACCGGCATGACGAACGCGATGCGCCCCACCAGCATCCCGACCGAAGAGGCGCTGATGTTCGCCGCGACCTCGTTGCCGATGAAGAACCACTCGTTCACGGCCCCCGCCACGGCGAGCAGCACCAGCAGGAACGGGAAGCCGTCGCGGCGATCGTCCTTCTCGAGGGTCTCGGGTCCGAACGCGCGGAACAGCCCGCCGACCGCGTGCGCGAGACCGATCCAGGCCCGCGCGGCGAGCGGCGGCTTGTCCTGCTCGTCGATGTACTTCTTGGGGGCGGGCTGGGCCTTGGGAGCCGTCTGCCGCTTCGGGCGCGACGGGGCGCCGGTCGACGCACGCTCGGTCTTCGTGGAACTCCTGGCCATGCTCTCACGTTACGACGAGCCACCGACGATTCCGCGCAATGACGCGGCAGTGCGCCGATCCCGCCACCGGAACCCGCCTCGTCGGCGGGGGTCAGGCCTCGATGACGAGCGGCACGATCATGGGGCGCCGACGCAGCTTCTGGTTGACCCAGCGACCGATCGTGCGTCGGATGACCTGCGAGAGCGCGTGCGTGTCGCGCACGCCGTTGCCCGCCGCCTCTTTGAGGGCTGCGACGATCTTCGGCGACACGTCGTCGAAGACCGAGTCGTCTTCGGCGACGCCGCGCGCATGGATCTCGGGTCCGGAGATGATCCGCCCCGTGCCGGCATCCACCACGACGATGACCGAGATGAACCCCTCCTCACCCAGGATCCGCCGGTCCTTGAGGTCGGCGTCGGTGATCTCGCCCACCGTCGATCCGTCGACGTACACGAATCCGAGGTCGAGCTGCCCGGCCACCCGGGCGACGCCGCCGACGAGATCGATCACGGTGCCGTTCGAGGCGATGATGGTGTTGGCCTCGGCGATCCCCGTGTCCTGCGCGAGCTTCGCGTTCGCGATGAGATGGCGGTACTCGCCGTGCACGGGCAGCACGTTCTTGGGCTTGAGGATGTTGTAGCAGTAGAGCAGCTCGCCCGCCGCCGCATGGCCCGACACGTGCACCTTGGCGTTCGCCTTGTGCACCACGTTCGCCCCGAGCTTGGTGAGTCCGTCGATGACGCGGTAGACGGCGTTCTCGTTGCCCGGGATCAGGCTGGAGGCGAGGATCACGGTGTCGCCCTCGCTCACCTCGATCGCGTGGTCGAGATTGGCCATCCGGCTGAGCACCGCCATCGGCTCGCCCTGCGACCCGGTCGACATGTAGACGATCTGGTCGTCGGGGAGGTCGCGCGCCTTCTTGTAGTCGATGAGCACGCCCGCGGGGACCTTGAGGTACCCCAGCTGCTCGGCGATCGTCATGTTGCGCACCATGCTGCGGCCGAGGAAGGCGACGCGGCGGCCGTGGGCGTGGGCGGCGTCGATGACCTGCTGCACACGGTGGACGTGGCTCGAGAAGCTGGCCACGATGACGCGGCGCGGCGCCTTGCCGATCACCTGGTCGAGGACCGGGCCGATCGAGCGCTCGGTCGGCGTGAAGCCGGGCACGTCGGCGTTGGTCGAGTCGACCAGGAACAGATCGACTCCCTCCTCCCCCAGACGCGAGAAGGCGCGCAGATCGGTGATCCGCCCGTCGAGCGGCAGCTGGTCCATCTTGAAGTCGCCGGTGGCGAGCACCATGCCGGCCGGGGTGCGGATCGCCACGGCGAGAGCATCCGGGATCGAGTGGTTCACGGCGACGAACTCGAGGTCGAACGGACCGACCCGCTCCTGCTGCCCCTCGGTCACCGTGAGCGTGAACGCCTTGATCCGGTGCTCCTTGAGCTTGGCCTCGACGAGGGCGAGCGTGAGACCGGACCCGATCAGCGGGATGTCGCTCTTCAGCCGCAGCAGATACGGCACCGCGCCGATGTGGTCCTCGTGTCCGTGGGTGAGCACGACGCCCACGATGTCGTCGAGGCGGTCGCGGATCGGCTCGAAGTCGGGAAGGATCAGGTCGACGCCCGGCTGGTGCTCCTCGGGGAACAGCACGCCGCAGTCGACGATGAGGATCTTGCCGTCGAACTCGAACATCGTCATGTTCCGGCCGATCTCTCCGAGACCGCCGATGGGGATGACGCGCAGCGTTCCGGCGTCGAGAGCGGAGGGTTCGGACAGGGGGATCGACATGCTGTCTCCTCAGTCGGACACGCGGCGCGTCCGGTCGTTCGTGGCGACGCGGATCAGCGCGTCGTGCCGTGCACCTTGGGCAGGGCCCCGCCCGCTGCCGCATTGCGGTCGGGTCGGAAGTTCGAGAAATCGGCGCCGGGAACACCGTCGACGAGGTCGAGCTCGTCTTCGATGAGCGCCGCCTCCCACTCCTCCGGTCCGACCAGCGGCAGGCGCACACGCGGACTCGAGATGCGGCCGAGGCCGTGCAGGATGTACTTCGCCGCGACGGTGCCGGGCACATGGGTCATCACGGCGCGCACGAGCGGCTCGAGCCGCTGATGCTCGGCCGTCGCCGTGGCGAGGTCGCCGGCGTTGACCGCGTCGACGATCGCCCGGTAGGGCGCGGCGGCGACGTTGGCGGTGACCCCGATCAATCCCGCGGCGCCGATCGACAGGTGCGGGAGCACGTTGGCGTCGTCGCCGGAGAAGTACATCAGGTCGGTCTGGTTCAGCACCCGACTGACCTCGGAGAAGTCGCCCTTGGCGTCTTTCACGGCCAGGATGTTCGGGTGCTTGGCGAGACGCAGGATGGTCTCGTACTTGATCGGCACCCCCGTGCGCCCCGGGATGTCGTAGAGGATGACCGGGAGGTCAGTGGCGTCCGCGACCAGCCGGAAGTGCGTCAGGATGCCGGCCTGGGTCGGCTTGTTGTAGTAGGGCGTGACGATCATGATGCCGTCGGCGCCGGCCTTCTCGCTGGCCTTGTACAGCTCGATGGCGTGGGCGGTCTCGTTCGACCCGCCACCGGTGATGATCTTCGCGCGACCTCCGGAGACCGACTTGCCGACCTCCACCAGCTTCAGCTTCTCGGGGTCCGTCAGGGTCGAGGTCTCGCCGGTCGTTCCCGTCACGACGATGCCGTCCGCTCCCGCGGTGATCACGTCATCGATGTGCTTCTCGACGGCGGGCCAGTCGACTTCGCCGTCGGCGGTCATGGGGGTGACCAGCGCGACGAGAACCTGTCCGAAGGGGTTGCCCGAGTGCGTCATGCCACCAGCGTATCGGTCCCGCGCCGCTCACACCGACGTGGTGACGCGCCGGAACCGGACGATCCGCCCCCGGTCACACCCGGCCGCGCCGGGCGACGCCCGACGTGACCGAATCCGGGAGGAGGCGGGTGAGGGCGACGACCGCCTTGTACCTCAGCGACGGGATCGACACGGCCTTTCCGCGAGCGGCATCGCGCAGCCCTTCGCGCACCACGTCGCGGGCATCGAGCCACAGGATCGCGGGCACGCCCTCCTCCCCGGCGGCCAGCCCCATGCGCTCGTGGAAGGAGGTGTGCGTGAAGCCGGGGCACACCGCCGTCACCGTCACGCCGTCGCGGGCGTACTCGCGGTTCGCCCAGCGGCTGAAGCCGATCAGCCAGGCCTTGCAGGCGGAGTAGGTCGAGCGTGAGATGAACCCGGCGACCGAGGCGACGTTGATGATGCGACCGCCGCGACCGCGCATGGTCTGCAGCGCGGCATGCATCAGCCGCATCGACGCCTCGACGTGCACGCGCAGATGACGCACCTCGTCGTCGATGTCGTTGTCGGCGAACTGCAGCGGCAGTCCGAAGCCGGCGTTGTTCACCAGGAGGTCGACGGGATCGGCGGCGTCGCGCAGGCGACCGGCGACCGTCTCGACACCCCGATCGTCGGCGAGATCGGCGACCACCACCTCGACGGCGATCCCGTATTCGCTCCGCAGATCGCGGGCCAGCGTGTTCAGCGCGTCCTCGGATCTCGCGACCAGGACGAGGTCGGCTCGCCGACGGGCGAGCTGGCGAGCGAACTCGGCGCCGAGTCCGGCGCTCGCTCCCGTGATGAGTGCCGTGGGCATCAGCGCTCGTACCCGAGGAAGCGGTAGCGGATGCCGGTGCGCGAGGTCTGCCACTCTCCTTCGTCGACGAGGCGCCATCCGGCGGTGGAGGGGGCGAACGCGTCGCCATCGACCTCGAGATCGAGTTCCGTCACCTCGAGCCGGTCCGCATCGCCGATCACCTGGCGGAAGATCTCGGCGCCGCCGATGATCCAGACCCGGTCCCTGCCCCGCACGGCCTCGGCGACCGTGGCCGCCCGACGCGCGCCCTCGGCCGTCCAGTCCTGCTGACGGGTGACGACGATGTTCTCCCGCCCTTCGAGAGGACGGAACCGCTCAGGGAGCGAATCCCAGGTCTTGCGGCCCATCACCACGGGAGAGCCGAGCGTGACCTCCCTGAAGTGCGCGAGGTCCTCGGGAACGTACCAGGGCATTCCGCCCGCGGCTCCGATCACGCCGTCGCGCGCCTCGGCCCAGATGAGGCCGACCATCATCCCTCCGACCTGAGCGCCGCTCACACCGCCACCGCCGCGCGGATCGGAGCGTGGTGCTGGTAGTCCTCCACGACGAAGTCCTCGTAGCGGTAGTCGAGGATCGACGCGGGGGTGCGGGCGAAGCGCAGCGTCGGGTAGGCGTAGGGTTCGCGGCCGAGCTGCTCGCGCACCTGCTCGAGGTGGTTGTCGTAGATGTGGCAGTCGCCCCCGGTCCACACGAAGTCGCCGGGCTCGAGACCCGTCTGCTGCGCGATCATCATCGTCAGCAGGGCGTAGGAGGCGATGTTGAACGGCACGCCGAGGAACATGTCGGCGCTGCGCTGATACAGCTGACAGGACAACCGGCCGTCGGCCACGTAGAACTGGAACAGCGCGTGGCACGGCGCGAGGGCCATGTCGGGGATGTCGGCCGGGTTCCACGCCGAGACGATCAGGCGGCGCGAGTCGGGTGTCCGTCGGATCTGGTCGACCACCTCCGAGAGCTGGTCGATGCTCTTCCCCTCCGGCGCGGGCCATGAACGCCACTGCACGCCGTACACGGGCCCGAGGTCGCCCTCGGCATCGGCCCATTCGTCCCAGATGGTGACGCCGTTCTCCTGCAGCCACCGCACGTTCGAATCACCGCGCAGGAACCACAGCAGCTCGTAGGCGATCGACTTGAAGTGCACGCGCTTGGTGGTGATCAACGGGAACCCCTTCGACAGATCGAAGCGGATCTGTCGGCCGAAGACGCTCGTGGTGCCCGTTCCCGTCCGATCGGACTTGTGGGTGCCGTTCTCCAGCACATCGCGGAGCAGATCTTCGTACGGTGTCGGAACGGCTGCGCTCATGGGAGCCACGATACCGCCCCGGCTCCGGCGGCGGGCGGAGCGCGGCGCGTGGCCGCCGGCCGTCATGCGCCGACACATCGGCGCTCGCGGGACGGTCGCGCCGTAGTCTCGAGTCATGTCTCCCGCCCTGGCCGCCATCGTGGCCGTCGGGCTGGTCGGGCTCGCCGTGATCATCGGGCTGGTGCTCCGCCGACGTGACGGCCGTCGCCGCGCGGCCGGCGTGACCCGGTTCGATCCGGCCGATGCCGGAGCGGCCGGGCTCGGATCGCACGTCACCCTGGTGCAGTTCAGCACCGAGCTGTGCGCCCGGTGCCCGCACGTGCGGCGGATGCTGCGCGCCGTCGCCGCCGAGCACCCGGGGATCCGCCACGTCGAGGTCGATCTGACGCACCGACCCGACCTCGCCTCCCGGTACCGGGTGCTGCAGACGCCGACGACGCTGGTCGTCGATGACGGCGGCGCGGTACGGGCACGATTCCCCGGTGTGCCGCAACGGCACGCCGTGACCGACGTCGTCGCCTCGCTCTGAGGCCGAGACCGGAGAAGAAGTGAGACCGGAGAAGAGATGACCACTCCCGCAGGAATCGATCCGCGCGGCCCGCGATTCGCCGCAGGGATCACGGCGGCGCTGCTGCTGGTAACGACGTTCCTCTCGCTGATCGGCATCTCGACGGCCCGACTCCCGGGAACCTGGCTCTCGTTCGCACCCGGGTTCGACTTCGGCTTCCTCGGGGGCGAGCCGTGGGCGATCCGGGTGGCGCCCCTCGCGCAGCGCGCTCTCGACCCCGGCTTCCTCCTCGCCGCCCTGATCGGCCTGCTGTTCCTCTGGGGCGCCGTGTCGCCGAGCACCGCGCCGTGGAGCGTGCTCTTCCGTCGGGCGGTCCGGCCGCGGCTCGCGGCACCGATCGATCTGGAGGACCCTCGTCCGCCGCGCTTCTCGCAGGGTGTCGGTCTGGTGGTGATCGTCGCGGGCCTGCTCCTGCACCTCGCCGGTGTGCCCTGGGCCCTGCCCATCGCCACGGCCGCTGCATTCCTCGCCGCTTTCCTCAACGCGGCGTTCGCCTTCTGCCTCGGATGCCGGCTGTACCTGCTGCTGCAGCGCGCCGGTGTCATCGGGCGCGCGGCGCCCGCCTCCTGAGCCTGTTCCGTCGGCCCGGCCCGCTCGATAGGCTGGCCGCGACGTGCCCCGCCGACGAGGGCGCGAGAACCGGAGGAACCATGCCCGTCACCAGCGAAGCCGCCAGCACCTGGACCGGATCCCTCACGGAGGGCTCGGGCACCGTCGCCTTCTCGTCGTCGCATCTGGGCACCTTCCCCATCGACTGGAGATCGCGCAGCGAGGGAAGCGACACCACGACCACCCCCGAAGAGCTCATCGCGGCCGCGCACGCCTCGTGCTTCAGCATGGCCCTCTCGCACGCCCTCGCCGAGAACGGCACTCCGCCCGAGCGGGTGAACACCAGCGCCGCGGTCACCTTCAAGCCCGGAGTCGGCATCACGGGCAGTCATCTCAACGTCAACGCCACCGTGCCGGGCCTCACTCCCGAGGCCTTCCACGAGATCGCCGAGGGCGCCAAGACCGGGTGCCCCGTCTCGCAGGCCCTCGCCGGCATCGAGATCACCCTGGAGGCGACGCTCGCCTGACCCCGCGGGCGGGTCGGATCGCCCGTCGCGTCAGGACCGAGCGAGTCGGATCGCCGCGCGGATGCTCGCCCTGGCGTCTTTTCGGTGCCCCGCGGCATCCTGCACGACGCCGAGCCGATAGCGCGCCCGCCAGTCGCTCGCGTCGGCATCGGCCGCCGCGGCGTAGCGTTCGATGAGCGGACCGGCGTCGGCACGAGCGATGCGTCCACTCGGTGTCAGCTCCGTCTCGACGGGCGGCATGCCGCCCTCTTCGTCGAGCCGGCGCCCGAGGCGATCGGCGGCGAACCCGAACTGCATCTCCCGGACCAGTGCCCAGGCGCCGATGGGGGCGAGCACGATCAGGGTGACGCCCATGCCGATCGCCAGGGGCGACCCGACGGAGATGAACATCACCGCCAACCAGATCGCCACGGCGAGGTACACCAGCAGCGCGGCCGCCATCAGTCCGACGCTGATGCGCGACATCATGACCGGAGACCGAGATCGATCATCGACTCCAGGCCCACCACCACACCGCGTGCGTCACGGGCGAACGGAAGAGCGAGACGGATGCCGGGGGCGTAGGCCAGCGCGGGATCGATCGTGTCGTGGACGAAGGCGAGCGACTCGCCCGGCCCCGACAGCACGACCTCCTGCTTGGCGACCACGCCCGGCCGGCGCAGAGAATGGATCGGGACGCTGCCCACCTGCTGGCCCCGCGCCCGCTGATCGGCGTGCGGTGCGCTCACCGGCCCCTGCTCCGCTCTGGCCGACGCGATCAGCTCGGCGGTCCGCACGGCCGTGCCGCTCGGGGAATCGACCTTGGTCTCGCGGTGCGCCTCGACGATCTCGGCCGAGTCGAAGAACGGCGCCGCGGCGGCGGCCAGCGCCGACCCGAGCACCGATCCGAGGGAGAAGTTGGGGATGAAGACGGCCCCGGTCTCGGCCGCCTCGACCAGCGGCCGCACGAGGGCGATGCGTTCGGCCGACCAGCCCGACGTCGCCACGAGCACGTTGACGCCCCGGTCGACGGCCGCACGGACCACGTCGATGCTGACCTGTGGCGTCGAGGCGTCGACGACGAGGTCGGCGCCGTCGAGCTCGGCCAGATCGCTCGACGAGGTGAGCACGCGGCTCACCTCGAAGTCCTCGAGCTCGTCGACCACCGCATGGATGATCGTGCCGAGCTTCCCGGATCCGCCGACGAGTGCTACCTGCGTGGTCATGCGTCCAGTCTAGGGAGCGCGCGTCGGCGCCCGGACGGGGCGCGCGGGCTCAGACGGGCATCGGATCGGGGATGCCGGTGCGCAGTTCGACGGGGAGATGGCCGGTGTCGTTGTGATTGAGCAGGGTCCACGGACGACCCTGCTTCTGCGCGATGATGGTCAGCCCGCAGTGCGCCTGGTTGAGGGTCATCCAGCGCCACTCGGGCGCACCGAGGACCTCGCGGACGAACCACGAGATGACGAAGTTGTGCGTGATGAGGACCTCGTGCACCTCGCCGTTCTTGCGCATGAGGAACTCGTTGACCGCATCGGCCATCTGCGCACGACCCGCGTCGATCTCGGCATCCGACACCGATCCGAAGAAGGGCTCGAAGACCGCCGGCGTCTCTTCGGTCATGCCCGTCGGGACGCAGTCGAACAGCAGCGCCGTCGGCTCCGGGACGACCGACGGGAGTCGCCCTGCGATCGCCCGCGCCGTCTCGTTCGCCCGCAGGAGCGGCGAATGCCAGACCGCGTCGAGCGGGAGTCCGGAAAGCCGATCGGCGATCAGCTCGGCCTGACGCTGCCCTCGCGGGGAGAGGGGACCGTCGGCGAGACCGTACTCCGCATCCTGATGTTCGCCATGTCTGACCAGATATATGTAGTGCGTCACAAACTCGCTCGCTTCATCGCCAGCATCCGCCGACCTCTCCCCCAGCCTATGCCACGCGGGGAACGATACTCAGTTGCCCGCGCGCGTGAGCTCGGCGACCTGTGCGCGCGACAGCGCGATCCCGGCCCCCGCCATCAACTCGTCGACGTGCTCGGCCGCGAAGGTGTTCACGATCGGGGCCGCCACCGTGCGCTGCGCGAGGAGCCAGGCGATCGAGACGGCGGCGACGGGAGCGGCGAGCTCTTCGGCGACCTGATCGAGGGCGCGGAGGATCTTGATGCCCCTCCGGTTGAGGTGACCGCGCAGCTGCTCCCCGCGCACGCCGTTCGAGGCCCCGGCCTTGGTGCGGTGGCGACCGGAGAGGAAGCCGTGCTCGAGCGCGTGCGACGGCGTGACCGCGAGGTTCTGCGCGCCGGCCACGAGCCGGAGATCGCCCTCGAAGGGCTGCCGTCGCAGCAGGTTGTAGGGCTCGTCGATCACCTCGATGCGCGGATAGCCGGCGGAGGCGAGGATGCGCGCCTCGACCAGTCGCTCGGGGGCGAACCCGAAGCCCCCGACGGCGCCGATCTTCCCGGCGTCTCGCAGCCACTCGACCGTGGCGAGGGTGTCTTCGACGTTCGTCGTGTCGTCGAGCGTGGCGTCGAGGTACACCAGATCGATGCGTTCGACGCCGAGACGTGTCAGCGAGCCCTCGACCGCACGGACGAGGTTCACCGATCCCAGCCCGGGATTGTCGGCGTGCGCGCCGATGCGGACGCTCAGGATCGTGCGGTCGCGATGCCCGCGCGAACGCAGCCACTGGCCGATGATGTGCTCGCTCCGGCCGCCGGAGAAGCCGTCGGCCGTGTGGATCGCGTTCCCGCCGAACTCCACATAGCGGTCGAGGATGCCGTGACTCGTCTCGAGGTCGACGTTCCAGCCGAACTCCGCCGCACCGAGCATGAGGGGGAAGGTCTCGTACCCCGTCTCGCCGAGCGGCGCGCGCACTCCCTCGCCGACGCCGGGGCCCACGATCGGGATGGGTGCTGACGGGTGCTCGGCGTCGTCGTGGGCTCGCTCGTCGGAGGTTCCCGCGCCTACGCTGAACAACCGCATTCCCTCACCCCCGCGTCGATCGGTGCGTTCCGATCTGCTTCGCTGCCGTACCTGCACCCCCCCCGGTGCGTACTTCGAGGGTAAGGGACGCGGGAGAACGCGCCGACCAATACGGGGAACGGCGCGGAAACTTCCCGTAACGGTTTGGTCACGGATCACGACGAAGCCCGGGCCCGTCCCTCACGGACGAACCCGGGCTCCGAGGGTGATGCCTACTCGGCGGCGTCCTGCGCGGGCGCCTCGTCGCCCGGGGCGTCGTCGAGCACGGGCTCGAGCGACAGCTTGCCGCGGTCGTCGATCTTCGTGATCTTCACGAGGATCTTCTGACCCACCGAGAGCACGTCGTCGACGTTCTCGACGCGCTTGCCGCCGGCGAGCTTGCGCACCTCGGTGACGTGCAGCAGTCCGTCCTTGCCGGGCAGCAGCGAGATAAAGGCGCCGAACGTGGCGATCTTCACGACCGTGCCGAGGAACTGCTCGCCGACCTCGGGGTTGGTCGGGTTGGCGATCGCGTTCACCTGGGCGCGGGCCGCCTCGGCCGAGGGGCCGTCGGTCGCGCCGATGTACACGGTGCCGTCCTCCTCGATCGAGATCTGCGCGCCGGTCTCGTCCTGGATCGCGTTGATCGTCTTGCCCTTCGGGCCGATCAGCTCGCCGATCTTGTCGACCGGGATCTGCACGCTGATGACACGGGGCGCGGTGGGCGCCATCTCGTCGGGAGCGTCGATCGCGGCGTTCAGGACGCCCAGGATGGTCAGTCGCGCGTCGCGGGCCTGGGTCAGGGCGCCGGCGAGCACCGACGACGGGATGCCGTCGAGCTTCGTGTCGAGCTGGATGGCCGTGACGAACTCGCTGGTACCGGCGACCTTGAAGTCCATGTCGCCCAGCGCGTCCTCGGCGCCCAGGATGTCGGTGAGCGCCGCGTAACGGGTCTCACCGTCGACCTCGTCGGACACGAGGCCCATCGCGATGCCGGCGACGGGAGCGCGCAGCGGCACACCGGCGTTCAGCAGCGAGAGGGTCGAGGCGCAGACGGATCCCATCGAGGTGGAGCCGTTGGAGCCGAGGGCCTCGGACACCTGGCGGATCGCGTAGGGGAACTCCTCGCGGCTCGGCAGCACCGGCACGAGCGCGCGCTCGGCGAGGAAGCCGTGCCCGATCTCGCGACGCTTCGGCGAACCCACACGGCCGGTCTCACCGGTCGAGTAGGGCGGGAAGTTGTAGTGGTGCATGTAGCGCTTGCTGGTCGTGGGCGACAGCGAGTCGATCTGCTGCTCCATCTTCAGCATGTTCAGCGTGGTGACGCCCATGATCTGGGTCTCGCCGCGCTGGAAGATCGCGGAGCCGTGCACGCGCGGGATGACCTGCACCTCGGCGTCGAGCGGGCGGATGTCCGCCAGGCCGCGGCCGTCGATGCGGGAGCCCTCGGTGAGGATGCGGCCGCGAACGATCTTCTTGGTGACCGACTTGTACGCGGCGGAGAACTCGAGCGGGGCCGCGGCCGGAAGCGATCCCGCCTCGGTGGCCTCGATGAGCTCGGCCTTGACGCGGTCCTTGACGGCGTCGTCGGCGTTCTGGCGCTCGGTCTTGTCGGCGATCTGGTAGATGCCCACGAGCTCGTCGTACGAGCGGCCCGCCACGAAGTCGTAGACCTCCTGGCTGTACGCCGGGAACACCGGGTAGACGCCCGGCTCCTTCGAGGCGGTGGCGGCGAGGTCGGCCTGCGCCTTCACGAGCTGCGCGATGAACGGCTTCGACGCCTCGAGCCCCTGAGCGACGATCTCCTCGTTCGGCTTCGTGGCGCCGGCCTTGATGAGGTTCCAGCTGCCTTCGGTGGCCTCGGCCTCGACCATCATGATGGCCACGTCTTCCGAACCGTCGGCCTTGGTGACCACGCGACCGGCGACGATGAGGTCGAACACGGCCTCGCCGACCTGGTCGGCGGTCGGGAAGGCGACCCACTGGTCGTCGTTCTCGCCGTGCCCCGGGATGAACGCGAGGCGTACGCCGGCGACCGGGCCGGAGAACGGCAGACCCGAGATCTGGGTCGACGCCGAGGCGGCGTTGATCGCCAGAGCGTCGTAGAACTCGCCCGGCGCGATCGAGAGCACGGTGATGACGATCTGGACCTCGTTGCGCAGGCCGTCGACGAACGACGGGCGCAGCGGACGGTCGATCAGACGGCAGACCAGGATCGCCTCGGTGGAGGGACGGCCCTCGCGGCGGAAGAACGAGCCGGGGATCTTGCCTGCGGCGTACGAGCGCTCCTCGACGTCGACCGTCAGCGGGAAGAAGTCGAAGCCCTCGCGCGGGTGCTTGCCGGCGCTCGTGGCCGAGAGGAGCATGGTCTCGCCGTCGAGGTAGGCGGCGACGGCGCCCTGAGCCTGCTGCGCGAGGCGGCCGGTCTCGAAGCGGATGGTACGGGTGCCGAAGCGGCCGTTGTCGAGAACGGCCTCGGTGGCGGTGATTTCAGGACCTTCCAAGAGGTCTCTCCTTCTTTGTTTAGACTCGCGCATCCGTGTGACGCGCGAGCGTGTTCGAAGGAACGGGACGGCAGGGTTCGGGCGCGCGGGCTCTCCCGCGGAACTCGCCTGCGCTGGCCACCAGTAGAAAGCCACCCGACGACGCCCGCCGAGGAACCCACCACAGGGGACCAGCTTCTCCGCTGTTCGCTCCATGAGTCGATGTTCGGTTGTGCGACCGACAGACGTCGATCCCATCCACCCTATCAGCGGCACCCCCGGGAATCCCTCGCGCACGGCGGGCAGCGGATCCGACACCGGCCGGTCACACCGCGTTCACCGCGCGGATGCCGGTGCGTGGGCGGCATCCGCTCTGCTGGCTCCATGCGCATGTCAGTCATCGGCTGCGGGTACCTCGGTGCCGTGCACGCCGCCGCCATGGCCTCGATCGGACACGACGTGATCGGCATCGATGTCGACGCGGGCAAGGTCGCCGCGCTCGCGGACGGAGTCGCCCCGTTCTTCGAGCCGCAGCTCGACGAGCTCCTCCAGGAAGGAGTGGCATCGGGCCGCCTGCGGTTCAGCACGGAGACGGCCGATGCCGCCGGCGCAGCCGTGCACTTCCTCGCCGTGGGCACGCCGCAGGTCGCCGGTGGGCACGCCGCCGACCTGCGCTTCGTCGACGCAGCCGTCGACGCTCTCCTCCCCCACCTGCGGGCAGGCGACGTCGTCGCGGGGAAGTCGACGGTGCCGGTGGGCACGGCCGCGCGTCTGACTCCCCGGATCGCACAGACGGGCGCCGCCCTGGTCTGGAACCCGGAGTTCCTGCGCGAGGGCTGGGCCGTTCACGACACGATCATGCCGGACCGTCTCGTCGTCGGCATCCCGCAGACGTCGGCCGGGGAGGAGGCGGCAGCACTCCTCCGCGACGCCTACGCGCCGGCGATCGAGGCGGGTGCGCCGTTCCTCGTCACCGATCTCGCGACCGCCGAGCTCGTGAAGGGCGCGGCGAACGCGTTTCTCGCGACCAAGATCTCCTTCATCAACGCGATGGCGGAGATCGCGGAGGCCGCAGGCGCCGACGTGACGCTCCTCGCCGACGCACTCGGGCACGACACGCGAATCGGCCGGCGGTACCTCGGCTCGGGCATCGGCTTCGGCGGCGGCTGCCTGCCGAAGGACATCCGCGCGTTCGCCGCCAGGGCCGAGGAGCTCGGGCGCGGCGAGGCCGTCGGGTTCCTCCGCGAGGTCGACGGCATCAACCTGCGGCGACGCGATCGCGCCGTGCAGCTCGTGGTCGACGCCCTCGGAGGGCTCGTGTTCGGACGCCGGATCGCCGTGCTGGGAGCGGCGTTCAAGCCGTTCAGCGACGACATCCGCGACTCACCCGCACTCGACGTCGCGGTGCGTCTGCGTGGTCTCGGGGCCGACGTGGTGGTGACCGATCCTGCCGCGCTCGAGAACGCCGCCGCCGCTCACCCGCAGCTCGGGTACGCTCCGCACCGTGACGACGCGCTGCGCGACGCGGATGCCGTGGTCATCGTCACCGAGTGGGACCACTACCGGCGCGAGCTCACCCCCGAGCATGCCGGCTCGCTCGTCGCCGGTCGTGTGATCGTCGACGGCCGTAACTGCCTCGACGCCGCCGCCTGGCGCGCCGCCGGCTGGCAGTATCACGGCATGGGCCGCCGCTGACCCGCCCCCCTCTCATCAGGCGAGACCCCGCTTTCGCGTCGAGACCCCGCCCTGCGGACGTCCGCAGCGCGGGGTCTCGGCGATAACACGGGGTCTCGGCGGAAGGAGGGCGGCGAGCGGGGTCAGGCGCGGGGGGCGGGGGCGACGGCGCGGCCCAGTATCACGTAGTCGTCGTGCTTCGCGACGCGACCGTCGCCCGCGGTCCTTCCGTGCAGGCGGCGCCAGACCCACGGCAGTGCGTGCCTGCGCCACCACACGCCGGCGCTGATCGGCTCGTGCTCGTGCAGTGCGGCGTCGAGGGCACCGAGCGCCTCCGCGTGCGGGACGCCGAGCACCTCCCCCGCCCGATACGCGAGGAAGCGATGCCCGCGGCTGCTGAGGTGCACCAGGTCCTCACCCCAGTTCTGCCGATCGCCGAGCGTCGGGTGCAGGTCGGTGTCGATGAGGATCGCCCCGGTGCGTGCGGCGATCCCCGCCACGGCCGTGGCGAAAGCCGAGAAGCGCCTCGCGTAGACCTGGGCGGCGCGTCGGCGCGGGAGAAAAGGCGTGACGAGGAGCACGTCGGCACCGCTGTCGCGCAACCGCACGACGGCCTCCTCGAGCTGTGCGGCGATCAGGCGCACGTCGACCGCGCGACCGACGAGATCGTTCGCGCCGACGAGGATCGACACCAGGTCGGGCCGCAGCGCGAGAGCGCGGTCGAGCTGCGTGCCGCAGACGTCGCGCACGCGCTTCGATCGGACGGCGAGGTTGGCGTAGTGGAGCCCTCCTCGCGCAGCCAGCAGAAGTGCGAGCCGGTCGGCCCAGCCGCGGAGCGACCCGTCGGGTGCGGGATCGCACAGCCCCTCGGTGAGCGAGTCGCCCAGGGCCACGTACCGGTTCCACCGTCTGCCGGAGAGGGCGACCGACGCCTCCGGCCGCGTCAGGCGGCGCGCGCGCAGCCCGGAGTCCACCCTGCGCAGCGCGATCGCGTCGTCGAAATGGCCCAGGAGTTGATCGCAGACACTCCCCCAGCTGCGTGACTGCACCGCCTCCCACCCCGCCCGTCCCAGTGCGCGACGCTTGCGCGCATCACCGACGAGATCCTCCACGCGCATCCGCAGGTCGTCGAGGTCCCCGGGCCGGTACAGCCAACCGTCGACGCCCATGCGCACGAGGTCCAGCGGACCTCCCCGCCCGGTGGCGACGACCGGCACTCCGCTCGCGTGCGCCTCCTGGAGCGTCTGGCCGAACGTCTCGCTCTCCCCCGGGTGCACGAAGACGTCGAACGAGGCCATCGCGGCGGCGAGCGCATCGCCGCTCAGGTGGCCGAGGAAGAGGGCGTGCGGCATCAATGCTTCGAGCTTCGTCCTGCTCGGTCCGTCACCCACGATCACCAGCCGCACGCCCGGGATGCCGTGGAGGCGCGCCAGGTCCTCGACCTGCTTCTCCGGAGCGAGACGGCCGACGTATCCGACGACCACCTCCGCCCCCCACCTCGCGCGCAGCTCCTCGTCGCGACGCCGGGGGTGGAAGCGCTCGGCATCCACTCCCCGTCCCCAGCGGCGCACGCGGTCGACGCCGAGACCGGCCAGCTGGTTCGCCGACTCCGCGGACGGAGCGAGGCTGATCGTGGCACGCCGATGCAGGCGGGCGATCTGGGCCTGAGCGAGGGTCGTCGTCACGGCGACGCGATAACGCTCCGCGTACGCGGCGACGTCGGTCTGGTAGGCGGCCACGGAGGCGAGGTCGAGGCGGTCGGCGGCGAGGACACCGCGCCACCCGAGCGCGAAGGGCGAGGCGAGGTGCACGACATCGGGCCGGAACCCCCGGAGCGACGCCGCCACCCGGTGCGCCGACGAGGTGCCGACCCGCACCGTGCGGTACCCGGGAAGCGGGAGACTGGGGATCGGGTGCACCGGCGCGCCGGAGATCGTGGTGGGGATGCCCTCCGCATCCGGCGCGAGGACGTGCGCGTCGTGTCCGCTCGCCTCGAGATGGCGCAGGATCTGGAGGACGGAGCCGGTGACCCCGTTCATGTGCGGAAGGAAGGATTCGGTGACGATCGCGACTCTCACACGCCCAGGATGACGGGGTCGCGACCATGCCGGCGCCGGAATCGGCGTCGGGCACCGGATGTTCACCGGATGCTGCATCGCCGGACACCCGCCATCCCGACATCGGTTGCCGTTCACCGGCCCCTCCCCCTCCGCACGACCGTGCTCTAGGCTCGGGGCATGAGCACCGAAGAAGGCGCCTCCTCGGCCGAGGAGATGAAGCGCAAGTTCAAGGAAGCGCTCGAGAAGAAGAACGCGCACCACCGGCAGGGCGAGGCTCACCTCGACGGCGATTCCGCCGTTCACGCCGCCGCCGCACCCCAGACGCGGCGCGAGTTCCGACGCAAGAGCGGTTGACCGCCCGGATGCGGGGGCCGCCATGGATCGGCTCCCGCATCCCCTCTGCGCGAAGGGCGCCGCTCAGCGCGGAAGCCGGCCGGCGTACAGCACGCCGTCGGGATCGACGACGTCCCTGACCGCGCGCAGCCGCTCGATCTCCGCCGGCGGCACGCACTGCTCGAGAGTCTCGCCCGGTCCCAGGAACGTCGGGATGGTCCGCAGCGCTGCGGCGTGCGCCAGCACTCCGCGCAGCCCGTCGAGACTCGCGTCGCCGAGACCCGCGGGCGCCCCGGGCAGAGACGGCGCGAGCGCGTGCAGCAGCCACCCCACCGACTGCAGCGAGGCGAACCCGGCGCGGCGGGGCGCGGCGAGCGCTCCACCCAGCATCCGGAGGTCAATGCCGATGATCGACGCCTGCTCGGGCAGATCGCGGAAGGCGACGAGGGCATCGATGGTGGCGTCGTCCAGGCTGGTCAGCGCCATCGATGCGCCGCCGGCCGGCATCGGCTCGGTCGGCTCGGTCGAGGCTGCGACGAGCGCTCCCGGTGACGTGGGACCGGATGCCTCATGCTGCACGCGTCCTGCTCCCCGCACGGCGGCGAGCAGCGCATCGGCCTCACCGTCGACGGACAGCGCCTGCAGCGCGAGGAAGCTGCGCCCTCGGATCGCCTCGGGCAGCTGCGGGGCGTCGGGCATGCGCGCGGAGTTGAGGAACACGTTCAGCGTGGGCGGCGCGTCGGCCGACAGGTCGCGGACGGCCCTGATGACGGCGGCGGAGTCGGCCGCGTCGAAGACGATGTTGGCGCCCCACAGCGAGGGCGTGCGCACGAGATCGATCTCGAGTCGGGTGACGATGCCCACGACGCCGCCCGCCCCGCGCAGCGCCCACATCAGATCGGGATCGCTGCCGTCGTCGACGCGGGTGTGCGAGCCGTCGGGGCGCAGCACCCATGCCGCCCGCAGGTTGTCGGAGCCGAGCCCTGCCGTGCGACTGAACCAGGAGTGCCCTCCGCCCAGGGTGTACCCGCCGACGCTGATCACCGGGCTGGTCCCCGAGGGCGCGGCCCAGCCCGAGCCCTCGAGCGCCGCGATGACCGTTCCCCACCGCACACCGCTGCCCACGTGCAGGACCCCCGCGTCGGCGTCGATCCGAAGGTCGTCGAACGCCGACATCCGAACCAGGATGGCGCCCTCGAGATCGCCGGAGGCGCCGTGACCGCTGGGCTGCACGGCGAGGGGCGCCCCGGTCGTGCGCGCGGCCTCGACGAGCACCGAGAGGTCGTCGATACCCGCCGGCTCGGCGACCGCAGCGGGCCGCTGGTCGACGGTGAGGTTCCACGGCAACCGCGCGGCGTCGAAGCCGGAGTCGCCGGGAAGGAGGAGGGAACCGCTCAGACGGGAGCGGACGGCGTCGAGCGCAGCGGTCGATGACATGACCACACGGTACGACGCTGCCCCGACCCTTGTCGATGCCTCGGCGACGACCGGCGACTCACTCCCCGGCGAGGCCCCCCAGCAGGTGCCCGAACGAGCGGCCCTCGCCGAGGTACGTGGCCGGATCGAACGGGTCGGCGCTCGAGGCGGCGTCGCGACGGGCGACCGCTTCGGCGAGCTCGTTCGCGCCCTTCTCGATCCGCGCCGACAACGGGGCGACCCCGTCGCCCGCACCGCCCCAGTCGCCGGAGGCGGCGAACACGCCCGTCGAGACGGCATCCGCGTGCAGATAGGCGAACAGCGGACGGATCGCGTAGTCGATGGCCAGGGAGTGGCGAGCGGTTCCCGCGTTCGCGCCGATGAGCACGGGGGTGCCGGTGAGCGCGTCGGGGTCGAGCACGTCGATGAACGACTTGAACAGCCCGGAGTAGCTCGTCGAGAAGATCGGCGTCACCGCGATCACGGCGTCGGCCGATACGACGGTGTTGATCGCCGTCTCGAGAGCCGGGGGCGCGAAACCGGTCAGCAGGTTGTTCGTGATGTCATGCGCGTGGTCGCGCAGCTCGATCACGTCGACGGTCGCCTCGATGTCGCGTTCGGCGAGGGCCCGCACCGTCTCCGCCGCGAGCCGGTCGGCCAGCATGCGGGTGGACGAGGGGTTCGACAGTCCGGCCGAGACGACCGCGATACGACGGGTGGTCATCTCAGGCTCCCTTCCGGCTGAGCCCGAAGGCGGCGCCCGCGGGAGCCGGGGTGTCCTCGTAGGGCGAGTCGCCGGTGAGATTGTCGCCGCGGTTCGCGCCGGGGCGGGCCTGGCGCGTCGGGCCATCGCCGAACGCGGCCGTGACGCGCGCGGCGTGGGTGGGGGCGTCGGGGACGTTCGCGGGACGGTTCTTCGCGAGCTCCCTGCGCAGCACCGGCACGACCTCGGAGCCGAGGATGTCGATCTGCTCCAGCACGGTCTTGAGCGGCAGGCCGGCGTGGTCCATGAGGAAGAGCTGGCGCTGGTAGTCGCCGTAGTAATCGCGCATCGCGGCGTAGCGGTCGATGACCTGCTGCGGGGATCCCACCGTGAGCGGGGTCATCTCGGTGAAGTCCTCCATGCTCGGGCCGTGGCCGTAGACGGGGGCGTTGTCGAAGTACGGGCGGAACTGCGTCACGGCATCCTGCGACTTCGCGGCCAGGAACACCTGACCGCCGAGGCCGACGATGGCCTGCTCGGGCGCTCCGTGGCCGTAATGGGCGTACCGCTGCCGGTAGAGCTGGATGAGCCGCTGGTAGTGCTCCTTCGGCCAGAAGATGTTGTTCGCGAAGAACCCGTCGCCGTAGTAGGCGGCCTGCTCGGCGATCTCGGGCGTGCGGATGGAGCCGTGCCAGACGAACGGGGCGACGCCGTCGAGCGGACGAGGCGTCGAGGTGAAGCCCTGCAGCGGGGTGCGGAACTTGCCCTCCCAGTCGACGACGTCCTCGCGCCACAGCTTGTGCAGCAGCGCGTAGTTCTCGATCGCGAGCGGCAGGCCCTGACGGATGTCCTGTCCGAACCAGGGGTACACCGGTCCGGTGTTGCCACGGCCGAGCATGAGGTCCATGCGCCCGTCGGAGAGGTGCTGCAGCATCGCGTACTCCTCGGCGATGCGCACGGGGTCGTTGGTGGTGATGAGCGTCGTCGAGGTCGACACGATGAGGCGCTCGGTCTGCGCGGCCAGGGCCGCCAGGAACGTCGTGGGGCTCGACGACCAGAACGGCGGATTGTGGTGCTCGCCGATCGCGAAGACGTCGAGGCCGACCTCTTCGGCATGCTTCGCGATGGTCAGGGTGGCCTTGATGCGCTCCTGCTCGCTCGGCGTGATGCCCGTGGTCGGGTCGCGCGTGATGTCACTGACCGACATGAGGCCGAACTGCATCGCGCCTGACTGCTCACTCATGATTGCTCCGTCTTCTCCGAAGCGGATGCCGCCGCACCCGTTTCTATTCATTTGAATGTATAGGAGTCAACGCGATCCCGACAACATTATTCCCGGCGGTAGCCTCGGAGGATGACCGATGCAGGAGCGCCCCCGTCCGGCCCGGCGACCGGATCCACCTCGCGCCCCCGCCGGCGCGTGCCGTTCTGGGACAACGCCCGCTACGCGTGCATCGTCCTCGTCGTGCTCGGCCACGCGATCCAGCGCCTGATCTACGATTCCGACATCGCCTTCGCCTTCTATCTCGCCCTCTACGCGTTCCACATGCCCGCGTTCGCGATCATCTCCGGATACTTCTCGAAATCGGGTTCGCCGACGCGCACGCAGATGGCCCGCGTCATCACCGACATCCTCATCCCCTACCTCATCTTCGAAGTGCTGTGGACGCTCACGAAGTGGCTCGTCGAAGGACAGGCGAATCCCAACCCGACGAAACCGTCGTGGACCCTCTGGTTCCTCCTCGCGCTCGGCATCTTCCGGCTGGTCATCCCCTACCTCGCCCTGGTGCGCTGGCCTCTGCTGTGGACGGTCCTCATCTCGATCGGTGTCGGGTATCTGCCCAACGTCGACAGCACCTTCTCCCTGTCGCGGACCCTGGGGCTGCTGCCGTTCTTCGCGTTCGGCTGGTGGCTGCGCGAGCGCGACATCGTGGCCCGCTTCCGCCTGCTCGACGTCCGGCCCTGGTGGGTGCGCGTGGTCGCCGTCGCGGTCCTCGCCGCCGCGGGGTGGGCCGCGTGGCACTGGCTGCCGGTGTGGCAGGCGATCGATCTGCGTCACTGGCTCTTCTACGACGACTCCTACGCCGACCTCGGCGGCGAGCAGTGGTGGGCCGGCGGCGTCCGGTTCGCCCTCATGCTGCTCGCGGTCGTGCTGTGCGCGGCGTTCTTCGCTCTGGTCCCCCGCGGCACCTACTGGTGGACGCATTTCGGCCAGTACACGATGTACGTGTTCCTCCTGCACTCGTTCGTGCTGTATCCGTTCCGCGAATCCGGCGCCCTACGCGACCTCGAGCCGACCTGGATCTGGCTGCCGCTCGTCACGGCGCTCTCGGTGGTCCTGGCACTGGCACTCGCGACCAAGCCGGTACGACGGCTCTTCCGCCCGCTCATCGAGCCCCGGCCGAAGTGGCTCTTCGTCGATCCGGTGCTCGCGGGCCGCGAAGGCCGGCGGAACGACCCCACCGGCTCGCGTCGTCCGCGCGACGTCCCGCGCGACCCCTCTCGCAGGGGCTCCGCCTCCGGCTCCGCCTCCGGCTCCGCCTCCGGCTCCGCCGAAAGCGGCGAGCGGTGACCGCCCGCGCGCTCCGCGACGCGATCGTCGGCCACGCCGACGCCATCGGGTTCCGCGGGCACGGACTGCACGTGCGCGTCGGTGACGACGTCGCCGTGCACCGCTGGACCGCCGACGTCCGGGAGAACGTCCACTCGGTGGCCAAGGGCGTCTGCGTTCTCGCGGCCGGGATCGCCGCCGACGAGGATCTCGTGCGCCTCGACGAGACCGTCGCCGCCCTGCTCCCGGACGCCGATCTCGGACCCGGTGTCGAGACGGTGACCCTGCGCCATCTGCTGACGATGTCGAGCGGCATCGACATGCCGTGGTCCGAGACCGAGATGTCGGACTGGCCCGACCTCGCCGAGGAGTACCTGGCACGCCCCACCCGTGGTCGGGTCTTCCAGTACGCCAACGCCAGCACGTACACCGCGATGACCGCGCTCGCCGCGCGCGTCGGCGACGTCGCCGACTACCTGGGCCCGCGCCTGTTCACCCCGCTCGGGATCGAGGGCGTCGAATGGGATCGGTGCCCCCACGGACGCATCGTCGCCGGCAGCGGACTGGCCCTGCGCACCGACGAGCTCGCGAGGCTCGGCCTGCTCATCCGTGATGGCGGCGTCTGGCAGGGGCGCCGGATCGTGTCGTCGGCGATCATCGACGGGATGCACGCCGACTGGGTCGCCGCCGGAACGGATCCCGGATACGAGCGCTATGCGCTCGCGGGCTGGGACGGGCCCGGCGATGCCTGGCGGCTGCACGGCGCTCACGGACAGCTGCTGATCTTCTCGGGCGACGCGGTCGTGACGATCACCGCGGACGATCACGGACGTGCCGACGCGCTGGCCGCCTTCGTGGCCTCGGCTCTCAGCTGAACAGGCGGGCACCGACGTAGGAGCCCGGCTCGATGCCGCCCGGGACCGCCCAGACACCCGACCCGACGTGCCGGATGTACTCGTTCATCCGGTCTGTGGAGAGCGTGCGCTGCAGCGTGATGAACTGCGCGGGGTCGCGCTGATACGACAGGAAGAAGAGCCCGGCGTCCAGCCGGCCGAGATCGTTGTTGCCGTCGACGTAGTTGTAGCCGCGACGGAGGATCCGGATGCCGCCGTTCCGGTCAGCGTGGGCGAGGCGGACGTGGGCGCTCGCATCGATGGCTGCGCCCGAGAAGTCGGGCGCCGTGAACTCGGAGCCGCCCGACAGAGGCGCCCCCTCCCCCTTGTCGCGGCCGACGATCGTCTCCTGCTCGGAGAGGCGGACGCGGTCCCACGTCTCGATCAGCATCGCGATCTTCCGGGCGACGAGGTACGACCCGCCCGCCATCCACGCCGGCTGGTCGGTCTCTGCGACCCAGACGTGCTCGTCGAGCGCCCGCGCATCGTCGGAGAGGATGTTCGCGGTGCCGTCCTTGAAGCCGAAGAGGTTCCGCGGGGTCGTCTGCGCGGCCGTCGTCCGCGAGGTCTTGCCGAAGCCCAGCTGCGACCAGCGCAGTCGCGCGCGGCCGAACGCGATGCGGCTGAGATTGCGAACTGCGTGCACGGCCACCTGGGGATCGTCGGCGCACGCCTGCACGCACAGGTCTCCGTGGGACGACTGCGGATCGAGATCGTCGCCGAGGAACGCCGGAAGCCGCTCCAGACCGACCGGCCGAGAGGCTGCGATCCCGTACCGGTCGCCCTCCTCGTTCTCGAAGAGCCCGGGACCGAAGCCGAAGGTGATCGTGAGACCCGCGGTGGTCAGCCCCTGCGCCTCCCCGGTGTCATCGGGCGGTTCCTCCGCCGAACCGCCGACGGCGCCGGTCGCGCTGACCTCCAGCCCCTGCACCAGGCGCGACGCGGCGTAGGTCCAGTCCTCCAGCAGTGAGATCAGATCGGCGCGATCGGTGCGGGGCATCATGTCGAAGGCGGCGAAATGCAGATGTTCCTGCACGGGTGTGGTGATGCCCGCCTGATGTCGACCGTGGAAGTCGTACGCGGTCGCGGCGTCGCCCGAGGCTCGGGTGCGCTCGAGCGCCACCCCTCCCGCGAGGCCAGCCGCTCCTACGACGGCGAGCCCGGCGACGCCGCCGCCGATCGCGAGACCGAGCAGGCCTCGCCTGCTCAGACCGCCCGGCGGAGGAGTCGCCGGACCGGCGCCCGCGTCGCGCGCGGCATCCGCTCCCGATCCGTCCACGTCCGTGCCGTTCCGCGCGATCAGTCGAGCACTGTGCCGGTGAGCTGCGACAGCGGCTCGGCGAGGGCGTTGATCAGGTCGGTGAACTCGCGCTTGTCGGCATCGGTGAGCGCGGTGTAGCCCACGAAGCCCTCCGTCAGCGATCCGTGCGCGGCCAGGGACTCCTCCAGAGCCGCATATCCGTCCTCGATCTCGCCGACGAGCGCCTCGCCGTCGTCGCCCTGGGCCGACGCGAAGTCCTGGACCAGCGAGAAGGCCATCTTCGAACCCTCGACGTTGGCGGCGAAGTCGTAGAGGTCGGTGCCCGACCACCAGTCCTCCTCGCCGGAGATCTTCCCCGTCGCCACCTCGTCGAGCAGAGCGATGGCGCCGTTCGAGATGCCGCCGATGCCCTGATCGTCGAGAGACGTCGTGAAATCCTCCGAGTGCACGTAGTCGTAGAGCTCCTGGGCGTCGGCGAGGAGCAGGTCGCCGAAGTCGGCCCGCTCCTCTGGCGTGGAGGGCGCCCAGTCCTGCCAGGCCGGCGTCTCGCCGTCGGCGTTCAGCGCGTCCTGCGCGGGCACCCAGAGATCCTTCTCGATGCGATGGAAGCCGGTCCAGTCCAGTCCTTCGGCGACGGCGTCGACCTCGCGGTAGTCGATGCGGGGGTCGAGATCGCCGAGTGCTTCGGCGACCGGCTCGATGCGCTCGTAGGAGGCCCGGGTGAGCGGGAAGAGCGACCGCGCGGTGGCGTCGTCGCCCGACTGATAGGCGGCGACGAACTCCTCGACCGCCGGAAGGAGCTGCCCGACCTGATCCTTGACGAACGCGGCGTACAGGTCGACCGCCTGCTGCTTCTGATCGGCGTCGGGTCCGTCGACGGCGACCCGGTCGCCCGTGACGGTGAACGCCGCGCGTCCGACACCCTCCCCGATCATGCCGGGCTTGCAGAGGGTGAAGTACTCGCCGGGCTGCGCGACGACGGTGAGCGTGCGCGAGGCCGCCGGGGCGATGTTCTCCACCTCGCCGACGATGCGCAGTCCGTCGTCGGCGAGCAGATAGAACTCGGACACCTGGTCGGTCTCGTTCCGCACGTCGAACGTGAGGGTGCCGCTCGACGCGGTCGCCCCGGAGACCGCGCAGTCGCCGTCGGTCGAGGCCACCTCGAACGCCGCGGACGTGTCGGTCGCGTCGCTCTTCGCGACGCAGCCGCTCAGCATCAGCGCGGCCGCGCCCGTGGCGGCGAGGACGGCGAGGGAGGGACGGGTGGTGGTCATGCTGCTCCTTGCGGTGAGAGAGGGGTCGGCTCGGACCGGTCGTCGACCGGCGCCGGAGGTGTCGACGGACGGCGCGTCCGCAGTCCCCGGATGTACAGGCCGCCGACGATGACGAGGTAGAGGGTCCAGGCGATCACCTGAAGCCACGTCATCGCGGGCATGAAGCCGATCGTGGCCTGCAGGATCGCAGCGGCCGGGCTGCCGGGAGAGATCGTCGCCGACACGTCGAACGCCCAGCCGAACGGGAAGCCGGCTGCGCCGACGGCCACGCCGCCGGAGATCGGATCCATCGGCGCGGCCGCCGTGAACGGCCCGGGAAGCGCCCCCGCCTCCTGAAGGTCCATCAGGGCGTACGCGAGCACTCCGCCGGCGACGACGACGAGGAAGCCGCCGGTCCAGGCGAAGAAGCGCCGAAGGTCGAGCTTCACGGCGCCGCGGGAGAGGAGCCAGCCGACGACGACTGCCGCCCCGAGACCGAGCAGGGCTCCGATCAGGGCCGTGGGTGCGTCGGGGAACGACTGGGTCATGGACCACAGCAGAAGGGTCGTCTCGATGCCCTCGCGCGAGACCGACACGAACCCGATCGCGACGAGCCCCCACAGGCCGCCGGTGGTGAGGGCGCGGTCGATTCCGCCCTCGAGCTCCGCCTTCATCGTGCGACCGGCGCGCTGCATCCAGAAGATCATTCCGGTGACCATGGCCACGGCGAGCAGGGAGAGTCCGCCGCCGATGAGTTCCTGCGCGGTGAACGTCAGTTCGTACGCTCCGAAGGTGAGCACGGCGCCGATGCCGAGAGCGAGTGCGATCGCGAGTGCGACACCGCCCCAGAGCCGCGGAAGGGCGTCGGCACGTCCGAGTCGTCGGAGGTAGGCGACGAGGATGCCGACGACGAGCGCGGCTTCGAGGCCCTCGCGAAGGCCGATGAGGAAAGTGGCGAGCACGGACCAGACTCTCGGAACGAAATGAGGTAAGGCATTCCTTACCCACGCGACCCTAGCACCCCGTCGGCGAATGTTTCGTCACGCCCGTTCACACCTGTGCGCGGGTAACCCGACGAAACACTCGTCTCCACCCGGATGGGAGCGACCTACTCTCGGTCCATGGCTGATCTCTCGCTCCCCATCCTCGACCTCTCCCAGCTCGATGCCGGCCCCGAGGCCGCGGCGCGGTTCCGCGACGACCTGCGTTCCGCGACCCACGACGTCGGCTTCTTCTACCTGACGGGCACGGGCATCTCGCCCGACCTGGAGGCGCGCCTGCACCGGGCCGCCCTCGACTTCTTCGCGCTGCCCGAGCACGAGAAGCTCGCGATCGAGAACATCAAGAGCCCTCACTTCCGCGGCTACACACGGGTCGGCGGAGAGCGGACGCAGGGCAAGGTCGACTGGCGCGAGCAGATCGACATCGGCCCCGAGCGCGAGCCGGTCGAAGGCGGGCCCGCCTTCAACCGCCTCACCGGTCCGAACCTCTGGCCTGCCGCCCAACCCGAGCTGAAGGAGGTCGTCACGGAGTGGCACGACGCCCTCACCGAGATCTCCCGCACGCTGCTGCGCGCCTGGGCGCTCACCCTGGGAGCCGATGAATCGTACTTCGACGAGTCGTTCCGCGACCCGTCCACCCTCATCAAGATCGTGCGCTATCCCGGCACGCACGAGCCGGAGCCGCAGCAGGGCGTCGGAGCGCACAAGGATTCCGGCGTGCTCACCCTTCTCTGGGTCGAGCCCGGCAAGGGCGGCCTCCAGGTCGAGCGGAACGGGGAATGGGTGTCGGCGCCCTCCGTCCCGGGCGCCTTCGTGGTGAACATCGGCGAGCTGCTGGAGTACGCGACCGGTGGCTACCTGAAGGCGACCAACCATCGCGTGATCTCACCGCGTGCGCCGGAGGAGCGCATCTCGATCCCGTTCTTCTTCAATCCCGCGCTCGATCAGCAGCTGCCGCTCCTCGAGCTTCCCGCGGAGCTCGCCGCCGCGGCCACGGGCGTCACCGATGACCCGAGCAATCCGATCCACGCCACCTACGGTGAGAACGCGATGAAGTCGCGTCTGCGGGCACACCCCGACGTGGCCGCGATCCATCACCCCGACCTCGTGGGCGCTCGGGCCTGACGGACGCACCCGAACGCACGACGAAGGCCGCCCCACACCGTGGGGCGGCCTTCTCAAGAATGTTCTGCGCGATTGAACGCTGGGTTCGCTCTGCCTTATCGCCGTAGTCCGAGACGCTCGATCAGCGAGCGGTAACGCTCGATGTCGATGTCCTGGAGGTAGCCGAGGAGACGACGGCGCTGACCGACGAGCAGGAACAGCCCACGACGCGAGTGGTGGTCGTGCTTGTGTCCCTTGAGGTGCTCGGTGAGGTCCTTGATGCGCTGCGTCAGCATTGCGACCTGCACCTCGGGGGATCCGGTGTCACCGGGGTGCGTCGCGTACTCTTCGATGATCGCCTTCTTGACGTCTGCTTCCAGTGCCATAGATTCGATCCCCTCTCTGCTTGTTGCGCGGCGCCCGACGCCTGATGCGCGAGCTCTCTTTATCCGCGGCCGATCGAACGGCAACCTGAAGAGTCTACCAGTCGCAGGCTCGGCTCGTGACCGCCGAACGCCCCGTTCCGTGAGCCGATACGCTCGAGGGATGCAGGACAGGCGTTCGGCGTGAGCGGGGCTCGCAGCCATCTCATCGATCTCAGCCCGTTGAAGGCCAGCCCGGCGTTCGCCCGCATGTGGATCGGCTCATCCCTGGCCGGCATCGGTGGACAGCTCACGATCGTCACCGTCATGCTCCACGTGTTCGCCCTGACGGAGAGCACCTTCGCGGTCTCGATGATCGCCGTCG
Source organism: Microbacterium martis (assembly GCF_047246685.1). NCBI lineage: Bacteria > Bacillati > Actinomycetota > Actinomycetes > Micrococcales > Microbacteriaceae > Microbacterium > Microbacterium martis. The sequence goes on along the minus strand of NZ_JBFOKT010000001.1, from coordinate 932,766 downwards.
CCGGTCTCGTGCCGATGGTCCTCGCCGGACTGTACGGCGGAATGCTCGCCGACGCCTTCGACCGTCGACGGGTCGCCCTGATCGCCGCCACCGTCACCTTCGTGTCCACGGCCCTCCTGGCCGCCCTGACCTGGACCGGTGCGGAGACCATCTGGTGGCTCTACGTGCTCAGCATCGTGAACTCGGCCGCGAACTCGGTGGGCATGGCTACGCGCACCGCGATCGTACCCCGTCTGATCCCGCGCGAGCTCCTGGCCGCGGCATCCGCCCTCAACGGCGTGACGTTCGGGCTCACCGTCATGGCCGGCCCCGCCCTCGCGGGGCTTCTGGTCGCTCTCACGGGCTACGGCTGGACCTACACGATCGACGTCGTGCTCATGCTGTCGATGTTCCTCGGGCTCTGGACGCTCCCTGCCCTGCGCCCCGAGGGCGAGATCGTCCGCCCGGGCCTGGCGTCCCTCGTCGACGGATGGCGGTTCCTCCGGCGCGCCGGGAACATCCGGATGCAGTACATCGTCGACATCATCGCGATGACCTTCGGACAGCCTCTGGCCCTCTTCCCCGCGCTGGGGACGGTGATCCTCGGCGGCGGCGCCGTGACCACCGGCATCCTCACCGCATCGGTCGCCGTCGGCACGTTCGCGTCGAGCCTCTTCTCCGGTCGGGTCGTGCAGTACCGATGGCACGGACGCGGAATCGCCCGCGCCGTCGAGGCCTATGGCGCGGCCATCCTGCTGTTCGGTCTCGTGCTGCTGTTCGGCGCCCTCACCGGCGGCGCCTCGGAGACCGCACCCGCCGTCGCCCTGATCGTCGCGGCGTGCATCGCCCTCGCGATCTCCGGCGCATCCGACAATGTGAGCTCGATCTACCGCAACACCATGATGCAGGCGGCCGTTCCCGACACGATGCGCGGACGCCTGCAGGGCGTCTTCATCGTCGTCGTCGCCGGAGGACCGCGCCTGGGTGCGCTGTACGCCGGAGTCCTCGCGTCGCTCACGACGCTCTGGTTCCCGCCGCTCCTCGGCGGATTCCTCGTGGTAGCCCTCGTCGCCGTGCTCGCCGGCCGCAACCGCCGTTTCCACGCCTACGACGCCGAGAACCCCGCACCCTGACGGGCACGGGGTTCTCGGCGTCTCGCGATCAGTCCTGCTGCAGAGCGCCCTGCAGGTCGAGGCTGATCGTGACGTCCTTGCCCACCAGCACGCCGCCGGTCTCGAGCGCGGCGTTCCAGGTCAGACCGAAGTCCTCGCGGTTGATGACGGTCGTGGCCGAGGCGCCGGCCTTGTAGTTGCCCCACGGGTCGGAGCCGAAGCCGCCGAAGTCGAGCTCGAAGCTGACCGGCTTGGTGACGCCGCGGATCGTCAGGTCGCCGTCGACGAACAGCTCGCCGTTCTCGGCGCGTGCACCGGTCGAGACGAACTCCATGGTCGGGAAGTTCTCGGTGTCGAAGAAGTCCGCCGAACGGAGGTGGGCGTCGCGACCCTCGTCCTTGGTGTCGATCGAGGTGACGTCGACGCTCGCCTCGACCTTCGCGTCGAGCGGGTTCTCGGGAGCGATCAGGGTCGCGCTCTTGACGCCGAAGGTGCCGCGGACCTTCGAGATCATCATGTGCCGGACGCTGAAGGTGACCTCGCTGTGCGAAGGGTCGAGAACCCAGGTGCCGGGACGGTAGCCGGGAATGTCGATGCTGGTCATGCTCTCTCCTCGGGAGACGGTGGCCGCGGATGCGGCGGGTGGGACGGGGCCGCGTGCGCGGCGTCTCCATCCCCCAACTTACATGCGTTCGCATGTATTCCCGATCCGTGCGACCTCCGCCCGTGAAGATGCCGCCGCACGCGAAGACGCCCCGCTCGGGAGAGCGAGGCGTCTTCGAACGAGTGGATCGGGGTCAGCCGATGGCCAGCAGGTCGATGATGAAGATCAGCGTCTTGCCGGAGAGGAAGTGCCCTCCGCCGGCGGGACCGTAGGCGAGGTGGGGCGGGATGGTGAGCTCGCGTCGGCCGCCCACCTTCATTCCCGGGATGCCCTCCTGCCATCCGCGGATCAGGTCCGGCAGAGGGAACCGCGCGGTCTGACCGCGGCTCCACGAGGAATCGAACTCCTCGCCGGAGGAGTACTCGACGCCGGCGTAGTGGATGGTCACGGTGTCACCGGGCTCGGCCGCGGCTCCGTCGCCCTCGATGAGGTCGCGGATCACGAGCTCGGACGGAGCGGGTGCGGTGGGGGCGTCGAACTCGGGCTTCGTACGATCTGTCATGTCCTCCATCCAACCCGAGCCCGCGGGCGCGGTCAACGCGGCCCGACCTGCTCAGAGCGAACACCCCGACCGGAGCGCTCCGGCTCGGGGTCTTGACACCCGCAGAACACGGGTGCACCCTGTTTACAGACCAACTCAGCGCCCGGGAGACATGCAGGCATCGCCGCAGCACCGGGCGCTGAGTCTGTCCGGCGGCGGATGCGCCCGGCGCCGCCTTCGGCTCAGGCACCGCCTCCGACTCCGGCTGCGGCGTCCCCGACCAGTCGCGCGGTTTCAATACGCCAGCAGCGCCGCCCGCGTCGCGCGCGTACGGATCAGCAGCGCCCGCTCGTCGTCGGCGGCGAGTGGGTCGCGACCGGTGAGGGCGCGCTGCCGCACGGCCGCCAGCGCCGTCGCGTCTGTGATGAACTCGCGCATCAACGGGCGCCGGTCTCCGCGCAGCTGACGAGCCCAGGCGAGGCCGACCTTGCGGCCCGCGGGAGTGGCGAGCATCGTCACCTCCTCGGGGGTAAACCATCCGGCGGCCGCGTACTCGCCCAGCCGCGCCCTGGTCAGACGCGACTCCTCGCGACGGAGCGCGACGATGCCGATGACGAACCCGATGAAGAGCGGGATCTGAAGGGTGACGTACAGGCCGAAGAAGTCGGCGAAGGTGGCGGATCCGTTCCAGAGGGCGTGCAGGAGGATTGCCCCCACCATCCCGACCAGACCCGTTCCCAGCGCCGTTCCCGCGGAGGCGTGGCGCCGGGCGGCCAGCCCGATCGCGAAGCCGGTGAGGGCGGTGAACATGGCGTGGGCGAAGGGCGAGAGCAGGGCGCGAACGACGAACGTGGCGGTGAGCTGCGCGCCGCCGCCCTCGATCAGGCTGATCGCGAAGTACTGGATGTTCTCGGTGAAGGCGAATCCGGCACCGACGAGCGCCCCGTACACGACCCCGTCGACCGGGCCGTCGAAGGCGCGACGGGCGACGAGGAAGATCAGGAAGACCCCGAGGCCCTTCCAGAACTCCTCGACGATCGGCGCCTGCACGACCGCCGAGAGCGCATCGTCGCGCAGGCCGACCAGGAGCGTCAGTCCGATGTCGACGAGGAGCGACAGGCCGACCGCCGCGATGGCGCCCCAAGCGATCGCGAAGACCACGAGCCGCCGCGGCTCGGGCTCCCAGCGGTCGATCATCCGCACGCCCAGGAAGACGATCGTCAGCGGGATGAGCGCCAGCACGAGACCCACGGCCGAGGCCAGCGGACCGAGCGCCCAGCCGAAGTACCCGATCAGAGCGAGAAGCAGGAAGCCCAGGAAGGCGAAGAGCCAGACCGAGACCGAACGCCCCTTCTTCGACGGCACCGGTAGCGCGGGCAGGGAGGCGGCGGGGGCGGGCGGCACCGGAGCCGGCGGCGCATAGGGGGTCGGCTGCGCCAGCGCGGACGCATATGTCGGCGAGGAGCTCATAGCTGAAGCATATGGCGCACAACCCTCGGGGCCCCGTTCTGACGAACACCTCCAGGCGACGATCCCCGGCCACCGGGTAGCGTAGGAGCATGCGGTTCGCTCATCTGCGCCGTCCTGACTCCCCTCATGCGCATCTCGCCGTGGTCCAGGACTCGGACGCCATCCTCGTCTCTGATCTCGTTCCCGACGCTCCTGCCACGCTGCAGCACCTCATCGAGGGAGGAGATGCGGCATTGGACGACCTGCGCGCCGCCCTCGCCGACACCACCGCCCCGCGGCATCCGCTCGGCGAGTGGGAGTACGCCTCCGCCGTGCTCGCTCCCCCGGCCGTGCTGGCCGTCGGCCTCAACTACGCCGCGCACTCCAGCGAACTCGGCCTCAAGACGGATGCCGCGCCGACGGTGTTCACGCTCTGGCCGAACTCCCTGAGCGGGCACGATCAGATCACCTCGTGGTCCCGCGCGCTCAGCGAGGCCGTCGACTACGAGGCCGAGCTCGGCGTCATCATCGGCGCCCCGGCGAAAGACGTCAGCGAGGCCGACGCCCTCTCGCACGTGTGGGGCTACACGGTCGTGAACGACATCACGGCCCGCAACATCCAGTTCTCCGAGGCGCAGTGGTCGCGGTGCAAGTCGTTCGACGGATTCACGCCCACCGGGCCGTTCGCGGTGACCGCAGACGAGGTCGCCGATCCGCAGGACCTGCACATCTGGGCCGTGCTCGACGGTCAGACGGTGCAGGATGCCAGCACCGGCCAGATGGTGCGCTCCGTGGCGACGCTGATCGCACACCTGTCCCAGTCGGTGACGCTGCTTCCGGGCACCCTGATCTCCACCGGGAGCCCGGGAGGAGCGGGATACTCGCGCGACCCGCAGATCTTCATGCGCGACCGTTCGACGGTCACCGTCGGCATCGACGGGCTCGGCGAGCTCACCACCCACTGCCGCGTCGTCGACTAGAAGCGGCTCCCGTCCGGGAGCCGCCTCACCGTCAGACCGCGAGGTCCTCGGGGGTGATCACCGGAATCGCCGCGGTGACCGCCTCGAGGCCCGAGAGCCGAGCCGGCGACAGTTGCTTGACGACCTCGTCGCGCGACATCAGGCCGGCCTCGACGACGAGGTCGGCCACATTGCGGTTGGTCAGCAGAGCGGTCTTGGCCAGCGCGGCCGCCGCGGCGTAGCCGATGAACGGCGTGAGAGCGGTGATGACCCCCACCGACGCGCCGACCATGGCCCCGAGCCGATCGCGATTGGCCGTGATGCCGTCGACGCAGTTGACGCGCAGGGTCCACATCGCCTGGCGCATCCAGGTGATCGACTGGAAGATCGAGTGCGCGATGACCGGTTCGAACGCGTTGAGCTGCAGCTGACCGCCCTCGACCGCCATGGTGACGGTCATGTCGGCGCCGACGACGGCGAAGGCGACCTGGTTCACGACCTCGGGGATCACGGGGTTCACCTTGCCGGGCATGATGCTCGAGCCTGCCTGCATCGCGGGGAGGTTGATCTCACCGAGGCCCGCCTGCGGGCCGGACGCCAGCAGCCGGAGGTCGTTGCAGATCTTCGACAGCTTGACGGCGTTGCGCTTGAGCGAGGCGGAGAACGACATGAAGGCACCGGTGTCGCTCGTGGACTCCACCAGGTCGGTCGCCGTCTCGAGGTCGAGGTCGGTGATGTCGCGGAGATGCCGCAGAACCGCCGAGGCGTAGTCGGAGTGCGTGGTGATGCCGGTTCCGATGGCGGTCGCGCCCATGTTGATCTCGAACATGAGCGACGCGTTCTCGGTGAGACGGCTGTGGTCCTCCCCCAGCGTGGTGGCGAAGCCGTGGAACTCCTGACCCAGGGTCATCGGCACGGCATCCTGCAGCTGCGTGCGCCCCACCTTGAGCACGTCGTGGAACTCGCGGGACTTGGCCAGGAACGACTGACGCAGAAGGTCGAGCTCGTCCAGCAGCGAGCGCAGGGTGAGGGACAGTCCGATCTTCACGGCCGTGGGATAGACGTCGTTGGTCGACTGGCTGCGGTTGGTGTGGTCGATCGGGGACAGGAACGCGTAGTCGCCCTTCTCGCGACCGGCCATCTCGAGCGCGATGTTCGTGATGACCTCGTTCGCGTTCATATTCGTCGAGGTGCCCGCGCCGCCCTGGATGACGCCCACGGTGAACTGGTCGTGGAACTCGCCCTCGATCACGCGCTGAGCGGCGCGGTCGATGAGGTCCGCGCGTTCGGCATCGAGGACGCCGATCTCCCGGTTCGCCCGCGCACTGGCCTGCTTGACCATCGCGAGCGCGATCACCAGGTCGGGATAGACCGAGATCGGGCGCTTCGTGATGGGGAAGTTCGCATCGGCCCGAGCGGTGTGGATCCCCCAATAGGCGTCGAGAGGGATCTCCATGCTCCCCAGCGAATCGGTCTCGGTGCGTGTCAATGCGGGCGCGGCAGAAGCCATGTCACATCCTTGTGGGTCGTGGCGGGTGGGATTCGGGGGATTCCCCCAGTCTACGCCGGTCACCGACCCGGTTTGCGGGAGAAGGCCTCCAGCCGGGCCTCGGGCGTGAGCCGCGCCATGCGCTCGATCCACTCCTGGGAGAACGCGTCTCCGGTGGGCGCATCGATCACGGGGACCACGGTGTGCGTGATCGTCTCCGGGTACACGTGCACGAGCTGGAACGCCTGCGCGGCATCCATTCCGTTGACGTCGGCAGCCGGACGCGCCACGTTCATCGTGTAGCAGGTGGCCGAGGCGACGCTCACGGGCACACCGGCGAACGAGCCGTGCGACGAGTAGTGCAGGTGTCCGGCGAGGATGCCGCGGACATCGGTGCCGCGGACGACCTCGGCCAGCTCGTCCTGGTGCCGGAGCTCGAGGATGTCGAAGAGCGGGACGTGGCTGGGCAGCGGGGGGTGATGCATCGCGAGCAGCGTCCCGTGCGGCGCGGGCTCCGCGAGGACGTCGGCCAGCCACTCCAGCTGCGCGTCGTCGAGGTCGCCGTGATGCCACCCCGGGACGCTGGTGTCGAGAGCCACGATGCGGAGGCCGTCGAGATCCCACACCCCGGTGACCGGCTCCTCGGTGGCGGCAAGGCCCAGGAGGTCGCGGCGCAGCGCCGAGCGTTCGTCGTGATTTCCGGCGACCCAGACGACGGGCGCCGCGAGCTCCGCCGCGACGGGCTCGACCGCCGCGCGGAGCCGCCGGTAGGCGTCGGGCTCGCCGAGATCGGCGAGGTCGCCCGTGACGACGATGGCGGAGGGATGCGGATGCACCGCACGGATCGCCCCGAGCGTGCGGTCGAAGTTCGCCTCGACGTCGAAGCGCCCGGCGAGCGCGGCCCCGTCGGCGAGGAAGTGCGGATCACTGACGTGGATGAGCACATGAGACGCGGAAGGATGCCGGCCGAAGGCCGGAGTGCCGGATGCTGCGGACATGGCCCCAGCCTAGGCCGCCGTCAGTGACCGACGACGATGATGAGGATGCCGGCGACCACGGCCGCGGCGCACAGCGCGAAGCAGGCGTAGGCGCCGATCCGCGCCACGGTCTTCTGCCCCTCGGTCAGAGGGCTCTTCTTCGCGGCCTTCGCGGCCTGCTTGGCGGCGCGCTTGAGCTCCTTCTCGGAGATCACGGTGATCGCATCGGTGAACTCGGCCGGGCTCACCACCGGAGCGCGGCCGCTGCGGACGAGGAGCCGCAGTCCCAGAGCGTAGAAGGTCACGATCGCCGTCGCACCGAGGAGAGCCGCGGCGAAGACCTGGAGGAAGGCGAGCCAGTCGATCGTCACGTTCATGCCGGGTCCTCGTTCCGGTGGTCGTCCCCGGGCTTCGCCGTCTTGACCGACTTCGCCGCGGCCTTGGCCTCCGCCTTCTTCTTCGCGTGGGCCTTGGCGTCGGCCTTGGCCCGCTCGCGCACCTCGGCGCGGGCCTTCGCCTCGGCCTTCGCGCGCTCGATGCGCTGCTGACGACGCGTCGGGGGCGGGGTGTCGGGCACCTCGACCGCGAGATGCGACTCGGCGACGTCGCTCATCGCGTTCGCGTGCGTGACCGCGTTCCTCCGGGAACGCAGGAACAGGCCGAGGATGACGGCGACGGCGATGACCGCATCGATCGCCACGCCCCAGTTCCCCAGCCAGACGACCAGGAGGGCGGCGAGAGCGCCGACACCGCCGGCGGCCGGCAGCGTGAGGAGCCAGCCGACGCCGATCCGGCCGGCCGTCCGCCACCGGACCGTCGACCCGCGGCGGCCGAGGCCGGAGCCGATCACCGAGCCTGATGCGACCTGCGTCGTCGAGAGCGCGAAGCCCAGGGCGCTGGAGGCGAGGATCGTCGCGGCCGTCGAGCTCTCGGCGGCGAAGCCCTGTGCCGGCTTGACGTCGGTGAGCCCCTTTCCGAGCGTGCGGATGATGCGCCAGCCGCCGAGGTACGTGCCGAGCGCGATGGTGAAGGCGCAGGCGATGATGACCCAGAGCTCGGGCTCGTGGTGCGCGCCCGACTGCCAGCCGATCGTGATCATGGCGAGGGTGATGACGCCCATCGTCTTCTGGGCGTCGTTCGTCCCGTGCGCCAGGGCCACCAGCGACGAGGTGAAGATCTGCCCCCAGCGGAAGCCGTCGCGGCCGTCGGGCTTGCCGTCGTAGCGGCGGGTGACCGAGTAGGCGATCTTGGTCGCCGCGAACGCGATGATGCCGGCGGTGATCGGGGCGATGAGCGCCGGGAGGACGATCTTCGAGAGCACGGCGCCGAAGTCGATGCCGCCGAGTCCCGCGCCGACCAGGGTGGCGCCGATGAGACCGCCGAACAGGGCGTGCGACGAGCTCGAGGGCAGGCCGAGCAGCCAGGTCAGCATGTTCCATGTGATGGCGCCGATCAGGCCCGCGAAGATGAGTGCGAGGAAGAGATCGGCGCCCGCGGCGATGATGGCGTCTTCCTGGATGATGCCGCCGGAGATGGTCTTCGACACCTCGGTCGAGAGGAACGCTCCGATGAGGTTGAGCACCGCGGCCAGCAGGACGGCGGTCTTCGGCTTCAGTGCACCCGTGGCGATGGGCGTGGCCATCGCGTTCGCGGTGTCATGGAACCCGTTGGTGAAATCGAAGAAGAGTGCCAGCGCGATGACGAGCACGACGATGAGGGCTGCGGTTTCCACCGTTCGCTTTCGGTCGTTGAGGAAGAGGGAATGTCGACGGGATCGACGTGATGAACGAAGAGTTCACCGTGGGTTTGACTTCCGTTAACCGGCCCCGCTCGATCCTCCCACCCTCCCCGGTGCCGGTCAACTCGACCTGGGATAGCGTGGAGCGGTGATTGATGCCCCCCTGGCCGAGCGCCGCTCCTCCCTCCGCACCCACCACGGCGACCAGGTCGACGACCCCTACGAGTGGCTGCGGGCGAAGGACTCCACCGAGGTCGTCGCGCACCTCGAGGCGGAGAATGCGTACACCGAGGCGCGGACCGCGCACCTCGCGGGTCTCCGCGAGCAGCTGTTCCAGGAGATCAAGGGCCGCGTCCAGGAGACCGATCTCTCCGTGCCCACTCGCCGAGGCGACTGGTGGTATTACAGCCGCACCGAGGAGGGTGCGCAGTACGGCATCCACTGCCGCGCCGCCGCCGCCCCCGACGACTGGACGCCGCCGCGCCTCGAGCCGGGCGAACCGGTTCCCGGCGAGGTCGTGCTGCTCGACGGGAACGTCGAGGCCGACGGACACGAGTTCTTCGCGCTCGGCGCCTTCGACACGTCGGACGACGCGACGAAGCTCCTGTGGTCGACCGACTTCGAGGGCGACGAGCTCTACACCGTCCGGGTCCGCGACCTGGTGACGGGCGAGACCCTTGGCGATGAGATCCCGAACACGGGCGGCGCGTTCTTCACGCCCGACGGCACGGGCATCCTCTACACGACCAGGGACGACGCCTGGCGACCGGACACCCTGTGGCTGCATCGCATCGGCACCCCGATCGTCGATGACGTGAAGCTCTTCCACGAGCCCGACGAGAAGTTCTGGCTGGGCGCCGGCATCACGCGCAGCCGCCGGTACCTGGTGATCGGCGTCGGCTCGAGCATCACGAGCGAGGAGTACCTGGTCGACCTCACCGGCGATCTCACCGCCGAGCCCCGCCTCGTGTGGCCACGGCGCGAAGGCGTCGAGTACTCGCTCGAGCACGCGGTGGTCGACGGCGAGGACCGGCTGCTCATCCTCCACAACGACGATGCCCTCGACTTCGAACTGGTCTCCGTCGCCGCGGCCGATCCGCAGGGAGAGCGCCGGGTGGTCGTCCCGCACCGGCCGGGCAGGCGTCTGCTCGGCATGGACGCGTTCCGCGACTTCGCGACCGTGGAGTACCGCAGCGAGGGACTCGAGCGCGTCGGGCTGCTGGACTACGCGACCGACGCCGTCGCGGAGATCCCGTTCGAGGAGCCGCTGTACTCGGCCGGCGTGAGCGGGAACCCGGAGTGGCACTCCCCCTATCTGCGTCTCGGCTACACGTCGTTCGTCACCCCTGCGACCGTCTTCGACCTCGACCTCGCGTCGCGCGAGCTCGTGCTGCGCAAGCAGGTCGCCGTCCTGGGCGGGTACGACCCCGCGGAGTACGGTCAGCGGCGCGACTGGGCCACCGCGCCCGACGGCACGAAGGTGCCGGTCTCGCTGGTCTGGAAGCGGTCGTTCGGCGATCCCGGCTACGCGCCCCGCCCGGTGCACCTGTACGGCTACGGATCGTACGAGCACTCGATCGACCCCGGGTTCTCGGTCGCGCGGCTGTCGGAGCTCGACCGGGGGGTCGTCTTCGCCGTCGCCCACGTCCGCGGCGGCGGCGAGATGGGCCGGCAGTGGTACGAGGAGGGCAAGCTGCTTCACAAGCGCAACACCTTCACCGATTTCGTGGCGTGCGCGGAGCACCTGGTGGCCTCGGGCATCACCGTGCCGGAGAAGCTCGTCGCCGAGGGCGGCAGCGCCGGCGGTCTGCTGATGGGCGCGGTGGCGAACCTCGCACCCCACCTGTTCGCCGGCATCCTGGCGGGAGTGCCCTTCGTCGACGCCCTGACGACGATCCTCGATCCGTCGCTGCCGCTCACGGTCATCGAGTGGGACGAGTGGGGCGATCCGCTGCACGACCCCGAGGTGTACGCCTACATGAAGTCGTACACCCCCTACGAGAACGTCCGCGACGGCGTGCGCTACCCGCGCATCCTCGCCGTGACGTCGCTGAACGACACCCGTGTGCTGTACGTCGAGCCCGCGAAGTGGGTCGCGCGGCTGCGGGAGGCCGGGGCATCCGACGTGCTGCTCAAGTGCGAGATGGTCGCGGGCCACGGAGGAGTGAGCGGACGCTACAACTCCTGGAAGGAGCGCGCCTTCGAGCTGGCCTGGCTGCTCGACACGCTCGACCTCGCCGAATGAGCGGCACACGCCGCCGCCGAGGTCAGCCGAAGAGCGCGGCCGCCTCGTCGTAGCGATAGCGGGGAACGGTGTTGAGCTCGCCGAGCGCATCGGCGAACGGCACCCGGACGATGTCGGTGCCCTGCATGGCGACCATCTGCCCCCACGCCCCTTCGACGATCGCGTCGGCCGCATGCAGCCCCAGACGGGTCGCGAGCACGCGGTCGAAGGCCGACGGCGAACCGCCGCGCTGAATGTGGCCGAGGATCGTCGCGCGCGTCTCGATGCCGGTGATGCGCTCGATCTCCGGCGCGAGCTGATCGCCGATGCCGCCGAGGCGGGGACGATTGAACGCGTCGAGACCCTTGTCGCTGTAGGCCTCCTCCATGCCGGAGAGCTTGAACCCCTCGGAGACGACGACCAGGGGGGCGCGTCCGCGGTCGTGCGCGCTCGTGACGAGTGCGGTGATCTCGTCGATCGACATCGGCACCTCGGGGATGCAGATGACGTGCGCGCCGGCGGCCATACCGGCGTGGAGCGCGATCCAGCCGACGTGCCGTCCCATGACCTCGGCGACCATGCAGCGCTGGTGCGAGTCGCCGGTCGTGCGCAGGCGGTCCATGGCATCGGTGGCGATGTTCACCGCGGTGTCGAAGCCGAAGGAGTAGTCCGTGGCGTGCAGATCGTTGTCGATGGTCTTCGGAACGCCGAGCACCTTGATGCCGTCCTTCGAGAGGCGGTCGGCCGCGGCCAGTGTCCCCTCGCCTCCGATCGCGACGATGCCGTCGATCTTGTGCCCGTACAGCGTCTTGGCGATGTTCTCGGCACCACCGCGTTCGCCCTCGTACGGGTTCGTGCGGCTGGTGCCGAGGATCGTGCCTCCCACCTTCGACAGACCCTTCACCTCATGCCGGGTCAGCGGCATGAAGTCGCCCTCGACGACGCCCCGCCAGCCGTCGCGGATGCCGACGAACTCGAGGTCGTACGAGGTGGTGCCCTTGAGCACGATGCCGCGGATGACCGCGTTGAGTCCGGGGCAGTCGCCGCCGCTCGTCAGGATGCCGATCTTCATGCTGGTGCCTTCAGACGTTCGGGAAAGGGGGAAAGGCGACGCTGCCTGCGATCGACACTACTGCCCCGTCACCGCCGCGCGCCATTCGAGCGCGCCGAAAAGGCACGATCTTGCCGGGCAGCGGCAGCGATATCGGAGTTCTTGGCCGACGAGCGGCTTCGGACCCCGAGATCAGCGTTAAGAAAGGGGGTTCTTGACGCCTAAGCGGAGCCGAGCGCCTGCCGGAGCAGGTGCATCAGCGCGGCGAGCTGCACCGGTTCCGCGGCGGCCTCGTCGATGGCCTCCCCGTCGAGGGCGCGGGCGGCCAGGCCCTGCTTCTGGTCGATGAGCTCGGCGATCTTGGTGTCGATGGTGTGCGCCGCGATGATCCGCCACGCCGTGACCGGCTCGTCCTGACCGATGCGGTGCACGCGGTCGATCGCCTGCGTCTGCTCTGCGGCGGTCCACGACAGTTCGGCGAGCACCACGTTCGATGCCGCCTGGAGGTTCAGTCCCACACCCGCGGCCGTGAGCGAGCACACGGCGATCCCGACCTCGGGGTCGCCGTTGAACGCGTCGATGGCCTGCTGACGAGCGGTCGACGTCTGGTCGCCGCGGATCGACACCGCGCGGATGCCGGCCGAGGCGAAGTGCGCCTCCGCCTGATCCATCACGTCGATGTGCTTGGCGAAGAACACCACCTTGCCCACCGAGCGCTGCAGCTGGGCAGCGTAGTCGGCGGCCAGGAGCGCCTTCGCCTGACCGATGCGGCGGACCATCGTGAAGACGTTGTCTCCGCCGGTGCCGGCCGCCTTCGACTCCTCGAGCTCGTTCTGCGCCACCAGACGGACGATGTCGTCGTCGATCTCGCCGTGAGCGCCTCTCGACGCGCTCGCGGACCCGGCGGACGAGGAACGCGCCTCGATGATGCGGCGGTACTTCGCCGCGAGGCGCTCCCCCAGCTCGCGCTCCGCCTGACGGATGCTGCGCCCGAACTCGTCGTCGAGCTGCACCGGCAGATCGGCGACGAGCTTGTCGGGGAGGTCGGCCGCGACATCCTTCTTCTTGCGGCGCACGATGCCCATCGAGATGACGGCATCCCGCGCTTCGGGATAGAAGGCCTTGTCGGCCGGAGTGAGTCCGGTGGCGTCGAGCTTCTCCATCAGCGTCGCGCCGGGCTTCTCTCCGGTCGTCCACCCCAGGAAGCGCCAGATCGCGTCGAAGTCCTCGACGTCGTTGATGAGGGGCGTTCCGGTGAGCGCGAGCATGAGCGGGTCGCCGCCGGGGGTGCGCTCTCGCACCCGGGCCGCGAGCGACAGCACGTTCTGCGACCGCTGCGACGAGAGGTTCTTGATGAAGTGCGCCTCGTCGACCACCATGCCGCGCAGCCCGATCGACGAGAGCCACGACAGGTGGCGATCGAGGATCTCGTAGTTGACGATGAAGACGTCGGCGAAGGCATCGATGTCGTCGCCGTCGCCCTGGATGACCGTGGCACGGCGCTGCGGCGTCCACCGCTCCACCTCGCGCGCCCAGTTCATCTTCACGACGTTGGGCACGACGACCAGCAGCGGGTAGGCACCGGCGACCGAGGCGGCCATCAGCGACTGCGCGGTCTTGCCGAGGCCCGGCTCGTCGGCGAGCAGGAAGCTGCGGTGGCCCGCACGGACCGCTTCGAGGAAGCGCGACTGATGCACCATGATCTCGAGGCCCTTGGGCGACAGGTGATCGTACTCCGGGGCGGGCGGCAGTTCCATGGTCGCCGCCGATCCCCCGGCTCCGGTCTCGAAGGCCTTGTAGAGCGGTCCCATCAGCTCCCACCCGTCGAGGCGACGACGAGGCGTGACCGTGCTGCGCGGAGTCAGGTCGGGTGCGAGGAAGGGATTGGCCAGCTGACGCGCCTCGACCGACGGCGGGGTGACCTGCCGCTCGGCGATGGCGGCGGGCACCGGCGAGATCTGCACCGGAGCGGCATCGGCGATGATGAGCTCCTCCGGCGCGAGCTCCGCTCCCGACTCGAGCAGCCAGTCGCGCCGCATCCGCTTCGCCACCGGTGACGTCGCCTGGTCGGCCTCCAGCAGCTGGATGAGCGACGTGTCGCGGGCGGCGGTCTTCGCGAGGATCGTGGCCACGCCGTCGAGTCTCTTCAGCAGCTCCGCGCGAGCGGGGTCGCCGATCTCGGCGTCGGCCTTGACCCTGGCGCGCTCCTCGCGCACGAGGAAGGCGATCACCTGGAACTTGACCCGATTGGTGGGTCCGAGCTTGCCGCGCTGCGACTTGGCCTCGATCTCTCGGACCTTGCGGGCCAGGATCGGGATGAGGGGCGCCTCGTCATCGCGACGGGACGTCTTCTTGCGCCGCGTGGCGGCGGTCGCCGTGGTCGGCATGCTCCTCCTGAGCGTGAAGGTCCGGCATCCTCAGGTGCCGAGAGCCGTTCTCGATGTCCGCGTGTGGCGCGAGCCAGGACCGTGCGAACAGTGGATCCGGTCCCCGCCGATGCACGAAAAGCGCGAGGATCGGTGAGAACCGCTCCCCATTCTATGCCATCGATGCGTCTCGACGCGGAGCCGGCGCGGTGCCGGTCGTGTCACCGGGTGGGCGCCGACAGCACGCGGCGCGCGTCGTCGACGTCGACGGCGATCTGTGCCGACAGCTTCTCGATCCCCTCGTACGCGACCATGCCGCGCAGCCGCTCGACGAACTCGACGGTCACGTCGTGCCCGTAGAGATCGAGGCCGGTCTCATCGAGGACGTGCGCCTCGACCTGCCGCTGCGCGACGTCGTCGAAGGTCGGATTGGTGCCGACCGAGATGGCCGACGGATGACGGATGCCGGTGTCGTGGTCGACCAGCCATCCGGCGTACACCCCGTCGGCGGGCACGAAGGCGTCGACGATCGGAGAGAGGTTGGCCGTGGGGAACCCCAGCTCACGCCCGCGCTTGAGGCCGTGCACGACCTCGCCGCGCACGTCGGGGTTCCGTCCGAGCACGCGCGCCGCGCCCGCGACGTCACCCTCGATCAGGAGCTCGCGGATCCAGGTCGACGACACTCGTCGGGCGGACCCCGGCAGGTACACGTCGTCGACCACCTCGACGGTGAAGCCGAACCGCGGCCCCAGTTCGCGGAGCAGCGCGGGGGTGCCCGCGCCTCCCCGCCCGAATCGGAAGTCGACTCCCACGAAGACCTTCGAGACCTTCAGCGCGCCGACCAGGATGCCGACGACGAAGTCCTCCGCGCTCTGCGCCGCGAGCTCGCGGTCGAACGTGAGCATGAGCGTCGCGTCGAGTCCGAGCTCGCCCAGCAGCTCCAGCTTGCGATCGACCGTCACGACGTTCTCGGGGCAGTGGTCGGGGCGGAGGACGGCGAGGGGGTTGCGGTCGAAGGTGACCGCGACCGACCGGCTCCCGGAGGCCGCCGCGACCTCGTTCAGCCGCTCGATGACCGCGCGATGCCCGGCGTGCACGCCGTCGAACTTGCCGATGGCGACGGCGGTCGGCCCGAAATCGGACGGCACCTCCTCCGGGCTGCGGAAGACGATCACGCGGTCACCTCGACGGGGCGGTCGGCGGCGACCGGACGGTGCGTGCGCAGCCACCAGATGCCGAAGACCGGAAGGACCAGCGGGATGAACAGGTAACCGCGGCCGAAGAGCGACCACACCGTCTCGTGCTGGAACAGCGCGGGCAGGACGATGCTGAGCAGGCCCACCACGAGCACGCCCGTCAGCTCGAACACGATCGCCACCCAGGCGACGGTGTACCAGCCACGGCGCCTCGCGAGGACGAGCGCGAGCGTGGCGAGGATGTACACCGCGGCGGCGAGAGCCGACAGCGTGTAGGCCAGCGGGGCCTCGTCGAACCGGCGGACGATCTGCACGAAGCTGCGCCCCGTGGCAGCCAGCGCCATGACGGCGTAGACGATCACCAGGACGCGACCGATGCCGGTCATCCGAGTGGAGGGGGCGGGGGAACTCATGACGCATCCCATCTTAGAGCCGGGCGACGACACCGACGGCGCCGGATGCCGGGCCCTCAGGCGATCTGGATCGTCCAGATCACCTGCATCCGCCACAGCATGATCGCGATCGCGAGAGCCGCGACGCCGAGGACGACTGTGCTCCAGCGACTGCGCTCGGTCAGCGCCCACAGCACCGCACCCACGGGGAGCAGAGCGGCCGACACGAGGTAGACCCAGTACTCGAGGAGATCGCCCGTCGGCGCGTTGCCGACGAAGGGCGCGATGACGGCCACGACCACCTGGACGACGAGGAGGAGCTCGACGAGCGCCAGCGCCCCGACGGTGTAGTCGCTCGGACGACGACCGGTGAGGCCTGCCACGGCGCAGAAGACCCCGGCGGCCACCGCGACCGCGATCTGGACGATCGTCAGCCACAGGATCATCGGAGCACCTCCGGCATGTTCATGGCGCTCTTCAGATCGGCACCGCGCTTCTCCACGATGCCGACCAGCACGCCGTCGGGGTCGATCGCGGCCGCCGGCGTCGACGCGATCTCGCCGGCGCGGCCGTGGATCCTCTTCCCGTGGCGGAGGTCACGGGCCTCCTCCTCCGACACGGCGAACGACGGGAGCACGCGCGAGGCCGCCTCGGCGGGCGTCAGGGTGGCCGTGCCCGTCAGGGCGTCCAGCCCCACGGCGTCGCGCACGCCGAAGGGACCGACGCGGGTGCGGCGCAGGGCTGTCAGATGGCCGCCCACGCCGAGACCGGCTCCCAGATCGCGCGCGAGCGCCCGGATGTACGTGCCCGACGAGCAGTCGACCGCGACGTCGAGGTCGAGGAAGCCGGCGCCCTCGCGCCGTGCGATCACGTCGAACCGGCTGACCACCACGTCTCGGGCGACGAGCACCACGTCCTCCCCCGCCCGCACACGATCGTATGCGCGGCGCCCGTCGACCTTGATCGCCGAGACCGTGCTCGGAACCTGGGAGATCGCACCGGTGAGCGCCGCGATCCCGTCGTCGAGTGACGAGTCGGTGACCGCCTCCCATGCAACGGGATCGGCGCGGGTCACGATCTCACCGTCGGCGTCGTCGGTGGTGGTCGTCCAGCCGAGCCGGATGGTGGCCTCGTACGTCTTGTCGGCGCCCACGATGTAGGTGAGCAGGCGCGTCGCCCCCTCGATGCCGAGCACCAGCAGTCCGGTCGCCATGGGGTCGAGCGTGCCCGCATGACCGACCTTCCGGGTTCCGAAGGCACGGCGTGTGCGGGCCACCACGTCGTGACTCGTCAATCCGGTCGGCTTGTCGACGAGGAGGATGCCGGGTGGGACCATCCCCCCAGCCTACGATGCGTGTGCGGCGGCTCCGTGCGTGTGCGGCGTCAGCCGCACACCTCGTACGACGGCTGCTCGTGCGTCGTGACGACCACGCTGCTGGCGGTCGTCTCGCCCTCGCGGAACTCGAAGAACACCCGGCCGTCAGCATCGCCGGGGAGGCGGATCCACGTCGACGATCCGATCTCGGCCGTCACCTGCTCGGCGTCCGGATAAGCCGCGAAGAGCTCCTCCGAGGTGGCGCCGATGCCGAGACCGTCGGCGGTGCGCGGCAGACCGTCGGCCGTCGACCCCGTCGCGGCCGTGTACACGGAGATCTCCGAGATGGGCGCCGTCTCCGACTCGGTACCGCGCAGGAAGAACAGGCCCGTGCCGGTCTCCTCCCCCTCCCACCAGGCGGTCCAGCTGCAGGCCTCGTCGTTCCTCCACGTGTCGGGAAGCTCGGCGAGGGTCGCGGCGAGATCGCCGCCCAGCTCGATGGGACCGACGCCCGCATCGGTGATGACCCAGGTCCCGGGGTCGTCGGGATCGATCTCGGCCGCCTCGCTCGGAGAGGGCGGGCGCGAGGCAGACGTCTCCGCGGCCGTCGTCCGGGTGGGCGAGGGGTGCGGTTCGCCCGCAGCTGCGCAGCCCGCCAGCAGCACCATCGCCGCTGCGACGGGAATCAGAGAGATCGTCCGTGCTCGTGCGCTCATGCGTCTCGTTCCCTCCGGGCCCTGTCAGCCGAGTCGTGCTCGTCTAGGCTGTCGGGGTGTCCCGCCGCATCTCCTCGACCCCCGTCGATGAGATCGCACAGCCTCTCCTGCGATGGTATCGGGCGGGTATGCGTGACCTGCCCTGGAGGCGCCGGGCGTTCCACGACGAGTTCGGCGCATGGGGCGTGCTGGTCAGCGAGTTCATGCTGCAGCAGACGCCCGTGACCCGGGTCATCCCCCACCTCGAGGCCTGGCTCGCCCGCTGGCCCTCTCCGGCCGAGATGGCGGCCGCCACCGCGGCCGACGTCGTGCAGCAGTGGGCGAACCTGGGCTACCCGCGCCGGGCGCTCTGGCTGCATCGCGCCGCGGTCGAGGTGACGCAACGCCACGGCGGCGTCGTCCCGCGCGACGTGGATGCGCTGATGTCGCTCTCCGGCATCGGCGACTACACGGCGCGGGCGGTGGCCGTCTTCGCCTATGGAGACCGCCATCCCGTGGTCGACACCAACACCCGGCGGGTGCTCGCCCGGGTCGTGCAGGGCCGCGCGCAGCCGTCGGCGCCCGCTCGCTCCGATCTCGTCGTCATGGAGGGGCTGCTCCCCGCATCCGACGCCGACGCCGCCGCCTTCAACGCCGCGGCCATGGAGCTCGGTGCCACGGTGTGCACGGCGCGGTCGCCGCGTTGCGACGCGTGCCCCATCGCCACTTCGTGCGCCTGGCTCGGGGCGGGGCGACCCGACACCGGCGACGTCCGCAGACGCCAGGCTCGCTACGAGGGGTCGGACCGACAGGCGCGGGGTTCGATCCTGCGGGCGCTGCGGCGGGAAGCACCCGTGCCCGTGCCCCTGGACGAGATCCTGCCGGACTGGCCCGACGCGGCCCAGCGCGACCGGGCGATCGACTCGCTCATCGCCGACGGCCTCGCGGAGGCCGATGGCGGGGCGATCTCGCTGCCGCGGTGACGCGGCGAGCTCAGAGGTGCTGATTCGTGCGGTGGGCCAGCGCCGTGAGCTCCACGCGTCGGCGCACGTCGAGCTTGCCGAAGACGCGCCCGAGGTGCACCTCGACGGTGCGGACCGACACCCCGAGAGCCT
Source organism: Microbacterium martis (assembly GCF_047246685.1). NCBI lineage: Bacteria > Bacillati > Actinomycetota > Actinomycetes > Micrococcales > Microbacteriaceae > Microbacterium > Microbacterium martis. The sequence goes on along the minus strand of NZ_JBFOKT010000001.1, from coordinate 913,564 downwards.
GTGCGATGTCGCGATTGGCGGCTCCGTCGACCGCGAGCATGGCGACTTCGACCTCGCGGGCCGTGAGGAGCAGGGACCAGGCGTGCCGGCAGGCGGCGAGCGGGTCGGCTCCCGACGTGCGACGGCCTTCCTCGATGTCGAGCCTCGTCAGACGCCGCTCGACCGATTCCGCCCAGGCCGCGGCTCCGCTCAGCTCGAAGAGACGCTGCGCGCTGCGGAGGTGGCTGCGCGCCGCCACGCGCTCGTCTCGGATCGCGCACTGGGCGCCGATCATCGCCTCGACCCGGGCACGCGAGAAGGGCGAGCGCAGCGTACGCGCCGATGCCCGCACCTCGTCGCGCTCGGTGCGCCAGCGCCCCTCGGTCGTCTTCGCGATCCGCATCCGCAGCTCGTGCGCGAGGATCAGGTCGGGTGGAGCGACGATCCCCGGAGCGCGGGTTCCGACCTCCCACGTCAGAGCGACCTCGTCGAGGCCGGGCACGGACATGGTCGTCTGCGGGGCGCCGAGGTCGAGCCACAGCTCGACCGACGCCGCAGCGTCGTCGAAGTCGCCGGCGAGGTAGGAGCGGATGCCCCGGTCGATCAGCCGGTCGATCTTCACGGCTGCGGGCAGGGCCGCCGTCAGTGCGCGCGCTATGGGGCCGAGGTCGCCGAACACGGCCAGGTCGAGCCGTCGCAGCAGGACGACGCCGAGGCCCGCGAACGGCATCGCGACCGGCAAGTGGAGCGCAGCGTGCGACAGGTGTTCGCGTGCCGGGCCGAGGTCGCCGCGCCAGACGAGGAGCAGTGCCTCGACGACAGACCGGTAGGCCTGGACGACCGGGCTGAACTCGAACCCGGCGACGAGCGGGTCGGTCTCTCCCTCCGTCGTGTCGTCCGCAGCCCGCAGGATCCGGAGCCCGCGGTCCACCTCGCCCGCCACTGCCGCCCGGATCGCGCGCAGCATCCGTCCGCTCACCGGACCCGACCCGGCGACATCGTCGACGTCGCGCTCCCCCGCGATCAGCCAGCTGAGGGCGACGACGGGATCGCGCAGGGTGCGTTCCGCACCGACCCGGGCAGCTCCCTCCCGCAGCGCGTCCAGCCAGGACCGCATCCCGACGCGATCGCTCCGCTCGGCGCAGAGCACAGCGGCGAGGGCCGCCGCACGCGTCCACGAATACCAGTCCTCCGGATCGTCGCTGCGCGGACGGAGAGTCCCGGGATCGACCTCGGGCACCGCCCCGTGCAGATGCGCGCGAGCGGTGAGAAGTCCGGCGAGGCCCTGCAGGCGATACCGCTCTGCTCCTCCCGAGAAGAGCCGTCCCAGCCGCGCGGACGCTTCGACGACGAAGCCCGCGCCGACCGCCGACGCGCCGGCGACGAGCAGCGCCTCGTCGAGGGCGACGCCCTCGGCGTGCTCGGTCGCCTCGCGGGCGAGGAGCAGGGCCCGATCCGGGTACCCCGCCTCGGAGAGCTCCCTGGCGATGCGGGTCAGCTCTGCCGCGGCGGCGGGATCCCGATCCACGGAGGCCCGAGCGCGGTGCCAGTCGGCACTCACCCGATCCCCGCGAGCGGCGAAGATCGCGCTCAGCCGATCGTGCACCGCTCCGATCACCGCCGGATCGGTGCGGGAACGGATCCAGATGGCCAGCCGAGGGTCGACCATCCGGGCGCGCCCCGCTCGAACGATGAGGTGACGGCCGACCGGCGCGGCGGCGATCTCGAGCGCGGATCGTCCGTCGAATTCCACGAGGGGGTCGAGGTCGTCGTCGAGGCAGACCGACACCGCCAGCAACAGGTCGCGGTCGCGCGCCGGAAGCAAGAGATCGTGGAAGGCGCGCGCGATCGCCGGGACGAGCGGGAGCGGCGTCGGCAGCGAGTGGAGTCCCCCTCGCTGCGCGGGCGCCAGGCGCGCGACCACCTCGCGGATCGACTCCTCGTCGCCGTGCAGCTCCGCGACGAGGCGGGACACCACGTGAGGAGCGCAACTCAGGCCGCGCTCCTGCAGGTCGTGGAGCATCGGCTCGACGACCTCGGGCACGACCGAGCGAGCTCCTCCACGCGCGTCCGAACCCTCGATGCCGATCCCCCTCAGCTCCGCGGGAATCGATCCCGCCGAGCCGAGAGTAGCAACCCGGGAGTGGGCGCAGAGGCGTTCTCCAACGCTGTATATCGGTGAGATCGACCCCGCGAACGGGCAGTCCGGTCAGTCCTGTTAGTCGTCGGTGCGGTACGGGTCCGCATCTCCGGCGTGCGAGGCCGATGACGCGAGCTTCGCGACCTCGGCGTCCCGCTCCTGCGCCTGACGCAGCAGGGCGCCGATGTGGTCGGCGCTCTCCGGCAGGGCGTCGGGGATGAACTCCAGCGTCGGCACCAGTCGGGTGCTGAGCTGTCGCCCGACCTCGCTGCGCAGCATCCCCGTCGCCGAGGTGAGCGCGGCCGCGCTGGCGACTCGCTCCTCCTCGGAGCCGAGCACGGTGTAGAACACCGACGCGTGCTGCAGGTCGCCGCTGACGCGGACGTCGGTGATCGTCACGAAGCCGAGCCGCGGGTCGCGGAGACCCTTCTCGAGCCGCTCGGCCAGGATCACGCGGATCCGGTCCGCCAGACGGGCCTGTCGTTCACCAGCCATTTTTCTCTCCTACAGACAGCCGGTCGTGGGGGGGGGGGGGGGGCCCCCCCCCCCCCCCCGGGGGGCCCCCCCCCCCCCGGGGGGGGGGGGGGGGGGGCCGGCCGGGCGTGCGGGATGGGCCGGGTCGGGCCCGGCGGGCCGGGTGTCGGTGGG